>NVVT01000003.1 GCA_002733465.1 Kangiella sp.
AAGACTTCACTCAACTAATGACTATTGGTCACCCGTTGATTATGAAGCTATGCAAAAAGTTGTGTAATTGAGTGTCCCGAATAGTGTTGACAGATCACCTTCGTATTCTATTCGAGTGCCTCTGGTCATGTTGTTTATATTTTTAGCTTATTGCTTAGACATTGTAAAACCTACCCCCATGTTTTTTTTAAAATCATCTTTGAGCAGGATAAAATATACGCTTAATTGAATTTACCCACTTCATGCTCATTTCTATTTTGGAATATACTGATTTGACCCCATGATTTCTTCCGTTTCGAGTTGTTTTTATTTATTTTCTAAAATTGAATATTCTAACAGTATACCTTCTGATCCATTTTTATTACCTGACCTTAAAAAATCGCAAAAAGCGAATTGAAGAGAATTAAGTATGTAAATTTTCTTAGTTAATTTATTTCGCAAAAATTCTTTTCTTAAATTACTATCACCTGGTTCAAACCAATTAATCCATATCCATGAGTCAATATCATGCGATACGGCTAAATTATTAACTGAAACATTACATTCATCATCACCTTTTCCTTTGAGTAACGCGTGCAAGTACCAGTTTGGAAACATTTTACGTAACTCATCGAGCGCAGAATCAATTGTTATTGGAGTAACCAACTTTCCTGAATAAAAACTGGGTTCTATCGCAATCCTATAATTAGAAAAAATAGGCATGTCTCTATCCGATCCGACAAAAACATTACGCGAAAAGTAAACTGACTCACTTGAAACTAATACCGATGTATCTGCAATAGACCGAGTGGATAAAATAAAACAACTACAAATTAATATTTTTAGAAACATTTTGAACATAACCACCTTCCTTTGGACAAATTTCTAATTCTATTGATTGTTCGAGGTCTCATAGTAGAAGGATTATAATATCGTATTGACCTGTTAGAGTGTATGCCAATAAATGAAATGACACCTTCAGATTCAGAATAGTTAGTGTCATCGGCAGAGAATAAATTAGCATGAACGCCTTTTGGATGAGTATGAAATATACTATCTAATGTCGCTCCACTAGGCACAATGACTTCTGCAGCAAAACTAAAGCCTTTACCCTGTGTTACTGGGTTTGTAAAAAAATATCTTCCTTCAACATTCAAAATTCCACCCCCAAATTCCGATGAGTCCAAACCGATTTCTCTAGCTAATTTAAGACCTGCTTTTGCTGCATCTTCTCTAGAGTCATAGCCGTCATTAGGTATTGAGCTATGATCTTCATTTTTTAGTATTCGAGATTCAGGCGCGCTACTACCTTTATTTTCATTGCCACCTTCCATACTACCGCTAATCCGAACGGATCCTTCACCCCAATCCAGCCTCAAAACAGTAGCAAACGCGGCACTATAAGCGCCATTTGCAAACTTACCACCCGAAATTCTAGAAACCGTACCACCAACTACAGCCGAAGCCAGGACTTTACCCCAATTAGATTTCACGCCTTTCATCATACCACCGAGCGCATTCCCTATGCCAGCCGACACAAAACCTCGGCCAAATTTACCTCCTTGGAGTAAACTTGAAACACCGCCGATTAGTCCGCTGRCAACTAAGCCAAAATCACCTGTTGGTAGTAGCGCTCCTATGAATCCAGCACGTAGCGATCCAGTAGTTAAATAACCTCCAAAAAAAGAGCCTAGTGGTCCAAATGTGGCTGTTAGGTATATTGAGACTATTTGTTTCCAATGTTTTCTGACAGACCTAATCAGCTTATGAAAAAAGAAACCACTCGGGTCGGTCATACTCAACGGATTATTCAGAACATAACTATAACGATTATAATTCTGAAAATTTCCAGGACTTTGAATATTTGGATCAGCCTGCATAAACCGGCCAATGTTCGCATCATAAATGCGACCATTCATATGAATGATATCCAATCCATCAATATGCTCATGACCAGTATACCCCCGATTAGTCGGTTGATTAAAGGTCATATTTAAAAAGCTAGCGGTCTGATAAATTTTGGTTTGTTTGCCCCAAGGATCGTAAGTAAATTGCTGTACCACACTGCCGACTTTATCCGTCACAGAAATGGTACTTCCAAGGTGATCTTTATGCAGGTAATTTTCTGCATCCGTTCCGTCACTTCGATCCGTTATGACAATATTACCAATGGTGACTTTATGCTCGGTTAAGGAGGATTTACCACCGCCTGTGCGATGGATTTTCTCGTATGCGCCAATATATGTGGTGTAATAATGAGTATAAACACCACTTTCTGTTCGTCTATCACGTTTATAATAGCGGGCTCGATTGGCCGCAGTATTTAAGAGCCTGGGAGAAGTGAACTTTATGTAATTATTTTTGGTTTTATTGGCTTGTTCGTTCTTATGCCGCTTTATGTGTGTTTTCGAATAAGTTCACCTATTGCCTTAGTTTAGATCTTAAAAAGTAAAGTGGCTCACTTTTAGGAAACGTAAAACTTTGACTACTAATTATTTGATATAAATTAGTAAGATAGCGTGTTTTTAGCTTTTGGTTAACTCTTTTGCACATTTCCAAAAAGCTTCAAGTTGATCTAGAGTAAAGTTTGAAATTGAATCATTGGCTAGCTCTTCAACTTTTCTAAAACGCTTTTCGAATTTTTGATTAGCTTTGCGTAACGCCTGTTCAGCGTCTAAGTTATAGTGTCTTGCCAAGTTGACACAAACGAATAAAAGATCACCTATCTCATCTTCAATATCTTCTAGGTTATTTTCTTTGACAGCTTGTTTAACTTCTGCAGATTCTTCATTCAATTTTTCCCACACATGTGATACATCAGGCCAATCAAACCCTTGTTTAGAAACTCTGGTTTGAATTTTTTGCGCTCGTTTTAGTTCTGGTAAAACTTTAGGTATGTCGTCTAGTAAACTGGATTTTGTATCGCGTGAATTACGACCAACTAATTTAGCCTCTCTTTCAATTTGTTTTTGATCCTCCCAACGTTTTAAAACATCGTTGGCATCCTCTATATTCTCATCGTAATCTTCATCAAACACATGTGGGTGTCGAGTAATAAGTTTTTGACAGATTCCATCCACAACATCACTAAATTCAAAACGCCCTTCTTCTTTTGCAAGCTGTGCATAAAAAATAATTTGAAAAAGCAAATCGCCAAGCTCGCCTTTTAAATCATCAAAATCAGAGCGTTCAATAGCATCGGCAACCTCATACACTTCTTCTATTGTGTAAGGTAAAATGCTGGAGTAATCCTGTTCAAGATCCCATGGACATCCTGTTTCAGGCGTTCGTAACTTGCCCATTATCTCGATTAATTTTTCAATACTATCGTTTGCCGTTTTACTCATGGTTATTTTACCTATAGTCACTTTACTCATCGCAGTTTCGCTTCTACCTTTGCCTAACTACACTCGACTCCGTTTAACTTCGATAATATTATTGAGTTGTTCAAGCAAAGTAATCAGCCTTGAGACAACTTCCAGATTATTAACTTGTACTTGTATATCTATTTTTACTTCTAGTTTCTTTTGGCTTACTTTGGTATTAAGAGATGTGACACTTATTTTTTCATGTGAAAGTAACGCAGTAACATCACTTAACAAGCCCTTACGGTCATAAGCCATAATAATGAGATCAATTAAATAACTYTTGTTGACTTGATTTGTCCAGGATACCTGTAATATTTTTTCTGGCGAACGACTTTTTGACGCCAAAAGATAACGACAATCGCAACGGTGGATCATTATGCCTCTGCCTAAGGTTATGTATCCACAAATTTCATCTCCTGGAACCGGCTTACAACAAGAAGCCATACGGGTTAAAAGGTTACCAACACCTTCAACCAAGATATCACTCGAGGCAGATCTCTTAACCAATTTTGGTTTGCGATTAAGCACGGTATTTCTATCAATTACGATATTTTCCGCGAAGTTATTTCGAATAGAATTAATGACCTGATGAATTCCTTTATCACCAGAACCAATTGCGGCATAAAGTTCATCTTTGCTAGAAAAATTAAACTGCTTTATAACCAATAGAAACTCAGTTTTTGATAAAACTTTTTCTAACCCGTTCTTTTTTAACTCACTCTCTAATTGGACTCTACCTGCGTTAATGTTTTTTTCTTTATCCTGACGTTTAAACCATTGGTGAACTTTGCTTTTTGCCTGCTGAGACTTTATATAACCGCTATGCTCACTCAACCAATCACGGCTTGGCTCACCGGATTTACTGGTCAATATTTCAATTCTTTGCCCTGTTTCTAAAGCCTCCGTTAACGGAATAATTCTTCCATTCGCTTTTGCTCCCCGACATCTATGACCAACATCAGTGTGTACGCGGTAAGCAAAGTCGACAGGCGTAGAGCCTTGCGGTAAATCAATTAATTTACCCAAGGGTGTGAAAACATATATTCGTTCTTCAAATATTTGATTTTTGAAATCGGCTGCCAATTGTGCAGAGTCCGTTACTTCATCTTGCCATTCTAGTATTTGCCGTAGCCATGCAATTTTCGCATCGTAGCCACCGGCCTTTCCTGAATCGGCTTCTTTATATTGCCAATGAGCTGCGACTCCTAATTCAGATTCCTGATGCATTTCATGAGTTCGAATTTGGATCTCTAGAGTTTTACCTTCTGGTCCAATTACAGCCGTATGTAATGAGCGATAGCCATTTTCTTTAGGCGTTGCGACATAATCATCAAACTCTTTCGGAATATGTTTCCATTCCCCATGAACAACACCCAAAACAGAATAACAATCTTGAACTTTATCGACTAAAACTCTAACCGCTCGAACGTCATATATTTCTTCAAAACCAACTTTTTTTCGTTGCATTTTTTTCCATATACTATAGATATGCTTTGCTCGTCCCATGAGATCACTTGCAACGCCAATGGCTGTTAATTTTCTATCAATAGTTGCTAAAACTTCATTGACATAAACCTCACGTGCCAAGCGTTTTTCGGATAGATACTTTGCAATATTTTTGTATTCTTTTGGATGCAAATATCGAAAGGATAAATCTTCCATTTCCCATTTTAATTGACCAACACCTAACCTATTTGCCAAAGGCGCATAAACATCATTAATTTCTTTTGCACAGAATTGTCGAACTGCTTGGTCATTTTTAACCATTCGCAGGTTAACTAGTCGCTCAGCCAACTTGATTAAAACAACCATCACGTCATCAACCATTACAAGCAACATTTTTCTCAAATTTTCAACTTGCAATCCGTCACTATTTTTTGCTCGCTCTGATTGCAAACCGCGCATACCATCTAAAAGAATAACGCCTTTTACACGTTCTTCTACAACTACAGACAAATGCTCACCGACGTCTTTTAAATCAACATTCATCGAATTAACAAAAGGATAAAGCATTGCAGCAATTAGCGTTTCAGCATCAACATTTAATTCCACTAAGATGATTGCTTGTTCAAAAGCAATATTGCTTAGTTTTACTAAATGTTTATCTTTAGGATCAATGTTATTTTTTAAAAGTGAAATGAGAGCTTCAAATTGAACAGGATCAAAATTTTCAGATTGCGAAAAAGATTGTAGGCACCAAACGATACAGCTCTCTTCAAAGAAACTTTCAGGCGGTTTTAAGTTTGTAATTTGAACCATAGCTATTTCTTTTTTACAAAAAGAGCGATTGATTCAACATGACTAGTGTGCGGAAACATATCCATAACGCCCGCTTTGATCAATTCATATCCGGATTTAACTAATTCTCCGGTATCTCTAGCTAAAGTTGATGGATTACAAGATACATACACAATTCGCTCTGGCGCAAATTTAACAATATTCGGAATAACCTCTAAAGCACCACTTCTTGCAGGATCAATTAGCACTTTGTTAAAATTATAAGATATCCATGGTTGATCGGTTAAATCACCGGCCAAATCTGCTTGATAAAACTCAACATTAGTCAGACCGTTATGTTTTGCATTCATTGTTGCTCGATCTACCATATCAATTACACCTTCAACACCTACTGCTCGTTTTACGTTCTTGGCGAGAGGCAAGGTGAAGTTACCTAATCCACAAAACAAATCGAGCACCTCATCTTCAGGTTTCAAATCTAGTAATTCTATTGCTAAAGGGATCATTTTACGATTGATGCTAGCGTTCACCTGTGAAAAATCAAGGGGTTCCATCAACATCTCTAAATCAAATTCTGGTAGTTTATAGCTCAACACTGCATCTTTATCTTCAATTGGCCACAACCTTGTGACGGTTTTGGGCCCTTTAGATTGCAAAAATACAATAATTTGTTGTTGTTGCCCAAAGGACAACCACAACCCCCGGTCTTTTTCAGTTAAAGGCTGTAAATGTCGAACAATAATGGCAACTGAATCGTCACCACATGTCACCTCTATTTGAGGTATAAATTGACGAGTATCCATTTCATCAATCAAATGACTCATCGGCATTAATATCGCATCGACACGTTTATCAAGCACCACACAACTTTCTATGTCCGCTAAAAAGTTAGAATATTTCTCTCTGAAACCAATCAGCGTCTTTTCCTTTTTACTGACATATCGGACACCTAACCTTGCTTTTCGTCGGTAAGCTAATAAATCCGCTTGAAGCGGTTGCAACCACTCTTTTGGTTTAGTTGATGCAAAATGGGCTAGTTGTTCTTCTAATATTGATTGTTTGTGTAAAATTTGTGCGCTATTAGATAGGTGTTGCATGCTACATCCACCACAGTTGCCATAATGCAGACAAGGTGGAGATACACGGTCAGAATTGGGGTTTTCAATGGTAATGGCGCAGGCTTCATCAAATTTACCCCTTTGAAAAGTGATTTTTGCAGTGACCTGCTCATCTCTCAACGCGCCATCAACAAAAACGGTCTTGCCGTCACATTTTCCGACACCTCTACCTTCATGTGAAAGTGATAGAATGGTTAAATTTATCGGTTCGGTTGGAAGTGGTTTTGCTCTACGTGAGCGACCACGGCTATTCCTACGTTTTGCCATTTACAAAAATACTCTTATTAAAAAATCGACGCAATTTTACACTATTATCTGTCTTTATGGCAGTATAGGGATATACTGTGTTAGCAAAATACCGAAAAATTAGCTTCTATGAGCCTAGAAAAATAGTTATATCTAAATAAATGAAAAATCTAAGGAATGCCTCTTTAAGTTATGCTCTGCACTTTATCTAAACTCAAGTTTTTATCCCTTCTGATAGTCGTTGTAGTAGTTGTTATCTCAGCCCACCTAAATGCAAAAACGGTTAGTAGCTTACGCCTAGAAAATAAGAAAATTGGGATCTACTATTATTCTGATCAAGTCATTGCTAACGATACGGCTACTGGCAACCAACAATACTTTTCTAACCTACCTAGTGAGCTAAAAAACCAATTATCTGAACTTAATCCTGATTTATTGGTAAATGTCTATAATTTGAACAATAAATTACCTTTCGAAATTGATAATTATTTAAGGTTAAATAAAGATTTTGCGATAACCATCGGCAAAAATGTCATGTTACAAATATTGGCATCTCGAACTGACATTCCAGTATTTTCACTTAACACTCCCAGAGTAACTCTGGATCGGATGAGAAAAATTTATTCAGACTTAGGTTTTCAGTTATCTGGAATTTACCGTGAACAACCATTGTCTCATCAGTTAGCATTAGCTGAAGCAATCAAGCCCGAAAATAAAAACATCTACCTTTTACTTGGCATGTTATCTCGATATCATATAGAGCAATATAAAACAGAAGTCGCTCGACAAGATTTTTCAATTCATTTCAAAATTTTGCAAAATCAAGATTCTCCCGTTGCCTATTTTAATAGTCTATCACCTCAAGATGGATTTTTAACACTTCTCGATAACCCTCAACAATTTACTCGTCAAAAAATTGAATTGCTCCTACCCTGTAGTTTTCAATCAAATATACCAATGATCGGTAATCGCAAACTTCATGGCGAAATTGGTGCACTAGCGAGTGTCTATTCAAGTGAAAGTGAATTAATCAGCGAGTCAATTAAAGTGATCAATCAATATTTTGCGAGTGGTAAGTACAAGGAACCTGACTATTTGGAAAAGTTTTCAGTTTTTATCAATCAACAGATAGCTCAAAATTTCAATTATAAAAATCTTGATGAAAACCAATTAGAACTATTAGTCGATGCTAAAATTAACCAGTTAAATAAAAAACCAGTCAAAGAAGTCAGACAAATAAATTAACAGATAATGAAACACAACCAATAAAGCGGTTTGATTATGAATGAATGGGGCATTAGAGCCAGAGTTATATTATTAGCCGTTATTCCTACGGCATTAGTTGCCTTCATTATGGGCGCCTATTTTGTTACCACTCGTATTCAAGATTTAAATACCAATCTTGAAGTTAGAGGATTAACCGTGGCTAAATATCTTGCGCAAACTTCTGAGTTTGCGGTGTTATCTGCAAATAATCATGCATTGGTTAAATTAGTCACCTCGGCAAGAGATGGTGATCAAGATATTCTAGCAGTGGCAATCTATAATAAACAAAATCTACTGTTAGCCAGTTCAGGTACAAAAGCGCTTGTACTTGCACTTTCGGGAAAAAATGAAACGCCTTTATCTCTAACCGAAACTGAAATTTTGGATGGCGGCATTTTAATCCGCACGCCAATATTTAGCCAAAACAATTTGGATCCAAGAGAGTCATTAATCGAGTTATCAAAAAACCATATTTCCTTGATACCTATCGGCTACATCGCGGTTTATTTTACTCATCAAAATATTAGTTTAAGGCAGTATCAGACAATTATAACGGCCACCATTATATTATTTTTGGGTTTGATTCTTGGTGCTATTTTGGCGCAAAATATGGCTCGTAATATTACAACTCCCATCATTTTATTAGCCAATGCTGTTAAACGTATAAAAGAAGGCCAACTAAACGTTCAAATACAATCTAACGCTAGTGGTGAATTACAAACATTAGTGAATGGTTTTAACAGTATGAGTGATTCTCTTTTTGAAGCGCGGGAAGAAATGCAAGTAGCAATCGAACAGGCAACAGCCGATATAAATTCGACAAATACAGCACTTGAAGAACAAAATGTTGAATTGAATATAGCCCGTAAAGAAGCAATTGCCTCTAGCCGAGTTAAATCTGAATTTTTAGCGAATATGAGTCATGAAATAAGAACACCAATGAATGGAGTGATTGGGTTTACAAATTTGCTTTTAAAGACGCCGTTAAATGAAAAACAAAAATTACATTTGCAAACGATTAGTAATTCATCAGCAGGTTTGTTAAAAATAATTGATGATATTTTGGATTTTTCTAAAATTGAAGCTGGCAAAATGAATATGGAACAGCGTTCTCTAAACCTCACAAATTGTATTGATGATACTTTGGCATTGTTAGCTCCAAGTGCACAAGCTAAAAATTTGGAGATTATTGGCATTGTTTATGAAGATGTACCCAAAAATTTGTTAGGCGACGCAGGTCGTATTTCACAGATTTTAAATAACCTTTGCGCCAACGCGATAAAATTCACAGAAAAGGGGACCATTCAAGTTCGCGTCATGCTCGAAAATCAATCTGACAGTCGAGTTAGGTTAAAGTTTAATATTAGTGATACTGGTATTGGTTTAAATGAAAAACAACAAAAGATATTATTTCAAGCATTTACTCAAGCAGATACTACGACGACCAGACGGTTTGGAGGTACTGGTTTAGGCTTAGTTATTTCTAAAAAACTAATAGAATCGATGAAAGGTAAAATCGGACTAGATAGCCAAGAAAATATTGGTTCCACCTTTTGGTTCACACTCGAACTAGCAAAAGATTTGAACGCTGAGCCTGTAACCGCATTCGGATTTCCTGGCAAAAAAATTCTATTTCACGATGCAAACAACCTATCTCAGTTAGCAACAAAATATTTACTCAATCAATTAGGCACTCAAATTGAGACAGCTAATAGTATTGAGAATCTAGAGTTGCTGGTGACTAAGTCTAAGCGACTAGAAAAAGATATTCATCTAATCATTGTTGGAGGTTACGCACCTAACAATCAACCGTTGAAGCAACTTAAAAAAATAGTAGAAAAACTTGAAATCCCACTGGTCATATTAATTAACTCTAATGATCACCATGTCATTCGTACTTTTATTGAGTCGGGTTATGATGAGCATTTATCAAAACCGCTGACGCTTAATTCAACCTATGAAACTTTGTCTAAGTGGTTAAGTCATGGCCAGACAAGTTTACTGCTAACTAAAAATAAGAGCAAAGCAAAACTCGTTCAAAAAGAACTTAAGATTTTATGCGTTGACGATAATGATGCGAACTTGAGGTTGATACAAGCCTTTGTTGATGATTTTGATTTAAAAGCAGATTTCGTTGATGGCGGCGCTAAAGCTGTCCGTAAAGCCTCAACTTACAACTACGATCTAATTTTTATGGATATACAGATGCCCGGCATGGATGGTATCGCCGCAACCAAGGAAATTAGAATACTTAATCAACATAATTCTAGCATACCAATAATCGCGTTAACCGCTCATGCGATTAAAGGCGAAAGAGAACGTATCATTCAATCTGGCATGGATGATTTTTTAACCAAACCTATTGCTCAAGATGACTTAAGAAAAAACATACAAAAATGGACAAAAAGTGCCGTAGTTTATAAAACTAAAACTTCAGTAGAAGAGCCTACCTCTACGAATGCAAATAAAAACTCCCTGAGCTCAATTGACTGGAGTTTAAGCCTAAAAAACTCGAACGGCAAAGAGGACTTAGCAAAACAGATGTTAAAAATGCTGATCCAAAGTTTTGAAGAATCTGAAAGAAATATATCGCATTTTTTGAAAAATGATGAACTGGGTAAACTTATAGCTGAAGTTCATAAAATTCATGGTGCAACGGCTTATTGTGGCGTGCCATTGTTAAAAGAATTAGCATATAAGTATGAATCGGAATTGAAGCAAAATGGGATTACCCATGAAGCTAAAGCGATTAATGATTTGTTTGTTGAAGAAATGAAATCAGTAAAAGAAATATCTAAAGAATTTATATCTTAATAATTAGCTATTGGCAATGCTTTGTTCAACTGATTTGTGTAACGTTTATTGAATTAAATTCTTTACATATTGAAAAATGATTCAGTTCTTTTAAAGCGACAACGTTAAGTAAGGTGTCATCTATAATATTAGTAATTTCACAAGGTATTATTTGGTTGTTTAATATATATTTCGTTTGTAGCTCCATTGTCACTTTGTGATAGTTTGGCGTGTATCCGTAGTAACGATAGTTACCATTGCCTGTTTCCCTCCCCTCACCTTCAAATAGCACATCACAAGTTACACCTAACATATTCTGAAACTGTTTAATTTTCACTTCTTCTGCTACAAGGTGCATCTTTTTACTTCTTGTCTTTTTTATTTGACTCTCTATTTGATTCGGTAATCCTGCAGCTTTAGTTCCAGATCTTTTTGAATATGAAAAAATATGGACATGTCCAAAGTTTGCCTGGCTGATTATATCTAAGGATAACAAATAATCCTCATCTGACTCATCAGGAAAACCGACAATAATATCGGTTGTAAAATTAAATTCTGGAATGGTTTTTGTTACGTTCTGTACAAGCGCCAAGAATGTTTCCGACTTACAACGACGCGACATTTTTCTCAGTATTCTATTACTACCGCTTTGAATCGGTAAATGCATATGTGGCATTAACCTTTTATTTTCAAATAGCTCGAAAAAATTATCCGGTAGATCCCAAGGTTCAACCGAAGCAAAACGGATCCTTGGAATAGTAGATTTTTCCAATATAGCCTCAACCAATTGATAAAGACTAAGGTCAATATCACTACCATAGCCACCTACATGCACGCCGGTAATAACAATTTCTTGAATACCTTCTTTTTCCAAGCGATTAATCTCTTCAATAATATCGTCGATACTTCTAGATACTTCATCGCCACGAGCAATGGTTACAATACAATAAGTGCATCGATACCGACATCCGTCCTGAACTTTAATAAATGCTCTTACTTTATTCCTACTAAATAAAGCTGATGATCCTGGTTCAATGGCAGCAAAAGGCATTTCGTTATACTCTAAAAGTTCTCTAGCTTTTTCAGCTAACTTACTTTTATCTTTATTGGATACAACAAGATCAACACCCAAAAGTTCCTGTGCCTCTTCTTTTTCCAATGAAGCATAACACCCCGTGATAATTATCTTAGCCGTTGGGTTATTTCTATGATACCTACGAATAGTTTGTCGAGATTTTCTAGAAGCTTCACCTGTAACAGCACAAGTATTGATGACAATTAAAGTAGCATCAGCTTGATCGCTAACGACAGAAATTCCGAATTGAGAAAAATCGTTTGACCACGTTTGTAATTCAGCCTCATTGAGCCGGCAGCCTAACGAAGTAAGATAAACTTTCATTTATTTGTACCGATTATAAAAATGACTAAACAAATCACATTCTCTTTATTTAAGATCGCCTTTTTAACGTCCAAGCCCAATCAAGTTTAGCAATTATAGGTTCAACGTTAGCGTCATCAATGACTTCACATTTTACAACAAAAGACCCTTTGTCATCAGAATGTAATAAAGTAATTTGTTCATCCGTTAAAAAGGCCGTAGCTTTAACAGTGCCAGTGGAGCGTTTAACATAATCAATCGACACATTTTTTAAAACTGGAACCTTATTATCTGGAATATGCATCGCTACCGCCATGCCAGTAGCCGTTTCTGCAACAAGCATTGAAGCTGCTGCATGTAATGTACCTATATGATTTCTAACTTTAGATTTATTTTTGATTTGAAAAATAGAACGTTTTGAAGACAAATCAATACATTTCACTCCGGCCGTACCAACAAATTTTATGGTTTTACCTAAAACGAATGACAATAAACGATACCTGAGCCATGCAGGTCTTTTATTCAATTTATCTACGACTTTGGCCAATTGATTTTTCATTTCACTTTCTCTTCTTTTACTCTTTAATACTTATGTTAGGTTTGGTGATGAAATTTTCGGATTAAAACAACATGTTAATCGAGGCAGTTGACTATCACGCGCCCGTGCTTTTTGCGGTTGAGTAAATCATTAAATACACTTGATACATCTGATAATTTAACTTCTTCGGTTAAAATATTTTCGAGTGATTTTGGTTTGAGATCCAATCCTAATCTTTCCCATATTTTGCGTCTGAGAGGCATTGGACAATTAGTCGAGCTGACACCAAGAATACTCACACCTCGTAAAATAAAAGGAAAAACAGTTGAATTATATTTATGGGTATCCGCTAGACCGATACTTGCAACATTTCCCCATAATTGGGTATGGGCAACTAATTTACTCAATAATTGACCTCCAACATTGTCTATAACACCACCAAACAGTGCTTTATCTAATGGTCTTTCACTTAAATTGAGAGTTTCCGCAGAACAAACTTTAGTCGCACCAAGAGATTCGATAAATGAGTAATGCTCACTTCTTCCACTTATTGCAACCGTTTCGAATCCAAGCCCTGACAATATGCTAATAGCATTACTGCCGACACCGCCACTTGCTCCGGTAACAGCAATAGGTCCTTTCTCGTGAGTTTGATCATTGATTAACATCCGATGAATCGCAAGAGCTGCAGTAAATCCCGCAGTTCCTAAAATCATAGTTTCCTTTAAGCTCAATCCTTTAGGCAACGGTATAACCCAATTCGCAGGTACCCGAGCATATTGAGATAAACCTCCATCGTGATTTTCCCCCATTCCACAGCCGTTGACCAAAACCTCATCGCCAGCCTTAAACCGGTCATCATTACTAGATTCGACAACACCGGCAAGATCAATTCCACCATTGAGTGGAAACCGCTTCAAAATGGCACCTTTACCTGTCGCGGCTAGCGCATCTTTATAATTAATTCCTGAGTAATGGACTTTGATTAGGACATCGCCTTCACTTAACTGATCAATTTCTAGTTGCTCTAGCTTATGAACAACGTTTTCATTTTCTTTATAAATTCGACAGGCTAAAAAACTCATTGAGTACTCCGACTATTTTGGAGACGCAATTATCCTTCAAATTTCGGTATAGCTCAATTCCAATAATGTAAATTCTGTTAACTTACTAATACTAGCGGTCAATAATTGCTTATTCACTCAATCTTCACTTGTTTTAGAAAGATTAAAAGGTTATAAAGTGGGGATAAAAAATAAATCTGATCATCAATACTACCCATAATAACAAGATAGGACAAATTATGAATAAACCTGAAATAAAAGATTTCTTAGGGCAGCCAGGAGGATTAACCACGCTATTTTACACTGAAATGTGGGAACGCATGAGTTATTACGGTATGCGCGCGCTACTAGTTTTATTTATGACGGCTGCGTTACAAGAAGGTGGAATGGGGTTAACCGTAATGACCGCTGGGGCAATTTACGGATTATACACTGGAAGTGTCTATTTTATGGGTTTGCCTGGAGGTTGGTTAGCTGATCGATTATTTGGCGCTCAAAAAGCGATATGGTATGGCGGCATCATCATAATGATCGGGCACATCATTTTAACCATCCCAGACGATAGAGCTTTTTTTGTTGGTTTGATATTTGTAATTCTTGGAACAGGCTTATTAAAGCCGAATATCGGAGCGATGGTTGGTCAACTATACAGTGCTGAAGATAAACGTAGAGATAGTGGCTATGCTATTTATTACATGGGGATCAACATAGGTTCCATTATTGGTAATTTTGTTACTGGTTATTTAATGGATAACGGTGGTTGGCATTGGGCATTTGGCGCAGCCGCAGTTGGTATGGCGATAGGTTTAATTCAATATCGATTAACCACGTACAAGTTATGTGGCATTGGAAACAAACCCCCTTTACCGCTATCAGAAGCCGCTCAGAAGAAAACTTGGATGGTGATTGGTATATCTTTATTGGCTATAATCTTTGTTACCTACTCGGCATTAGAAGGCTCATTTACTATTAATCCTGTAGTAGTTGCACAATACGTTGCTATTTTATTTACGCTTGTGTTTTTTCTCTATTATGGTTTAATTTTCTTTTTTGGTAATTTAACACCTGATGAGAAAAAGCGATTAGGCGCTCTTTTTCTGGTCTGTATTGCATCGGCTTTCTTCTGGTCAGGATTTGAGCAAGCGGGTTCATCTTTAAATTTATTTGCTCAAAATTATACGGATCGAATGATCGGTACTTTTGAAGTTCCAACGCCTTGGTTTCAATCTGCAAATTCTATATTTATTGTTGTACTAACGCCCTTTTTTGCAGCGCTTTGGATCAACTTAGCAAAACGTTTAGTTAGCCCTTCATACGGATTAAAAACAGCCGCAGGACTAATCATAATGGCTAGCGGATTTATTGTAATGTACTTTGCCGCACAGCTAGCAGCAAAAGGATTAAAAGTTGCTCCTTATTGGTTAATTACCACTTATTTCATCCACACCGTTGGAGAGCTGTGTCTAAGCCCAGTGGCGTTAAGTGCCGTTAGCAAGCTTTCTCCGCGTCGCTTTGCAGGTCAAATGATGGGGATTTTTGTTTTAACTTATTCAATTGGTAGCATTATTTCCGGGCTATTAGCTGGTCGCTTCGATCCTAACAATATCGAACAAATGCCGTCTCTATACATGCAAATTAGCATAATTAGTATTGCAGTAGGTGTAATCATCTTACTTCTGAGCTTTAAAACGAGAGCATGGGAAAAATTGGCTGAAAAAGATAACGAAGAGCAAACTACTTCAAGTTAATCTAAAGTTAATGACCCAACAAAAAAGCCGTTCATAATGAACGGCTTTTTTGTTTTCATTAGCGAGTATTAATTACAATTTAATCATCTTCAAAATTCAAAGAAATCGCGATAATCTTTCTCATAAAGTCACGCTCTTTTCTAAAACGCTTTTTAAGGTCATCCATTTCTTTTTCTAGATTGTGAACTCGAACATCCATTGGAGAAGCATCCGAAGGTAAACCTTGGCTTTGAGCCATTGTTGTTTGTTGCACCGGTCCAGAATCTTTACCAGCATCATTTTCATCATTTATTTCTTCGGTAACTAGTTTAACGATTTCGCCGTCAATACGATTCTTTTCTTCCAAAAATCCATAAAGCAGTAATCGATCACAGGTACTATTGATAATTCTTGGTACACCCGAACTGAATTCGTAAATAAGCTGAAAAGCTTCGGCTGTAAACGCTGGATTGTTATCCCATCCGACTTTACCTAATCTATGTTCTATATAGGATTGAGTTTCTTCACCATCTAGATGTGATAGGTGATAAGACGCGGTTACCCTTTGTCTTACCTGCTCTAAGTTAGGTGCTCTCAAGTTTTCTCGAAACTCTGACTGACCTAATAGAAATATTTGTAAAAGTGTTCTTCCGTCATAAACCATATTAGAGAGCATTCTTAGCTCTTCAATGGTTTCAAATGGTAAATTTTGTGCTTCATCTACAACAAGCATACAACGCTTGCCTTCTTGACTTCTTGCGGTAAAGTAATTTTCTAGGTTTTTAATTAATGAAGCTTTTTCGTTATCTTTATGAGCTAAACCAAATGATGCTGCCACCATTCTTAATATCTCAATAGAATCCAGCTGAGTATTAATTAACTCTGCTGCAACAACATCATCTTTACCGTCTAGGGAATCAAAGAGCGTACGAACTAGGGTACTTTTACCAGTACCTACATCGCCGGTAACAACAATAAAACCTTCGCCCTGCGACAGACCATATTTTAAATAGGCAAGTGCTCGTTTATGAGTACTACTACCATAAAAAAAGAAAGGATCCGGCGTCAATTGAAATGGTTTGCCAGATAGCTTGTAATACGACTCGTACATAGAATTTCCTTACGCTTAACGACCGTCTCTTATTGTATTTATCTCACAATATCTAAACTCGAGATATTGTAGAAGACTATTATTAGACATAGCATATACATCATTGAATTGTTGGAACATTATACTCAATGAGATCGATAAGTACAGGTTAAATAAATGGCAAAGTGTAACTAATTTTGCCTGTTTAAATTACACTAACCACCTGAAGATAGTAGCAATAATCCATTTTGTCTAACATTGGCTTAAGTTTTTGCTTAATACTCATTAATTAAATCAATAAATTGAACAAAATACTTAAGACAGGAGCCTTTAAACGCTGGAATTCAATTAGATTGAGAGTTAGAATCGCTATCCAAATTATTATTAATTCCTTTATTTATCATCTATTGATTTAGTCGATTTTAGGCACAAGATTCTTGAGGTATAAAATGAGCGGTTACAGCGCCATTTCAACAGTATTAACAGGTAAAATGTCGGCGGGTGAAATTGTCACCGTCAAAGGTTGGGTTAGAACAAAAAAAGACTCAAAAGCCGGTTTTTCATTTATCAACCTGCATGATGGCTCTTGCTTTGACGCTATTCAAATCATTGCCCCAAATGATTTATCCAATTACCAAAGTGAAATCCTCAATGTAACTACCGGCGCATCTTTATCGGTTACCGGTAAACTTGTCGAATCCCAAGGGAAAGGTCAAAAATTTGAAATACAAGCTGAAGAAGTTGTTATTTATGGTTTAGTTGATGATCCCGCCAGTTACCCGATCCAACCAAAGCCCCATACGATGGAGTATCTGAGAACGGTTGCTCATCTTCGACCAAGAACCAATGCCATTGGCGCCGTCACTCGAGTCCGAAATTGCTTAGCGCAAGCGGTACATCGATATTTACATGGCGACGGTTTTAACTGGATCCATACACCAATTATCACCGCAAGCGATTGTGAAGGTGCCGGTGAAATGTTTAGAGTCAGTACCTTAGATCAAAATAACTTACCGTTAACCGAAAAAGGCGATGTTGATTATAGCCAAGACTTTTTTGGTAAAGAGTCATTTTTAACTGTATCTGGACAATTAAACGTTGAGTCATATTGTTTAGCAATGTCTAAAGTCTATACCTTTGGCCCTACATTTAGAGCTGAAAACTCCAATACGACTCGACATTTAGCCGAGTTTTGGATGGTAGAGCCTGAGATGGCTTTCGCGGATCTTAACGATAATGCTGATGTAGCTGAATCGATGATGAAATACATATTTAAAGCGGTTCTMGATGAACGAGGAGACGATTTAGCTTTCTTTAAYCAACGTGTKGACAAAACCGTCATMGAAAGACTTGAATGTGTGGTTAACGAAGATTTTGAACGAATGGAATATACCGAAGCGGTTAAAATTTTACAAAATTGCAATAAGAAATTTGAATACCCTGTGTCTTGGGGGACTGATTTACAATCCGAACATGAACGCTATTTAGCTGAAGAAAAGGTCGGCAAACCTATTATTCTGATGAATTACCCTAAAGACATCAAAGCTTTTTATATGCGAATGAATGATGACGAAAAAACAGTCGCCGCAATGGATATTTTGGCACCTGGTATTGGAGAGCTAGTTGGTGGAAGTCAACGTGAAGAAAGACTGGACGTGCTAGATGCAAGAATTGAACAAATGGGATTACCTAAGGAAAACTATTGGTGGTACCGCGATTTACGTCGTTACGGCACAGTACCACATGCCGGATTTGGCATGGGATTTGAGCGTGCAGTGATTTATGCTACTGGTATGCAGAATATACGGGACGTTATTCCATTCCCAAGAGCGCCTAAAACAGCTGAATTCTAAGACGCCTTTAAATTTACTGTTTAAATAAAAAAACCGACTTAAATAAGTCGGTTTTTTTGTAATTCTTATAGGTTTTTTTCACTTAATGAAAATATCCCTCTCCTACTATTGCTTTAGCTTCTCGCCAGCCTCCGAGCCAGTGTTCTTTAATATCGGTTGAAGAAAATGGGCAAGCTTCGCTTGTTTTTCCCGAAATACCTGCGTTATATCCTTTAGTATGTGCCCTTTCGAATCTATCTCTTTTTTGTCTTTTCATATAAAACCTACCTCACTAGTCGATTGATTTGTCGGCTGAAGAGAACAAAAAACTGAAAAGTTGTTTTCAATCTTTTCTTCAACACTGGTTTGACAATAGAATGTACCAAAAAGTTTCGCCAATATTTAATTGTTCTTAAAAATCCTAAAAATAGCTCTTTTTATAACTAAAGTTAATATAGATTCGAGAAAGAACCGTTATCCCCTTGTTTTAACAAGTTACTTTTCTTTGAATAAGTATGACTTAGACATACTTATTTTGAATTTTCTTTGGTAAATTAAGCTATACCTACGGCTTTTATTTTCATACAATTGATGAACTATATTATTTTGGCCTGTCTATATTTGGATAATGAAGAAATAACTTCGTTAATACTCAAAACCTAAGCACCGCCTTAATTGAAAGGAAAATCTTTGTCTCATTTTAGCATCAAAGCAGCAGCTGTTAGTTTCGTCTATTTTTCTCTCTTTTTATTCACTTTAATCGACTCAACGAAAGCCGCCAACAATAACTTACCTGAAATAGGTAGCAGCGCCTCTCAAGCGCTAAGCTTAGCCAAAGAGCAAGCTATTGGTGATTCGTATATGCGCCAACTACGTTCTTTAGCCCCGTTAATGAACGACCCTGAAGTGAATGATTATATTCAGCACTTAGGTTTCAAACTGGTTGAAAATAACCTTAGAGCATCTGACCGCCCTTTTCTTTTCTTTGTGATACAAGATAACACTATCAATGCTTTCGCATTACCGGGCGGTTATATCGGCATTCATACAGGTTTAATCACTAAAAGTGAAAATGAGAGCGAACTCGCATCGGTTATTGCACACGAAATAGCTCACGTTACTCAACGACACCTTGCTAGAAGAATAGAGTTACAAAGCCAGATGGCAATCCCATCTTTAGCCGCTTTTGTAGCAGCCATTTTAATAGCCAGTCAATCAAGAAATTCAGATGCGGCCATTGCAACAATGGTCGGTTCACAGGGATTAGCACAACAATCAATAATAAATCATACTCGATCCAACGAATCTGAAGCAGATCGTATTGGTATTACGACTATGTTTAGATCCGGTTTCGATCCCGATGCCGTTGCATCCTTCTTTGAGAAAATGCAAGCGAATAGTCGATACCAGTCTAATTCTTTTGAATTTTTAAGAACTCACCCGCTTTCACGCAACCGAATTACTGATGCTAGATTAAGAGCGTCAGAATTTCCCAACAGACCAGTGATAGAAAAACCGACCTATAGTTTGATTAAGGAAAAGATTATTGCTTTAACAGCACGTATTACTCCAACTCTATTGCAATCGGCCAGCTCACGTTACAAAGATGGACAACTTGATACCGATGCTAAAATTTACGGTTATGCGGTATTGTTATCGAGGGCAAAAAAATTCAAACAAGCGGAGCGTTTATTGCAAATTTTGATAGAGAAAGCCCCTAGCCAAACGAGTTATGCTATCGCCATGGCAGAACTTAATATCATAAAAGGTACACCAAAACGTTCATTACCTATTATTCAAGAATTTTTAGATAAGATACCCGGGAATTTAGCTTTGATAGAAATGAATACAAAATTACTATTAGCTAATAATCAAGCAGAAAAGGCTCGCGAATTAATACTAGAAAACATTCATATGACACTTCAAGCGCCCTACTTATTGAAGCTTTTATCCAAAGCCCAAGAACAATCAGGTCATAATTCAGAAGTGTTTGAAACGGAAGGAAACTATCTGCTTTCAATAGGCGACTTGATAGGAGCAAGAAATCAATATTATCAGGCGCTAAATACCCAAACCGAAGATCCTTATGCTCGACAAAGAATTAACTCGCAACTCGCTAGAATAAAAGAGTTTCTTTACAAAAGAAGTTTACGTCATTAGTTTTTAGACGCTAGCTTTTAGACAACCGTTTTTAGACATATAGATCCAATCCAATACCTAAGTCAGCCAATTTTGAAGATGCAATAATTTCGGTTTGCAAATAGAGATCAGAGCGTCTTTTAGTACTAATTTCAATCTGTTCGCCCTTTGCTCTTAGTTTGAAGACTGTATCTAACAAATTCGGATTGATCTTAGTCGCAGGTCGAGCACTAGCACCGGTTTGATTAGTCGTTATTTTGCCAGTAGTTGAATTTCTATTATTTATATCAAAAGAGCTAATCGAAGAGCTGTTTTGAGTTCTACTTAGTTTATCTGATGCAAACTGAGGTTCATCACCTGTGACAACTCCCTTTCGGTTTGGCACAATCGCCTTTGTAGCAATAGGCAGATTAACCTTATTGGCCGAATAGTTGTTAATTGAAGATGATAGTTTCAAACTTAAATTATTATCCTTAATTACATCCTAAATTAGATCCGTCAAATGTCGGAGTTGCATAAGGTCAGGTTTACCCAAGCTTAAACTTAGCCATAGACTTAATAGGCTATTATAGATTATTTTTTAACCAATTTCTTTTTTGCCACGTTATTTCTTATATAAATTGGTTGTAGTTGTTCTGGTTTTAATAATTTATTGGACTTTAAAGACGTTTCTGCGATCAATAACAACTCTTTTGCATCAGGAAATTGATTATTTAATGAGGTGCAACTTAATCGATTGATAGAGTCGTTAAACTCATATTCTGACCAACCGCTCCCAATTAATACAATTTCAGAGCTTGAGAGCGATTTCGAGTCAATTTTCCAATGTTCTAAATCGATCTCCATCGGTTTATAAACGCCCTCTTTTCCAATAATTTTTGCACCAAAATCTCCATCTCTTTCAAAAACTGCAAAATAGACTTCTTGCATTCGAGCATCAATCGCACTGATACAGAATTCTGCTTGACATTGTTTGAAGCCACTAATGGCTAATATTTCTAAAGAAGACACTGCGATACAAGGTAAATTTGACGCAAAAGCTAATCCTTGAGCTACTGAAACAGCAATCCTCAAACCAGTAAATGCACCTGGCCCCACACAACAGGCAATAGCGTCAAGTTCAACTAATTCGATTTCAGCTTCCTTTAAAACTTCATCGACCATCGGTAGCAATAATTCTGCATGCTTACGTGGTGCTAACTGAAACCTATTATAAACTTTACCCTCATCCATTAACGCAACTGAGCAGGCTTCAGTTGATGAATCAATCGCTAATATCTTACTCATTAATTTCTATCATCTTATAAATCTCTTTTAGACGTATTAAGCATCTAATTGTCGAATCCATCAATAAAATCAAGCACCGTATTTAAATCTCGAGTTCTTTTCATATCGGGCAAGCTATTGATGAATAATTTCGCATAATCCTTTCCCACTAATCGAGGATCACAAACACAAACCACGCCTTTATCCTCAATTCCTCTAATCAGTCGACCAACACCTTGTTTTAGGCTCAACACTGCATCTGGTATTTGTAAGTCATAAAAAGGGTTTCCGCCGGATTGTCTAGAACGTTGGATTTTCGCATTGAGAATGGGATCGTCGGGTGGTGCAAAGGGCAATTTATCTATCACTACCAGTGAGAGATCTTGTCCCTGCACGTCAACGCCCTCCCAAAAGCTTCCTGTAGCAATTAAAACTGAATGCTCTTCCTCTACAAACCGTTTTAATAATGCTTCTTTGCTCTCTTCGCCTTGAACTAAGCAATTAAATACTCCGTACTCTTTCAATTTCTCGGCGGCTTTTTGTAGCGCTCTATGACTGGTAAATAGCAAGAATGCTCTACCATTGGTTTTTTCTAATAAAGGCAATACCGCTTCAATCACTTTATTGGTATGTTGTTTATCACTGGGTGATGGAAGACCTCTAGGCACGTAAAACAGTGACTGATTTTGATAATCAAACGAAGAAGGTAATTCTTTTTCTTTAATCCCGTTCCAGCCAAGTTCATTAACATAATGTTCAAAACTTTGATTGACGGTTAACGTCGCCGAAGTCATTATCCAGCTTGATTCTGAGTAGCGAGAACGGCTCGCTTGAAATAACTCCGCCACATCCAATGGAGTCGAATTTAAACGAAAGCTAGCTCTATTGGTTTCATACCAGTTGACTCGTATTCCAGTAGATTGGTTACCCTCAGTAAATCCTTTAAGGGCTAACTTAAACGATAACAGCCTGTCAAAACAAGACTCTAATGTTTTAGTTCTAGTGGAATTGACTTTAACTATCTCTAGTAAATTATTAATTTTATTAGCTAAACTAACAATACCATCCTCAGATGCTTCTCTATTTCTAGCGCGAGAAGTTTGCCACTCTTCTTTAATATCAAAATTAGGCAGACTTAACCGAAATTCCTTAACTTCCTTTGCTAATCTTTCTGAATCTAACAATAAATCTCGGCAATCGGTCACCTGAGTTCGATACTCTAACTCTACTTCCTTACAAACTTCGGTTAACTGACGGCTAGTTAAAGAATCGCCATAAAATTGATAGGCCGTTTTAGGCAAATGATGTGCTTCATCGATAATGAAAATGTCGGTATCAGGTAACAGTTCTCCAAATCCATCTTCCTTTAAAACTAAATCCGCTAACAATAAATGATGGTTAACCACTAAAATTTTTGCTTTCCTCGCTCTATCGCGTGCAGCAGCTAAATAACAGTCTTCTATAGCGGGACAGTCTTGACCCAAACAATTTTCKGCGGTRCTYGTTACRTAAGGMACAATGCTAGAATTTTCAGGCAAAGAYGCWAGATCRCCTAAATCACCSGTCATSGTYTTATTTTTCCARCGATTGATCATGCTCAGGTAYTTWACCGCCTTTGGATCRGGTAGTTTTCCTGAMGCTARMGTATTTTCAAGACGGTAATGACATAGATAATTATTGCGCCCCTTCAATAATGCAATTTTAGGATTGATCTTTAAAATCTTGATTATATTGGGTAGATCACGTTTGAATAATTGATCTTGAAGATTTTTAGTCCCGGTTGAAACAACCACTTGCTTGTCAGAAAGCAACGCAGGCAGTAAATAAGCAAAGGTTTTTCCTACGCCTGTGCCGGCTTCTATGAGTAAATTGGATTGCGACTGAATAGCTTCATTAACAGCCACAGCCATTTCTTGCTGTACTTCTCTAGGTTCAAATCGTGGGTTGTTTTTAGCAAATTCACCTTCTTTACCTAAAGATTCTAGAATTCGCTCTTCCGATATATTCAATCGTCTACGGCCCAAATCAATTCACCAATCGCCTTATATTTAGCGACGGTCATCGAACCTCTCTTGCTGACAGGCAGTTTCTCTAATTCCATTTCAATAACGTTTCTATTAACCTTGAATACTTGACATGGTTGGTACTGTGGATCATAAATCACCATTAATAAATGATTCCAATCAAAATGAAGCCCCAATTGGCCGAGCTTTTGCCTAGCTTTGCCACCTTTAAAAATAACACGACCTTTAATCAAATAACGTTCAATCGCTGTCTCATCTGTAGCGTCTACGCCTTCCTGTTCTACTATTTTCTTTAAACCGATCAAATTAATGGCATCAAACCTAGCAAGCTCTTCGGTAACAGGTAACGCCTGACCGGTTTGTTCACGATAATCTGAAGCTAAACGCCGAGTTTGAGACATCAACATTCCCAAATCATAACTAGCAACCGATGCGCTCATTGTTTCTGCTGAGACAATGTCTTTCAGTTGGTCAGGGTCTATTGGTGGTGTAGATTTGGGCATGAATTGAGTAAAGATTGTTTATTCGAATTATTAATACGAGTATACCAATCTCAGGCAATTATATCGATATGAGAGTGTGTTTGTTCGTCATTATGTTTTGAATCAAGGTTTTGATTTCGCTCTTTGTTTTTCTTCTTCTTTTTATCTTTTGAATTCGAATATTCAACAAATCGTTGTTTCGCTTGAATTGATATGTCGATTTGATCAGCAATCGACTTAGACGCGGTTACCGGCGCAGTTGTTTCGGCCTGATTTTTTGGCTTAACAAGCTGTCCATCAACGGGCGGTTTTGTGATTTCTCCGATAAACATAGTTCTATTATCGGCAGTAAAGGTGTCAAATTTAGTTTCTTTTGCTTTGAAAGCCTTATTTACTCCTTTAAATTCAAATATATAGCGTTAATTTTTAACCTAATTAAAACAGGCGGTTCTAAATTCACTGCTATACTTAAATTAATAAATTTCCAATGATCTACTTTACAGCCGACTTAAAAATCTACTTAACTATCTACTTAACTATATAAGACTAATTTGATGCCTAATAAAATTACAAAAATCTCCCGAAAAGCGCGTCTAAAGAAAAAATATCTACCCAAACAGGTCTGTTTATTGCCAATAAGTGAACGTCCATTTTTCCCTCCGCAAACCTTACCAATTTTGATGAATGAAGAAGAATGGCATGACACCATCGAGTTTATACATGAAGAGCGAAAAAATATCACCGGCTTAGTGCTAGTTAGAAACCCTCGGCCTGAGGACTCTAAACCTGAAGAATTTCATGAAATCGGTACTTTAGTTAAAATTCATCATCCCGTGCTAACTTCAGGAAAAGTACAGTTTATCGCTGAAGGAATTCAACGATTCAGAATAAAAAAATGGATCAGCAAAAAAGCGCCTTTTATCGTCGAGGTCGAATACCCTGTTGAGCCAGAATATCATGAAGCAGACGAAATCAAAGCCTATGCAATGGCTATTATCAATACTCTAAAAAAATTAGTGCCACTCAACCCTCTATATAGCGAAGAATTGAAGTTTTTCCTTAATCGCTTTAATCCAAATGAACCATCTCAATTAGCGGACTTTGCCGCCAGCGTGACAACGGCGACTAGAGAGGAGTTACAAGAAGTATTAGAAACGGTTCATTTAAAAAAGCGAATGGAAAAGGTTCTAGTGTTAATTCAAAAAGAATTAGAAGTCGCTGAACTACAAAAAGACATTCAATCCAAAGTAGAAGACTCACTGTCCGATCATCAAAGACAATTCTTCTTAAAAGAGCAACTAAAAGCGATWCAAAAAGAGTTAGGTATTGCAAAAGATGACAAAACCGCTGATCTTGAGCATTTTGAAACTAATTTAAAAGGTAAAACCCTACCACAACTGGCTCGACGCAAATATGAAGATGAAATGGATAAACTATCGGTTTTAGAATCAGGTTCACCTGAATATGCAGTAACGCGCAATTATTTGGATGTATTTTCTAGATTGCCGTGGGGTATTCATAGCAAAGATAATATGAATTTGCCCTCTGCAAAACGCGCATTAAATTTACACCATGCTGAACTTGGCGATGTGAAAGATAGAATCATCGAATTTTTGGCACTCGGTGCGCTAAAAGGAGAAATGTCCGGATCAATCATTTTGTTAGTCGGCCCCCCAGGTGTCGGAAAGACGTCAATAGGACATTCTATTTCAAAAGCTTTAAAGCGAAAGTTTTATCGATTTTCATTAGGCGGAATGAGAGATGAAGCTGAAATTAAAGGCCATCGGAAAACCTATATCGGGGCAATGCCCGGTAAAATTATTCAAGCGCTATCGGAATGTGAAACAGCCAACCCGGTGATTATGTTAGATGAAATCGACAAAGTCGGCTCAAGCTATCAAGGTGATCCCTCCTCTGCGTTATTAGAGGTATTAGATCCAGAACAGAATAGCCAGTTCTTAGATCACTATCTCGATGTGCGATTTGATTTATCTAAAGCCTTGTTTATATGCACAGCCAATCAATTAGACACCATTCCAAAGCCGTTGCTCGATAGAATGGAAGTGATTAGACTCTCAGGTTACATCACTGAAGAAAAAATACAAATTGCCAAAAAACACCTATGGCCTAAACAATTAGAGAAAGCAGGCGTAAAGAAATCAAAAATAACATTGTCTGACTCTGCTTTGAAAACAATAATCGATGGTTATGCGCGTGAAGCTGGTGTTAGACATCTTGATAAATTATTAGCTAAAATTATTAGAAAATCGGCTATCCCTCTTTTAAAGGATAGTAAAACCAATATAAAAATCACTAATAAAAATTTACAAAAATACCTAGGCACATCTCATTTTGAAAAAGAGTCTGATTTGCGTGGCATTGGAATTTCAAAGGGTCTTGCTTGGACATCCATGGGCGGCGTAACCTTAAACATTGAGGCTATTAAAGTGCACTCTCTGTCTCGGGGATTCAAATTAACCGGCCAACTGGGTAATGTAATGAAAGAGTCAGCTCAAATAGCATATAGCTATATTGCCGCTAACATTAACAAATACAATCAATCCACAACTGACGATACTAGTATGGATAAAATGAATATCCATCTTCATGTACCTGAAGGCGCAACCCCAAAAGATGGTCCTAGTGCTGGAATAACAATGGCGACTGCCTTGCTATCACTTGTATTAAATAGAAAGATAAAAGCCAAATTTGCGATGACTGGCGAATTAACGTTAACCGGCACGGTACTTCCAGTAGGAGGCATCAGAGAAAAAGTGATAGCAGCTAAACGTGAAGGAATTAGCCAATTAATTCTACCCAGAGCGGTGGAAGCAAGATATAACGACTTACCTCAACATGTTAAAAAAGGCATAAAAATCAATTTTGTTGATCACTTTGATCAAGTGTTTGAGATCTTATTCTAGTCAAATTTATTAAGAGTGACTGGTTTCATCACTATTTTAATGCTCGAGTATTTTGAAATCTACTATTATGAATTTTAACCGCGATGTGATTTAATATAAAACATTAACTAATTAGGACTACTCAAAACATTCTACTGCCAATGTCCCCATATAACCTTCCTAGAAACATTCAATTCATCTTTGAAGGTGATCTATTTGTAAACGTCTTAAAGGGTGAAGTATCAGATAAGTGTTTAATTGTTAGTGACAAAATCGAACAAACTAGTTCACAGCTAGACTCATCTCATCAAATTCAACCAACACAAGTTAATCAATTCCTGGGGCAAGAGATTCATTCGTTATTTTACGATGCAGTCGTTAGCTTCGATGTTAATCATTTTGTAGCAATTGTAGGTTGTTTAGTTGGTGGTGGGAATTTGGTAGTAAAATTGCCTAATTTTTATAAAGAAATAATTGAGTCATCTTATAAAAGTAAAAACAAAGAGTTATTAATACCTACTGACTTAACATCGGCTCAAAACAATCCCTCTCGACTATTACTCCGTTTCGTTAAACAAGTTATAAAAACTCAACGGGCGGAAAGCATTAAATATCAAGCATCCATTCAAGATCAGTCTAAACAATTCAATATCGAACAAGTACAACTAATCAAAAGAATTGAACGATGCGCTTTAGGACATGCTAAACGACCTTTAGTTATTACGGCAGATAGAGGTAGAGGGAAATCGACGGCATTGGCAAAAGCAAGTGCTTCTCTTTGTTATATACACAATAAAAACATAATTATTACAGCGCCTAGAAAAGAAAATCTCAACATCTTTTTTAAGCAATTTAATAAAGAGCTTGAATACTTATCACAATCCAAAGATCGTCAAGAAGACACAGACAGTGATCTTAACGATGCAAAAAATAGAATTCAATTTATTTCAATAGACAACTTACCGCAAACATCAGTTGATCATCATTTTTTAATAGTCGATGAATCGGGTTCTTTTCCTGTTCAGGTTTTGCACAAAATCATTCTTAAATTTAACCGTATCGCTTTTGCGAGTACCGTATCCGGTTATGAAGGAAATGGAAGAGGATTCGAAATTAAATTCATTCCCTTATTATCAAAGGCATATCCTCAATACCGAACCGAGAAACTGTCTATCCCGTACCGATGGCAATCAAATGACTTGCTAGAAGACTGTTGCAATAAAGCCTTTTTATTGGCTCAGCCAAGTCAGGCAATGTGCTCTGAAGAAAAATTAACCAAAGCTATTTCGGCCATTAAATATCAATATGTAAGCAAAGAAAACCTATTGAAAAATGAAGAGTTATTAACGAATGTTTTTTCACTTTTGACTGAAGCTCATTATCAAACTAGACCGAGTGATTTAGAACGAATGTTATCCGATCCCCAATTAAAAGTTTACGTGGGTATAGACAAAGATAAGCAAGTTGTTTCTGCTTGTTTAATTATTGTAGAAGGTCTGATGAAAAATAGCGACTGCGTTAAAATATCTCGGGCTAAGCTACGTGTTGATGGCCAACTACTTCCGCAATCTTTAATATCTACAAAAGGCATTATTTCTGCGGGGGAATTAGTCTACTGGAGAGTAATGAGGATCGCGGTGGTTCCATCATTACAAAATAGTTTAATTGGTAGTAACATGATTAAGGTTGTTTACGAGCAAGCAAAGAATCAAAACGTAGACTTATTAGGAACTAGTTTTGCTCTCAGCACTTCACTATTCAATTTTTGGAACTCTCTTGGTTTTCGTTGCTGTAGAATCGCCTTAAGAACTGACTCATCGACAGGTTTAGTACCTGCAGATTTTTTACTAGCAATATCAGAAGCCGGAAAGGCGTGTAGTATTAATGCAGTCACTCAATTTAATCAATCATTTATTTACTCTTGCTCTGCATCTTATAGGGACTTAGATACCAGATTATTAGTTGAAATAATGTCAAAACAAGTTGCACATCAATTAATTTTAACCGAACCAGAACGAAAATCTTTCACAGCAATTAATAGTGGAAATGAAAGTGAAGTTGATAACTACATTAATCAAGCAAGAAGTTTTGAAATGGTGGAATGGCAAATATCAAATTTAGTTCAAATGTTTATTTTTAGAAGGACAAAAGATCACGCCCTAATTGAAAATTTCGACTTATTGTTTGCCAAAATATTTCAAAAACACAGTTGGATTGAGTTAGTCAAGGACTATGGTTTAAAAGGAAAAAATGATGCCAAAAAGCTATTACAAGAATGCATTCAACAAATTAGTCAAACAATCTATCAAACCAACACTTCGAACTAACAATGTAATCAATTCAAACCCAATTACACACTCAAAAACTTAGAGAATACTCTAGCTTAATGCTTTCATTATTGAATTCATCGTAAGAGCTTAATTTAGAAAATTCTAAACTGATTTTCGATTGACTATTATTTGAGTAACTAAATCCAAAACCATAAATATCAACTTGTTTTGATAGCACGCCGGTTTGGCCAATAAAACTTATCTCTCTATTTACTCCAATAAATCCATAAGGTTTTACTGGTTGAGATAATAAAAAATTGTATTTCAAACTCAGGTACTCTTCTTTTGGTCCGGCCGAGTAGTTCCAATTTTGTAAGTTGATTGGAGTTTGGTTTGGCTTAAGATACAAACTAAATCCGTTAGGTGAAACCACCTCATTTTCGTCATCTTCATAGAGCCAATAATAGAGACCATAGATACTAGCTATTAGTACAACCTTTCCACCATTACCATACCAGAATTTATGCCCTCCGCTTTCCCTTGATAAAGCTGGTTGAATAATTGTTACCATTAATAGCATTACATATATTATTATTTTCACTTTTATTCCTTTTATTTATTAATCAACATCTACCGATTGATCAATTAAATTGTTAGTGATTTCTGGATTCATGTTGCAGGTCATGACCCTTTCGAGGGTGCATTTACAGAAATCAGGGGTCAGCACTGACATTCCAACTTTATATTATATCTTATCATTGATTGAACAGTGTAATAGGGTGGATTAGAGATACTATCTCAAATTTCAAAACTTAACCGAATCCTATCATCTTTATTAATGGTTATCCATGAAACTTTATTCGCTATCAAATAAAGGCTGGGTACATTCTAAACATGCTTATCTATTGAAAATATAGATCACTAATATGTAAACCCTTCAGGCATTTCTATTTCACCTATAGATTTCGGCCTTGGGCCTTTTCCATCATTAAAGGTTTTTAATTGAAATACAAACGCTAATACCTGAGCAACTGCCAAAAATAATCCCTGAGGCACTTCATGCCCGATCTCCGTTGTGTGATAAAGCGCTCGCGCTAAAGGTGGCATGGGCAATATTGTGACGTCATTTGCAATCGCTACTTTTCTAATATACATCGCAATTACATCTTGCCCTTTCGCAACCACTATTGGTGCGCCGGAGTTCATAACATCATATTTCAATGCCACAGAATAATGCTCTGGATTGGTAACAATGACGTCTGCATCGGGAACTGCATCCATCATTCGTTGTTGTGAAATCTCTCTTTGTTTTTGCTTTATTCGCCCTTTTAATTCTGGCGATCCTTCTGTTTCTTTATACTCATCTTTAACTTCCTGTTTTGACATTTTTAGTTCTTTTGCATGTTTCCAGATTTGATACGGAACATCTAACATTGCAATAACAATTAGAGAGAGAGAAAGTAAAAAGAAGCTTTGGGTAACGATGTCCATGGCATCCCTAATACCACTTTCTATACTTCCGGTTCCTAATTTTGTCAGTTTAGGAAAACTATCAGTTAGTACAAAATAAGCAACTAAAAAAACCACAGCAACTCTTGCCAATCCTTTTAATAGTTCAACCAAAGCGTTAGTCCCAAACATTCGCTTTAAGCCTTTGGGAACCGACATTTTACTCGCTTTTGGCGCTAACGCTTTAATACTAAAACTCATTCCACCAAGCATCATTGGCGCTATCAAACCGATAATAAAGAGAGCAATAAAAAATGGCGCAACCGCTATCACAACTTCAGCCAGTAGATCGCTACTGGCTCGTATCATTTGTCCAGGATTAAAAATGTGTTTTCTATCGGGTGAAAATGCCGCTATTGCAACATCCGCAATTTTAGAAGCTATTCCACCGGAAAAGCTAGAAAGAGATGTTGCTGCAACCATTAATAACATAGCAGTAGTAAGATCTTTTGATCGTACAATCTGCCCTTTATCTCGAGCGTCCTGTTGGCGTTTGGGTGTTGCGTCTTGTTCCTTTTCGCCAGAATCACTTTCGGCCATTACACATTACCTGTATGACTTGACGGGGTTAACATTATAGTAATTTCTATTAACATTTTTTTGACATTTTTAACATTGTAAATTTACCATAGTGCACATTACTTCAGACGCTCTATTAAACTGGCGTTCGAAATGCGGTAGAAAATAGCCTAAGGTTAACCAAATTAAAATCAAACCCGAAACTAAAGTCATAGGAAAGCCAACAGCAAAAATATTTATTTGAGGCGCAGCTCTAGCCATTACACCAAAAGTCAAATTAACAATTAGAAGTGAAGCCATAGGTACAACGGCAATTAATATTGCTGCCGCAAATATCCATTTTGCCCAATTCACTAATTCATAAAACATTCCATAAATATCCATTGAGGAGCCTATGGGAAAAGAAGTAAAACTTTCAACTACTAACCTTATCATTAGCAAATGTCCGTCCACGGCTAAGAAGATTAAACTACTCATCATTAAGAAAAACTGCCCAAGAGCCGGTACGTTTGTACCGTTGGCGGGGTCGATTAAAGAAGCAAAACCTAATCCAGATTGCATGGCTATGATTTGGCCGCCAACGACAAATGTTTCCATCAATAACCTAGAGACAAAACCTAATGCAATTCCAATTAAAGTTTGTTCTATTACTAACAACCAACCTTTAGCGGTTAAAAATGTGGATGCAAATTGACTAGTTTTCCCAGCTATCAGAAACGCACTTTGTTCACTGTAATCAGGTAGCGTAGGTACAACGACAATAGTAATTGCCACTGCAAGGAGGAGTCTAAACCGCGGAGGTATCGCTCTGGAACTAATAACGGTAAGTACCATTAAAAATCCAGAAAGCCTAGCAAATGGTAAAATGTAAAGCGATATTAAAGTGAGAATTTGTTCCGCTTCAAAGCTCATGATCTAATTTAACCAATTAACTCAGGAATCGACAAGTATAGCTCTGTAGTAAACCCTATTAGCGTCGAAAACAACCAATTTGCAAGGAAAATAAGAACCGATAGAGTCATGATTAAACGGGGTAAAAAAGATAAAGTCTGTTCATTAATGCTGGTCGCGGCTTGAAAAATAGCAACAATCAAGCCAGTCGCTAACGCAGGTAAAACAATCGCTGATACGATTTGTATTATTAGGTAAAGCGCTCCTCTAAAAACCTCTACTACAACTTCAGGTGACATAGATAATTCCCTATAGAATTTATTGAAAATTCAGAATAAATAATTGTAAATTAAGTAAAACTATTTGCTAGAGTACCAACCACTAATGCCCAACCATCAATCAATACAAAAAGCATAATTTTGAAAGGTAACGATATAATTAGCGGAGAGAGCATCATCATACCCATTGCCATTAATATACTTGCAACAACCAAATCGATCACAAGAAAAGGAATAAAGAGCAGAAATCCAATTTGAAATGCGGTTTTTAATTCACTAATAATAAAAGAAGGTACCAGCACTTGGAAAGGAGGCATCTCCCCTTCTTCTAATGATTCTGTACCAGATAAATCCATAAACAAAATCAGATCTGACTCTCTAATTTGACCTAACATAAAATGAGCAAATGGACGTTTCGCATTTTCAAAAGCTTTCATCGCATTAATATCTTCGTTCAAATAAGGTTGAATAGCAGAATCATTAACTTCATCAATTACTGGAGCCATGATAAAAAAAGTAAGGAACAAACTTAACCCAATGACTATTTGATTCGACGGCGTTTGTTGCATTCCCATAGCCTGTCTTAATATCCCAAAAACAATGGTTACTCTTATAAAAGAAGTCATCATCATTATGATTGCAGGTAAGAAAGTTAATAGAGTCATTAACCCTAAGATTTGTAGAGTCACACTATATTGTTGGTTACCCGATTCATTGGTAGAAACAGATAAAATAGGCAATCCTGTTTCGGCGTTTGCAAGGGATGGTATTAGCGATATTGCGAAAAAAGCAAATAGTGAGAATATTTTTATATTTTTACTTTTGATGAAAGTCATTTAACTTTTCCCTTAAACTCTAGCCCTTAAATACAAGCCCTTAAATTCAAAACCATTAGCTTCGATCCGACTAATTTCGTTTCTACTAAATTCGATTTTCTATTAGTTATCTTTTTTATTATTTATATCAGCGGTCATTTTTCCAGACATGAATTTAGCCATCAATGGAGCGAAACCTGACGAACCTTGTAAATTAGAACTGTTTGAATCAATAGCCTCTTTAATTTTAAGTGAATCTAGTTTTCCTATTGAGTTGATTGAGTTTGCTGTAATTCCAATCAAAAAACATTCATTTTCAACTTTTACAATCGCCAACTTTTCTTTACTACCTAACGCGTAACTTTCTACAATGCTAATCAATTTGGTTCCATTACTTATATTGCCAAAACGTCTAAAGAGAAACGCTAGGAAAAAAATGAAAGCTAAAATAACTATCAACCCACCTAACATCGGCAAAAGGCTTTCTAAAGGATCTTGTGTCGATTGTAGATAGGTTGATTTTTCTTTTTCTAACGCAAATGCGTCAGAACTAAAAATAAGACAAAGCGATATAAAAAATATTTTTGCAAAATGCATTGAATTGAAAATTTTCATTAACTCAATTTCTTGATACGTTCTTGTGGACTCATTACATCGGTCAAACGAATTCCATATTTTTCATTGATAACAACCACTTCGCCATGGGCAATTAGCGTTCCATTGACCTTTACATCAAGAGGCTCGCCCGCGAGACGATCTAGTTCAACCACTGAACCCTGGGTCAATTGTAGAAGATTTCTAATCGCAATTTGAGTTCTACCCACTTCCATTGAGAGCGAAACGGGAATATCCAAAATAACGTCAAGTTTACCTTCTTGTAACGAGCCTTCTATAGCTTGTGATTCCGTTAGATTATCCGGTGATACCTTGGTGGCATCCACCTCATTTTGCTCTTCCATTGCGGCTCCCCAATCGTCGCCAGCATCCTGGTTCTCATTATTTTCGTCAGACATGCGCTTTAATCCTCGGTATTTAACTTACTTATAGTTTTATATATTAATTGGCTATTGCGTTTTTGCTACTGTTCTATCATCGATTTCATTATATGATCTCGTGGTATTTCTTCTGTAATCTTCACTGCCATATTGCCATTAGATTCTCCATACTTAGCTCTAAAGCATGGCATTCCACCGGCTCTAACGACTAACTCTTCAGGCATATCAATTGGAATAATGTCGCCTTCTTTAAAATCCATTACATCCTTTAAACTGACATCTACATTAGTTAAATCGGTCGACAATTCGACATTCGCACTCATTACTTCATACTTCAAAGTATCAGTCCAACGCTCGTCGACTTCATCAGTGTCGCTTTGGATCCCGGCATCTAATTTTTCTCTAATCGGCTCTAACATTGAGTAAGGAATCGTCACATGAAATGCACCGCCTCCACCATCTAGTTCAATATTAAAACTACAAACACACACAACTTCAGAAGGACTAACAATGGTGGCCATCGCCGGGTTAACTTCTGAATCCATGTATTCAAAATCAACTTTTAGTACCGGTGTCCAAGCTTCTTTTAAATCGATAAAAATTTGATCCAGTAATAATTGAATGATACGCCGTTCCGTTGGTGTAAATTCTCTGCCTTCAATTTTCGTATGAAAGCGTCCATCACCACCAAAAAAATTATCTACTAAAATGAATACTAGTTTGGCTTCAAAAGTAAAAAGAGCGGTGCCACGTAATGGCTTAATTCTAACCATATTCAAACTAGTAGGAACAAACAGACTATGTATATATTCGCTAAACTTGATCATCTGAATACCATTGACTGATATTTCAGCGCTTCGGCGTAACATATTAAATAGACTTATTCTCATGTGTCGTGCAAAACGTTCATTGACCATTTCCAGTGACGGCATACGACCACGAACGATTCGGTCTTGAGATGAAAAATCATAAGAACGAGCTTCGCCGGGATCTAATGAGTCCTCTTCAATATCGACATCACCGTCATCCACTCCATGAAGTAACGCATCAATCTCATCTTGGCTTAATAAATCTGACATTCGAGTCCTTGTATTTTAAATTACTAATTGCTAAATTCTAATGGATCATTACTAACGTCTAGCTGAAAAAAACTTAAACACTATTGCATTACAAAACTAACAAACAAAACTTTCTCAACCGTTGGATCTTTAACTAACCCTGTCATGGTTTTTTGTACAGTTTCTAGTGCTTCTTGTTGAAGTTTTTGTCTTCCTTCTGGAAGCTTTAAGTCATCTGCATTTTTTTGACTAACTAACATCAACACATCATTTTTAAGCTGAGGCATGTGCATTTTTACATTGGTTTTAGCTTCTTCACTTCTTACCAAAAAAGACATTTTTATTTGAACCGTTCTAGCGCGTTTTCCACCAGGTAGATTTGCTATAATTGCATTTGGTACGCCTACATAAATGGCCTCTTTAACTTCAACAACTTCTTCGACCTCTTCACCTTCTTCAGGCGCCTCCGTATCGCTGTCGCTTCCCATTAATAAAAATGCAGCCACACCACCACCAATTAAAACAACAGCAGCAATAATAATGATAATAAGTTTTTTACTACCACCTTTTCCCTCTTCACCTTCTCCGCCTTCTACATCATTTTCTAAATCTGAGTCTTCGTTCGCCATTTTGGGCTCCGTTCTAAATATTTAATAGTTACTAATTAATAGAGTTCTTATTAACCAGCAAAACTTGCGAAAGATTGAAGTTCGATTACTTAGGRTAAGCAATATTGATACCAGCATGAATACGAGATGACTTACCCTTTAATTTCAAACACTTATGAACAAATTAGAATTGATTTCTAAAAAATTGTCATTAATTTGACGTTCACAAAATAAGTATAGATTAAATTTGAAGGGTTAGACGAGAAGTTGGCGGCAGTTCGTCATATCGTATAACAGATATCACAGGTCAAATAATTTGGCGCTATTTTGTGGAATTAAAGATAGTATTAGATATAGGTATCCAGCAGTGCAACGTTAGACTGACTGAGGTGAGATGAGTCTGAGTCAATACCATCCTTTAGCTCAGAATCTTGTTCGTTGTTCGCAAGCGATTGTTGTTTATCTTCATCTTGATCTTTTTGTTTATGCTGAATTTCGGTTTCACCCAAATTTATTCCTTGAGCTAAAAGCATTTCTTTAAGCTTGGCCAAATTATCTTCAATCGCATCTTTGCCCTGCGTTGTCTGTACTTGAAAAACTATATTCATCTCACTGCCTGCTTGAACAAGTTTTACATTCATTGGCCCTAATTCCGGCGGATCTAGCATTATTTGAGCGCTAGACAATGCCTGTTGAAGCATCCATTGAATTCTAATACCTAAACCGTTGCTAAACTGCCCGTTGGTATTTAATGGTTGTTTCAAAACTATTGATTCCGGTAAGAGACTTTGCTCTGTCACTGGTCTTAAAACGGTATTAAACTGAGTTATTAAACTATTTTCGTTAACATCTGTTTTAACCAAGTCAATTGTCCTTTTACCATCAATTGAAATATTTTGCAGACTAGATTTTATACTTTTACTAACACTTGGTAAATTGACGGTAAACAAGGTATTGTCAGCCAACTTAACATTGTCTAGACTTCCTTTTACCGGAATAAGAAGTGAGTTTTCTTCAGCTAATTTATTTGGACCCAAAATAACTGCTGGCTCCTCTTTTCCTAAACTTTGTAATCCTATACTCTCTTTACCTAAAGTTTTATTACTTAAAAAACCTTTATCTAGAGTCTCTCTATTAGGAATATTTAAAATTAATTTGTTATCCAAAGTTGGTTTTTTATCTAAGCCCGCTTTATCACCTAAACTAATCTTGTCATCCAAATTAATCTGGTGATTTACCTTAGAATTATCTAAATTAACTAAATTAACTAATTTTTCAGCGGACAAGAGATTAATTTTTGAACTATTATTACTCAACGTTTTTGAGTCTTTTATTAAATTAAGTGTTTCATTACCCATTGTAGGCTTATCAATATTGGATATATCATTGGGTAAAAGGTTCAACTCTTTATCCGTTAACCCTTTTATTGGGATATTTATATCATTGCTATTAAAGTCTTCTTTGGATATAGGTGCACCATTAGATAGAATATAAGAGGGGATATTTGAGAGAGCCTTAATTTCTTTATCAGTAATTTCCGCTAATTCAATATCTTCGTTGAGATTCATCTCATTTTTTATAAGCGGAACTAGATTGCCGTCTATAGGTTGTTCTTGTAATACTTGGGGATTTCCTTGTACTGTATTTGTATCGGTAATCGCATCTAAATACTGGTTAAACGTTAAGTTTTGATTTCCCTCAATATCACTAATAAGCCCATTTTTAGTAATATCTTTAGTTATTTGGTCGCTGAGCCCTATATTTAAAGGGCTAGAGGCATCCTGCTTTGAATTTTCTGTAACTTTTGAAAACTCAGTTTTATTTATATTTAATGCATCAAATATCATATCTATCTCATATCGAATAAATTTGTATTAATCACAGTAAAAATTAACCACCTCTTTACTATGCATCTAATATGTTTATAGCAAGACAGATACCAAGTATTTCACTTAAAATGCTTGTTCAAGCAGATCAAGCAAAGAGATATTGCTCTTGCGGTAAGATTTGAAATTTATGGAAGGTTACTATTGATATAAATAGTATGTCTTTAAATACTTATAACTCGAAAATATTTTTATAGATAGTTGCTTTTCAATTCCTTAACCGCTCGATTAAAGAGCAATTGAATCGTTTCGGGATTGAAATCACTTTCCGTTAAATCACCCGTTCTTGATAATCTTTCCGCTTCTTCGCAGTAGTCAGCAAATTCAATGACTCCAATATTGCGACTGCTTCCTTTTAAGCTGTGTGCCATTTTAAATATCGCGTCTTGATCCGTCGCAAGGTTCATTGCACAAATTTCGGTTACTTTACCGGTACAATCATCGATGTAGGTTTCTAATAACATTCCCATATCATCGCCCATAATATCAGCAAGGTCAGTTAGAGTTTGAACGTCGATTACTTTACTCATATAAAATTCACTTTCATATCTTTATGTGTTTTGTGATTGTGTATAGACTTAATATTATTTTTTTAAATTTTAATCGGGAATATCATTTTCATCCCACTCATAAACCGCTTTAACTTTGGTGCCACCATCTAGGTAGTCAACACTGGAACATAATTGCAAGAGCAAAGGTAAGCCTCGTCCGCTAAAGGCTTGACTCCCTCTATTCATAATTTTTTTAACATCAAAACCTTTACCGCTATCTGAGATAATGAAAATTAATTTACCGCCTATTTCTGTAGGCTGATGATCGACACTAACCTCAACAAAGTCATCCGTTAGAGAAGTCAGTCCATCTGCTCTTTGTTGATAGTAATCTGCAAAACCTGTGCTACTACTTTTTAGAGCTGAATCAAGTCCGAGGACTCCATGATCAAGCGCGTTGTTATATAGCTCGGTTAATACGGTGAAAATTCGAGTTCTGTGGGGCAATAATTCATTGCACTCAAGAATAGTTTGTAAAAACAAGGGAATAGGATCAAATTCATTTAGCGATTGACCGCGCAATTTTAGGGTAAACTCAGAATCAGCGGTTCCCCTCTTTTTATTTTCGTCGGTTGATTTTGACAGTTGTGTTGTTTCAACCGTATCAGGGAATGAAACTTCCAATAAGCTTAAATCATCGTCTTGCCCTACTTCGCCAATATATTTTTCGACTTCTTCAAGCAAACCATCACAAATATTTTCTGAAAAAATATTATCCGTAATATAATCGAGCATACGCTTCTCGCCAAACATTTTATCATTTTTRTCAGGAGAYTCRATAATRCCRTCMGTAGCGGTRATRAGTTTRTGATTTTCKGTAAATGGRTAGCTYWTAAATTTTGCRTTAAAWGMRTTTGGWGACAAWATACCYAARGGYAAATGRGAAGAATGTAATAAKKKRAYTTSYTCMTTTTCTTKRTCAAKYARATAYGWRTCRGGAGCRCCAGCGCTCCAAATCTTAATTTGTTTGTCTGCAGGGTTGATATCCGCAATTACACAACAGCAAAAAATGCCACGTGGCAGGATATTATATAGACGAGCATTAGTTTCTTTGATTAAATCTTCTAGGGAAAAACCCTTTTTGGACATACCATAAAAAATTTCTGATGTTGGTAACGCGCCAATTGCTGCTGGTAAACCATGCCCAGTAAAATCACCTAACATAATTCTCAAAGCGCCCGTGGGTAACACCATTGCAAGCATTAAATCACCATTAAAAATGGACATCGCAGATAAATGGTAGTTTATGTAGTCACTATCTAAACAACCTCTATGCGCTACATTATTAAAAACAACCTTAGCGGCTTCTTGCTCTTGGACTAGGTGTTCATTATAAATCCTAATCTCTTCTTGTTGTTTAGCAACCGTATTATATAAATTGATTAATCTTTCAAAAGCTTCAACTTTCGCTTTAATGATAATTTTATTGATTGGCTTAGAAACAAAGTCATCCCCGCCTACGTCAATACATTTAGCGAGGTCGCTAGCTTCGGTTAAACTGGTGAGAAATACTATGGGAAACCAAGATTTTTCTTTCGCTGGTTGAATAGACTCGGCCACTTGATAGCCGTCCATTTCAGGCATCATGACATCCAAAAACACCATGTCTGGTTTGAATTCTTTGAATTTTTCAACCGCAATCAGTCCATTTTCAGCCTGGATAATCTCATGACCTAGGTTCTCTAAAACTCGAGAAAGGATGAGCCTTTCTGTATTGTTATCATCCGCGATTAATAGCTTCAAAATGTTATCCTGCTCATTAGAAGTTTAGTTTGAAAATTATGTCTATTCAGCGAGTTTAATTGGTTGCTCTTTCTACCTGTAAGTCATTCGTGGCATTCAAGCTTTCCGACCTCTCCCTAGCCCTCCCCTTCCAAGGGGAGGGGATCTTACCCCCTCTCCCTCTGGGAGAGGGTTGGGGAGAGGGGCTTTTGAATTGGCTGAATAGTTACATAATTATTTCTTAAAAATTGATTTGGAATACTGAGCGCTAAATAAATTTAACGCTCCATTTATACAAAATTTATGGAATTTTAAACAATTGTTCAAAATTTGATATTGTGAGGATTTTTCTAATATCTTCACTGCAATTATTAAGGGAGATGTTAGAAGAATCGCCACCGCAATGGTCGCGTAATAACAGCAACATGCCTAATGCAGAACTATCTAAATAAGTGGTACCACGCATATCAACCAGAATGTCCGCTGGAACCGGTGAAATCTTTTCATAAGCATCTCTAAATGCTTGATGTGCACTAAAATCAAATCGTCCATCAACATTAATGGTTAATGATTTTCCATCTGAGGAAGTATTTGAACTAACAGACATAGTTTGCGCCTTTTTAATATTGATTGTTAAATATCTTGAATTCGTATCATTTTCTAGTCTAAAAGCACTCTTTGTAGTGTTTTTAGAACAAAACGTTCTTAATATCAGTGTTTCTTAAAATGACACGTCATACATACTTCTTAATAAGCATAGTGCATAAAACAAAAATTACCAGAATATTATGACTTATATACTAAATTATTTACTCGAAACAATGGCTTGCGCTATCTCACCTAGAGGTAATATTCTATCGACGCCACCTTCTTTAACCGATGCGCCAGGCATTCCCCATACAACACTTGTTTCTTCATCTTGAACAAGCGTGCTTGCACCAATATCTTTTAGGGCTTTTAAGCCTGTTGCGCCGTCCTTTCCCATACCGGTTAAAACAATCCCTAAGCAATTTTCTATGTTGGAGTTAACTATTGAATTAAACATCACGTCAACCGATGGTTTATGACGATTAACCTTTTCGCCATCATCTAATTCCGCCCAAAAATGGCCATTTCTCTTTGTTATGATAAGGTGATGACTGCCTGGAGCCAAATAGGCGAAACCATACTCTAGTCTAGTAGATGACATAACCTCTCTTACGTTTATGGTGGACTGTAAATTAAGACGCTTAGCAAAAGATTTAGAGAAATTGGGCGGTATATGTTGAGACATAACGATAGGTGGTAGCCCTGTAGGCAATTGCGTTATGATTTCTCTAATAGCTTCAGTTCCACCGGTCGACGCGCCAATAGCAATCAAATCATGTGGGTAGTCCTTGTCTATATTTAAGCTCTTATAACCGGCATAATCCCTTTTTTCTAATGCTATTTTATTGCATTGAGCAGCGGCAATAACCTTATTGACTAAATCATCTGCAAGATTCGTTAGTCTATTTTTTACATCGCTAGTCGGCTTTCCAATAAAGTCAAAAGCGCCATACTCTAGCGCTTCTAGGGTAATATCTGCACCGACTTGAGTTAGTGTTGAGACCATTATCACCGGCATTGGTCGTAATCTCATAATATTTTTTAAAAACGTAATGCCATCCATTTTTGGCATTTCTATATCTAAGGTAATGACATCTGGATCATATTTTTTAATTTTTTCTCTGGCGTCAATCGGGTCTTCCGCAGTAGCGACTACTTGAATGTTTTTTGAACTCTCCAATATTTCAGTTAATAATACTCGTATAAATGCGGAGTCATCTACGACTAGCACTCTGATTATTTTATCTGATTTTTGATGATTCATTTTTAAATTCTCTACTGTCAAACTATTTGTATCTCATTTGTTTTTTAACCAAACAATTCAATTTCACCGGTATTCTCTTGATGAGTAATCTTATCAAAATAGCTTTCATCTCTGCTTTCAACCGTATTATTATGACGATTGACTAATTTCTTCATTTTCACTTTGCCGGTTTTTGGGTGGTACATCACTTTTCTAGGATATTGGCCTCCGACATCTTCAGCCAGCAGTTTTAACTTTTCTAATTCAATGTATTCCTTTACAAAATCTATGTTTTTCTTTCCGACATCGGTTAAGCCTTTCATCACACGACCGCCACCAAATATTTTTATTTCAAGGTTTTCTCTTTTGCCACCATTACGTAAAATATCATTAATCATTTGTTCCATAGCAAAGTTGCCGTAACGCGCAGCATCAGCGGTTTCAATTGAACTGGCGGAATTACTAATTGGCAACATGAAATGGTTCATACCGCCAATCCCTGCCTTTGTATCTCTAATACATGCTGAAATACATGAACCCAAAATAGTAGTGATGGCTTCATCGTGAGCGGTGACGTAAAACTCGCCTGGCAATATTTTTGCGGTTGGCATATTGGTGTGCTTATCCCAGTATCGATTGATATGGTTAAACTCTTGCCAGCAGGATGGCAAATTGTCTCGATTATAAGCCACAGTAATTAGCCACAGTTATAACCCAATCATCCATTACCAAGTTTCCTAAAAATTGTTTTTCCTTTTGCTTCAAATAAATTTCGATTATCACCTAAACTTTCTGAATGCCCCAAAATCAAACAACCTCCTGGTTCAAGTAAATCATAATAACGTTTGATCAGTTTTTTTTGTGTTGGTTTATCAAAATAAATTAGAACATTTCGACAAATAATCAATTGAAATGGTCCTTTGATAGGCCAGTCTTGCATCAGATTAAGTTGCTTGAAAGCGATTGGTTCTTTTAGTTTGGGATCCACTTGTTTTTGATTGACCGTACAACCTTTTGTACGTTTAAACCATTTCAAATATTCATCTGCAACCGGCACTAATTTATCTACAGAATAGATACCAGTTTTGCCCGAATCAATCACATTACTATCGAGATCGGTGGCTAATATTTTGAAGTCAATATCAGACGGTTTATTGGTTAAATGTTCCCAAATCATCGACAAGGTATATGGCTCTTCTCCGGTTGAACAGCCGGCTGACCAAAAGCGGATTCGTTTGCTAGATTTAGCAAACAATTCTGGAAAATAAACATCACTTAGGTAATCAAAATGATGTTCTTCTCTAAAAAAATGCGTTAGATTAGTGGTCAGAGCATTAACAAATGCTTTTTGTTCATCGTTATCTTTACTCACAAAATTCAAATATTCGCTAAAACGATTTATGCTATTAGCTCTTAACCTTCTAGCCAAGCGAGAATACACCATATCTTCTTTTCTAGCGGACAAACTAATGCCAGAAACTTTATAGATAATTTTGACGATTCTTCGAAAATCTTCTTTTTTGTATTCAAATTCTCTATGTTTTACCGCAGATTCGACCACCAACATCCTAAACTCCTTCCTTAGAATTCTTCCCATTCGTCATCGGCTACCACTTTTTTAGCTGTCTTTGTTTCTTTAGCAGGGCTCACGATTTTTTCACTCTTAACCCCACTTTCATTCCCTGTTTTAAAGAAGCTCATCAACTCAAGCATATTACCCGCTTGTTCGGTTAATGCTTCTGCCGCCGCTGCTGCCTGCTCTACTAACGCAGAGTTTTCTTGAGTCATTGAATCCATTTGAGTAATCGCTTGATTCACCTCTTCAATACCATTTGCTTGTTGTTGACTGGCGTTAGCAATTTCTCCCACTAATCCGGTTACGTTTCTAACTGAGTCTACAATTTCTGCTAGTTTTGAACCTGAGTCATTAACCAATTCAGTCCCTTGATTTACCTTTTCAACACTATTACTAATTAATTTTTTGATGTCTTTTGCTGCACTGGCACTTCTCTGAGCTAAGTTTCTTACCTCTGCCGCTACTACTGCAAATCCACGACCTTGGTCACCCGCTCTGGCCGCTTCAACTGCCGCGTTTAGTGCCAATAAATTAGTTTGGAAGGCTATTTCATCAATTACACCAATAATGTCAGAGATTTCCCGCGATGCATTGTTAATTTCCTTCATCGCAATGACCGCTTCTTCAACCACTTTACCGCCCGACTCCGCTTGCTCCATAGTCGTTTCACTTAACGCATTAGCTTTTTTGGCCGCATCGGAATTTTCTTTCACGGTTGAAGTTAACTCTTCCATACTTGATGCTGTTTCTTCCAAACTTGATGCTTGCTCCTCGGTACGTTGACTTAAATCAGTATTACCCTGAGAAATCTCTCTTGAAGAGGTAGCAACATGACTTGATGCTTCCATGATTTCTCCAACCATGTTYCTAAGGTTATCAATTGTAGTATTAATAGCCGTTTGCAAATCCTTAAATTGCCCTTTATAGTCGCCTTCCATGTTCTTTTGTAAATTACCGGACGACATTTCCACTAAAACAGATTGACAGTTAGTTAATGGCTCACCAACAGTATCAAGCATTGTATTAATTGACTCAGACAAGTTTTTCATAAAACCACTAAATTCTTCCGCATTAATCCTGGTGTCTAACTTTCCATTCACGGCATCGCTAATTAAATTTTCGACCTGCTTTTGAGCATTAGTGACTTCTGTTTCATCTGTCCACTGAACCGCTGTACCCAAATAATTTTCTGATTCATCAAATAACGCTATTGCGGTTAAACCGAAAGTTAAATCTCCCAAAGCAATTTGTGTTGAATAGGGCAAGTTTTCAGGCTGTAAGAGATTACGTTGATGAGCGGGGTTTGCATGAAAGCTATCAAAGTTTGTGCCGATAATGTCTCTGATCTTAAACTTTGGTAGTATTTTTTGAATTTCTTTTTCTCTGCGTTCAAACATGGTTACCAAAGATGGATTAGTATAGTTAATAACGCCATCTTCGTCTGCCATCATAAGGTTAGTTGTCATACCTTGGGTTGCAGAAACTAATCGTCCAATTTCAATTTGCGAATTAACTTGCTCAGTCACATCCGCCCACTCTAAACTAGAGCCCACATATTCGCCGGAACTATCCATTATTGCCGCAACATTTAAGCGCACCGTTTTTTCGCCTAACTTAATATTGGTTTGATAAGGTAAGTTAGATGGGTCGCCTAATATTTTTCGTTGATGCGTTGGATTAGCATGGAAATCATCAATACATTTGCCCATCATAAAATCAGTGGTTGCTTTAAAATCAGACCAGATTTCTTTTAGAACAGGCTCTAATTTTTCTAATAATTTTTCCGTAGCCGGGTTCATGTAAGTAATTAATAAATCTCTATCAACCATCATAGTCGCAGTAGCCGAACTCGCCATTGCACCTTCCATTCTGGCAATTTCATTCTGTGAAGCCACTTCCTCGGTGATGTCTGCCCACTCTAAACTTGAGCCTACATATTCACCGCTACTATCCAAAATCGCCGCCACGTTTAAACGAACGGTCTTAGCGCCTAGCTTAATATTAGTTTGATAAGGTAAATTGGCTGGGTCACCCAATATTTTTCTTTGATGCGCTGGATTGGCATGGAAATCATCAATACACTTGCCCATCATAAATTCAGTCGTTGACTGGAAATCAGGCCAGATTCCTTTCAATGTCTCTTCTAGTTTAGTTAAAAGAATATTTGTCGCGTTATTTAAGTAGGTAATCTTGAGATCTAGATCTACCATCATCATTGCAGTTTCTGATGAAGCGCTAGCTTGTGCTAACATTGCGTTTAGTTCTGAATTTGAATCGCTCATATTTGATCCTTCGCTTGTTTGGTTTATTTGGTTACTTTCGCTTGTTAAGTTTAATTCGTCTTCTATTGAATCTCGTTCGTTACTCATGATTAATCCTTTGCTGTAATCCTTAATCAATTACTACTCGGTTAGCTCTTCTAAGTTAATTAATTTTTCTATGTCTAATATAATAATCATTGAATCATTTATTTTTGTCAGACCTTTAATATATTTTGTGTCAATTTTACTACCAAAATTGGGTGCTTTTTTTAAATCGCTATTATTAACATCGTAAACATCTGCAACGGCATCAACAACAATTCCAACAATACAAATTTGCTCACTTCCTGCCATTCTTGTTTGTAAAATAATGACAACGGTTGTATCTGTGTAAGTGGCTTCTGGGTATTTAAAACGAACTCTAAGATCAATGATTGGAACAATTGTTCCGCGCCAATCAATCACGCCTCTTATATATTCAGGTGTATTTGGCATTGGCCTTGGTTCTACCCAAATATGGATTTCCTGAACCGCCAAAATATCAACGCCGTACTCATCTTTACCCATAATAAAGGTCAAGAACTGTTGCTCTTGGTCCTTGGCGTTTACAGTGTCATCAACGATGGATTTTGCTGTTTCTTTATCCATGATTTCAACCATGTGAAACTCCTGTGTATGGGTGATTGATTAAATCAAGGCTTAATAAATTTGATAATTCTAATAATGTAACCGCGTGGTCATCAACCGTCATCACACCGGCGGTAAATCGTGAATCAATGCCACTTCCATAGTCCGGCACTTCTGAAATGTTAGATTCTTTGCAGTTGAATACATCGGAAACACCATCAACTACACACCCCATCCATCGCTCTTTCTCACCATTTTTTGTTTTAAGAATARCCACAACGGTGGTGTCTGAATATTTTGCATTTTTAAAACTAAATCTATTTCGCAAATCCATGACCGGAACAATTGTTCCGCGCAAATTCAAGACACCTTTAATATAAATGGGTGCGTTAGGTAAGAATGTTGGGTTATCCCAACCGCGAATTTCTTGAACGCTTAAAATATCAACCGCGAACTCTTCACCACCAACATCAAAACTTAAATATTGGTTACCCTTAGATTCCTCTTCAGAATCGCGATTAATAGACGAGATATTTTGACTTTGTTCTTGTAAAATATCATGCAGTTCACTGCTCATTTTTCATTCCTCAAGATTAAAACTTTTTGCATATTCAGGGGTCGGAGTCGCCATTAACAATAAACTAGATGTTAAAGTTTAAAAACGCTCTAAAAATCAGTCTCTTATCCGTGCCCTCTGTGCCTCTGTGCCTCTGTGGTGATTTTTGTCTTTTGTCTTTTGTTTTTTACATTTAAGCCACTTTTTCACGTTTTGCACTCGCTCTGTCTGCAGAGCGTCTCGATAATCCGACGATATCTAAAATAAGCGAAACACGTCCATCGCCTAAAATTGTTGCACCTGATACGCCTTGAATACATTTGTAATGGCTTTCTAAACTTTTTATAACGACTTGTTGTTGACCTAAAAGCTCATCAATCTTAATCGCAATTTTTCTATTCTCACCTTCAACGATAGCAATCAAGCCTTCATTGGTTGTTCGCTTTTCATTTCTAATTTCAAACTCATCTCTTAAATCAACTATTGGAATATACTCGGTACCATCTTTATAAACCTCCATATTGCCAGCAATTTTTGTCAACTTAATTCCTGACAAAGGGATTGACTCTACAATGGAAGCTAAAGGTATTACGTACACTTCGTTAGCAGAGCGGATCAGTTGGCCATCTAAAATGGCTAAGGTTAATGGCAGTCTAATCGTAAATTTAGTTCCTTTACCAACGACTGAAGCTATATCAACACTACCACCCAAATTATTAATATTTCGCTTAACTACATCAAGCCCTACGCCTCTACCTGATACATCACTGACAATTTCAGCTGTAGAGAACCCTGGCTCCATRATCATGCCAATAATTTGTTCTTCAGGAATGTCTACTCCTTCCTCTATTAAACCTTTTTCGACAGCTTTGGCATAAATTACTTCAGGGTTAATGCCACCACCATTATCTTCAATTACAATGATTATATTGCCACCTTGATGATAAGCATCTAGGGTTACTTTACCGCCTTCTTGCTTATTATTATCGGCTCGTTCTTGATCGGATTCGATTCCGTGATCTAAAGCGTTTCTGACCAAATGAGTTAGTGGATCGCCTATTTGCTCCATCACAGTTTTATCTAACTCTGTATCTTCACCTTTAATAACTAGTTCAATATTTTTTCCTAACTGCGCAGAAAGATCTCTCACCATTCTTGGCATTCTGTTAAAGACAAAACCGATTGGTAGCATACGGATACGCATGACACTTTCTTGTAATTCTCGAGTATTTGATTCTAACTCTCTTAATCCAGCCACTAACTGCTCTAATTTACTTACATCAAAATTTTCACCCAACTCTCCGAGCATTGATTGAGTAATAACTAGCTCACCCACTAAATCGATTAAGTTATCAACTTTATCAATTCCAACTCGAATAGAGGCTGCAGAAGACAACTTTTTTGTACTTTTAACGGCTTCTTTTTCTTTTTTGATTGGAACCAGTTTTTTAGAGTCTGCTACTGTGGATTCTGAAGCGGTTTTTTCGTTTGGCTCGGCCTTAGATTGAGATGTGGTTTCTGAAACTTTTGCTTCGCTGTTATCAATTTCTTGGTCTAATTCCTCAGTTGATGTTTTTGCGAGCTTTTTAATGTCGAGCAAACAATCATCGTCGACCCACTCAAACACTTCTCGAATATCAGACTCTGTTTCTTGAGTTTCTAATTGCATATCCCAAGAGATGAAACATAATTCAGGATCTAGATCGGTAAATTTTGGAACTTTACTCAAGTCCGCTTTATTATTTAAACCACCCAAAGCTTCTAACTCTTTGAACATTCGGACAGGTTCATTACCCGTTTGCAAAATGTAGTTTTCTGGAACAAATTTTATTGAAAACCCTTTTGCAGAATGATCATTTTTGTCAGCAAGCTCATTTGAAACATCTTGATTTTTGTTAGTGCTCTCATTCGAATTGTTGGAAAGTAACTGATTAAAGTAAGCAACTAACTCAACGTAGTCATTATTCACATCATCACCATCTTGTAATTTATCTAACATCCCTCTTAAACAATCCACTGATTTTAAAAGTAGATCGATAATTTCTCGGGTAATATCTCGCTTACCTTCACGCATTTCATCTAACAAAGTTTCCATAACGTGGGTAAATTCTGCCACTTGATTAAAGCCAAACGTTGCACTTCCACCTTTGATTGAATGAGCGGCTCTAAAGATAGTATTTACATTTTCAAGATCAGTATCTTCTTCTAGTTGAAGAAGTTCTTGCTCCATTACGTCAAGACCTTCAAAACTTTCTTCAAAAAAAACTGCGTGAAATTGACTGAGATCGATTTCCATTGATTGAACCTTTAATAATAAATTCGATTAAATTAATTAAACCTTCAAAAGAGCTACTTTTAGTTAGTCAGAAATTACCCAACTACTTTTTTTACTGTCGCAAGTAATTGTTCTGGGTTAAATGGTTTAACAATCCAACCCGTTGCACCAGCAGCTCTACCAGCTTGCTTTTTATCCGCTGACGACTCTGTAGTTAGCATAAGGATCGGAGTAAATTTAAAATTGGGTAATTTACGTAGCTCACTGCACAGAGTGATCCCGTCCATATTTGGCATATTGACATCAGTGACAACCACATCAAACTTTGAGCTTTTAGCAATGGCTAATGCTTTTACACCATCTTCAGCATCCACTACATCAAASCCTGCAGTTTTTAATGTAAATGTCACCATCTGTCGCATTGATGCTGAATCATCAACTGCTAATATTCTAGTCATTCATTTTCTCCATTAACTGTCTTTTTCATAACGTCTAGCTCAAAAGAATCGTATTTCGTAGTTTGCATATTGCTTTTTTATACAAATCCTAACGCTTCGCTCATTCCAAGTTTGTGAACCGTCTCAAGTAAATTTTCACTGGGTTTTTGCCAAGTAACTGCGATGTCTTTCTCTTTCGCATATTGCATAAATGAATAAATAAGCTGTACACCTGCGGTGTCTGTCCGTTCAACTTTGTCAGCAATTAGAACGACATGAGGTTTTTTCTCTAGCGCCGACGTTAACCTTGGTTTGAGGTCAGCAACATGTACTATATCTAACGCATTGCCTAAACTGAGCGTTGTTTTATTAGCCATAATCAACTTCCATTCACTAATTTTTACGAGATATCCAAAATAGTCAATTTAAATAATCAATCCAAATAATCATTTTGAATAACATTCTAATATTTTGTTTAAAAATCTGACTTAAACAATTCCTTATCTAAGGTATAGCAGAAAAATCATCGGTTTGAGAGATTTTTGCTTAAATATTGATAGGTTCTTTTAATCAATGGCTCTGTATCGCTTTGTCGTAAAAAATACTCGCCTAAACGACTACAATTTACACTGCCATTTTTGAATTTCTAACATAGGCTTGGGTTGTTAGCTCATCTAATTGATTAGCTTCTTTGCGGTCTTTAACCAGTCTTTCTTTTGATTGTAGGTTAGTCATGACTTTACCAATAGCTTGGGCGCGACTATTTTTATTTTGCCACGCTCCTTTTTTTTGACCAACGTTATCTTCGCTGATATCAACCGATTGCCGTTGTTGATTGATCGCAGCATTAAGCTTATTTAAAAATAGATGATATTGTTGTAGTTGTCCGCTAGAGACACCGACTTGAGATTTTTCGCTAAGCTTAACAAGATATTCATCTCGATAGCCTATTAGCTGGCTGAGTTTGTTCATTTGATCTTGTTTATCTTTGATCGAATCACTTAAGTCTATAGCGGCATTCTTTTCAGTTTTATCGGCCATTTTTTTTATAGGTTGTAGTCTTTTTGATGCGGTCATTGTAACTTCCCAAATTTAATTGTGTCCTAATCCTTTTGGCAGTTAAACTAGATGTCCTAGATTGCACTACCAAATGATTTCAATGGTTTTGCTCAATTAGCTTCTTTGATGTGATTCTGTTTTGGGTAAACCTGTCTTGTATAAACTAATACTGCTTCTTTAAAGATTAGTACAGATTTAGCCTGTTTGTGTCATCATTTCTTCTAATTTGTTAATACTTTCATCCATATCTACAGACTCGGTGATAGCTTGAGTTAAAAACTGCTTTATATGAGGCATAAACTCAATTGCTTCATCCAACGCAGGATCGCTTCCCCTTTGATAAGCGCCGACCGTAATAAGATCTTTATTTTGTTGGTAAAGTGAATAGATATTCTTTAATTGATGGATAGCGCTTTGATGTGATTCTGAGGTAATTTGCGTCATGACTCGACTCACCGATGCTTCAATATCAATTGCAGGATAGTGCCCAGAGTCCGCTAAATCTCTGCTCAAAACTAAATGACCGTCTAATATAGCTCTAGCCGCATCGACTATTGGATCTTGTTGGTCGTCGCCTTCTGCTAAAACGGTATAAAAGGCGGTAATGGAGCCTCCTCCGGTATCACCATTTCCTGCTCTTTCTACTAATTGAGGCAATAATGCGAAAACTGATGGCGGATATCCCTTAGTAGCAGGAGGCTCGCCGATTGCTAAGGCAACTTCGCGTTGCGCTTGGCAAAAACGAGTTAATGAATCCATTAACAAAAGAACATTTTTTCCTTGATCTCTAAAATACTCAGCCACGGTAGTGGCAGCCATAGCCCCTTGAATTCTCATCAATGGGGAATTATCGGCGGGTACGGCTACTACTACAGCTCTTTTCATACCCTCTACGCCCAATATTTGTTCAATAAATTCTTTAACTTCTCTCCCTCTTTCGCCAATTAAACCAACAACAATAATATCCGCCTCTGTATACTTGGTCATCATGCCTAAAAGTACACTTTTACCAACACCACTTCCCGCCATAAGCCCCATTCTTTGACCGCGTCCTACGGTTAAAACTGAGTTAATCGCTCTAACGCCAACATCTAAAGGTTTACATACAGGTTTTCTATTGAGTGGATTAATTGGTTCTGAGATTAATGGTCGTTTTTGAAAGCAATGTAATTCACCTTTACCATCAAGCGGCCGACCCTCTCCATCTAAAACTCTTCCTAGTAAAGCATCACCCACTGGAAATTCAGCGGCACGATTACAGGGAATAACTCTTGCGCCAGGACCAAGACCTTGGATTCTACCAATAGGCATTAAGAAAATTTTATCATCGGAAAACCCTACAACTTCAGCTTCTTCAAAACCACCTAAACTTGATTCCACCAAACAGCGCTCACCAATATTAACTCGACAACCAACCGCTTCCAATGTCATACCAACCATTCTAGTTAAACGACCTTCTACTTGAATAGAGTTAGTCTTTTCTAATGGTTTTTTAAACTGACTTAAAAATCCCGCGAAGTCTTCATCTGTTTTCAAAATCTACAATATCCCATGTCCAATTATTTCAATCTAACAAAAAAACAAAAAAAATTACCACAGAGGTCATAGAGAAGAGAAAAAAGATAAGAATGATGCATTTTTTGATGTAACTCTCTCTTTTATCAATATCTTTATCTCTGTGTCCTCTGTGTCCTCTGTGTCCTCTGTGTCCTCTGTGGTAAACATCTTTTAATCTTTTAATCTTTTAGTCTTTTAGTCTTTTATTCTTTTGTGTTTTGTCTAAAATCTTCTGCTGTTCTTTGCTCATCAATCATTTTGCTAAACAGAACTGCAATTTGTTGATCAATCGATGCATCAATTTTAGAGTTGTTAGTTTTTATTATGCAACCACCTGGTTGCATAGATGGCTCTTCTAATAACGACCAGCTTTTGTCATTAGATTGGAGATTGCTGTTAGGTTCGTTTGATGAATTATTTTTTGCCTCACCTAATGATAAAGCTTCTCGAATTATGCTCGCATCATCTGGGTGCAATAGAACCTGAATTTCTTTAGAAGCGATTGGCAATAGTTGCAAGGACTCGCGGATGATAGCGATTAATTGTGTTGGGTCTTGCTTTAATTCTCGTCTTAATATTTGTTTTGCAATCGCGAAAGAAAGTTCTAATAACTCTTTTTGAGTATTCACTCCACACTCTTTTAGTGGTGTTTCTAATTCTTCGATAATATTTTTTAATAAATGATTCTTTTTTTCGACTTCTTGAATGCCTGATTCTAACCCTTCGTTTCGACCTTTCTCAAAGCCTTCTGTATATGCTTGATCTTTGATTGCTTGAAGTTCTTCTGCAGTTATTAACTCCTCTGACTTTTCATCTTCGAGGGCTTTGATGTCGACATCCGATTCTTCACTGGCTTCTTGTCTAAAAACTCGTGCGCCGGCAATATCAATTGCAGGTGCTCGCCAAGGTCGATAATTAGCAACATTGCGTATTAGTTTTATGGGTGCTTCTGATTTTACTTTTTGAACCATTTAAACCATCTCCTCACCACCACCGCCTAGCGCTATCTCACCAGAGTCAGCTAGTCGACGTGCAATGGTTAAAATTTCTTTTTGCGCGGCTTCGACTTCACTCAATTTACAAGGTCCCATCGCTTCCAAATCATCTCGCATTAATTCAGCGGCTCGTTTTGACATGTTTTTAAATATTTTTTCTTTAATTGATTCTTCACATGCTTTTAATGCGACAATTAATGTGTCCGTAGAAATTTCTCTTAATAACGTTTGAATGCCACGGTCATCAACTGACTCAAGATTATCAAACACAAACATTAAATCTTGAATGCTTTGAGCCAAATCTTCATCGGTTTCTTTAATTGAATCCATAATCATCGCTTCGCTAGCGCCATCCATAAAATTCATAATGTCGGCGACTTGTTTCACTCCACCAATTGCTTTTGCTTGAGATGCGCCGCCTCCCAGAAATTGTTTTTCCATTATGTCGTTTAACTCTTGTAAGGCATCAGGTTGCACAGCTTCTAACGCAGCAATTCTCATAGTTAAATCGACTCTGACTTTATCAGGCATTAACTTTAAAACTTCAGCTGCTTGGTCGGGTTCTAAATAGGATAAAATAATTGATTGAATTTGAGGGTGTTCAAAACGAACCACGTCAGCTACCGAACGAGCATCCATCCATTTTAATGTATCCAAGCCTTTGGTATTTGCTCCTGCTAGAATACGATCGATAATTCCACTTGCTTTATCATCGCCTAGTGCATTTTTAAGCGTGGCTCTAATATAGTCTTCTGTGCCAATGCCAATGCCTGTTTGTTGTTCTACTTTTTCTAAAAATTCGTCCACAACGTCTTCAACTGTTCCTTTACCAATATTCTTTAAGCTTGCCATACTCATGCCTAACAACTGCACTTCTTTTGGCCCCATATGTTTGAGCACTTGAGCGGCAGTATCTTCACCAAGCGAAAGCAATAAAACAGCGGCTTTCTCGACACCGGATAATTTTGGCTCTTCTTTTTTTTCAGTTGTTTCAGGCATTTTCTTCTTCCAACCATCCTTTTACAAGTTGAGCAACTAAGGTTGGATTATTTTCAACAACACTTTTTGCTTGTTCTAATTTTTTCACTTCACCTACCGTCGGTGGTGGTAACTCTAGATTTTCGTGGCCAGCTAACGTCACTTTATCATCTACCATCGAACCAGAACCATCTAACCCAGCGCCTAAATCGCCTCCTAAATCTCCACCTAAACTATCGTAATTCGCTTCATTTTCACTGGTTGTAATTGGCGCATTAATAGGAGCAGGTACTTTTGATAAATTTTTAAATGCCGGTTTTAAAACCATGAAAATAATTAGAATACCTAAGATAAGTCCAACAATTGGTTTTAATAAAGTTTGAAATAATGCTTGTTCGTGGAACGGTAATGGTTCAGGCTCAGGCAATATTTCACCCGTTACAAAGGGGAAAGACTCAACACTAACAACATCGCCCCGTTGCACGTTAAATCCTATACTGGCTTGAATGAGTCGTCTGATCCTATCTAAATCATCGTTACTTCTGGCTACTCGAGCATTACCTGTTTGTGAACCGCCCTGAACATCTGCAGCGGGTGCATTAACGTAATTCAAACCGATAGAAACACTTATTTTATCGATAATTCCGACCTGTGGAATGATATGACTAATGGTCGTATCTAAGTCATAATTTCTTTCGGCTTCAAGACGTTGGTTTTGATTAGCAGATTTTTGGTTACCATCTCCATCCTGTGCTGTTTCTGGTATAACCGATGCTCCAGGAGGTTGGTTAGAGAGCGCACCAGGCACCCCTTGAGCAACGCCAGAATTTCTCGTGTCTTCAATCGTTCGTTCACTTCTAATCGCAGGAAGATCTGGATTAAACGTTTGCATTGTTTGCTCTTTTCTAGTGAAATCCATATCAACATTTACTTGTACGGTGTATGCGTCAATCCCAACAATTGGCGTTAGCAATTGCTCGATCCGATCTTTAATTTCAGCTTGTCTATCTCTAATAATGTTTAACTCGCGAGAACCGTCTGCCTCTTTACTAGACATACTTCCTGAGTGATAAAGACGACCATATTGGTCGGTAATAGTGACCTGGCTTCTTTCTAAATTTGGAATACTACCTGCGATTAGATCAACCATAGAACCGCTTGTTTCATCGGAAATACCACCTCGCGAATACAAATTTAATAAGATGGATGCACTAGGCTTTCTTCGGTTTTTAATGAATGATGATTCTTTAGGAATTGCGAGATGAACTTTTACCGCACGTACACCACTGAATTGCTCTAGCGTATTCTTTAATTCCCTTTCTTGACTTCTTAAAAGTCGCGCTTTTTCCATTCGTTGTGAAACACCAAAACCCACTTCTTTATCCAAATAAGAAGTTGTAGACTGGTCTTGAATAGAAACCCCTTGAGAACCTAGTTCAATCTTAATCATATTATATTGAGATTGAGGAACTAGAATTTTTCCATCGGTTCCCACTTTGTAAGGGATCTGTTGTTGTTCCAAATAATTAATCACATCCATTGATGCTTCTGCTTGCAAACTGGGTAAGGGACGCATCGCAGGATCATTAGACCAAAGCGCGATAAAAACACCTAACGCAATACTCGCAGCAATTGCGATTAAAATCCCCACTTGTTTCAAAGGTTCTAAACTACTCATACCAGGCAATATTCCTGGTGGTTGAGAATTTAAGGAAACAAGATCTGTTGTTGCTTCTGCCACTATTTATAACTCCAATACAAACTTAAAACCTTAAAAGAATCTCACCACGGAGACACGGAGCACACGGAGTAAAAAAATAGACTTATTATATTATCTATCTTTTCTCAGTTAAATCTTTCTTCGTGCTCTCTGTGCCTCCGTGGTGAATTGTTTTGTTTTTGTTATTTCGTTTTTATATTTTCTATTTTCTATTTTGTGTTTTGTGTTTTCATTAAATCGGCATATTCATAATATCTTGATAGGCCGAGACTAATTTATTTCTTACTTGCAAGGTTGCTTGAAAAGCAATGCCAGCTTTTTGTGAGGCTATCATTGCTTTTACTAAACTAACTCCCCCATCACCGGTTTCAATCTGTGACGCTAGTCTTCCTGATTCCATTTGTTGGTCGTTGACTGAATTGATAGCCCTAGTTAATAAGTTTCCAAAATCCGCGCCTTTACCTTCAACATTTTGGATGCCCGTATCTGACGGAAATGACGCACCAGATTTAGCAATCTTATTAAGCGATTGCATTTGCTGTAATAGCTGTTGTTGATCCATACCAATTCGCATTTTTTATTCCTCAGAATAATATTCAATCAATTTTTTTAAGCGTAAGATTCTTTAAGCGTAAGATTTTTTATTCGGTATTTCGTAACCCGAATCACGCATTTTGGCCAATTTGTAACGCAAGGTTCTTGCACTGATCCCTAATTGCTCTGCTACTTCTTTCTTTTTTCCAGCACATTGCTTTAGAGACTCAATAATTAATTGATATTCATGTTGACGCATATCACTTCCTAATTGCTTGTCGTCAAGACTATTGCCATTACCATTATCAAGATAAGAAACCTCCGACAAACTGTGTGACAATTCATTTATTACAACCTGACTTGATTCAAAACCGACATTAAGACTTTCGAAAACAATATCGGTATCATTCACTATTTTATTATTTGCTAGCACTGCAATTCTTTGCATTAAATTATCAAGTTCGCGAACATTACCAGGCCACGAATATTGATTGAGTTTTCTAACCGCGGATTGACTAAATGTAATTGCTTCATGCTGTGCATCATTACTAGACAGACCACATGCCTTCGCATATTGGTTGAGCAAGCGTGTTGCCAAAGGAACGATATCCGCCACTCTTTCTCGTAATGATAAACATCTAATTGGGAAAACATTGAGTCGATAATAAAGATCTTCTCTAAAACGTTTTTCTTTTATTTCCTTAACTAAATCTCGATTAGTTGTCGCAATCACTCGAACATCTAATTTAATCGTTTTTTTACCACCTAATCTTTCAACTTCTTTCTCCTGTAAAACCCGAAGTATTTTTGCTTGTAACATAACCGGCATTTCTGAAATTTCATCCAATAAAAGAGTACCTCCTTGCGCCTGTTCAAATTTTCCAGCACAGGCTTGATGTGCTCCAGTAAAAGCGCCCTTTTCATATCCAAACAAAGTGGCTTCCAACATATTTTCAGGAATAGCTGCACAATTAATCGCAACAAATTTTGATTGACTCCTTTGAGATTGATCATGGATAAATTGACTCAAAACTTCTTTACCCGATCCACTTTCACCCACTAGAAGTACGGTTGAACTTGTTTGTGCGATTTTTCTAGCGTATTCAAATAATTTTTTACTGGCGGGATCTTCAATGATAACTTTACATTCAGTTTTTTTCGGTAGGTATTTTTCAATTAATTTAGTTAGTCTTTTAGGTTCAAATGGTTTCTCTAAATAGTCACAAGCGCCTAACTTCATGACTTCAATAGCATCTTTAATTTCAGCAAAAGCGGTCATTAATACGACGGGAAGATGGCGGTCGTTTTTTCTAATAAACCTCAATAAATCGACACCAGACATAGACTTCATTTGAACATCCGTAATCACTAAATCAGGTTTGAAATTATTCAGAGTCGCCACTGCAGATTCTGCATCTTCAACCGCTGTCACATCAAAACCGGCGACTTCTAAGCTCGCCACTAATGCACTTCTTAACGCGAAATCATCCTCTACAACTAATAATTGACTAGTCATTAATTACAACCTCTTCTGTAGTAAGGTTAGAACGCTCGCTGGCCAAACAAGTCTTGTTCACTAATGGTAATTTAATTTCAAATGCACTACCAACACCGATTGACGACTCAAGGTCAATGGAGCCACCATGCTCAATAATAACGCCTCTAACAATCGCTAAACCTAATCCGTTGCCATTGCTTTTAGTTGTATAGAAAGGTTCAAAAACTTGTTGCTGTTGTAATCTGCTCATACCGATACCGTGATCAACAACTTCAATAACTAGTGAGTACTGATTGTCTTTACCTTTATGAGTATTTTCACAGACTATGTTTGATTTCAATTCTACCATCTGTTTTGATTTACTGGCCGCCAATGCGTTTTCAACTAAATTGGAAATAGCGCCTATCAAATCATCTGAGTTCCCTAACAAATAATATTCTTCTGAATTGCTTCTGAGTTTTTTATCTAACGACTTATCTTCAACTCCGCAACCAGAGATCCATGTAACATTATTTTTATGCTCAATACTATTTTTTAAGTTATCAAACAATTGAGAAATTGGTACGATTTGACTCTGCTTTCTTTCGCCTCTTACAAACTGCAACATGTCATGGATTTGTCTATCCATAAATTTCAACCTTTCCATTAAATTTGCTGAAAATGATTTTATTTGCTTTGGTTCAAGATTCGATTCATTAATATGAGAGCCGTAAATCATTGCAGCTGAAAGTGGGGTTCTAATTTGATGAGCAAGCGAAGCGATCATCTTACCCATGCTCGACAGTTTATTATTTTGACTGAGTTTATCTTGTAAGCGTCTCGTTTTAGTTAGGTCCGTTAACACGAGCATTTGTCCAGGTTCTGGTGACAAACCAGTTGTTTCGATATGAATTTTTCTGCCATCTTTTAACGAAACTTGATGTCCGTCATCCGCTTGTGGTGAAAAGGCTCGCGCTATTACATCTACCCAGGCTTCACCTAAAAGTGGGCGACCTAAGATATCGATGGCAACTTTATTGCAATCACAAACAAAACCTTGATTGTCCAGTAACACAACACCGGAGGGTAATATGTCGAGAAGATTATTTAGACGATTATTAATTTTATCATTTTCAGACTGCAGTTTAATTTTTGCATTTTTTTCGACTAAATGCCTATTTTCTGCATCGTTCAATTGTCCACTAAGCTGTTCAACTTTTACTTCAATATTTTGGAAAGAGTCCGCGAAAGCTTGCGACAATTGACCTAAATCGGACATCACATTCTTAGCGTGTTTTTGGCTATTACTTAACTTAGATAAAGTAGATTGAGGCAGTGTCGATTGAGCTATTGTTGATTGAGATAACCGGGAAACAGAAGGTGTCGAATTAAATGATTCACGTCCACCAGAATTGTCTAGTGTACTGGTTTCTTCTGTTTTTACGATTTCAATTTTATTTAATAGTGCCATACATTTGCTCTCTGTATTATTCGCTTTTTCAAACGTTACTAAGACTAGAGCAATTACTGTGCCTATTTTATTAGCGCCTATTTATCAATAGGTTACACTATATTTTGGGTGAAAAAAAAGCCAGTGTCAATTAACTGGCTTTTTGTAAATCATATTTACGCATTTTTTCAACTAGGGTTGTTCGTCGCATGCCAAGCCTTTTTGCAGCTCTAGCAACAATCCAATCTTCTTCTGACAGCGCTTGTTCGATATAAGAAATTTCAAATTTCTTTACAAACTCTTTTAGATTCACGCCATTTTCTGGCAAGGTATTGGAAATAGAATTAACATCGATTGGCGTAATTTTCGAATCCAATGCTTCGCGTCTTTCTGCAAGTTGAGGTTTTGAATAGGCGGTTAATCCTTCAGTATTTTGATAATCGCTAGGTAGATCTTTTACVTCAACCACTCCATAAGGATAAAGAATACACAATCTCTCCATCAGATTTGCAAGCTCTCTTACATTTCCAGGCCACTGACATTTCATTAATGACTGAATGGCATTGGGACTCAATCTAACAGATCCTCTTTTATCGTTTTCTAGCCGAGCAATAAGCTCATTAACTAATAAAGGCATATCTTCACTTCTTACTCTCAAAGATGGCATCTCAATCGGAAAAACATTTAATCGATAAAAAAGATCTTCTCTAAAACGACTTTCTTTAACTTCAACATCTAAATTTCGATGAGTAGCCGCTATAATTCGAACGTTTACTCTAATTGATTGATTACCTCCGACTCTTTCGAAAGTACGTTCTTGTATAACGCGTAATAATTTCACTTGCATGGGCATCGGCATATCACCAATTTCATCCAAAAAGATGGTTCCACCATCCGCCAATTCAAAGCGCCCTTTTCGTGTTGACAAAGCACCGGTAAAAGCTCCCTTTTCATGTCCAAATAATTCGCTCTCTAATAATTCGGCAGGAATTGCTCCACAGTTAATTGGCACAAAAGGTTTTTCTGCTCTATCAGAAAGATAATGTAAATTTCGAGCGGCGACTTCTTTGCCCGTTCCCGATTCGCCTAAGATCAAAACAGTCGCATCTGTATTAGCAACTTGCTCAATTAATTTTCTGATATCCTGCATCGGTTCACTTTGCCCAACCATACTACGGAAGAGTTCTAGCGATTTAGACTTTTGCTTTAGAGCATGACTATTCTCTCGACAAAATTGACAAGTATGGATAACTTCTAAGACTTGATTATGATGAAGTGGCCATACAATACGCTCAACAACTTGTTCAGCTAAATCTTGAGCAACATTTCCAGTGAAAGGTAAATCATCCAACATAACAATTGGCATAGACGGGTCGAATTGATTAATTTCTTTTAGTAGATTAGATACATTGTCATAATGCTTAAGCTCTCCTATTAGAATACCAACTAAAGTTTCTGGCTCTTGAAAACGTGTATTCCAATTATCACTGGTTCTTTCTATACATGATTCGCCGATAAACTCAAAAATAACCTTTAGATCATGACTTCTACTTACATTATCATCTATGACCATCAACTGCTTGTTTGTGTACATTCAACTTCCTTAGATCGATTAACGTCAATTTTTATTATAGTAATTTCCATTTTTTAAAATCTTAATCGTACAATAAATAACCAAAAACTAGTTACAAATTAACAACATAGTTAAGTTTTAGTCTATAAATTTGATATTGTCAAAGTTTTGGCGGATTTATTTAATAATTTTCTATATCAGCCAATTCATCCAAAGAAAGAGCTAATTGTTTTTCAAGATCTTTTAGCACAGAACCATATTTTTTGGCTCTATTTAAATAGTTAGGTGTAATTTCTTGACGACATTGTGATGCACTGAGAGTATGAATTTCCTTTTTACTATTGTAGAAATTAAGATACTTTAACTGCCATTTTATACCAAGCCATTGAAATAGATTTTTCCATGCTACTTCTGGTTGTAAAACGCTTTCCTCATAAGAAAACAAATAAACTTGCGATGGATAAAGAGCACGCCAATAATTACGATACTCAATAGAAAGGTTGACCATAAATGCGCAGGATTTGGCGTGGTTGGCATACTCATGTTGACCAAGCTCGAATTTTTGACGATATAAAGAAAACAACGCATCTAGTGGTGATTTATAGGTGAATATGAATTTTGATTGAGGGAATGCTGCTATTTTCAGTCCAATATAATCAAAACTATTAACCGTTTTGTCTGTGAAATATTTTCCTTCAGATTTATCCGATAATAGTGATTGACTATAATGCTCTCTTATTTTTGTACTCATCATTTGATTAGGATAAGTACTCCAATAACCTTCCATTAAGCACTCTTCGTCGTTAACGGAATTTATCGCGTCTTGTAGATAACCGCTTTCACCGTACCCCTTTATTTCCGGTACTTCTGTCAATACCGCTTCGACTAAACTTGTTCCACTTCTTGGTATGCCTTCAATAAATATAGGTATGGATGTTTTGCTTTCCAAAGATAAATTTGTTTTTTCCGGCCAACTTGATGAAATACACCTTTTATAAGCCTTTAACATATCTGCCAAATGGCATTCTTGTTTAGACCAAAGGATAGAATTAGCTGTTTGATAGGATTTAAAAGCTTCTGGATATTGTTCTAAACCTTCAAGAACCTGCGCTTTTGCAAAAATGAGTGTTGATTTGGCATTAACGCTATTAATATTAAAGTTTGAAATAAGATTGTCAATTTGCAGGATATCGTTACTAGTCACCATTAAATTAGGAGAACGAACCATAGCTAAAAAGGCGTAAGCTATTAAATCATCATTATTCTCATTGCTTAACCGTGGTAAATTAACTAACTGTTGATAATAAATCAATGCTTGAGCGTCATCTCCTTCAACTTCTAAATTTTTTGCCTTAAAATAAAGGAGTCTTTTATCAAAAGGATATTTAATAAGTAGTTTATCTATGTGATTTTTAAGTTTACTCTTTATTTTTAGTTTARYYRRMYWAWSMAWAMWWRAMAYSKCTMRSYSWRRSRMWTTATAYKSMWYKMYWRKYWYKRMTRKTSCYTTAMYTGCAATTTGATAATACTTTACCGCAACCTCCAACTTTCCGTCATTCAGATATATAAAGGCAATAAATTTATTTCCGTTAATGTCTAAATCATCTAATTTTAGTATCTTAATGCAATATTTCTTTGCTTGAGAATAGTTCTTCTCATTTAGTAAAATGGCTATTTTTTTACAATATGAWGCGATACGTAATTTATTCTTTTCCTTTTTTCGCGGTGACATATTTTTGACCAATAGAAAGTTATGTTAATTATTGTGTTATTTTATTTGTATCGGATTCTAATGACTAAAGGAAAATGGGAAATTTATTGCCTATTAATTTGGAAGTTTATTGCCGTTAGTCTCTACCGCGTCCTGCTAACGAGACATACCTACATCCTGTAGGCAAGAAAAGGGGTCGACTTGCGACCCCTTACCGTACGACAGAAGTTAAGCGTTTAGCGGCCGTTCTCAGCGRCCACCATACTTAGATCTTCGCGTTGAAGCCTTTTAAATAAGCTGTTCTCAGCAACCCACTTAATAAACATCAACATTGTTCCTAAGAACAAAACCTTTATAAGTATTAGGAGATTTATCATGGGTAATGATTTCTTTCGCAAATATCTATATTGGCTAAATACAATATAGCAAATGCTGTGCCAGCTTTAAATTCTTTGCGGAAATTAATTTTATTACTAATTTTTTAAAGTCGACTTTTTTTGCGCCGATAAATCATTTGAACAGGAAATCTCATCCAGCTCAACTTTTAGTCGTATATTTACAACACTTCTAAAAGTGATCGGCAATTCTCAGTAGTTCGGTATTATATCGAAAGATCTATTCTCAGTTTTTCTTTCCCAATTAAATTTTATTATTTGTAAATGATTTTTATCAAAAATTAGGTTTCATCTATTTGATCCCATTTTTGATATGAAGAATTTAAATAGGAGTAAATATAATGGGAAACGTACTTAATTCAAATGTTTCTTCACTTAATGCTCAGAGAAATCTGACTAATGTTAACAACGCTTTGCAAACGACATTCCAACGCTTATCTTCTGGACTAAGAATAAATAGTGCTAGAGATGATGCTGCAGGCTTACAAATATCTAATGGATTAACTTCTCAAATTAGGGGTCTTACCGTTGCGGCTAGAAATGCAAATGATGGTATTTCCTTAGCGCAAGTGGCTGAAGGAGCGTTACAGGAATCAACCAACATATTACAACGAATTAGAGAGCTTTCAATTCAATCAGCAAATGGTTCAAATGGTGCTTCAGAAAGAGCCGCGCTTCAAGCTGAGGTATCTCAACTGCAACTAGAGTTAAATAGAATTGCGGACTCAACCAGTTTTGGTGGAAGAACACTTCTTGACGGAACCTTCGGTTCTTCATCTTTCCAGGTTGGATCGGAAGCTTTTCAGACAATTAATGTTGTTTTGAGTTCGAGTAGAGGAGCCGATATAGGAAATAACTCACGAAGTCTATCGGGTACAGCCGCAAATGTTGGATTAGGTAGAACTACCGCAACAGCCGCCGGCACTGCAGGCGCTAATAATGCTGCGGGAACAATTACTATAGCGGGTTCAACAGGAACTAGTTCTGCTATTTCTGCTGTAGGGCTTTCTGCTAAAGAAATTAGCGATGCAGTAAATTTAGAGACTAGCACCACTAACGTTAGCGCAGATGCGCGAAATGTTATTAGCTTGAGTGGTCTTGGAGACGGCAATGTCTCATTTACACTGTTAGGTTCAAGCGGTACAGCGTCAACGATTACAGCGGGAATTAGCGGTGGAGATTTAACTAGTTTATCTAGCTCTATTAACGAGGCATCAGCTCAAACGGGTATCAGTGCAAATATAGAATCTGGAGCTATTGTATTAACCAGTGAACGTGGCGACGATATTGTTATCGAAGGTTTCACAACTACTTCAGGAACTGCGACAACCACGGTTTCAACTTTTGGTTATGATGGAACAGGCTCAGCAGTTGATACGACGATACTGACAAGTGGCGCTAGTAACTCAACTCGTTCAATCGGCGTTGTGCAATTGAATAGCTCTACAAGTTTCACCTCTACATCTACATCTACTTCAGTTGATACTGCGGGTGGTCAAACAAGTGCACTAGTTGCAGTTGATACTATAGACATAAGTACAACTATTGGCGCACAACTGGCTTTAACGATAATCGATGAAGCAATCACCTCTATTGACTCAACTCGAGCGCAACTAGGTGCAGTCCAAAATCGATTGTCTTCGACCATTTCTAATTTACAAAATATTGTCGAAAATGTTTCTGCCGCGCGATCTCGAATTAGAGATACAGATTACGCCATTGAAACTTCAAACTTAGCTAAAAACCAAGTGTTACAGCAAGCTGGTCTATCGGTGCTTTCTCAAGCTAATGCATCTAGTCAGTCTGTATTATCACTTTTACAAGGTTAGAAAAATGACTATAAAAGCCCCTACCGTACGACAACTTTAGGTGTTTAAAATAATAAGGGTTACATATATTTATAGGTAACCCTTATTACTAGTCCATCAACCACAAGAGAATTTTTAATTACTTTAGCGAAATTCACATTCCCAGATTAGAGTTATAAGGATGTGGTAAGATTAGGGCGATAATTTGGTTGGAAAGTGACCAAGCCTACAGTAATAAATTGGTAATTAACATCATCATTCCACATCATTCAACATCATTCAACATCATAATATGCCGCAGCTTTTCAACTTTAACAAAGTGTTTTTTGTCAGCTGTGATCAAGGTTCCGCCTTCTATAATGGCAATAGCATGAAAGATAGTATCGTATATTGAGGGATAGCCACTTTTAATGTGCCCCATTTGAATTATTTCTAGCGCTTTTTCCCAATGCTCCGTTGTTGGATCAACTAAATTCAGGTTGCAACCTATCTGCTGTTTCAATAGTTCCCATATGGCGTTAATCGGTAAACGGTTATATTGAGCCGTTGCAATGACTTCGTATTCCAGTAACTTTGGTGCTATAAGAATAATATTCCCCTTTGATGCTTCTTTAAAAAGCTCTAGAACGGTGTCTCGCCCCGATTCATTTAAATACAATTTGTTAAAAACAGACGAATCTATAATGTAGAGGGGGATCAATTGATTTTTCCACCCTTAGTAATCGCTCTTAGCTGCCTGATATCTCTTAGTACATCGACAGAAYTTTGGTCGACATCATAGGGTACAAAATCCTCTAGCACCTGATAAGCCACACGTTTTTTGTCTTTATTCAGGGCATCCTCAATCGCTCTAGCAACAAACTGTGATCTTTCTCCTTTTGATACTTTATGATGCAATGTCTCGGCTATTTTATCAGGTAGTGTGACTGAAATTCTTTGCATTTTTGTCTCCAACAACTAAAGTGTTACTTGCAATAATACCTATAATATTACTAGTGCGATTTATAGTCAAATTTCAATGTACCAAAGCTCCTTACACAGTGCTGTGTTATTAATTAACTTTCCTCTGCATTTAGATTAAAGTCTCAATTTTTAGTGCCGATACCCTTGTTGAACGCAAATTGTTCTCAGCAATTAGCGAAYACTGTAGGTTATTGTTTCTCAGGCGATGATTTTTCAACATTCCTCCCTTAAGAAACCTTAATTTGCTTGAATTAGCGGTTTCTCAGACTATTAATTCAAATAAAACGTCTTTTACAAGACAATCGCGGATCGTCCGTTATTTCAACCTATTCGGTTAATTTAATAACGATCTATATTTTAAGCACTTTGTAATTTTAAGAAGTTTTATTGGTTCTCAGCCAATTGAACCCTCTAACTAAAGAGGTCAATCTTAAATATCGAAGGTTTAGGAGATTTATCATGGGTAGTGTAATACAAACGAACGTGTCATCTATTGGCGCACAAAATAGTTTAAGCAGAACAAATAACGACCTCGCAACAACATTTAAACGACTTTCAACTGGTCTAAGAATCAATAGTGCGAAAGATGACGCTGCAGGCCTGCAGATTTCCAACAAACTAACTTCTCAAATCAATGGATTAACCGTTGCTGCGCGAAATGCGAATGATGGTATATCACTGGCACAAACCGCTGAAGGCGCGTTACAGGAATCAACCAACATCTTACAAAGAATCCGTGATTTGTCTATTCAGTCTGCAAACGGATCAAATAGCTCTAGTCAAAGAAATGCTCTTCAAGCGGAAGTTTCGCAACTTCAGCAAGAGCTAAATAGAATTTCAGACACCACGTCTTTTGGTGGTAAAAATCTATTAGATGGCACCTTTGGCTCTACAGCTTTACAAGTTGGATCTGAGTCTTTCCAGACTATTAATGTAAGTCTTGGAAATTTTGGAGCAGATTCAATTGGTAACAATACTAGAGATTTAAATGGAGCGACTGGTGCAACGGCCGCTACAAATACTCAGCTAGGTAGTGTATCAACTGCTGCTGCTGCTGCTGCTGCTAATGCTGTTACTGCTAACTTGACAATTACTGGCGATGCATCTTCAGGTGCTGTAGCCGTTGCAGGTTCAGCGTCTGCTGTAGCAACAACAATTAATGCACAATCTGGTACAACGGGTGTTACAGCTGATGCTAGAACCGTTGTAGCGTTATCATTTTCGGCAGATGAATCAATTGCTTTTGAATTAAGTGGAAGTAATGCAACGGCTGTTACAATCACTGCAACTATATCGGGTGGTGATTTGACTGATGTAGTTGATGCAATTAATGCAGAAAGTGGTAATACAGGATTAACAGCTGTAGTTGATGGTACAAGCGTTAAAATAACGTCTGAAGGTGGAGATGATGTATTAATCGAAAACTTCGCAGATGGCGGCACAAATACAACGTTAACTGTCGACGCTTATAATTATACTGGTGAAACTCAGTTAACAACAGCAACTGATGATTTAACGGCAAACTCTGCAACAGATTCAACTCGTGTAACAGGGACTATCCGTCTAAGTAGTGATAGAAGTTTTACAAGCCTCGCCAGTGCTACAACATTAGACGGTACGAATGCGACCAATACTTCTGCACTTGATCAGGTAGCTACAATCGATATCAGTACGCAAATCGGTGCTCAAACAGCGATTGACGTTATAGATAGTGCATTAGGAAAAATTGACTCATCTCGAGCTGATTTAGGTGCTATTCAAAATCGTTTATCAAGTACCATCTCTAATTTGAGTAACATCATTGAGAATGTTTCCGCTGCTCGTTCGCGAATTCGTGATACAGATTTTGCATCAGAAACTGCTAATTTGGCTAAGAATCAAGTATTGCAACAAGCAGGGCTATCTATCCTTGCTCAAGCTAATGCTTCTAGTCAATCAGTGTTATCTTTATTGCAATAAACGCTTGAATAGATGCGTTGTTGCTTATGCTCTTCGCATCTACATTTTTATGGTTTATAGATTAAGACTTTTTGTTTTAAATTTATATTAGAAAGACGAAAAATGGGTTTTAAGTTTATCTTTAAATTCATTTTTCTTAAGTTTTGTGAGGTTATATTATGTCAACTTACAATGTGTTAGGTAATTTTCCATCATCCAATTTGGATAGAGGTATAATTGCACCACAACGTCAACTTAATACGTCTTCTTCAGCCCATACTAATGAATCAGTTGTCACCAGGGATGTTCGTTCTACTTCACTTGTCGAAAATGGAAGCCAAGTAAATACTGTGAAGTTAGTCGAGCACGCTCAACCAACATCAAATTTAAAGACTAAAGAAGAAATCAATAATCAAATTGAAGAGTTACAACAATTTAATCAAAGTATTGATCGAAGTTTACAATTTAAAATAGATGAAGAGTTGGGAGTTACAATCGTTAGAGTTGTTGATAAGGAAACTGATGAATTAATTAGACAATTTCCACCGGAAGAACTGATTAATTTATCTCGTCGATTGAAGGAGGTTAATGAACAAAAAATAAGCAATAGTGGTGTTTTGCTTGAAGAAAGAGTTTAAGCTAGAAAACTATTTTTTATTATAAAGAGAGGCTTGCCTCTCTTTTTTTTGTTTCTTTTTTAGGCACGGGAAATAAATGATATGTTGGTCTGTTTCCTGCTTGTTTTTCTTTACTTTGCATTTTTTATTTTTAATATGAAAAATAATCCAAAATAAAATTAATATGGCTTCAAAACAGCCGATAATAGTATTAACGAAGTAATATTGGATTGTATTTAGCAAACAATATTAAAGAGGTTCAAGATGGGATCAATTACATTAGGAGGCTTGGGGTCAGGGCTTGATGTTGGCGCGATAGTCGATGCGCTTGTTAATGCCGAAAGAGCGCCCAAAGCAAATAGTCTAAATCGCTTTGAAGCAGATGTCACTGTCACTTTAACAGGGCTAGGTGCGCTCAGTAGTGCATTAGATGAGTTGCGTTCTTCAGCTCTTGATCTTAGCTTAAGTTCAAATTTTAATAAACGATCTGTATCTATATCTGATAGCGATTATTTTACAGCGTCAGCATTAACCACTTCCAGTGCCGGTGATTACGACATTGAAGTTACCGCATTAGCACAAGCAAGTCAGCATCAAAGTAGTATATTTACTGGTGGTAGTACGACTACTTTTGGAGATGGCACTCTGACTTTTACCATAGGCACAGATACTTTTGATATCGCTGTTTCAGCAACAGATACCCTTGATGACATTCGTAGCAACATTAATGCTGCAACTGACAATAGCTTCGTATCAGTCAATTTACTCAATAATATTAGTGATGGAGTTGATACCGGAAGCGTATTGAGTTTTGACTCTGAAACAACTGGATTAGGTAATGATCTTGTTGTTACATTTACCGGTGATGCGTCATTAGCCGATTTATCTGATAATTTGACACAAACTCAAACCGCTGCTGATGCCGCTATCGTTGTTGATGGGTTTACTGCATCTAGCTCAACTAATAGTTTTAGCGATATCATCCCAAATGTGACTATTGACGTATTAAAGATAAATGAAACCTCCGGCGATACTAATAAACTCAGCATTTCGCTTGATACCGCTAGCACTAAGTTATTTATCAGTGCTTTTGTAGAAGCATTTAACGCTTATACGGATGTAACCAAGGCTCTAGGTAGCGCAAATGAAGGTGCGCCTGGGCTTCTATTAGGTGACTACACATTACGACAAGTAACTTCTCAAATAAGATCTTTACTCTCTTCTCCGGTTGAAGATGTAACAGGTGACTACGATAGCCTTTCTTCCATCGGCATCAGAACCACTCAAGATGGTCATTTAGAAATCGATGGTGATACGTTAGATGATGCTTTAAAAAATAATTTTGACCAGTTTGAAAACTTATTTGCTAACGATAGTGGCTTTGCCACAAAAATTAGAGACTTAGTGGATAACTATACGAAAAGTAGTACAGGAATAATAAGTGAACGCGAAGATTCTTTAAATAATCAATTGAGTAGAATTGAAGATCAAAGAATTACATTAAACAGAAAAATTGCAAGTTTAGAGTTACGTTTAACTAAGCAGTTTGCAACAATGGATGCGCTAGTGGCGCAATTTAACGCAACTCAAAGTTATATAGCACAACAGTTTGAGAATCTTCCAGGTTTTACTCGAAAGAAATAATAGAAATTTATTAATTAGCTAAAGAATTAAGGAATTATTCAATGGGACTATCAGGTGCAAGAGCGTATACAAATATTAATGCTACATCGGGTGTTGAAAACGCAGATCCACATATGCTAATTCAGATGCTGATAGATGGTGCTATCGAAAAAACCAATATGGCAAAATATTTCATGCAAAAGAAAGAGTTAGCAAAAAAAGGCCAGCACGTAAGTTGGGCAATTTCTATCATAGGCGGTTTGAGATCAAGTTTGGATATGAAAAAAGGTGGCGAAATTTCTAAAAATCTAGATGATCTTTATGAATATTGTGTGACTACACTTATGGAAGCCAATTCAAAAAATGATCTAGCCAAACTGGATAACGTCCTACAAGTTATGAAAACAATTAAAGAAGGTTGGGACGGAATTCGCCAAGAAACTTTACAACAAGCGAGTTAATTTTCTCGTTTATTACTAATTCCATAGAATTTTTCATATAAAATTTGAGTATTTACTAATCTCAACTATATTTAAAGTTCAACGTTTGATTTTCAACATAATAAAAAAAGGTAAAACGGAATGATATTGCCCCTATTAGATAAAGTAAAAGAAATCAATACTCAAATTGAAACACTGGCCATTCAAAATGATTGGGAAGATGTTTTAATCATGTCGCAGGAAAGACACCAATATATCGCTCATAATCTCAATGGTATTGAGTTTGCTGATGATATTAAATCTGCCAAAACGTTGGAAAATTTAGTGTCGGAATGTGATAATAATATCCGCTCAATTATGAAAACATCCAAATCCGAAATGATTAGTGAAAGCCTTTCATTAAAACACAACTTTAATGCGGTTAATCAATACAAAAATGTTAACTTTGCATAAATTTAAACGATGCTAAATACTGACCAAATCAGCTTTCGTCAAGCGACAGCAGATGATTTGGCTCAGATTGTTTCATTCACAAACTCGATTCATCTACAAGAAGATGATCAATCCATTCCAACCAACAAGCATTTCTTATTCAATCTAGAAAAATGGCTGAAGGAAGAGTTAAATAATTCTCTTAGTCTTTTCTTAATTGCTGACTTTGAAAATAACTTTGGTCAAACAAACTCCATTGGATTTATTGGTGCTACTACGGTGATCAATGATAATGGATTCTTAGAAAATCCAACAAAGGGTGTGATTAATCTATTGTGGATAGAAAAAGAACATCGTAAAAAAAACATTGCTAAACAATTAGTTAGCATGATAGAAGATTGTTTTAAGGAAAATGCGATAAACGTCATTGAGTGTTCATTTACTGATACGAACGAACTAGCAAAGAAGTTCTGGTCTAATATGCATTACAAAATATTTTCAGTAACGGCCAGAAAAATCATATCTGATACTACAAAGTAAAAAATGCCAAAGAACATTGTTCTTCAGCATTTTTAATCGTCGGTAAAAACTACTTTAAAGTTAAACGAACGTAACCTTTGATACCTAATAACATCAATAAGAAAATTGAAAGCGCTCCGCCTCCACTACCGTTGTCTGTATCTGGCGTTGTTGGAGCTTGAAATTTATCTACAGTAATTTCAACGATATCACTAATATTATTAGAACTATCTAAAGATCCTATACCGTAGGAAGAAACACTAGTATCTGGGTTGGCAATTTCATAGCTTGATATAGAAGCCCCCAACACAATTTCTAATTCTTCAAAGTTAGCACCAATCTTTTTGTAAACCACAAAACCAATTAAATCTCTTTCACTTCCAGACTGCCAAGCTATGGAAACAGAACCATTACTATTTTCTACGGCCGTGGTACTTGTTGGAATACTTGGCGCATTAACATCTGGCACATTAACTAATCGGCGTACAATTTTATTACTTACCGATGATTCTACAGCTATTTCATACCTGTTTGGTCCAGAAACACTAGAGTCAGCTATAACCTTCCAAATTGCACTTAATTTCCCATTAGTTTGTAGTTCATTAAGAGAGACACTGCCATTTTCGCCCTCAACTAATGATAAGCCATCCAACAACTGAAGAGTAACGGTCAAATCTTCAGCAATAACGCCTCCTAAATTAAACAAATCCAATTTAATTTCAAACGATTCGCTTGTCACAACATCACCATCTAAATTCAAACCTCCAGGTGCATCAATATGAACAGATAATGGAAGTTGAAGATCTGATCTTAATGTTACGGATCTTTCGATTAGGTTATTCGAAGGATTTGATTCAATCACATTTGAAGATGGATCAATTGAGACAAATAGAGAACGATACTCTGGCTCACTTGGCACTTTATATTTAAACGTTACTGTTTGGCTTCCATTTGATTCAATAGTCGAAATAAATAGTTTCGAAATATTGGGAACAATTCCATCTCCCGGTTTACCGTCATATACAAAGATATCTATATCGTTTGCCACTTCATGTCCCACATTTTCGATAGTAATGGAAATGTCTATCTCATCGCCTTCAATATAAGAATCCATCTGTGGAATAAATTCAATCTTATCTGCACTAACAGCTAAGTCAGGAAGATTTAAAGCGAAATTTAAAGGCATAAAATCAGAGCCTGCCGCGCTGTTGCTCTGCAAGACAGAGACAGGTTCCAACGATTCTACTTTATAAACAAAACGTCCTGTAGATGAATTAAAAGAAGCCACTTCATTTGAGGTAAGGTCAAAATAGCCGTCTTCATCTAATGTTTTGCCATCAATCGTTACCGTTTCAGATGATTCATAAGGGAAAATTTCATATTCACCTAACTTAGTAACTCTTACTTTATTGGTATCACCAAAAGAGAATATGTCAATTTTCGAAGCAATGGTTGGAACATAAAATTCCGTTCCTACGCCAAATCCTGATTCATCAATTGAACGAGTCATATACGCGTAATTTCCAGTCCAACCACTAAATGGAATATTAGCTACGGTTAAATTTTTATCCGAATCAACTTCCCAATAGGTAGGCTCATTTATTGGGTGGCTATATACTTGTCCTTCTGAAAGAGAGAATGAAGCGATTTCCTCTCCAGAATCAGAGTTAATAATTGTTCCGGTAGTATTATCGCTATAAGCAGTAATGGTTATCGAGTTAGTCCATCCTCCGATATATCCAGAATATCCATAAAAGAGCTGGCCGGTAAAAGTTCCGTTATCCGAAGGCACATAATAGTCTTGGTCTCCATAAGATAGCGCGCTCACTGGTTTATCTGATGACACCTGTAAAAATGTACCGAAAGGTGGGTTAGGTAATTCGAAGTGTTCACTTTTATTAATTATACCTGCATGTATTACATCATCCGTTTCAAGGTTTTTTATGGTAATACTGGTATTGTCAGAATATCCAAACACAATAAATTTTTCGCCGGAAAATGCTGTATTGACCATATAAGTATTTAGTAAAGTAGATAACCCTCGACCGGATTGGTCAACGGCATAAAAGCCTTGCACCGCCGAACTTATCGCATCACCAACCAAAGTCGTATACGATTGATTACCACTTATATTATAAATACCTTCACTTAAAGTGGTTGTAATTTGTTCGTTAGTAGATAATACGTAGCTAGCAACTTCAACACCTGAAGCGTCCGTGATGGTGATTTCTGTTCCATCAAAATACGAAAATACGGTGATGTCATTGAAGGTGAAAATTGTAGCATCAAATTCACCCGCCATGTTTTTCTCAGCGTTTACTAAATTTTTATTAGCAATTGAATTAGAATTAAAAGTACTGATAACATTCTTAGTTCTAATTTCATTTGCATTAAATACGTTTATAGATTCAGAACTACCTGGATAGTTTTCAGCATCTACGTTATTGGTTATTGACAAAATAGCCAAGCTAACCACTGTTGAAATTTTTGATATTGAGTTTTTCATTTTCCATTTCCCTATTTTGTTGGTTAATTTAAAAAGTACTGTCTTACGGGGATGGCTAACGAGATATAAAACGAATTATTCCAATAATAATTTAGTGATTATTAACGCTTCTGAGATGTTTCATGTGTAAGTTATTGTTTACAATGAGATATAGTCGGGATTATGGTAGCAGAGAAAATATAACATGTGTTCATAACTGTGATCGAGTTCACGTTATTAGAACCCCAGGAATTAAGGAATTAAAGTTCGAGACCTATTGTTCTAGGTATGTTTTTTATGAGGTTTTATTTGATGAAGATTGATTTTTATAAAAAGTTAAACAAACTTAAATTTTGTATTCTTACAAAGCTGGCTTGGGAAGCTTCTAAGACCGCTAATTGTTGAGCAAAGCGAGTCGATGCTTCTACTACATCTAGATCCCGGACATCAGAAAGACTCTCTTTACTGGTAATAATTAACGAAAGATTAGTATTGATTTCAGAATCAATAGCATTTAATCGACCACCAATTTTACCTCTGGTTAGATCAATGTTTTGCATACCATTATCAAGTGATTCTTGAACGTTAGTCAACACGTTTTGAAAGGATGCTCTTCCTGCTGAATTATCTGCAAAACTATTTATTGCGTTGATGGCATTTTGTAACGTTGTAAAGATATCCTGCTTTACGCTGGGCGTAATATTCAATATGTCCCCTGCAACAGGCTCGCCTTTCACCGTAACACTAACACCATTAAACGAAATTTCTTGGTCGCTTTGATAAACGGTTGCTGGAACGATCACCGCTGCAGTAGTATCTCCCGTAACCGTGTAAGTTGTTTCACCCGCAACATTAGTGCCAAAGGTTATCGAATATGCTTCTGCCAAAAAATTGGGTGGCGCTTGATAACTTCCTGGAGATAGTGTCGCCGTTCCGGTATTAGCAACATTCGAACCAATAGAAAACTTGCCATTGCCAGTAGGAACATTAACGAAAACATCAAAACCAGAATCACTAGTTGGCTCGACTACCCCGCTACTGACTCTCAATAATCGTTGGCTTTGATCACCATTATAACTATAATTTCCACTTGAATCTTTAGTAAATGCTTGCGTACTAATCTGGCTGCCACTAAAAAGGTAATCACCATTAGCATTTTGTGAATTAGCTAAACCGACGGCCTCTTGCAAACGTTCCTTTAGTTCTACGCCAATACTATTTAGCGCATTACGATCATAGCTTCCATTGCCTAAAGATACTGTTAACTCTCTAACGCGAAACAACAGATCGGTAACACTTGATAACACAGTTTCCTCTAATTCATTGCTTGCTTTTGCAGCATCCGCATTGCGATTATATTGCTCAAACTGAGAAATTTCTACGTTTAAAGCGCTGATCATGGTTGCCGCCACTGGATCGTCAGATGGTTTTAACACACGTAATTGAGTCGCTAATTGTAATTGAGTATGTTGAACTTCCGCTTGACGTAAAAGCATTTGCCTTACGCCTGCGCTTGTAATTTGGCTAGTTGAAATTCTCATTTGATACTTTACCTGATATTTACCCTGTGTCGTAATAACTTAATAATGGACTACCTTACCGAATCTAACATGGTTTGGAAAAGTGTTCTCGCGACGCTTATAACCTGTGCAGACGCTTGATAAGCCTGTTGAAACTTCAATAAATTAGCGGCTTCTTCGTCTAAGTTAACGCCGGATAAACTTTCTCTTCTCTCTTTAGTTTGAAAAAGAATACTTTCGGCTGCATCTCTTTTTATTGAAGCAGACTGGGTATTAACCCCTACTTTACTAATAATTCTACCGAACGCTTGTTGAAAACTCGAACCACCATTATCCAACGTAGTTGCTGTTTGTAAATCGGCTAAAAGATTAATATTGCTATTGTCTCCCCCTCCATTTGCATTGTAGGCGATATCAAAGTTATCTCCCGGCTGTGGATCACCGGCTAATGTCATCTCATAACCATATGCATTAAATGGGGCGCCCGCTAACGCTAACATTTCATTTTCTTGGTTAGGCTGATAACCGGAAATACCACCAGTGATTAAAACGGGTGATCCAGACGACATATCATAAATCGAAAACTCGCCTGCAACGCCAGGTGGCGAATCAAATTCTATTCGTATAGGAGGATTTAAATTACCTGGTACTCCGGTGAATTGCGCTGTTGTAGTATCGGAGACTCGCGTCGATATAATCTCACCACTACCAATGTTGGATTGAGCAAACGTTGCTCTAACCGGTGATGCAGCAGCGATTTGTTCTGCCGATGTAATTGTAACGGCGATATCTCGCGAAAAATTTCGAGTCGGTTGAATTTCAAAACTATCACCAGCTAACGATGCTCCCGAATTAAAATTAATCGTCACACCAATTGATGGAACCGCAACGCTGCCTGGAATAGCTCCTGGAGGTGCAAAAGTTGCAATCGTTGTATTGGTTGTTTGGTCAATTAATTGATAATTTCCACCCTGAAAAAACAACGTATAATTTGAATCGGTTAATAATGAAGGATCATCTATATTCAAACTGATCGATGAATTACCCGTATTATTAGTGCTATTTATTACCCGAGAATTTGCAATGGTTGCATCGTTAATATCAGTGAATATTAAACTTCCTAGATCATTATTCAGATCCAAACCTAATTGGCTTTGTTGATTTAACGCATCGGATACCGCAATTGCTACACGCCCTAACGTATTAAAAGCAGGTTCGATGATATCAGCGACCACATCTCTCAAACCACCTATCTGACCACCACTAATATTCTGTGTGATATCGACATTAGATGTATTACTTCTTAAAAATAAACGCATTGATCTTGGATCTTGTGGATCGAGAGATGCGACTAACTCTGTGGCTAATGAACCAACTACCAATGACTGACCCGATCCTATAAAAACACTCAAACTGCCATCTGGCTGCGTTGATGTTTGCACAGAAATTAGCTCACTTAATCGGGTAATGGCTAAATCTCTTTGATCTAATAGATCGGGTGGCGGATTTCTGCCAGAACTCGATATTTGTTGATTAAGAGCCGCAATCGCAGAACCAATTGCAGTAATTTCCTTAGCAACAGAATCGATGCTAGCATTAACCTGAGTTGTTTGCGCTTCTAGTTGAGAATGGATAGAGTCAAATCGAGAAACTAAACCGCCGGCTTGATCAAGCATAACTTGCCTAGCGGCTATTGATCCTGGATCGTTAGAGACGCCTTGAATCGCCGTAAAAAAATTCTGCATAGCATTGTTAAGTCCGTTGTCACTATCCGCTAACATTCCATCGACTCGGCCCGCTTGAGATAAATACATTTCCAGTCTCATAAAATTGGAAGTCGCAGATTGCAATTCTAATTGATGAGTTTGTTCGAAAATCCGGATCACTTGAGAAACTTCAACTCCAGCACCAAAATAATTTCCACCGACAAACTCAGGTGAACTAGCGGAAAAATTAACTCGCTGGCGACTATAACCTTCTGTATTCGCATTAGCGATATTATGAGCGGTAGTATTTAATGCGGCCTGATTACTTAATAAACCACCTACACTAATTCCAAATATATTTGGCATTATCCTCTCCGAGAGAATTTCTCTTGATTAAAATTATTCTGTTAAATTTCTATTAAATATATTAATTATTTTATTGGCGTATTGTGGATCGGTTGCATAACCGGCTTCCTGAATTGAACGAACAAACTGTTTTGCATCGTGTACAAATTCCATTGCTTTTTCATAACGTGGGTTTTCTGAGATGAAAGAAATAAAATCGTCAAAAGAACTTTCAAAACTGGAATATGAGCGAAAACCTTCCTTACGTTTTACTAACTCACCGGATTCAACTTCCAGTGTATTTATTTTCACAGATTCGCCATTCCAACTCTTAGAATCTTTAATACCAAACAAATTGAAACTAGGCTTACCTGTAGAATCATGAATTATATGTTTGCCCCATCCAGTTTCCAAAGCCGCTTGAGCTAACAATATCTTTGGGTCGAGACCTATTTTACTGGCTGCTTTTTGTGCTAATGGCATCAGCTGTTCAACAAAGCTAGAGATTGATTCAAACATTGAGCTTTTAGTCGGCGCAACATGCACTATCTCATTTATTTCAACTTGCTTTCCTTCAATTTGGTGCTCAGTTTTATATTCGCTCAAGTTGAATTTTTCTATATTCAATACCTTAGGTACAATTCCATCTGCGATTTGAATTTGAGGTGGGGTTATTCCTTCTTTAATAAAACCACTAACTTCCACTTTATTTTCTACAGGCGCTATTTGTTTCTGTCGGCTCCCCGAAAGGTCAAAACCCAAAGCTTGTTTTGGCGCTAAATTCCGTGTAATCAATTCAGCAATACCTAACGATCCTTTCTGTGAAAGTTCAACCGACATTTGCTCATCTAACATCCCAATAAACATTTTTTCTTGAGGGCTAGAGAACATTGATTCCTCACCAATAACCGCACTTGCTTGGCGCATTGATTTAAGCATCATGTTCATAAAGAATGATTCGAATTCTTTTGCAGCTGCTTTAATTGCCGCTGGAGAATCAGTCAGTCCTTTTTGACGTATACGATCGAGACTCGAATTATCCGAGTAGATACTGGGTGATATTTGTTCTGTTTGATTTAAAATATTCATTAATTATTTTGTATAGGTTTTTTTGTATAGATTGCTTTCTATAAATCGTCGATTAAATAACGATCAACTCGCCACTTAATGCACCAGCAATTTTTAGTGCTTCTAATATTGCCATAACATCACCAGGCGCAGCTCCAACAGCATTAACCGCTTCGACTAATTCCTGTAAAGTGGCACCCGGTTGAAAATGAAACATTCGACTATCTGTTTGAGTAATATCAATTTGACTGTCCTGTGTAATTTCCGTAGTACCTTGTTCTGAAAATGGTGCGGGCTGACTAACATCTAATCGTTCTTTTATTTTTATGATTAAACTACCATGCGCAATTGCGGCTTCTTTTAGATGGATATTTTTTCCTATAACAATTGTTCCTGTTCTAGAATTAACAACAATTCTAGCTTTAGCTTCGGCAGGTTTTACCTGCAAATTTTCAATGACAGAAAGGTAGCTAATTCTCTGGGCGCTATCTCTAGGAGCTGACACTTTTATACTAGTTGAATCCATTGGTTTTGCTGTCTCGGAGCCAACTAATCGATTGATGGTTTTGGCTAAGTTTACCGCCGTAGTGAAATCAGGTTGRTTCAAATTAAAAACAATATACTCATCGGTTAAAAAAGGACTCGGAACCGTTTGTTCAACCGTTGCTCCATTAGGAATTCTACCGACTGTGGGTATATTTAGAGAAATCGAAGAGCCATCTCTACCTTGAATTCCAAACCCCCCAACAATTAAATTGCCTTGCGCAATGGCATAGGTTTTTCCATTGACACCTTTTAACGGTGTCATTAGCAGAGTTCCACCTCTAAGACTTTTAGCCTCACCGATACTACTTACCGTGACATCTAAAGTTTGACCTGTTTTAGCAAATGCAGGCAAAGATGTATGAATTGCAACTGCGGCTGTATTTTTGAGTTTTAACTGACCACCAGCAGGTACGTTAATACCAAACCGACCTAACATGGTTCTAAAAGTTTGCTCTGTGTATTTTGTTTTTTCTCCGGTTCCATCTAAACCAACAACAAGACCATAACCAATCAGTTGATTTTCTCGGACGCCATGTACACTAGTAATATCTTTAATACGTTCTGCATTCGATTGAAATGAACAAAATGTCAAAACAGACAATAAGACAAACACAAATAGATTTTTATTAATTAACATTATAAATTCCTTAAAAAGGCCACCAACCGCTATTAAAAAATCGGGTTAACCAACCTTCTTCATTAACCTCAGCGAGTACACCGGTACCACCATAATATATTCGTGCATTAGCCACTTTAGTGGATACAACTTGATTATCTTTATCGATATCTTGTGGTCTTATCAAACCAGAAACTCGTATAAATTCTTCGCCTTGATTAAGCGAAATCCATTTTTCGCCTTTAATCGCTAAATTTCCATTTGAATATACTTTTTGAACCGTTACGGTAATTGTGCCTTGCAGTAGGTTGCTTTGCTTTGTATCCGTTTCTGCTTTAAAACTATTTGAACCAGTGTAATTTGTATTTAAGCTCGGAATACCTATTCCTGGATCAATCGTCGTTTGATTGCCAAATAAATTATAAGGAAGCGGTAGAATGTTGACACTAGTATCTTTTTTTAATTCAGTATCTGCATTTTTTGAAGCGTTAGTATTTTCTTTCAGGACAACGGTAATAATATCCCCTACCCTCAATGCTTTTTTATCTTCAAAGATCATTTGAACTGATGCAACATTATATATTGCACCAGGATTTGAATTATATTTTGTTTCTTCTTCTGGAAAACTCGGAGCCCAATCATCATCATCCATTTTTGCATTTTGATAAATAGTTGTGCAACCAGAGAAACAAAAAGTAAATATTATTATTTGTAAAAACCGCATAAAAATCACTCTTAAAATTAAAGTGTTTGATTAACAAATTGAAGCATCTTATCGACAGCCGATAATACTTTGGCATTGGTTTCATAGGTGCGTTGAGTTTCAATTAAGGCCACTAACTCTTCTACACTAGAAACATTTGAAGTTTCTAATTGACCGCCTCTTAACTGACCTACACCATCTAAACCTGGCGTGCCAACAACGGGCGTTCCACTACTTCCGGTTTCAACAAAAAGATTTTCACCGACGGCTTGCAATCCTGCTGGATTTACAAAGGTTGCAATATTGATTGTTCCTAAATTGGTTGGAGCGGCTGTACCTTGCTCTTGAACTGTAACTGTGCCATCAATGGCTATATCAAGACTAGTGGTATTCGATGGTACTGTGATTGCAGGTTGTAAAACGTAACCACTGCCAGCGGTCACAATTTGTCCGGCGTTATCTAATGCAAAATTACCAGCTCGAGTATAACTGGTTGTTCCATCCGGCATAGTGATTTGAAAAAAACCATTGCCTTGAATTGCCATATCAAGCTGGCTACTAGACGTTTGAAAACTACCTTGCTGGTGTTGCTTTTGCGTAGCAACGACTTTTGTACCGGTACCGATTTGTAGACCAGAAGGCAATTGGGTATCCGCAGATGACTGTGCACCGGACTGTCTAATATTTTGATAAAAAAGATCTTCAAAAACAACTCTGTCTCTTTTGAAACCGACGGTGCCAGCATTCGCTAAATTATTTGATATAACCGCCAAATTTTTAGTTTGTGCTTCTAAACCTGTTTTGGCTATCCAAAGTGCTGGATGCATAATATTGTCCTCGACTACAAAAATTTAAATATAAAAATTAAAATAAAAAATCATTTCACGCTTAATTTGCTCCTGCATAAGCGATATAAGTACATCCTTGTACAAAACCACAGAGAACACAGAGAAACCAAAAATTAGTTATAGAAACGTAAAATTACTAGTCAATATTTCCATTAAATTAACACTCGCTCAAACTGATAACCAAAATGTTTTCCTCTGTGCTCTCTGTGCCTCTGTGGTGATAATCTTTTGACCTTATTTATTAAGGTTGCAATAATCGATCCAATGCTTGGCCTCTTTCTTTGACACCGGACATTAATTTCACTTGCACTTCAAATTGTCTTGATAGTTGTATCATCTTAGTTAACTCTTCAACCACGCTAACGTTGCTAGATTCAAGCATGCGAGTATGTATCTTGACATTGATATCACTTTCGAAAACATCGGTTTCAGAACTGACAAAAAGCCCTTGTTTATTTTTTGATAGACTCGTAGCTTCCGGATTAACTAGTTTAATTCGGTCAATGATTGCCGTTTCACTCGGCTGCGCACCAACCGGCCTGATTGAAATGGTTCCGTCCGTTGCGATATCCAATTTTTCATAGGGGGGAATCGTAATAGGCCCGCCCGCTCCCATAATGGGCTGATTCAACCCATTGGTTAAGTTTCCATTGGCGCTAACTTTTAAATCACCACGGCGGCTTAATAATTCTTCGCCATCTTTTCCTTGTATGACTAACCAACCTTCACCTCGAATAGCAATATCCAAGTCATTACCAGTAGTAATAACATTACCGCTATCTAATTTATATCCAGGGCGTTCGCTCATCGCAAAAACCCGTGAAGGTAATCCGTTACCATAAGCCGGCATAGCCCTAAATTGAGCGAGATCAGCTTTAAAACCAGTCGTTGAAGCATTCGCAAGATTATGTGCAGTAGCTGCTTGAGCAAAAGTAGTTTCTCTTGCTCCAGTCATTGCTATGTAAAGTAACTTATCCATATTGAAACCAGTTTAGGGTTTAGGGTTTAGGGTTTAGGGTTTAGGGTTTAGGGTTTTGACTCTCATCTCAACCCCGCTCTTCTAAACTACCTGTTATCTAATATTAATGATTGCTTGAGTAACGGTATTTTCAGTTTCAATTGATTTTGCATTGGCCTGGAAATTTCTTTGCGCTGCAATTAAATTAATAAGTTCWHCDKTTAAATCAACATTCGAHGTTTCTAGCGCTCCTGAACGAATATTACCAAAACTTGATGTTACAGCTTCGCCAACTAAAGGAGTGCCTGAATCTGTATTGTCTTCCCAAGTATTATTACCCTTCTGAGTTAGACCTTGTGCATTTTGAAATCTAGCTAATGCAATTTTTCCTATTGCTGTAGACTGCCCATTACTAAAGTTTGCTCTAATAACGCCGGAATCTGAAATGTCGACGCCGGTTAAACGACCAATTGGAAATCCATTTTGCTCWAGTGTATTAACCGTAAATGGTGATGAAAACTGAGTACTACTATTGTTCAAATAGTCAAATGTTAGCGTCCCAGTTGCCGCCGATCCATTACCAAAATCAATCGCCGTTGTTACAACCGGATCGGGCAAGGTTGATTGTAAAACTCCAGAATTGTTATACGTCATAACATGGAAAAGTTGCCCACCCGCACCTGCAGTTCCTCCAGCAACATCTACAGGTAAAACTGCGCCAGTATTATCTGTAGTGTTGTAATAAGTCCCCCACTCATTCGGGCCTGTTTTAATATAATATGCGGTGACAACATGACTTTCGCCTAACGAATCAAAAACGGTTGCTGACGTTGCGTTAGTATAGGTTGATGTTAACGCAGGATTAAATAGCGCTGGGTCTAATACAGCAGCATCGGCAGGTAAGTTAACACCTATATTGACTACTGTTGTTGGAGTCGGAACGCCAGCGGTTTGCGGCAGTTGCAGTGGAATCGTATTAGATAAACTTGTAGCGGCTGCCGTTCCATCTGCATTCACTTGGAAAACTTGTAATCTTGAACCAGCATTATTGACAACAAAACCATTATTATCGACACCAAATTCACCATTACGAGTGAATAAATTATTAGAATTTCCTTCACTTGCAGCAAGTATAAAAAAACCTTCGCCTGATATCGCTAAATCTAACGTATTAGATGTGAACTCTAAAATACCTTGTCCAAATTGCTGCGCAACATTCGCTAGTAGGGTTCCGCTACCTATCGCAGTATTCGAAGAGCCGAACGCAGAACTTGCATAAATATCCGCAAATTCAGCTCGTGATCCTTTAAAGCCTGTTGTACTGACATTTGCAATATTATTACTGGTAATATTGAGCGCTGCTTGCGCAGCATTTAAACCACTGAGTGCTGTATTAAATGACATTGTTTATTTCTCCTATTAGCCTACGGCTTTCACTTCATTAAAATTAATTTGTCCTAACCCGGTAAGATTTAAAACGATACCGCCAAAACCACTACCTAAATTGACGCTTTGAACTTGCGCTCTTATGGATGTAGGAATTTGTTCCGCCTGCCCGTTCACACTTGCAAACGCAACAATTTCATATTGACCTTCATCCATAAACTCACCTTCTTCATTTTTACCGTCCCAAAAAAATTCGATATCACCGGCATCTCGATCACCAACGTCAACTCGGCGCACGACTTCACCGTTAGCATTTCGTATTTCAAATCTCAAATTGTTTGCATGAGTGGGTAAATTAATTTGTCCAGATACTCCCCCTTCTTCTTGCATAAATGCAACAGTTGATGGGATCAGTACTTGTCGTCCAATTAAAGATGAGGCTTGCAGAGCCTGATTAGAAGTTAAAGAATCTGCCAAATTTCCAAACTTGTTATCAAGAGATTGCAAGCTATCTAGACTTGCAAATTGAGACATTTGGGTGATAAATTCTTTACTATCCGTTGGTGCTAAAGGATCTTGATTAGCTAATTGAGTTGTTAGCAATGCAAGAAAATCAGATTGCCCTAATTCTTGACTTGTCGCACTATCATCCGTTGGCGGTGCGGTTAAACCAATATTGGTGTATATGTTATCAACTACATCGGTTGTAATCGGCATTGTCTTTCTCTCTTTTAAATTGATCGAACGTTTAAATTAAATTTCTGCTGACAAAATATTTTTTATGCTGATAATTTTCTATTGACCTAGCGTTAAGGTTCGGCTAATGAGGTTTTTAGTCATATTTGCAACCTGTACATTTGATTGGTACGAGCGTGAAGCAGAAATCATATTGGCCATCTCCTCAACTAAGCTGATGTTCGGCGCATACACATACCCACCCTCGTCTGCCAAAGGGTTATTTGGTTCATATCTTGCGATGGGCGCTGCGCTACTCTCAACGATGCCGACAACTTTTACACCAGCAGAAACTTGGTCGGCTTGTCCTACGTTTTTTAATACTGTAGAAAATACTGGGTGGCGAGCTTTATAAGCTTCACCACTACTACTGGCTACACTATCTGCATTAGCAATGTTGCTAGCCGTTGTGTTCAAGCGCACGGTCTGAGCTGACATGGCGGAACCGCTTACACTAAAAATGTCATATAAACCCATATTAATATTCCTCTTTCCTATTCGCCTTTAATGGCGCTAAGTAAACCTTTGATACGACCCGTTAAGAAAGTTAAGCTCGCTTGGTACTGCATGGCATTTTCAGCAAATTTAGTTTGTTCGATTTGAGCTTCAACCGTATTGCCATCACCTGTATCAGGTTGCAAAGGTATTCGATAAGAGAGTCCTGGAATTTCACCCCCGACCTTAGAATCAATATGATTAAAATGAGTCTTATGTAAGCTGGAATTCATTTTAGATTGTTGATTGATGAGGACTTGCTGAAAATCAATGTCTCTTGCTTTAAAGTTCGGTGTATCTGCATTGGCTAAATTATTTGCTAATACTTCAGCCCGCACAGCTTTTAAGTGCAATGCTGATTCATGTATACCTAATGCATTATTAAAGTTAATTGCCATAATTTTCGCTACATTAAAAGTTTAAATGTTTAAATTCTTTCTCGACTAAAACAGCCGATTAACATCAAAAGTGCAATTCATGTGCCAATTGAATAAAATATTGCTAAAGGTTAGGATTGTTGAGGTTGTAGCGAATCGAAAGGAAAAGTTAGGACTATTCTTGAATACAAAAAAATAATAACGGCAAACCATTACCGTAAATCATAACCGCCGGTAGTAATAGTTTAGGGCTGTTTCGAGGCGATAGWATWWRKAGKKRYAGAANKAWAWKMKTTWKRWKAAAATNYAAMTWYTTTYTAAMTAGSCTTTTGATAAACYAGACCWGGATTACATCGRATCATATCCATTTTTTTACAGTCTCTGGTAAGTGATTCTGAAGCGCCCAAAAATAAGTACCCTCCAGGCTGTAAACTATCAATTAATCCATTTAAGACTTTAGTTTTATTTTCTTGAGAGAAATAAATGAGGACATTTCTACAAAAGATAATTTCAAATTTTCCTAAATTAAAAGGAGCATTCAACAAATTCATTGATTGATAACGGATTTTATTGCGCAAATTAGATTTAATTTGCCAGTTATTGGAATCAACCGAGTCAAAATATTTTTTTAATTTATCTTGAGGCAARCCTCGTTTTAATTCAATATCTTGATATAWKCCTTGYTTYGCTTTGTCTAATATTCGRCTMGACAAGTCMGTYGCRATGATATTGCCATTAWGRAATGTTCCTGAYTCWTCKARYAACATAGCTAAGGAAAAAGGYTCTTGTCCAGAAGARCARGCWGCACACCAAATTTTAAAWGASCCTTTTTTGCTAAACTCTGGRATTAGCGTTTTTTTCATGTATTCAAAAGGATAACTATCTCGAAACCATAAGGTTTCATTGGTTGTCATTCGGTCAATGACTTTTTGTAGGAGCTGACTATTTGATGGTCGTTCTATTTGAACCAGTAAATCCGCTAAAGAGGCTATACTAGATTCCTTTATAAAGTTACCTAATCTACTTGATACTAAGTATTGCTTATTATCGCCTAGCAAAATACCACTTTTACGTTCTAAAAGATTTTTAAACCTATCATAATCGGCGGCAGAAATTTCCATAAATAATACGGTTCCATCTTGTGATTTAATAAAACAAATTAAAAACTATTTTTATTAATCATCCAAATCCATACGTCTTTGAACCGCTTTAGCCAATTCGTCAGGGTTAAATTTTGGTATAAAATCATTTGCCCCCACTTTCTCGACCATCGCTTCATTAAACACACCACTTAGCGATGTATGTAACATTACAAACATGCTTTTTAGTTTTTCATTTTTACGAATTTCAGAGGTTAACGTATAACCATCCATCTCTGGCATTTCAATATCAGAAATAAGCATTAGCACTTCATCGTCAACGTTTTTGCCATCGTCAACTAGGCTTTCTAAATAGTTCAAGCACTCTTGTCCATCTTTGAAAATTTTGGTTACAAAACCCAATTGTTCAACCGTACGTCTCACTTGACTACGGGCAACAGATGAATCATCGGCAATTAGCAATAACTTATCTTTTGGCGCTATCCCTTGAGTTTGTTCAATAATTTCCTCACTAACGGTCTGGTTATTGGGCGTTATTTCAGACAAAACTTTCTCTACATCTATGATTTCTACAAGTTTATTATCAATATTTGTGACGGCGGTTAAATAATGAGAATCTCCCGATCCTGGAGGCGGTGGATGGATCTCACTCCAATTCATATTAACGATTCTTTCAACAGAGTTAACCAAGAAACCTTGTACTCGACGATTATATTCAGCAATAATGACAAAACATGTTTCTACATCGCCTAAAGAAGGACCACCAACTGCCATACTTAAATCAATAACAGAAATAGCCTTACCTCTTATTTGTGCAATGCCTCTTACCACTGGATGACATTGAGGCATAGTGGTTAATTTTGGACATTGAATCACTTCCCGTACTTTAAACACATTAATCCCGTAAAGCTGTTTTCCAGCTAATCTGAACATTAAAAGCTCAAGTCGATTCTGCCCCACCATTTGAGTTCTTTGATTAACGGTATCGAGAATACTTGACATTTTTACACCCTCTTTTCTGTTYTGGCATAYTAGTTGCTWGKTYTNAGGTAARKARTCTARGYRAGMARWTNAGATWACWASYMKAMWSRMKMMWYKMRKTWASWAYMRKAMWGANTAATTRSAKRWMRKWRKASNAAAGATRAWWKWKRWYGTAGGACAAAGATGAATATTATTGTAAAAACAATCAAACAGACAGTTAACCCAGTAATATCAAGCATTACATTCATTATTATTGCTTCTTCAATGCTATTCACTAACTCGGTAATAGCAAATGGCGTAACCCAATATGAAAATCTAGCCAACATTAGAAATACGGCAAAGGTTTTCCTTGAGGAAATGACAAACTCTGCCGATACAAATGACGTTGAACTCAATGTTGGTCGATTAGACCCACGCTTAAAATTGAAAAAATGCGCGGAACCATTACTTGCATTTTTACCACAAGGCTCAAATTCTTATGGCAAACTAAATATCGGTGTTATGTGTAATGGTCCAGTTCCATGGAAAATTTTTATCTCAGCCACTAAATATCATTTTCAGACTGTGGTTATAGCGAGTAACTCGCTGGCAAAAGGAAAGCTGATATCGCAACAAGATTTGAGCTATAAACGAGTACAGGTTAATAATTTTAGAAAACAACCGGCAATCGATAATAGCCAGGTAGTGATGACCAGCGCTAGAAGGTTTATCCGAGCGGGTTCGATCATTTACATGAATAATATTTGTATGATTTGCAAAGGCCATAAAGTGAGCGTAAGCGCTGGTTCTAAGTACCTTAGTATCAACTTAGAAGCAGAAGCTTTAGCCGATGCATCGGTTGGAGAAACAGTTAGACTAAGAAATTTTAAATCTCGACGTATATTTGACGGTACGGTTATTGGCAGAAATAAAGCGCAAGTTTTATTAGCAAACTGACCTAAGAAACTAGTCTAAGATACGAATCGAAGATAAGTTCTTTATTTTACGACGAAGATGAAAGATAAATATTAAGACTAAAACAATTTTGGAAAACTATTTAAATGGTAATTGACGTTAGAAATATAGATGCAGGTCAAGCAAAAATATTGCTAGGCAGTGCCTCTAGTGCAAAGAAATCGTCTGGTGCGAAAAAAAGTGGTGCTCAGGGCAAAAGCGCTAGTATTTCGGGCTCAGAAGAAGATTCTGTTGAATTGACAGGACTTGCAGGCCAAATTAGTCGACTGGTCAATCAAATGAAGACCGCGCCTGCGTTAGATCCCGATCGCGTTTCTCCGATTAAAGAAAAAATAAGTAATGGAAAATACGAAATTGAATACGTGCAGGTTGCTAATAAACTTTTAGACTTTGAGTCAGCTTACTAGCGTTATAGTTTTTCTACAAAATACAGATTACAAAATAATTAATTGAACGAATAAAACACCAGGATACAATAATGAATAAAATACAAGAGTTTAAAACATTCATCAATCTTTGGTTAACATCATACCAACAATTGAATGACATATTAGAAAATGAACAAAAAGCTTTGGAAAAAAGAGACTATGCGCGTTTAGAGAAATTAGTTTCTGAAAAAAACATTTTGGTTAATCAAATTAATGAGCAACCAATTCCTTCACAAGCAGTCTCTCAACAAGAATTTGATAGTCAATTATCTAACAGTAAGATTACACCAATAAAAGAATCCGCTCTTGGCAAATTAAGTAAAGCGCGTGTTTTCTGCCTAAATAATGTTGAGCTAAAAACCAGTTGGGAAGAATTAATTAAATTGGTAGGTGAATGCAATTTCAAAAATGAAGTGAATGCAAAAATTGTACAGCTAATAACAACATCGACAAAGAGAACATTCAATCTGATCAAAGGCTTTGATCCAGATAATAATCTATACAATAGTGAAGGCAGTCGTAGTTTAGTTCAACACCAAGGGCGAGCATTGATTGCTTAGTTTTTATGAGGCGTTTTATTTGAACCCTCTCGTTTGAATTAGCGGTTTGTGAATTGTCTATGCTTGAATTGCCAAACTGATCGAAAAACTAGAGCATATGCAGTCCACGTAACAGTTCTTGATAAATATAACCTCTAAGCACTAATTCATCATCGTCATCAATATCGTCAATATTGAGACCGTATACATTTTCCGGTTCTTCATCATCTTTTACATAACTAACTTCACAATCCATTGTTACTAGTCGTTCTACATCATGAATAATGAGAGGCATCGTAATATTCACTTTATTATTGAGCTTTGCAATTTTTGTAGATGAAATAATTCTCATACCTGAACAGCTCATATTAAGCACTCGAGTGGTCAATGCTGGCGATTCATGAGTTCTATTGATAATCGTTGCACTAATATCGGTTTCAACTCGAACTTCTTTCCTTACTTCAACCGTTTGAATATCGCTAGGAATATCTAAATGCAAATAAGGGTAAGGCTGACCACGAGTTAATTTCACTCGTGTAGAAAATCCCGAAACCACATTTTTTACCATAAAGCGTAAAGTGACATTTTGTCCTTCGCGTAAAAATAGAATTTTATCTTTACCTGTTTTGGGCGCCGAAATAATGACGCTACCTTTCGGTTGAATGCCAATAAAAGACACAGGGAAACGTTCGTCAACGTTATCGCCTATCTGGATCTGCATTTTATCGCCAACCGCTAAGCCAAGCTCTTCTACTTCCATTTTTCTACCTGCTTTCTTTTCACCTGCAATCTGTCTTTCTCAACTATATCTGTTATTCTTTTAATCTAAGTTTACAATCACGCATATTATTTAATACGCCTATAAGTAAGTGTAGACCATAAACAGACTAACAATTTCAAACTGTTGCAAATTTAAACATCTAAAGTGATAAGCAGTCATACAGAATAAGAGAGTGATTCAATGGTGAAAAATGTTGTTTTATGGGGAGCACCACTGCTTTCTTTTGCATTATTTATATTAATGAAAAGTTTAAATGTAGAAGACTCCATCATAATCGTTGCGTCTACCACCCTACTTTGCGCATTGTGGTGGGTATTTGAACCGATCCCCATACCTGTCACATCGTTAATCCCGCTGGTAGTTTTTAATATAACAGGCGTTTTAACAAGTTCTGAAATAGCGCAAGCTTACGGACACCCACTAATTCTATTGTTGTTGGGTGGATTTATATTGTCTCAATCGATGTCTTACTCTGGCGCTCACAAAAGAATTGCGCTACTTATGGTTAATTTAGTCGGTGGAGACTCACCTAGACGCCTAATTTTTGGTTTTATGATCGCTTCAGCGGTTTTAAGTATGTGGATTTCAAATACCGCTACCACGCTGATGTTACTTCCGGTCGCTTTAGCTACTGTAGAATCTAGTAACGATAAAAAGCTTACTGTTGCCCTTTTACTTGGAATCGCTTATTCCGCAAGTATCGGCGGTATCGGTACCCCGATTGGTACACCTCCTAACGCGTTATTTATGTCAACTTATGCTGAAGCTACAGGTCAAGAACTTGGGTTTATTGATTGGATGAAATGGGGCGTGCCTTTAGTGGTTATATTCATTCCTTTAGCCATGCTTTGGATCACTAAAAACCTAAGTCACAATGCTAAAATCAGCGTTCCAACAACGGGAGAATGGACAAGTATTGAAAAACGAGTATTAATCGTGTTTTTAATTACCGCACTATTGTGGATCACTCGAAAAGCACCATTTGGTGGATGGAGTGAATTAACCGGTTTAACCAGCGCTAACGATGCCAGTATCGCCCTGCTTGCTTGTATCGCTCTTTTCATTATTCCAGACGGTATGAAAACTAAAAAAGATAACCACCAAGGACGTTTACTTAATTGGGAACATGCTAATCGTATCCCTTGGGGTGTTCTACTATTATTCGCTGGGGGTATTTGTATTGCTAAAGCTTTTGGTGCCAGTGGATTAAGCCAAATTCTTGGCCAATATTTAACCAGTTTCGTATTATTACCGGTGATTGTTCTAACGGCCCTTATCGCACTTATCGTCACATTTATGACAGAAATGACCAGTAACACAGCAACGACAGCGCTATTAATGCCAATATTGGCCGCGGCAGCATTAACCGCGGAAATTGACCCCGCDATTCTGATGGTTCCGGCAGCTATGAGCGCCAGTTGTGCGTTTATGTTACCCGTTGCAACCGCTCCCAATGCCATAGTTTACGGAAGTGAACAGGTGAATATTCAGCAAATGGTTAAAACCGGTTTTGCACTCAATATTATTGGTATTGTCTTGATTACGGGAATTAGTGTTTTACTGATTTAATTCGTATAAAAACATCTTTTCGATACTAATGACGATAACTATTCGTGATAGAATATCGCGCTTAAAATCGATGGTTATTTAGACAAACTACCGATTATGCTCTACTGAAACAACCATTACAGGAATTCTTATGTCGAATACTATGTCTAATACCGAGCAACCTTCATTAAGCTATAAAGATGCGGGTGTTGATATTGAAGCAGGCAATCAGCTAGTCGAACGCATAAAAAGCGTAGCCAAATCGACCAAAAGACCAGAAGTTACCTCTAATATCGGTGGCTTTGGTGCAATGTTTGCGTTACCCACAGGATTTAAAGAACCGGTTTTAGTTTCCGGTACTGACGGTGTTGGAACCAAACTCAGACTCGCGATTGATGCAGGTATCCATGACAAAGTAGGTATCGATCTAGTCGCAATGTGCGTTAACGATCTTATAGTTCAAGGCGCTGAACCCTTGTTCTTTTTAGATTATTATGCAACAGGTAAATTAGATATAGATGTTGCGATGAGCGTTATCACAGGCATTGGCGAAGGTTGCAAACTATCTAATTGCTCATTGATTGGTGGCGAAACAGCCGAAATGCCTGGAATGTATGAAGGCGAAGATTATGATTTAGCTGGATTTTGTGTCGGTATTGTTGAAAAAAGTAAAGTGATTGACGGAACCAAAGTGAAAGCAGGCGATCAACTCATTGGCCTAGCATCAAGTGGACCTCATTCAAACGGATATTCGTTGATTAGAAAGATCATAGAAGTCAGTGGTGCCAGCTTAAATGATGAATTCGATGGAAGTACCCTCGCAGAGACTCTTTTGGAACCAACCAAAATTTACGTTAAATCCATTTTAAAACTGATTAAAAATGTCGAGCTTAAGGCACTTTCACATATTACTGGTGGTGGATTGTTAGAAAACATTCCACGTGTTATTCCTGAAAATGCTTGTGCACATATCAACCAGTCAAGTTGGCAAATGCCTGCGATTTTTAACTGGCTACAAGAAAAAGGTAACGTTAAACAAATGGAAATGTATAGAACCTTTAACTGTGGCGTTGGCATGGTTTTAGTTGTCGGTGAAGACGAACTAGAGAAGGCGATTAACTTACTCAAAAAGTTAGGTGAAAATGCTTGGCATATTGGGCAAATAAAAGAACAAACAGATGGTCAACAAGTTAGCTTTTATTAATTCAATTGAATTGCAATATAATACAGTCATATGAATGTTAAACAAACAAAGCCGAAAAACATTGTTGTATTAGTCAGTGGTAATGGCTCTAATCTGCAGGCAATTATTGATAGTTTAGAAGGTAAAGTGGAACTAGGTTCCGTTATCGCAGTGATCAGTAATAATGCATCGGCCTTTGGGTTAGAACGAGCAAAGAAACATTCTATTGATGCTATTTTTATCAATCCAAAAGATTTTGAATCGCGTGAAAGGTTTGACCAAAAGCTCGCTGAGAAAATTGAGTTTTATAATCCTGCGTTAGTTGTTTTAGCGGGTTTTATGAGAATACTCAGTGCTGATTTTGTTAAGATTTTTAGCGGTAGGTTAATCAACATTCACCCTTCTCTTCTGCCTAAATATCCTGGTTTAAATACTCACGCTAGAGTGATTAAAAGTGGAGATATAAAACATGGCACTAGCGTCCACTTTGTAACAGAAGAGCTAGATGGCGGTCCTTTAATAGCGCAAGCTGAATTAAAGCTTGATGAAAACGAATCCTTTACCGAGCTTGCTCTTAGAGTTCAATCGCTCGAATATAAGCTTTACCCTTGGGTTATTGTACTATTTTTGCAAGGTAAAATTATTCAGTTTGAAAATAGCGTTAAATACAATAACGACTGTCTCGTTTCTCCACTATTATTAAACGATTAAGTCATTTAAAAGGCTCTCWATTATTTTAAVTAACAMGTCACATCTDAHTGCBCAHAAAACAATAATGTTWTTGTTHGCAHTDTCTRTGTTTTCATTVTTTTCTTATTCAAAAAATGAAACTGAAAAAATAAATGACGATGTTACTGATACCCGCGAAAATGATACCAGTGCAAAAATTATCCCCAACGATCCGTGGAATTTCTTAACCGAATATTCAGCAGTCTACCAAGTTTATTATGACGATGATTTAGTCGGAACGGCAAACGAAACGCTAATCTTTGATAATGCTTTGTGGAAGTTAGAAATGAGTGCGCGATTGAAAAAGCTATTTTTCAAAATAAGATCCAATGAATTTACAGAGTTTGCATTTGATAACCAAACTTTGTATACGCAAAGATTTTATTCGAAAACTGAAATCACCTTTAAAAAAGACAAAATGATTGAACAAGTCTTCGATTGGAAGAATAAAGTTGAAACAGGTCTTTATAAAAAACGCTCGTGGCAACTACCACTAGAACAACAAGTATTTGATCGAATGTCTCACACCATTCAATTAAGACAGAATTTAATCAATAGTAAAAACTCTAGCTCCACAAAGACATTTGAGACAATCCCTTTAGAGTATTTGGTTAGTCACAAAGGGAAACGCGAAATTTATATTTACAAGTCTTTAGGAATAAAACAACTGGGTACACCATTCGGCGATTATGAAGCCGTTAAATTGGAAAGAACAAAAACAAATGGTGATAAATTTTTGATTTGGCTGAGTCCTAAACTTAATTATTTTCCAATAAAAATATCTCAAAAAGAAAAAGGTAAATCAGAGGTTTCTTTTCTTCTTAAAAGCCTCACTCATTCGAAAACAAATGAAGCGGTTAAAATATCGACAAATGTTAATTCTCTAATCGAACAACCTTAATCGCGTTACTTTAGCAATTTTTTTACTGTTTTTTCTGTACTTCTCATGCCTGCTTTGCGACCAAAAACAATAGAGTCTTGAGCGCTTGAATTTTTAATAAGGTTTTCTCTCAAGGCGAGTAACCCTCCCACTCGATTACTGCTAGCACAGTGAACAACTGCAGGACTAGCTAAGCCAGCTAATGCCTCATCTAATAACTTCACATTATTCAAATTAAAATCCTTATCATCACCGATAGGTATACTCACGTATTTCATTCCTAACGATTCAACGACCTTTTTTTCATCAAACTTACGAAACTCACCTTTTGTTCGTAAATTAACTATCACTTTAACGCCATTCTTAGCCATTTTAGTTAAGTCGCTTTTTGATGGTTGCCCCCCTGTGGTTAAATTATTGGCAGGAATAGCTGTATTTCTCATGTCGTATCCTGCCGGATTAGTCGATTCATCAGAGCAAACTTGTAATGACAAGGATAACCCTATCAACAGGCCAATTTTAATTGCTTTTTCTCTTATAGACGTTAAATAACTCATAATTGCTCTCAAAAGGTTAAATATTCTAATAGGTTTAATACTTAAATTAGTTAGAATTGAAAATAGCTAATTTTATTGCTATAGTTGCGGTGTGTAGCAATTTATGAGATTTTCTCGCAATATTGCTATAAATTCAATCAAATATGCAGATATTACTTAAGATTTACAATATCACTAATATTTGATTCCGATAAATTTAAGAATCAAACAAGATCTATCTCTTATTTATCGAAGAAATAACGAATTCAAACGATTAACTGAAATGAGCCATATGGATGAATATATGGCAAATAAGATTAGAAAGAAAAGATTAGACTCAGTCATTCAAGAATATAAACCAGTAGATTAGTGTAACCCTTTTTATAACACCTTCTACTATTAAAAATTAAACTACGACGACAAATAGTTGTGAGAGAAAAAGAATCTAAACATAGACATTATTGATACGATCTATGTTTGCAGTATAAGAAATGAAAATAGATAGCAAGCCAATTTTAGGCTAATAAAAACAAATTAACACCAGGTAACCTTCTGATTTTATTGTGAAATTTGAAGAACTGTCACTAAGCACGTTAATCGTTTGCTTAGTAGAATAAATCTTAACCAATGATGAATTATTCACGTTATAGAGTTATTTCAAGAAAGATTTACCAAAAATTGTTTTTAAGATTAGAGAGTTAACAGGCGACAAACCTATTCTTTCGATCGCTTTAAATACCGAGCGCTATCACAAAATTTACTTATTCTGCTCTCCCTCCCCTGTTATTTGTCTTAATACCTTCACTTTAAGAAGGCTACTAAGAGAATAAAACAAAATGAAAAGAATGTTAATAAACTCCACCCAAGCTGAAGAAATTCGCGTTGCGTTGGTTGATGGTCAAAATCTTTTTGATCTAGATATCGAACTTGTTGGCAAAGAACAAAAGAAAGCTAATATCCATAAGGGCAAAATTACTCGGGTAGAACCCAGTCTAGAAGCCGCGTTCGTTGATTATGGTGCGGATCGACATGGATTTTTACCGTTAAAAGAAATTTCTAGAGAATATTTCAAAGATAAAAGTTTTCGTGGAAGGCCTAATATAAAGGAAGTGATTTCTGAAGGAACAGAAGTTATCGTTCAGATTGATAAAGAAGAAAGAGGAAATAAAGGAGCCGCACTAACGACATTTATTAGTCTTGCCGGTTGCTATTTAGTTTTAATGCCAAACAATCCTAGAGCTGGTGGCATTTCAAGACGAATTGAAGGTGAAGAACGCGATCATTTGCGTCAAGCAATGCGAGAAGTTGAAACGCCTAAGGGAATGGGGTGTATTGTAAGAACCGCCGGAGTTGGACGCTCAGCAGAAGAACTTCAGTGGGATATGAAAGTTTTACAAAATCTTTGGGATGCTATCGTTAAAGCGGGAGAATCTCGCCCTGCCCCATTTTTAATCCATCAAGAAAGTGATGTAGTTATTCGCTCGTTAAGAGATTATTTACGAGCTGATATTGGCGAAATCATCGTTGATAAAAAAGATATGTTCGAAAAGGTCAAAAAACAAATCGAATTTATCCGCCCCGAATTTCTAAATCGCGTTAAATTAAACGATGATCGCGAAGTTCCTTTATTTAACCGTTACCAAATTGAAAACCAAATTGAAACCGCCTTTTTAAGGGAAGTTAGGTTGCCTTCTGGTGGCTCAATCGTTATTGACCCAACAGAAGCATTAGTTTCAATCGATATAAACTCTTCAAGAGCAACGAAAGGTGCCGATATTGAAGAAACTGCATTTCATACTAATAAAGAAGCCGCTGTAGAAGTGGCACGACAACTTCGTTTAAGAGATATGGGTGGGTTAGTAGTAATCGACTTCATTGATATGAACGCTTCAAAACATCAACGTGAAGTTGAGAACGTTTTACGCAAAGCGCTAACTCACGATCGTGCTCGGGTTCAAGTAGGCAAAATCTCTCGATTCGGTCTATTGGAAATGTCTCGACAACGTTTAAAACCATCATTAGGTGAATCAGCTCACGGTGTTTGTCCTCGTTGTTCTGGTACTGGCACTGTTCGTGGCGTTCAATCATTAGCTCTTTCTGTATTACGTTTATTAGAAGAAGAAGCATCTAAAGATTCTACTTCTCTAGTTCAAGCAATATTACCGGTTCAAGTCGCGACATTTTTACTTAACGAAAAACGTAAAATTGTATTAGCTATTGAAAAACGACAAAATACACAGTTAGTGATTATTCCAAATCCTTACATGGAAACACCTAACTACGAAATCAAACGATTAAAACGATCGGAGTCGTTAGAAACTGAAAGCTATAAAGTTCCAAAGCAACCGGAACTAGAAATCGTGACTAGTAACGAAACAGCGACGAACAAACCTGTAGAGCAAGCGGCAGTTAGTAATGTTCCAATCCCGACAGCTCCTCAACCGGTTGAAAAGAAGCCTGCAAAAGTAGAAAAGAAGCCAGGCTTAATCAAGCGACTTTTAAGTTCTTTATTCGGTACTAAAGAAGAAGAAAAGAAAGAGCAAAAAAGAAGTAATTACAAAGGCCGGAATCCGAACAATAGGCACCGTAATCAAAGAAACCGTAATCAAAATAATAGACATCGAAACAATAAAAATCGTAACGACTATCAGAATAAAGATCAGCATAATAAAGATCAGCAAAATAAAGATAAAACTGACAATCGCTCAAACCAACAGAGCCCTCAGCATTCTAATAGTAATAATACAGAGCAAAACAAAGAAAATAGTAATGCCCAAAATGATAAAAAGGCAAACGACAACCGAGGAAACCGCTCTAATCGAAATCCGAGAAACACTAGAAATAATAGAAATGACAGGCATGACCGCAATAATAGCCATGAACGCAATAGTACCCAAGATAGAAATAGACATGATTCATCTGATAGCAAGGTGCAAGCAGAGCAAAAACCTAGAGCACCTAGAAAATCTCGCGATGAGCGTCGAAATAAAACTCAGCCAGAAGTCGTTGTTGAAAACAATGTGAATGTACCTCAAGTTAATGCTCAGAAACCAGCAGAAATTCAAGTACACGAAACACCTAAACCTTCTCAGACGACTAATCAGAATGAACAGAAAGAGCTGAATGTTAAAACACAATCTACGCAAACTAGCGTTCCTAAGTCAAAAGCTCAACAGGAACCAAAAACTCCCGAAATAAAGTTGCCAGAAAAACCTGTTGATAAGAGCGTTGTAGTAGAATCATCACAAGATGATGTTAAAACAAGTTCTCAGGAAAGCAGCGCTCCTATAAAGGAAGAAGTTAAAGCTGAACCTCAAGCGATTGTGCAAATGTCAGTACCAAGAAAGTCATTTTCTGCTACAGCCAAGGCTACAAACCCAGAAGAATTAAAAAGCATTGATTTTGGTTTCGTACAAAAAACATACGGCGAGAATGAATTAGTAACTTCTGACGTTGCTGAAGCAATTGATATTAAGAAAAGCTACAGTCCAATGACGAAGCCAAATTTAGAAGAGTTGATGGCTTAAATTCTTAATTGATTTGCAAATAAAAACGGCCTATTCAAAATGATTTATTTTGAATAGGCCGTTTAAAAAATACTAATTGTAGATGAAATTGAAACTGCRATHGTATTTAATTTTTTACTTTTAGTTTTTAAATACTTTTGTTAAGTCTACAGCGTCCCAATGCGGAAAGTGTTTTCTAACTAAAGCATTAAACTCCAATTCAAATTCTGAATGCTCGTTTGGACTCAACTCATGATCATCCTGCGATATAGAATTCTTAATCATTCCAGCAGCAATAGTGATATTACTTAACCTGTCTATGATAATAAACGCACCTGTTTTACGATTCTCTTGATAAGTATCGTAAGCAACCTGTTGAGTTAATTTAACCCGACAAGGACCAATTTCATTTAATTCTAGATGAGTCGCATCGATTTTGGCTAAACTGTTAATGTCAACTCGATGTAATACTTCATCAATGCTTCCTGAGCAATATTTACAAGAAAACTTGAAATCATATTGCTTATTGGGCATTAACGCTTTTTCGGACATCCAAACAATATCAGCATCAAAAAGGCTACCTAGATGCGCGTGTTGATCGATAGGACAAATCATATCTCCACGACTAATATCGATTTCATCTTCAAGTGTTAAAGTAACCGCTTGACCATTATCAGCACTTTCTAAATCACCATCAAAAGTGACTATTTTTGCTATTTTTGAAGTTTTGCCGGATGGTAATGCAACAATATCATCTCCGACCTTTACCGTTCCACCAACGACATTTCCACTAAAGCCTCTGAACTCCGAATTCGGTCTATTGACCCACTGCACAGGTAACCTAAAACCACCTGATTCTTTATGCCTAATTACAACGGTTTCTTCTAGCGCTGACATAAAAGTAGAGCCATGAAACCAGTTTAACTCCGGTGTTGTATTAACAACGTTGTCGCCCTTTAATGCAGAAAGAGGTATAACTCGTATATCATCGAAGTTTAATTGTTCGCTAAATGCCAAATATTCAGATTTGACTTCATCGAATACACTTTGCTTATAATCAACTAAATCCATTTTATTAACAGCAACAATGATATTTTTGATCCCCAATAAAGAAGCAATATAGCTATGTCTTCTGGTTTGCGCTTTTACCCCACTTCTTGCATCAAGTAAAATAACCGCCAAATCACAATTAGATGCGCCCGTAGCCATATTCCGTGTGTATTGTTCATGGCCAGGCGTATCTGCAATAATAAACTTTCTTTTTTCTGTCGCAAAATAGCGATAAGCAACATCAATGGTAATACCTTGCTCTCTCTCTGACTGCAAACCATCTACTAGCAAAGCTAAGTCAATTTCGTCACCTTGTGTTCCAGATTTTTTGCTATCTTGCTCAATGGCAGCTAACTGATCTTCAAAAATCATTTTAGAATCATGTAAGAGCCTACCAATTAAAGTGCTTTTTCCATCATCTACTGAACCGCACGTCAAAAATTGCAGTAAGTCTTTTTCTTCGTGGCGTTTTAGATAGCCTAAGATGTCGGTTTCTAATAAATCGTTTTCAGAGCTCATTTCGTTAAAATCCTATCGAAATCTGTTAGTCTTTTTACTTAGCAAAAAGATACTGTGGAGTTAATTTAAAAAATTATTGTCAGTTAAATACTCAATTAATATATCGACACATTCTTCAGCTGTATGTTTTTCTGTATCCAAATGCACTTCTGCATTAGTTGGAGACTGATACTCAGAATCAATTCCAGTGAATTTGCTGATTTCTCCTCGTCTAGCTTTTTTATATAATCCTTTTGGATCTCTGGCTTCGCAAACGGCTAAAGGTGCATCAACAAAAACTTCCACAAATTCATTTTCTTCTAATAGTCCACGAGCGAAATCTCTATCGGTTCTAAATGGCGAAATAAAAGCCGTTAATACAATTAACCCTGCATCAACAAATAATTTTGCTAGTTCACTAACGCGTCGAATATTTTCAACACGATCTCTATCTGAAAATCCTAAATCACCGCATAAACCATGACGCACGTTATCACCATCCAGCAAATAACTTTGTTTCTTGATTGAGTGCAATTTTTTCTCTAATAAATTAGCAATGGTTGACTTACCTGAGCCACTTAAACCTGTAAACCAAAGTACACAGGGCTTTTGCGATTTTTGTTCCGCTCTCGCTTTCTTTGTGACTTGGTGCTGATGCCACGTCAAATTTTCTTTAAGGTTGTCTTCCGACATAACCAACTCTCCTAAACTTACTATGATTTACTTGAATAAAACGATTTAACTGATTAATTTTATAGTGGTTTGATGAAAAATTAGAAGTACCCTTCCATCTTTTTCTTTTCCATCGATCCAGTAGAGTCACTATCAATCATGCGACCTTGTCTTTCTGATGTTTTTGTTAACAACATTTCCTGAATAATTTCGGGTAAAGTCGAAGCTTCGGATTCAACCGCCCCAGTTAATGGATAGCAACCCAGAGTTCTAAATCTAACTGATTTCATTTCGGGCACTTCACCGTCTTCTAGAGGAAAACGATCATCATCAACCATGATCAAAACGCCGTCACGTTCAACGACGGGACGTTTAGCTGATAAATAAAGTGAAGGGATTTCGATATTTTCCTGATAAATATATTGCCAGATATCTAATTCAGTCCAGTTAGATAAAGGAAATACTCTAATGCTTTCACCTTTATCGACACGGCCATTATATATATTCCATAGTTCTGGGCGCTGATTTTTAGGATCCCATCGGTGTCCCGCATCTCGAAAAGAATAAACTCGTTCTTTAGCTCGCGATTTTTCTTCATCGCGTCTAGCACCACCAAAAGCAGCATCAAATTTATGATGATCTAATGCCTGCTTTAAGCCCTGCGTCTTCATAATATCGGTGTGTTTTGAACTCCCGTGAACAAATGGGTTAATGCCCATTTCAAGCCCTTCTGGATTTTTATGGACGATTAATTCGCACCCGAGATCTTTAGCAACTTTATCTCTAAATTCAATCATTTCCTTAAATTTCCAATTAGTATCCACATGTAATAATGGAAACGGAATTTTTCCAGGAAAGAAGGCTTTGCGAGCAAGGTGCAATAAAACCGAAGAATCTTTACCTATGGAATACATCATCACTGGGTTATCAAATTCCGCAGCAACTTCCCTAAATATCTGAATACTTTCAGACTCTAACTGGCTAAGGTGATTTCTTTTTCTCATTGATTTTATTACGCTTTTTTATGTGGGCGGTATGATAACAGAATTGTGTTTTCAGACAATGTTCATACTACCAAAATAATGATTATTGTTACTAAAAACTATCCAATTTAGTCTTGCTCTTACTTTCGCTCTTGTTACAATAGTCCAAATTAATCAAATTCGAAAAGAAATCGCAGAATAACGTGAATTTAAACAAACTATTGGCCGGTGTTTTTGGTAGCCAAGTCTCAAAAACATGGAAAGTTCTATTCGTAATAATTGGCGTTGTGCTTTTGTATCTGACCTTAATGCCAAGTGTCCATTACCACACTCACCACCGTCATATCGATAAAGTGTTTCATTTTATAGGTTTTGGCGCGTTTGCCTTTGCTTATATGCTCGCTTTCCCAAAAGTCAAAGCGTATTGGGTTATTATGGTATCTATGGGGCTCGGCGTTTTTGTAGAATTAGTACAATCGTTTATTCCACACCGGGCTTTTAGCTATTGGGATATGGTTGCGGATTTATTAGGTATATTATTTGCCGTAATTGTTATTTCTATGATTCGCTGGATAATGAAAAAACTAGTTAAACATGATTGAATTTAATTAAAAACTCACTGACTAAACTTACCCCTTTTTGAAGCGCTGACAGCCGAACTACATCTCGTCCTCCATCAAAAATACATTTAATAGTTTTAGAGTGTCCATTAAAACAAACTGATAAAAAAACTAAACCAACTGGTTTTTCATCGCTACCACCTCCGGGTCCAGCAATACCGGTGATACTAAGTGATATACAATTCGGAAATATCTTACACGCTCCAGATGCCATAGAACTTGCCACTTGCTCTGAAACCGCTCCAAAACTCTCCAATAATTGTGTGTCGACCCCAACCAATTTATGTTTGGCTTCATTGCTATAGGTAATGAAACCTGACTCATACCATTCAGAACTACCCGCTTGATCGGTAATGGTTTTACCGACTAAACCGCCAGTACAAGACTCAACTGTCACCAGTTTAATTCTCTTACTAATCAATATTTCTGATAATTTTCGTATTTCTTCTAGCATCGTTCTCTCGTTTATMYTYASTAKMTWWTTYGTTTNATRTKKTRYKKAWRTWWACAATCAGTTAAACTGCTGTCCAAGATAACAAAATCAAACCTTAATGTGAAAGAAACCGAACAAAAATCATTATTTGAAGGCCAAACMGCBACTCAAATAGCCTCTCGAACAAARTCTGAACATACGCCGATGATGCAACAGTTTTTAACTATCAAGGCGCAACACCCCAATATTTTATTGTTTTATCGCATGGGTGATTTTTATGAGTTATTTTTTGAAGATGCGGTCAAAGCATCCAAATGGTTGGGGATCACCTTAACTCAACGGGGTAAATCGAATGGCGACCCGATCCCCATGGCTGGCGTGCCTTATCATGCGGTCGATAACTATCTCGCAAAACTTGTTAGACAAGGTAAATCAATCGCTATTTGTGAACAAATTGGCGATCCGGCTACCAGCAAAGGTCCGGTTGAGCGAAAAGTCGTTCGAATTATCACTCCCGGAACATTAACTGAAGAATCATTGCTAGATGAGAAAAGCGACAACCTGATTGCATCTTGCTATTCCCTAAAACTAAGCAAACCGCCAAGAGAGCTATTTGGATTGGCTTGGATGGATATTTCTACCAACCGTTTTAATTGCGCCGAATTTGATAGTTTTGAGCTGTTAAATAATGAGTTAGCGCGGATTAATCCGTCAGAAGTATTAATTCCATCAAAATTAAGTGATTCTTTTTCTAACTCTCAATTATTATTAAAGCAAGAAGAAGATTGGCAGTTTGATTATTCACAGAACTATCAAAAACTGCTTCAACATTTCAATGTTTCAAACTTAGAAGGGTTTGGCTGTGAAGAGTTACAGGCCGGAATTTGCTCCGCAGGCTGTTTACTTAACTATGTCAAACACACACAACAGTCATCGTTATCTTTTATAAAAACCATTAATCATTCCGATAATCACGGTTTATTACACCTCAATACGTTTACCAGAAAACATTTAGAAATCACCGAGAATATTTTTGGTCAAAATGAGAAAACCTTATTCAATGTCATTAATCAAACCAATACTTCTATGGGTACAAGGCTCTTAAAATCTTGGCTTCATTCGCCATTAAGGGACTCATCGATTATCAATGCTCGATTAAACAGCGTTGAAGCGCTAACCAGTCATAACGAAATAGATCAACTAGCTCAAAGCCTTGCTCATATAAAAGATATGCAAAGACTGTTAACCCGTATCGCTATTTTATCCGCACGTCCCCGAGATTTAACCGGTTTACGAGAAAGTTTACAGGCATTACCTGATATTAAAAATTGGCTTATAGAATCTAAGCAACCCGTGTTAGAAGATATTGGTAAACAATTAACGCTCCACACTAAGACTAAAGAGTTGCTTGAAGAATCAGTTTTCGACAACCCACCGGTTGTGCTTAGAGATGGTAATGTGATTAAAACCGGATATAACAAAGAGCTAGACCAATTAAGATCGTTATCTGGAAACGCGGAGCAGTTACTTGATGATATGGAACAAAGAGAAAAGCTATCAACGGGAATTACTCATTTAAAAGTCGGTTACAATCGCGTACATGGCTTTTATATTGAAATTTCAAAATCTCAATCTGATTTAGCACCAATTCACTATACTAGACGTCAAACCCTGAAAAATGCCGAGCGATTTATTACGCCGGAATTAAAAACGCTTGAAGACAAAGTGTTATCTAGCCAATCTGAAGCGCTTGCTTTAGAAAAAAAGCTTTACCAACAGCTAATTGAAACTTTGCAGATTGATGTAGATAATTTAATGATTACGGCAGAAACGATTGCTCGGCTGGATGTGCTTTATTCCTTTGCTAAAACCGCTATTGACCACCAATACAGCAAACCAAATTTTGTGAAAAATAGAACCTTGAATATTGAGAAAGGAAGACATCCAGTTGTTGAGAATTATCAAAATGATCCTTTTATTCCTAATGATGTTATTTTCCACAAAGGCATTAACAGTAAGTTAATTACTGGTCCTAATATGGGCGGTAAGTCGACCTATATGCGCATGACAGCCATCATTGTTTTACTAGCGCATTGTGGCAGTTTTGTACCCGCACGATCTGCTGAACTGAGTCTTATGGATAGCATCTATACTCGAATTGGCGCATCCGATGATTTAGCCGGTGGACGCTCTACGTTTATGGTTGAAATGAGTGAGACTGCTAATATTTTAAACAATGCGACTCACTCGAGTTTGGTTCTATTAGATGAAATAGGCCGTGGAACCAGTACATTTGATGGACTCGCGCTTGCATCAGCCACCCTTTCGCATTTGAGTGAAAAAATCCAACCGTTAACATTGTTTGCAACCCACTATTTTGAATTAACCGAACTAGCAGATAAAACTCAAGCCATCGAAAACTGTCACTTTGGAGCCATTCAACATGGTGATAGTCTTATTCTTGATCATCAAATTCACAACGGACCTACCAGTAAAAGCTATGGATTGCATGTTGCTAAACTCGCAGGAGTTCCATTAGCCGTGACAAAAATAGCAGAAGCCATTCAAATTGAACTAGAATCTAACAGTAAAATTGTTAATGATGATATTGAAGGTCAGAATCGAACAAAAACAGCGATAAAACCAATAGAATCTCTCGACCCGAGGCTAAAAATACTGGAAAATACCGACCCTAACGATTTAAGCCCAAAAGAAGCCTTGGCTTTAATCTTTGAACTGACAGAAAAAATTGGCAAAAGCTGATATTAGTAACATTTGGAGTAACCACCAATGACGTTCGTTGTAACCGAAGATTGTATTTTGTGTAAACAYACAGATTGCGTAGAAGTMTGCCCTGTCGATTGTTTTTACGAAGGACCAAATTTTTTAGTCATTGATCCCGATGAATGTATCGAYTGTGCGTTATGCGAGCCAGAATGTCCCGTTGATGCGATTTTTGAAGAAGATGATTTACCTGCAGGGCAAGAAAAATTTATTGCTATCAATGCAGAACTAGCACAAAAATGGGATAACATTACGGAGCTAAAACCGCCATTACCAGACGCTGAAAAATGGGCAGGCGTTGCTAATAAAATTGAACATTTACAAAGAGATAGCTGACTTATCTGTTTTTAATTCTAGTAATAGAAACATGCCATGAAACCTATAGTGAACAAACAATATACTAATATTGACAAGTTATTAAAATTACCACAAAATCTGCAAAAATTGAGCTTGTAGCATTTAAAGCTTGAATTCAAAAGAGCCAAAATAACGATTTAGGACAAACGATGGAAGATGGACAACCACAAACAATTCAACCGTTAGCCACTATTCAGCAAGATTTTATCGATGCGGCTTTAGCCCACCCTAACAATAATGCTTTGTGGACAGACAGCGGTGAAATAACTTACTCCGATCTTCTTTGTCGTTGTAATTTGTTTGCTCAATGGCTTGTTGATAACAATCATGCTCCGAATAAAAGAACCGCACTAATTGTACCAAAGACTATCGATAATATTGTCGCACTGTTTGGCGTTCTGATAGCTGGAAATACTTACGTCCCGTTAGGTTCAACTTGGCCTGCCAACCGACTCAACACGATCATTAGTAATGGCGATTTTGATTTAATATTACAGGAATCTTTGAATCCCGAATTATCAGTTGAGAAAGATAAATCATTAACCTTTGAATCTAACCAATGGCAATCTATATTTGCAGAATTGGAAACAGCTACCGAAGATGAATTAATTTTGGTTAGAGAACATAAGCCAGCCGTTGTTAAAGGAACCGATATAGCCTATATTCTATATACTTCTGGCTCTACTGGCGTTCCTAAAGGCGTAACGGTTTCACATACGGCGGCTCAGTTTTTTCCAGCATGGGCAAAAAAAGAATTCAAAGTCGATGAGACTCATCGTATTGCATCAATGGCGCCTTTTACTTTTGATCTATCTACTTTCGATCTGTTTACCGGACTTTCAAGTGGCGGTTGTCTTTATATTATTCCTGAAAAATTTAAGATGTTTCCAACTCGGCTTTCTGGATTTTTAGAAAAACATGAGATTACTACCTTTTACGCTGTTCCTTCAGCACTGAGCCTAATGGCTTTGAATGGTAATATGCATAAACGCGATTTTAGTCATTTCAAAACACTATTGTTCGCAGGCGAAGTCTTCCCCATTGAGACTTGCCGTTTATTTAAGTCATTTTTACCTGAAAATGTTCAGTACTATAATTTGTATGGGCCAACAGAAACCAACGTTTGCACTTATTTTGATGCCAGTGAGATACCAAAAGGCGACAGTCCATTACCAATCGGTAAAACCTTACCGCAACACTTCTCATTTATTGATACAGAAATTGGTGACGGAGACGATGTAGGCGAGTTATGTATTTACGGGCCAACATTAATGAGTGGCTATTGGGGAAGATCTAATGAAGGAGCATCCTATTGGACTGATGTGCCCGATAAGCCCGGCATTAAAGCATATAGAACCGGTGATATAACTTACTTGGATGAGGAAGGTAATTGGATTTACAAAGGTCGAGCCGATAAAATGGTTAAGATTTTTGGCTACCGGGTAGAGCTTGGBGAAATAGAAAGTAGTTTACTTAAGCATGCTGATGTTGAGCAATGTGTTGTGGTTAAACGCGATAGAAAATCACCGGATGGTTCTAAGACAATCGGTGAAGAATTAGTAGCATTTATTATCCCAACTAAGCAAAACGGCCAAAAGGTTGAGCTAAATCAAGTAGAAATATTTAAACACAGCAAAAATGACTTGCCACATTATATGATGCCATCCACAATATACGACATAGAAGAATTCCCTATCGGTCAATCAGGAAAAACAGACCGATTAAAGTTAGAACAACGAGCCCAAGAGATGGCTTAAAGAAATCAAAGCATCTTAAATATTAAACAAAACCTATTTTATAGTTTATGGAGAACAAAATGTCAGACAACAAAATACAAGATCAAATCAAAGCGCTTATCGTAGAAAAAGTTTTAGTAGGCGTTGATCCAGCAGAAATCAGCAATGATTCAGAGTTAGTTGCAGAGCTTGGTTTAGATTCAATTCAAATCATTGGTTTGATTGGCGGGTTAGAAGAAGAGTTTGATATCGTTTTAGAAGATGATGACTTAGATTTTGAGCTTTTTTCGACCATTAACAACTTAGCAAAGCTAGTTAAAGGTAAGCTATAACTCTTTGATTTTAAAATAATATATCAAATTAAAAAAGGCTCATTTTGAGCCTTTTTTTGTGCTAAATAGATCTTGAAGTATTTGTATCTAACTGTTTTGTTTTCTATTGCTATTTCTATTGCTATAGACGCGGAAAACCAACAAAGATAACAACATAGTTAAACTCAAAGAACCGCTACCTTCACTTTCGTCATTATCTGTAACAGTTACAGTAACTGTGTTCGATACACCCGCGCTACAACGGGGTGAACCGGATAATACAATACTAAAGCTTTCATTAGACTCATCTTGAGTGTCATCACGAATACTAAAGTTAACTGAACCGCTCGTCACACTATCACCTAAAACTAGAACACTAGTCGTGTTACCACTGAAATCATCTGCGCTAGTGCTCGAGTGACTAATTGTAGCTGTAACAGTACATTCACCGTAATCACCGTTTTCACGATTAAATAACAATTCGAATGATCCAACTGACTCATCTACAGTCAAATTACTAACAGACCAATTTAGCTCACCTGCAGGTGGCTCTGGCTCATCCTCATTGATAGTTACGGTTGCATTCACAAGTGAACCTAGTTCACTTCTATTGGATGGATTTGATAATTGCACGTTGAAGGATTCATCACCTTCAAATACATCGTCATCAATCATAGTTATCGATACGTCTTTTGAAGTCTCGCCATGTACAAAAATAACAGTCTGAATAAGTTCTTCAAAATCCTCTCCATTGGTCGCGGAATCACTAATTGTAGCAATATCCACACTGGCTTGCCCGTAATCACCATTAATTCTATTGACAGTAACAGTAATAGTTTGAATATTTTCGTCAACGTCATAACTTGCCGAACTCATTACAAAATCGCCTGCTGGCGGAATCGGATCATTCTCGTTAATCGTGATTTCCATTTCAGTAGGGTTCGATAAGTTGGTATTTTCGCTTGGATTAGACAGACTTATAACAAAGGTTTCACCAACCACCCCTTCGTATTCAGTGTCATCAATGATTTCAATTGAAATACTTTTTGATGTTTCTCCATCCAGCATAGTGATTGACTGGCTCAAAGCAGCGTAGTCGCCGTCACTAGTAGCCGTTCCACTGCTAGTAGTGATATCAAAACTAATTTCACCAATAGTTCCATTGATGCGGTTAACAACAACTTGGATAGTCCCAATATCTTCATCAAATGATTCACTTGATTTCGCCATCTGCAAACTCCCAGCAGGTGGGCTAGCCTCACAACCATTATTAGCCAAATAATCACTAGCTGCTTTGGCTTTTACGATACCGTTGCCAAAATAAACATCATGACCAACCTCTCCTGAGTCTTCGGCAGTTTCCTTAAGGGCATGACGTATTTCGGTACCTGTACAAAAAGGAAAGTTCGACCATACTAATGCAGCAACGCCCGCAACAGCTGGAGTCGCCATAGAAGTTCCACTCAGTAACCCATAATTACTTGCTCCTACAGAAATTGAGATATTTGATGCTCCGATTAATGAATCTCGATCTTCGAATGCTGCTCCAACGACAGGTATCGTTGTTGTATTATCGTCTCCGAGCGTACCAGAAAAGCTACCAGCTACATTATTGATAATAACTGCGCCAATTCCACCACTGTCTTCACAGTTTTTTGTTTTATCATGAAAGGTTTCTACGCCTCTATCAATCATACAAATTTTGCCATCAGCGCCAACGTCGACAGCATCTCCTATCCCCATCTCATAAGTTTCGCCATTTGCACTTCCTGAATTTTCCATTGCTGTTACCGCATAACCGACATCATCTGCTGTCAATCCGGCAGACGTTGAAGCTCCAGAAGGAAAAGTAGATAGTGTATTAACTCCGCCTGCGGTAACTTCAACGCAATCAGTTTGTTCACCATTACAGGATGGAAATTGTGAGAAACTAGCAATGTTATTGTCACCATCATTAGCGCCAATCATCATTACAGAATCATAACCTGCAGGATAAGAACGTACATCATTGGCGTCATTACCTGCAGCAGCCAATACTAACCCGCCATTCTCAGTGAAAGTATCGAAAGCAGACTCTTCAACACTACTCGCTCCGCCTCCTCCTAAACTCATAGTGATAATGGTTGCGCCTGCTTCGCTACATTTCTCAGCTGCAAATGCTAGATCAGAAGAGTAGCCCCAGCCGATATTATTGAAAACTTTAACAATATGCATCGGTACTCCTGGAGCCATTCCAATCACTCCAAATCCATTGTCAGCGGCTCCTACCGTTCCTGCAACATGAGTTCCATGAGGACCTCCATCGGCATTCCAACTTCCCGTGCCTGAATCATCAACTCCCGTTATATTATCCCAAACAAAATCGTCATTAAACCCACCAGTTTCACCATCAGAACCGGCTATGCCAGAATCAATTACGCACACTTTTTGCCCGTCCTGCAGAGTGAGTTCTTGGGCCTGTGACTGTGCAATTGCATAAGGGATTAATTGCATCAGATTGGCGTCGCCAGCTGTATCCTCCCAAATACTTAAGAATTTTCTTGTGACATCTCGTTCGATGGAAACTATGTTTTGGTCAGTTAGGAGTTCATTAATCATCTGATCAGTTAGAATTGCAGCGATAGAGTGTTGTTGTGTTAGTTCTAACTTAACGTCTATTCCGCTTTGTTCCAGCTTTTGCCTTGCTGAAACGCTATCAAAACCAGAGTCATTAGTGCTCTTCATTAAATTCTCGGCTGGCTGCCTATATTTTATAATGTAACGTTGCTCAACCACCCCACTGATGGGATCTGCTGATTGAGCTGCTGACGACGCTATAGTTTGAGCTGATATAACGGACATAACTGCCGTCGCTAATAATTGACTTCTTAATTTAAACAACAAGTAATACTCCTGAAAAAACTTACTTAATTTTGAATATACAAACAATAGAGTTAGTTTAATTTAGCAGGTTGGGATTGTTTTGAGTGAGAAAATGACTAAACTGTGACGGTTGTCGATTTAGGATGTGATTTCTGTCACTTAGCAAAAGTGTAGAAGGAATTGAGATATATTTTATATTCTTGCGTTCAGGCTCATATTTGGTTTATGGAATTTGATTGTAAGGTTCGAAATTCTTCTATCCAAGGAAATGGATTTAGCGCAACAAGATAATGAAATATAACATCATCTTTTCGCGTATTGATATTTGGCGTTTTATTTTAACGCCATATTTAATTTGTAAGGCACATTAATTGCCGAATCTAATTCAAACATTGGTTATATCCTCACCCCGCAAGTGCATCTAAAACGGCTTCAGGATTTTTTTCGACAACATTCAACAAAACTAAAGCAGGCCCTTTAGGCTCTCGATCGCCTTGCTCCCAATGCCTCAACGTACCCAACGCAATACCAAACATTGCACAAAATTCCTGTTGAGTCATTTGCATTTTATGTCTTAATTTTTTCACATCAACCACATGTGGTTTATGCAGAACCATTTTTGAATTATTCCCTTTGGCATGTTCAATTGCAGCCTCTAATCCCTCGCGAATTTCTTCAAATGCTGTAGTCATTTACGACCTCCAGAAAGCAATTAATTGCTTTGTTAATTTKVHTAAAATNWDHHHCWCTTCYBVAGTTHBATTVDCDTTWTCGMTKTWWGGDDAHAAWDHTHWTADATATAWVDDHAWCGATTCATTATGATAATAATAGATAATTCTAACGCCTCCACTCTTACCGGATGAGCCACGTGACCACCTTATTTTACGTATACCTCCCGCCCCTTCAACTATGACACCTGCTTTTGGATTGAGAGAAAGATAAGAAATAAGCTCAGTTCTTTCCGCAGAGGTAAGAAGTTTTTCAGCTTTCTTAATATATGGAGGTGTTTCTGCGATTGTGATCATCTAATTAGGGTACTCCAATGGAGTAGTTGATGCAAATTGTTATATTTGGCAACTTTTTAGATATACGCTGATTATGTTCAGTAAAAGCACAGATACTGCCAACTAAAATGGACAATAATCATACTTTACTTAATAAAAGCAAGACTATACCACATCTACCTAATGTCGATTCTAGAATGCTTATGCCATTTTTGATCATCTGTATTCTAATCTCTAAAATTTAGGTTTGTTAAATCAATAGCGAGCCTCTTATTTATTATCAAAATCCAAATTCAATTTCCTTACAACGGTATTATTCTATATTAATTAATAACTTACTCTGATAGTCTTTCGTCGGTTTAATACGGAATTTACTCAATTAATCACAATAATAAGAGAACAAATAATGCGATTTAATTTATTTAATAAAAACAAAATAGTCGCATCCATCACCTGCGGTTTATTATTAGCCAGTCCGTTAGCCTTAAACGCTATAGAGAACATATCAAGTTCACCAATAGAAGTAGCAAAAAATGAACAAACCGTTAATGGTGTTTTAATAGCCTCAAAAATTCATGTAACAGATAAAGCGCTAGCTCGAAAAATAGCCATATCCTTCCATCACGCTATTTTAGAAACTAATTATGAGCAAGGCTACATCATTGCAGATCTAACGCAAAAAGAAATCGCCCAACTCAAAACTCATAATCTCACTATTGAAACAGCAACGGATTTCAATAATCGTTACAAAGATTTTAAAGCACAGGTTGCCCAGCAGTTTCAAATAAAGGCTGAAAATAGCATTCAATCTATTCCTGGTTTTGAATGTTATGCAACGGTAGAGGAAACCTTAAATGATGGTGCGACATTAGCCACTGATAATCCAACGCTTGCTGAGTGGATCGATATTGGTGATTCGTGGGAAAAGGAAAACAATCAAGCTGGTTACGATTTGATGGTGCTCAAAATTACAAATCAGAACATTGTTGAAGATAAACCGGTTTTATTTATTCACGCATCAATGCACGCCAGAGAATACACACCAGCAAACCTCACTTTAGACTTTGCTAAACAACTTTTAGATGACTATGCGACAGATGCCGATACGCAATGGATTATTGACTATCACGAAATTCATATCTTATTCCAAATGAATCCAGACGGTCGAAAAATAGCAGAAACCGGTGTTTTTCAACGTAAAAACACCAATGCAAACCACTGTCCGGGTCTAAATGTCGGTGTTGATCTCAATCGAAACTTTGCTTATTTTTGGGGCACAACCGATGGAGGATCTAGCGGAAATGAATGTGACTCTACCTACCGTGGTAATGTCGCTGAATCTGAACCGGAGACTAAAGCCGTTTCAAACTACATAAGAAGTCTATTTCCAGACGTTAGAGGCGATGCAATCACCGATGGAGCGCCAACAGACACCGCAGGAATGCATTTAGATTTTCATAGTTACAGCGAATTGGTTTTATGGCCTTGGGGGCATACAACCGATGTTTCTCCAAATGACAGCGGTTTTGTTGCACTAGGTAATAAATTCGCATGGTTCAATGATTATACGCCGCAACAAAGTGTTGGCCTGTATGCTACCGATGGTACAAGCGATGACGTTAGTTATGGTGAATTAGGAATTGCTGCTTTTACATTTGAGTTAGGGACTTCCTTTTTTCAACAATGCGCAGATTACACAGATACTATCAAACCTGACAATCTTAATGCTTTAAAATATGCAGCAAAAGTAACTGCAGCGCCCTACTTGCTCGCTCATGGTCCAGAAGTAACGTCTATTAGTTTAAACGGCTCGTTATCGGGTGTTACGGTAGGAGCTGGTACTTCAATTGATTTAATCGCAACGGCGGATGCAACCAGAAGCCAGTTATCAACAGCAGGAAAAAGCATCAGTAAAATTGAATATTCGATTGATACGCCTATCTGGAAAGAAACAGCAATAGTAGTTGATGTTACTAATAACGATGGTGACTTATCTTCTGGAGTAGAATCGTTTAATTCAGTTATTGACACAACGGGTTTATCAAACGGAGAACACTTGGTCTATTTTAGAGCCTTTGATGAGTCTAACAACCAAGGCGTTACTTCAGCTTCAATCATTACCATTTCAGCAGACAGCAATCAGTCCCCTACCGCTTTATTCACTTCAAGCTGTGTTGAACTAGCTTGTGATTTTGACGCAAATGCAAGTAGTGATTCCGACGGAACTATTGACTCCTATAGCTGGGATTTTGGTGACGGTAATAGCTCAACCGGCGTTGCTCCTTCACATAATTATTCAAATGACGGCACTTATACTGTTTCTTTAACCGTTACCGATAACAACTCAGCAACTTCTACTACAAATGAAACAATAACGGTTTCTGCCGCTAATACTGGCGGAGAAACAACCGGTGGCTTCACGGAGTCCGATGTAAGTCCTACTAGTGGTCAAAGTCTTTCATACACCATCGACGTTCCGGCTAATTCAACTTCTCTAGTGATTGATATTTCTGGTGGCACTGGAAATGCCGACTTAGCGGTTAATTTTGCCAGCGCACCTACTAGAAACAACTTTGAATGTCTGGAAACAGGTGCTGGAAATACTCATAATTGTACTGTTACTAATCCAGCTGAAGGAACTTGGTTTATTGTCGTTCGAGGTGCGCAAGCGTCATCTGGTGTAACGCTCGATGCTTATTGGTTTGCTGAAGCTATAGGCAACTCAGCGCCATCTTCCAGTTTCACTGCAAACATTAACCTACTCAACGTTGTTTTGACTGATGCCAGCTCTGACTCAGACGGTAATATAACCAACTGGGATTGGGATTTTGGCGACGGAAACACTTCAAACTTACAAAACCCTAGCCATGATTATTCTGTTGATGGTACTTATACGATTAATTTAACGGTTACCGATAACGAAGGTTCTACAGATGTTAGCAGTCAAAATGTAACTGTAGCAACCGAAGTAGAAAACCAAGCGCCTACTGCAAACTTCACTTTTACTACTAATGAATTGGAAGCAACACTAACGGATACGAGTTCTGATAGTGACGGTAGTATTGATAGCTGGAGTTGGGATTTTGATGACGGAAATACGTCAACGGTTCAATCGCCACTTCATGTTTTTTCGTCCGCGGGGACATACAGCGTTAGTTTAACGGTAACGGATGATCAAGGTTCTACCAATGAAAGCACTCAAGATATTACCGTTTCAGAAACTTCTACACCAGTATCTGGCGGTTTTACAGAAACAGGCATTAGTCCATCAAGAAATGAAAATATTGCCTTTACCATTGATGTACCTGCCGGAGCAGATTCTCTAGAAATAGATACCTCTGGCGGAACCGGTGATATTGACTTGGTGGTTAATTTTGGGTCAACGCCTACTCGAAATGATAACGATTGTTTAGAGCAAGGTGCTGGAAATGCCCACAATTGTACGATTACTAATCCAACCGAAGGCACTTGGTTTATTATCGTACGAGGTCGAAATGCTTCTACTGATGCTCAGTTAGATGCTTATTGGTACGATAACTAAATTTCAAGAATATAATCTAGCCCTCCGGTGATCGCTGAAACTTGCGCCAATATGCACTCTTCATCGTTCACCTTGGGGCTATCTGGATAAACCTCTGTGGTGGTTACATACTCGGCATTTGTCATTCCAGCACAAAGACCTAGTTTTTTAGTAGGATAATTAATCACGCCCAATTGCTCAATTTTTTCACCTATAATTCTGCCTGAGTCATCAGAAGGAGCGATATGAGTCACTAGTTTAACGCTTTCTATCATCGCTTTTTGAAAATCATGTTGAGGATTATCAGTATCTCCAACCAAATAGAAACCGTCTGGAATATTCCAATCATCTTGAGCTATTCCATCTCGAGACGCTAATGCCGGTCGAAAAATACTATTGTCAGTATCCGTTGTTTCATGTAGATCAAAATGAGCAATTATTTCTGACTTTTCTGACTTTTCTGTTTTATCTAACAATTCATCCGAGAGAGCATTCATCAAACTTTGAGACTCTTCGCTTGGACTCATTTTATAGAAAGATCGGTTTGGATCTACTGCATTAGGATTCCAGCGGTTGATGGTTTCGTATCCCCAAGGACTAATACACGGCGCAACAATGAAGTTAAAATCATTAAGATAACGTTTAATCTCATCTTGCAAAAATCGAATAGCGCCTTGTACACCACTGGTTTCGTAACCATGTACTCCGCCTGTGACCAAAACGGTTTTATTTGATTTATTCCAATTTGCGGATTTAATTAAGTAAAGTGGATATTTAGTTGTATCCATTGATAATACACCATATTGCGAAACCACTAAATGGCTATCAAAAGCTTTAATTTTACTGATAACTTCTTGTTGATATGAACGCTTAACGTTTTGTTTGAGCAACCAGTGAGCTATATCTTCTGCTTGCCATGGCGAATTAGACATTACATTGTTCCCAAATAACGTTTTTGTTAACGCTATTGTTAATTTCAAAACACCATCCTATTAGAGTTATTTGTCACAGTAAATACAAGATTTAAACAATCTCTAAAACTGCTAATTACTATCGATTAAAAAGAATGATATTATGTGTCTAATAAATCTTACTCACTAATATTAGAAGTTTAATGAATAGAAACCCCATATTTTTAATCGCCACAATAATCATCACTTTTATCGTTATTTTGCTGGTTTCTTACACCGGCATTGGCGGTGATTTAATAATGTTGTTTAAAGACGAGCAAGGTAAAACCAACTGGCAGTATGTCGCTAACTGGTCGTCTGGGATTTTAATTATATTACTTTCATTCACCGCCATTATTCTATTTCTCTCTCGCCTAGCAAAATTAAAAACTAATAAAGAATTGGTTGCGATTAAACTTAACCTTGAACATCGAGTCGTAGAGAGAACCCAACAACTTCATGACTCCGAACATTATTTACAAAGCATTCTTGAATCCATGCCTTCTATGTTGGTCGGGCTTGACTCAAAAGGTGTAATTACTCAGTGGAATAAAAAGGCTGAAAAATACACAGGCGTTAAAATGATGGACGCCATAGGACACGATCTTTGGGAAGCCTACCCCATTATTACCATTAGCCGTGATCAAGTTGACCAAGCATTGATCCAACAACACCCCACCACAATCAGACAAAGCCAACGCGGTCTTTTTCATTTTGACATTACTATTTACCCTTTAACCTCAAATAACTCTAAAGGATCAGTGATGAACAGTGGTGTTGTCTTACTGTTAGATGATGTCTCAAAACAAGTTAAATCAGAAAATCAGTTGATCCAACGGGATAAAATGTCTTCGATGGGTGAGCTTGCTTCCTCTATGGCGCATGATATGAGCGTACCACTACAAGGAATGCTCAATGATATCAAACAGATCGAAAAACGTATGCTCGTCATTTCAGAAAAAGCCAATACCGCAAGTGAAAGAGAATCCGGCAATAAAAGACAATATGATGATGATATAGCCAATATTACCAGTAGCTTAACTGATGCGGTCAACCTGGGTAATCAAGCGACATCTATTGTTGATAATCTTTTAGACTTTGCAAGCGCGCAAAGAAAAGAAAAGCAAGAAGTCGAAATGACTCAAATTATGGATCATACGATTAAATTAGCTGAAACAGTTTTGTCCACACCGAAAGGTTTAAAGTTTACGGATATCAGTATCAAACGTGAATATGACGAAAACCTTCCATCGGTAAGTTGTCATGTCTCAGAAATTCAACAGGTTTTCTTAAGCCTTTTAAGACATTGTCTCAATGCGTTAGCCTCGGCTAAGGGCGATGATTTTAAGCCGGTGATAAAAATTAGAGTGCTTCAAGGCTACAATTCATTATGGTTACAAATCTCGCATAATGGTGTTGGTTTAAATGGTGATGAACAGCAATCGATATTTGAACCGTTTTTTAGCAATGATCCATTAGATATGGAAGACGATGCGCACAAACGGCTATCATTTCCTCACTTCGTAATAACTGAACACCACGACGCTCATATGGCGGTCACATCCGATGTTAAAGTCGGTACAACCTTTCATATTCAATTTCAATTGGTTTAAGCAAACACAAAATAACTATTCATTTATCCACTTAATAGAGCATCCCATACTTGGGATCTGCTCTTTGGGACCATTGCCTGTTTCCGCAATTAACTTCATGCTCACAAACAAATCGCGTCGCACAGATGCGCCAGCCGTTTMCTTACGACTTTCGTCCATTCGACCTCGATATTGTAATTTTAAATCTGAATTATAACCAAAAAAGTCAGGCGTACAAATAGCGCCATAAGCTTTTGCGACTTCTTGAGTTCCATCTAATAAGTAGGGAAACGGGAAATCGAATTCATCGGAAACTTTCTTCATATTTTCAAATGAATCTTCCTCATAATCGGTAGGGTCATTAGACATTATCGCTACGCAGTTAATGCCTAGTTTTTTTAACTCTAATGCATCTCTAATAATTCTTTCTCGGATGGCGATTACGTAAGGACAATGATTACAAATAAACATCACCAATAGTCCATTTGGACCAGCGCAATCTTTTAGCGACCAGTATTTACCATCGACTCCCGGTAAATTAAATTCTATCGCTTCAGCTCCAAAATCACATACAGGTGTTGTTAAACTAACCATAAGTTATCCCCTTTTTAATATGCAAACTATTCAATCTCTAGCAAATTTTTATTAGCTCGCCATCTAAGCAAAAAATAAATAGCGCCTCCGACTAAGCCCGAGTATAAACACAATTTATGCAACGCTGAAATACTTATAAAGTTGTATAAATCATTATTAAGCATAAACGGGAAAAATGGCTCAACATCGGAATGCATGATGCTATCCAACAAAACGTGACTAAAGCTACCAATAAAAGCGCTCAAAAAAGCAATCCACCATTTTATCTTTATAGGATTGGAGCCAGAGTTTGAGTTTGAGTTAGGATTAGGTTTAGAGATTCCTAGAATAATTAAACCAAATTCAGACAGATACTTGCCACTTAACGCTGAAAACACGGCAATAAGAATTGCGCCAACATAGGTATGAGTAAAACCATGGAGATGCCCTTCTCCTGTGATTATGACTATCAAAGGCTGAATATCCATAACGATTTGGGTCCAACCGAATACCATTAAACTAAAGCTACTTTGTAATAGCGCTTTAAACAAAATTCCGGGACCCATATGTACTGGCGTAAAAGGCATCTTTATGTTTTCGATTCGCTAGACATAATGGCCAATGGACGACTTTCAAGATCATCAAAAAATGCCATCCATTCCTCCGTTCCATCTTCATGCTTATGGATCATATGAGGCGCACTGACGAATGTTATACCAAGTTCTTTCATCTTTTCATAGGCAACCATAATATTTGAAACGCGCAAATAAAGTATCGATTCAGCACTTTCACCTTCTTCTTTCTCTGACAGCATCAACCGAGTGCCGTTACAATCAAAGAATGCCATTGTGCCGAAGGTGTAAAGATGGGTCAGACCCAAAACATCTCGATACCAACGCTCCGATTCCACAATATTTTTGACGCTTCTTGATACTTGTCCAAGACCTATAATATTAAATTCCTCTTTCATAGATTTTACCTTTTTATTTAATACGCTATCTACGGGCGAGCCTACCCAATATTTTAAAGCATTGCGGTTTTTGAGTTCGAGTTTTGCAATCGCATTAGCTACATGATATTTCACGCCGTCTAAACTGATATTTTCTAGATCAGCAATTTGTTGATTAGACAATCCATGCCGAACCGCATCAGCGGTACGCCATTCGGCTGGAGTGAGTTTATCTTTATGGATTGGTCTGCCACGTGGTTTTGTCATATTGAGAGTTTAAATGAAGCATGAGGTGATTACCCTACTCTTTTTGCAAAATAACTCAATGTGGCAAACTATAATGTTTCTAGTGTTTTGGGGAATATGGATAAATGAACTTTGTTATTTTGTTTCTGATTTCGACAACCGGCGTTTGTTAAATATCGACAGCATCATTTACCTTTTCCGCAAATTTGGAATAACCAGGACTCATGTAATCCACTATATAAATAGTATTTCCTGATGAATCTAATAATCTCAAGTATTGACCGTGAAGAGTACTCATAGCTATTGCAATATCATTCCATTTGTAAGTAGCAACACTATTTCTAAATATCACTTTGAATTCTTCATCATTAAAATAGACTTTAGCGCCTATAAATTTTTCCAAAGAAAAACAGAGATAAGACAAATAGGAGAACCCCAACCCTATCATAACAATTATCCCGGCATTAGAAATTCCAAATTTAAAATAGTTTACGAAAGCAATATAGAAAAAGAAGCAAGAAATACATGGCATGCTAAAAATTGCCGCATAGAATAAAAACTGCATCCATTTGCTGTTGTATACCATGCCTCCTCCTTAATTATAAATAGCGTCAAGCTTTTGTTTCTTGGCGTCAATTTTCTGCGCCTTGTTAGAACTTTCTCTCTTTTCTACTTTAAATCTACCATATTTTATAAAATTCAATACATGAATCTTAACTTCATCGCTTTTCATTATAAAAGTATGAGCATGATCTACTACAAGGAAGTCTTTCATCTCCTGCAATTTGGCGCTCTCAACAGAAACTTTACCATCATCTTCACCTGGAATTAAACGTGAAAACCACGGCTCTAATGAACTCCTTCCCGTTATAATTCCCACTTCATAATTAATTGGTTTCAACCTATTTGGCAAACTATTAGAGTCAGTTGTTAATTGCTGCCCTGGAGGGCCCGCTAACCAACGATACCAAGTTGAATCGTGAAACCTATCTGCTATTTCACTACCTTTATTTGGCGGGCTTAACATTACGACGCGACTTCCCACAGGAAGCCGGTTAGTCTGAAGATAATAGCGAGAAATAATGCCTCCTAATGAATGAGTAATAAAATGTACTTTCGTTGCCCCTTTATTACACTCACTAATAAATTTGGGTATGATGTTTCTAGATATATTTTCGATTGTTTGTGACGTTGACGGATAACTATGATTTACAGTTTGAAATCCATTCTCCTTCAAATACGACTCCAAGGAATTCATTGAAAATGCAGTTCGCCCCATACCGTGGAGTAAAATCACACATTCTGAAGATTTTGAGAAAGCATTTGATTGTATTAAAAACAAAAGCAAAAATAAAATATATTTCTTCAATTATTTAGCCTGTTTATTTATTCAAAATATTCCATGAAATTTAACGCTTAAAGCAGGTGTGCGTAGTTTAGCATCGCCTGCCTTTTCTGGTTAAAACTTTATCTATTTGATTCAGACATATAAAAGTCGCTATATAATTCAGCCAAAGAAAAAGGAAATTCTTTAACCTTAAATTTATTAGCTATTAATTCCATTTTTTTACTTGGTGATACGTCGTACAGTTGAATCATCACTTGCTCCATCAACCCCACCAAATCTCCACTTTCTACACGCAAGTATTTCACATCATTCATCTCAAGATTTTTTACTTTATATCCATTTGTGCGCGCTAAATCAATAAACTTGTTTTTGTCCTTTTCTTTATTCTCACCAAGTAATACCCAATCCAGGCCAATTCTATTATTTTCTATTCCGAATTGTATTTCTACATGGTTATTTTTTCCCTCGTTATTAGGAAAAAATGCAAATATTGCGAACGATTGATTTGTACCTGAATTCTCTAGTTGATTGTAAATCGTCCTAATATCCTTACGCGAGACGACGTAGAATTTCATTTCCTGGTCTTTAAATAGGCTTTCAGATTCTGGGGTATTAGCTAATTGAGTTAAACGAGAAGATTCAATAGCATATAGTAAGCCGAAGGCAACGATGAAATAACCCACAAGCGAAACAATTGCGACCTTCGCTACTCGCCAGCTAGAGCAAAATCGGTATTCCTTGCTCGCAGCTTCCTTTTCTCTGTTGATTTGCAAATTCTCAGAAATTAGAAGTGCGATTCCGCTGTAGAACAATGGAATTGCCAGTCGAGGAAAGTTATCTGGTATATAGAGTAGCGAGACAGTCAAAAGAGCTATAAAAATTCCCCCTGCAAAGAGGACGTTCTTCTCAGCTACAGTATTGTTTAGAGCTTTGTAGTTAGATTTAAGATAATAAAGAGCTGCTACTGGGCCACCCAAGTATGAACCAAGGAATATTTGCCTAGGAGAAAAAATATCAACAGCATTAGTCTTATCTACTACTTCAGCTATTTTGCTTTCTTCGTCTTGAGCTCTATCTGCAAGTAGAGCTTTTATCTTTAATACTCTATCAGGCCAAGCATCATGGTCGATATGACTTAGAATATTCTGAAGCTCATCCGAGTTACATGATTTATAATTTGGTTCGTTCATTCCCATCCTTGTTTTAACAGTTTGGTAGAACGGACTTATGTCCGTATATCCAAGATTTATTGATAGTAGCGAATTTCCTTGAACACTGCAATTAGACTGTCCTTAAGCGCTTTACATTTCATTATTAAATCCTAAAAATGCGACGTTATTGTCGTATATCCTAGAATTTAATTTTCTAGAAATATGTTTTTTATCTCTAATTCAGCTACTTTAATAGGAAAGTAAAAAATGAATCAATTAAAATACGACAAGCGGAAGCGGGTATAAAACTATCTGAAAGAATACTTCCTAGCTTTCGCTTTTAGTTAATTTCAGAAAACGGCCACAAGCGGACATTTCGATGACTCACACTTGTCATTCTTAATTTTTGCGGTGAGAGACGGAAAGATGAGATGGACAAAAATTTATATTTAATTCCATATTCACTTGTTATCTTTTAGCTTTTATTGACGAACACACTTTATCAAATACATTTTTATCAAACGTTGATTTAAAACCTTCAACTGATTCGCTTTCAATTCTATTGACATAAAACATGCATATAGCCACTTTATTTGGCGCCAAATATATAGAGCGACCATACCAAAATGTTTTTTGTCCATCAGGGCGTACACCTTTGGTTGCAAAGTCATATGAAAGCTTATTTGAAACTTTGGAAAATTTTCCAATTACCGAGTCAAAAGAATTCGGACCACACTTATTTGGAATATAACGTTTCATAAATGACACTGTTCCCAAACGAAAGGACTCTTCGTTATCTGGAGAAGCTCGATCGAATACTTCTATAGAATAAGCTTTGTTTTTTGCAATAAAATCAACATATGAATAAAAAGGCCTTGATCCATCTACAACTTTAACCTCTGGCAGTTCAGGAACATTCATTTCAAAAGTTTTCTGAACGTTAGAATATATTCCATTTTCTAGCTTGCCCGCCATTTGGATTGTAGAACAACCACTTATCAAAATAAATGATATTACAATTGTTAGGTTACGCATAAATTCCTCCTGGTATATAACGCAAAGTTGATAAAAGAGTTTTGACAGCGTCAAATTCAAACGCATCGTTAAATAAGTTACGCACTTAAGTAAGTCCACGCAAATTTAATTTTTCCTTCGATATACTTTAGTAAATAGATGACTTCAACTTCATCAATTACTATTATAAGTTTATAACCATCTAAATCGGCACAATCTTTGTTAATAATTATATAGTAATCTTTTTTTGAGGCATCATTAAAATTTTCGCCTTCACGCACTGAAGTGGTTATGACCTTTACAGGATTATTAGAGCCATCAAGAAAGGATATTGATGGTGAACCTTTTTTTGGCGCAGTTAAATATAAGCTTGATGTCTCTTCATTTACCCAAAACGCTGGAATTATAGGGGGCAATGGCACAATAACTGAAACCATCATTGAGTACATTTTTCCAGGGCAAGACATTCTAATCGTAATGTCACTATCTGTTGACACCTTCTGCTCATAATTCAGCTCAATAAATTCATCTTTACCAGCGATTGAAATAGCACATCCACTCAAATACAAACTAAATAAAAAAACGCACGCTAAGTTTCTCATTTATATCTCCTTACAGTTTGGAGACATATTACCTTCATTAACTTTGTTGTCGAACAATTAGCTAGAAGTAGCGTTATATGAAACTTTAGGTATCAACACATGGCTCCAATTAACGCTCTTTTAAAGAAGCCAAAAATAGTAGCAAAAATAGGTGAGCGTAGTTAACAAAAAAAACAAACTGTATTTTTTCTCGCTGAAAGTCTTGTTAGAGCTACGGCTTCACAGTTACCGTAATAGTAATTGGGTAGCCCATTAACAAGCTATTTTGTTCAGGTGGTGTCGGTAATTTAACCCTTGTTATTTTTTTGGAAAAACATTTAGATATTGAATTGAAAGGCTTTACTTCAATTCCAGATGAAGCGCCTTGATTAGATACAATTGCAACCAGACTAAAAGTGCCAAGGTTTGTTGAATTTGTTGAACCTGGTGGAATACATAAGCGCATAATATCACCTATAAACGGCCCTAACTTTTGATCATATTGCTTCCCTGACATAGTCAATGCAAGCTCATTACCTTCGTTAACACGACTGGAGAAGTCTGCTGCAAGTGTCGATGTAGCTAGAAAAACAAGCGCTACTATAATGTATTTCATAATTTGCCCTAACAGTTTAGTAGAGCGGACTTTACGTCCGTATATCTAAGATTCAATAGAATGAAAAAGTGACTGTCACCAATTTTGTGCTTTCTTTTCATAGTCTACCACTCTAAAAATTGATGAATGGATTAAATCGCCTTCAGAATATATTTTTATTTTCCAATCTCCTGGTGTTGTTTCGTAAGGGAAGTCGAAGTAAAAGTCAAAAGTCCATCGGTAGCTTCCACTATGTCTATGAAGATCGATATCTCGCTTAATAGCCGAGCGCACTCCTCCTATTGGAAGCGTCATTTCCGGGTACGTTATTTGAAGACTAAATTTTTCTATATTTTTGGGGATGGATGAAAAATCCACTATTATGATAAAACCAGTACCTATTCTATTTGGAATTCTCCATGTGTTTTTTTTTAATATATTAATTTCGAAATCAGTACCTGCCAAACCCGTTATTGCAGTATCGTCTTCGACGAACCTACCACCAGTTTTTTCGATATATCCATGCCAATACAAAGACGACTTCACAGGCGACTTTACAGAATTCAGCTTAATTATATTTGCGTTGGAGGAAAAAACAACTAACGCAAATACTATGGTTAAAAACCTACACACTATAGATGACTCCCTTCTTAAAGTTAATAAAAAAATAGCTGCCACAATTTTTTTACTGACTTTATCCTTTGTCAGATTTTCTATTGTGTGACTTATTTCTGATTAAAAATTAATATTTTACACCATAGTCACTTGTTAGGCCCTTCAATCTTCGCCAATAGTATTATCTCTAAGTATTTTTCGAGACTCTTTTTTTCCTTCCAGCCATCATTGGAAATCACATCGATCTTAATCATCATTTTATTTCCTTTCCCCGCTATACTTTGATAGAACACTGGCCGGTAGTAGAAACTAACCTGGTTATTAATAGCACTTGGAAATTTGGATGCGATGTCTTTTTTAAGCTTCCCAAAATCAAAAGAACTAAGCAGTTTTTGAGTTTCCTCCTGTCCATATTCTGGTGGTAATGTGACAGTCGGCCTTGAGTCAACGGAAACTTCACAAGAACTCAGTAACACAGTTAAGAATACAGCTAAAATTTTCTTCATAATAATTTTGACCTAACGCCTAATTGAGACGCGCGTTTCCTTGCGTCGTTTTTCCAATGTCATGTTAACTATAATTACCATTGCACAAAGAACACATCATCAGTTGAGCCCATCTCGCAGAACCAAACCTTAGGACTCTCGTCACTAGTTTCCGCATCAGTGTGATGGTCTTTAGAACATTTGGGATTAATACAGTGACTGTCACTTTTTTCTCTTGTCATTAATTGCTTCGCCCAAAATACAGAAACTAAAAAATTTACTAATGTGTAACTGTGCATTGGGACTTATTTATTCTTCACTTTTCGATTTGTTTAGATATATGATTTCCGGAAATTTCAATAGCTTTTGATTCTCCAATGTCAGTTTTAATATCTGCAAGAAAAATAGGTGCTTGGATATTTAATTTTTTATTTTGCTTGATGTGAAAGAAATATTCTCTCCGTAAAACATTATAGCGGATATCATCAATCATAAATACACACCTTAGATCTACTCCAAACTGGTAAAATTCTCCACTTAAACTTTCCGGTTCTAATAAACGAGCGTAAAAAGTTTGTCGCGCTCTAAATAACAAAAGCGTATATTTGAATGCTTTTCCGACTTCATACGTGCCATGCTCTAAATGACCAACAACCTCAACTAACCCTATTTCTTTTGGTACTTCAAACCTTTCTAGATCATCCTTTAATTTCTCACATGAATAGTGCCTTGAAACTATTTGGTTGACATCAATATTCGCCGCTTTCTTATACCAATTAATCGCTATATTTTTGGCTTTTTCAGTAACCAGGTTTTTTTCGTAAATTCGCCCTAGTAGTATTTGAGCTTTTTTATGCCCTTTGTTAGCAGCTTTTTCTAACCAGCTGATGCTAATATCAGTCTTGTTTTCGACTTCAAAGTCTTTTAAATATATTTGACCCAAGACATAAGCAGCATCAATGACACCTTGTTCTGCTGATTTTTCTAGCCATAGAATCGCCTTGCTTCTATCCTTTTCTACACCCCAGCCACCTCGATAAAAAATCCCTAACCTATATTGAGAATCAGCTTTACCTTGAATCGATGCTTTTTCGAACCATTTAAAACTTGTGAACAAATTCACTGGAACCATAGTCCCTACTCTATATAGTTCGCCTAAAATATGTTGTGAATCTATATTTTTATTATTCGCAGCTACCTTGTACCATTTAAGTGCTTTTTGCCTGTCTTCAGGTGTGCCCACTCCCTTATCGTACATTCTTGCTAATTGATATTGAGATTTAGCATGGTTTTGTTTCGCCGCTTTTTGAAACCATAAAAATGAGGAAATCAAGTTCTGTTCAACTACCTCACCTTCCATAAAAACTCTCCCAAGCATATACTGAGATTCAATATCACCAATGGTTCGAGCTTTAAGCTTCCATAGTTTAATAGCTTCAGAAAAAAGCTGCTTTTTATATAAATCCATACCTTCATCCAAAGGCGAGTTCCCCCTCCCCTCCATCGAATAAGAAATGACAAGGAACATTAAAAAACAACTGAAAATTGGAAATTTATAAATCATTATTATCCCGATGTTTACCCAATTTTAATAACAACTCCGTCAAGATTAGTTCATTACGCTCATATTTTGATTGCAATACTCGCTTCCTTACTTGTTCCTTTGTGAATACATTAGAAATGCACTCAAAACGCTTTTTAGCTTGAAAAAGTTTATTTCTTTGAATAGAAATGCGCGCTTTATTTGTTTTATCTTGTTTTATTTTATCTAGCTTTACAAGCTGAAGTAAATGAATCAGCTCTGGAGAAGATGGTGTTTGATATGAGGTTTTACTCTTATTTGTTGACTGGCATCCAAAAAAAGAGGTGCATATAAAAAAAATAAAAAACAACTTGCTGATTTTACCATTAGAGTTTTCCAGTTTAAGACTGGTAATTTATTATATAACCGAATCCTATCGTTATACTAACGATAGCTCAAGCTAATTTCCTATCTAGATGAAACTACTAGATATTTTGCATTTAGAAACATCTATCATCTTTTTGAAGCAAAAAAACCGATACATCTGTATCGGTTTTTAAAATAAAGGCCTGGATAGGAATAATTAAAGAACCAAAATTTAGCACCAGCCCGTTTTAGTGTTGCATTACAATAAAAGCTGGATATTATTAAACGGCATAGAACCTTATAGGCATAAAAAAACCCGCTAAACCTACTTTTTAATAGGCTTGCGGGTCTTTATTGTTCTTCCTTGAAACAAATAATGGCGGAGTGGACGGGACTCGAACCCGCGACCCCCGGCGTGACAGGCCGGTATTCTAACCAACTGAACTACCACTCCGCACTGAGTGAAGCTTAAACTTTCGTTCGTAAAAAAGCTCGTTCAGATAAGCTCTTTTGCTTCCGCCTTTCAGCGAGGCGCAATAATACGTAGGGAGGCTTTAGCTGTCAACAACAATATGACAGGTTTTAAAAATTAATTTGTTTTCGATTAAAATTCACTCAAATTTATCAACATATTCACCTTTAAAGGGAAATAAATCACAAAACTTGAGCGATTTTAAATCTTATAACGAAGCCAACATTGTATCGACATCACTTACTGTAAATGGGTCTACAGGACTATTATCCATTAAACCGGGTTCTACAAATTGTGATTTGATTTCACCATCTACAACATGCATAGAATAGCGCCATGAGCGATCACCAAAACCAAGGTTTTCTTTCTTAACTAACATGCCCATTAAACGAGTAAAATCACCGTTTCCGTCTGGTAACATTTTAACTTTTTCGATCCCAAGGTTCTTAGCCCATTGGAACATAGAGAAAGCATCGTTAACGCTGACACAATAAACTTCATCAATGCCCTTTGATTTTAATTCTTCATATTTACCTTCGTAACCTGGGAGATGAGTGCTTGAGCAAGTAGGTGTAAAAGCACCGGGTAAAGCAACAATAATAACGCTCTTACCGGAAAATATGTCATTGGTGCTGACATCTTTCCAACTAAATGGATTTTCGCCGTCGACGCTTTCATCACGTACTCGGGTTTTAAACGTAACTTGGGGGACTGTTAATTTGGGCATTGGATTAGTCATAGTATTGCTCTTTATTAATTAGGTTTGAAGAAACACTATTCTAACGCCCTACTGTGAACAGGTACAATATATGAAATATTTATTTCTATAGTTTTAACCTATAACTAACGAGCTATCTACAACAAAAATCAACTTTTCGTAAGTTTATTTCGATCCCGTTGAAATAAGCCCGAAATGACCGAAACCACCAAACCGATTACAAATACCGTTACAAACATTAACAAAAAGTTAAGTGATGGGCTCATAAATAGTTCTTTTTGTTCTTCAAGTTCGGCGATTTTCTGATCAGCCAGTTGTTCAGAAATACCACTGTTTCGAATATTAGTAATTGAATAGTCATAGTATTTTTGCATAAAATCTGGATCGATATACAGGACATAAATAACGTTATACAGGCCAAACATAATTCCAGCGATTAAACTGATACCTGTTCCCAATAAAAAAATCTTTTTAAAGCCGATGACCACATCAGGATTAGCTTCTTGATATCTTTTTGTCGCAACAAAAATCATCATTAAAGAGAATATCATTGTGGAGTAACCAATGACTTCACCCATCGCAAAGGTTTCTTCTCCGTACCCCATAATTAAACCAGAAATAGATGGAATTGCTACGATGATGGTACCGGCTATCAGACCATATTTAATAATGCTGTTCTTCATTTGTATTGCTCTCCTACTTAAATTAATCATTAATTTATATGGTTAATTTGAAGTGTTAATGTATGTCAATACGGCGAATTGTAAGAAATATCAATAGATTTAGCAATCACCCAATCGGGTGATAGTAGATTTAATGCACTATATTCAGTAACTTAGCTTCCGCTAATGCTTCTGTTCGGTTATGGACATCTAATTTTGAGAAAACTTTACTAACATGGGTTTTAACTGTGTTTATTGAAATATTAAGACTTTGCGCTATTTCCTTATTCGCATAACCATGACATAAAAGTTGCATAACATCTTGCTCTCTTTTACTAAATTTTGACAACTCATCTAGATCAAGTGAGTACTTATTGTCTCCTTTACTTTTTGCTGTTGATGATTTAACTGTCCAATATTTAGCCAACATAAACCCTGATACAAGAAAAATAGTAGAAATAATCGCTATATAAATCTCTAAGGACAAATTGCTAGAAAAAAATTGAAATTCCAAGCTCTTAAAAACACCAAGGATAATAAAAAGTATTAAACCGTATTTAAGAATTAGTTTCTTCAAAACAGGACTAAAATCTCATTTAATTAAACAAATGCATAGGGTAGACCGCATTCTAAAGCTTTTTTGTAACTAGCTAAGGAATGGATATTTTCCAAAAAATCTTTCAAATTTGGATGTGTTTCTTTTAAATTTGTTCGCGCTGCTGCAGCTTCCAATGGAAAGCTCAGCATAATATCAACGCCTGACATTGTATTACCTACAAACCACTCTTTACCGGCCAATAGGCTCTCTAAATAGTCAAGATTATTGATCACATTGGGTGTTACAAAACTCTGCAAAGTTTTATTAGCAATCGCTTTTGCGATCGGTTTAATAAAAAATGGCATAGGCGCTTCTTTTATTTTATTAAATATCAGAGTAAATACTAGAAATGGCATGATCGTGCCTTCTGCATAATGCATTAATTCTCGATATTTTAAATACTCATCACTTTCTTTGTCAGGCATCAATTTACCTTCGCCATATTTTTCAATAAGGTATTGAACAATGGCTGATGACTCAGCAATACAGATATCTCCGTCGGTTATAACAGGAGACTTACCTAAAGGATGGATCTCTTTTAATTCCTTTGGCGCTAACATCGTCACCTTGTCTCGGTAATAATGTTTAACTTCGTATTTGACGCCAAGTTCTTCTAAAAGCCAAAGTATGCGCTGTGCACGTGAGTTTTCAAGGTAGTGAAGTGTAATCATAATTGAAGCACCAAAAATTAAACAATAGAGTTGCGGGTTATTTTACACTTAAAATTAGCGTTTAGTTAATTATTAGTTTGACATAACCGCACCGGCATCCATGCCTCCTTGCGGAATACAGTCCATCCATGGACATAAAAAAGGGCCAACCGAAGTTGACCCTTTTTGCTTTTACTTAGCTTTATTGCTACTAGTTATCAAACCAGTATGCATCCAACTGAACGTCAGTAGAAGCTTGTGCGCCTCTAACTATAATGAACCAAGTACCTTCAGCAGGGTTAGTAATAGTACAGTTATGTGTATTACCAGCTCCAGTTTCAATACAGTCATTATCGTTACGAGTTGGTGTTGATCCAAAGTTAATAGCCAAGTCGGCATTACCGGTTCCACCTGAGATATCAATTTCTAAACTATCAGCACCTGCTGGTACGTCGATAGTATAGGAAATGACTTCGCCACTTGCTGGGCTTATACCCGTTTCAGTAAATCCACCACTAGTTCCTGTTCCAGCTTCAGAAACCGTTACTGACTGACTTGAAGTATTTGTAGAGCCTTCATCGTCGGTCACGGTTAAGGAAACAGTATAAGTTCCAGCAGTAGCGTAAGTATTGATTGGATTTTGATCAGTTGATGTATTTCCATCACCAAAATCCCAACTGTAACTATCTACAGTTCCATCACTATCAGAACTATTATCCGTAAACGTTGCTTCTAAATCACTAGTAGAAACGCTGAAATCAGAAGTTGGAGCAATGTTTCCGACATCTCCCGCAGTCCAATAAGCATCTAATTGAACACCACTTGATGCTGCAACACCGCGAATGATAATAAACCAAGTTCCTTCAGAAGGATCCGTGATTGAACAGCTATGGGTATTTCCAGTAGCTTGCTCAAGACAGTCATTATCGTTTCTAGTCGGAGTTGAACCAAAGTTGACAACTAAAGTAATATCGCCCGTTCCACCAGAGGTATCTATATCTAGTGCCGTAGCGCCAGCAGGAACATCAATAGTAAACTCTAAGTTTTCACGAGAACCCGGAGAAACATTAGTTTCAGTAAATCCACCGGAAGTTCCACCACCAGCTGACTCCACAGTGACCGCTTGTGAACTTGTGTTAATGGTACCTTGGTCATCCGTTACGGTTAATGCAACAGTATAAGTACCGCCTAAAGAGTATACATGCACAGGGTTTTGACTAGTTGACGAAGCGCTATCGCCGAAATCCCAACTCCAAGATGAAATAGTTCCGTCACTATCACTACTGCTATCTGCAAAAGTGACTTCTAGCTCGTTAAGCGTATAAGTAAAGTTTGAAATAGGCGGAATGTTATCTTCGCTCACTGTAACCGATTGATTTGATGTATTAGTGTCGCCAGAATCATCAGTAACGGTTAAGGAAACCGTATAGGTTCCAGCAGTTGCGTAGTTATTAGTTGGATTTTGAGATGACGATGTACTTCCATCTCCAAAGTCCCAACTCCGAACATCGACCGTTCCATCGCTATCCGTACTAGTGTCAGTAAACGCAACACTCAATTCTGTTGCGACAAAAGTAAATCCAGAGACTGGCGCTTGATTTCCAGTGCTAACTGTCACACTTTGTGTATTAGTATTCGTAGCGCCTTGATCATCCGTTACTGTAAGGGCAACTGAATAAGTGCCATCAGTCGCATAGGAATAAGCAGGGTTAGAACCCGTAGCTGTACTGCCATCACCGAAGTCCCAAGAATAAGAAGCAACGCTTCCATCACTATCTGTACTACCAGTTCCATCAAACGTACAATCTAGCAATGTACAAGATGAAGTAAATGAAGCTACAGGATTTTGATTGCCTCCAGTTCCACCATCACAAGAATCAAATTTGAAACTTGAAATATGAGTTCCCCATTGACCATTTTCTTTACCGTATTGATTGGTGTACCAAAAAGTACATTCGTCTACGGGATCTAGCGACAAATGACTGTAATCGCCCCAACGGTTACTAGAGTTACCGTCAGTACCAGCGACTAATATCGCTTCCGCTTCGGTCATAACACCTAATGTATCAGTTGCTAAACGACCTGTGTAACGAATGCCTGGGAAATCAGTGCTACTCCCCCAACTATAAGCTAAAGCCATGTTTCCATCTTTATCCATTGCTATAGAACCCATCCAACGGTTTTTTCCATCTGGAGAATAGGTACCTTCTTGCTCAATATGCCAAACATCACCAGTATTTCTGCGAAGCTCAAACCAACGAATACCGCCGTGATCAGTGCCATCAACATCAGTTACAAAATTTCCAACGATAGTTTCATAGGTATTAAAGTTGCGATATTGCGCTCTAAACATGACCACTTCACGCAAAGGATCAAGTGTTGAACTAGAACCAGCTTGAGGGAAACATGAAAAAGAAGTTAAACCACATAAATCAGAATCAAATTCAGCGATAGGGAAATCACCTACTTTGGTGAATGTTGAGTTATTTGTATTATCGAAATCTGCAATAAATTCCCATAATTCAATATAATCTTCATTGGGATTATTACTTGCTGAGTTATGAACTTCATCATCACGATGACGAACAAAATAACCCGGTGTACCCGCTGGCATATCGTTAACGCCGTCGTGATCAACCGGTGGAATCATTTGAAAACCGAATCCAGCTAAGTCCGGTGTTTCAATTCTGATCATTGTCGCTGCATTACCAGCAAGCATTGCGTCTCTATCAAGTGCATATACCGCCGAAGTGTTTTCATTGGTTCCAACGTAATAGGCATCTTGCCCTACACCATACTTAGGGTAATCAGGAAAGCTTGGTGCTGTAAAAGAATAAGCAAACCAACCGCCTGTTATAGGATCTGAAGTTTGAGAAATATAGACACAAAGGTTRTTACCAAARCTTGAAAACTCACTTAAYAACCAACGATTKGCCATTTCATCAAAAAGAATRATTGGRTCRCCMGMRCCWGTYGCACAGTTWCCMGAWCCYAGMGTTTCCATATTAGTAGGGCCACTCACTARRTTRCCGGTTTCTTTATCGTAAATTGTNAAAWWWNGAACCRCTTGAWCCATTAATTGATTGAATATAATARTTTARACCRACATCSCCYGATGTATCAGGWGGATTRACACCGGTATATSCACTGCCATCAAACTGTTGTTCAATWGCTCGWGTATTTTGATTWGAGCGWACTGAMACAGCRTTTTGWGCAGACATTAATCKRTCATTGCCTTTTGCAACGGGGTTWCGMGGWGMCGAWGGCAASACRTAATTTGCATCGAARCGTCTTCGAGGCATATCTTTRATRCTATCGCCYGGACGCCATTTMGGAGARCTTGATAAWCCRCGCAAATCAACATTYACTTTRNTTGGRKSAACTTTTTCAGATCCCCATGCCTTAGCACTTGTTGACTTGTCATCTGCTGCTTGAAGAGCCATTGTTACGCCAACACTTGCACAAAGCAAGGTTGCCGCTGATAGGCTTTTTAAGGTTGATAAGTTTTTATTGACTTTTATTTTTTTAAAATCGGTCACGTAATACCCTCTGTTTGTGTTATTTAATGACTTAAAATTACAGTCCAATCCAACTCAAAATACGTGCATCATCACGGTAAAAACGTAAATCGGCCAGTACATTGAAAATATACCGACCGAATATACTAAACAGAGAAAGATTATAATAGGTAAATAATACCGGTTGACAGAGAACTATTCGATTTGCAGCTAGAGTGCTTAACCTTTTGATTTACCTTTAGTTATTTTAGGATTGATGTCTTTTGTCGGATCCCCAGGCTTCCATAACTTAGACTTTGGCAGGTTACGTAAATCGACTTTTTTACTGGTAGGAACTACTGATTTGACTAGAGCCGGAGGAGATATCTGGTTAATTTTAATATCTCCCGTTTTGGACTCAAAATTGACAACTGAATTTTTCGAGCCATATTCGTATGAATAGTTCCTGCTTTCTAATTTAGAGCCATTTAAAAAAAGAGTTCCATTTGAATTTGCTTTTAATTTAATATCCATATCAGTAAATATATCAGCCGTGATCTCTCCAGAATCGCTAGTCGCTTTAGAGTCACCTTTTGTGTGCATCCCTCTCAATCTTAAATGGATTTTACCGCTCTCGGTTTCTGCATTAAATAATCCCGTTGTAGTCAATTTTATTTTCCCAGTAGTTGTTTTCGCATCAACATGACTATGGGTTTTATCAATTTTTATCATGCCMGAYGTYGTTTCTRCGATAATTTTYACACTTGGCGGAAATAAYACMGATATATCAGTTCKCCCYCTTAAAGCRCCATTRGTRTCTTTAATTGACTCATCRTAWWCRATAGTRATGTATAARTTGCCATCCATTTCTTTTATRTCRAATCGAGGGCTCAGTGCTTCATACCCTATTCGTTGATAGGTTGCATGCATAAACACTTTTTCTTCACTGTTGCTTCGTGAACGAATGCTTCCATATGCATTTTTAACTATCACTATTTTATTAGCAGGTATTGCGCCCTGCCAGTCATGGCTCACTATTTGAAAAGGTGTTTCTTGGTGACCGCCAGGATGAGAAAAAGAGTTGAGTGAGACAAGCATAAGTAGGACTATTAACAAATTGGTAGTGATTTTCAAGCGGGAACTCCGTTGTATTTCTAAATAAAACTGGATAAATTAAGGACATCAATCAGACAACTGATAAATTGGTTCATATAAAAGGGTTAAAACTATTTACAATAGCCTTTAATCGTATATTTAAGCCAATCATATTCACTTAAGGTGTACTCAATTTCGCTTTTACAATATTGTAATTGAGTTAATTTAATTTCAAGACGCTTATAAGCCTCTTCTTCCATTCTGAATGATATTGAATAAGGTTCATTTTTATCCTCATTGGGACGACTACTCCTTAATTCACGCTCATCTTTTCTAGTATCAATAATAACACCCAAACCTTTCTTGCCAGCGTCTCTATCGCGAATATCGCCTAAATAGAGAATATAACTAAAAGCAGGTTGGCCATCATTTGTTTGTGATTGAAAAAAATAGCCATGGTAATTAGTACCAGGCGTTGAGCTACAACTAATGTTAAAAATGATCAACGTACCAAGCACTAGTAATCTTTGTGTATTAAATAATCTCGTAAACCACATATTCATAATGTTCTTTATTAATTATTGCTTTGATTGAGTGAATCTTAATATTAATATAAGATACGATAAGCTCGACTATAACAAAAAATAGCAAAACTGTTCAAATAAAACTGTTCAAATTTTGAAAAGGCGATAACTTGAGTTCAACAATTAAACCTGTAAACAACAGCCGACTTCAACTGTTAGATTTTATCAGAGGCATTGCGATTGGGCTGATGTTCATTTTTCATTTAAGTTTTGGATTAAATGAACTGAATTTGATAGACGTCAATTTCTCAAACGACTATTTCTGGATTGGTTTTAGAGCGATTATCGTATTTCTATTTTTAACCCTAGTTGGTATTGGTTTGGTTCTTTCCAGTCATAAAAATAAATCCAACACTTTTTTTCAATCCAATACATTTTTTCAAACATTATTGTCAAAGCGCCTGCTGTTACTCTTTACCTATATGATGTTAATTACACTTTTCAGCTATTACGTGCGCCCTCAGTACTATGTGTACTTTGGAATTTTACATTTAATATTTATTTCAAGTCTTTTTGGGCGCGCTCTAATAAAAGTCTCAGCAAAATACTTGTTCCTCGTTTCATTATTATTTCTTATTGTTGGATTAAGTGTAGAAAGCGCTCAATTGAATCACCCACTTATCTATTGGTTAGGTCTCGGTAGCAACCCAGCTAGCTCAGATGACTTCGCACCTTTATTTCCTTGGTTTGCACTTGTTGTTTTTGGCGTAATTCTAGGTCAAAAATTATCTCAATCAACAGAAATCAATCAATCGGTTAGTCAATGGCGAGCTAAAAACTGGATGACAAAACTAATTTGTTGGGGCGGAAAATATAGTATTCACTTATACTTTTTTCACTTTCAGTTTTTTTATTTTATGATTTGGCTATTGCAATTATGATTGTGAAATTTTAAACAGCTTGTGCAAAAAACTTCATTTACAACAACTCAATAACATCATGAATTAACCTTTCTGTACCTCTATCTACCCCAGAAGCAGTGAAACCCAATCTAACAACAATTAACTCTTTCGACGGAATTATCGCAACGGTTTGCCCTTGGAAACCTGACATGTAATACAAATCTGTAGGCAAGCTTGGCCAATGACGATCGATCGCTTTATCATCTGAATTATTATTAAGCCAAAAATGTGCGCCATAATTATTTAGTGGTGATGTTTTCGTCGGAGTCGTTACATATTTAATCCAATCATTAGGGAGTATTTGTCTACCGGCCCATTGGCCATTCTGTAAACACAACTGGCCAAGTTTCGCCCAATCTCTCGCCGTCAAATACATATAAGATGAACCAATAAAAACACCCGAAGCATCCGTCTCAAGAATTGCAGATTCAATACCTAAAGGTCTAAATAATCGTTGTTGAGCAAATTCATAATAATATTGAAATGAACCGCCCACTCTTTCTTTAATTATAGCGGAGATAATATTTGTCGTACCGCTTGAGTATGCCCAGTGGCTATCGATGGGATATTCGAGTACTTTATTAATCGCAAAGTCGCTCGCACTTGTTTCAACCGATAGCATTTTCGCAGCATCGCTGCCTACACCATAAAACTCATTAAATTCTAAACCACTGCTCATGCGAAGAAGGTGATCTAAAGTAATTTTTTCATGTTCTTTTTTTGATTTCCACGAGGATAATAGATTACCAGCATAAATGTCTAAACCTTTATCTTTGACCAATACACCAACCAATAAACTAGTAACACTTTTTGCCATTGACCAACCAAGTAAAGGTGTGTTTTTTGTGACATCATTCGAATATTTTTCTGCTATTATTTTTCCCTTATGAATAATGACAACTGCTTTCGTATTTCGGTAACCTTTAGAAGCTTTTGAAGAATCAGTCTCTTCCTCAAACGCTTTAGTAAGAATAGCCGACACTTTATTTTCATATTCATCGGAATTGTTTTTGCTTGTTAGCGATTTAACTGCCGACTCAGGTTTATTTTTATTGCTTAGCGAAGCTAAAGTGAAAACACTTCTATCCAGTTTCTTCTGAGAAATAGCTAATAGAGTACAACCTAAGCCCGGTTTATATATAGCCGTTCTTTGAAAAAAACCTAGGACATTGGTATTAACGATTTTGTTTTTCTCATCAACATAATAGTTAACGTAGGAAAATAATGGACTAACAGGAATTAAAGCTTCATTTAAAATAGCTTCAGCAGAAAACCCACTTAAAAAATAACCAGAGCAAAGATTTTTCGCACTAAATCCGGTGGCAGTATATAAGGTTGTTTTTATACTGGAAGAATAAAAGGAAAGTAGCCCTAAAACTAGAATAAGTAATAGGACTAGTGTTTTTTTAAGCGTCGACATGTATGTTTTTCAAATAGCTAAATTTATTTCAGTTGATTCAACTATTCAATCTATGAGTTGTTTTTATTTTTGTTAATCTGTGCTAAATCAGATTCATTTTTTTCGCGAACTTTAATGGAAATTAGATCCGAAAGAATTTTAGCCGTTTCGAACAATTTAACATCGTCCACTTCAACTAAATCTGTATCATCATCGATTTCTAAAATAACCTCTTTACCTAAAGTTTTACGTCTAATATTTTCTCTAGTTAAACGCTTAGTTTTATCATCTAATCTTTCTTGCTTGCGTTTATCTATATTTAAACTCACCTTACTCTCTTTGCGCTTAACATTTAACTCTTTAATATCAGATACAATATATTGGTATTCTTGATTTTTAAGTACTCGCTCTTGGTGCATTTTTGTTAATAGCGGAACATATTGGCTAACACGTTTCACATTATCAAAWKCAACCGCWTCAATMACATCCCACTGTAACGCSGAATCATAACTCGACTCGCCATATCTATCTCTAGCAATGGGATCTGGAAATTTAATATCTGGCATTACACCTTTTAACTGAGTACTTGCTCCAGTAATTCTATAAAACTTATCAATCGTTAATTTCAAAGCTCCCGCGCTATTATCTTCAGTTCTCAAATAATAATTAAGATCAATCACATTCTGTACAGTACCTTTGCCAAAGGTCTGTTCACCAATAATTAAGCCTCGATCATAATCTTGAATTGCACCCGCGAATATTTCAGAAGCCGACGCGCTCGAACCGTTAACCAAAACAGCTAGAGGACCTTCCCAGGCAACGCCAGGATCTGTGTCAGGTAACACTTGGACTTTGCCTTGTAGCTTTTTCTCCTGAACGACGGGACCTTCATCAATAAACAAACCGGTCAAACTGATCGCTTCACTTAGCGAACCGCCTCCATTGCTTCTTAAATCGATAATTAGTGCTTGAATATCATTTTCTTCTTGCATCTTTTCAATCAAATTTTTGATATCTCGCGTTGTACTACGGTAATTTTTTTCGCCTGCACTTTTTGCTTGAAAATCGATATAGAATTTAGGTAAATCGATCACTCCAACATTAAGTAAATTCTCACCCTCAGAGTTATTGTTATTGTCTACCAGCTTATTTGAATGTTCTTCTGCAAAAAAGGAACTAGGGACTTTAATCACTTCTGATTTGGCGGCTTGCTCTTCTAACTTTACTTTTTCTCGTATGATAGAAATGGTCTTTGTTTTACCTTGAACACTGGCATTTTCTGATTCAATTTCTAAACGCACTTGTGTACCCGCACTACCACGAATGAGATCAACAACATCATCAAGTCTCCAACCTACAACATCAACCAATGGGTCATTATCTTGACCGACCGATATAATTCTATCGTCCACGGCAAGTTGTYTTGACTTATCAGCAGGTCCTCCAGTGACAATCATGGTTATTTTTGTATAGACTTCATCGGTTTGTAAAACCGCGCCAATTCCTTCTAGCGAAAGCTTCATATCTATGTCAAAGTTTTCCGCTGTTCTGGGCGAAAAATAGCTGGTATGTGGATCAACCGTATTAGCATAAGCATTCATAAAATAAGAGAAAACATCTTCACTGTTAACCTGGGCGCTTCTACGCATAGCTGCTGCATAGCGCTTTTTTAGCAATTCTTTTACTTTTTCTACGGTCTTATCGGCCAAAACAAGATTTAACGCATCACTTTTAATTCGGCTGATCCAGTAAGCATTGAGTTCAACTTCATTTTTTGCCCATGCAGAGTCATCTCTATCATAAAAATAATTTTCATCGGTAGAAAAATCAATCTCCGTTTCTAGAAACTTAGTTGCAAAGGTATTTCGCTCTTCCCAACGTCTTTGAAATACAGCATAAATATGAAAAGCCGGCTGTACTAGACCGCTCCAAATTGCATCATCCAATTTAKWTCTAWATYSMKMAAAWTCYTKRATATCRGATGCWAGGAAATAGGCTTTRTTGCCATCCAAATATTTGATGTAATTATCTAAAACAAGCCCAGATTGCTCGTTATCTAATGTTTGTTTTTTGTAATGACTGTTTTTCAAGAAGTGAGCGATATATCGGCTCGCCTTTCTATGCTTAGCTTCAGGAGCTAAATCAATTGCTCGTTTAACAACCACCTTTTCAATATCGGAGGATTTTTCAGCAACAGTAAATGCATTCACATTGAAAGCAAATGAGGTGCAAACAATGCTTGAAACTAAAACTAGAGCTGGAGTTCTTAAAAACTTCATTCAGTATTCCTTATTAGATTGACAAATAACCTTATATTTAAATAACACATTAAAATTCCAAGGCTAACTGTTTTATCGGCAACTTACGTTTCTTATTTAGAATAGTCTATAAGAAGACTACAAAGTTCAAGTAATTTGTCTTTAAATGGAGATCCTGTTTGTAAATTTATGTGTAAAAACAAAGAAACAGCCCAGAATATAAGTTTTTGGGCTGTTTTGTGGTTTATTTAACTAAATGCCTGAATACCCGTTTGAGCACGCCCTAATATAAGTGCATGAATATCATGGGTTCCTTCGTAGGTATTTACAGCCTCTAAATTCATCATATGGCGCACAACATGAAATTCATCGCTAATGCCATTGCCACCGTGCATATCGCGTGCATTTCTAGCAATTTCTAAAGCTTTACCACAGGCATTTCTTTTAACTAAAGAAATCATTTCAGGCTTAAATTGCTTTTCATCAATTAAACGTCCAACTCTTAATGACGCCTGCAGGCTCAGTGTTATTTCAGTTTGCATATCCGCTAGTTTCTTTTGATATAATTGGTTGGCGGCTAAAGGACGTCCAAATTGCTTTCGATCCAGTCCATAGGTTCTTGCAGCATGCCAACAAAATTCGGCGGCTCCGGTAGCTCCCCAAGAAATTCCATATCTAGCCATATTTAAACAGCCAAATGGTCCGCCCAAGCCTCTAATGGTTGGGAACATATTTTCTTCCGGTACTAAAACTTCATCCATGACAATTTCGCCAGTAATTGAAGCTCGCAAGGAGAATTTTCCTTCAATTTTGGGTGCAGACAATCCTTTCATTCCTTTTTCTAAAACAAACCCACAAATTTTCCCTTCATCATTTTTTGCCCAAACTACAAATACATCTGCAATCGGCGAATTAGTGATCCACATTTTTGTACCACTTATCAGATATCCACCATCGACTTTTTTAGCACGAGTTTTCATACTTGCTGGATCTGAGCCACTATCAGGTTCTGTTAAACCAAAACAACCAATATATTCACCGGTTGCTAATTTAGGTAAGTATTTTTGCTTTTGTTCTTCAGTACCATAAGTGTCAATAGGATACATAACTAGGCTAGATTGAACACTTAATGCCGAACGATAGCCACTATCAACACGCTCAACTTCTCTAGAAACTAAACCGTAAGAGACATAACCTATACCCGCACAACCATAACCATTAATGGTTGAACCTAAAAGCCCAAGTTCACCCATTTCGCGCATGATTTCTGGATCAAAATTTTCGTTTCTATTGGCCTCCAAAACTCTAGGTTGTAGTTTTTCTTGAGCATAGTTACGCGCCATATCGCGTATCATCCGTTCTTCTTCAGTTAACTGTTGATCTAAAAGGAAGATATCGTCCCATATTTCACTTGGCATTTTTTTGTCCTGTTTTCAAAATTGATGGAGAATAAAATCACTCTAGAATAACTTACAAACTGTTTAAATAAAGTAGTGACAGTAAATTGCGTATAGTCTAGCCAAAATTCGTCTAAGAGGCTATTATTAAAAGGTTATTAGTAGGAAGTTTTTGGTAAAAGCTAATTGAGATTCGAGATTCTATAGGATCGGGATTCAAGGGATAAATAATGTCAATCAGAGATAGATTAGAATCGTGGCTAAACAAGGAAACCCCTCCTTCGGCTTTTCCAATTAGTGATTTTGAAAAAATTAGTCACGGAATACGCCCAGCCGACGTGGTACTAGTTGAGGGTCGTAGTCGTGTTTCTGATGTCATTCGACTGATAACTCAGAGTCGCTGGTCTCATTCGGCAATTTATGTCGGTCGAATACACGATATCCAAGATTTAAAATTTAGGGACAAAATTCTTGAGCACTGTGACGCCTCTCCTGATACCCAGCTATTGGTAGAAGGAATTCTTGGAGAAGGAATGATCGTTACGCCCTTAACTGAATACAAAAAAGACAATCTACGCATCTGTCGTGCATCGACTCTATCCGCCAAAGATGCTCAAAATGTTATCAATTACTGTATTGACAAACTAGGGATTGCATATAATGTCAGACAGTTGTTCGACCTCGCACGCTTTATTTTTCCATGGAGAATAATGCCTAGACGTTGGCGCTCAAGTTTATTTACCCGAAAACCAACAGATACCGCAAGAACAGTTTGCTCAGCAATGATCGCTGAAGCGTTTTACTCGGTAAAATACCCAATACTGCCACTTTTTAGAAAACGAGGAAAAAACGGTGTCGAATTAATTCCGAGAAATACTCGACTCTATACACCTGCAGATTTCGATTACTCACCTTATTTTGATATTAAAAAATATCCATTTATGGGRACTAGCGATTCGAGTCCCTATCGWGATCTACCTTGGAATAAAGATGGTGTAGTTGGCCACGCAGAAAAAGACTTTGATATATTTGACAAAAATTAGTGATTCGAATTTATATTTAAATAGCGATTGACTAACCAATTAACTATTTCAGTCATAAGGTGTGTTCTATCTTCAGAAAGCGGAAATATATGCTCTGCATTTTCTAAATAAGCGACTTGAATATTTTGCCCAAAAGGCAATTTTTTAAAACTATCAGCATGTTGTTGAAGATAATTGTATGGCCAACTAGCGGTAAAAACAGCGAGAAGATTGACGTTTCGTTCGATAAAAACTTTATAGTCTTGCTCTGTTTTTTCTTTACTCGGCTCGACCCAGCGATATTCTATATTCTGAGGGATCACATCTTGCTTTTTCTTAAATTTGGATTTCACTTTATTAAAAACCTGCCTGCTTAAAGTTTTCCAAGAGTTAAAACTAATTAATTTAGGTGCGTAAAGGTTAAAATAATAGCGCGGTGTTTTATAAGCGTAACCATCAATACTTACAGCACCGACGACTCTTTTATCTTTTAACATCGCTTTATGAGCATTGTCAGCGCCGGTGCATATGCCCATCACGATATATTGATTACAACTCTCATGTTTATCCAAATGATCCATAACCGTTTTTATATCGCCCATATGTTGTTCTTCCCTAGTACGAACATCAAGATGTCTTTCGCTATCGCCAATTCCTGATAGGTCGAAACGAAATGTGTTGAACCCCATATCTGCAAATTTACGAGCCATTCTTACGTATAATCGAAAAGGACCGATATGACCAAGCAAACCAGAATTCAATAACAAAATTGTAGGTAGTTGTACCTTTATTTCTGATTTTGTTTCTGATTTTACAGAGAATTTATGCTGACTAGTCAAGACACCAAGCAACTGAGGATTCTCGCCTATGACAATTGCTTTTTCTAGTTGATTCATTATTTTCCTAATTCACTGATAATAACGTCAAGGCTTTTTCCTGGTAAAAAAGCACCTAGATCGTTATACTTTTCGATACCGGGGCTCTTATCTTCTACATAACAGTTTTTAAACCCTGTTTGACTTCCTAAGGAAAAACAAGCATCTGATATTTTATCTAAATAAGAATCAAATGGTTTGGATTTATTGGAACTGACCAAAATAACTTGATTAGCATTCTTCAAGTTTTTACCTTTAACTAAGTGTGTTTCTCTAATTGAGCGATCTAAATTATCAGAAAATCCAAATCCAATTAGTTCTCCTTTTCTCGCTTTAGCTTCAGTTTTTCGTATGTAGTTTAGCTCACCTAAAGTTTTCAAATATTTATTGAAAAGCTCATCCACATATTCATTGCCATCAATAATTGGTTCCCACAATACTAATTTATCAATAAATTTCACATTCGCTTGAGCAGCTAAACTTGCGCCAAAACGAAGTCCAACAATCGAGATTGTTTCTTGTTTGGATATACTCTGTAAATATTTAGACGCCTCTAATATATCATTTTCCCAACGTTCAACACAGGCGTCACTGTCATACCCCAACGAGTCGCCTGTACCAAAATAGTCAAACCTCAAGACATCATAACCAGCCAAGGAAAGTTGTGTTGCCAAACGTCTAAAAGCCCAGTTTGCATTGATGTTTTCCATCAAAATTGGGCTACATAACAAAACGGCGCCCTTTGATTTTTGTTGTTTAATTCGTTTTACACCGGATAGTTCTTTGATTTTAGAAGAGTAGTAAAAGCCAAACAATGACTTATCTTCAGAGAAGAAATTCGGTAAGACTGCCTTTAATTGTGGGACTTTATTTTCCATATTTTGATAGTTTAAACCATCAACACTGGCTGCTATTTGTGCAAGAGTATCTTGTATCATCGCCATCGGTTTAATGTCGATACTAAGTTGTTTTTTTACGGTCGATATAACCTGCATTGCCAATAACGAATGGCCACCAATGTCAAAAAAATTAGAATTAACTGATATTGTTTCTTGACCCGTGAGTTCTTGCCAGATTTTTACGATTGCCTTTTCAGTCTCAGAACTGGCTTCAGTAACGGAAATAACCTTAGCCATCTGTGCAGATTCAGGAATAGGCAATGACTTACGGTCAACTTTTCCGTTTGGTGTTTTTGGAAAATTCCTTAATAAAACAAAATGCTGTGGCAACATATAGCTTGGAAGATGTTCCTGAAGAAATAATCTTAATGAACCAGCTTCAAAATTAGATTTGGCAGAGGTAACATAAGCAACAATTCTCTTATCATCAACATTATCTTCTCGAACAATGACTATGGAACTTTCAACATCTGAATGTTTGCTAATAGCCGTTTCTATTTCACCTAATTCTATTCTGTAACCACGAACTTTCACCTGAAAATCCATCCGGCCAATATACTCTATATTTTGCTCTTGATTAAACCGAACTAAATCACCTGTTTTATATAATTTTTCACTCGATGATTGCAAGTTATTCTCAATAGATTTCCGATGGAAAGGGTTATATATAAAAACCTTTTCGGTTAAATCATCACGCCCAAAGTAACCGTTACTAACACCATCCCCAGCAATGCAAAGTTCGCCATAAGCACCATCGACGACGAGTTTGTTCATTTTGTCTAATACATAAATTTGAGTATTACCAATTGGTTTTCCAATTAATGGTAACTGACCAACGCCTTCTATTTTATAGCAACTTGACCAAACCGTGGTTTCTGTTGGACCATACATATTCCAAACTTCTTTAACTAAAGGTTGAAGCTGGTCAGATAATTTTTGAGAAAGAGCTTCCCCGCCCGTTAACAGTTTTAAATCTTTTTCACCTGACCAACCCGAAGCAACCATCATTTGCCAAGTTGCGGGTGTAGCCTGCATTATCGTCGCATTATGTTTTAATATAATCTCAGATAATGCTTGAGGATCATAAGAAGTGTCTCTGTCTACAATTATAGTGGACGCGCCTAGACTCAAAGGCAACAAGATCTCCAGTACTGATATATCAAATGAAATAGTCGTAACCGCTAATATCACATCGCTAGATTTAATACCTGGACGTTCAGCCATCGAAGTAATAAAGTTAACTAAATTCTTTTGAGTTAACATCACACCTTTAGGATTTCCTGTAGAGCCTGATGTGTAAATAATGTAGGCCAATTGATTGAATCCACTCACTGACAAAAATTCTTCAATATATTGAGTTAACTCGGCGTCATCAAGTGAATTTCCAATTAAAATAGATTCAGGATAGATCTTTTTAGTCTTATGGCTAGTCACCATATTAGAAAATGATTCTTCAACTAGAATATGTTCGACCGATGCATCATTTAAAATATACTCAATTCGACTTACGGGATATTCGGGATCAAGTGGTAAATAACTCGCTTTAAGAAAAAAGGTTGCAAGCATTGTCACAGGAATCAATTCACTTCTAGAAAGTAAAATAGCAACTACACTATTTTCTTTTACGCCTTGGCTTTTCATGTAAACAGCTAACCTAACAGCTTTGTCAGCAATTTCTATATAAGTAAAAGCCGATGATTCTGTAATAACAGCAATTTTATTTTTGTTTGCTATTACTTGCTCCAAAAACATTTGGTGCATATTCTTATTACTGTAGACCAAATTCGTTTTATTTCTGTCTACAACTAGAGAGCTCCGCTCTTCATCTAGCAGTATAGAGTATTCAGATAGCTTTTTATTCTGGTCAAAAACAACCTCTTGAAGCAGTTTTTGGTAGCGTTTTAGTAATTTTTCTATCGTGTTTTTTGAAAACAAATCGGTTCTATATTCGAAGCGAATATCATAGTTATTTTTAGTGTCATTTTTTTTATCGTTATCGATACTGCCTTTATCACCATCTTCTTTTTCTCTAACTGTAAAACCCAAATCATATTGCGAACTGTTACGTGAAGCCCGGCATTCGGAAATACTGGTATCTCCAATGACTAATTGTTCAGGTTGAAGTTTCTGCAATTGAAAATCCAAATCAAATAAAGGATTACGATTAATAATTCTTTCAGGGTTCAGCGTTTCAATGATTTTATCTAGGGGTATTGAATTATATCGATAGGAGTTGAAGCTCTTTTTTCTAACTCTTGATAACAATTCAGAAAATGTAGGGTCGCCAGATAGATCAGTTCTTAAAATTAATGTGCTAACAAAAAAACCAAACAAATTTTCAGTTCCTTTCAATCGACGGTCAGAAAATGGTGTGCCAGTTAGAACATCCTCAGCGCCTGACCAACGATGAATCAGCAGTTTAAAAACAGCTAACAATCCCATGAACAAGGTGACACCTTGCTTAGATACAGCACTCTCAAACTCTTCAATTAATCCATTGGGTAAATCGAGATAACATCGATCGCCCTTTGTTGTCGCCTCAATTGTTCGCTGACCATCATAAGGCAACTCGAGAGGTTTAATGTTTTTTAGGTTTTCTTTCCAGAACTTCCATTGCTTCGATAAATCTTCTTGTTCTATTTTTTCTAATCGCCATTGCGTATAGTCAGAAAAACTAACATCAAGTTTAACGAGGCCGTTACTCTTACCACTTGAAAAAAACTGGTAAAAATCGCTAAACTCTTTATTTAGCAAACCTAAAGAGCGACGATCAAAAATTAGATGGTGAACACAAAAATGGAAAACATGTTCATTTTTATTCAATTTAATTAGTGATACTCTAATAAGCGGACCTTCAGTCAGATCAAAGGGCTGCTGAATTCCAATATCTAAAAATGACTGAAGCATTGTTTCTATATTGTTTGGTTCTAAATTGGAATAGTCAATTTGATTTAATTTTATGTTTAAATCAGTATGAATTATTTGAACAACTTTTCCATCAATTTCATCAAAGGTAGTACGCAAGACACCTTGTCTAGAAATTAAAGCATTAATCGTTTTTTCAATCGCTGATACATCTAAGGAACCTTTGATTCTAATTGCTCGATAGATATTATAAACGGGGCTTGATGGCTGTAATTGATGAAGAAACCAAAGKCGAACCTGWGCATCWGCWGCYGGMAATGTRATCGATTGCTCAACATCTTTGGCGTTTACAATTAATTGTTTTGCGCTATTACTCATGAAATTAACTTATAACTTTAATTTATTTGTTTGATTTGTTTGTATGTCTAACTATAAGTGTTTCAATAAACTTGGCAGATGATATCTCTTTTATCTAGATCATTAAAGGTCCCAATCATTAAATTTTCGTAACCTTTCTTTGCGCTAGCCAAAGCGGATTTAACATAGCGATTTAAAATTTCAATTTTTCGTTCTTCAACTTTTGTTTCTTCAAGAATCAAGCAACTGATATGAATCCCTGTATAAATATCAACCAAATCTTTTGCTAAAACATCATTTTCTTTGACTTTATCGCTTACGCTTAACTTAGAGATAAATTGACTAAATATGTTACGCAACTCCACTATAGATTTGATAGATGAATCATTCCTGCTATCAAACTTTCCTTGTAACACTTTGTCAAAATAATCAGACAATATATCTTGTTTAACACCTTTTGTCGCACCAATTATTTGAACTTGTGACGTTCCTTCATATATATTGGTTATCCGTACATCTCTACAAAGGCGTTCAACCTTTCCTTCCTTCGTATAACCTGCTCCGCCATGAATTTGTAACGCATCAAAACAAACTTTATTAGCCATTTCAGTCACCTGATATTTAACAAGTGGGGATTGCATTTCAAGTAACTTATTTGCTTTTACAAATTCCAAATTCAAATCTTTAAGTTTTTCTTTTTTAGCGTCTTTATCTATCGATTTGTCTTTCTTTATATGATCCATTTTTTCTTCTAGCTTGTTTCGCAAGTCTAAATTCTGAACCGTGTTGTAAAGCAAGCTACGACTTGACTCAATACGGACTCTCATATCAATTAACATATTAGCAACTGCTGGTTTTTCTATAATAGCTTCGCCGAAGGCAATTCGATCTTTCGCCCAACTTAATGCTTCTTTATAAGCTTCCTCTGCAATACCTAACGCCTGAGCCGCCACACTAAAACGTGCATGATTCAGTGTGTGCAAAACTTGAATTAATCCAAATCGACGTTTACCAATCAATTGAGCCGGAGCATCTTCAAAATGCAATTCACACGTCGGCGATCCATGAAGACCCATTTTTTCTTCAATACGACCAACTTTTACTTTATCTCCACCATGGCAAGCAAACATGCTTAAACCAAACATATTATTAGTATTAGGTTCAGAACGAGCTAAGATTAATAAAACATCACCACAACCATTAGATATAAAACATTTAGTCCCATTTAAAAACCAATTGCCATCGTCATCTTGATAAGCTTTTAATTTGGCGGCTTGTAAATCAGAGCCTGCATGAGGTTCAGTCAATACCATCGCACCAATGTGTTCACCTGTGCAGTATTTTTTTAAAAACAATTCACCCTGCTCTGCCGTTCCAAATTTAGCAATCGCCTCACCGACATCTTGATAACCAAATAAAGTCATTAAAGAAGCGTCAGCTTGAGATAACATTTCAACCATCATGGTATAAATAGTTGCAGGAACATTACCGCCTCCAAATTCTCGTGGAAGTAACACCCCCATCAATTCAGATTCGGCTAATTTTTGTACCGATTCTAAGGTACCTTTCGCATACTTAACCTTACCATCAATTAATTCTGCCCCTTCTGCATCAATCCCCGCAGCTCTTGGTTCAAAATAATTACCGCTAAGATCACCGACTAACTCTAACGCACCTTGATAAAAATCCATAGCCTCTTCATAACAAGTCGGAGCGGTATCAAAAATCTTTGACTGCTGATAATCATCTTCTAAAATGGCAACACTTTTAGTAAGATCTAATCGTGAAAATTGAAACTGAAGATCATGATTATCGGTAAAATAGTTAGGCATTTGTTAAATCTCAAAAAATCGAAAGTTAGTATAAAAAAATCCAACCCTTCTTTAAAAAGAACTCTATAAAAGTTAGCTTTAGAGAAGATGGTTGGACTGTTGTTACTAGTCAGATGTTAACTGATATTTTTACTAATCTAGTAGCTTACCAATAGGTCTCATCTGGTTTTGTTAAGTCCGTTCCGAATGCCGCTTTGCCGAGATAGATTAAACATTCATCACTGGTTGCGGGCATTAGTCCACCACAACGTGACTCACGATAATATCTTTCTAATGGCATAAATTTAGCAATGGTGCTTCCTCCACATAAGCGAATAGCATCAGATGTTAATGAAGGTCCTAACTCACTGACAATATATTTTGATTGATGGATGGCTGTATTAGCCTCAACCGAACCAGGTTTTTCTGTCACTAATTTAGCCGCTCTATAAACGCTGGCTTTAGCGGCTGCAACTTTCACATATAAATCACCCACTTTATGTTGAATTCTACTGTCATCTGCTAGGGGCGTTTGAGTACCCGGAATATTTCTATTTTTGAGATAATTAACTAAGAAATCAAAAGCAGCTGTACATATACCAAGATAAACGCCTACATAACCACCCACTAGCCAATGTGGCTCTCTAGCAACTTTAAATAATGCCATTCCTTCATTACCCAAAAAAAGTGCCGATTTTGGTACTAGGCAATCTTCAAAATATACTGGGTTTGTCGACGTTGCTCGCATGCCCAAAACATCCCATGTAAATTCTACCCGAGCATTTGGATTGTCTTTTTCTACTATCAAATAAGAAATGGCAGGTACATCAGAATCACTTCCTTCTTTTTTTGCTGCAACGACGTAATAATCGGCATAACCCGCCATAGACACCCAGTTTTTAACACCATTAATGACAAAACCATCGTCGGTCCGTTTATAGAGAGTTTTCATTTTACTTAAATGAGCACCAATACCAGGTTCTGAAGATGCTGATGCAAATAATTTTTTGTGGGTAATKGCTTCGTTATAAACCCAATCAATGAAATCATTCATCTTTTTGCCACGACTTCCACCAATTCCTTCAATATTTAGCTCGGCAAGACTTCCTACCGCGATATTATGCATATTGAAAGTTAAACCCGTAGAAGCATCGCCTCKCGCRATTTGCTCTAATGCTCTTGTATAAGTTAARAAATYAGCCCCCATTCCRCCTTTAYTTTTKGGGATCATAATRCATAATAAATTGTGATCTTTTAATTCTTGAAAATTTTCTTCAGGAAACGACCCTTCTCTATCATGCTTAGAAGAGCGTTTAGAAAATCCTTCGCCTAATTGTTTACATAAATCAACAATTTGCTCGTTAGTGATATCTTTAGGTGAAATATTTTTAAATTCTTGAGTCATGATCATCCTTAGCTGAAATAAGTAAGTTTAGCGTAGCCTTTTTACAGGTATATTATACTTGCCAGATTTAGTTAGTGTTGAAACGCTAAATTATAGACCTAGAATTGAAAAAAAACCAATGTATTCAATCAGTTTTTAATACTTCAGGATGTAAATAATTACATTTAACACTTATTCTAACTAATGACTATACTTAGTCAGCCCTTAAAAAAGGTTCCAGATAATCCAATAATATAGCGTAACCTAATAAAACATAGGTTTAGCGCATGAAACAAGGTTATTTGATCTGCATTTCGACGCAAACCAGTGATTAAGAGGTTTTGTCTAAACAGTTTCGCTATAAAATGAAGCACAAAAAATAGATTGAGCCACTTTTTTAAGTTCCAAGCAGTGGCAGCCATTAGTAAATTAATTTCATCCCCCACTTCGCCCTTTAAGAAGTTTCTTGATAATCTAAAGTCTGACTTTAAGTGTCCAATGATTGGCTCAATGGCCGCTCGTCTTTGACATTGTTTTCGCTTTTTATCCCGCTGATAACGGTTATCTTTTTTAAGACCTTTACTAGGCAAAATTATTTCAGTTTCATTGACCATTTTTTTACCACGATAACCTCTATCGCAAACCGCTTTCAATACTTTTTTATCACGCGTTATTTCAATATGTTCAAGCACTTCTTCGAGTGTGGCTCCATCATAAATATTTTTAGGATGACTCACTACGCCAACAATGATATTCGATTTTGCAGTACTGGCGACTGAAACTTTATTGCCATATTCATATTGAACATGATCTTTTCCTTTTGCCATACAGTAAACTTGAGGTTCATGTAATGAGTAAACTTTATTTTTATCTTTCCGTTTCTGATTAAGGACTTTTTCATAAAATAGAAAGTCCGACTGATTTTGTTCAAATAAAGCGAAACAAGGCAGTCTACGGCGTAGTTCCCGGATCAACGCATTAGCAATCGTTCTTAATCGTTTTAACGCTCGCACTGCCTTCTTTCGTTTTTTGACGTGTCTAAAATGTCTTAAATCTAATCGTAAATTCTTAACTTCTTTGATAAAGGTTCGGCGTTGTTGAATGCCATAGTACTTCGCCAGTTTATTTAATCGATTAATTATTTTTATCGCTAACTTTGCATCCGTCGGATAAGTAATATTTTTTTCTTGAACCGTTGTGTCAATATTGACGACACTTTCTAAAGCATGTTTTCCGTGAAGCGACACACTCATTTTAAATATTTTTTGGAAACCATCTTTGCCAATTCGTTTTCTAAAATGAACCAATTCTGTGGCATGACAAGGTGCACTTTGTTGGAACTCGGTCATCCCACAAAAAGCTTGGTAATAAACATTTTCTTTCCACTGAATAACGACTGATTCGTCGCTCAGATTTCTTAACGATTTGAGGAGTAAAAGCCCGACCATTAATCGAATAGGTTTACTTGGCGCGCCTATGTTTTTTGTGTAATATTTTGAAAATTCTTGTTCAAAATCATGCCAAGGAATAACGTCTGATAATTGGAGTAACGGATCGGTTGGATCCAGTTGCATCAGTAGATCTGAACCAAAAAGATTAGTTTGATGATGCTCTGAGCTTTGTGACAACATTTTTTCACCAATTCATCCAACAACTTGAACTCTATTATAACATTCCCGGATGAATTGGTCGATCATAAAAGGAATTTTATCTTTATATATCAATTAGTTAAGTTCTTTTTAAGTGCTGACTACTTAGGATTTGTCCGGAACAAAATCCTGACCGTCCAATCCCTGGACATAACCGCACCGGCATCCATGCCTCCTTGCGGAATACCGTCCGTCCCTGGACATAAAAAAGCCTAATCAAATGATTAGGCTTTAAAGTTTAATAGCTTTGGATTTTATTAACGTTCAATATTCGCTAAGTTTTCGGTAATATCGGCATCATTTCTTAGCTGTTCAATCATTGACGCATAAGTTGCATCAGAATAGAAACGACTAAGCCTCTGTTCAGATTGAGTCTTTACAGCATCCTCTGCATCATTTAGTTTACCATTCTCAACCTTATTCAAAATAAACAAAGTATAGGATTGAGCGCTTTCCATCGAGTCATAAACCACTTTACTTTCATTAGACTTAATTATCTTGAAAAATGTTTGCAACTGTTGATATGGTAATGATGTGCTATTTCTTTCTACAAGATCTAAATCTGTCCACTTTAATATTTTTTGTGAAATCAAATCATCTACGCTTTCATTAGATTTTAGTTTTGCTTTAATATTATTGGCAAAGTCAATGGTTAACTTTTTAGATTGTTCTAACTTCCTATTAGCTATTACTTTGTCCTTAACTAAATCCAACGATTGAATTTCACTTGGTTGATGTTTATTGATTCGGATAACCAGCAGTTGTTTATCATTAATACTAATGGGCGCAGAATTTAATTGTGCATCGATAACGTGATCACTAAAAGCAGCATTTAACACATCCGGATTTCTGAATATTCCAGTGGCCGATGAGCGACTAAATTCAACGCTGGTTTTAACCTGTAGGTCGATCGATTCAGCTACTTCTACTAACGAATCCGCAATTTCAAATGACTTTTCTTCTAATATTCCAGAGCGTTGATAAAATAATTCTTCCGCTTTTTGTTTTTGTATGGTTTGGGTTATCTGCGCCTTCACGTCATCAATTGTTTGAACCTCACCTTCAACTAACTCAGTCAGTTTAATGATATGAAACCCAAAGTCCGTTTTGATTGGCAATGAAATATCACCCACTTTGGTTAATTCTTCAACTGCTTTATCAAAAGACTCTTGCATCGCGCCTTTTTCCACAACGCCTAAATCACCACCATTTTCTGCCGAAAACTCATCATCTGAATGACTTTTAGCTAATGTTGCAAAATCTTCGCCGGAGTCTAGCTTACCTTTAAGTTCGTTAATTTTAGCTTCGCTCGCTTTAACATCTTCCGCTGAAGCATCTTCTGCGGATGCGACTAATATGTGAGAAACACTCTTGCTATCTTCAGTTTTATAGCGTTCCATATTTTCTTCATAATAAGCTGCTAGCTCACTATCATTAACTTCAATTGTTTTTTGAATTGCATCCACTGAAAGTTCAATATAATCGACCGTCACTTTCTCTTCTTGGCGATAAGCTTCCTTATTAGTCTCATAATATTCCAAAATTTCATCTTCAGAAATATCTAAATCATTAGCGAACGTTGCGTATTTAATATCTAGAACTCGACCGCTTCGTTTTTGACCTAAGAATTCGTATTGATTTGATAATTCATTTTTCAACACAAATTCACTTTTAGAAATACCATCCGTTAGCTGTGTTAAAATCTGATCGGTTTGCAAGCTTTGTTTAAACTGAGCGCGCGACATACCCACATTAACCAATGCTTGATCCAATAATTCTGATGAAAATGCACCATCTCTTTGCAATGAAGGAATTTCAATAATAACGTTTCTAATTGAAGCATCGGAAGCTCGCATACCCATGGCTTGGGTTGATTGAAGTGTCAATTTACGGCTAATTAAATTTTGTAAAACATTAATGCGAAAATTTCTTTCTTGCTCATCTGTTTTAATAAACTGAGTGTAGGCTTCTCCGTATCTCTGACGAGTACTTGAATAGGCACGTTGAAATTCCATACGCGACACACTTTCACCATTGACGATTGCAACTGCGTTAGGATCACCTAAAAATAATGCAGAAGTGAAATATCCTGCGCCAACAAATGAGATCACGATTGCAAAAATTAAAATTTTTGCCCAAGGCTTTTTAACACCTTCTCTTATACTATCCATTACCATAATTTAGCTTCACTTCTTTTATTTAACTTTTATTTAACTTTTATTTGTCTTTCATTCGTATCATGATTCAATTGTTGAACTAAATCACTTCAGAATTAAACTTAGATTAAGTACAAAAAAACGCGCCTAATTAGGCGCGTTAATTTTWSGMGCKTTMATWTTYYSAKYWTWTWTMWTYWMAWCWWKMTTTYKWWWAAYYWRMTYTYTTAAAACYARYYTYTYAAAACNTRKTWYYTTAAAAACTAAARYGATGACTATACTGCTCATTACTGGTGGGCGCTAGTGGGCTCGAACCACTGACCCTCGCCTTGTAAGGGCGATGCTCTCCCAACTGAGCTAAGCGCCCTAAAACCAACGGTGCGCTAGTTTACCGCTTCTTTAAGACCTTTACCAGCCTTAAATCCTGGAACYCTAGCTGCAGGAATTTGGATAGTTGCGCCAGTTTGAGGGTTACGRCCCTGACGAGCAGCACGGTCTTTTACAGAAAAAGTACCAAAACCAACTAAAGCAACTGGGTCACCTTTTTTTAAACTTTCAGTGATAGTTTCAATCACTGAGTCAAGAGCTCTACCGGCTGAAGCTTTAGAGATATCCGCGCCAGATGCAATTGCATCAACTAATTCAGATTTGTTCACATTATTCCCCTTACATTGTTTTCTTTAGTATTAAGAGCATATTTTTTGAGTAATTCCTTTTATGCTCCCTGCACTTGACTTTATACCAATGGAGGAAATTAACTGTCAAGTAAGAAATGACTTAAAAGCCAGAAATCTTCTGGCTTTGCTCAATATTCGACCATAATTTAACGTTTTTAGAATGTTTTGTTCAAAACAGCAAACTATTTCCAATATTCTAGAAATATACCCTTTCTCAATGTGGCTTGCTAATAACTTGTTTATTGACGCGTTTTTTACTCGTTTTAGCTTTAGATTTCGTTGTTCTTTTACTCTCAGCGATGTTCGGAGTCGGCACACTCACTAATGCTTTTTCTAGCACTTGATCAATCCATTGAACCGGGATTATTTCCAAATCGCCAATAACATTGGCTGGAATATCGATAAGATCCTTTTCATTTTTGCTGGGAATTAAAACTCGTTTAATCCCTCCCCTGTGAGCAGCCAACAACTTTTCTTTTAAACCGCCAATTGGGAGCACTTCGCCCCGCAAAGTAATTTCACCCGTCATTGCGACGTCTTTTCGCACCGCTATACCTGTTAATGAAGATACTAGAGCAGTGCACATTGCACAACCTGCACTGGGACCGTCTTTTGGTGTAGCACCTTCAGGTACATGAACATGAATATCTTTATTCTGATAAAAATCTTCATCAATTCCTAACGTACTAGCTCGGCTTCTTACCACTGTCATGGCTGCGGTAATTGACTCCTGCATAACCTTGCCTAAATGGCCTGTAGAGGTCGCTTTACCTTTACCTGGGATAACGACAGCCTCAATCGTTAAAAGCTCACCACCTACTTGTGTCCACGCTAAACCGGTTACCTGTCCTACTTGGTCTTTTTCGCCGGCAATGCCGTAATCAAATTTTTCAACTCCAAGGTATTTGGAAAGATTCCCCAGGGTCACCTTTACATCCTTTTTAGTTTTATCTAACATTAATTGCTTTACTACTTTGCGGCAAATTTTAGACAAATCTCTTTCTAAATTCCGCACCCCTGCTTCGCGAGTGTAATGCCGGATTGTATTGACAATGGATGTTTTAGAAATTGATAAATCTTCTTCAGTTAACCCGTTAACCTTTAACTGCTTTGGCAATAAGTATTTTTGTGCAATATTTAATTTTTCATCTTCTGTATAACCGGAGAGTCTAATAACTTCCATTCGATCAAGAAGAGGCGCGGGAATGTTCATRGAATTTGCGGTACACACAAACATCACTTCMGAAAGRTCAAAATCGACTTCTAAAAAATGRTCATTAAAYCGRTTATTTTGYTCTGGATCTAASACTTCCAAAAGAGCAGAAGCWGGATCGCCTCKCATATCKGAACCTATTTTRTCTATTTCATCTAAYAAAATWAGSGGRTTYTTAACTTTMGTTTTAGTYAGYTTTTGAATAATWCGKCCMGGCATTGAMCCRATGTAAGTTCKTCGATGRCCTCTAATTTCTGCTTCATCTCTAAYMCCGCCRAGTGCAATCCKWACAAACYCTCGACCKGTTGASCGTGCAATTGATTCACCTAAAGATGTCTTACCAACACCTGGAGGACCCACCAAACAAAGTACGGGACCTTTAAGCTTTTTGACTCTAGTTTGTACCGCCAAAAATTCTAATATTCGTTCTTTGACTTCTTCTAATCCAAAATGATCGTCATTTAAAATCTTTTCCGCTTTATCTAATTTAGACTGTAGCGGACTTCTTTTTTTCCAAGGTAAATCAACTAACCAATCGATATAACCTCGTACAACCGTTGCCTCAGCAGACATAGGTGGCATCATCTTTAATTTTTTTAATTCAGAATTGGCTTTATCTTTTGCTTCTTTGCTGAGTCCTGTTTTATTTATCTTTTTTGCAATTTCATCAAAATCGGATGAACCGTCATCATCACCTAGCTCTTTTTGTATGGCTTTGATTTGTTCATTCAAATAATAGTCGCGTTGACTTTTATCCATCTGATTTTTAACTCGCCCTCTAATTTTCTTTTCAACTTGCAATAATTCCATCTCTGATTCCATCAAAGACATTAAAAATTCTAAGCGCTTTATGACATCATCAATATCAATGACTTTCTGTTTCTGCTCTATCTTTAGCAACATATGCGCAGCGATTACATTTGCCAATTTTTCAGCGCTATCTATCGATGAAACCGCATTTAAAACTTCCACTGGAATTTTTTTATTTAACTTAACGTAATTTTCGAACATTCCCTTTGCCGAACGGATAGTTGGCGTCGTTGCCTTTTTATTTGCTATTACATCGCCTCGTATCAGCACTTCAGCCGAATAAAAGCTTTCATTCTGAAACAGCGTTTTTATTTTTGCTCTTTCTACACCTTCAACTAATACTTTTAGATTACCATCAGGCAGTTTTAAAAGTTGTAGGATATTCGCTATACAACCATTCTCATAAATATCTTGGGACTTAGGATAGTCTTTGTTGGCATCTTTTTGCGCAACTAATAACACTTGATTATTAGAGTCAGCAGCATATTGAAGCGCATTAATTGATTGTTCACGACCAACAAATAAAGGGATCACCATTTGAGGAAAAACGACCACATCTCTTAGTGGTAAAACAGGAAATTGATTCTCTTTTAACTTCGCTTCTTTTACCGTGCTACCTTTTGGTAATTTTTCTTCTAAGTTTAGGGGTTCTTTCATTTCTTATTTTTAACCTTGAAGTGGTTGATGCTAGAAATTATTCAACACTTTAATAAACGGTTGAACATAAAAAATCGGTACCAATTAAAGCTTAACGGGTACCGATGAGTTGTAATAAGTGTAATTTAGATCAATACGAAGCCTGAATTCAATAACAATGGCTTTAACTAGCTATGTTTTAACTAATTATGCTTTAATTTCGTAACGATCTGATTTAGTAGTTACTAATTAGCTATTTAGTAGCTACTTTTTTCTCTTGGCTTTCATAGATTAAAAGAGGCTCAGATTCACCATCAACTACGGCAGCATCAATCGCCACCTTAGTGACGCCATCCATCGATGGAAGATCGTACATAGTATCAAGTAATACTTTTTCTAATATTGATCGAAGTCCTCGTGCGCCGGTTTTTCTTTCCATACCTTTTTTAGCAATTGCTTTTAAAGCATCTTCACGGAACTCTAAATTAACATCTTCCATGTCAAAAAGTTTAGCATATTGCTTAGTTAATGAATTTTTCGGCTCGGTTAAAATTCTAATTAATGACGTTTCATCTAACTCTTCTAACGTTGCAATAACCGGTAGTCGACCAACAAATTCTGGAATTAAACCATATTTAACTAAATCATCGGGCTCAACTTCTTTAAATATTTCACCCAAATTCTTATTTTCTTCTTTACTGCGCACTTGCGCAGAAAAACCAATACCCGACTTTTCAGATCGGTCACGGATAATCTTATCCAATCCAGAAAATGCACCACCACAAATAAATAATATTCGGCTAGTATCAACCTGTAAAAACTCCTGTTGTGGGTGTTTACGACCACCTTGAGGAGGCACTGAAGCAACTGTACCTTCAATTAGTTTTAATAAAGCTTGTTGAACACCTTCACCAGATACATCGCGAGTGATTGATGGATTATCGGCTTTACGAGAAATCTTATCTATCTCATCAATATAAACAATACCATGTTGCGCTTTTTCAACATCGTAATCGCATTTTTGTAATAATTTCTGAATAATATTTTCAACATCTTCACCCACATAACCGGCTTCAGTTAATGTTGTTGCATCAGCAATTGTAAAAGGTACATCAAGCATTCTTGCTAAGGTTTCGGCCAATAAGGTTTTACCTGTACCGGTTGGCCCTATCAGCAAAATATTACTTTTACCTAATTCAACTTCTGAGTTCTTTTCATCACCTTCATGTTGGAGTCTTTTATAATGGTTGTAGACCGCTACCGCTAATACTTTTTTAGCTTTATCTTGACCTATAACATACTCATTAAGATGATCATCAATCTCTTTTGGTGTTGGTAATTTGTCAGATGATTCTTTTTGATGGATCTCTTGGATCTCTTCTCTAATAATGTCATTACACAGCTCAACACACTCATCACAAATAAAGACCGACGGTCCAGCGATTAATTTGCGAACTTCGTGCTGACTTTTGCCACAGAATGAACAATAGAGTAGCTTTCCACTATCATCTCTGCCACCTGATTTCTTTTTATCACTCATCGAAACTTCCTATTCGTTTGTTCGATACTAATTGTTTGATACTAACTTATTCGATACATTTTTTTATTCGATACTAACAAATCAAATATCGTTTGCGTTAGCTTAGACCTAAATAGCCAGTTTTGTCGATAGAACTAAGCTCAAATTCACATATTTTTGGAAAACTTGTGAATAATGCACCTTTTTATATGCTAACTACTTCAAAATCTAATTACCAATAACTTAAACTTTCGATTCAACTGGCAAATTACACTTCACGAGAACTAATGACTTTATCAATTAAGCCATATTTAGCAGCTTCTTCAGCACTCATAAAATTATCTCTGTCGGTATCTTTTTCAATTTCTTTCAACTTTCTACCGGTATGATGGGCTTGAATTCGATTTAAATTATCTCTCAATTTCAAGATTTCCTTTGCATGTATTTCTATATCCGATGCCTGCCCTTGAAATCCGCCCAGAGGCTGATGAATCATGATCCTTGAATTAGGCAATGCAAATCGCTTATCTTTCGCGCCACCAGTCAACAAAAAAGCGCCCATACTAGCCGCTTGGCCAATACACAAAGTGCTTACATCAGGTTTGATAAACTGCATAGTGTCGTAGATCGCCATTCCAGCAGTAACAACACCGCCTGGTGAATTGATATATAAGGAGATATCCTTGTCTGGATTTTCGGACTCCAAAAATAACATTTGCGCAACAATCAGGTTAGCCATATGATCTTCTACTTGACCGACCAAAAAGATGACTCTTTCTTTTAGTAACCTAGAATAGATATCATAAGAACGCTCACCTTTTGGTGTTTGCTCTACCACCATTGGTACTAGACCCAACATTTGCTCTATTTCTTTATTCATAACATTCCTAACTTATAGTCATTCTAATTATTGATTATTATTGCGTTCTCTTATACTACAAAAATTCTAAGATTTTAGTTTATACCTGTTTCAACTCAAAATGCAGATTTCAGTGCTAAGCTAAACGAAAAAACCCAGTAGTTAAAACAATTATAGTCAACTTATGGGCAAACTATAGTTATTTCAACTCTGGGTTACAAATATTTGTATGTTATGCCGTCTATTAGTCAATACAATCACTAAAACGGGCAATTATTACTCAGTCTCAGAGCTTTCCTCTTTAACATCAGCACTTTTCTCTTTAACGTCAGCACTTTCTTTTGAGCTTGATTCAGCATCTTTAGGATTCATTAATTCATCAAAGGTAACCTTGATTTCAGTCACTTTAGCACCTGCTTGAACTAATTCAATCACGCTATCTTCAAGAACTAACTGCTCAATTTCACTTAAACGCTTTTCATCAGATAAGTAATAATTAACCACTTCTTCTGGCTGTTCGTAAACGGATGCTAACTCATCCAGCTTTACTTTTACTTTTTCTTGATCCGTTGCGATTTTATTTTGTTTAATAATTTCGCTAACAATCAGACCTAATTTAACTCTTTTTGTCGCTTTATCCGCAAATAATTCATTCGGTAAATCAGGTAAACTAGAAGCATCTCCACCAAACTGTTGTAATGCCTGTTGCTTTTGCTGGYTTATTTCTTGTTCAACTAATGCATTTGGCATATCAAAATCATGTGCTTCAACCAACGCGTCCATCACCTGTTGCTTAACTTTTGATGTGATAGCCTGCTTTAACTCTCTTTCCATATTTTTGCGTATATCAACTTTCATATCCGCAATTTTTCCGTCTGCAATACCTAGTTTCTCAGCTAATTCGCTCATTTTGAGCGCTTCTTTTTTGTTAACTTTGTTTATCTTAGTTGCAAATAAGGCATCTTTTCCAGCGACATCTTTATTTTGATAATCTTCAGGGAAGGTTACTTTGACTTCAACTTCATCACCTGTTTTTGTACCAACAAGTTGCTCCTCAAAGCCCGGAATCATTTGTCCTTTACCTAATAACAGCTCAAAGTTATCAGCCTTTCCGCCGTTAAACTCTTCACCATCTATGGTACCAACAAAATCGATCACCACTTGATCTTCATTCTTAGCTTTACGTTTAACTTCAACCCAGTTCGCTTGTTGCTCTCGCAACGTATCAATCATTTTGGTTAAATCGTCATCGGCTACTTCAGCGGTAGTCATTTCAATCTCTACTTTAGAGAAATCTTCTAATTTTATTTCAGGGTATATGTCGAAAGTTGCAGTAAATTCAAGATCTTTCCCCTCTTCCATTGAGACTGGCTCAATTCTTGGAGGACCTGCTGGTTGCATTTTTTCTTGAACAACGGCTTCGTAGAAAGAACGTTGCATCACATCAGAAATTACATCTTGACGTACGTGTGCACCAAATCGTTTTTTGATCACGTTTAAAGGGATTTTACCGGGTCTAAAACCATTAAGACGTTGAGTTTTAGCCAACTCTTTCATTTTAGTTAAAGCGACGCCGTCAATCTTACTTGACTCAACACCGATGGTTAATTTTCTTTCTAGACCTGATGTAGTTTCTACTGAAACTTGCATAATATGCTCCGATTTATAACAGATTGCACTTTCAAAATTATCTGACCTTGGATCTTATGGAGGAGTAACGTGAACTTTGAAATGCGACTAGCTGATTAACAGAAAACTATAACACAATACTTTATATTAAAAGTAAGTACTAGCATGTCATATATCGTTAAAGGATAGTAGCAAAGCTCAGGCAACCACCCACTGACTCAAGTCAGAAAATGTTAGGGGATCTCCCTTAATTATTCCTTAGTATATTTTCTAAGGTTAGTAACTAGTGGTGCGAGAGGAGAGACTCGAACTCTCACGCCGCAAGACACTGGAACCTAAATCCAGCGCGTCTACCAATTCCGCCACTCTCGCACTAGGTTACTAATCGGTTATTCCGCTATATTTCTAGCTAAACAGTTAGAAAGCAAGCTAATAACATGGGGTTATTTTAAATAAAACAACCAAAATATGGGGTGGACGATGGGGTTTGAACCCACGACAACCGGAATCACAATCCGGGACTCTACCAACTGAGCTACGCCCACCATAATTTTATTTCAGTTTAAAATAATTGAAACTAAATCAAATTTTAAACATCTCTATAAACGCAATAAGACCACAAATGGTGCGCCCGGCAGGATTCGAACCTGCTACCCTCGGCTTAGAAGGCCGATGCTCTATCCTGATGAGCTACGGGCGCATTGTTTATCCTATTACTTTGCTTTCCTTTATATTAAAAATCATTATTAAGAGAGTGAGTAAAATGATTCATACCCAAACGATCTTATCTAAACGACCTAACATAACAGAAAGAAAATTGGTCGGGGTGGAGAGATTCGAACTCCCGACATCCTGCACCCAAAGCAGGCGCGCTACCAGACTGCGCTACACCCCGACGATCACTCGTGAAAGATACATAAATTAGCCAAACAACTTACTAATTTGCCCTTATCTCGAGAGCGCGGAATAATACTGATTTAAGTCATGGAGGTCAACAAAGAAAACCATTAAATTTAAAAAAACAAATCAAGTTTATTCGCGCTCATTATTTTCGGTTATTTATTCGCCTATTAACCTTGCCAGAATAAATCGCCGCCATGGTCTTCTATTGTTTCTAATACCTTACCACCGCCTCTAGCTACACAAGTTAGTGGATCCTGCGCGACAATCACTGGTAGACCCGTTTCTTCCATAAATAAACGGTCAAGATCTTTAATTAACGCACCGCCGCCGGTTAAAACCATGCCACGTTCCGAGATGTCGGCGGCCAATTCCGGTGGCGACTGTTCAAGCACTGAACGCACCGCCCTAATCATACCACTTAAAGGATCTTGTAAAGCTTCTAAAACTTCATTACTGTTGATAGTGAATTTACGAGGAATACCTTCTGCTAAGTTTCTACCCCGAACGTCGATTTCCATCACTTCGTTGCCTGGAAATGCGGTTCCGATTTCATGTTTTATTCGCTCAGCGGTTGATTCACCGATAACCGTGCCGTAGTTACGTCTGACATATTCGATAATCGCATCATCAAAGCGATCGCCACCTATTCTTACGGAATCTGAAGCAACCACTCCATTAAGGGAAAGAATGGCAATTTCAGTCGTTCCGCCACCAATATCAACCACCATAGAGCCTCTTGCTTCACCCACCGGTAATCCTGCGCCAACAGCTGCTGCAACAGGTTCTTCAATCAAATACACATCTCTTGCTCCTGCACCATAAGCGGACTCTTTAATGGCTCTTCTCTCTACTTGCGTTGAACCACAAGGTACGCAAATTAAAACTCTGGGACTTGGTCTCAAAAAGCTAGTGTCATGTACTTTTCTAATAAACTCTTGAAGCATTTTTTCAGTCACTTCAAAATCAGCAATAACGCCATCTTTCAAAGGACGAATTGCGGTAATATTACCAGGAGTTCTACCTAACATTGCTTTGGCAGCAGTACCTACGGCTGCGATGGTTTTATTGCCCCCCCTTTCATGACGAATAGCGACGACTGAAGGTTCATTAAGTACGATCCCTTTATCACGCATATAAATTAAAGTATTTGCAGTACCTAGATCAATTGAAAGATCCGCAGAAAATAAGCCTCTAATTTTGTTAAACATAACCTTTAATGATCCTTAATCGATTTGATAATTTAAAAATAAGCACGACACTTTAAACGGCTATTGGCTTAGCCTGTTGTCAATTTAACCTGTTATCGGTTTTATAAGGGGGTTATACCTTACTTTTTACTTAAACAGAAGAAATTGTTATCATTTTAGAGCTAGTGAGCAATTCTTAAACCTACACGTAGCATACACGTACCCTAAACGCGCCTTTATAGGACAAATAATGTCACTTTTAATTCAACCTCTCGATCATGCCACGATAAAGCCTTTAGTCAAACTTGCCTCTATCATTTGGCATGAACATTACGACGCTATAATCGGTGATGAGCAAGTAGACTATATGCTTGAAAAATTTCAAAGTGAAAAAGCCATCGCTGAACAACAAACAGAAGGTTATCGATACTTTGCTGCCTATGAAAAATCTAGTTTAAGACGTTCAGACGAATCGACGAATCGACTTATGGGATATTTTTCAATTATAGAAAGAGAAAATAGTAGCTTGTTCATTAGCAAGTTTTACTTATCGAGTAAAGCACGAGGCAAAGGATATGGTCGTAAGATGCTTGAGTTTATTGAATCAAATGCTCGAGAGTCGAACAAAATCAGTTTAGACCTCACCGTTAATAAGTTTAATAACGCATATGAAATTTATTTAAAACTCGGTTTTGAAAAAGTGGGTGATGCGCAATTTGATATTGGTAGAGGTTATATTATGGATGATTACTTGCTTAAAAAAATGCTAGCCTAAATATATTTGATTATCAGAAACCTCTGGTTAACCAAAACCTCGCAATAACTAAAATCAGCCAATCTTATTAAGATCCAAAATTCCGTGACGAATTGCCATATGAGTTAACTCAACGTCATTAGCAATATTAAGCTTCTCAAAAAGGCGGTAACGATAACTATTGACGGTTTTCGTGCTCAAAAACAAACTATCCGATATATTCTGTACTTTTTGTCCCTGAGTGATCATCAGCATCACTTGCATTTCTCTCTCGGATAAAATATCAAATGGTGATTCAGAATCTGGTTCTAATGCTTTAAGAGCCATTTGTTGCGCAATTTCTGGAGTGATATAGCGTTTACCCGTTTTAACTTGAATAATCGCTTTCACCATTTCAGAGATATCAACACCTTTAGTGACATATCCAGCGGCACCCGCTTGCATAAACTTGGTTGGGTAAGGCTCTTCGTTATGCACAGTCACGGCAATGACTTTAATATCAGGATCAAATCGGATCAATCTTCTAGTGGCTTCTAACCCACCAATGCCTGGCATATTGGCATCCATTAAAACAACTTCAGGACGTAGCTCTCTAGCTAACTTAATTGCTTCTTCACCACTTTCAGCTTGTCCAATCACCTTAATTTTATCGAAATCGGCTAACATGCTAGAAATACCGGTTCGGATCAATTCGTGATCATCCACAATAAGAACTTTTATCAAGTGCTTCTCCCTGTAGTTAATATATCTCAGCTTACCATGTTCAACTAAATAGGCAAATAAAAACTAATGATAAACAAACTTCAAATTTCGCTAAAAATTAGGAAGATTAAATCACGAAATCGATGAACGTCATTAGATTAAACAACGCATTGATAACCTTACCCATCAAGCATAATTTTATGTACCATTATTTTTAAACGTTTGTCTTTAAAGCATTTATTTTAATATGGTGAGGATGTTACAATTGATATATTAAATTACACCTTCACATTTGGTTATAAACTAATGCAAGTGCGCACTCACTTTTTCCTTTTTCTTTTTATTGTCAGTTCATCTGTTTCATCAGCACCTTGGATCGAATCAAATGATATTGGTTTAAGAGCAGACATCCAACTATTGTCGGATACTGGCATATTAGATATGCCAGTAACAACTTATCCATTAATGTGGACAAGTATTGCTCATCAACTAAAAAGAATTGACCCAAACTCATTATCCAATTCACAACAAATAGCTTTCTCTCATTTACGTAGAAAGATGAATTCGCTAAATTCGAAATCGATCGAAAACAAAGCGAGTTTATATCTATCTAGTAACGAACGGAGATTTACGTCTTTTGGTTCTAACGATTTTGAGCGTTCTACCGCGACAATTTCTACAGAATATACAGGAGAAAATTTAGCCGGTAAATTTCAAATAAACTACAATAAAGCCTATAACTTATCCACTAATCAAGACAAGTTGAATATGGATGGCAGTTATATAGCTTATCGATACGGTAATTGGGTGGTCGATATTGGAGCCGTTGATAAATGGTGGGGGCCAGGGTATGACACAAGTTTAATCCTCTCTTCCAACGCTCGCCCACTTCCCGCAATAGCAATCAAACGTGATAATACACAAGCATTTGAAACACCTTGGCTAAGCTGGATAGGGCCCTGGACATTTACCGCTCAAATTGCACAGCTCGAACACGATCGTTTCGTTCCCGATGCCAAACTGTGGAGCTCTAGAGCGACTTTTAAGCCATTCAAACGTCTAGAGCTAGGATTATCTTGGTCTTATCAATGGGGAGGCAAAGATCAACCCGAATCGTTAGATGACTTTGTCAGAGGATTACTAGGTCAAACAGAGTGCATTGATGGTTCTGAAAGCTGTGGTGAAGAATTACAAACTAAACTAGGTAATCAGTTAGCCGGTTTTGATGGTCGTTGGGGCGATACTATTTTTGATTTACCCTATGCAATATATGCTCAGTCCATTGGCGAAGATAGTCCAAGTCCTGGAACCTTACAAATAACCGATAAAGCATTTTTATATGGAATAGAAACTCAGTTTTCCATCGGCGAACAGCAAATATTGGCCAATTTCGAATACACAGACACACAGGTTAGTTGTGCATCAGCAGAAGATACTTCTCAAGATTGTTATTATGAACATAGCATCTATCGTTCAGGCTATCGCTATCGTCAGCGTAGCATCGGTTCAACTTATGATAACGACGCGGAAACCAATACAATAACTTTTGTTGGAAGGTTAATTAATGGCGATTCTTGGTTAATTAAACTAAAAAATGCAAAATTAAATACCAATAACAGAGATGTATTTCCAAACGACCCATTACTTGGAAATAGTGTCAGTAAAGTAGCCGAAAAGCTTTCTCAGCTATCCTTTGAATATCATTTAATTCTAGATTCTGATCGATTTACTTTTGGTAGTACGTTAAGTGAATCAAAATTCAATTTAGAAAATAATATCGAAGACAGTAAAGATTACAATTTTTACTTCAAATATGAATATAATTTTATTCAGTAAAGAGAGGCGGTTTTATTTCTTGGACCTAAACCTTAAAAATAATTGATAGGCTACTTCGGCTTTAGCTTAGCGGCTTTCATATACATTCTGCTGAGCTTAAATATTTCAGAGTGATTTTATATATGTGTTGAATTTCACACGCTGGTTTTAAATCTAACCACGTTATTTCTATTAATATCTTCATCCCACAAAAGATCACAAACAGCATGTTGTGGGTTATAGCCCGTTGGCATTTTCAGAAGTAATTGCACAATCCCCTCACAGTCCATCTCTTCACAAAGTTCATTTAATAATATTAAGGCTCTTTGCATTTCAGCCCATGGAAGCTGCTCTTCACTGGCTGTCATTATTTTAGGATGAGTTGTACCTACAACATTGTCACCCACCAATAGCTCTTCGTATAATTTCTCACCCGGACGTAACCCGGAATAATTAATTTCAATATCACCTAACGGATTCTTTTTATCCTTGATTGTCATTCCCATCAAATGAATCATTCGACCTGCTAACTCTGAAATTTTTACTTGATCGCCCATGTCTAAAACAAATACGTCTCCGCCCTTGCCCATAGCACCGGCTTGAATAACAAGACCCGCGGCTTCTGGAATGGTCATAAAATAACGAATGATATCTTTGTGAGTCACCGTGACCGGGCCACCATTTTTAATTTGCTCTCGGAATAAGGGAACAACAGAACCCGATGAGCCTAGAACATTGCCAAATCTAACCATGGTAAATACGGTTGAACAACCTCGTGAATTAAGTGCCTGTAAAACTAGTTCAGCGAAGCGCTTAGAAGCCCCCATAACATTAGTGGGTCTTACCGCTTTATCCGTTGAAATTAAAACAAAACGCTCTACATTCGCTTCAGCAGCCGCTTCAGCAGCATACCAGGTACCAAAAACATTATTTCTAATACCTTCAACGACATTATGTTCAACAATAGGAACATGTTTATAGGCGGCAGTATGATAAACCGTTTGAACGTTATATTTTTGCAGTACCCGAATCATTCGCATTTTATGTTGAACAGAACCTAACAATGGTACGATTTCTAAATCAACGGACAACTTTACAGCAATTTTTCTCAATTCTTTTTCAATAGAATACAAACCAAATTCAGAAAGCTCATAGAGAATAATAGAAGTTGGCTTTAATGCGACTATTTGTCTACATAACTCAGAACCGATTGAACCACCAGCACCTGTCACCATTACTACTTTATTAGTGACACTAGAACCTAAAAGCTCTTTATTGGGCGATATCGAATCACGCCCTAATAAATCCTCAATTTCAATGTCCTTTAGGGATTCAATTGATTTTCCATTAACGATATCTTCTAACGATGCGATTGTTTTAACTTTAATTGGCAAAGGTTCTAATCTGGTGAGTATTTCAGAACGTCTAGCATGACTAGTAGAAGGCATCGCTAATAAAATTTGAACAATATTTTTCTTAGTAATGATATCTTGTAAAGAAATAGGAGAATAAACTTTGACACCATCAATTTCAGAGCGAAAAGTCGCGGGATTATCATCAAAATAAGCCACTACTTTATGCCGATTACTTTGGCCTAAGGCTCTTGCAAGTTCTCTCCCGGCTTGACCAGCTCCATAAATAGCAACTGCTTTGTAAGATTTTTCAAGTTTAGAGCGAATATAGGCGATGGTTATTAAGCGAGCACCACCAATACTGACCAAAGAAAAAGTCCAGTACAACAAAAGAGTATTACTTCTAAATGGAATAGAATAAAAATAACAGCTAAGGGCAAAAACAACGGTTGATAATGCCAAACCCCCGGCAACTGTAAAAAGGGCCTTTAGCCCCATGTAACGTAAAATAGCTCGGTAAAAACCAATTTTTGCGAAAATGATTAAACTTAAAGAGAGAATTGCTACAAAGTACCAAAGACTACCGGATAACGTGTAACTTGAATTAGAAATGCTTAGTGAAAAGTAAACACTGAGCGATATAGCAATGGAATCAAAGAATAAAGAGATCCCGCGCTTTGTCTGTCTTTTTGATTCTAAAAAAGAACTGACCAAATATTTTATTTTACTCAAACTATAGTTTCCTTGCCGAATATCTAGATAGCTTCTATAACGCTTGAATTAGAACTTAGATCACTTGATAATTTAATTAAGTTACCCAATTCTAGTTCGTGTTTAATAATTTTGCTGAATTTTATAGGATTAATTGATGGGTATAAAGTGAAATATTGCCATGATTACAAGTATTTACAACTATATTTGTAAATTCTGGCTTGGTCATACCTGTAGGGGTTAAAAGTGGCGCTAGAACAAAGACAAAATCACTGTCAGTTTTTGTCAAAAAGTATCAACCTAATTTAACTGTAAAATTCATTAGTAGCACTGGCTCAATTCAAGATCCAAAACTACAAGGTTTGCCAATTTATTACGCTAGTCATATTTCAAAGTTTTGAATAATGCTAGTAAGGAGTTAAACATTGTAAAATAAACATGACTATTTTTGTAAAAAAACTTAAGCCAATAATGTCTTATTTTCTTGGTAAACATTCTCTAGTTGCTTTGAAATAAGCCTTATAGTTTCAGGCACTACTCCTAACCGTTGGGCGCTCATATTAAAGCTATTAATTGCTTCTACTACTTCGTTAATCACATGCTGGGCTTGTTTCCAATTTGAGAAATTAGCCTGAATGGCCAATTTTTGCATAACTTTCAAACTCGGTTTTTTCCCAAAGCCAGCAAATGCGGTTGCATGTTCATTATATGGAGATGGGCTAAAGGTAATATCGTAAAAGGGGGCAAGATGCCATTCGCCATGGTCATTTTGTAGAAAAGCCCAGTTCTTACTATGATCATCTTGATTCAAAGAAAATAGATTAAATATCATACGGCGAAACATTTTTTGTCCTGCCGCAGGGCTTCTACAAAGTAAACTACTCGCTTTAATCAACTCTTCATAGTCAAGGCTTGGCATTCTATAATCGGCGTCAAGAAGCCCACAAGCACTGTGTAAGTGTAACCGTCCTTCTTTGCCATTTTTATTTAAATAGGTATCAAAACGCTTTACTGCTAACCATTTTGTGGCACCCGAACTTTTAGGGGCATCTAATAGCTTCCATTCAGGTACATCAATATCCGCTCGCTTTGCCATCGTTAAATAACTGGCTTCACAAAGCCCTTCTTCATGGCCTAAAGCGAGTTGAGAGGAAGTAAATTTTACCAAATAAGCTTCAGAGCCATCACTTGCCTTAGTGCTGCAATAGTTATTGTCAGATCCTTTTAAGTATAGTTGCGCTTTAGGTCTGGCACCGCCAGAACTTCCAGCATTGACTAATGCCTGCAAAACCTCGGATGTTTGGCCATCAAATATAGCTTGTGCTTGTAAGCCTAACTCGGCAATGGTTAAATTTTGAGAGTCATCTTGATGATGTAAAATTGAAACAGGAAGAAAGGAAAGCGCTCCCATTGCTCTATCGCCGATAAATGATAGCCTGTCCATAGCGGTAACTTGGCTTGGTAATATTTCTGCCTGTCTAAATATACGATCCATTAGCAATAAACCCCAACCATCAGGAAGTGAGTCTGAAAATGCGCCATGTAACCCGTTGTGAGGCTTTTTCGGAGATAGTTGTAGTGTAGAGTCGAAGCTAAGATTAAAGGGGGATAAGTTGGAAAAGTTGTCTAAATAATTGTTATTGTATTGAAAATATACGCCTTGCTTGTTTTGTGCTAATTCACCAACGACAATTGAACTACCATCAGATAATGTGCGCCAAACCTCTAGTTTATTTACTTTTTCATAACTCACCCTWWGMKYWSMTCWTNNAKTGAYCTTGGTGGTTTATTTATTTTGGCTGAGGGTTTAGTTAACGCATTTAAACGCGCCAAATCATCTAAGCTTTGCCAAAGCATTAAGAATTGACGAAATGAGATTTGACCCGTTGTTTCAAATTTTTTTATGGTAGCAGCGGGCACGGTGCTACGACTAGCCAACTTTTCTCTTGATAGCTTTAATGCTTTCCTATTTGATATAAGCCATTCGCACATTGATGTTTGAACATCGGTTGCTGATAATAAAGACAACTCATTCATAATAAACCAACACAAGATACAGTAGTAGCTATTATAACAATAAAAACACGCGAATAGATACAGTGATATCTTTTATGATAGTTGGTATCTTTAAGCGCGCAGCGCCTCGGTGGTGAATCACTTTGTCATCAATAACAACCTTCATCCTGAACAACCACCGTCACGGGTATAAACTTTATCTAACATCACCAATATCATCCACTACAGCACTTATAAATGAATTTGATAAACACCGTCCTTAGCTAATTAGGCTTTCGACAGCCATTTGACAAAATATCAATGACCCCTTCGATTACTAGTAAGGAGTTAGGTATGTAAAATGTACATGCCTCTCATTTTACGTGTTGCTATATGCATAACCCCTTTTGTTTTTTTCTTTTTTCTTTTGTCTCTTGTAAAAATTGCCCTGTTTATTGAAGAATTATTTATCCGCTCTCGTTCTATATCTTCTGTCATTATTGATAATAATATTGCAATTAGTCAGGCATGTAAGTCACATTTAACCGCCAAACAATATTGCAATAAGTCGAACGTCAGTGGTAAGATTAGTCGAAATCAAAAATTCATGAAAATTTGTAATTATGTTTTGTAGAAAAGCCCTAAAGTTAGTCCACGAAGCGATGTCAGACACTCCCGTTGTTTGCGTCTTAGGACCCCGACAATCAGGAAAATCAACTTTAGTGCAAATGGTCGATAACAAAAGAGAATATATATCTTTTGACTCTAAAACTGTGAGAGAAGCAGCAATGCAAGATCCAGAAGGTTTTATACTTTCCCTTCCAACCAAAGTCACTCTTGATGAAGTCCAACGAGTACCAGAAATATTTACCGAAATAAAAGCATCCGTTGATGAAAATAGAAGTCCAGGCAGATTTTTGCTAACAGGCTCTTCAAATTTAAGGTTATTACCAGCTATACAAGACTCATTGGCTGGCCGTATGGAAGTTATTCAGCTATCACCACTAACTGAAGCTGAAAAACAAAACAGTCAAAACAATTTTGTCGATAAATTATTGAATAATAAATATATGGCGGAAACCGTTGGAGATCGAAAAATAGTAATAGGACTTGCCAAAGCCGTTTGTTCTGGAGGTTACCCCGAACCTTGTTTACGTAGCGAAAAACGAGCTAGGCGATGGCATAGAGAATATCTTAAAGCTATTATTGAAAGAGATGTTAAAGATATAGCGAAGATCTATGACACTACAAATATGACCAAATTAATAGAACTGACCGCATTAAGAACATCTTCGATACTAAACATTAACAATTTGAGCGTGGATTTAGGTATCGCTAGAAAAACCGTCGGAACCTATTTACAAATATTAGAAAGACTTTTTCTGATCCGTAGATTACCCGCATGGCATTCTAATCGAGGGAAAAGATTGATCAAAGCACCCAAACTACACATGTTAGATAGTGGATTAGCATGTGCTTTAAACAGGCTTTCTGAARAAAATTGGYTMGACTATTCCARTCAATTTGGYGGCGTATTAGAAAGTTTTGCGATCCAACAAATAATYTGTCTCGCTCAATGGTACGATCCAGATTTACAATTTAGTCATTACAGAGATAAAGACAAAAATGAAGTGGATCTTGTGATAGAACGAGGTCTTGATACTTGGGGGATAGAAATTAAAAAATCAGTATCACTACAAAATTCTGACTACAATGGGCTAGCCAAACTCGCAGAGCAATGTACCGGAAACTGGAAAGGTGGAGTGATTTTGTATAGCGGGAGAAGTACTGTTTCGTTACCAGTTAAAAACTGCTTAGCCATACCATTTGATAATCTTTGGAAATAAAGATCAGACGCCTTCCTACCTGCTTTATAGCTGGTAACTACCTTTCAACCTAACTCTTAAGCCTAAGCGTAGCCACATTGGCGAAATGATAAGGCAAAGAAAGACATGTCCCTATTAATTATTAAAGTGAAATATTGCCATTAAAACAAGTAATTAAACAAATTTCACACATATTAACAAATTCTACTTAGATGCTTTACCTAAAACTAAAGAAATAACTTCGCACGTTTTATCAATCTCTTGACTTGTTAATGTTGGATGAACAAGAAACATTAAACTTGTTTCACCCAACTCCTTTGCATTAGGCAAACGATTTTTCGGTCTAAAATTAGTGCCATCAAATGCTTTTTCTAAATAAACCTCGGAGCAACTTCCTTGAAAACATGGCACTCCTAACTTTACGACTTCTTCAACAATTTTATCTCTAGTCCAACCTTCTTTTAGTTCTTCGGGTCTAATAAAAAAATAATGTTTATATTCTGCATGTTCCATGTTCACAGGAACTATCACTTGTCGTATCAACTTAAAGGAAGCTGTTGCGTTATCAAGCTTTTTAGCGTTTTCTTGCCGTGCACTTGTCCAAGCTTTCATTCGCTTCAATTGTATACGACCAATTGCAGATTGCATTTCTGTTAAGCGCCAATTGGTACCAAAACTTTCATGCAACCACCTAAAACCCGGTGGATGTACTTTGTTATAAATGGCATCCCAAGACTTACCATGATCTTTGTATGCCCACATTTTTTTCCAGAGAGCTTCATTATTAGTAGTAACCATTCCTCCTTCACCACCGGTAGTCATAATCTTATCTTGGCAAAAAGACCAACAACCAACATCACCGAATGAGCCGACTGATTTACCTTTGTATTTTGCACCATGGGCTTGAGCGCAATCTTCGATGACGTAAATATCATATTCTTCAGCCAATTTTATAATCGGATCCATATCCGCTGGCATTCCGGCTAGATGAACAACAATAATTGCTTTAGTTTTTTTCGTAATAACTTTTTTAATTGTCTCAGCTTCAATATTTTGACTGTTTAAATCAATATCGGCAAAAACAGGGATAGCTCCCGCGGTCACTACGCTCGAAACTGATGCTAAAAATGTTCTAGGTGTAACAATAACTTCATCGCCTTTGCCTACACCTAAACCTTTTAACGCAAGATCTAATGCTAACGTACCATTAGACAAGGCAATTGCATGCTTAGCATCTGCAAAGAGAGCAAAATCTTTTTCGAAATCCCGTCCTTCAGTACCTGTCCAATAATTAACTTTATTAGATAATATTACTTCTGAAACAGCATCCGATTCTTCTTGGGTAAAAGATGGCCAAGGTGAAAATTTTGTATTTAACATTAGACCTATTATCTATTTTGAATGTTTGTTATTAATGACTTCTGCTGGAGAGCCGAAGGCTGTGACATTATCGGGTATATTTTTGATTACTGTAGAGTTAGCACCTATCGAAACATTACTACCCACTTCAATTAACTGCTTAGTGACAGAGCCTATCCCTAACCAAGACAAGCGGTTAATTCTTGTGCCTCCAGCCAATGCTACATTTGGGCTTAAATGAACAGCATCACCTAACTTGCAATCATGTTCAACCACCGCAGCTGTATTTATAATGCAAGATTTTCCAACCTGAGAAAATGCATTAATAACCGCGTTAGCAAATACAACAGTACCACTGTCCACAGTCGCATATTTACTAATCACTGCGCATGGGTGGATAAGTACAGGAAGCCGAAAACCCGATGCCATCAATTGCTCACTTAAATTTAATCGAATCTTGTTATCACCAATTGCGACTATCGCGTCTTGGTCTTTATCATTCGCAGTTAGTAAACAGGCAAATTTACCAACAACCAACCAATGTTCTATATTTTTTTTATGAGGATAAGCATCATCATAAAATACCACTTTAAACCCACAAAGCTCGGCCAATTCAGCAACAACTTTACCGTGTCCACTTGCGCCAATAATAGCTAGCCGCTTCATTTAATTTCTGTATTTCCAATAATCTGGTTGTCTATGTAAATTCATAACCGCCAAAATATAGATACCTGTCTCATATTGTGAGTACAGTACTCCATAAGGAAACCTCGCAGTTAACGAGCGGCGGACACTACCATCGATAAGTGCCCAAGCTTTTGGCATTAACTCAGCCCTTTTTATTGCTGAATGAACTTCCAATGAAAAATCAAAACCTAATCTTGATTCGATTCCTTCATAATAACTAATGGCGTCATTAAATTCCATTTCAGCGGCTGGATGAAAATAAAAACTCATTGTTCAAATTGCTTTCGAATTTTCTCAAAAACCTTTTCGCCGTCGACAGCTTCAACTTTTCCTGTTTGTATTTCTTTCAAACGCTCATGAGCTAGTTGTGACCAAATTTTGTCAATGCTAGAATCCGGCTGATTTAAACTTTGAAGAACGGACTCCGCGACTAGCGCACGCTCTTCAACAGGAAGCGACACAAGTTCATCTATCAATGCTGCTGTATTCATATAAACCTCAAAATTAACATATCAATCACTATATTATAGCGGTTTACGGCTCACCTATGCAAAACACACCTCGGACAAGCTCCTAGTTACCTGTAAATTTTGACATCGTTACTTCACCATCAGCGGAAATACCATCTTTCACAAAGACCTTTTTCACAGTCAAAAATAATATTTTAATATCTAACCAAAAACTTTGATTTTTCACATACCATACATCAAGACTAAATTTTTCATCCCAGCTGATCGCGTTTCTACCGTTAATTTGCGCCCAGCCTGTAATGCCAGGTCTTACATTATGACGCTTAGCTTGCTCGTCATTATACAAAGGCAAATATTCAACTAAGAGTGGGCGAGGGCCAACTAGACTCATATCACCTTTTAGAACATTCCAAAGCCCAGGTAATTCATCTAAACTTGAGCTACGCAACTTTTCACCGAAAGGTGTTAATCGTTCGGAATCTGGTAATGTGTTTCCTTGGTTATCAATAGCATCTTGCATGGATCGAAACTTGAACATCTCAAAAATTTGGCCATTCAATCCTGGACGGTTTTGTTTGAACAACACCGGTTCACCTAAATTCTTAGCAATTTTACGACTTACTAAAAAAATAATTGGAGATAATAAAAATAAAGCTATCGCTGAAATTAGAATATCAAATAAGCGTTTAAACATCGCCACTTACTCTAGTTTGCAACTCCATTATTTTCAAGAGTTCATTATTTACCTTGCGTACATCAAATTTTTCCATAGCCAATTCATGACTTTTATCAGCCATTGTTTGCCATTTTTCTTGGTGTTCAATAAACCAAAGCATTTTATCAACTAATTGCTCAACATCTTGTTTTTCGATTAAAAAACCATTCTCTCCTTCAATAACAGTTTCCTTACACCCAGGGACATTAGTGGTCAATATTGGTCGTCCGGTAGCCATAGCTTCAAGTACTGTTCTAGGCATGCCTTCATGATAAGATGCTAAAACAAAAATATTACAATTAATTATATGGGGTCTAATGTCTGTGGCACTACCCAAGTACTCAATATAACCGTCATTATGCCACTGGTTAACTTCAGAAATAGGTATACCATCAGGAGATGGATCTTCAGGACCTACTAACTGAAATGTAACATCGGGATATTTCTGCTTAACTATTTTAGCGGCTGCCGCATACTCTCTTAATCCCTTCTCTCCAAGTAACCGCGCAACCGTTAAAAAAATTATTGATGAAGTTGTTATATTACATTTAGTAAAATGCGCAAGATTAACACCAGAACCATTAACTCTTACACCTTGCTCTTTCACTATAATATTTTTATCCAAAAACACTTGTAAATTGTCAGTATTCTGAAAAATAACGTTCTTAGCTTTTGCTAACGCCAAACGATACAGGTTAGTCGCTATGGCATTTAGCAGATTTCGTTTAAAATTTCCGTGTTGAAAAGCAAATCCCAAGCCAGTTATAAGTCCATAAAACCTCATGTTTGAAAAAAAACGTGTAGCTATACCGCCCCAAATAACAGGTTTAATAGTATAAGCTAGAACAATATCTGGTTTTTCTTTCTTAAATAATACAATAAAATTTTTCAGTGTATTCATATCTGCGAAAGGATTCAAACCGTTACGCGTTACTGAATAGTCTACATACTTAACGCCGAGAGCTTCTATATCGGTAACGTCCATATTAGAAGCTCCCGAAGCCATCGCAATTACATTATGCCCCTCCGCAACAAGGGATTTAATGAGCTCACCTCTAAAATTAATTAAAGAGGAAGGTAAAGCTCCAATAATACATATTTTCACATTCGCACCGAGGTAATTATTTTTTCCAGATAAATTTATTAACATAATCCGTATAGCTGATGATAATACGGATCACTTTATCAGAAACATTCGGAGCAATATAATCTTGGACAATATTTATAGAACGCTCAGAACCAGTTTTTTGATCTTCAAGAATTTCTATAGCATTTAAAATACGCTCCAGCTCCATACCGGTAAACATCACAGCACCTTCTTCAAAACCTTCAGGCCTTTCATGTGCCTCTCGAATATTTAAAGCTGGGAAATTCATAATAGAAGATTCTTCGGTAATCGTACCACTATCACTTAAAACTAACTTTGAATTACACTGAAGTTTGACATAATCAGAAAAACCTAGTGGTTTCATCAATCTTACTAAGGGATCAAATTTTAAGTTTAAAGCATCGATTTTTTTTCTTGTTCTTGGATGTGTAGAAACAATAATAGGATATTGATATTTTTCTGCCAGTGTATTTAGTACATTAACATATTTATTAATATTCGTATCTGAATCGACATTTTCTTCCCTATGAACACTTACAACAAAGTATTTTTTAGCTGTTAACTCTAAACGGGAAACTACACCTGAAGAATAAATTTTATCTTTATAATAAGCTAAAACCTCATCCATGGGACTCCCTGTTTTAATGATGAACTCAGGTTTCAGACCTTCATTTAAAAGGTATTCTCTAGCTATATCCGTATATGGCATATTAATATCTGAAATATGATCTACAATTTTGCGATTAATCTCTTCCGGTACGCGCATATCAAAACAACGATTGCCCGCTTCCATGTGGAAGATTGGAATTTTTCTTCGTTTAGCTGAAATAGCCGATAGTGCGCTATTAGTATCCCCTAAAATCAATAAAGCATCAGGCTGTGTTTCTGCAAACATTTCATCTGACTTAGCAATAACTTGTGCCATAGTATCTGCTGCGCTTATTCCTGCACACTCAAGGAAAATATCTGGCGAACGAATACCTAGATCATCAAAAAATATTTGATTAAGTTCATAATCATAATTTTGACCTGTGTGCACTAAAGTATGATCACAATACTTATCTAATTTGTCAATTATTCTAGATAAACGAATTATTTCAGGGCGAGTACCAACAATTGTCAACACCTTTAACTTTTTCATAATTTTCCTTGATACCTCTTTTGATAATCACTGTACATATCGGAGACTAACGCTTCCCAAGTAGGAATTTTCAAACTTATTAATTGACGTAATTTATCTGAATTCAGCGAACGATCAATAATTAACTCTGTTGATTCTACAACTTCAATTTCTTTTCTATAAACCGTCGAAACCAAATTAAGCAAACTATATTTATCAATAGGAGCTACGCTTAAATGGAGTAGTCCAGTTAACTCAGGTTTAGGAAGGATGTATTCAGCTAATAACTTAGCAACCACGCATGTTGGTAAACCAGAAAAAATTGCTTTTGAAAAACCTTTCGTTTTGTTTTTCTGTGATAAAAACCAGTCAATTAAACTGACGCACGAAGATAATTCGTGTCCGATAATAGATGTTCTAAGCGTTAAATGAGGTTCATAATTTACTTCACCTAAATATTTACTTTTTCCATATAAATCATGTGCATCAGGAGTATGATTTTCTAAATATCCACCTTTCGCGCCACTAAAAACACAATCGGTTGAAAAGTGAATAAGTTTAGCCCCATATCGATTACAAACACTGGCTAATTGATGTGGCAAAAGTGAATTAATAGATATTGCATCAATATGTTGTTTAGAAATATCATGTTGCTTAATTAAACCAATACAATTGATGACGACATCAGGTTTGATGCTGGCTACTGTAGCGTCAAGGATATTTATTTCTTCAACATCGACATTTGTTGTAATTTTGTCTGCATAATCAATGAAGAAATGTTCTTTGCCTTTAACACTGCGAACAGTTCCGTATACTTCAAGTTCACGGTACTCACTTAAATTACTAAATAAACTATACCCTAGCATCCCCGTAGCGCCAATAATTAAAATCTTCATTTAAACGCCTTCAGGTACAACTAAATTACCAGCTTCGATCTCTCGAATAAAATCTAATTTTCTTAATAGTTCTTTCATTCCTTCAATATCTAAACGGTAAGTGTTATGAGAATTATAGTCTTCTACTTGTGACAGCTCTTTTTCACCCTCTTCAAAATATTTAGAATAGTTCAAGTCTCGATTATCTGCAGGTATACGGTAATAGTCACCTTGATCTTGAGCTACAAACATTTCTTCTCTACTACATAAAGCTTCATAAAGCTTTTCTCCATGGCGCGTTCCAATAACATTTATTTTATGTTCTGGTTTACCCATCAAACTAAAAATTGCTTTTGTTAAAACATCAATAGTCGCTGCGGGAGCTTTTTGAACAAAGATATCCCCGTTTACGCCATTTTTGAATGCATGAATCACCAAGTCTACAGCATCATCTAACGTCATCATAAACCGAGTCATGTTTGGATCTGTTATCGTGATTGGTGAGTTCTCAATAATTTGACGAATGAATAATGGAATAACAGAACCACGAGAAGCCATGACATTTCCGTAACGAGTAGTGCATATCGTCATGCCGTCTGGTACATTTCTAGATTTGGCAACAATCACTTTCTCCATCATAGCTTTTGAAGTACCCATAGCGTTAATGGGATAAACAGCCTTATCAGTACTCAAGCAGACAACATTTTTAACGCTATGAGCTATTGCTGCTTCAAGAACATTCTCAGTTCCGAGTATATTAGTTTTTACTGCTTCAAGAGGATAGAATTCGCAAGAAGGTACTTGCTTAAGAGCGGCCGCATGAAAAACGAAGTCTACGCCACGCATAGCATTAGATACACTTTGATAATCTCTAACGTCCCCAATAAAAAATTTTAATTTGTCAGAATTGAAATTTTTCCTCATATCATCTTGCTTTTTTTCGTCTCGCGAAAAAATGCGAATTTCATTAACGGCACTATTCAAAAATTTTCTAAGAACAGCGTTCCCGAACGATCCTGTTCCACCTGTAATAAGTAAAACTCTATTATCAAACATGTGTATAATCTCTATGTAATTTTATATCTATTTAAGTAGGCAATAAATAGATATAAACTTTTATCTTTCAATATGAATAACAACCCAATGTATATTGCAATATATATTGGCAAGTAGAATAACCAATAAAATTGCGTCAACGGCTCAATTAGTGAAATGCTGAATATTGCAACTAAAACTATAACGACCCGACTAGAAAATGTTTTTATTAGAAGTTGCGGCAAATTATCTCTTTCCCGATACCACTTAACGACGAGTAAAAGTATAACACCAACAACAAGAGATATTAGATATGCTACTACAACGCCGACAAGTAAATATTCCTGATAGAACCTATAGCAAATAGTAAAATTAATCGCAGTCACTGCAAAAGATATGAAAAATGCAGTTCCTGAATTTCCGCGAGCGAAAAACATACGAATTAATATATCCTTAAATATTACTAAGGGTATTACTACAATAAAAACCCTAAACACTTCAGCCACCATCACCGCATTATTATCTGAAAAATCACCTCGTCTAAAGATTAAACTAACAGTTTCATAACTATAATATGAAAAATAAACGACAACTGGAAATATTATTATTAACAAAATATTTAGGCTGAAATTCAGAAATGAACTCATATCTCCACGTTCATTCCGCGACACTATTTCATTCAATTTAGGATAGATATGCGTAGTAATAAGCATAATCGTTACGGAGAGTATCAACAAGTTAAGTTTATTAGAATAACTATAAATGGAAACCGCACCATCACCTAATTTTGACGCAAAAATTATTCCTATAAAATTATTTAACTGCTCTGCAAACAATGAAAGCAGTGCCGGAAATGTTAAAACAAAAGCATTTCTAAGCTTAGCTAGATCAGTCAGAACTAGCCAAAAATTTTTTATATAAAGTTTTTCGCTATATAGATTTACAATACAAAGCAATAACCAAGCAAAAATAGATGCAATAAGTATATAATGAAACTCAAAGTTTTCTTGGTAAATAACTAAAGTTACACAGAAGACAACATTGTTGACAAGTGGAACTAAGTAATAGTAAAAAATAGTTTTTTTAACTGTTTGCTGTGCATTTGCAAAAGCGACAATCGTAGACAATGGAAAAGTGACCGCCATCAATTTCAAATAATACGAAGACTGTAACGTAACCTCACTATTCAATTGCGAACCAAACAATGACACTAAATCAGCAGAATATGTAAAAACTAAAAGCGCTAAACTAATAGACATAATCAAATATATAACATATACACTGCCTAAATTTGTAGAGACGTTTTGTGACTCATTTAATTTCGAATATAATGGTACAATGACGATAGGAATAGATGCATAAATCGCGATATATAAAAGAGAAGATATATAAACAGCTAGAAAAAAAGCATCGGTCACGTCAGAAACGCCATGAAAATAAGTCATCTCTACATCTTTCAAAAAGCCTGATAACTTTCCAAAAACTATGAGAACAAAGAGCAATGTAGCTCCTCTTAATTGATATTTAAATTTCATTTTTATCTATTCGTTTTTTGCATATAATATAAAATAGCATTAAAAAAAGCAAAACAATGCAGCCAGAAAGAGAATGCATCAATTGGTTGTTAGAAAAACTAAATATTACACCTAAAGAAAAATAGATAAACAAAGGCCTTGCAAAAGGATTAATATTCTTAAGACTGCTTATCCAAACTCTTCCATAAATATATGCAAACAACAAAGTAACTACCAACACTCCCCAGAACGTAATATCCGATGCCAACCAAGGGAATAATGAGTGCCACTTGTCCATCCCCCAACCCAATTGCTCAACTCTATATGGGTAAGAATTTGCTAAAATAACATCAGGCATTCCAATAAATGATTCTAAAATCCTTGCTAAAGAATAGGAACTCCCTAGAAAATATGTCCATTCAAAGGGTAGGGTCAACGCCAAATTCAATCCACATAATCCATTAGTGAAATATCCCAAAAACATGCCAATTGCGAAGCCTGAAATGTCGCCAAAAAGCAAAAGAATCGGAGCATCCTCATCCCAATACATTAAAGGATGGATTGAGTTCGCAATATTTGATGCATCTATTTCTATGGCCGAATAACGCTGGGATAAAATAACAGAAAAAAGAATTATAATAGTAACAATTGAAAGTAAAACAATTGATAACTTCTTCAATGAATATTTTATATTTAATGTCGCAGATTTTATAATTACTGCATAAACAAAAAAAACGACTATATCACCCAAATATTTTTGTTTACCTGAACCGATAACATTAATTAGTAAATAAGTAATGATTATAAAAACGGCAGCAACTTTCGCTCTTTTAGAAAAAATACGGTAATGAGAAAATGTAAATAGGATCGTAATTACAGTGATAGCACTTTCAAAGATGTCTAAAATATATGTAAAACCAATTTGACCTTCTCCACGCACATATCCATCATAACTAGAAACATAATTCTGCCCCAGAGAGGTAAGAGAAAGCGATTTACTCGATAGTAAAAACTCTACCCAAGACTTTATAGCTATTAATATTGACACAATTAAAAGAACTCTGAATATAGAGCTAACCATCTTGAGAGGATTTAGACTCTCGCCAACCCCGTAAGAAAAAGGTCCTTTCGTACCCAATATAAATCCTACAGCAAAAAGAAGTAACAACACACCCAAATAACTGAATAATACAGGGTAATTCATCCCGCTATATTTCACTGGCCCAAAAATCAAAGCAAAAACTACAAACGCTGAATACGCCAAATAAAAATTCAAAGGTAAATATTTATAATTTAATAATCTCAATTAGCTTCCAACTATGTTCGATAAAGATAGTTCACTTTTTATTAAATATTTGTTTATAAGCTACTACTTTATCATTGCCCGTAAGATGTCCAATTTTGAGAGAATTATTCTTTGCTTTTTCCAAAAAATCGAATGTGCTCTTAATAAACTTTGCAGGGTTTCCGCCAACGATACTGTTATCAGGAACATCTTTCGTGACAACGGAATTTGCACCTACCACACAATTATTTCCAACAGTTACTCGTGGCAATAAAAGAGCTCCGGTTCCGATAAACACATTATTACCTACTTTGATTTCACCTGCTAGTTCTAGATCCGGAAACTCCTTTCGAAAGGGTAGTGTAGAACCATCATGACAAACAAATCTTGCCCCTACACTAATATATACGTTATCTCCTAAGGTTACTAAATAAGGTTCTGTACTAAACATGGAATAACTCGATCCATAAATTTTCACATCGCCATTTATTGCAACACCAATTTTTTTAGCATATCTAACAGGGTAAATTCGTGCATATATTTGCATTAATGGATAAAGCAATAATTTAAGAAGTCTGTTCATTTACTTAGATTTCCTTCAAAAATTTATTAGTAAACGATTTATATTCGTTATAGTCAAAGGTTCTTGACAAATAAGTCAGTGATTTAATCTCTTTAAGTTCTCGCTCACTCATTTGAATACAATGCTTTAGCAATTTCATTTCATCTCCGTTCGCGCACAAAAATATACCCGGCTTATTTTCATAGTTTTGTAAACTTTGCAATTTATTTGTGATAACAGGTATTCCACAAGTAATAGATTCAGCTAATTTGGAGGGAAAGCCAGCAAGGTTAACTCTCGTTTCATCTCTAAAAAACACCGAGAAATCTGCTTTTTTTAATTCCTCAATTACTATTGAATAAGGCTGCCTGCCATAAAAACAAACACATTCCTTTAATTCTTGTAAAGTTGTTATATGCTCAGGGTAAACGCGAAGATAGTCATCTTGAGTAACTCCATAAACTTTCAATTTGAAATTTAATTTTGAATCATTTTTTATTCGATATAAAGATTCGACAATCTTGTCTAATCGTTCTTTTACCGTAGTCCTATCTTTTTCAGCACGATTTACTTCGAATGGTGAACCGATATAAATAAGTATTCTTTCTTCGTTGATTTTTAAATTTTCGTTAACTAGAACATTCTTATCGTACAAGGTAGGAAGTTCTAGAATTGGTTTACCAGTTGACCTATACATATTAGTCATAAATTTACTAGTTGTTATGATTCCATCACTTAATCGACTCTGTATTCTTATTCTAATTATTGTGTCCAGCCATTTGACTATTGAAAAAATTACACCTTCACCTTTTGAACTATGCCATTCAGTTATATCTGGAATATTCTTTATTTTTTTATTTCGATTTGTTTTGAACATTCTTAGAGCTGATACAGATGGGTAATTATAATAAATAACGGCACTCACATTATCATCACAATTTTTAATATAAGAGATGAGTTCTTTACGACCGACAAGGTAAGATAGCCATTCCTTAATGTTTTGAGGGTAAGATAAAGCATAACACTCAAACCCKTCCCATCTTGACTTGAAACTCTGAAGACCATCCGATTTTTTTAAAGTTTTATCAATRCCGATCAAAATCACATGGAACCCTAACTCCCGAAATATCTTTGAGTTAGAGAGCACTCTATGTGCGGCAGCATTTTTATCCGGCAACTCGAAACCACCGACATATATAATTTTTTTCATTGCTTTTTTTTCATTTAACTTTTGCGTATAGCAACAACTGAGCCACTAGTGAATACGTTTTGTTAGCGGAATCAGTTATTTAGAAATGTCTAATAAGTACAAATATTGTAGACATTATTAAACCCAATAGAGAGCCCAAAATAGTAACTAATGCTCTTTTCGGTTTAGTCTTTTCTTCAGAAATTTTTGCTCTACTCAGAGTTTTAAAAACATACTCATCACTGACTTCCGCTAACATAAGAGTTTTAGTCTGTTCCTCAATTAACTGATAAAAAACTGCCTGCATATCTGCAACATTGGTTTCATTTATCTTTTCATTTAAGTATTCAATACTTTTTATCGCTTCTTCTCTATCTTGTTTTTGAATATGCGCATTAATTGCCTTAACTAATTTACCTGTCCATTCTTTAGCTATGATCGGAGAAAAGTATTCAACCGACAGGCGAATAAGACCACTAGCTTTATCTTGATTAACACTCACACGCCCCTTGAATTCTCCATATAACTCCCAACTACTTGGAACGACGGTTTGCCCTTTACTTGGAGAAAAATCATCTCTTACCCATTGCTTACTATCCACGTCATATAATTCTGGGTCTATAATTAAAGTATTTGACGAACGATTCCACCCCTCAGCTGCAAAAACTTCAACTTGAATATTATTATCAATAATAAACGTTTCCAAAAAACCCCAAGTCTTCATTATTTCCATGGCTACCACGGTCTTATCTTCCGCACCGCCACCACCCAAGTTAATCCCTGCTAACGAAGCCAATCCACCAAACTGCCCTGCCAATTTAGATAAAGATGAAGAGCTACTTGATGATGCTGGTGCCAACAAAACCGTTGATTTATATTCGTCTGGGAGGTTTAGGGCGTAGAGTACCGAACCTACAGAAAAAACAAAAGTAATCGCAATAATTAACCATTTACCCGCCCATATTGCATTCCATAGTTCGGCGAGGTCTATTTCATCGGAGTCGTCGTTGACTCCAGTATAGAGTGCAGGGTTAAGGGTAGAGAGTGCTTTAACTTGAGCTTTTAGCTCTGCATTTTCTTGTTCTAGATGTTTGTTTTTTTCGGGCATAGGTGTTTAGTTCTTTAGCTTTAAGTTGATTTAGTAATATTTACTTCCATTGCTTAACTTTCTAACAATTTTACGCAAACCTTTTTAATATAAACAGCAATTGCACAGTAACGTTCTTCTTTTAACACTATATCAATTTTATTCCAATCGAGATTAAGATAATCATGAATTATCGCATTTCTCATACCAACAGCACCGCGCATTTCAGTTATGTTAGGTTTGGTTAACGATAATATTTCGTAAACTCTTTCTATGCTCACTCTAGCTTCCGAGGGCACGGGCTTATCTTTTGACTTCAAAAAGTGCTTTGAACATCCTATTGCCACTTCTACTAGAACTTGAATACTTCTTTCTACTGCACTTTTCTCATTAAAGTTTAGCGGCCTATATTTTGCTATCTTAGTTAACTCAGCTAAGCCTGACAAGTGCTGCTCTATTTGTTCAGTAATAGAATATACATAAGGTTCAAAATTACTTTCTATATTTTCTGTATTCATTACGATAGCCTTCCCATAGAGACCAAATTCGTTGTTGCTCCGAATGTAATCTTAGGTCATTTTTACAAACAATAACAATTCCTTCTTCTACAACTGAATAAGCTAGAGGTACAGGTACTTGATTAATATCTATAATGGATATTTCAGCACCTGTACTTTGCGACCACTTAGCTGCCAATTCATCTGCATAATATTCTGAAGCAAAATTAATATCATTATTATCAAAAGCAATCGCTATATCATAATCACTATTTGAAGAAGCTGAATCTTTTGCTCTTGAACCATATAACCACACAACCATTATCGGCGAATTTTCAATAGATAGTTTCTGAATTAAATTTAATACGTTTGATTGAAGCATAATATTTTATTGTATAAAATGAGTCCAGCTAATCTGAATACGGGTCAGTCTCATTAATACGGGTCAGTCTCATTTAACAACAAACAAACTGTTTTTCCCTATTGCTAACTAACCTTAACGCTCGTACCTTAAAAATCACTTCCTAATCAAACCCTGACTCTTTCATTTTTAACATAAGTTTAGTTCAAGGGTAAATAAGAAACTCTAGAACAATCGTATTTTCATTTTAGATGGATTTTGTCTTGAATCTAATACAGCGACGACAATAGCAAAACCTTTTTCTAATTTGTAGTAAATAAAATAAGGGAATCTGGAAGCATTCATCTTAAAATAATCGAACTGTGAAACATGAACGCCAGCATAAATAGTCAGAGACTCTATGTCTGATATTAAGCTATCGTAAAAATAATCACCTATACCCTTCTCAATGTTATCGTAGAATATTTTCCCACATCTTAAATCATCTCTAGCTTGACTAAGAATTCGAATATTTTTTACTACTATCATCTATTCTGTTTAAGCTCATCTACCGTCAAATATTCAGCAACTCCGGACTCCATAATTTTTGTTCTTTCTGCTAGCACTTCACTATGCCACTCTGGAGAATCTAATGAATTGCTGTCATGACATATTTCATCCCAAAGTGTTTCCATAGTCATTAATTTTTCCTTTAGAGTCATTTCTTTAATCTGTAAACTTACATTCATGTTAATAACTCCTATAAAAAATGATCAATACAAACGATGCAAGCTCATTTAACAACAAACAAACTGTTTTTCCCTATTGCTAACTAACCTTAACGCTCGTACCTTAAAAATCATTCCCAAATCAACCTTTTGCTATTTTGGGACTTCGAAGATGACGAACTTCTAGCTTTTGGGTTTTAAAAACTTAACTTACTTTTAATGAAAAAAGTTTAACTATCTCTATATATTTACTTAATATAGTTGACKMYTTCATNANCGTTYTTSMRMMYSWSYTMWWWMWTKWKKWYYAGCANMYTWMACTTGCTAAATCTAAAGTAATCTTAATTTTTTTCGGCCTTGCTTGTTAGCCAAAAACATCTGAATGGGAACCTATTTCATAGAGCTTAAGTACGCCTTTATCATCAACAACATAATAAAGCAGGAGAGTATCAGGCCTAACATGACATTCTCTGATAGATTTCATATTCCCCGATAATTCGTGATCTCTATATTTTTCGGGTAAAACTTTGTGGCGTATTAAAGAGTCAACAACCAACTCTAACTCTTGTAGTACTTTTTTATTGTTTTTGTATTTTTTTAGCGATTTTTTAAACCGCCGACTTATTTCAAGCGTCAGCATCTTTAATCATGTTCTGAAGATCTGCCTTAAAATCCTGATAATCAACCTTTTCAAAACCATCCTTCTCAATTTGAATCAGCCGTTGATCTAACTCACTCATCTGACCTGCTTCTCGGGTTAACAGCAAACGAACAAAAGCGCTCAGCGATACCCCTAAATACTTTGCTTTTTGCTCTGACTGATATTTTAACTCATCTGACAAATTAATATTGATTCTCATACTAAATGCTCTTTAGTGATGTATGTATGATGTATATTATACTTAAAACATCAAAAAAGATAAAGAACCGAACTAAATTTAAGCAGTTTGAACAAAAACAGATTTGAGGCGCTAGGATAGCTACTTTAACCCCGTATCTGCTCATANTTACCCCCAGTCTTGATTTTGCAACAATACGAATACGGGTCCGAATACGTCAATACGAATACGGGTCAGTCTCATTTAACAACAAACAAGATATTTTGCCCTATTCTTAACTAACCTTAACGCTCATCAACTTAAAAATCACTTCCTAATCAAACCTCAACTCTTTCTTTTCCGATCTTGGCCAACCACCGATTGAATGGTTCAGCTTTCTTGCTGGGTATTGACTGTACTAACCTGAATATATCTTCAGAATTACCAGCTAAACACTTCCTCATCTTGCCCGATTTTGTTTCCATAGCTACCTGGGGACAATTTGTCCCTAGCTAGAAACCGAGTTCTTCATCTCGCTTTCGTATTTTTTTTAAGTAGTCGGTGGGGTTGGCGCTTTCGGTTAAAGCTCCGACAATATCTACTAATGAATAAAACCAGTCTTCATTATTCCATGCTCTCCGAATAGCAGTATTTTGAAATAGGACTACCTTGTTATCCTTCATTGAGTCTAATTTATTTTACTGGTGCTAATTTACGGAAATGTCTAATCAGTACAATTATAACAGCTAACATGCCACCTAACATCAAGCCCAAAATAACAATCAACGCCCTTTTAGGTTTAGCTTTTTCTTCTGCTACTTTAGCCGGACTAAGCGTCTTAAAAACATACTCTTCACTGACTTCAGCCAACATCAAGGTTTTAGTTTGCTCTTCTATCAATTGATAAAATACTGATTGCATATCAGCTATGTTAGTCTCTTGAATTTTTTCATTTAAATAAGCAATACTTTTTATTGCTTCTTCTCTATCTTGTTTTTGGATATGGGCATTGATTGCCTTAACCAATTGATCTGCCCATTGCTTGGCTATTTCTGGTGAAAAATACTCAACCGATAAACTAATCAAGCCTGTTGTTTTATCCTGACTAACACTGACTCTACCTTTAAATTTCTCAAACAGTTCCCAACTGCTAGGCTCTAATTTTTGACCTCTAGAAGCATTAAACTCTCTTACCCATTTTTTATTCTCAACATCATAAATTTCAGGGTCAATCACTAAAGTATTTGACGAACGATTCCACCCCTCTGCAGCAAACACTTCAACCTGAATATTATTATCAATAATAAACGTCTCTAAAAAACCCCAGGTCTTCATTATTTCCATAGCTACAACGGTTTTATCTTCCGCACCGCCACCACCCAAATTAATCCCCGCTAACGAAGCCAAACCACCAAACTGCCCCGCAAGTTTAGAAAGAGAAGAGGAGCTACTTGATGATGCTGGTGCTAATAATACCGTTGATTTATATTCGTCAGGTAGGCTTAGGGCATAAAATACAGAGCCTACAGAAAACATAAAGGTAATCGCAATAATTAACCATTTACCTGACCATATGGCTCGCCAGAGTTCGGCTAGGTCTATTTCATCGGAGTCGTCAGATGAAATAGACTCAGTTGCGAGTTGCGAGTTTCTAGTGGCGAGAAGAGATAGATTAGTTTCGAGATTCGAGTTTCGAGTTTCGAGTTCGGACAATCGAGTTTCAAGCGTAGAGTTGCGAGTTGCAAGGTCTTCTGTATTTTCTGACATATTATTCTTTTTTAGTTACGAGTTTTAGTTGTTAGTTTCGAGTTTAGTACCCACTGCGCTTTGCGGGGCATGCTAAGTTTCGGTTTCGAAATTATCTTTTCAATTTCTGAATCAGTTTGCCAATCATTTTTGATAATTCTTCGGCTTCTTTTATCCAACCGATTCCTATGGTCTTATCTATAAATCCTACTTCTACACCAATATCTACTTGAGTTGAAAACTCACCTAGAGATCCTTTTGATATAGTTAAGTATCTTGCTTTTTCTTTAGTGTAATCTTTCTCCATCCCCTCAGCTATATTCGATGGAACTGATAGAGCAGATCGAGTTAGCTGATCTTTAAATCCATAATCCTTTATCTTCGAGGATTGTTTATAAACGTCTATTGATAACGCTCGGCTTCTTTGCCAGATTGCTAAATTCTTGAATTGCATATTATGGCTTCCTTACCTTGCGAGTTGCGAGTTGCGAGTTGCGAGTTGCGAGTTGCGAGTTGCGAGTTGCGAGAGGATAAACTAAATCTCCGTATTTACAACGTTTATTATCTGGCAACTAGAAAACTCGTAACTATCTTTTTCTCGCGTCTCGAAACTAGCCACTCGAAACTGATTTTTATCTCTAAACTCTCTACTCTCTACTCTCTACTCTCTACTCTCTACTCTCTACTCTCTACTCTCTACTCTCTACTCTCTACTCTCTACTCTCTACTCTCTACTGATTTTTATCCCTAAACTCTATTAGTCACATAAATATCAATTATTAAATGGAAACCAGTTTTGCCAGTTCTATTTCCTTATTCAAAATCAAATTAACAATTTCGTTAACCGTTTGTTGTTTTTGTTTCGCAAGATTTGAAAAATAGGACTCCAACTCTGGTTCTAAATATATTGGAGTATGTAAATCAGCCCCTTTTTTATAAAACTTTCCTTTGCTCGCTTGACTAAAGTCGTATTCTTTTTTCATCTTAAGTCACCTTGGTAATCGTTTGTTTCTCTTTTAGTAGCCTTTCTAGCTGATATTATCCTTATTAAAGATTGCTCAGCATTGTACTCTAAATACGTATGTATAACTAACAATAGCCCTTTTGGCTTCACTCGACCTAATGTAATCCAACGTTCTTCATCTACACTATTTTCATCATCAAAAATGGTTAAAGCATTTGGATCTTTAAATACTTGAGAAGCAATTTCAAAAGTTACCTTATGTTTGCGTTCGTTAATAATTGCTTTATTACTATCCCAACTGAAAATATAAGAATAAGGCATTAGCTATATATTTGAAGAATTTAAAGCATTTAGATTATTTGACATAAAAAATCTGTTTAAGGTTTAAGTTTAGGGCTATATTACGGGTGGTTGATATTCTGTATTAGGTTCATTAATGTAATTCAATTGCTTTGGAATAGATACTTTCTCATCCCAAACTATAAAATACTGCCCCAGCTTTTTCTTTTTATCCAACGCATTAGAAACAGCTGTTTTTAAACTAAATAACACTTTATCACTATGTTCAGATGCTTTAGATTCATAATTAATTTTCATTTTTCTAATCCTTGAACAATTACATTATAGTAACCTTTATGAAGAATGTTTCGAGTCTTAGCTATTTGTTCAAAAATTAAAACAGGCTCTTCGCTATCATTCATAAAACACAACGAACGGTCTACTAGCTCCTAGCATAAATCTATGCGATTTCGTTAGTCCCAATGATAAAAGGATTAATAATAGTAAGATTCCCTATCTGATGCTCATGTTGCATATCTTCACTTAACAAATAAGTACAATCTAAAAATAATGCCGAAGTAACAATTAAAGAATCCCACCATGAATATTTATATTTATCTTGAGTATTCCAAGATGCCTCAATGAGATCAAAAGAGATCTCCAAAGGTTGCCATACTGACAGTGCGCGTAGATCAGAGCGAGCTTGTTGTTTAGTTAAGCCAGGTTTTAACTTTTGGGTAACAGTAACAAAATATTCATTCATGACTTGAGCACTAAGCCTACCACTTTCGTTTTTCCAGAGATGCTCTAACCATATTTTTGCTTTTGGCTGTTTTTCAGCTTCTGAACTGTCTCTTGCGTAAACAAAAATATTAGTATCAACAAATATTTTATCGTTCATGCAAATCATCCCTCAATGGATAATTTTGTTTAGTTTTTAGAGGCTGAGCATCAACACTAAGAAACTGCTGCATCGCTTTAGCATATCCAGTTTTCTCTCTTTTCATTTGTTTTAACAAATTACCTAAAATTTGAGAAACACTTGTATCATGCTCAGCAGCCCAAACTCTAGACCAATGAGCTACATCATTTTCAAGTTTTATTGTTACGTTTTTCACTACATTCTCCCAAAATCCTTCGCAATGACTCTAGCACGATTATAGTGCTACACGAAATAAATGTCAAAATCAAATCAGGCGTTAAAATTTTCGGGAGTCAAGCCTTTCATTGCAATATACCAACACCAACATTTATAAAGATAAAATAGACTGTCAGCTAATTACGCGAATTTCTCTAATTTTAAAAGACTAGAACCTTAAACTTTTAGCCCTTTCATCTTTTAATTCGTGTAATTGGCGTAATTCGTTGATAAAAGTCTTTGTGATCTTTAAAAGCTTAAAACACTGTCAGCTAATTTCGCTAATTACTCTAATTTTGAAACCTAAAACCCTTAGTTCATCCTTTAATTCGTGTAATTGGCGTAATTCGTTGATAAATATCTTTTAAAAGACTGTTAGTTAATTTCGCTCATGCTTCTAATATTTATTCTTAAACATTTAGTTTAAATAATGAGTCCAACTCACTTGTGCTCGATACCGTTCATTTTGCCCGAAACGACTACTAATAATTTTATCATTAAGCTCTAAATCAATATCGAGTTGATTATTTCGATCAACTTGTAAATGCCATTTTATCGTTATTCGTTTTGTTTTTACTGGGTTAAAGCTAAAGGTATTTTGAGCATCAAGAACATTGCCTTCAGTGGACTCATTTATATTTAAAGATTGGAGCTTTAGTTCTATATTTTGATACCGATCGATATTGCCTATAATTCCCAAGGTAATGGCTTTTGATTGGTTACCATAAGTTGAACCAATTGCGCGTTGCTTGAATTGAAAATTAACTGGAGATGAATTAGCTAAAGCAAGTTCATCAACATCACTCAGTTCTTCTAAGTTGCTATTGGTCGTATCGGCGTACTCTAAGTAGGCTCTCCATTGGCTACCTAAAAGGGTCTTAAAACTGCTAATGCCAAAAATTTGGCTGGAATAGTTCTTTTCACCTTCATTAGTCACACTAGCATATATATTGGTTGGACTACCTAGCTTAACAAAGTAAGGAATGCTCCATCTGAAATCCAACTCTGTCATTGTCTTTTGGTTTCTGCTGTCTAACAAATTGTAGTCTGACGAATTGTCTTTTACATTAACTTGCAACCCATCTACAGGCAACTCATCTGCAGATAGCCTAGTCAACCTAAGGCTTGTTTCTAACGAGCTAGTTAGTTTAGTTGAAAAACTAATTCCAGAGAAAATTGGTTTTGATAAATATCGGTCTTTTTCCAGTTTTGAAACAAAAGCAGAAACATTCCAACGACCTAACCACTTAAGAAAATTGACGTCACTTTGGTTCGCATAATTACGACTTATAGAAAAACCCAATGGCGTTTTAGCATTATTTGATAAAAGACTCGCGCTATCCCACGATGCCCCCCACCATTTTTCAATATGCCCTAAACTGACAACCCAGTTCCCCACGATAGAAGAGATATAAGAACCTTCAAAATAAGTTGTTTCACCATCAGAAGGGTCTGTTACCCTAGCAATTTCTAGATTCCAAGCAAAGTTTTTATTAACCTGACTTGACGAAACCCTTACTTCCAGTTTACCCCGTTGTTTATCACCAAAAGAGCGTAAAACTTTTTCACTATTACTAAAAGTGACCTGCAGTTTCCTGTTATCTGTATTAGAGAATGCTCTTTTACTGGCTTTTTTTACTCGCCAAAAAATAGACTTATATTCAGTTGGGACATTATTAATATCAATATTATCAAACTCTTTTATGATACCCGACCACATCAAAGGATAGGTGCTTATTGGAACAGAAATAATGCCTATATCGACCAGCGTTTCAATATCAGCTCGAAGCGATAATTCTGAAGTATTAATCCARGGCTGACTATGACTAATTKSGSTCCAGCCAAAAGCAAAAATWAARCAAGATARARCTAGGTGTTTCATCTAGAAGTTTGTCCTAGCAACTTAAAAACTTYTAATAGCGGCTGCCCCAAGCGCCATTTGATAAACGATTTGRCTGACGCTTGTCCATAAGGTCAGAGATTTAATTCTATCGGTATCTAATGGTACAACAATTGTATCGCCTGGGCTTAAAGWTTCATTTTGATGACTTAACCAACCWGTTTGGCTAGGCAGAAAAACACTGCCATCCGCTTTTACCACATAGATTCTGTCATCATCTGCTCTAAGCGTTAACCCACCACTATTTTCTAAATAGTCTTCTAATGTCCAGCCTTTGGTAAAGATATGAGAGGTAGCATGCTGTACTTCACCTAAAACAGATACTTCCTGCCTAAATTCTGGTACTAAAAGAAAGTCGCCATCATTTAGTCGAACATCATCTACCAAGCCGCTCATAATGCGCTCCATTTTGATGACTAATCGACCGAACGCTTCTGTCTCTGAAAGTGCATCTAATAAATCTTCTGCATCTTTTAAGGCCCCACTATTACCCGCTGATGCATCTTCCAATTGACTAGCAGCAATATCAGCTCTCATTTGTTCACGAAGCGCTTTTAATTGTTTTTCTTCTAATTTTTTTAATCCTTCACGAGTAAATACGGTCCCCGCTAAATAAGCCATTTTTGTAAACCCGCCTGCTCGTTTTATCACCTGAGATAAAGTCTCGCCACGTTTAAACTCATAGACGCCCGGAAATTTAATTTCCCCAGCTAAAGTCACACTGTGATTTTCACGATAATCCGGTGTTGAGTAAATAGATAATTTATCTTTAGGTTTTAACGGGGTTGCTTTAGTTGTAGACAACTCATCTAGTAAGTTAACATTTAAGTGAAAAATAGTAGCCAATTCAGAATTAGAGATATCTTGACGGCTAATTTCTGCATTACCTAAATAGGATGCTTCTGCAAGTCCACCGGCCAATAAAACTAAAGCTCTTACATCCATATTTTTAGTATAAGGATACTGACCTGGATACCTTACGTTACCAGAAATATTGACAATATGAGCAAGTGCGCCTTTCATATCTTGCTGTTGAAGCTTTTTATTGATTGCCTCTAATATTAGTAACCTTGTATCATTATTCTCAAAAGTTAATATTTCATCCATCGGATTGAGTATGATGTCGCTCGATTTATCGCCGTTTAATAAAGCTTGTATATCAAAATGCAAAATTGAGTAATTTCTTAAGGGCATTTCTTTACGAATAATTAGACCAATTTTTAAGTCGGCATTTTCTACAAAATCTTTGGCGCTGGATATTAAGCTAGAGAGTCTAAGTTCTTTTTCCCACTTGACGTGTCTTTCTCGATGAAATGCCCCGGTAAGTGACACAATGTTGTCATAAGTGGCTAACTTAGTGCTAATCTCGACAACATCGCCATTCATTACGATTTCTGACTTTGCTTTTGATTGTGATAAATCAATATCAATTACCGTTGTAAATCCATTTTTACTATTTCTTGAAATACTAGAAGAGTTAGGAAATGCGTTTGAGGAATAACCACCGGCAAGATTAATTAGCTCTAATAACGTCTGCTGACCTTTTAATTCATATATTGCGGGGCGTTTAACTTCACCTTTGATTCCGGCGGTTACTCCAACCGGCGGTATGTAAATAACATCTCCGGGTAATAAACGAGAATCGTTACTAGTATCACCTAACTGTAAAAGATCATATAAATCTAAAGTTGTGATGACCTTGCCTTGTCTTTTTAACTGAATATTTCTTAAAGAGCCTATTTCAGTAATGCCACCACTTACAAAAATCGCATTGGTCATAGTCGAAAGTGAACTAACGGTGAAAGAACCAGGTTTAAATGCTTCACCGAGAACAAACACGCTAATTGAACGTATTTCACCTAATGAAATAACCGCTCTAACACCAATCATTTGTTCTTTTACTTTATCTTTGATTAATTCTCTTGTGTCATTGAATGATAACCCTGATACATTAATAGGCCCTAATTCTGGAAAATTTAACGCGCCATTTCTACCGATCGTCAGAGAGTAACTCTTATTCACTTTACCTAAGAGTTGTATTTCTAATGAATCACCTGGACCAACAATATAGTTAGCTGGTGTAGGGATATCTGAAGATGGTGCGAACGTTGTGGGAACCCCTGCAAACAGATCGTAACCGTAGGGTTTTAGCCCTTCATTCTCTTCTGGGTTAGATAATTTATATGCATTACGAGGTCTAATTTCGCTTTGCATTAATGCTGGCTCACCAATAACTCCTCTTCCATCAACATTGTACTCGGCATTCCTAGGTAAAATAACAGGTGCTTTCTCTACTTTATTTTTACTTTCACCCACTAATTCCGTCGCAGAAGAACATAACTCTCCGATATCATAACCAGCAGCACTTGCTAATTGGCGTTGCTGAGGTGTAATGTTTTGGCATCTTGATTGAATTTCGGAAGGATCAATGGAGGCTGCAACTACAAATTGGCTTAATAAATAACCGCCCAATATCAATAAATATTTAATGCCTGAATAAAGCTTTGAATTGCTCATTAGTTTTGCCTGAAACTTTAGTTTTAACATACTTGTCGCATTGTCATAGCTACTCATAATAATAATCCAAATGAAATTTTTCCACGCTACCGCCCTTGAGTTACGGTTCTCAATTGGCCATAGGGTTAATTGGTTATATTTTTGTTTATTTTAACTAAATTGAAGCTAGACTTAAAAAAAATTTAAGGTGCAAACAGAAAGTTAAGCCCGCAATTATACACGATGGAAGTTTTAAGAAATAGAGATAAACAAGGCAAAAAAAGATGAAAAATGACTCTTTTACCTAAAAAGACACTTTTGTCATTTTTGAGAGACTTATTCGTGGCTTAACTGAGATTGTTCAATACTAATTCTGTTAGATTTCCCTAAAAAATTTAGAAGAATGATTGCTCTAACATCACCATCATTTTTTTGAAAAATGCCTTCTAACCCTTCAAATGGGCCGGTTAAAATTCGAACACTGTCACCTTCATTCATATTATTTAAAATCACGGTTTCTTTCGATTCTTTGGCGTTAATTAACTCTAATACTAATTTTGTGGGGATTTTTGCAACATTTCCTGAAAACCGAATCCAATCACGTATTCCACGAGTTGACCGAACTTTATGCCAACAAGGGTCGTTGGATGATATTTGAATAAAAATGTACCCTTTAAAAATGGCCTCTTCAATCACTCGTTTTTTTCTATTAGAGACTTTCTCGACTTTCAACTTGGGGCAAAAAGCATGAATATTTTGATTTTTTAGGTTTTCAACTGCTCTGAACTCTTGATTTGGTTTAGTTGCAGCTAAAAACCATTCTTGTGACGAAATATTGGAAGGTTCAAGACTGTTTGTATCGGTAATTTCCATTAACTAACTCTATTTTGATTCTTGAGCCACGGATGTTATATTTTTACTATTTAAGTGCTCTAAAACAGCGTCGGCGCCATTCTCTGAATAAATACGACCAATTTCTAATTTCTTCATTTTAACGTAGCTGATCCCGGCGACATATACGTCATAAAGCTTCCAATTGTCGTCTATTTTTGTCATTTTAAAAGTGACATTAATCGAAGGCAATATTTCAGGATCAATAAGAATAGTCAAATAACCTCGTTTACCTTTTTTACTCAATTTTATTGACACAAAAGAGAACTTTTGATTCGAATAAAATTTCATTCCTTCTCTAACATAACGATGTAACGTTTGGTTAAAGGCCCCTATTATTTGAATTTGTTTTGGACTAGGAATTTTATTCCATTCTTTAGTACCGAGCAGAGCTTTGAGAGTTGTTTCAGAACTCCACAATGGTAAAATTTCAGCATTAACAAACGATTTTAAACTTTCGGGCTCGTTTTTTAGTGATTGCTTGTTTTTAATCAGTAATGCATTTAAATGGTTTAGTTTGCTATCAAAGTACTGCTCTAGAGGCGATTGTTTTGCTAGAAGAGGAACACACGATAAGGCCATTGAGATGATAATTAATTTTAACAATAAGTGTAAGGGAAATTTATGCAAAATTGAATTTATGACCGTTTAGAGTATTTATTTTAGGATGTTTATGTTTTTAAAAATTGATTTGAACAATAAGATTTGGTGGACCTAGAAAGACTCGAACTTTCAACCCCCGCCATGTCGAGGCGGTACTCTAACCAATTGAGCTATAGGTCCAGACTGTTTTATATCAAAGTTTTAAATCAATGACTCAAATAAAAGTTTTAAATCTAAACTTAATCAAAGAGTCATTCCTGATTGTCAATATTTTAAAATGAGCAATATTGCAAAATCAGTGGGCGCGAATGATATCAGATAAAGCGGTAGGTGCAAGCTAATTTAACCGATAATATTAATTCAACAAATAATTTTATGCTTTATCTTCCTAGCGGTTTGTCCTAATCATAACCTAGCGGATTATTACTTTGCCATCTCCAAGTATCCGTTATCATTTCATCTAATCCAAACTCAGCTTTCCAAGACAGTATTTTATACGCTTTAGCAGGATCCGCCCAACATTCCGCAATATCACCCGTTCTACGCTCAACAATTTGATAAGCTACTGATTTATTTGAGCCTTTTTCAAATGCTTTGATCATTTCAAGTACAGAATAACCTTTACCTGTACCCAAATTTAGCGTGGTAACACCTTCAAAAGCGCATATTTTTTGTACTGATTTAACGTGAGCATCGGCCAAATCAACGACATGAATATAGTCTCTAACCCCTGTGCCATCGGGCGTATCGTAGTCATCGCCAAAAACCGATAATTTATCTCGTTTACCAACCGCGACTTGACTGATAAATGGCATTAGATTGTTAGGGATCCCCTGCGGATCTTCACCAATCGTTCCACTTTTATGAGCGCCTACCGGGTTAAAATAACGTAATAAAACAATTTGCCAGTCTTTATCCGCTATAGACTGATCGCGTAATATTTCTTCGATAAATAATTTGGTTCTTCCGTAAGGATTAGTTGCAGATATTGGAAAGTCTTCGGTGATTGGTACACTAGCTGGATCGCCATAAACAGTGGCCGATGAGCTAAAGACAAAACGCTTACAATTATTTGCCTGCATCACTTTTAACAAATTAATAGTACTTCCAATATTTTGCTCATAATAGTGCAATGGAATTTCAGCCGACTCGCCAACCGCTTTAAGCCCTGCAAAGTGAATAACACTGTGGAAATCGTGATCGTCAAAGACCTTGRAGAGCGAATCAAAATCGGTTAAATCAACTTTGTAAAATCGAATAAATTGATTGGTTAATTTTTCAACTCTTCTTAACGACTCTAACGATGAATTGCAAAGGTTATCAACCACAACGACTTCAAATCCCGCCACWAGTAGAAGCAAACAAGTATGACTACCAATGTATCCCGCACCACCTGTGACTAATATTTTCTTTGTCATTTAAAACTAATTCCACTTTTAAAAGGTTGATTTAAAAAATGATTTTACCATAGAGGCACAGAGAGCTCAGAGTTAAAACACCTTACATACAAATCTATAATATAAGTCATTTACTAATTTATCTTATCTCTGTGCCTCTGTGGTAAGAATTTTTCTGTCTTTTTATTTCAAAACAAAAACTCATTAYMCSYAAWRKMWWWRNTYACACCCACTTCAGAGTCGATTTTACCAGCCAATAGCTTTTCCGCTAATGGATTTTCAATCCATTGTTGTATCGCTCGTTTTAACGGTCTCGCTCCAAATACTGGGTCAAAACCTTTTTCAGAAATTTCAGATAGAGCTTCTTGAGTATAGTTAAATTCTATGCCATTTTCTAATAATCGTGATTTTAAAATATCTAGTTGAATACTGGCAATGGATTTTATGTGTTCTTTATTCAGTGAATGAAAAATAACCATTTCATCAATTCGATTTAAAAACTCTGGTTTAAAATAATCGCCGACTACCGAGTTAATTTTATCTTTAATATCCGATAAATCACCGTTAATGCCTGCCTGCATGATCATTTCCGAGCCCAGATTAGAAGTCATAATAATTACCGTATTTCTAAAATCAACCGTTCGACCTTGACCATCGGTTAGTCGCCCATCTTCAAGCACCTGCAATAGGATATTAAACACATCTGGATGCGCTTTTTCTACTTCGTCCAATAATATGACGGAGTAAGGCTTTCTCCTGACTAATTCGGTTAAATAACCGCCTTCGTCATATCCAACATAACCGGGAGGTGCGCCTATTAAACGGGCGACAGAGTGCTTCTCCATAAATTCTGACATATCGATTCTGACCATGGCGTTTTCATCATCAAAAAGGAAATTAGCCAAGGCTTTACTTAACTCGGTTTTACCCACTCCGGTTGGGCCTAAAAATAAGAATGAACCGTTAGGACGATTAGGATCGGACAGTCCAGCTCTTGAACGTCTCACCGCATTTGAAACAGCAGACACCGCTTCTTCTTGACCGATAACTCGAGTATGTAAGTGACTTTCAATTTTAAGTAGCTTCTCTTTCTCTCCTTCGAGCATTTTATTGACTGGAATGCCTGTCCACTTAGAAACAATTTCAGCAATTTCATCTTCACCGACTTTGTTTCTAAGAAGCGTCATATCTTGCATTTCAACCTGACTGGCCATGTCAAGTTGTTGCTCTAGTTCAGGAATGCGTCCGTATTGGAGCTCAGACATTCTAGCTAAATCACCGGCTCTTTTTGCAGCCTCTAAATCAATACGAGCTCTCTCCAAATCCGACTTGATACTCTGTGTGCCGTGAACAGCCGCTTTTTCAGATTTCCAAATTTCATCTAATWCAGCAAAATCTCGCTCCATTAATACAATATTTTCATCTAATTCTTTAAGACGTTTTTTAGATCCGCTATCGGTTTCCTTTTTTAATGCTTCTCGCTGAATTTTTTGTTGTATCAAGCGTCGTTCTAGTCGATCCATTTCTTCAGGCTTTGAATCTATTTCCATTCGAATATGGCTAGCACTTTCATCAATTAGATCGATGGCCTTATCCGGCAGTTTACGATCAGCAATATATCGATGGGATAAAGTTGCAGCCGCGACGATTGCCGGATCGGTAATTTCTACACCGTGATGAACCTCATAACGTTCTTTTAGCCCGCGCAGTATAGCGATAGTATCTTCAACACTTGGCTCTCCGACTTGGATTTTTTGGAAGCGCCTTTCCAAAGCCGCATCTTTCTCTACGTATTTTCGATATTCATCTAAGGTTGTAGCACCTACGCAATGTAGATCACCTCTTGCTAATGCTGGTTTTAACATATTACCGGCATCCATAGAGCCTTCGGATTTACCTGCACCCACCATGGTATGTATTTCATCAATAAACAAAATAATCTGACCTTCTTGTTTAGTAAGATCATTTAATACTGCTTTTAATCGCTCTTCAAATTCCCCTCTAAATTTCGCACCCGCAATTAAAGCCCCCATGTCCAAAGACAAAACTCGTTTACCTTTGATGCCTTCGGGAACCTCATTATTAATAATTCTTTGTGCAAGGCCCTCAACAATGGCGGTTTTTCCGACTCCTGGTTCACCAATTAATACGGGGTTATTTTTTGTTCGACGTTGCAATACTTGAATAGTTCGTCTAATTTCATCATCTCTACCGATAACCGGATCTAATTTGCCTTGCTCTGCTAGCTCGGTTAAATCAATGGTATATTTATCCAGCGCTTGCCTTTGGTCTTCTGCATTTGGTTCATCAACTGTTTGCCCACCTCGGATCTTTTCGATCGCTTGATCAACGGATTTTAAATCGGCGTTTAAAGATTTTAAAATATTACCYAAKACACCTTTGTCCTCAATGGCTGCKAGAACAAAWAGCTCRCTTGARATRTATTGATCTTTTCGATCTTGCGCTARTTTATCGCARTGATTTAATARTCGACCTAAATCGTTGGAGATRTGAACTTCACCKGGTGTRCCTTCTACTTGYGATAAACGATCCARYGCTTCTGCYARTTTRGAKCGYAAACTATGTAAATTAATATTGGTTTGAGCCATTAAATGACGRAGACTGCCACCTTGCTGATTAAGCAAAGCRCTCATCATRTGRATGGGCTCGATAAATTGATGWTCGCGWCCGATTGCTAAAGATTGAGCATCGGCRATGGCTARCTGAAACTTGCTAGTAAGTTTWTCCATTCGCATTWTWGTATGCCTTTAAAATKATTRATTRATACTAATGAAATGGGGATTTATTAATWWWTTTCAACTGAGGMGTWGAGATTYAAKSMMWAATTTATNRWMWSAAARWYRGATTNAATMKGCAMAAAACAATTRAYCMKAAYAACYKGAATTMAGCTMATATTATTCCAATTGATTTTGCCTAATCATTCTAATAATTTCTTCAACATAGGCRTCACCTCKTTCAGAATAAYTTTTAAGTCCTTSAGCMAGTTTACTMCCTTTAATSAWTCKRCCYTGYTGGCGCAGACTAGAYCKAATGGTTCTTAGYGACTTGTAAGCTCTATTACTATTRAGRTTTTTCATATARCTTGTGACRGMAGATTGAATTGATTGAAAYTTTTGAACYTCATGCTTTGCATTCTTATTTCTATTTTTGGGWACTAATCCGCACCCTTTTGTAAAGCACCACTGACCAAATAAATTATTAGCTTGCACTGAAAATCGTGAAGTTCCCCAKGCWGATTCATTTGCAGCTTGAGCTAAAACCAAAGCTTCTGGAATAATATCTATTCGTATTGACAGTTCATTTAGTTGCTCTAAGACATTCTCTTTTTTTAATCCGTAAGAAACACCCAAACGGATCAATTTCTTTTTAGAATTATCGGCATGGTATGAGTCACTTTCAACTTCACTAGTGAGCTTTTGCAATAGCACTTGTTGATATTTTATTTTTTGATTAGCCCGTCTAATTTTAGGTCGCAAAAATTCGAAAAATTTAACTTTCTTTTCTTTTGTGTTTTTTATTTTTGAAAAATCAGGTAGTTCGGCTCTAGCATCGAAAACATTCTCTTGAGAATTAAAATCAGAATTAGGTTTTAAATTCCAATCGTGTTGCGCTAACAAAATCATCATTAACAATAAAACAATACAGGCATTCAACACATAACTTTTATCTTTTAAAAAAGCTTGAAAAAATATTTTAAAATAGGATGTCATTATAAGCCTTTATAAAATTAAGTAGACAACAGTAAATAGAAAGTAAATTGATAGTTGGCGGTAAATCCAGATAGATTGCATAAGACTAATTTGGTGTATAAGTTACCATTTCAACACGGTTACGACCGTTTGATTTAGCTTTATACAACGCCTTATCTGCTTTAGATAAAATTTTGATTGCATCACCTGAATTAGGTGCTGAAACGCATGCAATACCAATACTTATGGCTATTTGTCCTAGAGGCGAACCATGGTGTAAAATATTTTGTTCTATCACTTTTTGAATTAATTTTTCTGCCGCATCTTGAGCATCTTGGTGGGACATACCAGATAAAACAACTGCAAATTCTTCACCTCCAAAACGAGCAACAAAATCACTTGCTCTTTGGAATTCATTTTTCAATACCATAGCGATGGCTTTTAAACATACATCGCCTTCTAAATGACCATAGGTATCGTTRTAWGCYTTAAAATARTCGATATCACAAAACAACACWGCGATATTAGCTTGCTCTCTTGATGCTCGCCGCACTTCAGATTCTAAAACTTTATCGAAATATCGTCTATTAGCCAAATTCGTCAATCCATCGGTAAATGCTTGTTCAGATAATCTTCCATGATTTTCGCTCAACTTTTGATGAGTCACACGTCTATGTTCTTCTTGCGCTCGTCGCGAAAAGGCTTCTGAAATAAGCTTGCTCAAGGGTGAAATAAGCATTAAATCTTCTTGTAACCATCGATTATTCGATGTTTGAAAATCCAGACTCAGCCAACCCATAATTCGATTATTATCGTTTGATGTATGGCGCTCTAAAGGAAGTATAACGGTACTTTTTGCGCCTACTTGTGCGTAGTGCTCTGAAAGCCCAAAACAAGAAAGGTCTGCGGATGTTTTAATAGTCTCTTCGGGTGTTAACAATTGCACTTCGCCAGTAAGTAAAGCAGAAAATTCTACTGCGTCATTTTGAAGTTCAATTTTTTTGGAAAACTGCTTTAGACTAGCACAACCACTTTTCAACCACTCCAAATAAATTTTAGCGCTACTAGATGTTCTATCAAATAAGTAAATTGATACTCGATCAAGTTTAAAGAAGTTAGCCGCTTCAGATATAATAGAGGTTAATTCCGACGGAAAATCAGCCAATTTGAAATTTATAAAACGGTATGAATAGTTATGTAAAATATTATTCCACATTGCCTGATACTGTTGTTTTGCTTGTGCACTTTTAACATGACTAATATCTTCAAAGGAAAGTAAATAACAAATTTCTTTTGATTTATTTAAGTCAGAATAGTGTGATTCCGAACGACTAAGATGACAACTTAAATGGCAATTTACAGGAATGGTTTTCCCATTTTTTATGGTTAAAACTGTTTCAAATTGTTTTTGATTTCCCGTTTCCTCTTCACCTACAGCATGACCGTCAGTCATATGACAATTTTCGGCAATATCAATCAGCGCTTGTTGAAATGATTTCTGTAATGATTGTGGAATAAATTCAAGTACTGACTTTTGGTTTTTTTCTTGAACAGTAAACCCTAGAATGCTAGAAGCTGAATGATTGATTACATCAATATTTAAGTTTTGATCTAAGCTAATTAAATTACCGGGTAAATCAGTAATATTAGCTATCCCAACCCGCTTTATTGATTGCGACTTCGTCTTTGGGGATGCCCTTTCAATGGAGTTAAAATCTGACTCTAAAGAAAGTTTTTCAAAAACATCGACTTTATTAATGTCCTTTTTTTTAGTTTCCGGCCTATTAGAACCTGGCATATTAGAGTCTGGGCTAGTAAAATCAGGTCTATTAYGMTYYTCTCTRTTAAAATCKGSTCTAYYAWRRTYMKSTCTAYTAAAATCAGGCCTATTAAWWTCATTTCGTCGACTAGGTTCACTTTTGATATCGGCTACGATCTCAGTACCAATGTTAATTCTTCTTGAATCAAGCCTTTCGTTTTCCGAATCATATCTTGTCTTTTGACTTACGCCCTCATAAAAGTGAACAAGACGTTCGCCTAACTTATCTAAAGGCTTGYCTACTGGCTTAAAWTCATTAGTRTTAGRCGARTKAKATTTKKKTGAYSNTTTTNTNAGGGCTTTCTCTGCYTGATTWSCTAGTCTGTCTAGTAGTGAAGCTAACGATGATAAAATATCTTTATCTTTTACACGACGGCTTAAATAGTCACTGGCTCCTGCTTTAATTAATTCAACCGCCAATTGGTCATCTCCTCTGGTCGCGATAATAACAACCTTAGAATCTGAAATTTCTTTGAATTTACGCAATGAGGTAATCGGGTGAATTTGTTCAAAATTGTCACTAACAAAAATCAAATCGCAATCATTACGCTTTAAATAATCGAGGGCACTAACTAAACTATTTTTATGGGATACTTGAAAACCGAATAATGTCAAATAGTCTGCAACGGTGGATGAAAACTTTGAGTCAGGATCAACAACTAAAAGATTTTGAATAGTCGTATTTTTAAAATTGGGATGACCTTTGGGATCACCTAGCTGAGATTCGGGAACATGTGAATTTAAATCAAATTGTTGATTTTTGCGATCGCTAGTCGACGATGAGAATCGTGGCTCGAAAGTAGTCGATTGAACCTCTCCTGCCTGACGGCTGTACAGGCTWAGACTACTGYGGTCRATKACACCTTTTCCTTGCGATTCACGCACCTAATACTTCCCCCGATCCATTTGCTAACAAATTACGCTGATTAGGTATAAATTGCAAGTCATTTGTCGCAAGATTTGTGGCTATATTGGTATATTTAACAGGTAAATCTATCYGACAAAAAGAGCATTCTCAATAGSTCAAGTTTAARCCATAAAACTYMATMTTTTWMSCTAAATACRGGTATAATCAGRCSAYTAATTACASTCATTMMCNAGAATTTTATGAATCTTCTTCTATTAAGTAGTTCTCGTGTTGGAACAACAGGTTATTTGTCCCATGCGATCCCCCTTATTGAGGAATTTTTGAACGCGTTTAAAACAAAAAAGACAATTCGCATTTTATTTATTCCCTTCGCAGGCGTTTCTATTAAATTCGATCAATATGAAGCCATGGTAAATGAAGCCTTAAAACCATTAAATATTGAACTAACGTCAATACATCATGGTACAGAAAATGCCAGTTCTGATACRAATGTTAACCATCAGCAAATTAAAGAAGCGGATTGCATACTCGTCGGCGGTGGAAATACTTTTTCTTTACTGAACCAATTATATAAATTAGATCTGATAAAATTAATCCATGACGAAGTAAAAGCAGGTAAACCTTATATAGGCTGGAGTGCAGGTTCTAATATCGCAGGGGCATCAATAAAAACCACCAATGATATGCCCATTGTTCARCCAYCTTCRTTTAACGCACTMAAYCTAATTCCTTGSCAATTAAAYCCCCATTAYATAGAAGCAAACCCATCCGGYCACAATGGYGAAACTCGGCAACARCGGTTAGAAGARTTTTTAATCGMAAATCCRGRTAGCCAAGTGATTGCAATCCCAGAGGGTACTGCATTAGTTTGCAAAGAAGACCGCATTATTTATTCCGAAGGCGAACAAAAAGAGACGTTAGCTTACTTATTTTCGTCTAAAGGGAAACAGGCTATTCAAACCGACACAGACGTTAATGCTCTATTAAATCCTCCTTCTAATTAGCTGATATTAAGTTCAAGAGTCAAATGATGCAATTTAAAGACGACCAAACAATGCAATTTAAAGACGACAATATCTACAAAGTGGCTCAAGATAACTCGCCATTTAAGTTTAATAAACAAGTCGCCTCTGTTTTTCCCGATATGATAGGTCGATCGGTTCCAGGTTATCAATCGGTTATCAATATGATCGAACAACTTGCGGGACGTTATGTAAAAGAAAAAACCAACTGTTACGATTTGGGCTGTTCTTTAGGTGAAGCATCACTAGCGATGGATCGAGGTATTGCTAATGCTGATACAGCTAATTCTGACATTTCTAGTGTTGACAGATCCAGTTCTGAAGTATCTAGCCCCGAAATCACAATTGTAAGTGTCGATAATTCAACCGCAATGCTTGACCGATGCCAACTTCATTTAGACTGTTATAAGCATCATTCTTCTATATGGTTAAAATGCGAAGATATCCTTACTACAAAGATAGAAAATGCCAGTATGGTGGTTTTAAATTATACACTGCAATTTATCCCTATAGAAAAACGTAAATTTTTGATTAACACTATTTTTGAAGGCTTGAATGATGGCGCTATATTAATCATTTCTGAAAAAATAAGCTTTTTAGATCAACAAGTTAATCAACTTTTTATCGAACTCCATCATCAATTTAAAAAAGACAATGGATATAGCGACTTAGAAATCAGTCAAAAACGAAATGCGCTAGAAAATGTACTAATACCCGAAACTTTAGAGTCACATATTTATCGAATGGTTAATGCCGGTTTCAAACATGTTAACTGCTGGCAACAGCACTTAAATTTTGCGTCCTTTATCGCGATAAAATAGTCTTTTCACCTCTTATTGAATGCAAGCTTCAATGAAACATTAAACAAATATGATTCAAATTAAACAATTTCAGCAAGACATCGAGAACTCAAAAGTGGCATTTTGGCAGAGTCACTTTGTAGATTCAGTACAAAACCGGTACAACAACTATACCCACGGAGAAGTTCAAGAATGGCAAGAATTACTTCAATCATTGCCTGAATTTGGAAAAACAACCTTTGATTTAGAATCACAAGTACAAATCAATTTAGACGATAACAAGACGCTCTCCGAAAGTCAGTTAATGGCTCTAACAAACAAGCTAAAACAGCTACATCCGTGGCGAAAAGGCCCCTATCGGCTTTTTGATATTCATATTGATACAGAGTGGCGTTCAGATTGGAAATGGGATCGCATTAAGTCTCATATTTCACCATTAAAAGGGAAAACAATTCTCGATGTTGGTTGTGGCAATGGCTACCATTGTTGGAGAATGTTAGGTGAAGGTGCCCAATTTGTGTTGGGAGTTGATCCATCACAAAAATTTCTCGCTCAATTTGCCATCATGCAAAAATATATCCAGATCAACAATTGTCATTTACTCCCGCTAGGAATAGAAGATATGCCCAAGGAGACCAAAAACTGTGGTTTCGATTCCGTATTTTGCATGGGGGTCTTATATCATCGCAAATCACCGGTTGAAATGTTATACCAATTGAAAGATTTACTATTAAAAGGTGGAGAGCTCATACTTGAGACTTTAGTTATTGAGGGCAATGATCAAAAAGTATTGGTTCCCAAGGGTCGTTATGCTCAAATGAGAAATGTTTGGTTTTTGCCCTCAGTTGACGCATTAATTTTATGGCTTACTAAATGCGGTTTTAAAGATGTAAGGTGCATTAATGTTGAAAAAACATCCACTGACGAGCAGAGAACAACTGACTGGATGACATTTCATTCTTTAGAAAACTTTTTGATGCCTGATAATAAAAATCTAACAGTAGAAGGTTATCCAGCGCCATTACGAGCTACTTTAATCGCAAAAAAGCCATAAATTGTGGTTTTATTAATAATCGATGTGTCTATTAATTGATATGTATATGAGTTAAATTCAAAATATGTGAATATTACCAATTTATTAGAAATAATTTAACTTTATTAAAATTCTGTCTATACTCTACTTTAACTGCGCTATTTTTTTAACGCTTTGCGAAATTAGCGATTATAACTGGTTGTATTTTGTACAATTTAACCGCCAAAAGATTTAGATTTGCAGATTGATTTTTGACAGTGAAAAGCCCGGAAACCGTGCTGTTAAAGCCACAAATGATTAAAACGTGAACAGGTTCCTTCAATCTTTTCTAGGAAAAGTTATCCTGTCTACATCGTGAAAGGGAATTTCAATTTATTATTCGGGATGAATTGTTTATCCGAGGTACCTGAGAATGCATTTAACAACACAGGAAATACCAGTACATAACTTGCTAGTTGGCATGTATGTGTCTCGTTTAGATGTTCCTTGGGTCCAAACTCCATTCCCTATTCAGGGATTCCATATTACTAAACAAGAACAGCTTGAACAGTTGGCTGTATATTGCACCAAAGTATATGTTGATCAATTTCTTAGCAAAATAGATGTACAGTCACAACTAACGCTTACGCCAATTAAGCCAAGTAAAGTTAATAAACTAGACCCAAAAACGAAACGATTAATGGCCGAAAAAGCCCGTTTCAAACCATCTGTAGAACACTACGAGAATAGTAGTAAACTTAAAAACGAAGTGATTCAAGTCGGAGAATTATTCTCACAAGTTAGTGGTCAAATGTCTGTCATTTTTAGAGACATGATGCAAAATGGTTATGTCAATATTGCTGGGATAAGAGCCGCTTCGTCAGAAATGGTTAAAAGTGTTGTGAGAAACCCTGATGCACTGGCATGGTTATGTCGCGTTAATACAGAAAATAAAGCATTACATGAACAAGCTGTTAGAAGTGCGATTTGGGGCATAATTTTTGGTAGACATTTAGGTTTATCGAAACATGATCTTAGAGATATTGGTACAGCGCTTTTATTAGCACCTATCGGCAAATGTAAATTACCAAGAGAATTACTTTTTGGTGAGCTCTCAGCTGAAGAAACAGAGACATACCAGGAGCATGTAGCACTAACGTTGGAAGAAACTGAAAAAATGTTTTCTACAAGCCATCAAGTTAATTACATACTTTCTAGCTATTGCGAGAGAAATAATGGCAAAGGTTATCCAAGAAACCTAGTAGGCAACAGAATCCCATTTTTAGCCCGAGTTTGTGGTTTGGTTCAATATTACGAAGAACTAATCAATCCCTTACCAGGTAAAGAAGCATTAACACCGGTAGAAGCTATTTCCAATTTGTATAATGAACGTGGCAATGCTTTCCAGACAGAACTTGTCGAATCATTTATTCAAGCAATTGGGATTTATCCAACCGGCAGTTTGGTTAAGTTGACTAACAATGCGATTGGCATCGTTATGGAACAACCTTCTAATGCTCGTTTAAGACCTAAGGTAGTTATTGTTAAAGATAGTATGAATACAACCTTGGTTAAACCCAAAGTAGTTAACTTAATTGATAACCCAACCGATCGATTTGGTATGCCTTTACAGATTGAGAAAAGTTTAAGAAGTTCAAGCGTTGATATTGATGCTAGAGAATTACACGACAGATTGTTTTCTAAAAATAAATGGTTATCTTTTCTAAAAGTTTCCTAAAATAACATCTATGATTTTAAACGAACAAAGCCTGCAATTGCAGGCTTTGTTCGTTCTTACATTAGTGCTTTTATTAAACAGGGTCGGAGTCGCTCTTAGATGGTAATAATATCTTATTTGTTAAATAGTGTTTCAATTTCATCATCTAACTCATTGTTGATGGCGACTCCGACCCTTACCAATTAAGCTTCTACATATTAAACAACTACCGTTTTATCTTAATCATTTTTTACCTTATCTATAAAATCATTCATTTGCTTTGATAAAACATCAAGAGGGATAGAGCCATTCGCCAATATCGCATCGTGAAAGTGACGAATATCAAACTTCTCCCCTAACTCTAGTTCCGCTTTCTTACGTAACTCCAATATTTTAAGTTCACCTATTTTGTAACTCAAGGCTTGACCAGGCCAACTAATATAGCGATCAATTTCAGTAGTAATATTATGGATCGATAACGCGGAGTTTTCTGATAACAGCTTGATCGCCCTTTCCCTTGTCCACCCCATAGCATGAATGCCGGTATCAATAACTAACCTGGCTGCACGCCACATTTCATAGCTTAATCGACCAAAATCGCTATAAGGGTCTTTATAAAAACCCGCCTCAAGACCTAATTTTTCACAATAAAGTGCCCAACCTTCTCCAAATGCAGAAATGTAAGAATAGCGTCTGAAATTTGGTAAATTACTTAACTCTTGATTAAGAGCGCCTTGTAAATGATGCCCAGGAACCGCTTCATGCAAGGTTAAACTTTCTAGTACATAAAGAGGTCTTTTATCCAAAGCATATGTATTCACCCAATAAGTGCCAGGTCTATCACTATCTAATGGGGCTGATACATAACGCCCGGTTGTATATTTAGGCGCTATTGCCTCAGGAACAGCTTCAACGGTATAGGGTTGCCTTGGTAATTTAGTGAAAAATCTAGGTAACTGACCATCCATCTTTTTTGCTATATAAGATGCCTCCTTCAATAACTCTTCAGGGGTTTTGGCATAAAATTGAGGCGACTCTCTTAAGAACTTTAAAAATGCTTTAAAGCCCCCTTTAAATTTGACCCTTTTAATTATTTCATCCATTTCAGCTTTAATTCTAGCCACTTCGATTAGACCAAGTTCATGGATCTGTTCAGCAGTCATATTAGTCGTTGTGTAATGAGCGATTTCCGATTGATAGTATTTAGCACCATTGGGAAAGTCATAAGCGCCCAATGACTGTTTTGTGTTAGGTATATATTGATTTTCAAAATATTTAGCTAACGATTGATATGCTGGAAGTAGCGTTTTACCTATAACCTTTTTAGCTCGTTTTTTGAGATTTTTAGCGTCTCTACTAGTAAAATGTTTAGGTAGCTTTACAAAAGGTTGCCAAAATTCTGATTCTTCAACCTTTTTATTGCCAATCTGATGAATAACCTCAGTAAAACCTAGCATGACAACCGCAGGCATTGAATACCTTCTTTTTAACCCACTATTCATATTAGTGATATTTTGATTAAAGAACTGAGGTATGTTTTCGAGTCTATCGAGATAATAGTTGTAACTATCGAGATTGGTAAATTTAGTTTGCTTAGGAAACCATGTCATACTGGTATGAAATCCAGACTCAGCTAAAAAAGGTATTTCATAAGTCTTGAATTCAATTTGATTAATATTATAGCTAATCTGCTTTTCAAAAATATCGTAGTTAATTCTATTTTCAGGTGTCAATTTTTTGTAGGGAATTGCCTTCAATTCAGTTAAGAAGATTCGATTACTTTTTAACCTTACTAAGTAAGCTTTTTCGGATACGTCCATCAATGCTGATGGTTCACTCATATCGCCATAAGAATTAGCCGAAACAGGATTGTCTTTTAACCGGCTTTGCCATTCTTTTTCGAACAATTCCGTTAATTTTTCATCAAAATTAGGATTTTCACTCGATTGCACTATAGAGAAGCTAATTGAAAAACAAAATAAACAAAAATTTAGCATTAGTTTTAGTAATTTGGAGGTTTTATTCTGATTATAGGTGGCTAAATTCATACTTTATCCTGATAGATTCATATTGCTAGTTTCATTCTGACTTTATAGTTACATAGATTAAAATTGCTTTCCACATACAGCGTGTTTATACTTTATTTTTTTGTTAGTCACTACTATAGTTACAACCGTAAATAAGAAATCTACCAACACAATAATAAGGATTTAACGGAGTATCCTCGATGGCAGAAGAACATCAAACAGAAGATGTTTATCATCTTTCCAATTTACCAAAAAATCAACTTTGGTTTTGGATTGGACAAAATTTAGAACCTGATACCCCTTTTTTCAATATGCCTATGGCCTTGACCATTCAAGGAGAAGTCGATCCTGTACGTTTTGCCCACGCATTCCAACAAGTGGTTAACAAAGCCGATGCATTAAGAACCATTATAAAACTCAATAACGGAGTTCCTCAACGAGTCGTCTTGGATAAACTAGATTATCAAGTCGAATTTTTAGATTTTAGCAACAAGCCCAATCCCCAACAGGCATTTGATGAATGGGCGACTCCACGTTGCAAGAAAATATTCGATTTAGAAAAAATACTCTTTGATTCTGTTTTAGTGAAACTAGGTGATAATCAAGTCATGTGGTATTGGTGTCAGCATCATCTTATTTGTGATGGCTGGTCTACCGCATTGGTTTACCGATATGTTTCTGAGTTTTATGAAAAGAGTTTTAATGAAAATATAGAAGAATTGCCGGACTTTCCTTCTTTTGAAGGATATGTAGATAGAGAGCAAGAATATAGAGAATCTAAAGCTCATCAACAATCTAAGGAACATTGGGAAAAAGCCCTTTCTGAACCTTTAGATACCCTTAACTTTTATGGACGTACTGCTCGCGATCATGGGGTCAATAAAGCGATTAGAATGACTCGAGATTTAGGTGTTGATAGAACTAATGCGATTAAAGCGCTTTGTAAACAAAAACCCTTTAAATCCTTATCGCCACATCTATCAACTTTTCAGTTAATATCAACTTGCCTCCTCACTTACCTCTATCGAATAACTGGTAATGAAGACTTAGCCCTAGGCACTTTGTATCATAATAGAGCCACACCCGATGACAAAAATACGGTTGGCTTTTTTATGGAAACTGCGCCATTGAGAGTCAATGCCACAGCGGAAGATACCTTCGAGTCACTTTATAAGAAAACTAAACGTACCAGTATGGAAGTAATGCGTCACTATCGGTACGCGCCTGGCAATCCTATGAATAATAGGGCTTATGATGTCGCTATTAATTACAATAATGCTTCATATCCTCCCTTTGCGGGTATGCCAATGTCTTTGCATTGGTTACATACCGGCGCTTGGTATTCCCATGAACCTTTAGCTATTCAAATCCATGATTTTGATGGTACAGGCACTTTAACGATTGCATTTGATTTTAACTTGGGCGTATTTGATGCAGAAACACGAGAAAGAGCGATTGAGCATTTCTTTAATTGTATTGATGCCATTATTGAAGATCCGACGGCATCGATTACTGACTTTAATATTTTAACCGATAAAGAGAATGAGTTAATCAGTGGAGCATATAGAGCTCAACAAGGGTTTGAATTGCCCGACGTATGCTTACACGGATTATTTGAACGGCAGGCTAAATTGACACCTGACAATATCGCAGTTTACAACCAAGATGTAAGTTACAGTTATAACGAGTTATTAAACAGAGTCGAAAAGCTTTCCGCCTATTTAAAACTGAAAGGCGTGCAAATAGATGCTCCTGTTGGATTATCTATGAGTAAACATCCGGATATGATTGTAGCAATGTTAGCCATATTAAAAGCTGGTGGTGGTTACGTTCCTCTTGATCCGGCTTATCCCAATGAACGATTAGATTACATGATCAAAGATTCTGGGATTCAATTTTTACTGACTCAACAGAAACTATTAGACGATTTACCAAAACATCAATGCAAAGTTGTTTTACTGGATTCTGATTGGAGCGAAATTAATAATACCGATTTAAACACAACTCAATTAYCAGAATATCCAGAGCCAAGTTCAAATAACCTTGCTTATGTCATCTACACATCTGGTTCAACCGGAGATGCCAAAGGCGTGATGATTGAACATAAATCAATCGTCAATTATACCATCGCGGCAAAAGACGCCTTTGGTTTTTGTGAACAAGACATAATGTTGCAATTTGCATCCATTAGCTTTGATACCGCAGGCGAAGAAATTTACCCCACATTAATAAGTGGCGGTACTCTTTGTCTCGCAGATGATTCTATGCTTGGTAGTGCTAGAGAATTTCTAAAAGCCTGTGAACGCGAAAAAATCACATTTTTAGATTTACCCACTGCATTTTGGCATCAAATCACTGCATCGATTATTGAAGATAAACTAACACTTCCCGCCTCCATTCGTAATGTCATTATTGGCGGTGAACGAGCTCAACCTCAAGCCGTTGCTAATTGGATTGAAAGCGTTAAGACAACTCAAACTGATGCTTCCAACAAAAGGGAAGCTAAGTTAATCAATACTTATGGTCCAACCGAGTGTACGATCGTCAGTAGTTATTGTGACTTAAATGCCGATAATACGAATAGAGATCAAGAAGCACCGATTGGTTTGCCTGTCAAAAATCTTTATGCTTATGTATTAGATAAAAATATGCAACCCGTTGCTCTAGGTGTTACCGGAGAGCTTCATATGGGCGGAGTGGGATTAGCTAGAGGTTATCTTGGAAAGCCAGAGATGACCGACGAAAAATTCATTCCCGATCCTTTTTCTAATAGTTCAACGAGCAAGCTATACAAAACAGGTGATTTGGTAAGGTTTAGAGAAGACGGATTATTAGAGTATCGAGATAGAGCCGACGATCAAGTAAAAATTCGTGGTTTTCGAATTGAAGTAGGAGAGGTTGAAAGTGCACTTCTCAAAATTAAAGAAATTGAACAAGGCATAATCAACGTCCATGAAGATGAAAATAAAAATAAACAGTTGATTGCTTATTATGTTCCTTTTGCCGACACCAGTTTAGATTCCGCAACAATTCGTTCTTCACTTAAACAATCTTTACCTGACTATATGTTACCGCAACATTATATTGAGTTAGATGAAATTCCAATGACCGCCAATGGTAAAGTCAATCGTAAAGCATTACCTGAACCCAATATGGAAGAATACCAAAGCGAACGTGATGTTATTCCGCTTGAAACCGAAGCACAAAATAAAATTGCAGAAATATGGTTAACTTTACCGAATATCAACCAAGTGGGTTTGTATGACAACTTTTTTGATATTGGTGGTGACTCCTTATTGATGATGCAAGTTATCTCCGGTTTAGAACGAAATGTTAAATTTAAGACGACGCCAAGAATGTTAGTGTCATTAAATTTGGCGCAACTAGCTGGTGAGTTAGAATCTCAGCATCCCGAATTAAAATCAGAAGAAAGCAATCAAGCTGAGAAAAAACAAATAGTGCAAGAAGATAAAGCAAAAGCGTTCCCTTTCTTTATCCGTTCCTTAGAGAGTAATTTATTTGCCTACTACTATACACCAACCGGACAGGCACCCACTAAGCAAGCACCTAACAAGGAACGAGCAATACTACTTTGTTATCCAACGGGACAAGAATACCTGCGTATTTTCAGGTGTTTTAAACTACTAACCAAACGCTTAACCGATTTAGGTTTTCACGTTTTACGCTTTGATTATTTTGGTACCGGAGACTCGGACGGCAATGCAAATGATTGCAGTATGGATATTTGGACTCAAAATATTAATGATGCCATTGAACAGTTGAAAACCAAGTCTGGCCTAAATAAAATTTCTATTTTGGGTTTACGTTTAGGTGCTAACTTGGCCAATCAAGCAACAGAAAATCGAAAAGAYATCAACACCATTATAAACTGGGATCCGATTTTTAATGGCGAAGTAAATCTTGCCAGCCTAAAAACTATGCACACGGAAATGTTAGTTGATCAAGATAGATTTTACTTTAAACGTGAGGCTAGCGAATGTGAAGAAAGCGAATTAATTGGTTTTAATTATTCAGAGCAACTTCTTTTAGATATTAATAGTATAAAAGCAAGTCACTGGTCGCAACAAAAATCGAAAAAACAGCTGTTTATTTTTTCTAATGTTGAACAACAGAGCAATGATGGAAATGATAAAGATATGCTTGAGCAAGCTGACACCTTTGACACGTCAATATCTTGGACAGATACTGAGCAAATTGAGACGTCTATTGCACCTCAAACGATTATCTCCCATATTTGTAAAGAGCTTTTAAAATGAACGAAAAAATAATTCAATTTGGTGACAGTCAAAATTTAATTGGTGTTTTATCTTCACCAGATATTATTCAAAAGGATAAACCCATTTTTATTTTCGTGAATTCCGGTCTTTTACATCGTGTAGGACCTTTTCGAATTTATGTAGCAACCGCTCGTGAACTTGCCAATCAGAAATTCACGTCATTAAGAATGGATTTGTCTGGTAAAGGTGATAGTTTAACCAAACATAATAGTTTAAGTCTAAAAGAAAATACGAATCAAGATATTATTGATGCGATGGATTACCTACAAGAAAGTACGGGTATCTCACAGTTTGTAGTTTGTGGCATTTGTACCGGCGCGGATAATTCATATGAAATAGCTTTTAATGATGAGCGTGTTAAGGGCGTAATTCCAATAGATGGTTATGCCTACCCTACAACAAAATTTCATTTAAAAAAACTCTTACTACGTTTAACCAATTTTAAAAGTTGGACAAATCTAGCTAGTAAATTTCTACCATTTCTTGCTAAAACTGATGTCAAAACATCTCGACTTAATAAATCAGATGTTACTATGAACTATAAAATGCTCTTTCCAGAAAAATCCGTGTTTGAAAATAATCTATCACAAGCACTCAACAGAGGCTCAAAATTCTTAGTTATTTTTACCGGCGGTTGGTATATGTTTTACAATTATAAACAACAATTTAAAAATGCCATTGGTGATTTATTTTCAGAAGATAAAATTAAAGTAGAACATAATGAAAAAAGCGATCACACTTTCATTCTTCAAAAAGACAAAGAGTGGTTAATTTCTACCATAGTGAATTGGGCAAAAAACAATTTTTAAAATAGAATCACTAAAAACAGATCTTCTAATGTATTCCAGTTTGTAATAATTTGACAAAATTACACGGCTTAAAATCACCATCCAATTGTTCTTTAATAATTTTTGTCCAAGCCGTTCTGCAAGCACCCGTTGAGCCTGGTAATGAAAAAATAACAGTATTGTTTGCGAGACCACCAAGCGCCCTACTCTGAATTGTAGAACTACCAATCTCAGAAAATGAAATTGAGCGAAACAACTCACCAAAACCTTCCATCTGTTTATCAAATAGCGGCATAATAGCTTCAGGCGTAGAATCCCTTCCATAAAATCCTGTTCCTCCGGTAATAATCACCGCTTGTATCGAATCACTGGCAATCCACTGAGATAGACACGCCCTTATTTGGTAGATATCATCAATAACAATTTCATGCTTGGCTAACTCATAACCAGCACTTTTTATTTGTTCTGCTAAGTAAGCACCGGATTTATCGGTTTCAAAATTTCGAGTATCCGAAACGGTTAAAACGGCAATTTTTAAACTAAGGTTATTGTCATTAATTTTTGTCATTGTTAGTTCTCTATTGTTTTTTTCAATCTTTTATTAGGTTCAATTCGCTTTCGCCAAGAAACGATCGAGCTGGTTAGCAAAAGCTTGCCTGTCTCTTTGGTTTAACGGCGCAGGTCCACCAGTATGCTCACCACTAGCTCGCATGGTATCAAGAAAATCTCTCATGTTTAACCTTGAGCGAATATTATCAGGTGTATGCAGTTCACCTCGCGAACTAAGTGCATGAGCGCCCTTTTCAATCACTTCAGCTGCAAGTGGAATATCACTCGTGATCACGATATCTCCATCTCCAACCAGTCTTACAATTTCATCGTCAGCAACATCAAATCCAGAAGGTACTTGCATCATACTAATCAAATGTGATTTTGGACGACTTATGTTTTGATTGGCGACTAAGGTTAACTCAGTATTCGTTCTAATCGCTGCTTTAAACAAAATCTCTTTTATTACAACAGGACAGGAGTCAGCATCAACCCAAATTTTCATTATTGAAAGCCATTTAAGCTAAATTTAACCTGATATTAACTCATACCGCGCCAAAAAGCATATAGGTGAAAAACTCTATTTTGATTTAAATCAGAAATTAAAAACAAACCGAAACAATTATTTCATTGAATTTATCATCAAACCTCGTAAAATAGAATGCTCCTTGTCAATATCAACCTTTAGCAAAGCACTAAATTATAAAAATGCTTCAATTTAAGAAACAGCTAACTTTACTAGTTCTTTTATTTACCTTAATTCAGGTAGGTTCAGCTGTTGCTCACGAATATAGTGAAGCACATTTAAATGATTGTGATGCATCGCTTTGTACCTCACACCTACTGCTTGATGATTTTATTGATAGCAATACTTATCCCATTTTCTATTCTTTTAATAATCCCCTCGTTATTTTAGCAATTCAATACCAACCAATTAAGCTTCAACATTATTCCAACAATCAATTGAGTCGGGCACCTCCCAAACAATAGATATTTTTATAGACACTTTAAAGTTTACTTGAAGCCATGACAGCTTAGTTATTGCTCATAGACTTAAAAAAATCAGCTTGATGGTTATCCATCAACCTTAAAAATATACCTACTTGGGAAAATTCCATGAACAAATTTCAGTTTAAAAGTTGGCGTTTTATTATTTGCCTTATATCAATCTCATCATTTTCTACGTTTTCAAACGCAAAAACTGTTCACTTACTAATCGTTGATAGTTATAGCAAACCACTAATAAAAGCTTTGATCAAAATTGACCAATTAAAACTTAGTAAAACCAGCGATCAATTTGGTATTGTTAAATTTGATTTAGACAGTGGCCAATACCTACTAGATATTGAAGCTGGAAAAAATGAGCATTTTCATCACTATATAGATATTGATGACCAATCAAACTATCCACCTAACTCACCATTAGTGATTTCGAAAATTGAAGAACCTGAACATAAAATTATTATTCACGCTAATCCTCTTGAACATACCTCTCTTGATATGGCAACGCCAGTCGCTATTATTTCCGGGGAAGAATTAGTCAGCAAACGCGCTTCGACATTAGGTGAAATATTACAACTAGAACCTGGTTTAAGCTTTTCTTCTTTTGGTCCTGCCGTCGCACGACCTGTTATTCGAGGATTAAGTGCCGGGCGCGTAATGGTTACGAATAACCAAATGAGAGTTCAAGATGCATCAACAACCAGTAGTGATCATGATGTCGGTATAGAGCCTTTATTATTACAACAAATTGAAGTAGTTAAAGGTCCTGCTAGCCTTCTATATGGAAGCGGAGCTATTGGAGGTGTCATTAATACTGTAGATAACAAAATTCATACAGTGCCAATAGATTCATTGACGGGAGGTGTTGAATTTCGTTTTGGTGATTCTGCAACGAATGAGAAGGCCTCGGTTTTTACCTTAAATTCCGGTTATGACAATTGGACATGGCATATCGATGGCTTTGCGAATGAAACTGGTAATATAAAAATCCCCGTATCAGCTGAGTCAATAGCTCAACTAAATGAAGATGGTGAAGATACTTCGGAATTTAATCGGGAGTCCGTATTATCAAATAGTTATAGTGATACTTCGGGAGGGAGTTTTGGTTCAAGCTATATTCTAGAAGATGGCTATGCAGGATTATCAGTTAGCTTTATTAAAAAACAATATGGATTGCCCGGTCATACAGAGCACTCTGAGGAGGACGAGCTTGAAGAGATTGAGGAAAATGTGTTCATTGATATGGAGCAAACCACTATTCACCTTCAGACTCAGTTTGACCTCTCCATCCTAGGGTTAGAGTCAATATTTATTGGCGTATCAGATACGGATTACCACCACAGCGAAATTGAGAATGGTGCAGTTGGTACTCAATTTGAAAACAAAGCCAATGAATTCAAGAGTTATATTAAACACGAACCCTACTTGAATTGGAATGGCGTAGCAGGCATTCAATACACATCACGTGATTTTTCAGCGATTGGTGAAGAGGCATTTATTCCAAAATCTACAACCAATTCAAAGGCATTATTTTGGTTAGAGGAAAAACATTTTGACTCAATTAAATGGGAATTAGGCCTACGGTTTGAACAGCAAGACATTACATTGGACTCGGGGGTTAAACGTTCGGAAAATGGAGTTAATTATTCTGTCGGTAGTGTTTATACTATTAAAAAACATAATAAGTTAGCGTTAAACTTTTCCCACAACGTTCGATTCCCTAGTGTTGAAGAGTATTTTTCCTTTGGGCCTCATCTAGCCAGCAGTACTTTCGAAATTGGAAACCCTAACTTAACTAAGGAATATTCTAATAATCTAGATTTCTCCTATCGCTTCGAAGAAGCATTCGGTAAAGACAAGAGCTTTAGCGGCGAAATCAATCTGTTTTATAATCAATTTACAGACTATATCTTTGCACAAAGTGTTGCAATAGATGATGAGTGTGTTTTATCTATAGAAAATTCGAATGGATTGGAAATAGAGCAACCTGTAGAAGATGAACTCAATTTAATCTGTTACAAACAAAAAGATGCTAACTATTATGGCGCAGAATTTAAATTAACAAGCTCTCTAGCTAAATTTAATAAACACCAACTAGACTTAGAAGTCTTTGCAGATTATCTGGTTGCTAAATTGGATAGCGGTGAGAACCTACCAAGAATTCCTGCTAATAAAATCGGATTTAATCTTATTTATAACTATGGCGATTTTTCTACTGATTTAGTATGGAGTAAAAATAAAGCGCAAAATAATGTAGGTGAAAATGAATTATCGACTCCAGCATTTGATTTAGTCAACCTAGAATTTGCCTATCGATTATCTAATCGCTCAAGTGACTGGTATCTATTTCTAAAAGGGAAAAACTTACTCAATGAAGAAATTAGAGATCACGCCTCATTTATAAAAGACTTGGCACCAAGAACCAAACGAAATTGGACTCTTGGATTTAGATATAATTTCTAATTTTTTCCGGAAACAATTACTTAGGTTTGGAAGCAGCGTAAACTTCTACCTGCTTCCAAACACGAATAAGATTCCCAGATAGCACTTTTTCAATATCGCTATCTGAGTATCCGCGATCCAGTAACCCTTGTATTAAATTAGGGTAACTACTCACGTCTTTCAGCCCGATAGGTAGGCTATCTCCTACGCCATCATAATCTGAACCGATACCTACATGGTCGATACTGGTTAATTTTACAACGTGATCAAAGTGATCTAAAACATCACTGGTTGTCGCATATTCAAAAGGCAATTTGGCACGATAATTCTTGGTAAATTCTTTCACCTCATCACTGGCTTGCTCAACACTATTAATTTTCATATAAGCTGAACGAGCAGTTTTGAAAGCGTTATAGTTTTCAATGGATTTTTGAGCGATAAACGTTGAACCAAAATTAATTTGAATGACTCCTCCCTTCTCAGCTAGCAATTTAATCATATCATCACTCATATTTCTTTCGAACCCTGGTGTGAAATGCCTAGCTGAAGAATGAGAAGCAATTACTGGCGCTTTACTAATTTCCATAACTTGAAAAAAAGAATCATCTGAAATGTGCGAAACATCAACCATAATACCGATATTATTCATTTCTATTACCAGTTTTTTACCAAAATCAGTTAAACCTTTTGCGGGTCTATTTTCATCATAAGATGAATCAGAAATGTGATTAGCTTTAGAATGAGTCAAGGTAATGTAACGAATCCCTCGCTTATAAAAATGCGTTAAATTCTCTAGCTTACCTTCTATTGGAGAGCCATTTTCCATTCCCAACGGTAATGAAATTTTTCCTTCAGAAAAGTTCTTTTGCATTTGTTCGGTTGTATAAGCTAACGCATATTTTTTAGGCGATTTTTCTACAATCACTTCAATCATATCAATTAATTTATCTGCTAACTCTTTACTGCCACCCTTCTGCTCTAACTCTGCAGGAATGTATATAGACATGAAAGGCGCATCTAATCCTCCAGCAACTGCTCTAGGATAATCAAAGTCGCCGCTTTCGGTAGCAACACTAATGTCTTCATATTTGTCCTCAAGTCTATAAGGAACATCGATGTGAGTATCAGTAATTAAATATTTCTTTGATAACGCGATGGCTTTGGCGCTCGCTAAACCCATCTTAGCATTGTCATTAGTAACTACCGATTCTTGTGTCGGTTTGGTTTCTTCAGTATTGACATCGGTATCATTTGTTTCTTTTTGACAAGCTGATAAAACACAAATAACTAAAGCTGAAATTAAGCTTCTTTTTAAATTAAGTAGAGTCGAGTGTTTTCGCATTTTATATTTCCCTTTTTTAATTTTAATTTTAATTTTAATTTTAATTTTAATTTTAATTTAGTATTGTTTTTTTGTTAATTTTTTAGCTCTAGCTCTATTTCGTCGAGACTTCTCCATAAGCTCTTTTGTCACTTTGACTTTTTTATCTTTAAAAGGATTTACACTTTCTTTTAATTCAAATTTAATCGGCGTTCCGACCACCTTTAAAGCTTCTCTAAATGCTTTTTCCAAATAACGAATATAAGACTTAGGTAATGATTTAGTCTGATTACCATGAATAACAATTCGCGGTGGATTATGCCCACCAGGATGCGCATAACGAAGTTTCGCTTTAAAACGTCCTTTCGCTGGCGGTTGATGTTTAGCGACTACAAGCTCTAAAATACGAGTTAATTTGGAGGCTGACATTTTAACTCTCGCGCCCGCGTAAGCTTCATCAACAGCATCCCATAAATGTCCGACATTAGTTCCATGAAGCGCCGATATAAATTTCATTCTTGCAAATTCAGCAAAATAAAGTTTACGGGTAATGGCTTCTTTAACATCTATCCTTTTACCTTCGGACATATTGTCCCATTTATTCACCGCTAAGACTAAAGAGCGTCCCGCATCAATTGCAAAACCTAACAGGCTTAGATCTTGATCGGTAATTCCTTCACGAGCGTCAAAAATCATAATCACTACATTGGCGTCGTTGATCGCCTGTAGCGTTTTTAAAACTGAAAACTTTTCGACCGTTTCTTTTACTTTTCCGCGACGTCTAACACCCGCGGTATCAATTAATGTATATTTTTTATCGCGGCGTTCCATTTCAATATAAATAGAATCTCTAGTGGTTCCAGGAAGATCATAAACAACCACCCTTTCCTCACCTAACATGCGGTTAACTAAGGTTGATTTGCCAACATTGGGTCTGCCGATGATCGCTAGTTTTGGCCCTCGATTATCTTTTTCATTTTCATCCAGGTCTTCATCGGTTTCCAACTCTTTGGCTTTTGCGATTTTCTCTTCGACCGCTGGCAATATGACAGATTCAACTAATTTAGAAACGCCTCGACCATGGGACGCTGCAACCGCAGAAATGGATTCAAAGCCTAGTGAATAAAAATCAGTTAAAACAATATTTTCATCCAGACCATCCACTTTATTAACAACTAGATGAATTTCTCTATTTTCGGATCTTAATTGTTGTGCAAAAGATTCGTCGATTGAGGTTAAACCTTCTCTAGCATTAACAATGAATAAAGTAATATCAGCTTCTCGAACTGCTTGCATCGATTGATCGGCCATAAGACCATCCACGCCAACTTCACCACCGGTTATTCCGCCGGTATCAATAATGATGAAAGGTTGCTCATTGAGTGTCGCATGACCATATTGACGGTCGCGCGTAAGACCAGGGAGATCAGCTACTAACGCATCTCTAGTTCGTGTAAAACGATTAAACAAGGTTGACTTGCCAACATTAGGTCTGCCGACAAGCGCTATAACAGGTAACATAACTTATTAATTAACTCTTTCTATTTGGTTCTTGGTTTCTAATTTCTTAGCTTTTAAATTCGTAGCGTTTAGGCTTTTGACAATTAAACTCTCAGCTATTAGCTTTTGGTTACAGCGGTTAAAGTTCCATCACGCGACAATATAATTATTTTATCATCTATCACTAAAGGTGTTGCAGCAATACCCGAAGAATCAATTTCTTCGCGACTAACTATCTTCCCATCGTTTGAATTGATCCAATGTAAGTAACCTTCAAAGTCACAAACTATCGCCCACTTTTCAAAAACTGCAGGAGCCGTTAACTGACGTCTATACAAATCTTTTTGTGTCCAAAGTATCACACCATTACTTCGATTTAATCCGCTGAAGTGRCTATTCTCATGGGTTGCATATAACAACAAATCACCAACAGCCATATCTTGAAAAGTTGAAAGCTCTCGTTGCCAGTTAACTTCACCATTGCTCATTTGTAAGCTGGCTAAATTACCATTGAATGATCCAATAAAAATGGAAGAGCCAACCAATAGAGGTTGTAAATCAACATCCACTAAACGCTGAATTTCAGAAGTTCCAATAGGGGTTGCTATGCGTTTTTCCCAAGCTAACTGGCCATTGGCTAATATAAAGACGGATAATTTACCATTAGCAAATCCCGCAATTACTCCGCCACCGGCTATAATCGGCGCCGAGTTTCCTCGTAGCGTTAATGCCGGTATCGTTTCATCGTAAAACCATTTTTGAGTACCATCTTCCGCATCAAACGCATATATTTTGCCGTCGACGGTTCTAACTACCACATAACCTTCACCAATTGCGGGACTAGAAATAATCTCACTAGAAACTTGCGCACGCCATTTTTCGTCGCCAGTTTCTGCATCGAGAACTAATAATTCGCCTTGACTAGTTCCTACCGCAACTAATTTCCCGCCAACCGCAGGTCCTCCAGCAATTGCTAATTCAAAATCTTTTTGCCATATTTTTTTGCCATTGCTCGGATCAATAGCACTGACGGTTCCTGAGTGATCGGCAACATATAATTTACTGTACGCATATACTGGATTTAAGTGTAAAGCTCTTTCGCCGATGCCGTCGCCAATGCTCATAGACCAAAGTGTTTTAGTTTCAAACTCATTGTCTATATCAACTAAAGGATTAGGCTCATAAATATCAATTTCATCATCGCAACCGACAAGGAARACCAAAGTAAAGAGCAAAAACGGCAGTAAGCGCATTATTCAGATTCTCCATCATTATTTTCTGAACTACTTGTCTCCGACTCTTTTTTGTCTGAATCACCTGAACCTATATCTGTATCTGTATCTGTATCTGTAGCGGTATCTGAGTTGTTTGCATCAGAATTTTCTATTTCTGAAGTAACATTTTTGGATTCACTATCATTTACTTCCATTGCATTGTTTGCATCATTAGCTTCTTCCAAATCAAATGCTGGCGCTTGCAAAGAAGCTATTTTCATTTTCAACGTCGGATGGTTAGCGGTTAACTTACCTGCACTGCTTGCACTTTGATAGGCTTCTAATGCTTCCGTTTCTTTACCTAAGGATAAAAACGCATCACCTTTCACTAGGTTTGCCATTTCTGCATACCCTGAATCCTTTGCAAAGTTAAGATAACTCAATGCCTTTTCAGCCTTATCTTGCGCAATTAAAACTCTAGCGATTCGAATCTTAGCAATCGATGCTAAATCACTACCAGAATGATTAGTTAAAACCCATTCAAGCTCGGTTATTGCTTGATCTAATTGATTGTTTTTTACCGCTTGCTTAGCTAATTGAAAAGCCGACAATACCGCATAATTTGTATCAGGAAAGTCTGATTTTACGCTTTGACTCGTATTAGCAATATCTTCAATAGTCTCTTTGTCTAAAGCATCAGTAACAAGCAAAAATGAGTCTGACGCTTTATTTTGAGTCATAATTTGCTCTTCATTCCAATACTTCCAACCGAAAAATCCAGACAAGCCTAATACCGCACCAACAATTAGWGGYGTACCATTRTCWTTCCACCATTCTTTAAGTTGCTCKAYTTGYTGYTCTTCTGTTTGATWTGACACTTTAAAACTCCTAATAATAAATAGTTTCACCACGGAGTCACGTAAGTCACGTAAGTCACGGAGGTTGTTAAACGTAAATGTTACTTAAATCAAATCCAATAGTATTGGTTTGATATCGACCAATGCTACGGATATTTGTTCTTTCTTTTCTCTTAAATATTTTACTGTTATCTGATTCTTATCAACTTCATCTTCACCTATAATCAACGCAATTTCAGCTTCAGATTTATCGGCTCTCTTTAACTGTTTTTTAAAGTTTCCGCCACCACAGTGTAATTGCAGTCTTAATTTTGGATACTCACTTCTTAATTTTTCAGCTAATATCATCCCAGCATTTTCGGCTTTGTCACCCAAAGTGCAAAGATAGACATCTATTTTTGTGGAAAGTTTATCTTCCAACCCACTTTGCTGTTTCAATAACAGGATAATTCTCTCTAATCCCATAGCAAAGCCAAACCCGGGTGTCGATTGACCTCCCAGTTGCTCAACTAATCCGTCRTARCGWCCRCCTGCRCAWATWGTTCCTTGMGMGCCYAGMKMASTWGTTACCCAYTCAAATACMGTACGRTTGTAGTAGTCTAACCCTCTGACTAACTTAGAATTAATCACATATTTAATATCTAATGCATTCAGTTTTTCACATAAACTATCAAAATGAGCCTGAGACTCATCATCTAAGTGCTCTAATAATTTTGGCGCATCATTGATTACGCCTTTCATCGCTGGATTTTTACTATCCAAAATACGCAACGGATTACTAACCAATCGACGTTTGCTATCTTCATCTAAATCATCTAAATGCTGATTAAAATATTCTACTAATTTTACTTTATAAGCTTCACGCGCAACATTGCTACCCAAAGAGTTAATCTGTAACTCAACATTGGTCAACCCTATCATTTTCCAAAGTCTTGCACTAAGCGCAATCACTTCAACATCAATATCAGGTCCATTAATTCCGAATGTTTCTACGCCAAACTGATAAAACTGGCGATAACGCCCTTTTTGAGGCCTTTCACGCCGAAACATGGGTCCCATATACCATAAACGTTGCTGTTGATTGTATATYAAACCRTTTTGRATACCCGCTCTYACACAAGATGCKGTCCCTTCAGGACGTAAAGTTARACTTTCTTCACCTTTATCTATAAAGGTATACATTTCTTTTTCGACAATATCGGTCACTTCGCCAATGGAACGACAAAATAATTCTGTTTTCTCCACCATTGGCATTCTAATTTCTGCATAGCCATACATTTCCGTCACAGCACGCAGACAGCTCTCTAGATACTGCCATACGGGCGTTTCAGAAGGAAGGCAATCGTTCATGCCTTTAACTGATTGAAAGTGTTTGCTCAAATCGTGACCTTAAAAAAACAATAATTGAAATCATTGGTTTCTAAATTAATGTAACTAAATTGACTATTAAAAATCGAACGCGCAATTATAGCGGAAAGTATATACCCGTGCTAGGTTAAATTTGCTACTCTATCACGCTATTTTACACTGTAAATAAACCTTTTAATGATGTCAGAAGCAATCCAACATTTAACTAACTCGGTAATCATGGTAAGACCGATTGATTTTGGCTATAACTCGCAAACCAGTCAAGACAATGAGTTTCAACATAAACCAGCTCTTGCGGATTCATCACGCATTCAAAAACAAGCACTTTTGGAATTTGACGTTTGTATAGATGCATTGGCTCGAGCCAAAGTAGAAACGCTTATCCTAGAAAAAAGTCATACCAATAAACCTCTACCGGATGCGATTTTTCCAAATAACTGGTTTTCCACAAGCTCCGTTGGCAAGCTAATCATTTACCCTATGAAAACACCTAATCGACAAGATGAGGTGCAAATHGATCCTYTRTGCGAACTHCTACARAAGAATAATTACGCTCTCGACTCGRTTATCGAYTACCGARRCATTYTRGCTCCGCAAGAAATACTRGAAGGAACGGGTTCTTTAATTTTTCATCATCCRAGCARACAATTATTTGTGGCRATWTCYGAAMGATGYCAYYWATCMGCYGTRGAAAAATTTGCWGAMAATTTTAATTTKCAATTAGTCCATTTTAATACCGTTAGTTCRAACGGKWGTCCGGTTTACCAYACCAATGTTTTRATGTCTTGCGGTGAGGACTTTGCRGTRATCACCAGTGAAGTKATTGARGCWTCRGACAATATAAAMGTCRTGCRWGCTYTAGAAARTAGCRTTTCAGAYATCATCATTATYASTGAATCACAAATGRCYGAAAGYTTTTGYGSTAATATTTTRCAATTAAAAGATAASRATRMTCAGCYMGTTATMGCKCTTTCWWSKAGTGCTTATAAAGGATTTMAWMCTCAACARANAAAGMMASTKNGAAARACATGSMAGYTTAGTCGTTTGTRATATYAGTACYATTGAATATGTTGGYGGTGGYAGYMTKMGKTGYATGTTAGCTGAGAATTTTTTGCCTAAGCAAGTAATCCAATGAGAAACACTTAATCATTGTGACCTTATTTGGGTTTAGAGAATAGAATGTTTTTACATTGGTAGTCTTTCAGAACAACTCTAATCTATATTTTTACTAACTTGATTTAATTGGCGGATGATTTTTTCTGGATAATCAACCGATAAAATCGCCTTATTCTTATAGTTGGGTAGCAAAAAGATATTTGAAAAATTAATTTTTTTATCAAACTCGATTACTAAATTTTTCTTTGACCCCAAAGGAGACTGAAAATAATTAAAACTCTTTATTACCTCACTATAGTGCAACTCCTTGACTGACTTGATTCTCGAAATTGGAATGTTTACTTTACACATCAAACCAAACCGGTATTTGAATGTTGTCTCATCTATTTCTATTGGTATAAATTTACAAGCCTGAACGTGCGCCAAACACCAAATCACAGACCATATTGTCACTAAGGTTACAGCCCAAGCCAGCACAGGTTCTGAATTAATTTCAATTATCCAATGAATTAGAGGCAATGTTGGTATTTGAAAGACAAATACGACCCAAAACATATCATTTGCATTGCTAGACTTTTCATAACTAAATGATGATTTTTCGTCTGTTTTTGGTTTATTTTCAAATTTCGTAAAAAAAGCAAAGTAAAGCGTTTTAATAAAAGTGCTAAAAAATCGGTCTAATAAGGCAAACCTCAATGATTTGTTAATTGTTTTAGAAATGGCATGATTAACGTTTAAAAGCTCTTGCTTAAATTTAATAAATAACTTTTGGAAATTAGATAATACGAAATAATCGAAAACCATGGATATGACAAGAATCGAGTACACTAAAATTAATTGGAGGAATGAAATCTGGTCAATTATTACCGAGTGAAAAAAGAGACCTACGATAATTCCGCTCGTGAGAACCAACTTCAATATCATTTTTTTAGACGATGTAAAACCTTCGATTTCCATAAAACTATATCCTTTGTTTTAATAGCAAAGTGAGTCTCTGTTTTCTAATGTTATCTTATCATTATTTCCACTCATTAGGATTTTGTCTGAGATAAATCAAACCAAAAGAACCACCTCAGATAACAATTTCTGAATACTCTGCCGAGAGTCCATAACAGCTAACAAAGTCACCTCTTTTTGGTCTTCATCTATCCTATAAAAAACAATATTTTGTTCGTCAACCATAACTTGACGATACTCTGTAATTCCTAAATCGATTAGTCGTTCACTTATTGGTGCTACAAACGGATTCTCTGATAGTTTCTGAATTATTGCCTTTTTAATCTGTTCTTTTGTATCCGTTGCTAATTGGGCAGAATATTTGGATTTTAAAAAATGAAGCAGTCTATTTAAACAAAGTTTAAATACCGGAGTTGTAACGATTTTGTACATACTAGGCTCCAGGAGCTTGTCCGAGAATAGAAGCCCTTAGTCCGCAAACGCTTGGTCTAGCGTTAATGTATTAAATTTTGCAGATTTTTCGGAAATTAACAACAATTTTAACAATGCTAAGGATTCTTGCTGATATTCAAAATCTTCTACATTTTGCAATACAAATCGGGCTTTGCCTTTTTGAGTAATTAAAAGTGGATCATTTATTTCTAAATGATTCGCATGCTCTTTAACATAGCTTAGCGTTTCTGTTCGCATAAAACACACTCTCCATCAGACTGTTTAAAGACCGATAATAGACCTATATTATGATGATCACAATAAAAAACTACCTTACCGAAAAATAAAATCTCATTCATTTACTCTTCGTACCCTTAGCCCTAATCAATAGATAAATTAACCTTTTAGATTTCTTCCACTATAAAAATGAAATTATAAGTAAAACATCAAATAGAAAGCTATATTTATAATATAGACCACAATAATCAAAAACAAAGTGCAAAAACACCCAACATTAAATGGCTACAAAATAAACCATGAAATTGGCGCAGGCGGTATGGCACGCGTCTTTGATGCTACCCAAATCTCCCTTAATCGACCTGTGGCTATTAAATTTCTCAGTGCCGAACTTTATGCCCATTCAGAAGCACGAGAGCTATTTGAGAAAGAATCTCTCATCATCGCTCAACTTAACCACCCTAATATCGTCCATGTTATCGATAAAGGCGTCTCTGACGAATCAATTCCCTATTTTGTCATGGAAAAAATTGAAGGGATTGACTTAGATGAGTTAATTGAGGGCGCCCAAGTCCCTTTTGGAAAAAAAATGGATATCGCAATTCAGTCCTGCAAAGGTTTAGATTATGCCCATAAAATTGGGATTATTCATAGAGACATCAAACCAGCGAATATTATCATTAGCCAACATGGCGTCGCTAAGGTTCTTGATTTTGGAATTGCTTTATCTGAAGAAAATGATGACTCTAAAACGAAAAAGGCTTCAGAAAAAAACACACCTACGTCTATTGTTGGCTCTCAAGGATTCATAGCCCCAGAACAACTTAATGATTATGCAAAAGCCACGGTTGTTAGCGATATTTATTCGTTTGGCGTTCTTTTACAACGTTTGTTTTGCACCCTTCCAGGTTCATCTAGCTCTCAAAAAACTAAAACTGAATCACTTTCAAGCCAATTTAATAAGCTACCTAAAGAATTACAAACAATCATCAGTCAATGTGTCAATCCTGATCCAGATAAAAGGTACCAATCTTTAACCGATGTCCGAAATAAACTACTTGAGATTTCGCAAGGTAGTCACATTACTAAAAGTAAATTGGAGCAAGCTAGTGAGGATACAAAAGATTTAAGTGATCAATTTAAATTGCTAGATATCTTATCTAATAAAAAATTTAAACGTGTTTATTTATTCCAGAAAAAAAGCAACTCGCAATTACTTATAATCAAAAAAAGAAGAACTCAAGATATTAACCTGCAAGTAACAAAACTGGTTAGTAGTTTAAAGCATCCGAACATCGCTAGAATTTATGCGACAGCAAAAAGTGGAGAGCATAATATTGTGGTAAGTGAATACCTTTCAGGAGGTTCGTTATCTAGCCGTCTAATTTCACCAATGCCTTTAGAACTGGTATTAAATTTGAGCACACAAATTTGCTCTGCGTTAACATTTGCTCATAATAATAAATTTTTACACACTAGGCTAACGCCAAACAATTTGATCTTTGCTAATGATAAAACGATTAAACTGACTGATTTTTCTTTAAATAATGAAAGCCTATCAAAAAGCAGTGAAATTAGTGACTACCTACCACCAGGTAAACAGGCTATATCAGAAAGGTATGATTTGTACTCCCTCGGAGCAATTATGCATCACATGCTTTATGCTGCGCCAATTAATTCAAAGAAATTAGAACGAAAAGAAAAAACACCTTTTCGCTTAGAAAGATTAATCGATAATTTAATTGCTATCGATCCGGTAAACCGTCCTGAAAATTCTCAAGAAGTATTAAATACATTGAAGAAAATTAATCGAATAGATAAAAAACAAAAAAAGACTAGTGGTTTTAACTCAGAGGAAATAGATTCTGAAGACGAAAAAATTACAACGGAGAAAAAGAAAGGTGAAAACAAAAAACAAAGTATACAAAACCCAGGCGAATCAAATCAACAAAAGTGGCTTATTACAGCTTTAGCCCTATCGATTACTATCATCGTAATACTAACTATTAAAATTATTTTTTAATATGCTAACCAGCTAATAACTGCAACCAAAGTGACAATTGCGATTGCAGGTATAATCAATTTACTATTATTTTTTTTAGGTTTAACGTAATCTTTAGCTTGTACGCCTGAAGATTGAAACTTGAATTTAATGCCTCCGACAGTAACCTCATCTTCATCAGATAATACCGCTCTAATCTGCATTCTACCGTTTATCAACAAACCATCTGATGCACCATTATTGACAATTTCCCACCCTGTATCAGTTTGATTAAGATAGATATGCCTAGCTGAAACACTTTGCTCGCTGGTCGATAAATGATGCCCTAATAACTTACTTAAATGATTTTTTGCATTGATTATCTCGTGAACTTTTCCTTTGGAATTTTCATTAATATCATGCAAGTAAACCGTTTGAGAAGCCAAACGAATTTTAGGGTGTGTACTAGTAATTGACTTTTTAATTTTTTCAGTAATTTCTTTTTTATCTCTAACAATCGTTTTTGGTTTAGATTCTTTTTTTGTTTCGGGTCCTATAATCGAAAAAGAAAATTCATCTAATCTTAATTCATCTTTGTTTCGAAGTTCACTTTTCTTAACTCTTTCATCATTTACAAAAGTGCCATTTGAAGAATTAAGATCCTCAATAAATAATGTTCCTTTATTGACGCTTAACTTTATATGAATTCTTGAAATATAATCTAACGGTACAACGATATTAGCTTCATCATCACGGCCGATAGTATCGCCATCGTTAATCTGATAAAAACGTCCGAGTAAAGGTTTAGTATTAGCTTTTAACATCCACTCCGAAATCGCCGAGCGGATGACGGTTTTACTAGATTCCGCAATTTGAGGTTGTGGACTTCGTTCCTTTAATGGGTCGATAAGTTCTAGTTCATCGGTACCAATCCGAATAACATCCCAAGCATCGATTACTTGACTCTTTACAACGGGTAAATCATTAACATATACAGTAGGAATACTACTGATCATTACTAAGGTTATTTGAGAGTGTTCAATAATTAAATCGGCCTCTATACCTTTCGCATTTATATCTTCAATCAATATATCACAAGGCATTTGGCTAGATATTTTAAGCGTCGACTCAACCAACCACATGGCCGGTTTACGTCTATCTTTGAATTGAATTTTTAACATTAACTAACACATTTCCATTTTCTTAAATACTAAAAAATTGTTTTGCCCATTATACAAGCGACAAAATTATTTTATTATCAATAATTAGGTTCAACCACCAGCAGCTATCATAAGAATTTTACCACAGAGTAACGCAGCATAGGTACCAATCGCATACCCAAGAACAGCCAAAAGAACACCTACAGGTGCGAGTGAAGGATGGAACGCGGCGGCAACAATAGGAGCAGACGCTGCACCGCCAACATTTGCTTGACTACCAACCGCCATATAAAAAACCGGTGCCTTGATTATTTTAGCTACTGTTAGCATCAAAATAGCATGAACAATCATCCAAATAGCGCCGACCGCAAACAGCCAAGGTTTTTCTGTGATTGCACTAATATCCATATGCAAACCAATTGCCGCGACCAGTAAATAAATAAATACTGAACCCATTTTTGACGCACCGACAGCTTCATATTTTCTCAGTTTAGTTGTCGAGAAGTAAATACCCAACGTGGTTACAGTAACAATTAACCAAAAGAATTTACTCGTCACGGGCGATCCTTTCAAGGTTGGCCAACCCTCTAATAACCAAGGTACTAAGCTATCAGCAACAATATGACCTACAGCCGTAGCACCAAACGCAATCGCTACAATAATCAACAGATCCGTCACATCTGGATTTTTCGCATTTTCTTTATTAAATTTATCAACAGTTACAATTAAGTCTTCAATAGCGCTGGTATCCGCCCCTGATCTTGCATCAATTTGTTTTGATTTGGCAGCCATCACCAGTAATACAGCCATCCAAATATTTGCAATAATCACATCAACAGCAATCATGCTAGAAAAAAGGTCTCCAGAGACTTCGTAGACTTCCTTCATTGCGGCTTGATTGGCTCCTCCACCAATCCAACTTCCAGCAATCGTTGTCATTCCTCGCCAAATATCCCCCGTAACAACATCTGGATTGATTACTGACATGATGAGCAATGCTATAGGACCACCAATCACAATTCCAAAAGTGCCCGTTAAAAACAAAATAATGGCTTTAGGTCCTAATGCTTTAATCTTTTTGAAATCGATGCTCAAGGTCAATAGAACTAGGCTTGCAGGCAACAAAAATCGTGAAGCTACATAATAAATATTAGCTCCACTAGCAGCTATCTTTGTCTCACTTGGATCAGTAGCCGCCTGGCATTGGGCAAGAACAGAACTCCCAGCATCTACCGTACCACTTAATATTTCAGAACAAGAATAATCGTAGGGGACTATATGAAAAGTATGTAGTAGCGATGGCAAAAAATAGCATAGTAATAAAGCTGGAATAAATTTGTAAAAATTCTTTAAATAAACATTCTCACTTTTGTTAGTATAAAAAATGAAGCCTAAAATAACGGCAAGAATTCCAAAAACGGTGGCGTTATTAGTGACAAGATAAGTAATTGGTTCTGACATCTTCTTCCTCAAGCAATTGATTTACGGACAATAAATCATAATTAGAGGTTAAAGATACCAGTGGTAGCGGTAAAAATAAAGTAACTTTTATTAAATGAGAGCGTGCAAGGAATATCAATACCCATCCCACCTCAAGATACAGGTTTCAGCAAGGCTAGAAACATCCATATTTGAGGCAAGTAATTTTGGGGCTAGTCATATCTAGCTGAAAATTGCTTAAAGCTTCCGCGTCCTGCTCACGCCCCTTACCTACGTCCTGTAGGCAACGAAAAAGATGGTTGTTTATAGCCTTGCCCTACGGGTGCTCAGCTAGGAAACTTGCACTGCATTACAACTATTGGAAAGGACTAGCCATTTCCTTCGAGTTGCGCTTTGTTCAAATCCCCTAGCTGAACACTGAAATCAGCATCTTGCGGTGGGATGGGTATAGCAATAAAAATAGAGAGATATCTTAGAAAAACCACAAAATAAATTTTATTTAAACTTTAAAGTGCTTGAATTTCATAAAATAGGTATAAGCGATGTTTCAACTAATCGAGAAATTTTTGCCGAAGATTTAGTTTGCTGTGCCTGAAGGATTAGCTCTTTAGATAATTGAGGCGCTAAAGACTCTATAAATGCAAAAATGAATTCTCTAAAGTAAAGATTACGATCAAAAACAACATTAACCAAAGATTTAGGGAATAGGTTTTCAATTGAAATGGAGACTAAATCTTCATCTAAATGTTCTTCGTAGGCCATATTTGCAATGATACCGACCCCCAGCCCCATACGGACATAGGATTTAATTATCTCGCAATCTGTAGCAGAAAAAACAATTTCAGGAGAGAAACCATTTTCTTTGAATATCTGTTCAATTCGATTAGTTTTTCCGCCGGAACTAGTATGAGTTAGCAAAGGATATTGAGCTAGCAAATCAAACGATATTTCTTCTGTACTGGCGAGCGGGTGCATTTTGGGGACTATGATACTTCGATTCCAATAGAAACAAGGTAGCTGGATTTTATCTGTAAAAACTTCTTCCCCTGCATGTACCAACGCCAAATCCAACTTTCCATCATCCAGTTCACGATCAAGATTATCTCCTTCTCCTTGGTATATATGCATCGTTACATTCGAATATTGATGTCGATATGAATCGACTATGTCAGGTAAGAAATAACGGGAGAATGTATGTGATGCGGCTAAATTTAACCGCCCTTCTTTTTGATTCACATGGCTAGCAGCAATATTTTGAATACTACGAACTTGTTTGAGCATATTCTCTGCGATAGGCAGTATTTCTCGGCCAGCAGGGGTGATATTGGTCAAATGTTTACCGCTGCGCACAAATATCTCAACGCCTAGCTCATCTTCTAACAACCTAATTTGCTTACTAATACCCGGTTGTGATGTAAATAATGCTTCGGCGGTTGCAGAAACATTCAATTGATTACGTGCGACCTCAAAAATATATTTAATTTGCTGAAGTTTCATTCATTTTCCATGAGTTTTATCCCTGCTCAGTTACCTATGAAACGATTTTTCAAGCGTTTTTAGACCCAGGGAAAAGATTTTTAATCATTTTTTTGTATAAACAGTTATAAGCATAGACCCTTTTTAGCACTTAACAAGCTAGCTTTTACCTTTTATTTACTCAAATCGTCCATTTTTTCCGTTTTATACAATGACTTATTACATGCACTCAAGAAATAACAACTATACTTTTAAATATTCAAACAATCATTCTAAGAAGCACTTGCTTAGACTAGAAGCTTATTCTAGAGCTAGAGGCCTAAACTAGACTAGCTCCGAAATATAAAGTAAGACACTAATCCCTATTCAAGATTAGGGTTATAGGGATATTGATATAAAATAATGTTTACATTAGCCAATAAAAATACGCTGATCATTGAAGACTTTACTGAATTTGCTCGCTCCGTAAGAACCATGCTTTATTCTTTAGGCAATCAGTCCGTAGAAATTGTGAGCAATGCAGAAGACGCAATCGAAGCTTGTCGCACTAAGAAATTCGATGTACTTCTATCCGACTACAATTTAGGTGAACGCAAAGACGGTCAGCAACTATTAGAAGAACTRATGGCATTTGATTTACTTTCTGCAAACTGCATTTTTATTATGCTAACCGCTGAAAACACCTCCGCAATGGTCATGGGCGCCATAGAGCATCAACCTGATAACTATATTGCTAAGCCATTTACTGCAGCACTATTAAAATCGCGCATAGCCAAAGCCGTAGAAAAAAAGGAAACGTTAAGCTCAATTTCACGCTGTATACAAAAACGAAAATGGTCAGAAGCTATTAATCAATGCCGACTAATTGCGAGCGAAAAACCAAAATATAGAATGTCGTGCCTCCGCCTGGAATTTAAGTGTTTGAAAATACAAAACAAATTAGATGATGCCCTTACTCTTTCACTAAAAATAATTTCGGATAGAGAAGTCCCTTGGGCGCTACAAGCAGTCGGCGAAATCTATTTTTTACAAAAAAAACATGATAAAGCCATTAACGTATTTAAAAACATGACTAAAAAATACCCTATGAATTTAGAAGCATATGATTGGTTAGCGAAAACGCAACAAGCTTTGGGGCAAAATATTGATGCACAAGAAACCATCCACATGGCTATAAAAAAAGCGCCTAATGTTGTCAAACGACAAAAATCACTGGGTTCCATTGCTGAACAAAATGATGAYTTYRGKGCTATGAGYAATGCKTTTAGACARGCCATTTATCAAGGTAAACATTCCGCTTTTTCGAGTCCMGAAGAGTATRTAAAGCTAACTTATGGATTAAAAAATCAACTATCACAAAATGCTATAGATTCTACTAAAAATTCAAGCCAAGATAAGCTAATTTTGGAAGCGGAACAAACATTCAAACAATTAGAAAATAAATTTAAAGATGATACCGGCACAATTATTAGAAGTAATGTTGCGCACGCTGCATTTAGTAAAACTGTCAATAATAAAGATGACGTAGATAAATATAGCAACAAAGCAAAACGTATGTTTGAAGAATTTGAAGGGGTTTTATCCCCACAAGTCAGTTTAGAGATCTCTAAAAGTTTAAAAGAAATTAAAGACGATGATTTTGCCGAAGCGATAATTAAAGAAGCAATCCAACAAAATCTAGATGATAAAGAGTTTATAAAACAAATTTCAAACTTCACTCAGGATAAAGAACTCATACAGAAGTGTAAACAAGCAGCACAGCAAAATGAAAAAGGCATTTATCACTTTAGAAAAAACGAGTTCAAAGAAGCTATAGAGTATTTCGAGAAAGCCTTTAGTACTTCACCAAAAAATATTAACATTGCTTTAAATTATGCACAAGCATTGCTAAAACTTTCACAGAATGCAAAAAACAAGATAGAACTTTTAACCCTGGCTAGCAACAAACTAATTAAACTCAATAAATTAGAAGTGTCAGACAGCCGTTACTCACGCTATTCGGAACTAAACCGGCTCACCCAGTTAATGTTGAATAAATCAGCATAAGGTAAATGAAATGACTTTAGAAAAACAACATGACTATTTTAGCTTGGTTCTCGCCTCGACTGTACACGATATGAAAAACTCGTTAGCTATGTTAGGGCAATCATTGAATCATATTTTAGATGAACAAAGTAAAAACACACTCAATATTAAAACACAAAAAGATGTGGGCATCGTCCAGTATGAGGCCAATCGAGTCAACAATTCTCTCATGCAATTACTTGCGCTTTATAAATTAGAAAATGAACAATTACCCTTCTCTCCTAATTATCATAACCTATTCGAGTTTATCGAAGAACAAACAATTATATTAGCACAACTTTTTGAGGCTAAAAATATTAGCTGCGAGATTAACGTTGATGAGTCTATTGACGCTTTTTTTGATGCCAATTTACTGTCAATCGTAGTAGAAAATATATTGGGAAATGCTATTCGTTATTCAAAATCAAAAATTATTATCAATTGCCAGAATGATGACCATTTAGTCATTCAAATTAATGACGATGGATTAGGTTACCCTGATAAAATGATCGATTTGGAAGGTGGCTACATGCTTGGTATAAACCAATCAACWGGWAGTACTGGGCTAGGAYTRTTTTTTGCKGARCAAATTGCATYRATGCATCAAAATAAATCTGATACTGGTTATATAATTTTGAAAAATGGTGGCGAGCTAAATGGCGGTTTATTTGAGATCCATATTCCTTAAATTATAATCGTCTTCCCATAATATTAATGAGCAACATTTGTCACTCAATGATTCAATATAACAAAATTAAAATTCTACTAATTGAAGATTTTGCAGAATATGCAAGTGCTGTCATTTCTATGATATCAGCGATGGGATGTAATCATATTGATTATGTTAGTTCTGCCGATGCAGCACTACAAAAATGCAGAGAGGTCACCTACGATCTTATATTATCTGACTATAATCTAGGTGATGGCAAAGATGGTCAACAAGTATTCGAAGAATTACGACATTTTAAAATCATACCTGACGATACTTGTTTTATAATGATCACCGCTGAAAAAACAGCTTCTATGGTGATGGCCGCGATCGAATCAAGGCCTGACTCTTACCTTGCGAAGCCATTTAACCGCCAACTTTTAAAATCTCGCATTGATAAATCTTTAGTAAAAAAGAAAAAATTTAGACCCATTACTAAAGCAATCAAAAGAAAAAAATGGAAAGATGTTACTTCGCTCTATGAAGAACTCTGCAACGATAGTTCACTTTATCGCCAAGAGCTTAAAAGGCTCCAGTTGACCATTTTGAAGAACACTAAAAGTATCAATGAAAGCCAAGATTATTTAGAAAACGAATTGGATAATAGAGTAACACCTTGGGCGCTAACTGAGCTGGGGAAAATTTATTACTCATTAAAAAAATACGGTCTCGCTGAAGGAATATTTAAGCGAATGTTAATGGAATTCCCTTATTCGCTAGAAGGGTATGATTGGCTTGCCAAAATTCAAACAATATTAAACAAACCTGTAGAAGCTCAACAAACCATCGAAAAAGCAATTARGCGTTCTCCTAAACTCATTAAACGTCAAAAAGCTCTAGGKRARTTRGCAGAAWCAAATGGTGATAACTTGGYCATGATGCARGCTTATCGCCARGCYGTAAAAYATGGTAAACAYTCTGTTTTTTCCCATGCCGATGAATATGTGAAATTAACAAAATCTCTGGGTGTAAGATTAAAAGGTATACGAAACGAAGATAGAGACAAGTTGATAAGTGAAGCAAAGACTGTATTTTCTCAATTACAATCTAAGTTTTCAAAATCATCTGGAGTTCAACTTAGAGGCGCCGTTGCTCATGCTGACTTTAGTGCAATTATTGATGACCAAGCTAATGTATTAAAACAAGTCGAGATAGCTAGTAATGAATTTGAAAATCTTGATGAAAATATTGGTGCAAATGAATGTATTGAAATCGCCACCAGTCTTCAACAACTTGGTTTTTCAGAATTAGCCGAAAGTGTATTAGAAGACGGTGTTGAACAGTATTTTGATCAAAATAGCTTTATAGAACAAGTCAAAAAAATCACTAAAAATAAAAACCTAATAGCCAATGCTCTAAAAGTAAATAAAATTAACAATCGAGCAGTTAAGTATTTTAAAGAAAAAAAGTACAATCGTTCATTAGATGAATTTTTACTTGCTCTTAATATTGCGCCTAACAATATTAATATTGCTTTAAATCGAGCTCAGGCGTTACTAAAAAAATACCAACAATCTAAGAGTGATACTGAGTTACTTCATCAGGCCGAATTAGTCTTATCCGATATTGATAGACTATCGTCTGATGATATTCGCTATAAGCGGTATTTAGAGCTTTTACGTTTATCTCAACTGATGCTACAAAACACTAACATTTAAACTATACTATTTAATGGGCATCAGCTTTATTACTGATTATTTTTGCTCAGACAAAATATTACTACTAACTTGGACCATATGGATACTTTCAATTTACTATTCATCATTTTTGCACTGCTTGTAGGTGCGGTGATTTTCGTGGTTAATATTCAGCGAAAAGAACACAAAAAGGCGGAACAGTTTCATCAAGCTTCTAAATTCAAATACAGAGCAAATGAGTCTGCCAATATACTCAGTAATTTCGCGAAAATTCCAATAGGCGAAGAAACTCGAAAAATTCTACTTCAAGTGATTCAAAAAAACCTAACCGATGCTCTTAAAATACAACCTCAAGACAAGTATATTAGAGAACGATTGCCTGCTGTCAATAAACAACTAACCAACACTAATAACAAGATTGATTCTGGCCAATTGGCGATTCCTGCCGATCCGCAACAATTAGAGAAACTGCTAAATAGCCTAACAAAATTAAGTAACTATATTATAAAAATAAGTAAAATCAACAAATTAGATTTGTCGCTTACAAAAATCTCCATTGGAAAAATATCGTCTTTGGTGACTGAAACTAAACTCTCTGCCTATATTCAACAAATAAAGAAAGGGCTTGCAATTGGAAACTATGATTTTGCTGTAAAGCGACTAATTACCACCAAACAATTAATGGCAGGTCTTAAAACCAAGAGTAATAGAATAATTGCGCTTCAAGAACGCCTAGCAACACTTGAACAGGAAGTGAAAATATCCTATCAAAAAGCAAAGAAAAATAAAAAGGTACAACAAGCAAAAATCGATCAAAAAGAAACGAGCGAAGATGTGGACAACGTATTTGGTCCTAAGAAAAAATGGTAAGCTCTTTGATTACTTATTAAATTATCACTTTTCGTTCTCTAAACCATTTTACCGCAATCCACTTCTCACCTTTTAAAACAGACCGACCCGCATGTAAAGACATTAAATTGATACTGCCATCGTTATAACAGTTATCCATATATACAAGCGTTCCACATTTAGCTTCAATAGAAATATCAATTTCTGGATAATAGGTGTCACCGCCTATTTCGACGTCATTTAGATATAATAGAACCGTTCTAGTTCTTTGCCCTGCTTTTTCCAATAGTGATTTTGATACGGGCAAAGAAGGATCAAAAAAGTCAAAATGTGGTTTGTATTCTTGCCCAACTTGATAGTGGAGTACTGAAAGTGGTTCACTTTCCTCAATATTTTTACGCACTAGATCACATATTTTTCGCTCAATGAATTTTATAAAACCAGATACTCTAGTCGGAGAAAAATACATGTAGGAATTAGATCTTACAGAAGAATCCATACCGCCATGTTTAGAATCAGAATTTATTACTTTAGCTTTCTCTTGGTAAGGACGAGATAAAAACACAATATAATTTGCTTCATCTTGATCTAAAAAGTCAGATGTCAAATTTAGGTTAATGGCTTTAGAAAGAAGTTTTGGCGTTAATTTGGAATGAATAACTTCAGGAAGCGAAAATTTTGGTAGTTGCATGCTTTTATGAACGACGTTTTTCAGTTTTTTCAACTCTTCTTTTTCACCACATTTGAAATCTACAAATAGTTCGTGATGGGAATTTAAATTAGGGTAGTCACTTGCGCCACAAATTACGCTTATCTTTATATAAAGTTCTACACAATCATTCTCTTGTAAAACTTTGTTGTTATTGAGAGCAACAATTGCAGGCAAAAATTCTTGCATTGATGCATAAATCAAACAGTATTGACTAAACACGATTGCGCTAGTCACATTTTTATAAAAAAGATAAAGCTGAAAAAGGGCTTGAGGGTTACCTAATTGAGCCGCTAGCCAATAATGTTTAATACCAGCCTCAATCTGTGTTGTTGATGAACCGTTTATAAACTTGAGCTCAGCCATTTGAAACAATGATTGTTCACACCCTTGGTCAATCGCTCTTTGGTATAAATTTTCAGCCTTTACTAGATCAACGGGAATAAACCCTCCCTTAGCATAAATGTTTGCTAAAGATTGCAAGGCTGGCAAATAATTACTATTTGCCGATTGATTCAAACTTTTAAGCATTAATTCAATATTATTTTCATTGAAATAGCGTTTACTCAATTCAAATTGAGATTTTGCGTTATTTGTATTTTCGGAAGAGTTATTCATCAATACTTTTATTAATATCAGTTATCTTTACCAATATGCTCATCAAGAAATGAAAATATTTTATTAAACATTTTTACACGGTTTTTTTCATCTCTATATCCGTGAGCCTCATTCAAAAACTCTAGATATTGATAGCTTTTACCAACGTTATCCAAAGCCTGCTTCATAGATTCAACCTGCTCTATTGGCGCTCTAACATCTTTATCGCCATGTATTAATAATACTTCAGCTTTTATCTTATCCGCGTTGTAGGCTGGTGAGCGTAGTTTTTGTACATTCAAATCTTCTCCTAAGACTTCTTTAAGATAAGCTACTCCAGATTTGCTATCGGCCTTATTGGCTTCTTCAAACATCATTGGTAAATCGTAAACACCCATAGAGCCTATTGCACATTTATACAAAGATTGCTCCCGTATAACGCCCATCAATGCCGCATATCCTCCATAGCTATGACCGAAAATACAAATCCTATTTTCGTCGACAATTTTATCATTAATTAGCTATATAGTGGCGTCCGTTAAATCATCTTGCATCAAGGCTCCCCATTCACCATGTCCTTTTTCTTTAAAACCTAAACCAAAACCTCCACTGCCTCGAAAATTCACTTGTAGAACAGCATAGCCACGGTTAGCTAGCAGTTGAACTTCATAATTAAATCCCCAGTAATCTCTTCTTCCATGAGGTCCTCCATGAGGCATAACAACAAGGGGTAATTTACCTTTATATACTTTCGGTTTAGTCAGATAACCGTGAATAGTGACACCATCTCTCATTTCAAACGTTTGGGGTTCCATATTGGCCATTTCGGCGGGATCTAACCATGGACTAGCGCTAATTATATAATCCGCATTAAGTGTTTTAGTGGAAAACAAATAATAGTCGCCCGAATTAGTGTCGGAAGTAACTGAAACCACCACATAACTATTATCTTTTGTAGCACTCACAATTCCTACATGATTGTTAGGAAATGCTTTAGAAAGAATCCTGTGAAGTTTACCTTTAGCATTTTTTTTGTCTAAATATTCGTAAGATGGTTTGCCAAAATCATTTCTTACTGCAACAATATTTGACGTATCAAAATCAAAAATGTAATCACTTGTATCAACCAAATCATGCTGATAAATTTTTTCAATACTCTGCTCTTCAAGATTCAATAAATGCAAAGCTGAAGTTTTGTCTTTTATCGTTACGTTTAAATAAACTGATTTATTATCTTTAGTAAATGCTAGAGGGAATATTTTTTGGTAATCAAAGTCTTTCACATCAAAGGTTTGCCAATCACCAATCGGAGCATTTAATTTTGCTTCTTTATAATAAATAACTAATCGATTATTATCATTTACTCGCCATGAAAATCGAAGATTGCCGTTATTATCGGTCATACCCCATCTTCCGGGTAATTTACCGGTTTTTTTCTTCCTACCACTGTAAACGTTTAATTTGAAAACTTCAGGTTTGACTTCATCCAAGTCTATTTGCCACGGAAGGACTGAAATCAAAATATGTTTGTCATCATTTTCTAAAAGATCGATTATATCAAACCAAGCTCGATCACTTCTTTTTTTCTTAATTCTGGTCCCAGTTTGTTTTTCACCAGACTGATAACCAAATATGGCTTTTTTCCTACTTCCATCAACGTTAATAGCATTAATTTCTCCATAATCAAAAATGGTGGTATTGTATTTACTACTTTTTACTATTGTGTGAATTAGACGTTCATTATTTATCCAGTATACGGCCCCAATAGATTTACCTTGGCCTTTTACACCAAATAAATTGATTGGTTTCTTAGTGTTCCTATCTAATACCCCTAACAAATCCCGCCCATCTTTTCTAAAGATGACAGAAAAATATTCACCATTAGGCGATATTTGAACATCTCTTACTTCAGGTGTTTTAGAAAGAATATTGATGGGTATTTGCTTCGCAGACAAAGATGATAATTCTATTGAAAAGCAAATTGAAAATACAATTGCAGACCATAATATATTTATGTTTTTCATTAATAGTTCCTTTATTTTGTTTTTTGTTTTTTGTTTTTTGTTTTTTGTTTTTTGTTTTTACATATACTAGGTTAAAACTTTGGAGATGTCCGTATAATAATGTTCATTATCCTTCGAAATATCCGCTAGATTTTTATGAGCTAAAAGAACCGACTCTAGCACTTTATTTTCGTCAACCTGTACAGAGGCTAACTCGATAAAATTTAAATTTTGACTTGTTTCTAAATCAGACTTGTTTTGCTTACTAGTCACAATGCGAAAAACTTGATCAAAACAGACTCTGCGTAATATATGAGCTAACTCGCCTTTTTTTACAAAAATAACCGGCTGTTTGTCTGTTGCTTTCTTAAATTCAATTGAAATCCTAGCTAACAAACCAAGAGCGGTACTATCAAGCATATCAGCATTTTCTAGATTAATAGCTATCTCGCTCACACCCTTTGGCGATTGAAATAATTGGTTAATATATGCTTCTAGCCCCGAACAGTCAGAATAACGAACGACACCAATAAAATTGATATATTCTATATCGTCTAATCGAGCCGTTAGAATGCGACCTTTCATTAATAATCTTCCTTTTCGACAATAAATACCGTTATATCGTCTGGTGGGTTATTGTCTTGCAATTGTTTAACCGGTTTCATTAGCATTGGAATATTGATTGGATTGTTTCTAGCGAATTCAATTAAAAAAGACTCCCCTGCTGGCTCTGATTCCGTTGGTATTAATTCTAACCAACCATCGGAAACCATTAGCAGTTTAAAACCTTTCTTAATCTTTATATCATTACTTTTAAACGTTGCCCAATCGAATAATCCTAAAGGAAATCCATCATCTTTTAGCAACTCTGTTGAATTACCACAAATTAATACTGGCGCGGGGTATTGTCCCGCCACGCTGTAGGTAAGCGTTTGAGTATCGCAATCTATCACAGCATAAAAAAGTGTAATATGCTTACCTAAATTTGCGCTAATTAATTCTTCATTTAAGTAAGACATTAATTCATCAGGGCGTATGATAGTGTCATTTATCCCCGCTCTATATTGTCGTAAAGGTTGATTCATTAAACTCTTTAACATCATTGTCACAAAAGCCGCTGCGGAGCCATGACCAGACACGTCAGCAAAATAAAATCCAATATAGCGGTCATCTATTTCAAAATAATCTATAAAATCGCCACTTAAATTTAGAGACGGAACAATAATATGTTGAAAGTGAAAGCCAGAAATCGTGGCATCGGCAGGTGGTAAAAGCTGTAATTGAGCTTGTCGACCTGCATCTTGGTCTTTTTGTAATAAATCTAAATTACTAGCTAGTTCTTTATTAGCTACTTCAAGCTCATTTTTGTAGGTTTGATTTTCGGTTTCTAAGAAACTTCGATGAATCGCATTTTGAACGGCATTTTCTAACACTGCTAAATCAGTAATCGGTTTTACTAGGTAGTCTAATGCGCCCAGTCTCAGAGCCTCCACTACATCGTGGATTTGGCCCGCGCCCGAAATAATAATAATAGGTGTATCGGGTGACAACTTACTTAATTTGGTGAGCAACGTCATGCCGTCCATTTCTGGCATACGGAGATCGCAAAGCACCACATCTGGCTCAAATTCGCAAAATAAGGCCAAACCTTGCTTTCCGTCAGTCGCTTCAATGATATTATATCCGCTATCTTCTAGGTAAACCGCCATACTTTCACGAACTATCGGCTCATCATCAATGATCAGAACGGTCTTCAAGCTCGCAGGTTGGGTTTTCTTAGGTTCTGATGATAAGGTGTTATTAATGTCCATTTACTACCTAGTTAGGATAAAACATGAAGTATTTACCCATGCAAATATTAGAAGTTAACTAATTAAGGCTAATAGCCATAGCTATTGGTCTAGTTTTATAATTTTGACCATATTTAATCAAATTCTAGGAGTTTGTCCAAGAATATCAGGCTAAAATAAATCTTGCCTAAGGATACTACTCCCAATTAAAGAGGCAAGTCTTTTGTTTTAATATTCATTGACCAATCACAATTTTTTTCCTAGTATTAGTTAAGAAAGTACAGCAACAATCGTATAGTTATAACGATAGCAATAAATAGATACTTGTCAAAACTCAGTGAGCCTAGCTACAGCGTTTAATTTGGTCGCTATTAATTTGATTAGTTTATTTTTAATTGAATACGAGCCCTTTTTATTTAATGTAGTTAAAGGCCTCAATATAAAAGGAGATCCACGTGCCTTCACCTAGTAAAGATTACGATGAAAAGAGAAATTTTATACGAATGTTCGTCAATGCAAAAGTTAATATTACCGATCCGCAGTCTGGTAATACCTTTAATGGCGTTGGTATCAATCTAAGTGGCAGTGGTGCTATGTTCACTACTGATGAAGCTTTCAAGGTTGGTCAAAGCTTAACCGTTGATATTAGTTCAGATCAAAGCCAATTAGCACCGTTAAGTGCAAAATTCGAAGTAATTAGGGTAACCGAAGATGCAGATGGCAATTATTGTATTGCGGGCAGTTTAGCTGAGATTAGTTAAATTCAATTTTTACTCAACGACTAAACCTTTATTCAACAAGTTAACTGGCTATTTTTATAAAGACTGCATTTCACCAATTCTTGGATAAAACATCTAACTTAGAAGTCGCAGTCTTCTTCGTCTTCCTCTTCACATTCAAAATCATCTTCAAATGGTAAATTACCATCAAAAACCTTAAACTTTCTATTTTGTAAATAAGCATCTCTGACAAAAGAATATTCATCACTAGCCGATTCTAATTGTTCATCCAATGGTAATAAAGAAACACGTTTATCGATCAATTCAATAGCGGTTAACTGATTTCTTGTTGGCACATGATCCACGGTGTGATTCACTAGATTAAATTGAGAATCTACCGGAAGACCGAAAGAGTCTCGAAGTGTTGAAGGTCCTAATAAAGGTATCCATATATAGGGGCCATCTGAAATGCCCCAAACCGCTAACGTTTGACCAAAGTCTTCATTGTGTTTAACTAAACCCATACTTGAAGCAGGATCCCACATACCGGCAATACCTAGCGTAGAGTTAATCACAAAACGGCCGAGATCAGATAGAAAATCTAAAGGTTTCCCTTGTAATAAATTATTCAGAGAATTAGGAATATCACCCAGGTTGCTAAAAATATTACTAATACCGGTTTCCATAAAATCGGGCATCACATAAGCATAACCTTTAGCTACAGGCTTTATCACCGCTTTATCTATCGCTATAGTGAATTCGTAGGATTTTCTATTGATATTTTCCCAAGGATCTTGAGGGTTAGAGCCTGTAGTTGCACATCCGCCAAAGGTTAAAGACGTGAGAATAAGAATGATTAGTCGAAATTGAATTTGCATGATATTTGTTGAACTTTTTAATAAATTTGATTAGTTTAAAATGAAATAAAGCAAAAAAAATCGGACAGTATCTATGATACCACCCGATTCTATACCCGTATAGGGATTTGAAGTTAATTCAAATATGAAAAAATGGTGCTATTTACCGCCACATTTTCCTTCGCCACATTTGCCTTCTTTCTTTCCTTTCTTGTCGCCACATTTTCCTTCTTTCTTGTCGCCACATTTTCCTTCTTTCTTGTCGCCACATTTTCCATCTTTCTTGTCGCCACATTTCCCATCTTTCTTATCGCCACATTTTCCATCTTTCTTGTCGCCACATTTTCCATCTTTCTTGTCGCCTTTATCGCCACATTTTCCATCATCACCAAAAAAAGTTTCAACTTGATCAGCTTGCGCAAAAGGATTTGCATCTGCAGATGCAGTATTAACGAAAGTTAAGGCTAAAACTAAAGAACCGACTAAAGCGAACATCTTAGTTAATTTTTTCATTTGTGTATTTCTCCGAGTGTTATTAAAGTTAATTTAAAACCTGATTATCTATTTAAACATTGCTAGTTTTTAAAATAACAACCTAAATAGTTTTAGGCTACCTTTATGACTGAAGTTAAATATTATTGTTACAGTCCTAAAAGTGATTTTGTCCCACCAAAATAATCCGGTTCCACTTTCAAAAATCGTTTATACATTTTACTACACTAAATGAAAATCCAATTTCTGATGGTTTATTTAGTTTAGTCCAGTTTCTATAAAATGTGTAAACTTATCAGATAGTAAACACTGGTAAGCACTAATCTAAAGATGCACTAGCAACGTAAATATTGCAACTATTAATTGTGACATAGTTCACAATTAACTCTATTGTGATAGATTTGCGATAATTGGAATGAATGATTATTAAATAATATGCGACAACTGCGTAAAATATAATCATTTACGTTTCAAGCTAAACAACGCGAAAAGACCATTTAATTACGACCTTCAGGTTTAGTCTTTCCCTTATTCAACAGAAATTGATTTAATTTGTTGACGGATTCTTGATGAATCACCGCCATTTTTTTCGATTTGATTGGCTAAAAAACTCCAAATATCAATAGCTTGAGATGCTTTTTGTTGTCTAACATATAAGAAACCCAAAGTTAACATGGCACTTTGGTGACTAGGTTCTAATTGAATAGCCGCTCTCAAGAACCCAGTAGCTCTAGATAAATCAGATTCAGACGAACGTAATGCTAGAATTTGCGCATAAGCAACATACCAGTTGGCTGACGGCTTTAGCCTAATCGCCCTTTTCATCGATTCGTCAGCCAATTCAACCATACTTAATTGAAAATAACTTTCTGCCAACATAAACCAAAGATCCGCATTTTTTGGATCATCATATACAAGTGTTCGAAGTCCTAATAACATAGATTGAATGTCTCTTTCGCTTTTACTAATTCCTTTTACTTGGCCATCTTTTTTCGGTAAATCACCAACAACTACTTGAAATGAGTTTTTTGTTTCAATTTGTGTATTTAACCAGTTTTCATGCAATTCTAACGTCGGATTTTGGCTATAAAGGATAATCGACAAAAGCAAAAAGATAATAGGAAACAACAATAACTGCTTATTATGACCTTTTGTTTCTACTTTGTGATTTGCACTATCAACCTCAGCGCTCGAAGAAATAGTTTGGTGTACGCTGTAATATATAGTCGAAATAACTAAAACAGCGGTGAGGGCAATTGCCAACCACAAATCAATCATTTTTTGTCTCTCTAGTATTTATTAAATCTCTAACATCTTCAGACGCTCTTGTGCCTATACGATTATTCTTATACCAAAACATAAACAGAAATAGAATTAGGCTAAAGAAAATCAAAGGCCCCCCCCATAACAAAGCATTGTCACGGCTAAATTCAGGATCAAATAATATAAAGTCACCGTACCGTTGTTTCATAAAAGATAGAATTTGTTGATCTGATTCACCTGCCTTTAATTTTTCATAAACAATCTGTTTAAGGTCTAGAGACAAAGTAGAATTAGAACCTGTCAAATTTTGATTTTGACACTTAGGACATCTTAAAATAGAGGTTAAATGCGAAAATCGTTTTGCTAAATCATCATCATCAAAATCAAATACTTGAATATTTGCAGATAAACTGCTTGAGAAGCAAGTTAGGCAGACGCTTATGACCAAGGCGAGAGTATTTGACTTCAGATTGCTTATATTCTTGTATATGTTTATTCCGAACATTCTAAGAACCCTGTTTAATTTTTTCGACTAAAGGAAGAATAATTTCATTGAACACCTTAGTATTAACAATTCCTACATGCCGATAGCGAATCTTCCCTTTGTTATCGATCAAGTAAGTTTCTGGCGCACCATATACACCAAACTCAATGCCTAAGCGCCCTTTCTCATCAAATAAATTCCATTGATAATAATCACCTTGTTGGCGCAAAAATGCTAGCGCTTTACCTTTCGTATCTCGATAATTTAAACCGACTAAGGTGATATCTTTATTTTTTGAATGCTGCTTCCAATAGGGATGTTCGATGTAACATGACGGACACCAGCTTGCCCAAACATTTACCAAAATGATTTTTCCTTCAAATTCCTTATCTGTATGAATGATTGAAGGATTATAAATATCTTCCACTTTAAACACAGGCGTTGATTGACCAATTAATTGAGAAGGTAATTCCGTTTTATCTTCGCCAATTAGCCCGTAGAAAAAAATAAATGCAATAACAAAAGCCCCAAAAGTTAATATGGGATTCAGCAGGCTTCTAGTTTTTTGTAATTCATTTTCCATATCGCGATAACTCTAGGCTGTTTCGTTTATTTTATTAGGTTTTAATTCTAATTTTAAATCTCTATCCTTTAAACCTTTAGCTTTCAAATTTTTATAACGTTTATCGGTGATTGAGATTAAACCGCCAAAACCCATAAAAATTGCACCTAACCAAATCCAGCGGATAAACGGTTTAACATAAATACGTACAGACCAAGTATTTCCAGTGGCATCCAATGATTCACCGAGTGCTAAATAAAGATCACGAAACAAAGTATAGTCAATGGCAGCCTCTGTCATTAGTTGCTTACCGGCAAGGTAATAACGCTTTTCAGGGCTCATTGTTAGTATCATCTCATCCCCTTTAAACACTTTAAAGGTGACCATAGTTCCTTGATAATTCTCTTTTGATGAATCTTGACTAGACATCATTTCAAAACGATAGCCTGCAATTTCTTGTACATCACCGACGGTCATACGTAAATCTTTTTCTACACTATAGTAAGACGTTATAACAATACCAACTATCATTACACCCACACCAAGATGGGCAATAACCATCCCTAAAAAAGCGGGTTTTATTTTCTTGACTTTATCTAACCAGTTTTTTCCATTTCGAGTAACTTTTGACAAGCCATATAAATGCAATAAACTAATCCACAGCGCTAAAAATAAACCAACAAAAACCCACCCATAAAATTCACCCGCGAGCCAAACTGATAACAAGCTGATCACTAATGAAATGATCCCTACTCTCAATAATATAGGTTTAAGTTTTGAAAAATCATGATGCTTCCAATTTAACAGAGGACCAATCCCAACCAATATTGCTAATATTGCAACAGGATAGGGAAACAACATATTAAAATAAGGCGCGCCAACCGAAAGTTTCCGCCCAAAAGCCTCTGCAATCATCGGATATAATGTTCCGAAGAATACAATAAAAGTTAAACTAATAAATAAGATATTATTCATTAATAAAAACATATCTTTAGACGTCTCTGAAAAATCAGCTTTAGTCTTTACTTTGCTTGCTCGGAAACTAAATAATAACAATGAAGCACCAATAACAATTGCTAAAAAGATGAGTAGATATCGGCCTCTCTCTGGATCGTTAGCAAATGAATGTACAGACGTTAATACSCCTGATCGGATCAARAAMGTACCTAATAAACTTAATGAAAAAGTCGTYAGYGATAASGCTAAAGTCCATCCTTTAAATGAATCACGTTTATCCGTGACWGCAAGTGAATGCATCAGTGCKGTTCCRCTAAGCCAAGGYAACAGYGAAGCATTTTCAGATGGATCCCARAACCACCAACCRCCCCAACCWAGTTCGTAATATGCCCACCAACTACCCAACATTACKCCMAGRGTTAAACTAGACCATGCWGCWATYGTCCAYGGKCGCGTCCAACGAGCCCACGTCGCATTCCACTCACCTTCAATCAGYGCRGAAATAGCAAATGCAAATGACACRGCAAAACCAACATATCCCATGTATAACAAAGGYGGGTGAATAATTAATCCAAAATCTTGAAGYAATGGGTTTARATCWGCACCATCAATRGGRAAAAAAGGAAGTGTTCTTTCAAATGGRTTWGARGTGAAYAAYARAAATGAARYAAAYCCAAAAGCAATCATMCCTARKACAGACAAGACTCTYGCATAATTTAAYTTRGGYAAATTAGTGCCTAAAAAAGCGACCGCAAACATCCARCCAGATAAAATCAAKACCCAGAGTAAYAAAGARCCTTCATGMGCTCCCCAAACAGCCGACATTTTATACCGATCGGGTARTAGAGARTTAGAATGTTGCGCGACATATTTTATGCTRAAATCATCAATTAAAAAYGCATAAGCTAAACARATATAACTCGCCAACATCGCAAAAAAGAGCAAAATMGTTAACGGYTTTGCSGTKGCAACAAAGACATCCTGYTTTGTAAAAGTACCYAGCATMGGAAAAACRCTTAACGCTATTGATAAAAATAACGCTAGGTAAAGTAAGTAATGACCGAATTCAGCATGCATGATATTTGTTTTCCGCTATGTCTTTCTAATAATTAATCTTTCTAGTACTTAATTTTTCTAACAACTTGTATTTCTTATTTTGATTCTTTGTCCACTGGATGCCCTGCTCTTTCAAGCGCATCTAAAACTTCAGGCGCTTTATACTCTTCATCATGTTTTGCTAAAACACTACTCGCAACAAAAACGCCTTGGTCATTTAGTTTGCCCATTGCCACAACACCCTGTCCTTCTCTAAATAAATCAGGCATGATTTTGTCATAGGTTACGGTGACATCTTCAGCCAGATCTGTAACAATAAAAGTAGTTAATAGCGTTGATTCACTGCGTTTTACACTACCTTCTTTGACTAAACCGCCAATTCGTAAAACACGATCGGTGGGCGCAATGCCCGATGCCATTTCAGTAGGCGTATAAAATAAATTCATTTGTTGTTCACTTGCGTAAAGAACTAAACCAACGATTGCTGCAACGCCAAAAACGCTACCTAAAATAATTAACAATCTTTTTTTTCTATGGGGTTTCATTGCCATTTTATATTAACCTCTATTCTTTCTATCTTGTTTATTCGTAACTATTCATTAACTTGATTTTGTGCATCCAACCGTGCATAAAACCTTTTTAATTCTTGCTTAGCTTTTGCGGTTGATTTAGCACTAATAAAATAATAACCTATTAAAGAAAAACTCACTATCCCATAACAAAGCCAAATATAAAGACCGTGCCCACCCATTTCTATAAAAGACTCAAACGTCTCAAAATACATCATGATGCTTTACCTTCGACTAACTTTTTCACCCAGCCGGTCATTTTCTCTCGCTTAATAATTTCTGACTTTATTCTTTGCATTAAAACTGTAAAAAAGTACACTTGAAAAGCAACAATAAACACCAGTAACGCCTTTAACATATCAGCATCCATCGAAGGTTTTTCAAACTTGCTAATTGTTGCCCCTTGATGAAGTGTATTCCACCATTCTACAGAAAAATGAATGATCGGTATGTTAACTAGACCCACTAATGCCAGCACCGCTGATGCTCTATCAGCACTTGTGCGATCATCAAAGGCATTATGAAGCGCCATAAATCCGATATACAAAAAGAACAGAATTAATTCTGAAGTCAATCGCGCATCCCATTCCCAATACGTACCCCAAGTAGGCTTTCCCCAGATTGCGCCAGTAATTAAAGCTAATAGAGTAAAAATAGCCCCAATTGGTGCACAGCTGACGGACACTATATGCGCCATTTTAATTCGCCAAACAAAACCAATTGCACCACTAATTGCCATGACGACATACGCAAACATTGATAAAAAGGCCGCAGGTACGTGGATGTACATAATTCTTACGGTATTACCTTGCTGATAATCTGCTGGCGAAAATAGTAGTCCTAAAGCTAAACCGATTAACATCAACACCAAAGTCGAACCTCGAAACCATGGCAATAATTTATCAGTAAACTGATAAAACCATTTTGGTGATGCCATTTGATAAAACCATATCCACATAACTTTCTTTCTCTTTTTCTAACTAAGRTCTATTTCTAATTATTTCTTTYATTCAAATMTTACAAACATYARTCAATTGATATTTTCATTGCWGCAGAACCYGCAAAAGGCGCTAACAAYAAACTYAATATTAAYAATGCTAACAATATAGCTAATTGCCCAGAATAATCTARTCCAGATGATGCGGCYTGCACTGCMGAGCTRCCAAAAATCAATACCGGTATAAATAGYGGTAACACAAGCAARGTYARYAAYACMCCRCCATTTCKTAATCCAAGCGTTAAACACATKCCAATTGAGCCRATTAAACTTAARACAGGYGTRCCTATYAATAAACTAACCACCGCAATTTTAATCCCTTGGGGATCTAAATTAAACAAATACCCGATTAAAGGGGTCACAATCACTAAAGGAAGTCCACTGGCTAGCCAATTAGCGATGCTTTTAGCAAGAACAATCTGATGACCCGCCACACCGCACACCAACAACTGCTCTAACCCACCTTCTTCAAAATCGGCTTGGTAAAAATTATTTAATGACATTAAAACACTGAGCAGCACTGCCACCCACAAGACTCCAGGCGCGATAAAAGCTAATTGAACGGGATCAGGTGTTACCGCCAAAGGAAATAAACTGGTAACTATCACGAAAAAAGCCAAAGGATAAACAAACTCCGACTGACTTCGCATGACTACTGCCATTTCGCGCTTAATCAATGAAACTAACTGACTTTTACCATTCTCGTTCTTGCTATCATCAATATTACTATGCACGTTGGTACTATTATTGGAATCGCTCATTCATCCACCTCTGGCGGTATCTCGAATATAGAGCGACTCTGTGTAAGCATCAATTCTTTTAAATCATTAATACCTGCAATCGTTTGATGAGATGTCACCAACAGCATTCCATTATTTTCTAAATGGTTATTACAGGCATTCTGTAGCCATTCTTGCCCTAGCGTATCTAACGCCACCATTGGTTCATCTAATATCCAAAAATTAACTGGTTCGGTAATTAATCGTGCTAAAGAAACTCTACGTTTTTGTCCCGCAGATAGATTTCCCACCGGCTCATCTAAATAAGCACTGATAGAGAGTTGTTTAAGCGCTTTATTCATTCTTGATTCAAAGGATTCATCAGCGTCATTATTGGCGAAAAAATCACGCAAACCAAAGTAAAATGCCAAATTCTGAGCAACGGTCAGTTTAGGCTTTAATCCTAATTTATGACCTAAATATAGAGTGTTTGAGAAAAAGCTAGAATGACTAGAATCAACTGATTGTTGATTAAAAAGTATTTCACCTTCAAAACGTTGGCTCAACCCACATAAACAACGAATCATAGAGGTTTTGCCTGATCCATTAGCACCGCTAATCTGTAATGCTTCACCATCAGACAAAGAAAAATCTACCTTATTAAAAAGAGGCATCTCATTTCGATAAACCGATAGATTTTTTACGAAAAACTGGTTGATTTCCAAAGTACTCAGATGGGTTGTAGCTCAACGGCTATACTATACTAAATCACTCTTTAATTACACTTTATAAACACGCCATTTAGACGACGTAAACAACCCCGCAACCCAAATAATAGACCCTATGGCAATACATCCAATAAATGCAGAGCATCGAAATACACCGGYAGAATCTAGTGTAACGTCATTATCCAATACTCAATTAATTCAAAAATTGCTAAATCCTGAACTTAGAGCACTTATAGAGCAGTACGCTAACCAACCACTGTTATTGGAAAAACTCTTACTTCAAAAAAATAGTGAGGCATTAATTACACTGAAATTGAGTCCTGTTGCGTTAGGCAATAGTCAGTCCAGCTCTTCCTCCCCTTTGCGAAGTGAAATAATCCAACTTAAATTACCAAATCAATCTAATTTACCAGTTGATATTAAAGAACTTATTGAACTATTGAAAAGTGCTAACAAGATATCATTTAGTATCGAGAGTAATCAGCAAATAGTGATTAAAATATCAAACTCAGTTCAGAAGCCACAATCAGAGCGAGTAACACCAATTATTCAAATAAATTTTACTAAAATTGAGCTTTCACCTAAAGGCGAATTAATACTTAGTCATCCGTTGCCGATTAAACAAAATCAAGCCGTAACTAACACGCCACTGTCGAATCTAGTGCCGACAGGAACAGTGAAAACTGGCGCAGTACAAACACTAGGCCTAAATAAAAATCTTGGGGTAATAGCATCCAGTTTGATTTCTCAATCATCTAAACCTAGCAATAAACTTTCTACTGACTTTGTACAAATCGAATCAATAAATAGACAGCTAAAAGATAGTGTATCAAAGGTTTCAAACGATTCGAATATTATCAACAATTTTATTAAACAAGTAGAGAGTCTAGGTTTTCAAAAACTAACTCTTCAAAAGCAAGGCACTCAAAAAAATGTTGTTTTAGATGTAAAGACAATAGAATTTGCAAAAACATCGGCCACTGATTTTATCCAGAATTCGAACAAGATTAATAGTAAAATTCAAAAACTAATAAATGCTATTACTAAGCCCATAGCACTAGAAAGGCTGACTCAAACAGATACCACTGAAAATACTAAGAACTTAGTTTCTAGACTGATAAAAAGCGGCAATCTATTTGAAAACGCATTAAAAAA
>NVVT01000020.1 GCA_002733465.1 Kangiella sp.
ATGCAGATCAAATAACCTTGTTTCATGCGCTAAACCTATGTTTTATTAGGTTACGCTATATTATTGGATTATCTGGAACCTTTTTTAAGGGCTGACTAAATAACAATTTTTTGCTCCTGCAAAAATTGCATACATTACATCCATGTAAATAACAATTTTTTGCTCCTGCAAAAATTGCATACATTACATCCATGTAAATAACTCCAATTAGAGCGTTTGCGGTTATCGTCTATCTCCATATAGACGGCTTAAATTTGGAAATAATTTGACCACTAACGAAGCCTCCAAGGCCAATCCTTGCTCATCTCGAATTAAAATACTTCGATTTTCGCCAATCTCTCCGACTACAACTTGATAAGTTCCAGCATCTAATGGCAATGTTGACTCTGTTTCATCAAATAATGAAGCAAAAAAACCAGGTTCTGGACTTTGCAACTCTAAAAAATAGGTGTTTTGACGAATATCTTTATCAATGATTATAAATCCAAGCTCTAACATCACTTTAGCTGTTTTTTCCCAAACCAAAGAGTGTAAAGCCTTAGTAACTAACACGGCTTCATTTTTTGTGTTTTGACCCAACTCAACTTTAAAACCAGCCATTATCCTTTGGCGATATTGATGCTGTCTAATTTGTAATTGCTTATCATAATAGCTCAAAAATAAATTCATCATGTCCGCCGAGTCTGCCCAAGTAACAGAAGCTAACTCCCACTCGTCATCCTCATCAACTCGACTTTCGGAAGCATTTCTTTCAACAATTAATTTAAGCTCGTTAGGAATGTCACTTTTGACCATTTTAAAACTAAACTTGGCTCGGTTTAATTCAGCTTCTTCCGAGCCATCCAGCTCTATCCATATGCCTCTCTCATCAACCGCAACCCAATTAGTTAAAACGATTGCCTTATCTTCCTTGTTGATATTGGAATCTATATTATATTCAACAAAGAATTTCTGAATAGATTCCCAAACAAATAATACTTCATCTAGGATATACACAGCAGGTAAGCTTGACTGACTATCTAGTCGAGTATTTTCTAATACTGCTAATATTTGTACCGGAGCGGACGGATCGAGAGCGCTTCCAATGTTCTGTTCACTGGCTAATTTTCCTATAGAAGGTAATTGAGTGAAATCAGCCTTACTTTGATGAACTAACCCTGGTGGTAGCTTTAAGGATTTGCTTTCTTTTGCATTAACATATTCAAATTCACGACTTTTTATTAAACCGTCATCGCCATATATAAAACCACATCCGCTAATATAGAAAGAGACACAACATACACCAAAAACTCTTACTTGATTTAAACTTAAATACTTCAAAGGTAACTCCAACAAAATGCAAAAATAACAAATTAGGTTTAAAATAGGTTCTAAATACTAGTTTAACCAATCTTCTCGAACAGACCATTAGGACACGCAAACTAGAGAAGGCGTTCACTTAAAAAGAACTTATTTAGTATTTATTTGGCCGATCTGCTCAATTTTAACTTTTTTACCCGCGCATAAAAAGCTTTTTGCTCCTCGATAGAGCAGTTATTTTGTGAATAGCGTATCGAAAGGTAAAATTGAAGCAATGTTTCTAAACGCCTAATTGACTTTTGGGACAGTTTTACCTGAGAAGAATCATTTATAGGATGCGTATTACCTAATTTTAAATGACTTAAAAACTCATCAAACCCATGATTTGACTGAATTTTAATGTTATATTTTGAAAGTTTTTTATTTAGTAAACGAATGGCAATAAACAAAATACTGGTTTTTCCTTTCTTAAATCTCCAGTTCATATTAATAAACAACATGAACACAATGATTGCTAATAAACTTAACAGTGCAATTTGTTCTCTACTAAGTTTATCTAAGCCTAAACTTGTCATCAATTGTTTTTGCAAAATCAGGTTATACTCGAGAAACCAGTTATTCCATCCCGAGTCTAATTGATCTAACCAAAATTCAAATTGCTTAGAGAATGGGATATCACCAACATTGATACTATCAAATTCAAAAGATTCGAATAAATTACCTCTTTGCGCATAATCGGTTAGTAACTGCTCTTCTATTCGGTGTTTAGCGATTGCCGCGGTTGGGTCAACACGCACCCAGCCCTTTCCAGCAAACCAAATTTCAGTCCATGCGTGCGCATTAGAATGACGAACAATCCAATAATCCGAAAGGAGATTTTTTTCGGCGCCTTGGTAACCGATTACCACTCGAGCGGGTATATTGACAGCTCTAGCTAAAAATACTAACGTCCCCGCATAATGTTCACAAAACCCTTTTTGTTCATCAAACAAAAAACTATCAACGGTATTTTCATCCATCACCGGTGGAGACAATGTATAAAAGTATTCTTCTTGATGTATCTTTTTTAATATTGACTGAATAAATTGCTCGTCTGTTTTACTCTTTTCTCTTTCTTTTTTAGCCCAACTCATTGAACGCGGATTGTATCCTTTCGGTAGGCTCGTATATAAAGATCGAGATTGCAATACTTTATTAAATGATAAGCCTGTTTGTGATTCCGCGCGATATTTGATACGAGCAAATAATTTTCGAGTTGTTGAAACCGACGCATCATTTAATACTTTTGCTATAGAAATAACTCGGCTAGGCTTATCCAAAAATGTTAACCAATTTTGTTGAGTAGCTTCCAGCGCAATTTCATAGCGATAATTTCTATTAGTATCTGTACTCAGATCGGTACTCTGATTTGACTTGATTTTTTCTATCGTTTTAATTTTTTGAAATGGACTATTACGCTCTTTAGCCCAATTATCACTTATAACATTATTAACGTGAGTCCATGTTAAGCCATCAAAGGTATCTAAAACTAATGTTCGCCAATAAAATTCGCTCCCGGTAGGTTCATCTCCATAAAACTTTGCTCTAAAGGCGATTTCATCGGATAAATGTAAAGAACTAATGGCTCCAGGAGTCATTGTTTCAGAAATTCCGCTAGTCGCATTTTTATTGCCTGGCATTTTCCAAATAGGTCCAGATAAACGCGGGAAAAACAAAAATAGCACTATCATGATTGGGAGCGCTAACATTAAGTATTTTACAAGTTGACTAAACAAATATCTTGAGGATGAGTTGAAAAAAGTTATTCTATTGCTAACAACACCCGTCGATCGATAGGAGTTACCATCGTCTATCCTATGAATCGATTGTAAAGCATATAAAATTGCGAGTACCGGTATAAATTGATAGATCGCAATTAAGGCAGAGCTACTAAATAAAAATGTGGCTAATAATAAAAAGAAACCTAACAACATTAAAATATACACATCTCTTTTCGATTCAATTTCAATTATTTTCAAACCATACATAATGGCAATTAACGATACACCCGCATCTCTCCCTGCTAAACGGTGAAAAGAAGCAAACACCCCAGCAACTGCAACAAGAGTAAGTATTACTTTCAACCCTTTAATAAGATTAAATTTATTTTTAACCTGACTTAAATAAACTAAACTCAGTACTGTGCTATTGAAAACAAAAATCCAAAAAGGTAAAAAGAAATATAAAGGAATAAGTACGAGCTGATGTGCAATTAATACAGAGGTGATTTTAATTGGGCGACGATTAATTTCTTCAATAGAAACTTGATCGGTTGAGAGTGCTTGAAACGAAGGCACGCTCATCAAAGCAACTCGTCAAGTTTGAATAATGCAAGGTTTGCTAGGCATTTTATTAAATGATTCTCTCCACTATCCTTACTAACAAATAGTCCAGGCAAGGATAATGAAAACATTTTTTTTTGATCATTGGCGTTTAAGACCAAATAGCATAAATAACTTAGTCTTAGCTCATATTCTACATTAGAAAAATCATCCCAACTAAAAGCACTTTCATTGACTGTCATAGATGTAAATGATTTTATATACATTCCCTGCTCTTTAGCCGTTGCTTTCCAATCAACACGCGAAATTGGATCTCCAATTTTATAAGCCGTAATACCATCATATTCGGTTTCTTCATTTGCTGTACGATTATTTGAATCGCCATCATCATTTGCGATTCGATTTATAACACTTTCCTCTGGTTCAATTGGTTGAGGGTAAATCAGCACAGGTGACTTAAATTTAAACCACGACCAAACCTTAAGCAATCCAAAAGGAAAACAGCTTGTAGTGACGATCTTTGGTGCTGAATACCAACCTCTTTTCTCTACCTTAACCGACAAAATAAAAGTTTTTTTATTATATAGTTTACCCTCTGAACTCAGCAAATCTAAATAAAAAAGAGACTTCTTATCAAAACCTACAGCAATACCCAAATGAGGTGAACCAGATTGGCTAGAAACATGAAAATTAAAATTGAGTTGTTCACCCGCAAAAACGGATTGATTTTTGCCTAGTTCAAAAGCTAAACCTTGCAAGTTTTTAAAAGTAAAAACAATACTAACAATACCGATACTACAAATGAGAAATGTGAGTAGAAATGCCAAGTTGTTTTGATAGTTAGTTGAAGCGATCATCATTAACAAAATAATCAATATTAATAAAAAACCTGCTTTTGTAGGTAAAATATAAGTTGAACGCTGATCCAGAACAATTCTGTCGGCTATTTGCATGCGGTTAGAAAACCAGTTTCTAAAAGATAATTTTGAGTTCTGTTTTTTCACATTAATTCAGAGTAACATTTGGTAAGTCATACTATCTTAAAACTTATTGTCTTAGAAACTATCACCTTAGAATTCATTATCTAGGAATAGCAACTTGCTGAAGTAAATTTTTGACAGGATTACTAAAACCTTTTCCATAGGATTTATCCATCGATTCATTAAGCAAACGGTGTTCGGTTACGGCGCACCAAACCGCTTGTATATCTTCTGGAATGACAAACTCTCTTTCCTGTAAAAAAGCCCAAGCTTTAGATGCTTTTAAAACAGATAATCCTGCTCTAGGTGATAATCCATGGGACCATTGATTGCTTTCTCGCGTTGCATCGATTAAATCTTGTAAATAATCGTAAAGTGCCTCGCTCACCGTTATTTCTTCTATGTTCCGTTGCGCGGTTTTAAGTTCATCAGTTGAAATTTTAGCCTGCAATTGAGCAATCTGCTTTCTTGAGTCATTACCGGATAGTAGTTTGCGCTCGAATTCTCTTTCCGGAAATCCCAAAGTAATCCGGATCAGAAATCGATCTAACTGAGATTCAGGTAATGGATAAGTCCCTATTTGATGAAAGGAATTTTGAGTGGCTATAACAAAAAAGGGATTGGGTAATTCGTAAGTGTTTCCATCAGCGGTTACTTGCCCTTCTTCCATCGCTTCTAATAATGCGCTTTGGGATTTTGGCGAGGCTCTATTAATTTCATCCGCTAGAACAACCTGCGTAAATATTGGACCTTTATGAAACTCAAAACTCTCATTAGATCGTTTATAAATAGATGAACCTGTAATATCTCCCGGTAAGATATCGCTGGTAAATTGAATTCTCTGAAACTCCAAACCCAAAATCTTCGCTAATGCGTGAGCAAGAGTCGTTTTCCCCATTCCGGGAAGATCCTCTATCAACAAATGTCCCTGAGCTAAAAGGCAAACTAACGCCAATTTTAGTTGTTCTGGTTTACCTAAGATAATATTAGAAAGAGTGTCTAATATTTCATTCAATTTTTCATTTAACATTTAATTCTTTCGCATCACTACTATGAAATTCATATTGACTCAGCATGGTATAAAATCACCAATAAATCAATGAATTAGTGAAGGTAATCAGTAATACCTCAAATTTCAAATTCAGCCCAAATAGGACAGTGATCGGATGGTTTTTCCATAGCGCGAATATCGTAATCAACTCCAGCACCAATACATTTGTCATATAAATCTTGAGTAGACAGGACTAAGTCTATTCTTAACCCACGTTTTGGTTCATCCGCAAATCCTCGGCTACGATAGTCAAACCAAGAATAACGATCGTCAACGTCTGGATAAAACTTTCTAAAAGTATCAAAGAATCCCTTATCAGTAATCGTTTTTAACCATTCACGTTCAATCGGTTGGAAGCTACATTTTCCCGACTTCAGCCATCGCTTTGCATTTTTGTCTCCAATGCCAATGTCATTATCTTTATGTGAAATATTGAAATCTCCGGTAACGACCCAGTTATTTTTAAGCTTATTTTTATCAAGGTAATCATCAAGATCAGCATAAAACTTTTCTTTTGCCGGAAATTTAGTTTCATGGTGAATTGAGTCACCTTGAGGGAAGTAGCCATTAAAGACAAAAACATTTTCTTTTTGACCTCGATGCTCAGTAATAATCACTCTTTTTTGCGATTCATCGGTATCTTTTGGAAAACCCTTTTCAAAAGATAAAGGAGCCTCTTTAGATAATGTAGCAACACCATAATGACCTTTTTGTCCGTGATATATCACATGGTAACCGGTCTCTTCAATCATTTCATGTGGGAAGTCATCATCATGAACTTTGGTTTCTTGTAGCGCAATAATATCAGGAGAATGCGCTTCAATAATCGCATTCAGCTGGTGTGGTCTTGCTCTCAAACTATTGATATTAAATGATATGATTTTCATGATTTTTTACTCTGCTTGGTAAATTTCCTGATTGTTCTACATCTAAGCATTAATCCAACTCAGAAATAAATTGTTTTGTTCACTTTTATTTTCATTTTTGAAACTTAAATAACATGTATTAGGATCGCTGGGTTTTAACATACACTCGCGATGATACAACCTATCACGTCGAAAATAACTTATTTTAACCATCGATTCATTCAAATGTTGACCAATGATTAAATCCAAATCAACCGAAGTCACTCTGACATCATTGACCGCAATAATAATATCTTTATTAGAAATACCACATAACGATCCCGCTCCATCATTGATCACACTTTTAACTAAGGCACCCATTGGATGCTTTTGATGGGTTATCGATAGTGAAGGTTTTTCTGTTAGATTTTTAGCTACGAATTTTTTGTATCCTCCCGCATCACCTTGTTTTGTTTCAGTGACTAATTGAAAGACAATACCTAGTCGTTCAAAAATGGAGGATAAATCTAACTCGTTAGTTGAATATAAATGATGTTGGAAAAATGCATTCATATTAACGGAATGTCCTAAATGAGTTTCTAGTAATTTCTCACATGCCTTTTGAATACCTTTTTCTGAGACTCCTACCCCAACCTGCCCATGTTCTTGCCAAATTTTTCTCATCAAATCATCCAGAGAAAGTTGATTGTTGGTTAGGTGCCGAATCTCAAAATCAAGTGACAAAGCAACTAATGATCCTTTVACGTAVTAGCTAGTGATTGCATTDGGTGCATTCTCATCTTGTTGGTAAAACTTAGTCCAAGAATCAAAGCTTGAATCTGCAACAGTCTGATTTAGCCTGCCACTACCTTTGTAATATCTAGAAATTGTTTTAGCAAGCATGTCCAAATATTCGGTATAGGAAATGACCTTAGATCTAACCAGAAAAAGCTCATCAATATAAGAGGTTACTCCCTCAAAAAACCACAATAGTTCGGTGTTTATTTCAGATTGTAATGCTAGTGGTTTGTATCTTTCTGGTTTGATCCTTTTTACATTCCAGCTATGAAAATACTCATGGCAACATAACGATAGAAATTTCTGATAATCCTTACTTTTAATATTCGTGTCGGCCCCTATTAGAGGCAAATCAGCAAAACTACAATGCAAAGCGGTTGATGAAAGATGCTCTAGTCCTCCAAAGCCATTTTTCATAACAAAGGTCATGAAAAGGTAGCTTTCAAAAGGCGGTTTGTCATCCGCAAAATATTGGCACTCATATTCACAAATTGATTGAATGTCTTTTGCGATTCGAGCTAGATCAATATTAATCGGCGCTTCAGTGAAAATCATTTTATGAGGCGTATTATTAACCACAAAATCAAAGGCTTGTAATTCAGCTATTTCAAATGGGTGATCGATTAGAAATGCATAAGACGAGGCAACATATTTCCCAAACCCGTTCTCATCAACTTCCACAGGCGGTAAACTAGTTCCAACCCGCCAATTATGACTAACTGAATGGGCTGTTGTTGCTATTGATACGGAATGCTTTTCCGGCTCAAGACCATCGACAGCAAGAAAAATACTGGTTCCGTTAAAAAAACAATGATGCTCATCAAAGTGAGCCGAACGAACGGACAAATCCCATGCGTAGACTTTATAGTCAATCGTTAGACTACTGACATCTTGGTTTAGAACCCAACGTGATTTTGTAATTTTTGTTAATGAAACAATTTCATCGTTTTCATTACCTTGCAGAAAAGTAATATTCTTAGCGAAATCTCTGATTAAATAACTTCCAGGGATCCAATCAGGTAACCAAAACTCTTGACCTCTTTTTAAAAACGAATCAATCACTAAGCGAACACTAATAAGGTGCTGTTTAGTGTCATCAATATTAATTTGATAGTTTATTTTCATTAAATAATCTAAATCATATAAGTTTTGTGTCAAAGTACCAATTCTATCCTCTTGGACGGTGATATTACCACCTATTTAATTTGTACATGATATCTCAGCATCGTATATTCAACTCGTTAAAGCAAAAATAAAAATCAACACCAAATCTAAATTTGCAGATGCAATGCCACCACCTAGTGAAAAACTAAAGTTATGTCATTTCATCTAACACTTGCTAAGTAAGACAGGAGAATACATGACTAAATCAAACCCTAAAACTTTAAATAAAAGAAATATGGCCAAGTTCCTACTTTCCAGTTTACCGCTTTTAATGGCGACGAGCTTTCAAACAGTTCAAGCAGAAAACAGTAATTTTATTATAAACTGCCAATCTGGTTGTTCCGCCCTAATTGAAAAAGTTGCTTTTCTTGGTGGTACAGTTACACATAAATACGCAAACATTGATGCAATATCTGTATCAATAGATAGTGATAACCGCGCGGAGTTGATGTCGATTCAACCAAATGCAATAGTGACTAAAGATAAAACCTTTAGTCTACCTAGCCCTAAAGAGTCTTTTGACCTAACTAACGCTGCTGAAATACGTGAAATTAAAGGTGCAGAATTAGCAAGTTTATTAGACAGTGATATTCCTGATGGATTTGAATACAATAATCTAATCACTGGCGCAGCCTTAATGAATTCTGCAGGCTTTACCGGTAATGGAACCATTGTTGCGGTTATCGATACAGGCACAGCTAATAATAGCGCTGTTGTTGCATCTATTGCTGGTAGTGTTATCGGTGGCGAAAACTTCGTACCTGGCGCCGGCGAGCCTTCTGCAACAAGTACTTCTAATGGTAACCACGGTACTTGGGTTGGTTCAACAATCGCTGGTCATGCATACTTCTTTTTGAATTCAGCATCAACTTTTGCTCAATCTGTTAATAATAATATGCCTTCAAGTATCATCCATGAATACTTACCTGGTTTATCAGTTCTTCCAATGTTTGGTTCAGCACCAGAAGCTAGCCTTTATGCAATGAAAGTATTCCCTGCAGCCGGAGGTGGAGCGCCAGAGTCACGTATTATTGCAGCAATGGATAGAGTCATTACTTTAAAAACTAACTATGACAATGGCGTACCTTCTGTGCCGACTAATCAGGGTTGTGGCGCTGAAGATGATCCATGTGTTTATGACTCATTAAATATTACAGTCGTTAACATGAGTCTAGGTGGTGGCACATTATATGCAGCTCAAGATCTCGAAGATCAATTGACCAAGCAAATGCTAAAAGCTGGCATTACGTTAGTCGCATCTGCAGGTAATGAAGGTCATGCTGCAATTACTGGCGGAAGCCCTGGTACAGGACTTGGTTCTTTAACTGTTGGCGCAGCAAGTACTGTTGGAAACGAACGCATATTACGTGATCTTCAGTACGGGCTTGGTGTAGGTAGCATTTTCCGCCCAAGTAACCATATCCAAATGGCCACTTTTAGTTCTCGTGGTCCAAGTGCCGATGGCAGAGCATCTACCGATATCGTAGCAAATGGTTTTGCAAATCTTGTACAAGGTTCTGCTGGTGGTATTAATTTAGTGAGCGGAACTTCATTTTCAGCCCCTATGGTTGCTGGAGCGGCTGCAACTTTAGTTCAGGCATTTCCAACAGCACCAGCGATTGCCATTAGAAACTCACTTAAACAGGGTGCGAACGCAAATATACTTGGTGATAACTCAGCAGAGATCGACCAAGGCGCTGGATTTCTTGATGTTCCTGCTGCCTATAATTTATTAGCAACTCGCAGTGTCGATAAATCTTTGCCTAAAGGATTTGGAAACAAAAGTGTTACTAAAAACTTATATCATGCGGGTTATCCTGCAATGAATATGGGTAAAGGTAGCTCAGTGATGACTGAAAGTCTTAGCGGTTTAAGACCTGGTCAAGTAGCTCATATCTTTATTGAAGCTATGCAAGAAACTGATTCAATTACGATCGACTTTACTAATGTAGTTGCTTCACTGCCTGCTAGCGATCAAAATTTATTCTTTGGTGATGACGTTTATTACGTACTTCAAGATGCAATGACTCATAATCAAGTCACCCTTGCTTCAGGTTACATTAATGCAGACCACAGCATAACTATCGATAATCCACAAACGGGTATTTTAAGACTAGCCGTTATGGGTGATTGGACAAATGCTGGCGATGTTTCTGCAGATGTTACTGTTTCTAGTAGCGTCAGTCGTCCAAGTGCTTTATCTGGAATGGGCGGTGTAGAGCAGAACGAGCAACTAGTTGATGAATTCTATGTACCCGAAGGAACCACTCAGGTTGTTTTCGAACTGTCTTGGAAAAATAATTGGGGAGCTTATCCAACAGATGACATTGACTTGATTCTTTTAACTCCAAGTTTTGGCGTTGACTTTGGTGGTGCGACTTTCTCTAGCCCAGAACGAGTTGTTATTGACAATCCTGAAACTGGTATTTGGACTTCTATTATTCAAGGTTACACTATACATGGTGTTAACTATGGCGCTTCTAGCCCTTGGACAATGAGAGTTACCGATCAAGATGGAAATATTTTAGAAACACTTTAAAACTTTTTCAAATTAGTAAAAAAGTGGCCTAACAGGCTATCAATCAAGTTAGATATATTTAATTCGATTGAGAAAGTAAAAATCCGTTATCATAATTTTTGATAACGGATTTTTTCTATTTACAGATAAATTATTATAAGCCGGCTCCGGCTAAGACAAACTGAGTAACTTGTTCAGTCATTAATTTAAACTCTTCATCAGAATATCCTTTGCCCTTATTAAGAATTTCAATTTGTTTTTCAAAATCAGCATAATGCTGCGTCACTGACCAAATCATATAAATAAAAGCTGTTGGATCAATTTTTCTGATTTTATTTGATGCAATCCAACCCTTGATAATTTCAACTCGATCTTCTAACCATTTTTTTAACGTGGTTTCTAAAAAAGCGCCTACAACTGGTGCGCCATGAATAATTTCATTTGCCCAAACTTTTGATGCGTAGGGTCGGCACCTTGAATAATTCATTTTTGATTCGACATATTTAGTTAATGCCATTTTAGGTTCATCATAATCGTCAAAGACTTCGGCGGCCTCTATCCATTCCTTTAATATCCTTGTCAGAACACATTGATACAAATTGGCCTTGGTTTTATAATAATAATGAATGTTCGCCTTGGGCAGCTCGGCTTGCTTTGCAATTTTATCAGTAGTCGCACCTTTAAAACCAAATTGTGCAAACACTAACTCCGCAGCTTCCAATATTTTCAATTCATTAGTTTCTCTAATGATTTCTTTTTGGTCTTTCATCTTTTTCTCGTTATTATTTTTTCGTCAAATCAACAGGCTTTTATTTTATTTTTTATTTCTAACATCCGCTTGATAATATTCCAGTACAACTTCATTTGTTAAGTTTGAAAGTAACAATTCAGCATATTTCTTTTGGCTAGATAAAGTACTATTTTCAACAAAAACAACGCGTTTAATATTAGTTGCAAAATCGTTAGCCAGCTTGCTCTCAGGCAATTCACTCAAAACTAACGCGCTCATCGCTAATCGACTGACTGCAGACGAAAATGCTGACAAACTAGGGTTATGTGCAACATTTTCTGCATATCGACCAAAAAACATTGATCCATTCTTTAACTGAATACCGCAAGCTGCATAATTTTTCGTATAGGGCGCATAACTAATCTTGGCCTGCTCAAAAACCAACAATACAAATTCATCGTCAATTTGAGAGTTCAAAACAAATGACTCACCTTCTAAATTTTTTCCCATCAATAACTGTTCACAACCCAATTGTTTAGGTCCGAAGGCTGAGGGTAATAGAATTTGAATATCGACTTTTTTGATACTCTTAGAACCTTCGTCAGGCATAATAACAGGTAGCGGATTAGTGCCCGATAATTCATAGAGAAACTGACGGCAATGGCCACAAGGAGCTGCTGAAGTAGCAATTGACTCAATTCCTATTTCACCATTTAACCATGCATTAGAAACTGCAGCTTGCTCTGCATGAATAGAAAAATTGAGCGATAAGTTCTTATACTCAAAATTAGCACCTAAATATAAATTAGAGAAATTATCAAAATTATTAGTTCGACCTTGTACAACCGAACCAACTTCAAACGAAGAAATAGGTGCTATGGAAAAATATTCGGCAACAGGTAAAAGTAAAAGCATTAACTCTTCAATATTAATTGAAAGCTCCGAACATATTGCTTTTACATTTTTGCTTCTTAGCATTCCGCCATTTTCAAATAAATCATTAATGTTTGATTTCATTTCCAATGATAATTTCGAAATTTCTGCAAACCTATCGATTCTATTGTCCATTAAAATAAATAATTCCTTCTAAAAATGACTAAAACGATTTTACAAATCAAATAATAACCAAATTAATTAGTAAAAAACTATGCAATAAACAGACTTGCCAAAGCGGCACTCATTAAGTTTGCCAATGTAGCAGCCAATACTGCTTTAAGTCCCATTTTTGCAATCTCATGTCGACGTGTCGGCGCAATGCTACCCAAACCACCCAACAAAATAGCAATCGATGATAAATTAGCGAATCCACACAAAGCAAAGGTAACGACCACTTGAGTGTGTGGTAGTAAAGTATCTTTTATTTCTACAAAATTAACATAGGCGACGAATTCATTAAGAATTAACTTTTGACCAATTAAACTACCCACTGTTATCGCTTCGTTCCAAGGAACGCCTAAAACATAAGCTACCGGAGAAAAAACATAACCCAGCATTGTTTCAATCGTCACTTCGGGTAAACCAAGCATTGAGCTGATTCCGCCAAAGGCACCATTTAATAATGCAATTAAAGCGATAAAAGCTATTAACATCGCCCCAATATTAACCGCTAGTTTCATTCCGCTTACTGCGCCACTTGCTGCCGCATCAATTACATTAGCGGGTTTTTCATCACCGTCAAAATCAATATGTTCACTCGCGTTTTTAGGTGTTCCTGTTTCAGGTATCACTAATTTAGCCATTAATAAACCGCCAGGTGCGGCCATAAAACTAGAAGCAATTAAATATTTTAATTCAACGCCTAAATTCGCATAAGCAACAAGCAGAGAACCAGCTATAGATGCCATACCTCCAACCATTACCGCAAACAATTCCGACCGAGTCATGCCCAAAATATAAGGTTTTATAACCAAAGGTGCTTCTGTTTGACTTACAAATATATTAGCCGTAGCAGAAAGTGACTCCGCATGACCTGTCCCCATAAGAAACTTAAAAAACTGCCCAATCACGCTAATGATTTTCTGCATGATGCCTAGATAATAAAGAACTGCTACTAACGAAGAAAAGAAAACGATAATCGGTAAAACATTAAACGCAAAAATGAAACCTAATTTCCCTCTACCCAAATCGCCAAACAGAAAATCTATTCCGCTATCCGCATAGTTAATAACATTTTGTACACTATTTGAAACAGCACCTAACGCTTCTTGCCCAGCGGGAACATATAATACTAGTGCAGCAAAAATTGCTTGAAGCGCAAAAGCGGCTCCAACAGTCCGAAGTTTAATGGCTTTACGGTTTTCTGAGAAAAGGATAGCAATTGCTATCAAAACGAACATTCCAATAATACTCATATCTGACACCTTATTATTCTGTTTATTATTTTATTTATTAGTCATTGTAATCGATCTACAAGAGCAAATTATCACAGTTTGACCAAACGGTCAAAAGCGCTATAGCTCTAGCCTAAACGTTCGACACAATATAAAGTTGACCAATTGGTCAGGTTTGATTTATTATAGCGTCAATTCAAGCTATACTGCTATCAGTTTTAACCATTCAGTTAGATTTTAAACAAGGTTACTTAAATACAATGCTCGCCCAAGAAATAATTCGTTCAAAACGAGATGGTAAAACTCTTACGGCCGAAGAAATAAAATTTTTCGTGAAAGGGATCTCTGATCGCTCAATCAGCGAAGGTCAAATTGCGGCGTTAACGATGTCCGTTTTTTTTCAAGGAATGGATAGAAACGAATGTGTTGAATTGACTAAGAGCCTACAAGCATCTGGTGAAACATTAGATTGGTCAAATTATCAATTGAATGGTCCAGTTGTAGATAAACACTCCACAGGAGGCGTGGGTGATAAAGTTAGTATCATGCTAGCGCCAATGCTTGCCTCATGTGGCGTTCATGTACCTATGATTTCTGGTCGAGGACTTGGTCATACAGGCGGAACCTTAGATAAAATGGAAAGTATTCCCGGTTAYAATGTCACRCCAGGAATAAAAGACTTCCAARATATTGTCGCTAATATAGGCTGTGCGGTAATCGGTCAAACAGCTGAATTAGCGCCTGCGGATAAACGTCTTTATGGAGTAAGAGATGTCACCTCAACCGTTGAGTCAATTCCCTTGATAACCGCTTCAATATTATCTAAAAAACTCTCTTCAGGCCTTGATGCTCTAGTTATGGATGTAAAAACAGGCAGCGGTGCTTTTGCCGCCAGTCGAGAAATGGCTGAAGCCCTTGCTAAAAATATTGTTGAAGTAGGTGAAGGTTTAGGGCTTCCAATATCGGCATTGATTACGGATATGTCGCAAGTACTAGGTCCTACAGCTGGTAATGCTTTAGAAATGATTGAAGTGGTTGATTACTTAACCGGTAATTATCGCGATCCAAGATTACATAAAGTTGTTATTGAACTAGCGGCTGAACTTCTTGTTTTAAGTAAAGCTTCGGTTTCTAAGGAAGAAGCAATTACACAGCTAAATAAAAACTTAGACTCTGGTCTTGCGGCCGAATACTTTGAAAAGATGGTTGTAGCGCTTGGCGGACCAAACGATTTACTATCTAATCATGATAAAATTTTAACTAAAGCTAATATTATTATTCCTGTATACCCGCAAAATTCTACAAGCGAGAAACTTACCATTACCAATATGGATGCTCGAGCGATTGGCAATTTAGTAGTAGAACTAGGTGGCGGGCGCAAGAGAGCTCAAGATTCCGTCGACCATTCTGTTGGTTTAAGTGCTATTAAAGGAATTGGCGATGAAGTCAGTCAATCAGAACCTTTAATGATGGTTCATGCAAAGAACCAAGATGATGCAGATAAAACCATTGCAAAAATTCACGATATTATAACGCTTAAGGATTCTAATAAAATAGAAAAATCGAATCAACAAACACCTAATGAAAATAATGTCATAATGAAACGTATTAGCAAAAGTTAAAAAGATTGAGAAGGCTAAAAATGAAAGAAAGAATGAAAAATACAAAGACCAACAAATCTAACGAATCTAATGACTCGATCGTTCCTGATGTTGATAACCCTGGCACTGAGTTTAATCCAGAATGGATAGATGATATTCGGGTCAACCTAAGCGCGGTTAAACGTAGAACATCGACTTTAACGGCAAGACGCACTGTCAAAAAGGAATGGCAAGCCGCATGGTTAGTCAAAGCAATATCCTGTATTGATTTAACCACGCTTTCGGGTCAAGACACGCCAGGTAAAGTGAGACGATTATGCGCAAAAGCTCGCACGCCTGTCAGTTTAGAAATACAAAAAGAGCTAGGCATCCACGACTTAAACTTAACCACTGGCGCCGTTTGCGTTTACCATGAAATGGTGCCAACCGCGGTTAAAGCTCTTAAAGGATCAAACATTCCAGTGGCAGCCGTTTCTACAGGATTTCCTGCGGGGCTTTCATCTATGGAAATTAGGATACAAGAAATAAAATCATCGGTTGCCGCAGGCGCTAGAGAAATTGATATAGTGATTACCCGAGCACATGTTTTAAATGGTAATTGGCAAGCACTGTATGACGAAGTTAAAGCATTTAAGAAAGCGTGTGGCAAAGCACACATGAAAAGTATTATCGCCACTGGTGAACTCAGTACTTTAAACAATGTAGCCAAAGCATCGATGGTATCAATGATGGCAGGCAGTGATTTCATTAAAACGTCGACAGGAATGGAACCTATTAATGCGACTTTACACGTATCGTTAACCATGATTCGGATGATAAGAGCATATCAAGACCTAACGGGTTTTAGAGTCGGCTTTAAGCCCGCAGGTGGAATTGGAACGGCGAAAGATGCGCTGAGTTACTTGGTTTTAATAAAAGAAGAACTTGGTGATTCTTGGTTACATCCTAATATGTTTAGGTTTGGTGCTTCTAGTTTATTAGGCGATATAGAACGTCAATTAGAACATTATGTCACAGGTCGATATTCTGCCAATCATCGTCATGCGATGAGCTAAGATAAAACCCTTTACTTACAAGGGCGTGAGCTACAACCAAATAAATTATCGGAAAAATTATGAAAAACGAAACCATCGCGGAGATATTTAACACTATGAACTATGGTCCCGCTCCAGAAAGTAATGCCAAGGTTTTAGATTGGTTGAAGACATATGAAAAGTCATCTCGTATTTTCATTAATGGTGAATGGCAAAAAGCAACGCCGAAAAATCTTTTTGATAGCTGTAATCCGGCGACTGGAGAGCGGCTAGCGAAAATTGCTCAGTCAACCAGTAAGCAAGTTGATTCTGCCGTTTCATCGGCTAGGCAAGCCCAAAAAAGTTGGAACGATATTGGCGGCAAAGGGCGTGCGAAATATCTTTACGCCATTGCGCGATTATTACAAAAACGATCGAGAGAACTCGCTGTTTTAGAATCAATGGATAACGGCAAGCCGATACGTGAAACTCGTGATGTTGACATTCCATTAGCCATCCGCCATTTTTATCATCATGCTGGTTGGGCTCAATTAATGGGTTCAGGTTCAGGCGCTGAATTTGAAAACTTTGAGCCGCTAGGTGTAGTAGGACAAATTATTCCTTGGAACTTTCCTCTTTTAATGATGGCTTGGAAAATTGCGCCTGCGATTGCTGCTGGAAATTGCGTTGTGATTAAACCTGCAGAATATACTAGTTTAACCGCATTAATGTTTGCCGAAATATTAGAAGAAGTTGGTCTGCCAAAAGGTGTTGTCAATATTGTTACCGGTGATGGAAAAGTGGGCGCGCAAATTGTGGAACACCCTGACGTTAATAAAATCGCATTTACTGGCTCAACTAATGTTGGCAAAATGATTCGACGACAAACTGCAGGCACTGGAAAAAAACTAACTTTAGAACTTGGTGGAAAATCTGCATTTATCGTTTTTGACGATGCAGATATAGATAGCGCGATTGAAGGTGTAGTGGATGCAATTTGGTTTAACCAAGGTCAAGTTTGTTGTGCTGGCTCTCGATTATTAGTACAAGAAGGCATTGAAGAGCTGTTCATTAAAAGATTGAAAAAACGAATGAATACTTTACGAATAGGCGATCCTTTAGATAAATGCACGGACATTGGAGCCATAGTCGATCCTAGTCAAAAAGAAAGAATAGAGTTTTTAGTCAATCAAAGCGTGAAAGAAGGCGCTACTTTATATCAAGCTAAAACGAGTAAATCAAATACGATTAATTCTAAAGGTTGTTTTTATCCACCCTCTTTACTCTGTGATATTGAAACTAGTAATACCGCAGCAAGCGTAGAAATTTTTGGCCCTGTTTTGAGCGTGATGTCATTCAGACATCAACCAGAAGCGATTCAATTAGCTAACAATAGTAAATATGGATTAGCCGCTAGCGTATGGTCAGAAAATATTAATCGAGCGTTAGATGTCGCGCCACAAATTAAAGCGGGCGTTGTTTGGATCAATACCACTAACCAATTTGATGCTGCTTGTGGGTTTGGCGGTTACAAAGAATCGGGGATGGGTCGTGAAGGTGGCAAGGAAGGCATGTTTGAATACCTAAAAGTTAAATCTAGTGTAGCTCCAAAGAGAATAAAACTAGCAACTAAAAAAACTCAAAAAAATAATTCTAGCAATGATTTGAGTAACATTGATCAAACAGCAAAAATGTATATTAACGGTAAGCAAGCAAGACCCGATAATGGCAATACGTTAATCGTAACTACACCTGATGGTTCACAGATTGGCCGAGTATCAGATGGTAGTCGAAAGGATATTAGAAATGCCGTTGAAGCGGCTTTTAAAGCTAACGCTTGGAGTCAATCAACTGGTCATCTTCGCGCACAAATACTTTATTATTTGGCGGAAAATTTAAACTATCGAAAAACTGAATTTTGCCAGAGAATAATAGAGTCAACTCATGCGACTCAAGAACAAGCAGAAAATGAATTTGATACTTCAATCGAAAAGTTATTTACTTTTGCAGCGTGGGCAGATAAATACGATGGCAGTGTTCATCAACCGCCTATTCAAGGTGTTGCATTGGCGATGAACGAGGCTATTGGCGTTATGGGAATAGCGTGTCCTGATGATTCTCCCCTACTAGCGTTTATATCATTATTAGCGCCAGCAATTGCTATGGGAAATCGTGTAGTTATTATTCCGTCACAAACTGCGCCTCTAGTTGCAACAGATCTTTATCAAGTATTAGAAACATCCGATATGCCATCTGGTGTAGTAAATATTGTAACTGGTGATAGAGATTCTTTAGCTAAGGTATTGGCAGAACATGACCAAGTGGAAAGCATTTGGTACCAAGGAACTAAAGAGGGTTCTGAAATGATTGAGCTGGCGTCTGCTGATAATTTAAAAAGAACGTGGGTGAACGATGGCAATAATAAAGATTGGTTTAATTGCGAAAATGATACTCAATATTTAAGAGCATCTTGTCAGGTTAAAAATATTTGGATCCCTTATGGTGATTGATCGCGTGGCTAGGCAAGTCACCGATTAAAGGTCATAAATTGTCAGATTTTGACCCTGTAAACGGTTATTTTTTGAAGTAAAAAAGAGGTTCCATCCTCTTTTTTAGTTTTCAAATGAATCTATTCAAATGCCGGATTGTGTTTTTGTAGAAATAACTTAATGGCTTGCATATACTCTAATCGATTCTCTTCTTTAAAAACATTCCGTCTTTCATTATCTAACTCTAACCAAACATGCTCTTTGCCAAGCTTTTTGAGTCTGCGAACTAGTTTTTCGGCTTGTTTTATTGAAACCCGATCCTCGTTCTCACCATGAATAATTAATAAAGGACTCTTTAACTTTTTTAAATAATTAATCGGAGAAAATTTCGCTAGTAATGCACTCGACTCGCCGAAAATTTCCTTAAACCTACTTTCCCGCCAAAGTAATTCAGAATCCAGCCACTCTTTCTTAAATAAAGAAAGCTCGTAAAATGCTGATTTAGCCACTGAACATTTAAACAAATTATTATCGAGTACCGAGAGCTGAACAGCTGAATATCCACCAATATATTCTCCCATAGTGCATATTTTTTCCTTATCAATAGTCCCCTGCTCAATCAGATAGTTTACGCCATCAATTAGATCATACTGAACGGTATCTCCTAAATGAAGATCAGCTAGATTGGAAAATCTACGCCCATAGACAGTAGAACCTCTATTGTTTATCTCTATCACGGCATAGCCCAGCGATGCTAGCAATTGTCTCGTGTGCCCATAACTCCACACAGATTGCCCTGTTAAATTTTCTCTTGCTAACAGAACAGCAGGATATTTTTCTTTTTTGTTATTTTGGGGAAGAGTTAAATGACCAGAAATTTTTTCATCATCTCTAGATTTAAAGGTGAAGGCTTGTGTCTGCGAAAGACTCGCTCTATTCAAGTGCTCGAACTTCTTAGCGATAAATTCAACTTTCTTAGATTTTCTATCATATAAATACCATGCACCCGGTTCAACGTCATTCGACGCGCGGACAGAGTACAAAGTTTCATCCACATTACTACTTATGTCGCTAAGCTCGTATCCCTTAAATACTTGCACTAACTCTATAAAAATTTCGCCACCTTCTTTAAGAGATTTAACCAAATGGTACTCTGGATAACCAGTGTCAATCTCCACTCCGAGAACCTTACTTGTTCTTTCGTTTAAATGAACCCAATAGATTTCTCTGTTAGGATCTTTGAATAAAGTACTAACTTTCTTACTATCAACATCCAAAGTAAATAATGTTCGCTTGTTTTTATCATAATTGTCAAGAAATGTTAGTTTTCGTTTATTTGAATCGTATAGCAGAGGCTTAAACCAATCAGTGTAGGTAAAATCTTTAATGACCTTCCAAGATTTAGTCTCACGTTGAAATTCAAAAGCGACCTTGTCATTTTCTTTGTCGAAAGTAGTAGCAAAAGCTAAATCGCCATATTGATCAGTAACATACCTAACATGTGCGGCTGGAGCCTCTGTGTAAAACGAAATATTCCCGTTGTTAACATTTAGCAAATATAACCGAGGTATTTTATTTTGTTTGTCGCTGTAGGGTCTTGCAGCAATAAGGATGTGATCTCTATCTTTTGGGAACATGCTAATAATTTGCGCCCACGAGCTTGCCATTGCCTTATGCTTTTCGAGAATTAATTTTTCTCTGGTATTATTTGTACGTATCCAACGCATACGGCTTCCAAAAATCATATTACCTTTATTTTTTGTTATATCAAAAGAATAAAGTTCGCCATAAAATACAAAACCTTCATTTTTTCTATTTGAAAGTATTTTAATAATTATACGCTCATCATTAGCCCACTGGAAAGTGCCAACTTGCTCTCTTCCCCTAAACTCGATGTGGCTAACGACCTCCTTAGATTTTACTTCGACTACTACCAGTCGAGACACGTCGTCTCGAATTCTTCTAATACCTAAGTGTTTACCCGAAGGGGATAATTTTACGTCAATGACTTCATTTTTTTTCGCAAATAACTCTACGGTGTTGATTTGTGATCCGGCAGTGACACAAAGTCCACTAAAAGATATAAAAAGCAATACTAATGTTTGTGCTATCAATTTCATTTTTGTTATTGACTCCATTTTGATAAACAAAAAAACGCCAAGCAAACTTGGTGCTTTAATTTTACATACAAATTCAGTTATTGGTAAGTCCAAACAGACTATCCAACTAAACTTGTTCCAATAAAAACTTAGGTCAAAAAAAACCGGAGAACAAGTCTTCGGTTTGATTTTTTACTTTTGAATATCAGTTCGTTAAATTAAAATTCGTACTTGAAACCGAATTGAATCTGCCAAACAGACTGACTTAACACTTCCAGATTAGCGATACGATCTGGATTTTCAAGCCTTAAGTACTCGTACTGACCATTGGTAATGACAGCAGATACCACATCACGCTCAAACTCGTACCGAGTACGCTCAATACGACCCCAGTCTTTGTTAAGTAGATTACCGAAATTCTCAATATCTAAAGTAACTAAGAATTTATGGTCTTTATCAAACGCCGGTAGCTCTTGTTGCATTCTCACGTTAAAGAGAGTAGTCCAAGATGAGTTATTACCATTACGCGGAGCAATGCTACCTGCGTATTGAGCCAACTCTGAGTTATTAATGTAGTCAAAGAACTCCTGCTGTGCAGCTGCGTCGCCACCGAAGGACAATGGTGAAAACAACGGATCATTCGGACCAGATGGAACGTAAAGCAGGTGACCGGCATCATCGTTACGACTTTCACGAGCACAACGACCGCCGCCTATATCAAGCACACAGTTATTATTTTCGGCAAAGGTGTAGCTGTAAGGCTGACCTGTACGTCGAGTTGCAAATACTGACACCTTAGTTTCATAACCAGCAACAAATTCTTTTCTCCAGTTAAAACGTAATTTCAACAAGTGCTCTACCTGATAGTTTGAAGTACCTACACGTGGCGCTTGGCGATCATACGCTGCAAAATCAGAGTAATTAGACGTTGCTGTAGACGATGTACCATAACCAATATCTTCAACATCAGCGTGAGTATAGCTCATGAACACGTCAAAATTACCAGCTGAGGTTTCCCAATCTTTAGATGCTGATAAAGCTAACAATGTGCTACTGCCACCGTTATTAAAGGAACCAACAACAAGCGCTTCAGGATCACGATTACCGTCACCAAGTACATTGCCACAGTCATATACGTTACGACCATCGGGTGCGGTATCTTCTACGTTACAACGTGCATCATACCAGTAAGAGGCATTCCCAAGTTTGTTGTAGAGGAAATCAGCAGATAGTAACCAATCATCACCAAGGTAGGGAATGTCAGTTTCGTGTGCAACACCAAGACTATATTTCCAAGTTGTTGGAATTTCGAAACCTGAACCAAGTGCGTTTACCGAGCCATCTGGTGCTTCGTTCGCCAGTGAATCAAGCACATCTTGAGGAATGTACTGACCGGTTACTGGGTCTGGTGTGGTTGGTACTAGGACTGTTCCGAATGCATTAGAGCTATCTGAAAATACACCGTCATTAGAATAGCTATTTGAAAGCCAAACTCCTGGAGCCCCACCAGAGAAACGACCAATTCCACCGCGTACGGTAGTGTCATCTGATGCTAACCATTTGAAAGAAACTCTTGGCAGTACGACACTCAACCCATCGATATCATTGGTATTAGAGAATCCGTAACGGTTGACAAAGTTTTGATTCTCTCGGATTACGCCTTCTGATTCATACCAGTCGTAGCGAACACCGAAATCAACAGCAAGATCACCATTCACGTCCCAGCTATCTTGCACATATAGTGAGTTGTAGTTGTAACCCCAAATCGCACGCAAATCGTTTTCATTGTTAGATATAGCATTGTTGTACAACAAACCGGAAGCCGTTGCGTTTTGTAAATCAGCAATACTGTCAAAAACGTAAGAACCTTCCGAATTTTGCGCAAATAAGTTATTTATATCGACTTCTTCGCGCTCATAACCCATTTTAAGCAGGTGGTCGCCAAGAACATAATCGGCTACAAATTTAATTTGGAAAAATTCCTGATCAAGTTGGTTACCATGACGGAAACGGTCTGGACCAAATACGAGATAGTTTTCGTCTCCATCGACTTCACGCAATAATACTGCCATAGAAGGAAAATCCGCGCCGTTCAATGATTCCTGACGGGTAGCCTGTGTAGTGCTTGCAATCTTAAAGCTTGTCGAAAACTCAGGAGTCCAATCAGAAAATACGTGAGCGATAAAACTCTCAACTGTTTCAGTACGGTCATACCAAGCCGACGAGGCACCAAGTCTATTGTCCGACGCAAGGAAGTTATTACCATTTTGTTCTCGAATAGTGTTTCCGTCGGTGTTGAGGTAAGTGAATTTTGCACGGTGTTCGTCGTTTATGTTCCAGTCTATGTTTGCAAGAAGTTTTTCATCTTTAGCAGGATCCTTAGTGAACCCTCCAATGTCGAACCCCCAAACATCAGAAACGATTTGAGCCACCGTAGTAACATCTTCGGCGAAGATGTTGTCTTGTATATTCAGAGCACCAGAACCTACTGGTCCATTACTTAGCGGTGCGATTTCTTCATATTTATCGTAAGAGATGAAGAAAAACAGCTTGTCTTTAATAATTGGACCACCAAGTGTGGCAACAAATGTTTCTTCTTCAAATTCGAAGTCAAATTCATCGTCTTCACTTTTATCGCCGATCAATGAATCATCAGTGAAGTAGTAACCTACTGAGCCTTTAAATTCATTAGTACCGGATTTGGTAACAGCGTTGATGGTACCGCCAGTGAAACCATTGTATTCAACATCAAAAGGTGCAGTTTGAATCGAAAGCGATTCGATTGCATCAAAAGAAATAGGAGAGCGTTGCGATGGGTAACCATTTGCATTAAGACCAAACCGATCGTTCAAAGCAACACCGTCTATCGTCAATGAATTAAAGCGGTTGTTCGCCCCTGCAATCGTTAACTCTTTTGCACCGCCACTTTGGAGATTGATAGAAGCAAATGGGTTCAACGCAGCTGCGTCAGTGATATCGCGGTCAATCGAAGACAATTCTCCAAGTGCTTGGAGTCCAAGACTGGTGCCCAAGCCTTCATTAGAAAAGCCACTCAATCCTCTACGATTAGCAACTATTGTGAGTACATTTCCTGAATCCTTCTCTTCCATTACTACTGGCAGTGAAAAAACCTGATCAAGAGACAGGTAAACGTCATCGATTTTAACTGTCTCAAATCCGTCGCCGCTAATTGAAATCGAGTAAGGACCGCCGACTCGAAGACCTCGTGCAGAAAACACACCTTTATCATTGGTTGTTGTTGTCGATACCGTACCCGATGGTGTATGCGTGATAGTTACTGTTGCAGCAGCAAAGCTAGTTCCAGCTTCTGTTGCGACATTACCCCGTATAGAAGAGGTAACGGCTGCGTTTACAGTCGCTGACAGTCCTGCTGTCAAAGCGATTGCAATTGCAATTTTACTCAGTTTCATTTTCATTTGTTTTCCCCTGTTTTAGCCTATAGTTGGCTATTATAGTTAGTTCGGTTTGCTAAAGAGCTCACCTATTTTGTTACTACTTTTTAGTTAGAAATACCGGTCATACAATATTGAATCTTGACTTTTTAGTCAAGTTAAAATGTAAACTTATTTTTACCTGTAAATTCAGCTAGTTAGGTGTATGATCGTCTTTGGTTTATCAACAGTTCTAACATCAACATTGATAAACTAAATTATAAATTAGCTAAATGACTATTTTATGACCAATAAATCACTAATGTTAATTAAAAATAGAAACTAATAATAAAAATGAGACTAATAATGAAATTTATTTCAATATGCTTATTACTAATATGCACAACTAATGTTTTAGCTTTAGGACAAACTGGTCATAGAGTCACTGGTGAATTAGCAGAAAGACATATCAACGATCATACAAAGAAAGCTTTAAAAGCCATACTAGGATACGAAACACTGGCTGAAGCTTCAACGTGGGCTGATGAAATGCGAACAGATCCTGCTGAGTTTTGGCAAAAAACGGCTAGCCCTTATCATTACGTCACCGTTCCAAAAGGTAAGACTTACAGCGAAGTAGGCGCTCCTAAACAAGGTGATGCAGTGTTTGCTTTAAATAAGTTCTCTAAAATAGTTAAGAATAAGAGTTCGACAAAAGAAGAAAAATCCTTAGCGCTCAAATTTATAGTTCATATTATTGGCGACCTACACCAGCCTTTACACGCAGGTAACGGCGAAGATCACGGCGGTAATTGGGTAAAGCTTAAGTTTTATCGTAAAGACACAAACCTCCATAGAATTTGGGATACTAATTTAATAGAACGAAGACATTTAAGTTTTACCGAATGGACTAATTGGTTAGATAAAGAAATCTCACCTAGTGATATCAAAAAATGGGAAACCAATAATCCGCTGGTCTGGATTAAAGAAAGTGTTAAAATTCGCGATGTGGTATACCCTAAAGAAGAATCAATTGGCTACGCTTATCAGTATAAAAATATGCCCGTGATAAAGATGAGACTTAAACAAGCTGGGATAAGGATCGCTTATTATTTAGACGAGTTATTTAAATCTGAGTAAATTATTTTTTTTAAGCTAGAGATAAAAAACACGAAATGAAAGCATTCAATCATCAAGTTGTTTTGACTACTTACCTAAGTATTCTAACGATAATAGCAACCTTTTTTATTAGTTCCACCTCTGCAAAATCTGTAGTTTATAAAAATATAAACGATCTCTTGGCTATGCAAACGCAAATAAAAAATGATAGTCCAGATAAAGATACTACATTGGTTATTTTTGATATAGATGATACTTTGTTGGAGTCTATCAATTTTGTTGGCAGTGGCAAGTGGTACAACTGGCAAAGAGGCCGAAAAGTTTACGATCCAAGCGGTCAATCTTTTGTCATTGATAAAGAACAACAATTTCATTGTATATTCAGAACGCTAGGAACTCTATTCGAAATGGGTTCGACTAAGTTGACTCAAGCAAATGCAGTCGATATTTTTAATCAACAAAAACAATATGATTTATTGATTTTAACTGCTAGAACGGCAAAGTATAGAGTGGCTACAGAGCGCGAACTCGCAAAATACAAAATTGATCTATCTAATGAGCATATTCAAGAAATGGGAAATGGGTATGATATTAAATTTAATGATGGTAATCGAACAGCACGAGTGACCTATAAAAATGGTTTTATCATGTCATCCGGACTAAATAAAGGACTCGTTCTTGAAGACTATTTGAAACGAGTTAATCGAAGCTATAAAAACATTTACTTTATTGATGACAGTTTTAAAAATGTAACAAACATGAAAAATGTTTGGGATTCAAAACCCGAGACCATTAAAATATTTCACTACACAAGAGTCGATAAAACCGTTAATAAAATTGAAATCGAAGAATCAGATAAAGCTAAAGTTCACTTTGATGGTTTTTTAAAGAATGCCTACCCTGATACATTGAAAGCGTTCCAAAATAATCAGTGTAATACTTGACTTGAAGAAAGCAATAAAGGAATAGATTATGAGCGTATTTGAAATMAAACACCCATTAGTTCARCATAAATTGAGYTTAATGCGTCAAGCAGATCGAAGYACTCGYAGTTTTAGACAATTAGCCTCTGAAGTTGGAAGCCTTTTGACCTATGAAGCTACCAAAGATCTTCAGCTAGAAGACTACACCTTAGAAGGCTGGGAAGGACCGATAACAGGACAACAAATCAAAGGAAAAAAAGCCACAGTSGTACCTATTTTACGTGCTGGAATTGGAATGCTTGACGGTGTTTTAGAATTAATGCCAAGCGCAAAAATAAGCGTGGTTGGTTTGTATCGTGACGAAAAAACGTTAGAACCGGTTAGTTATTTTGAAAAATTAACCGACAAAATGGATCAACGCATGGCGCTTATTATTGATCCTATGCTAGCGACCGGTGGTTCAATGGATGCAACTATTGATTTATTAAAAGAGGCCGGTTGTAAAGATATTAGAGCGTTGATTTTAGTGGCGGCTCCAGAAGGAATAAAAAGACTACAAGACAAACATCCCGACGTGGATATTTATACCGCGAGTATTGATAGTCATCTTAATGAGCATGGTTATATTATTCCGGGATTAGGTGATGCGGGCGATAAGATTTTTGGCACTAAATAAAAATTTTATTTAGTGAAAGCACTCATCCCTTCTTCAAGCGGATCGATCTGCAAATGAGTAGCAATTGACTGACCAATATCGCAAAAACTATCTCTTATTCCTGCATTAATTTCCTTTAATTGATTGGGTCTATAAGCAATAAATGGAATATGTTCTCTAGTATGATCATTTCCTTCCCAGGTAGGATCACAACCATGATCAGCGGTTAAAACTAATAGATCATCGTCATTCATTGCGGACATTATTTCGGGCAGGCGTTGATCAAAATGTTCTAATGCAGCAGCATAACCTCCGACATTTCTTCTATGACCAAAAGATTGATCAAATTCTACAAAATTTGTAAAAATTAAACTGCCGTCTTTCGCTAGATTCATCGAATTTAATGTTGCGTCAAATAGAGCATCATGACCATTCGCTTTTGTTTTATGAGTAATACCTCTATGAGCAAAAACGTCAGCAATTTTACCGACGGAATGCACTTCTCTACCAACACCTACCAGCTTATCTAATAATGTTTCTTTATGAGGAGGCGTTGTATAGTCTTTGCGATTTCCTGTGCGAGTAAATTTGCCCGCCTCTCCTATAAATGGTCGTGCAATCACTCTTCCTATATTATATTCATTCAATAATTCTCTCGCAATTTCACAGACTTCGTAGAGTTTGCTTAAGCCGAAATGTTTTTCGTGTGCCGCAATTTGAAAAACAGAATCTGCAGAGGTATAACAAATAGGAAACTGAGTATCTATATGCTGTTGGCCGAGTTTTTCTAATATCTCAGTACCCGAGCTATGACAGTTTCCTAGAATACCGCTTAATCCCGCATTAGCTTTTAAATTTTCTAGTAATGCACTGGGAAAGCTATCCTTTTTGTCTAAAAAATATCCCCAGTCAAATCTAACCGGTACACCTGCKATTTCCCAATGACCTGACGGTGTATCTTTACCTGTCGAAATTTCYTTGCAAGCWGCATACATTCCAATAATAGGCGCATCAGAAGAAAGYCCTTYTTGACTAATTTTAGTACAAAGCTCATTRGCTTTACCCAAGCCAAGWTTAACTAAATTAGGAATTCTAAGAATCCCATCTTCTCGCTCTTCACATGTATTGCCTAATGCGCACCATTCAGCAATATGTCCTAATGTATCAGCGCCCTGATCGCCAAACGYATCAGCATCAGGCGTGGCTCCAATACCCAAACTATCTAGTACTAAAATTATCGCTCTTKGCATTTGTCTTCTCTAAATATTAAAATATTTCATGGCTAGCGATAATTATACAGGCTAGACTTTCAATTTACCTCAAAACTGATAAACTTCTCTCTTGCAGAAGAAGAATACTTAAAACTAAATACATTCGCATGGAATAACTAATGGAAAAAACCTACATAGATGCTCAGTCCTTATTGGATATGTCTTTTAAGCTTGGAATAAAAATTCTTGAAAGTGGGTTTAAGCCCAAGTTTATTGTTGCAGTTTGGCGTGGAGGAACCCCTATTGGGATCGCAGTTCAAGAAATAATGGATTATTACGGCGTTAAAACCGATCATATAGCGATAAGAACCAGTAGTTACATTGGCATGCAACAGCAAAAAGAAGTCAACGTTCATGGTCTTGAATACATTATAAATAACATTAATGCCGACGATAGTTTGCTTATTATTGATGATGTTTTTGATAGTGGACGCTCAATAGAAGCTCTGCTTAGAGAGTTACGCCATACCTGTCGTCGCAATACTCCTGAGGTCATTAAAGTGGCTACCGTTTATTACAAGCCGAAGAAAAACGTGACTGATATAAAGCCTGACTACTTTATTGAAGAAACAGATGATTGGTTGGTATTCCCACACGAATTAGTCGGATGCACAAAAGGTGAAATTAAAAATCGTAAAAATCTTGATCTGCCTAAACTAGCTATTTAATTGTTCAAGTTTCGGAGTCAGTCATTTATGACTCCGATACTTAATTGCAACTGGTTTGCTAAATCGATTGATATAAGCCTATAAATTCAAATCTTTAGTTAGTAAATCAAAAACATCTTCTGGATTATCAATGTGAGTAACTAAAGACTCAACTTCTTCRCGATTAATGGTTCCACGTAACATCATATCTTCTAGTCKATTATACAARCTCTTCCAATGAWTTTYTTTATCGCCAACAATRTAAATGGGTACCGGCGTCAGTTGACCACTTTTAATTTGTTCTATGGTTTGAAATATTTCCCACTCAGTGCCGGTTCCGCCAGGAGCGAAAACCATGGCAGCGGAATGCATAACCATAATACTTTCTCTAACGGCAACACTGGTAAAAATTAGACCATCAGAAACAATCGTTTGTGGCTTTTTATTTTCCGCACGATACATCCAAAAAGCTTTACTCGCATCGCCACCAGCTTTACCGTCTGCTGCTTTTCTAGAAGGTCCATAATAAGTTGTATAGCCAATACTTGGTCCGCCTGCATCCATAGCGCCTCGACTAGTCGCTTCCATAATGCCAGGCCCTGCACCACTCAATACTGGATATTTAGATGCATGGTGTTTAGTCCACTTATAAGCTAAATTATAAATTTGTTGATAAAGYTTATCGTTMGCTTSATCGATCATTTTATTACCCGAATTGTTCTTCTCACTAATTCTGGAACTTCCAAAAATAGTAAAAAAACGATTGGGATATTTCGACTTTATAAATTTATCGGCACAAGTATAATCACGATTAAAATCAGCCAAACTTAAATTATTTTCTACACCTTTATAAATACCTGTGTAGCTAGCATTGTTGGTTGTGCTGATACAATTTTCGCTTAAACTCTTTGCATTAACTACAGTCTGTAAAAGCAAAGTTGCCATTAACGAAACGATGAGAGAAACCTTTTTCATTATTTTATCCTAATTCTAATGTTTATCACTTGTAGGTTGGGTAGAGAGTAGCGAAACCCAACATGTTTATAAATTTAACTCTAGCATTGTTGGATTTCATTCTTCTACCCAACCTACAGTTAATTCGATTCTTTTAAAATTTAATGTGTACCTAAAAACGCATACTTTAAAACAAATATTGCAGCGATGACTACCACAGAAACATTCGATTTATCTATCTTTCCAGAAACCAATTTCAAAAATGCGTAGGTAATCAGACCAAACCCAATACCATCTGCAATTGAAAATGAAAGAGGCATGATAACGACAGTGACCACCGCAGGAACATACTCAGTCATATCGTCCCAATCAATCAATGTGATGTTCTTCATCATAAGGGTCGCAACGAATAATAAAACCGGAAACGTTGCATAACTCGGGATTGAGCTAACTAGCGGAGCAAAAAATAAACTCGCTAAAAATAACAGCGCAACAACAACAGCTGTAAGCCCAGTTCTTCCTCCAGCATTTACTCCTGCGGTACTTTCTATATAACTGGTAACGGGCGATGTTCCGACAACCGAGCCGGCCAACATTGAAGTACTATCTGCTAATAAAGTCCGGCCTAAACGTGGTAAGTTTCCTTTTTTATCCAATAATCCTGCTGAGTTTGCGACCGTCACTAAAGTACCAGCGGTATCAAACATATGAACAAACAAAAAAGCAATAATGATCCCTGTCATACCAATATTAAATGCGCCCGCAATATCCAGCTGAGCAAACGTTGGCGCTAAACTTGGCGGCGCAGAAATAATGCCTTTAAATTCAGCAATGCCCAATGCCATGCCCAACAGTGTAGTCGCTATAATGCTAATAATAATTGCGCCGGGAATTTTACGAATTTCTAAAGTGACAATCATTAAAAAACAAAATATCGATAACAAAACGGGTGGTTGAGATAGATCGCCTAAGGTCACTAATGTGGCGGGATGATCAACGACGATTGACATGTTTTGTAATCCAATGATCGCTAAAAATAAACCAATCCCTGCGGCTATCGCCATTTTTTGTGATCGGGGAATTGCATTGATGATCCATTCTCGTATAGGCAAAACGCTCAAAATTAGAAATAGAATACCCGAAATAAATACCGCACCCAGTGCCATTTGCCAAGTGTATCCTTGGCCTAAAACAACTGTGTAAGTAAAAAAGGCATTCACTCCCATACCCGGCGCTAAAGCTATCGGATAGTTCGCGATTAATCCCATTAATAAAGTACCAATTGCAGCAGCTAAACAAGTCGCAACAAAAGCCGCATCTCTATCAATGCCCGCTTGAGCTAAAATATCCGGGTTAACAAAAATGATATAACCCATGGTTAAAAACGTAGTGAAACCTGCGATGATTTCAGTTTTGACGCTAGTGCCATGTTCTTTTAATTTAAAAAATGAATCGAGCATATTGTTAGTTCTCTTTTATTGTAAATATTTCACCCTCTCCCCAACCCTCTCCCGTCAAGGGGGAGGGAGTATTTAGATCCTCTCTCCCTTGACGGGAGAGAGTTAGAGAGAGGGTGTTTTTTTCAGTTAATAAATCTAATTATGCAATTTATCTAAAACCGGTGAGCGACTATTCCACGTAAATAACAATAACGCCATACCAATAAATGCAGATGCTAAATAGAAATAAATAACATAATCCCATCCCCACCGCTCTGAAATCATCCCTGTTCCATAGTTAGCGATAAACGCACCGATATACCCAAACAAACCAGTTAATCCAACGGCAGTAGCCGCCGCTTTTTTAGTGGCGAAATCCGCTGCTGCTACAGCAACCAATAACATAGGACCATGAACAAAAAATCCAACTGCAAATAAAGTAGCAGCCATAATAAAAGCACTATTCGATGGCACATATAAAATGGCAAATACAGACAACACTAGCAAVGCCATAAAGATAACAGAAACGCGCCCTCTTCGACCTTTAAAAATGGTATCCGATAACCAGCCTGCAGCAAAAGCTCCTGCGATACCGGCAATTTCAAAAATAGCGGTGGTATTGGCTGATTCGATAATGGAAAGCCCGCGACTTTCTTTAAGAAAGCTAGGCGCCCAATCCAATAGCCCTATCCGTACAATATAAATAAACAAATTAACCAAGCTCACTAGCCAAATTAGTCTATTACCTAAAACGTGTTTAAAAAATATTTCTTTACTTGATGCTTTAGGCGCTTCTTTCAGTGCTTCTTGTTCAAGATCAATTTCTTCACCGTCTTTGACTCTTTGATAAACTTCTACATCAGGTAGTCCAACTTCTTCTGGTTTATCTTTAAGCCTATTAAATAAGAAAAACGCATAGACTAAAGCAAAAGCTGCTGGTCCATAAAACACCGCTCGCCAACTATCAAAATAAGTAATTAAATACCCGCCAGCAGAAAGAATAATGGCGGCACCAATGTGGTGAGATGAATTCCAAATCCCCCACTGTTTACCAATTTCTTTAGTGCTAAACCATTGGGTGATTAAACGACTACAAGGAGGTTGACCTGCACCTTGAAAGATATTATTGATGATCCAAAACAATGCGAAAAAACTGGTAACTGACAATCCCAGAAACTCACTAAATGTGTCAGTTGTATATCCAAGAATAAAACTTATCAATGCGGACATCAATAAACCAGTACTCATAATATAACGCGCGCTAAAGTTATCGGCTAAAAAACCACTGGTAAACTTTGAAATACCATAAGCAATCGAAGCAAAACCTAGGGCGGCACCGAATTCTTCTTTGCCAATTCCAAATTCTTCTCGAATATAGGGGTTAGCGACTGACAAATTTTTCCTAATAAAATAGAAAACCGCATAACCGGCCAATATTGACCACATAATACGTTTACGCCAATAAGGGTATTCACTTAGTGGAGTGTGTGTGACCGGTGATTGATTTGTTTCTTTCAAACTGATTCCTTTTTATTCTTATTTTATTTCACCCTCTCCCCTAACCCTCTCCCGTCAAGGGAGAGGGAGTAAAAGGACAGGAGTCGCATCTCTCTGGTGATATGAGAACTGTTCCCTCTCGCTGGCTTCCCTCATGGGACCCACTCTTGGAGAGAGGGTGTGTCTTTAATTTTTTTAAAGTCTCTAACTCAAACCAATAAATCTATTGCATCCAAATGCCTATTTTTTTCATCGTCACTTAAAAACGATCCAATAAAACCATTCTTTACCAAAGTGACAATCATCTCTTTCGATAAATTTAAGCTCTCTTGAATGGCAAGATAATTTTCATTTAAATAGCCACCAAAGTAAGATGGATCATCAGAGTTTACCGTAATTAACAAGCCGGCGTCCAACATTGACTTAATCGGATGATCCTTCATGTCATTTACAACACATAATTTCAGATTAGAGAGTGGGCAAACGGTCAATGCCATTTGCGATTCTTTTAGTTTTTCAATCAATGATTCCGACTCCATTGAGCGATTACCGTGATCCAACCGATCAATTTTGAGTATTGAAAGCGCTTCTTCAACATATTCCGGAGGCCCTTCTTCACCAGCGTGTGCAACCAACTTCAACCCAGCTTCTTTAGCCATAGCGAATACATTCTTGAATTTTGAAGGAGGATTGCCAACTTCAGAAGAATCTAAACCTACTCCGTCAATCAGCTCAATAAATTCTTTAGCTTCATTCAATGTTTTAATCGCGTCCTCTTCACTCAAATGCCTAAGAAAACATAGAATCGTTTTATAACTAATTCCAAAATCAGCTAAACCGTCTTTAAGTGCTCGGTTGATACCTGTAATCACGGTTTTATAAGAAACGCCTCGCTCTGTATGCCCTTGAGGATCGAAGAAAATTTCAACATGTACAATATTTTGCTCATCACATTTCTTTAAATACGCCATGGTCAAATCATAAAAGTCTTGTTCTTTTATAAGAACGCTCATACCAGCATAATAAATGTCTAAAAAATCTTGTAGCTGGGTAAACTGATAGGCATTCCTTATTTCCTCTACACTCGAATAGGGAAAATCAAGCTCATTGCGTTTGGCAAGTTCGAACATCAATTCAGGCTCTAAGCTACCTTCTATATGTAAATGTAATTCCGCTTTAGGTAAATCCTGAATTAATTGCGCTAAGTTTGTCATTTTTATTCCTTAATACTTTGTTTAATTTTATTTCTGATAACTAAGCCTGAGATTCTCGATTAGCAATAAATTCAAGTGCCATATCAATTCGCGTCATGCAACGCTCTTTGCCAATCCAACTCAAAGTTAAATCAATCGCAGGAGACATTCCGCCTCCAGTCACTGCCACACGTAAAGGCATACCGACTTTTCCCATACCAATTTCAAGCTCTTCTGCAGTATCGTTAACACAGCCTTGAATCGCTTCCGCTTGCCAAGCGTCTAATGCATTGAGTTTACTTTTAACCCTTTGCAACGCTTCTTTTGCAACAGGTCTTAAATGTTTCTTGGCTGCTTTTGCGTCAAACTCTTCGAAGTCCTTATAATAAGTTGTAAGCGCTTTTGCTAGTTCATCTAATGTTTGCGATCTTTCTGAAAATTCGGGGATTAAATCCGCCACATCAGGACCGTTATTTAAATCGATATCTTGCTGATCTAAGTGCCATTGTAAATGAGGTAAAAGTTCTGATATGGGCGTCGCTTTTATATATTGTTGATTCAACCATTTAAGCTTGTCGGTATTAAATGCCGATGGCGCTTTATTGATATTATTGATATCAAATAATTCGAGCATTTCTTTCATTGAGAAAATCTCTTGATCGCCATGAGACCAACCTAAACGGATCAGATAATTGAGCACCGCTTGAGGTAAATAACCATCATCTCTGAACTGCATAATTCCAACAGCACCGTGGCGTTTAGAAAGTTTTTTTCCATCATCGCCCAAAATCATTGGAACGTGTGCAAATTCTGGAGCTGTCGCTCCTAGCGCATTAAAAATATTAATTTGTCTCGGTGTGTTATTTAGATGGTCGTCTCCGCGTACAACCTGAGATATTTTCATATCCATATCATCAATCACAACGGTAAAATTGTAAGTAGGAGAACCATCAGTTCGGGCGATAATCAAATCATCTAGCTCTTTATTCGCAATGGTAACTTCGCCTTTAACCACATCTTTAAAAGTCACCACGCCATCCTTTGGATTTTTAAAGCGGATCACATGCGGTTTACTTAGGTCAATATCCGAAGCGCTTAACTCTCGACAAAGACCATCATAACGAGGCTTTTCTTTATTTTGCATTTGAGTTTCACGTAAATCATCAATTCGCTGTTTAGAACAAAAACAAGGATACGCTTTGCCTTGCCCAACCAGCTTAGCAATCACCTCTTTATAACGGTCAAAACGATGGGTTTGAAAAATAGGCCCTTCATCCCACGTTAAACCCAACCAATTCATTCCATCCAAAATCGCCTGAACTGCTTCTGGCGTTGAGCGCTCTAGATCAGTATCTTCAATCCTCAATATAAATTGCCCATCGTTCGCTCTAGCATGAAGCCACGAATATAGAGCCGTTCTAGCGCCGCCAATGTGAAGATAGCCGGTGGGAGAAGGTGCGAATCTTGTGATAACAGGTATTTCGGGCATAACAGACATGAAAGTTTCACTTATTATTTGATTAGAGAGTAATAGATAAAGACGTGCGCTATTCTAACAAATGAATCAATAAAAAAATATTGAAATTAATGGTTGACCAGTTAAAAGATTATCACTAGAATGCGCACCTCTTGAGAGTCAACGTCCGTCAAATAGACGCAGATTAACAAGGATTTCCATAAGACTATTCCAAAATTATAACGAATAGCATTATGGGCGCTTAGCTCAGCTGGGAGAGCATCGCCCTTACAAGGCGAGGGTCAGTGGTTCGAGCCCACTAGCGCCCACCAAATTAAAAAAAGCCTGTAGCCCACGTGGTCACAGGCTTTTTTGTTTTCATACTGTAGCAAAAATCACTTTTGAAACTCTAAAAAATGAAAAGTTGGACAAAAAATGGCCAGTTAGTGGCCAACTTTATTTCTTGCATTTAGTAGATTGTTAGAATTTGACCTCCGCCCTGTACAAAAAACAGCTAATTTTCTTCTATTTTTAAAAATCGATTTAAATTTAGGAAAGCTAGAGTCAAAATTAAGTATCGACCTTCGCTTAACATATCATTTTTTCATTTGCTTTGAATCGCCATGGCTTTAGCTAGACACCTTCAATCTTCATAAAATATCTTTTCTCATTTAAGAGTATATCTCCCCACTACACCAGAGATACGGCGTAACAACCATTTCGGCGTAGCCCTTCCCAGAACAGTGGCAGCAAGATTCACAACACCTGGCACACAAATAGTTTCACCTTTAATGCAAGCGCGATAGCCGTCTGCAGCTACCTCTTCCACGTCACCCACTATGAAGTCCGGTATTTTTAGACCGCTACTTTCTTGTTGGGCTCGCTCTACCATATTGGTTGCCGTAATACCGGGACACAACACTGTCATGGTAACTCCAGTATCTTTCAGCTCTTCAGCGAGCGATTCTGAAAGCGACAACACATATGCCTTTGTAGCAGCATAGGTGGCTAGGCTAGGTACTGGTTGAAATGCGGAAATAGACGCTACATTGAGAATACGTCCATTCCCCCGAGCCACCATAGGGGGAATAAATTGAGATAACATATTTGTAAGACCACTAACATTAAGATCTATCAAACCCTGATGAGATTTAGCGGTTAAATCTACATAAAGACCATGCTCTAGCACACCGGCGCAGTTAACAAGTATGTCTATATCTATACCCTGTTGACTTAACTTCGAAGCAAGTTTTTCAGCAGCATCACTACTGGATAAATCAGCGGGTTCAACCAGTACTTTGGCCTTGGTATCAGCTTCAAGTTGTTGTGCCAAGGCTTCCAATTTGTTTTTGTTACGTGCAACAAGTACTAAGTTGTAACCACCAAGTGCAAAGTTTTTTGCCAATACTTCACCAATTCCAGATGAAGCTCCCGTTATCAAAGCAGTATCTTTACGCATACTTCTCACTCCCATTATTTCAGTTACGACTCAAGTATAATTAAGGCTTAAACGATAGTAATATCGTTTATCTATAAAGTGAAGTCAGCTAGGTATTAGCTCTGTATATAGTGCTCTAATAAATCTATGGTGATTCAGATTGATAAACTCATAATTTTTCCTTTACCAAAACTTTCAATTTAGTCATCTACCCTTTCCATATTCTGTTTTATTTTGGACTTCGATATGACGAGAATAATCTTCTGCCTTTACAAGAATGTAGAAATCAGTCGGTAGTAGTTAACAAAGTAAAAACACCTACATGATCTGAAACTATTCCAAATTTTTTGTTAGTAAATACTCTTTCGCTTCCCTTGACAGAAAAATCGCTATTGGTGTCGATAAATATATAGTCAATTCGTTCAGCGCGATGGCTACCTTTCCAACCATCTGCGTCGATATTAACGGTTGGGTCTGTCATTCTTAAACTATTTTCACCTGTACTATTTCCACTTAGGTAAGTATCAATAAAATTATATTCGTTAGTGATTTGCTTATATCCTTTGGAATTCGATGGCTGATTGAAGTCACCACACAAAATAACCTCGTCATCTTTTGATTCAACTTCATCTACCCATTCCATCAATCGCTTAAATTGAGATTGAAAAGGTTCCTTTTCACTATCCCACCACCCACTGTGCACTGAAAAAACATTAATATTTTTGGTGTCACTATACTGCACCTTAACCCTCGTCACTTTACGAGATTGCCAAAATTTATAAGTACCATTATCCACGTTGCTAATATATCGAGATTCTTTTTCTAAGATTGGATATGTTGACAAAACTGCCGTTCCTTCTTTCCAAACCTCCCAACCATAATGTGACCAATCCATGTGATAGAAATATTGAGTGTTTTTAGTACGTGCTAATATTTGCTTAACCGCATTAGTAGAATCAAAACCGAAAGAATTTGAATTTGTTTTAGAAGAATTTATATTAGACGATTTTCTACTCTCTGTACTTTCTCGCCACTCTCCAACTTCTTGCAAACAAATGATATCAGCCTCAAGTTCATCAATCCCCTTTGCTATAGTATTAAAAATGGGAGCGTAGTCAACAACCCTTTGCAACGCATCATTACGATTTAATTGTGACTCTTTTTTACCTAGTGTGGAGAGTTCTTGGTAGGTGTGTAAGTTTAAAGTTAGAATTCTTAATTCTGAAGTTTCAAAAATCTTTTGCTCTGCTAAGCCATCCGTAACGAACAAAAACAAAAAAGAGATTAGACAATTTATTTTATTCTGATTCATAGGTCACAACTATCATAGTTCACAGTTATCATAGTTATCATAGTTACCGAAACAACCAAGTGACGGCTTTAGTGAATTCACTGCGCCAGAATCGTTCGTTATGCTCGCCGCCATCGACAGTACGAGATAGAATTGATTCACTATTAACTCCCTGCGTTATTAGGCTCGCGACCATAACGTCCATATTTTCAACTGTATCTTGACCTTCATCTCCGCCCATCAAATAGTAAAGCCGATGGTTATCTAGCAATTTTCTTTTATCACTAAAGGGGTAAACTTCCTTCGCAAACCAAAACGATGGGGAAAAAACTCCAGCTTTAGAAAAAATAGTTGGGTACTCAAACATAGCGTAATGCGAAATTAAACCACCCATTGAACTCCCCATTATCGCTGTATTGTTTCTATCGGTTAACGTCCGGTAATGATTATCTATATAGGGTTTAACAGTGTTTACAATAAATTCCATATATTGTTTACCTTCTGCCACGCCATACTTAGAATTCATCCATGGACTCAATTCATTCATTCTTTTTTCTGCACCGTTATCAACACCAACAACAATGATTGAAAATTCGTTTTTTTTATACAATTCATTTAAACTTTCATCTATGCCCCACTCTCCCACAAATGAGGTTAAGTCATCAAATAAGTTTTGACCATCATGCATATATAAAACAGGGTAGCGTTTAGTTGATTTCTCATAGTCAGGTGGCAGATACAATCGGAGCTTTCGATTTCTGTTTAAGCCAGGCATTTCGAAAGCTTGCTCTATAATTTTCACATTACTTGTAGCGCTAGCTACTTTTCGTTTATCTTTGTTGCAACTTGCCATCAGAATACCGCAACTAATCATTACTAATATTTTAAATTGATTTTTTACTTGTATTTTAATCATTTAGAACGAGTACCTTTGATTCTAAAGAGTCTAACTTCACCATTATTTTTCCAACATTATTATTAACCGTTAATGTAATCAGATTATCCAACAAATCATCTGACAAACTATTCTTCAATTTATAATCACCATCTGGCAACCGCCATTTTTCTATAAGTAATTCCGGTATCAAGAGTTCAAATTGAAATGCTTTTTTTGAAAAATTACTTACTACAATGATTTTTTGATTGGTATCAAATCGTGCAAAACTAAAAATATTTTCATTATAGTTATTCTTCTCGGAATTGTTTGCTACAGATATGTTTTGTGAATGAAGATCATAAAACTCACCTTTCATCGCCGACGAAGTCGCGCTAAATGAAAGCAAAGCAACATAATATTCTCGTAATGCTTTTTCTGATTCTGTAGACCTACCTCCATCAAACTCACCATCATTCATCCAACGCTGTATTGAAGGAACCCCCCAATAGTCAAAAATGGTAGTTCGAGTAGATGTACCAAACCCAGCATCACCTTGTCCGGTTTCACCTAATGCTTGCCCATAATAAAGCATAGTCGGAGCCTTACCGATTAACGTTGATACGACCATCGCAGGCTTTCCAATATTCGCATCGCCAGCAAAACCAGGACTGGCAATTCTTTGTTCATCATGGTTTTCCAGAAAATGTAATAAATACTGATCAATATCAGAAAATTTCTCAACAATTGGCAATAGATCGGATGTGGGAAGCTTGCCCTGCATGATCCCCTTGAGCGTATCGTAAAAATCAACCTTATCGTAAAGGTAATCCATTTTCCCCAATGCAATGTAATCACGATATATTGCCGGATTATAAACTTCAGCAATTAAAGTCGCTTCTGGGTTTCTATTTTTAATAGCTGAGTTTAAGTAACTCCAAAACTCAACTGGTACCATTTCTGCCATATCATATCGAAATCCATCTACGCCAAAATCAGTCCAATAGATAACAATATCACGGAATTTTTTCCAAGAATTTGGTACCGATTTATTTTGCCAGAATTTAAAATGTTCCGCATGGGATTTGTGTGAATATTTTTTTGGAAGCCTATCGAAATCAAAACTTCCGTCCGGTTTTATACCATAGTTAACTTTGACGGTTTCATACCAATCATTAATGTCAGGTTGAGCTTTTCTCGTGCCATTTCCTGTCCATTTTGCAGGTTCTTCTTTAAAGTAATTATCAGATAGACTATGTACTTCACCGTTAAGTGGTTTGTACCCACCTTTCGCTTTTGGGACTTTAAAGTTCTCGCCAACAACATAGTAAAAATTATTATCTCTTTTATATTCAACGCTAGTATCATCGTCTGAACCAAAATCTCTTACACCTTTTGGATTAGATGTTGATTGATAATTTCTCGCAATATGGTTGGGGACAATATCAATAATAACTTTCATATCGTGGTTGTGCGTTCGCTTAATAAGCGCTTTAAATTCTTCTAATCTCTTTGATGGATCGACAGCCAAATCAGGATTGACGTTATAGTAGTCTTTAACTGCATAGGGAGAACCAGCCCGTCCTTTGACAATATCAGGATCGTCATTCGAAATACCATATTTCGTATAATCTGTTATAACGCCATGATGTGGAACGCCAGTATACCAAATATGAGAAACACCAAATTCTTTAATGCCTTCTAGAGCTTTATCGGTAAAATCATTAAATTTACCAACACCATTTTCTTCGATCGTTCCCCATGGTTTGTTAGTCGAGTTTTTATTACCAAATAATCGAGTGAACACTTGATAGATAACAGGTTTCCCTTTCCATTCTTTATCTGAGATTTCTTCTTGGTAACCATTTCCACTGCTATCTTCTGCTTTTAACTCGTCACTTGATGAACAAGATAATGTTAGCAGTGGGATAAAAATAATTGATAAAATTTTAAGTGTTTGTAATTTCATGATTTACTCATCTTTGTTAATTTCGATGCTAACATCTTGGTCGCGCCAATTTATATTAAGTGTCAAAATTTTAGACTCTTCATTGAACCCAGCGTTTTTTATTATCTCATCATTAACACTTATTTCTTTCGGTTTAATGCTCCAGTTATGTATAACTAATTTAATATTTCGCTCAAGAGGCATGCCTTTATACCCTTTGCCGTTTCGAGACATTTTTATATCAAGTGTTTGATTAGAATGTTTTGCGTTAAAGTTAAGAAATTCAAAAGCATCATCCCCTATTGAATTTGGGGTTTTACCATCATCTTCAAAAAGTTTATATTCGCTATTTGAAATACTTTTATCCGCATAATAATGTAGGGTTAGATCTTTGCTAGAATATTCGGAAGTATTGTTAATGGTATCAATCATTGGGATAAACGATCCAGCTCTTACCAGCACTGGTAGCGTTTCTAAAGAAACAGGCAGATCGATTTCTTTATTGCCAACATAAGGCGTATCATTCCAAAAATCAAACCACACACCTTCGGGCAAACGCATTCGATGTTTTGTTTCATTTGCATTTGTGATCGGTGAAACAAAAAACGCATCACCCCAAAAATAAGAATCTCTAATATCGATCAAATTTAATTGGTCTTCATCTTCAAAAAATACTGGACGCATTAATGGCATTCCAGTTGTAGAATTTTCATAAGCCAAATTATAATTATAAGGCAATAACTGATAACGTAACTTTACGAACTTTCTTAAAATATCTTTCGTTTCTTTATCATGGAATACTGGTTCTGGCTCTATATGAGCTTGCGCATGTGGGCGATAAACCGGTTGAAAAACGCCATATTGTAACCAACGAATATACATCTCTTTATCAAACACCTTACCTCCAGCAAAACCACCTAAATCAGAATGAGTGTAACCAAGCCCAAACAGTCCCATTTGAAGACTTAATTCGACCTGAGGTTTTAATCCTTGCCAAGAACGATCGACATCGCCTGTCCATGGGATCATTCCATATCTTTGTGAACCAGCAAAGCCTGAACGCATCATCATAAAGGGTCTTTCATTGGGTTTAATTTTTAGATTGTTTTGGTAAACCATTTTTCCCCATTCATGACCATAAGCATTATGAATTTCGTCACCGCGTACCGTCATATCAAAATCAGACAAATAATGTAAACTATCATCGGGATGAACTTCTGGTTCGCCCAGATCGCCCCAAACGCCGGACACACCCTGATTAGCTAAATCAGTATAAATATTAGAAAACCATTCTTTAGCTTTACTATCAAAAACATCTATTAAACCAGTATTGCCGAAATAGAAGTCGAAGCGTTTTACATCGCCATTTTCATCTTTGGCTAAAATCCTTTTATTGACTGCCTCATCCCATTTAGTAGAACTGCTAAGAATGAAAGGTTCAGTTACTAATATGCTTTTAATGTTTTTATCATTGAGTTCGCTTAACATCTCCAATGGTTTTGGAAAGGTCTTTTTATCCCAATCTAAGTTACCCATATATCCTTTAATATCGGCGCCGAACCAATAGAGATCAATAATAATCGCATCCAAAGGGAAATCTTCTTGCTTGTAGCGTTCTACGGTATCCAAAACTTCTTGTTGACTGGTGTAGCCAAATCGCGATGCGAAATTACCAAACATCCAACGAGGCGGTAAAGGTTGCTTGCCGGTTACGTCCACGTAATTATTAATAATTTCCGGATAGGTTTTACCGGCAAAGAAAATATACGATTGTCGACCGCCAACCGCTTCGAAGGAGAGTATGTCTGATTTTGTTTTACCTATATCTAAAAAACCGCTCGCGGTATTGTCGAAGAGGATAGCGTATTTTTTACTCGACATTATCGCGGGCAGGCTAAAATTCATTTGATTAGACTCAGTTTGATATCCATAATGGGCGCGATTATATAAAGGCATTCTATGCCCTCGCCTATCCATACCTAAAACACGCTCACCTCCACCCAGGATTTTTTCATGACTCTCTAATTCAAAATCAAATCCAATAGTCATCTTTGAATTATTTGTTCCTTTAACATAATGATTAATTTGATGACTTAACAACTTTTCAGCCAGATAAAACTTTATATTCAGGGTCTTTTTGCTAATGACAGCTTTCAACTCCCCTTTTTTAAAACTCACATAAAATTGATCTTCATCAACAACAAATGGCTGTTTTTTAATAGCTTCTTTAATAGCAAAAGAGGGAAATACCTTTGTGGCATTCGAGTTAGAGTTTCTTTCTAAGTACAATACTTCGATGGCTAGGTCTGCTAAAGCGGTTAATTGAATACGACCGGTCTTACTTTCAATCACCAATGTGTTATTGCTTATTTGATGTGATAAATACTGCTGAGTACTACTTGAGGAAGTAAGCACACATCCACTGATGTAAATAATAAAAAAGGGGATGCTCATTATTTTTGCAAATAAATAAGCCTTTCTATATTTTTGATTCATCAAAGATACCTAACAATTCCTAATGACAGCGGTTGATTAACCCATAAATTTTTCTAAAGCGGTATATCACGGATTAAGTGAATGTTAAGCATCTAACGAGCGGTTAACAAATGCAACCCTGAAGATGATGCATACGTATTCAATCACTATAAAATTGACCAAAGTTGTGTAAATAGGGTTTAATTTGGATTAGAAGGTCAACTCCTTGCTGTCCGACCTATCATCAATCAACCCTGAACTCCTCCAATTTATCTTTTACAATGAATACGATTGCAATAAATTGCTCGTAACCATCTATCTATGTTCCACTAGCAAAAGAACTATGTATTTTATCAAGATGCCCTTTGGATAAGTCGGGGCGCAATATAAAAAAAATAAGTTAGGAGAAACACGATGTTCACAAAACCACACTTAAGTTTTTGGCAGATCTGGAATATGTCTTTTGCATTTTTAGGCATTCAATTCGGGTTTGCGTTACAAAATGCCAATGCGAGTAGAATTTTTCAGACCTTAGGCGCAGAAATTGATGAAATTGCGATCCTCTGGATTGCCGCACCTATCACTGGATTATTAGTCCAGCCAATTATTGGTTATATGAGCGATAAAACATGGACTCGTTGGGGGCGTCGACGACCTTATTTTACCATTGGTGCAGTTTTTACGACTTTAGCACTCTTCGTGTTCCCTAATTCCCCTAGCGTCTGGATCGCAGCTGGCATGCTTTGGATGATTGACGCTTCAATTAATATTTCTATGGAGCCACTTCGAGCTTTTGTTGGCGATATGCTTCCTGATGAACAAAGCATTAAAGCCTTTTCGATGCAGAGTTTCTTTATCGGAATTGGCGGTGTTGTAGCGTCATCTTTACCTTGGATGTTAACCAATTGGGCAAGCATCAGCAATGTTGCTGCCGAGGGTGTTATTCCCGATACTGTCATTTATTCATTCTATATTGGCGGTAGCATTCTGTTTTTTGCCATCATGTGGACTGTGATGAAAACTAAAGAATATACCCCTGAACAACTTGAGCAATTTAATTCATCAAACAGAAAAACAGATGATACAAAGGATACTACTTTACCTATTAGTAATTTTACGAAAATCGGCGGTATCGTAACTATTTTGGGACTGCTTTTTACCTACGTGGTTAGTGCTTTAACTCTTGAAAAAGAACTATACATTCTCACCCTTGGATCAGCGTCTTTTGGGGTTTTGTTATTAATAGCTGGCATGTTAAAAACAAATAAACCGAGCCATCCAATAGTTGAAGTATTAGAAGATATTTTACAAATGCCAGTACAAATGCGGAAATTAGGGATCGCTCAGCTGCTATCCTGGTTTTCGTTATTTAGCATGTGGATTTATACCACACCCACAGTTGCTAGCTATCATTACGGAATAAAAGATACTACCTCTCAAGCATATAACGATGCGGCTGATTGGGTAGGTATTCTATTTGCTGTTTATAGCGGTGTTGCTGCAATTTACGCTATATTGATACCAAAATTAGTAGCAAAAACTAACCGAAAAAAAGCTCATCTGGTGAATATGACTTTTGGTGGTCTTGGATTAATTTCGTTCTATTTTATTTCTGATCCACAGTTACTTGTATTTTCAATGATTGGTGTTGGTATCGCTTGGTCTTCCATATTATCGATACCTTACTCCTTATTGGTTGCTGTTGTCCCTTCTGAAAAAATTGGCATATACATGGGGATATTCAATTTCTTTATCGTTTTACCACAAATTATAGCTGCCAGTATTTTAAGTATTGTTCTGAAATATGTTTTTGATGGTCAATCAATTTTTGTCATTATGTTCGCAGGAGTCTGCATGATTGGTTCAGGTTTATTGATTCTAAGAGTGTCGGACAAACATTCGTAGTTATTGACTCATGTTTTAAAGGGTTAACTATGATTATTAGAAGTAAGAAATATTTTTCTCTCACATTAATGGGACTTTGTACAAGCGTGATGTTTGCTTGTACTGAGCAAAGTAACCATAAATCAAGCACAGATGAACAAACCAAAACTCGCCAAATTGTAAAAGAGGACTCTTTACTACTTCACGTTGAATCACCCGATTGGCGTGATCAAATTATCTATTTTGTAATGATTGATCGATTTCAAGATGGTGATAAAACGAATAATGATCAGGGTCATAATTTATATCGACCTACGGAAGAGCATTATTATAGCGGCGGTGATATACAAGGTATTATTGACCGTATTGATTATGTTAAAAATCTTGGTGCTACTACCATTTGGTTAACGCCTCCAAACGCTAATTTATGGTGGAGTAATAGTAGTCATGGGACTGGTTACCATGGTTACTGGGCTAGAGATTTCAAGTCCGTTGACGAGCACTATGGCGATCTAGAAACGTATAAAAATTTATCTAGCCAATTACACAAAAACGATATGTATTTAATCCAGGATGTGGTTCCCAATCATGTTGGACGATTTTTTGAATATCAAGGTCAATTCGACCCACTAAATACTGATTTGAATTTCAAGCTGATTTCCGGAAACCTACCAACCGAAAGACCCACACAATTTCCGTTCAACCAAATCGACCGTCATAACCCGAAAGATGAAAAAGCCCATATTTACCATTGGACGCCTGAAATAACTGATTTTTATAACCAAAATCAAGAATACACTTATCAGCTCTCTGGGCTAAATGATCTGAACACATCTAATACTCAGGTTAGAGAGTCCTTAAAAGACTCTTTTGGCTATTGGATAAAAGAAGTCGGCGTTGATGCTTTTAGATTAGACACGGCTAAATTTATGGAACCTGAATTTCTAAATGATTTTATCCATTCTGACAATGGCATCGTTGCTACAGCTAAACAAACAGGAAGAGATTCATTCCCTGTTTTTGGTGAAGTCTTTGAAACATCTCTTCCTTTTGAAGATAAAGCGGAGAGAAAAATTCAACGCTTCATTGGTACAGAAGCACAGCCAGGATTAAATGGGATTATTGGATTTCCACTTTATAAAACCGTCGAAAATGTCTTTCGCTCCGGACAAGCAACGAGTGAAATAGGTTATCGGATAAAAAAACAAATGGAAATGTATGCCGACCCTTTTATGGTACTTAATTTTATCGACAATCATGATGTTAAACGGTTTCAGTCTGCTGGAAATACTTCTACGGTTAAGCAAGCTATTGCTTTTATCATGACTGCCCCAGGTATCCCGGCTATTTATCAAGGTGATGAACAAGAATTACTAGAAACTAGAGAAGCCATGTTCGCTGGTGGATTTCATGCAATAAAAGATAAATTTGATCAGCAATCTAACATGTATCAATTTATTCAAAATGTTTCTCAGGTTCGTAAAGCGCATAAGGTGTTAAGTCGCGGTCAGTTTGAAATACTAGCAGACAATAGTTCGGGTGCGGGAGTTTTAGCCTACAAACGCACCAGTAAAAATGATAACGCCGTTGTTCTATTTAATACCGCATCCAAACCGGTTCTTCTTTCTAACATGAATACAGGATTATCTAAGTCTGATGCTCTTTCGGTAATATTTAGTGATAATTTTGGTGAGAAAAAACTGTTTTCAGATGCTAGTCGATTAACAATGGTTTTACCACCTCGTTCAATTGCCATATTAAAACCAATAAAAAACAGTCAGCTTTCAAAGAACCATCAAAGCAAATTCAAAATCAGCATAGACGATCAAGTTGCAGGAAAAATGCTCACTGAGCATTATCGAATAAATGGAACATTTTCCCTACCTAACTACCCATTATTACTAATCGATAATGGAGAGATTGAATCTGCTATTTCAATGGTAACTGATGCAGATGGAAATTGGTTTGCCGACATCCATAATTCAGACTACGGAAAATTTGAACATTCAATGGTCGCCTTTGATCCAATCAGTCTGACTGCTAGCTTATCCGTTAAATTTACAACATCTAACCAAATGGCAGATATTCAATTAACACTAAAAGATCCGTTAGGTGATGATATCGGATCATCTAAAAACTATCGTAAGCCGACTGATCCAGGATTTCGTCAACAAATGGATATTTCGCAAGTCGATATACTTGCCGGTGGTAAAACGCTTCAATTGACCATACACATGGCAGAGTTAAAAAGTGATTGGGTAGCCGCTAATTTATTTGATCATGTTGCCTTTACATTATTTTTTGATCTTCCGTTAACACAAGGATTAAACGTGTTGCCTAAACTCAATAGTCAAGCGCCAGAAGGTTTTGATTGGGACTATGGTCACCAGTTTTTTGGTTGGGGAAATAGCATGTTCGGAACCGATGGTGCCGATCTTAAACACTTTGGTTCAACGGAAGCGAAATCACCCACTTTAGTGGTCAATACAAACGAAAATAAGATAACCGTGACCTATGATGCAAACCAACTCGGAATTGAGTCATGGCTTGGTAGCAAAATATATATAACCACCTGGGACTTAAGCGGTGAAGGAGAATATCGCCCTTTATCGAAATCAGCTAGTCGGTGGGATTTTTCTAGTCCTAATGCTAATGGCGCTTTTATCTTGGATGATATTGGCCCCATTTTATTAAAAATTAAAGATAACCATTAACCATTTTTTAAATATTTAAGATCACAAAAATAGGCTAAAACAATGTTAAGAATTTTATTTATATTAATAATATTTACAACGGCTTGTACAGAAAACAAAACGGACAAAAATCCAGGGCAACATGAGAAAAGAGATTTCTCTCAATTCAGCGCCAATGCAATGGCACCATTGGTGATGGAGAGCGATGCTGAATGGCAAGAGTTTGAAGAACAAATAACCATCGCAAAATCGATTGGTGTCAATGCTATTTCCGTCGATATTTGGTGGGGCCTAGTTGAAGCAAAAACAGATAATCAATTTGACTGGCAATATTACGATAAAATTTTTGCAATCATTCTTAAAGCCGAACTTCACATTGTACCTATTATGTCCGTACATCGTTGTGGTGGATATGAAGGTGATGCATGCAACTACCCAGTGCCAGATTGGATCTGGACACATTTTGAAAGCAAAGGTATGACTAAAAGTGATTTAATGTTTAAGGGTGAAAATGGTGTCGAGAATGATGAGTTTGTTTCACTTTGGCAAGATGAGTTAATTATTCCTCAATATGTCGAATTTATGGACGCGTTTAATAAACAATACCAACAGCATAGTGATAAGTTTGATGAGATTAATATTAGCCTTGGTCCCTCTGGAGAATTGCGTTATCCCGCATATAACCCCCGCGATGAGCGTTGCGCTTATCCAACCCGTGGTTGTTTTCAAGCGTACAGCAAACAAGCTATCCAAGACTTTCAAAAATATGCGATTGAAAAATATTCTAACTTAGATGCCGTTAGTGAAGCATGGCCCAGTCACACGAACTTTAAAAGCGTGTCAGAAATATTACCTCCTATGAATTCTCCGATTGAAAAAGGTTACGCTGAGTCTTTTATTGCTAATAATCAGCATTTAGAAACCCAATACGGACGTGATTTCAGTGAATGGTATCACCAAGCATTAGTTGATCATGGTGAAAGAATGATAAGGGCGGCTATCCAAAGTTTTGATGGCGCGTTTTCTGATGTACCTATTGGCGTAAAACTAGCGGGTATTCATTGGTTGATGTCACCAAGAGCGCCTAGACCAAGAGCGACAGAAATTGCGGTTGGAACAATCTATGCGTCTGATCAACTAAACCAAAGAAGCTCTGGTTTTGGATATGGACGATTGATGAAAATGCTAGAAAGAGTTAACCAAGATCGATTAGTGTTTTTGCATTTCACCAATTTAGAGGGCGATGACTCCGATATTGTTGATGGCCGTCACACATACTCTATGGCAAAAACCTTGGTGAATAATGTTGCAACGGCAGCCACGGACAATAATGTACCACTTAAAGGTGAAAATGCAATGGGCCACGGCGTAGAAAGTGACCATGCTTGGGATAATATTGAACAGAGTTTTAAAAGAAATGAATTTTCTGGCATTACGGTTTTACGCGTCGAAAATATCACTCGAAATAAAATCGGAAAATCCAGAATGAAAAAATTTATCGCTCAAAAAAAACAAGCCGTCGATTCAAATGAATAAAAAAGTCGTCATTGTAACTGGTGGTTCATCGGGTATCGGGCTAGAAACGGTTAGAACATTATTAGAAAATAATTTTGAAGTGGTTGCGATCGATTACAAATCATCAATAGAGCTTGAAGATTCACGGGCAAGCTATTTTAATTGTGATCTCGAAGATATTGAACAAATTGAAAAAATKTYWSYRMAGGWTMGWRAACAATTTTTAAATGTGTACGGATTAATCAATAACGCAGGAGTACTGTCTTACGGCAACGTTGAAGAGCTATCAGTAGATGATTGGCACAAGGTCATTAACATTAATGTGAGAGCGCCCTTTTTATGCGCAAAATACGTTATACCACTAATGCAACAAGGTGGAATAATCGTCAATGTTGCGAGCATACAATCACTTTTTGCTCAGGCAAAGGTCGCGGCATATGCCACGAGCAAAGCTGCACTCCTCGGTCTTACCCGTTCTATCGCCATTGATTATGCAGGTAAGGTTAGGTGTGTGGCTATTTGTCCAGGCACTATCGACACGCCGATGCTACACAACGCTTTAAAACAATCAGATGATCCAAAGGCCATGATGAATGAACTTAACGCCAGCCATTTAACAAAAAGAATAGGCCAAGCAAAAGAAGTCGCTGAGCTTATTAATTTTATTTGTAGCGATAAATGCCAATTCATTAATGGTACAGAAATTAGAGTCGATGGTGGTTTAGGCGTCAACCTTGGTGGAAGTATTGATTCATGAAAATAACCAAAATAGAAACTATCAGATTAGAAGAATACGGTAATCTTTGTTGGGTACAAATTCATACAGATAATGGGCTTATTGGTTTAGGTGAAACCTTTATGGGGCCTAAAGCGGTTGAAGCATACATCCATGAAACGGTAACCCCCTATTTGCTTGGTAAAGATCCTCTGCAAATTGATAAACATTGGAACGAGTTGTACGGCTATTTGGGTTTTAGAAGTAGTGGTGTAGAAATGCGTGGAAATTCTGCAATCGATATTGCTCTTTGGGATTTATGGGGGCAACATACCAAACAGCCAATTTATCAACTTTTAGGCGGTAAAAGCCGCGACTCGATTCAAACTTACAATACCTGCGCAGGTTACGAATATATAAAAGATTCCTCAGGGCAAAACTCAGATAATTTTGGTTTAAGTCAAGATACGTTTAATGGACCTTATGAAGATCTCAATGCATTTTTAACTAATGCCGGTACGTTGGCGGAGAGCTTACTATCCGAAGGGATCACCGCTATGAAAATCTGGCCGTTTGATTTTGCTGCAGAGAAATCTAACGGACAATATATATCACCTGAGGATCTTAAAACAGCATTAGAACCTTTTAGAAAAATTAGAGCCGCTGTTGGAGACAAAATAGATATTATGGTCGAGTGCCATTCCTTATGGAATTTACCAACGGCTATTAAAATATCAAAAGCTCTAGAATAATTTTCTCCTTTTTGGATTGAAGATCCTATAAAAATGGATTCATTATCGAGCCTTGCTGAATTTAAACGCTGTACCAATATTCCAGTAACTGCAAGTGAAACCATTGCAACACGTTGGGGATATCGTGATCTATTACAGCTGAATGCTGTCGATTTTGTCATGCCAGACTTAGGATGGGTTGGCGGTATTTCCGAAGCTAAAAAAGTAGCAACTATGGCAGAAGCATTTCATTTACCTTTAGCACCACATGATTGCACCGGGCCAATCGTTTTTATCGCTTCTTGCCACCTTTCACTTAATGCGCCAAATGCAGTGTTTCAAGAGTCAGTTCGTGCTTTGTACACAGGCTGGTACAAAAAAGTTGTCGAAAAACTTCCAACGATTAAGGCAGGTATGCTTTCGGTGCCATCAGGATTTGGATTAGGTACTAGGTTAAAAAGCGAAATTTTTGAACGTAAAGATTTAGTGATTGTAGAAAGTAAACTGGATAGTCATTCAGATAGCAAACAGGGTAGTAATAATGAAGTTGATTGACTCAATAAAAGTTAACAACCAACTGGGTGAGTCAGTTATTTGGGATGCTCAAGAACAATGTGTATGGTGGATTGATATTTTTGGCAAGAATATTTACCGGTTACAATGGCCTTCAAAAAATCTAGATGTTTTTTCAACAACCGAACGTCCCTGTGCGATTGGGTTAACTGATAAAGACAATATTTTAATCGTGGCATTTGAAACAGGTGTCTCACTTTATAATCCTAAAACTAAAGAAATAATTGAATGGATTTACAGGCCTTTCAAGTTAAATAGCGGGATTCGCTTTAATGACGGTAAAATTGATCGACAAGGCCGTTTTTGGATCAGTACAATGATCGAATCAACGGAAAAAATCAATATCACTCAAAGCGGTTTGTATTGTATTGAGAGCAATGGAAAAATCACCAAACATTTGTCCGACTTCACCATTGGCAATAGTCTTGCTTTTTCACCCTGTTCAACCAAACTCTATTTTTCAGATTCTAATCAACAAACGATATGGCAGTTCGACTTCAATTCTGACCAAGCAAAAATTTTTAATCAATCTATTTTTTCGAAACTTGAAGGTGATGCTTGTCCCGATGGTGCAGACGTTGATAATGAAGGCAACTTATGGTGTACCAATTGGGGAGATAGCTCATTATCAAAATATTCTATTTTTGATAATGAAAAAATAGACGAATCGTTACCCGTTTCCCAACCAACTTGTTTAGCGTTTGGTGGTAAAAATTTAGATTATCTATTTGTTACTAGTGCTAACTATCAACTCTCTAAAGACGAATTAGCTGAACAACCAAATTCAGGTTCTTTACTCATATATCAAACATCCAGCAAAGGGATTGCACCGACACGTTTTGGAGAGGTTAATGGGTAATACTAAGGATAATATCAAACACAAAAAATCTGTCGTTTGTTTCGGTGAAATTTTACTTCGACTTTCAAATGTTTCAGATAAAGCATTAGATAAATCATCAAGTTTTGATATACATGTTGGTGGTGCAGAATGTAATGTTGCGGTTAATTTAAGTGCGCTTGGGTTTTCCAGTAAGATAATTTCTTGCCTGCCTAACAACAAATTAGGAAAACTCGTTATTAATCAACTAAAAGAACATGATGTTGACTTTAGCTCTATAAAAATCAAATCAGGGCGACTCGGACAATATTTTTTTGAATCTAGAGGTTTGTTTTTACAAGCCGAAATTATTTATGATAGAGAGCATAGTAGCTTCACCAAAATAAAAATGAACGAATGGGATTGGAAAAATGAATTAGCCAACATTGACTTGTTCCATTTCTCTGGAATTAATTTGGCTTTAAATAATGAAGTTGCATCAGAGTCTATCAAAGCTTCAAAAGAATCAATCAATCAAAATTTATTAGTTAGCTTTGATGCAAACTATCGCCCTTCTCTTTGGGAAAACAAGAAGGACGTTGCAAGTGATTGGTTTGATCAATCTCTACAAAATGCAAATATCGCGTTTATGACAGAACAAGATATTGCATTAGTCATCAAAGAGTTTGATCTAAAAAGCTCATCGTTTGAAGAGTGGCCTACAGAAAGATTAAGGGAATATGCTGTAGATTTAGCTTTCAAAAAATATCCGAAACTAAAATGGATAGCATCAACTTTTAGAAATCATACTAGTGACGGTTCCTTGTCATATAAAGGAATATTATCTACACGAAATCAGAACACCTATTCAAAAATACGAGACATTCCAATGATAGTTGATCGAATAGGCACCGGAGACGCATTTGCATCGGGTATTATTTACGGAATCTTGAATAAACTAAGTGACATTGAAACGGTAGAGTTTGCAATTGCACTAGCCACCGCCAAACACAGTATTTATGGTGATTTTGCTGCTTTATCTGAAACTAGTGTTGAAGCAATCATTAATGATCATTGGTTTAATATTAAACGATAATAAAGGACTTTTTACAATGAATAATTTAATTAGAGTTTTTATAGTTTTTTCCTTGTTAATTTCAGGATGTAATTCCGAACAGCGCCAAGATCAAGAAGAACAAAAACAGGAAAATATTCCGAAAGTAAATGAAGGTAGGCTAGTTCACATGGCTAACTTCGCATCCAAATTCGTCAGTGCCAGAGATGTCGACATATGGTTACCGGAAGACTATTCTGAAAAAAATAGCTATGCGGTAATTTATATGAACGATGGGCAAACTTTATTTGATCCAAAAATGTCTTGGCTCAATAAAGAATGGGGCGTTGATGAAATGATGGCAAAGTTGCTCAAAACGAATGCGATCAAAAATACAATCATCGTAGGCATTTCAAATTCAGGTTTAGGTCGCGTGGATGATTACTTCCCACAAAAACCTTTTGAAAGTCTCTCAGTTGAGTACAAAAAAGAATTACGTATTCTGCTCGATAAAAATGAATACACGACATCTATGATGAGGGACGTACACTCTGATAACTACTTGAAGTTTTTAGTTGAGGAGTTAAAACCCTTTATTGATAAAAAGTATTCAACATTTACAGATAAAAAGAATACTTTCATTATGGGATCAAGCTATGGTGGGCTAATCTCAATGTATGCGATTAGTGAATACCCAGATATTTTTGGCGGCGCGGCTTGTCTTTCGACTCATTGGATAGGAACTTTTGAAGATAATCCAATTATCGCTCAGAGTTTTATCGATTACTTTAATGAAAATATTCCGTCACCAATCGATCACAAAATATATTTTGATTATGGTAGCGAAACGTTGGATCAATACTACAAACCTTACCAATTAAAGATTGATGCTATTATGAAAGCAAAAGGTTATACCGATAAAAATTGGAAAACATTAGAGTTTGTTGGCGAAAACCATTCTGAAGAAGCATGGAGTAAGCGGTTAGACATTCCCTTTATGTTTCTTGTCGGAATTTAAAAAGGGATGTTTAAACTGAGGTTTACAAACTAAAACAAAACCTCAGTTTAGATTGGCCTATTTAAAACAAAGTATAAATCAACGTCGCTAACGATGACTGTTGCGTAGCGACCACCAGTCCACCAAGAAGTGCTAATACTACAAAAATAGGCGTTAACCATAACTTTTTGCGAACTTTTAAAAACTCCCACAAATCTTGCATAAATTCTTTCATTAGAAAGGCCTCTCTAAATCTTCTTTTTTCAACTCTATTTCTTTTGTTTTCCAATAGCTAGCAGTAGTTTGATCTTCTTTTGTTTTATATTGTAGTTTACCAAAAATTCGTAATAAAATCCCAATCGGGAAAATGACAACATAGAAAATGAAAGCCAATATAATTCGTGTATTAACCCAACCGATGGCACCAGCAATTAACATCCAAACTCTATAGATTGGATAAATAGCTTTTGGATAGATAAAATAGAAACTTAAAAGCACAGCACTAATAATAATTGGCCAATAAGCAATTGAACGTTCAAAAATCCAAGGCAATAAAAGCATAAAAAGACACGGAATTGCCCAACTCATAGTTATCGCAAAATCTTTTAGTTCTTTGGTTGAAATTTCTACTCGTTTCATCTAAACAGTCTCGTCATCTAATCTAGCTCAAATTCTTTTTCTTTTGCTTGCGTAATATGAATAGCTTTCATTTTGCTCTTATCTAAAACAATATTATTCATTACCAAGTAATCCATATCCGTTCGCAGAAAACATTGCACTGCATCTTTAGGCGTACAAACAGGTGGCTCCCCTCTAACATTGAAGGATGTATTGATTAGCACTCCAATGTCGGTTCGTCTTTTAAAAGCACTAATTAATTGATGAAACTCAGGATTGGTTTCTTTGTGAACCGTTTGCACCCGTGCGGAATAATCGACGTGAGTTATTGCCGGTAGTTTTGAACGACGCTGTTTTAGTTTATCGAATCCTGCATGGCTTAAATCATCGTCCGCAGCTAACTTTATTTTATCCTGTATTTCCGCTACTAATAACATATAGGGACTTGCTGAATCATGTTTAAAATAAACCTCTACATCTTCTGCTAATACGGCCGGTGCAAAGGGCCTAAACGATTCTCTATTTTTGATTTTCAAATTCATGGTTGTTTGCATTTCTGTACTTCTTGGATCGCCAACGATGGTTCTATTACCAAGCGCTCTAGGACCAAATTCCATTCGACCTTGAAACCAGCCGACTACTTTTGATTGTTCTATTAGTTCCGCAACATCGTCATATAGTTTATCCTGTTGCCATTGTTGATATTCAATATCATGCTCTTCAAGATAATCCTCAATATTTTCGTTACTAAAGGAAGGACCCAAATACCCTCCTTGCATATGATCTGCAGGAGCGTTTTTTATATTATTGTTAGCTTTACTATCTATATTAGTTTCGCTATCTTTTATTGTTTCAAGCGATGAACTACGCGGCTGATCATAATACTCATACCAAGCAAGAAGCGCAGCACCTAACGAACCGCCAGCATCACCTGCTGCCGGTTGTATCCAAATAGATTGAAACGGTCCTTCTCGATAAATGCGACCATTTGCGACGCAATTCAAAGCGACTCCACCGGCTAAACACAAATTTTTGCAACCTGTTTGTTTATAGGCATATTGAGCAATCTTTAACACAACATCCTCTGTAACCACTTGAATAGAACGTGCCAAGTCCATCTCTTTTTGAGTCACTTCACTATCTGCCGAGCGAGCACTACCGCCAAACAGATCATCAAATTTGCGTGAAGTCATTACATTACCCGATGGATAATCGAAATAACCCATGTTTAGGCTAAAACTGCCGTCTTGTTTAACGGTAATTAATTTTTCATAAATTAGATCAACATATATTGGCTTTCCGTAGGGTGCCAGTCCCATTAATTTATATTCACCCGAATTCACTCTAAATCCACAATAATAAGTAAAAGAAGAATAAAGTAATCCAAGCGAATGAGGAAAATGAATTTCCCATAGTGGTTTGAGACTGTTTTGTTCACCCAACCAAGCAGAAGACGTTGCCCATTCCCCTACTCCATCTAAACATAGAATTACTGCCTTATCATAAGGACTTGGGAAAAAAGCTGAAGCAGCATGTGATTGATGATGTTCGCTAAAAAGTAACTTAGGCGTTTTTGGTTTTTTATCTAATTCAATTTCTTCATCAACACTGGAATTATTATCTATGGCCCTTTGCCAATGAATTAATTTTCGCAGTTCTATTCTTAATATGGCTTTTAGATAAAGCTTTTCCTTTAACCATATAGGCATTGCTTTTAAGAAGGATAAAAATCCTTTTGGTGCCACTGCAAGGTAAGTTTCTAATAGTCGTTCAAACTTGAGCATGGGTTTGTCGTAAAAGATAACCGCGTCTAAATCTTCCAACTTGCATTGCCCTTCACTTAGACAATATTGAATCGATTTTTCTGGAAAACGAGGATCATGTTTTTGACGACTAAATCGTTCTTCCTGAGCGGCCGCAATTATTTTACCGTCTACAACCAGTGTTGCAGCGCTATCATGGTAATATGCAGAAATGCCTAAAATTCTTCTCATTTTGATTAAGCGATTGCTGTTATTTCAAGAAAGTTAAATTTAAGTAGATTATTGCAGTTAATAGTCAAAAGTCGTCCCCGAGCAACAAAAAATAGAGCATTAATGTTAACATACAACCCAATAGAAAGAACTAACTCTTAACAACGGTAAACTATGAGTAACAACGTAAAAAATAAGAAAATATTTTACCTATTACTGACACTTTTCCCGGTCATTTTGTTAGTTTTTATAGAGGTAGCTTTAAGAGTCAGCTCTTTTGGATATGACTATCCATTATTTATTAAATCAAAATCGATGCAGGGTTATCTTCAACCTAACCCTGAGGTAATAAAACGCTATTTTTCTAATCCAGAGTTAGCACCAGATATTAAACCTGACACTTTCTTTTTTAAACAAAGCAAAACAAAGGGCTCTTTTCGAATTGTGATTCAAGGAGGTTCAACCGCCGCTGGATTTCCATTTGGGCGATTTGGCTCTCTTCAAGGAATGCTTCAACAACGATTCAAAAGAATTTATCCCGACACTAAAATTGAAATAATTTCCACAGCGATGTCTGCAATCAATAGTTATGCAATGCTCGATTTTAGTGATGAAATAATTAAGATCAACCCTGATTTAATACTAATATATGCGGGTCATAATGAATACTTAGGAATAATGGGCGTCGGTTCAAATTATGCTGCCAAAAGTAGTCGTTCAACCAGCCTTCTGTTCTTAAAATTGAAGAATTTGAAGTTATTTCAATTAATGCAATCATTGGTTGAACTGTTTCAATCAAATACAAAAATTGTTGAGGCACAAACAGTTAATAAACGAAATCTAATGGCGACGGTTGCGAAAAATAAAACCATCGATTTTAACAGTGAGACATACAACCAAGGGCTAGAGCAGTTTAGTGGCAATCTAAAGTTACTATTAGACAAATACAAAGAACATCAAATTCCTGTTTTAATTTCCACTTTAGCCAGTAACGAAAAAGACCAAACACCCTTCTCTTCCAGCAAAGAAAAATTAAATGCAAAAGATTTTTTTGATGCCGCTCAACAATATCTTATTGAGGGGGATTATGAACTCGCTAAAGAAGCATTTACAAAAGCTAGTGACTACGATTTACTTCGCTTTAGAGCGCCTAGTCAATTCAATCAGATTATTAGAAATACAATTGATCGTAAAAATGTGTTTTTAGTTGATGTTCAACAACGTATTAGGAACGAATCCAAAAATGGTATAATCGGTTTTCAACATATGTTCGAACACTTGCATCCTAATGCTAGAGGCTATTTTTTAATGGCCGAATCGTTTGTTGATAAAATCATCAATGAAAAATTTGTTGCAGAATACGCAAATTTCTATCCGATGGATTTAGCATGGAACGACATACCGCTAACAGAGATAGACCTAATTACCGCGAAATTCAAAATTCAAACCTTGGTATCAGACTACCCATTTACTGAGAAAAAACAATCGGTAGCATTTGGTGAGGTTAATACTTTTGAACGGAAAATAGCTAAAAGAAAGCTAACTTCTCATGATTGGCTTCAATTACAGCGAGAAATATTGCAACACTATCAGGTTAACGCTAAAACAGGCCCAGATATAGATAAGCTCATTAATTTACGAAAAGCCGCTAAGATTGCTGGAATAATATTTGATGCTTTTCCAAACCAAGATAAAGCGGCATGGATAGCGGGCAAACTCTATTTTGCTATTAATGATACAAAAATTGCAGAATACTATTTGAAACATTCTGTTGGTATCAATCCTACTCAGATCGAATATTTGATGAATTATGCGTATTCGCTCTATGTCAATAGAAAACTAAATGAATCTCTTTTAATACTTGAACGTGTTTTACAAATCGAAACAAGACATCAACAAGCCTTGAAACAAAAACTTAGAATATCAAGGGAGTTATTAAGCAATGAAAAAAACTAAGAGTACATTTATTTTTAAGCTCATTACGTTTTCTATCCCTTTTGTTTTTTTTATTGGTTTAGAATTTGCGTTGAAAATTTTGGGTTATGGCATTGATCTTCCGCTTTTTATAGACACACCGGATAGCAAAAATTATTCACTCGCTAGACCTGATATCATCAAACGATACTTTCCAAATACTAACAACATTCCTAGTGTTACCATGGAGGCTAATTTATTCTTAAAAGAAAAACCAAAGAATGGACTCAGAATATTTGTACAAGGCGGTTCAACCGCTGCTGGTTTTCCATATGGGTTTGGTGCATCGCCCGCTGGATTACTTGATCAAAGGTTAAGCAGAACATTCCCTAATCGTACCGTAGAAGTCATTAACACTGCTATGTCTGCGGTTAACTCCTATACGTTATTAGATTTTGTAGATGAAATCATCGAGCAAAAACCAGATGCGGTTCTAATCTATACCGGACACAATGAGTATTTAGGGATCTTAGGTGTTGGTTCAAACTACACAGCAACCAACTCGCACGCTGCTAATTTAATGTTTTTAAAGCTAAGAGGATTTAAAACATTTCAACTTATGCAAAATACTTATGCCCTATTTGTCGCTGAGGATTCCGAAGCTTTAACCGATATTGATAGTGAACAACATCTTAAGAATAAACGGACAATGATGGCAAAGGTAGCAAAAAACAAATCCATTGATAAGCGCTCCGATGTTTTTTTAGAAGGTTTAGATCAATTTGAATATAATATAGGGATAATACTTTCAAAATACCAAAAGGCTAAAATCCCTGTATTGATTTCAACAGTAGCTAGCAACCACAAAGATCAACCGCCTTTTTCTAGTGTGAAAACTAAATCAAATGACCTTCTACAGTTAAATCGTATTTTTAATGAAATTCAATCTGGGGAAAAATTCTCAAAATATCAGCATGAAATATCCAGATTGTTAGTTCTTGCGCTTAAAGATTGGAATGCAGAAATATTCTATAAGCTTGCCAAAATTTATGAACTAGGCGGTAAAACGAAAGAAGCAAAATCATACTACGTTGAGGCAAAGGAACGTGACTTATTACGATTCAGAGCACCTGAAGGTATTAACGATATCATTCGCGATCAAGCAAAGAAATATGGCGCAATACTAGTTAATTATAAAAACAATTTGACTAGAGGTTCACCGAATGGCTTGATAGGCAATAATTTCATGCTAGAGCATCTTCACCCAAATTTACAAGGGTACTTCATTCTCGCGGATAGTTTTTATCAAAAACTAAAAGCCGAAAAGTTATTCGGTGATTGGAAAAACTCCGTCGCGACATCACAAGCATGGAAAGAACGACCCATTATAGCCGCTGAAGAATATGCGGGATTTGCTAAAATCATTCGATTAAAATCGGACTACCCTTATACTAAAACGCCAAAAGAGGTTGTATTGCCTAAGCCATCTGATTGGCAACAGGAAATAGGTCTTAAATATTACAGTAAAGAGATTAATTGGTTGCAAATGTTAAATCTATCTTATAAAGGTTATCTTGAACGTAGAAATTTGCCAATGGTGTTGAAAACGTCTGAAATGATTGCCGATGCGATCCCATTTAATACAAAGGTTAATTTTCGAGTCGCTAAGCAACAATTACAAGCTGGTAACAAATTGGCGGCTAAACGTTTTTTTCAACGGGCAGTGCTAGAGGAACCCACCAATAAAAAGTATAAAACAGCACTGTCGACAATAAACAATTGAAATAGGAAGCGTCTCTTATTTCAATCTGTTTTGGTATAGGATTTTTCCGCATTATAAAATATATTGAGACAGCTTAATTCAAATGTCTACTTAAAAAACTATCCATTGCTTTGAAAAATTCAACTCGGTATTTTTGGTCGCTCAAAAAATGATCGCCTCCTTCTTGCTCAATGTAAATAAAATCTTTATCTTCACTTTTAAGAGCGCTTATCAAATTTCTTGCTTGGTTTATGCTTACCCGACTATCCATATCGGCGTGAACAATAAGAAGTGGTATATCCATTTTTTCTGCGAGATATCTCGGCGAATTATCTTTCATTTGTTTTCTAGTTGAACCAATAACTCGTTTGGTTAGTTTTCGGTTATAGCTACTTTTATATAAATCTAGCAAGTCAGTAACCCCCGCATAACTTATCGCACATTTAAAAAGTTCTGAGGATTTTGCTGCGCCTAGCAATGCAGCGTAACCTCCGTAACTGGCCCCGACAATACAAACTCTATCAGCATCTGCCACACCCTCGTCAATTAGCCAATTCGTACCATCGACAATGTCATTCTGCATGGTTAAACCCCAATTACCGATTCCTTCATTTAAAAAATCAAAGCCGTAACCGCTAGAACCTCGAAAGTTCATTTGTAAAACAGCATAACCGCGATTGGAAAAGAATGCAGACCAATAATCAAAAGAGTAATCATCACTCGCAAATGGCCCACCATGGGGGAATATGATCGTCGGAAGATTTTTCTTGCCTCCCTTTGAAGGTAATAACAGAAACGCCTCAATATCGAGTCCATCTCTTGCTTTGTAAGAAACAACTTCTTTTTTTGGAATAGAAACATCTCTTAAAGATGGGTAACGTTCAGCAATAGGTGAAAGTGTTTTAGCTTTTTTATCTCCAAGAAAATACATACCGGGAGAGCTAATATCATCAGCATATAGAATATAGCGATTATTATCTTCACTATAACTAATGATAGAAACCGATTGTCCACCTAATGCCTTTGCCAACTTCTTTCTTAATTTGTTCTCTTCTATATCCCAAATGACGGTTTCACCATCAATTGCAAAATTTATTCCAATCGGATCTATTTTACCTCGCTGGAAAATTAATGATGCATCTATATCATAAAGTGGATGACTATAGACTAATGTTCTGTCTAACTTTTTCGATAATAAGTCTACTTTAAATATTGCCAATTTATTATCATGGTATGCACGAATATATAAAATATTAGGATCGGAACCAAAGCCTAAAGGTGTCACCACCTCCTCCGAAAAGGTCTCAAATTCCCAGGCTGTGAACCAATTGTTATCTTTGACATTTAATACATTAATTTTAACTGTCACTTTATCTTCATCAGTCTTTGACCAACGCCCTACTCTCACCCTATTTTGCTGATCGCTTATCCAGTTTCGAGTTAAACCTTTTGCTGCTTTATATTCTGTTTTACGAAGAGTTTTAACATTAACTTTCATAACGGCTGGATCGACTGAGCGATTTCTGATTTCAATCAAAATGTGTTCTGGATCGACCTCTAACCAATCAACAATATTATCCTGAATGTTAGGCATATAATCGACTCTAGAAAAATCGGATTTAGTAAAAATACTTTTTAAGTTTTTACCGTCATAATCGACTACGAGTAAACGAGTGTTTGCGACAACCTTAGAAAAATATTGAGAATAAAATCGAACGCTAACTAATACCTGATTATTATTCACCCAACGAAACCAATAAATCTTTTTACCCGATCCCTTTGCCTCTAATATAGGCGTAATTTTGCCCGTTTTAAAATCCTGACTGATAAGCATTTCTTCACCCGATGGTAAATTAACCCACATGGCTAATTTTGTTCCATCTGGAGAAAGATCTGCATCAACTGTTTCAGGTAAATTTGCGAACACTTCGACAGGAAGCTCCTTTGCGTTGAGAATATTTTGAGTGAATCCAACAATTAACAAAACTATTAAACTTGATTTTATTATTTTTAACATATGCTCCTCTTTATCAAAGACTAAAATTAATTGTTACTTACAACAAAAAAGGCCGCTCTTATTAGGAACGGCCTTCTATTGCAAATCCATTTGCAAATTTTACTTAATAAGTACTTAAAGGTCTATTGAACCAGCTCCTCAACAGTAATGCTAGGAGCATTTCCATCTGGACCTGTTACAGTAAAGCGATAAGTCCCATCCGCTGCTACATCGATAGTGAGGTTGTCATTAGTTGTAAACAATCCTTCAGGTTCACCTAAAACCACGCTAGCTGAGTCTGCATCTTCAGCACCGAGATTTACTGTTGACCAGTCATCACTCGCTACTTTAAATGCTGTTGCATCTACACTACCAGTCACATCAATATCAACGCTATAGGAACCGCTACCATCGTAGACCAACTCATCGTCAGTACCCCAACCATTCATCGCTCCGCGAAGAAATACCGGAGTTTCGCCAAAGAATTGTTGCTTAAAGACTTTAATTTTTGGTTCCAAGTTGACCATGTCAAAGATAAAGACATAATCCTCTTCGGTATCAATCGTTATCGCTAAATTACCCGCAGTGCCTAGTGCTTTTTCTACACCCAGTTCAACTTGTAAATCTGCACCATCTGCTCCACCAAAATCGACAGTAGACCAATCAGCTGACGCCACTTTAAATTCATAGCTATCAACCGGTAAACTAGTGGCTACTGAGTAAATACGTCCGCCATCATAGTTGAAAGGTGTATCTTCACTCCAACCATTCATTGAASCACGTAAGAAAACTGTAGTACCAGGATATGGTTCTTCATTAACCACATTGAGTACCGGTGATGTTGGATCCGCAGCATTCAGTCTGAATAAATAAGTTGCGTCAATTCCAGCCGTTATTTTCAAGTTAGGTCCCGCGCCGACTAATGYTTTGTCTTCACCTTCAACCACATCTTGATCAACACCTTCACTTGCAGCGCCATAATCAACCGTAGACCAATCTGAAGAAGCCACTTTAAACTCATGTGCTACACCGCCAACTAATACAATAGTGGTTTCGTAAATTCCATTTCCTTTATAGTCAAATGGATTTCCTTCACCCCAATCATTCATGCCGCCACGTAAGAACACAGTTGTATCTCCGTAAGGAACAACATCAGGAGCACCGGAAGTAGCAAAAGCTGATAGACCTGTACCTTGCGCATCACCTTGTGGCTTAACAAATACGGCTGTTGTATAAGCTGGAACTGTAAAAGTTCCAGTACCTGCATCTATATCTTCAGAAAAACTTGCACCCTGAACCGTTCCATCAGAAGATCCGGCTTGAGTAGCGTGTAGTTCAAAACCTGTTGCAGTTATCACTGTATGACTCTGCTCATTACTCGAACCATTCACCATCACAACAACTGCGTCGCTTAATGGATCTAAATCTGCAAGGTCAAGACCATCATCAATACTCATTACTATCAAACCGGTTGTTTGATTGACTCCAATATTATGGAAACCAACACGAGCGATGATATCGTCAGCGGTTGTTAATCTAAACAATTTGCTGTCTCGTCTCATACTCAAAAACTCTTTGAATATGTTAGATGCAAACATAATGTCTGACATACCTGTTTGACTGTTTGGATTATTAGAAATACCCGAAATAGTTTCCCAATTATTTCCATTGTCTTGCTCTAATGGTAAACCAACATTCCAGTTATTGTTTTCCATAGTGAAGTCAACAAGGTTGAACCAATCACCGGAGTCGTAGGTATTTCGATCCATCGATTTAGAGCGGAGTAAATCACCACCCATTTGCAAGAAGGGTATACCTTGACTCATTAAGGGAATGGTTTGAGCTATGTTTTGCACTCTCACTCTATCGCTAGAAGACATTCCTATATCAAGGTTATATTGAAGCTTATCCCACAAGGATTCATCATCATGTTTTGAAACATAGTTAATAACATCCGCTGGATCTAAAGCGTACATTGATGGGAAATAACTCACACCAGCAGTCGCTGATCCAGTATTACTTGTTAGAATGTAATCTCGTAAAGTTCCAGCCATACCTAAACGAACGATGTCATGGTCATTTAAACTACCATCCACGTTAAATAATGCGCCATTACGAACACCTTCTCGTAAACGGTCATTGAATGTTGCAATTTCAGTTCCAGCCATATTAACTTGAGTGGCGTTAACAAAACCTCGTCCATCTCTAGGCCAACCTTCACCATAAAAGAAAGTATCTGCATCAACCAATCTCACAGCTTCTCTAGCCGCAAGCATTTGATCTTTTGAACCATGGCTCATGATATCAAAACGGAATCCATCGATTGCATATTGTTCTGACCACTGAACTAATGAGTCAGACATAAATTTATCCATCATACGGTGTTCAAGCGCTGTATCACTACAACAAGTAGAGTTTAAAACGCCTCCGGTTTCTAAATCTAAACTGTGATAGTAGCCAGGAACCACTTTATCTAATACTGAATTATCCCAAAGGCCTGCTGAGTTAGTATGGTTATAAACTACATCCATATTGACTCTTAAACCTATGTCATGAAGCGACTTAATCATTGAACGTAATTCAACAATACGCGTTGCGCCATCAGCATCACTCGCATAAATTCCATCGGGAGCGTTAAAATGTTTAGGATCATATCCCCAGTTAAATGAGTCATAACCCCGCATTGAATTAACCAAAGCTTGTGCATCAGTTTCAAAAGTATTGTAACTTTCTAATACTGACAACAAAGTTGCACTATCACTTTCAACACCACAAACCGGTGCTGTTTCATTTAATGCACATAAATCACCAACCGTATCAGTTATATCAACGATGCTCGCTGGATCTTCTCCAATAGTAGCAATGTCGTTAATCGGTAACATATGGAAATGGGTCAAACCATTTGCTTGTAAACTGGCTAAATGGCTCATAGGCACAGATTCTAGCTCTGTAAATGCCATGTACTTACCACGATTTGCTTCGGTTGTACTTTCATCGCGGGCACTAAAATCACGAACATGACCTTCGTAGATGACGGCATCTTCTGGATCTACAATGGTTGCAATCGTTTGCTCATCCCAACCTTCAGGTTTTAAATCTACATCAGCTAAATTTACAAACTGCGAATAATAACCGTTAATAGCAAGACTAACTGAATATGGGTCTGTCGAATCAATTGTTTCGATCGCTTTGTTTTGTGAATGATAAACAACAATTTCATATTTGAAAAATTGTCTATCTAGCGATGAATCACCAGCGAAACTCCAAATCCCAGTTAATGGATCTTCAGTCATGACATTGGTGCTCACTAATTCCTTAGCAGCATCATAAACTTTAAGCGAAATACTTTGAGCAGTTGGCGCCCAAAGGTTAGCAGTAATTGCGTCGCCTTCGTAAACAACACCTAGCGTTGCTTCATCAGCATCATCTTCACCTGATGTATATAAATCATCCAGAACTTTAGCTGCTTGAACTCGAGTTGCCTTATAAGCTTTGCCATCAACATCGTAGGCCGCAACAACTAGCTCACCTTTAAGAATAGCTTTGACTTCATCTGCTGTAGAATCAGTTGTAAAGGTTGCCCAAGAGGCTGTTAATGGATATTGAGCCATTAACTCGTCCGATTGAGTAGCCGAAGTAAGGACAACAGCAGTACCATTTAAATTATCATCTAAATCAGCTACGATTCCGGCGGTTGCTGAATGATGTAATCTCATCTCAGCTAAATCTTCCAAATCGAATCCAGTAATATTCCAAACGATTGTATTAGTATCCAACCAATGAGCAGCCGTATTTTCTATTCTTAACGGTTGAGGACCTAAATCGGTAATCGGGTATTCCAAAGGATCAGGATGACCAGAAATAGTGAAGTTAACTCGTTGATAGGTTTCATCATCTTGAGCCAAATTCATTTGTTTATCACCACCGCCCATTTCTTTACCCGCATCATCTGTTCCAACGTGAATGATGAAATTTCCACAATCAGTATGGTCCGGTTTAAGATTTAATATCCAATATGCGCCATAGTTTGGATCGATTCCGTCAATTACTTGAGTTTGCCCCCAAATCGAAGAATCATGTGGAGCAGCATAAGCATCACAGGTTCCACCTTCATTGTTCCAAGTGTGCAATACATAACCGGTATATTGAGGGTCATCAGGAGCGTTGGTCGCACCTCGATTTGCGCGATTGTAATATAAAATAGCCTGATCATCGTTTGGAAACACTGATGGTGTTGGCGCATTCGGATCTAAACCAACTTCGCAACCATCGTTAAACGCATTAGGTACTGTTGGAACGGGACAAGAAATAGGCTCTGGCTGGATACAAGATGCACCTGCAGAATCAGGTATTAATGGCGCCATACAAGTTAATAACTCTTCACCAGGTTCGACCGATTCACTGGCACAACCCCACATAGTCATTGCAATAATAATAAATGCAAATAGATTTGGTAATTTTTTTAGATAACTGGACATTTTTTCAGCTCCGTTATTATAGTTTTTAATATTCATTTTAAATTCACCTCTGCTGACTACATTACGTAGTTAACGCCTAAGAAAAATTGGCGACCAAAATATTGTATTGTGCCAGTTTGCGCTTCTTCCCCAAAGTAACTCCTAGTGGGCGTATCAGTGATATTAATCACTTGAAACATGACGCTAAAGTTATCATCAATGCTGTATGACGCTTGATAGTCTAAAACCATTTCATCATCAAAAAGTGTGCGTTGTACAGCTATTGCAGATTGTGTCGAAACGAACTCCGATCGATATCTCATGTTAATACGAGTTTCAAAATCTTCGTATGACCAAAAAACAGCACCATTTAACACATGATCTGATAAGCCTGGAAAAGATGTCTCGATTGTCGGCCCACCTAAACTAGTAGTCGTTAATCCGACAATAGCGTCAATCTTGCTTTCGGTATAAGCGTAACTCGCAGAAATCCCTAAACCAGACCAAAGGTCGGGTAAATTTGAAAATATTTGAGTGTAAGCAATCTCTATTCCCCTAAAATATCCGCCATTAGCATTATTTACGGCAGTAGTAAAAGATCCATTGACAGCTCTTACTGGAGGAAGTCCTTCTGCGTTTTCTGGTTCTAATCCCGGAACGTATTCTGGTAAAATAACTCCGTGAGCCGCAAAATCAAAATCTTGAATAGTGAATTCTTGTACAAAGTTTTTAAGATCTTTTTGAAACAAAGCAACAACTAATGCACCATCAGTGTCCGAGAAAAAGTATTCATAAGATAAATCATACTGATTAGCTAAGAATGGCTTTAAGAATGGGCTATTGGTGCTATTAGCATGATATTCACCGTCATCTTCGTCAAACCGACCACTGGTGCTACCGGCTAATCGATTAATTGGTGAACGAGACATAACTCTTGCTGCTGCAAATCTAATTTGGCTATTATCATTAATAGTAAAATTTAAATTCAACTGGGGTAGATAATCCGTATATTTTATTCCGTCCACACCTGGTGCATATTGGTCATTAATTAATCCAACTTCATCTACTATGTTTTGAGCGCCTCGAAGTGGGTCACCTCCAACATCAACCAATGTTGTDGCCGATTGATCAGTTGTAACAATTCTCAACCCTACATTACCCGTTACCGCAGTATCCATAATAAAAGCATCAATATTTGCTTGAAAATATCCAGATAACACATCTTCCCAAACTCTTCCACTTTGCTGAATAGACCATGCGGTACTATTATTAATAACACCATTGGAGTCAGCTCCCCAAGTCGTTACTGGTTGAGGAATACCATTTGGAAACCATGCATTTAAAGCTGCGTCATAATCTATAGCCAAATAACTCGGAAAACCAGAAAAATCACCCTGAAAATTAACTACCTGAACCATATCGTTCGTAAGTTGAAGAGGTCCTTCTGTAGATGAAAAGGTGTTATCGGAACCATATTGAAAAACTGAGCGCTGATTTTGATACTGTCTTTCAGAATAACGAATACCAGATTCATAGGAAGAAAATATTTTATTATTTCTAGTTTCATAAACTCCATCAAAACGCATGGCATTTAATTCATCAGCAAACTGATAAGGATAGACGCCATATTTGCTTAGCAACACTTGGTCTAAATTAGTGAAATCTTGATTAAAACCTAAATCGGGCAAATCTAATCCATTTAGCCTATATGAAATACTTACGTTTTCATCTAAAACTGGAGATGCTGCGCTTGAATCCACTGAAACCAGAGCCCATAAAAGACCATTATTGAAATCACTAGTTGCTGTAGAACGTGACAAATCACCCGTTAAAGTAAATTGATCCGTTAAGTTCCACTCCGCGTTGACTCCGAAAGCTTCCGTCTCGTCAACTTTTGTATTGTTATCGTTAACAAGTTCAACTCTGGTATTACCATTAAGTCTTGCACGAGAAAAATCGGCACCGATGACTGAGTTGCCATTAAGTACGGGATTAGCAATATTTGCTGTAGAAGAGTCGAATTTTACTCGAAACCCTCGAGCAAAAGCTTCCTCATCAAATTTGGAAAGAAACATATCAGCTTTTAACGCAAATGTATCCGTTGGAACCCATTGTATGGTTGCAACATATCCATCACGAGTAGACTCCCCGCCTTTGTGTTGCATTTCAAATCCTTCACTCAAATACTCAAAATTTGGATTATCTTCTGGCCCATCTGTGTCATTTGCTAAACCATCAACATCCCTGCGAGTATTATATGCAAAACCAATAAATTGCGTTGCAACGCTCGGTTGAAATAATCTAGCAAACCCTAGAGAAACACCTAATGTGTCATCAAGGTATTTACCTTGGTAAGCAAAACTAAAACGATAACCTTCGGAGGTTGCATCATAAATTTCATCAGCTCTATCATTAAACATGCCACGAGCATTAGCGCTAAAAGAATGTTTGTCACGCTTGTCTAATGGATTAGATGTTTGTAAATCTACGCTACCGGCAACACCACCTTCAATCAAAGAAACCTTTTGCGATTTGTATACTGTTGCGCCAGAAATAAGCTCTGAAGGGTATTGTGCAAATTCAACGCTTCGGCTTCCACTTGTCGCAACTTGTTCTCTACCATTTAAAGTTGTATGAACAAAAATACCTGAAAGACCACGAATATTAATTTCAGATGCCTTACCGCCGGTTCGTATTGCCGATATACCAGGCAAACGAGTCAAAGCATCGGCAATCGATATATCAGGCAAAGAGCCTAAGTCATCTGCACTTATTTGTTCAGTAACCGTATCAGCGTGTCTTTTCGCATCAAGAGAACGAAGTAAACTACCACGATAACCCGTGATAATCATCGTCTCACCTTCACGCTCTACTTCTTCAGTAGGTTCAGTCGCTTTATTAGTGTCTGCATCAGCGTTTGTTTGTGCAAGCTCTTCCGCTGTCACAGGCGTAGACGTTTGATTTTGAATTTTTTCTTCCGCTGCGCTTACTAAACTCGCTGACATTCCTGCCGCAAAAAGTGCGATTGTTAGTAAGCTAGGTTTAAAAATATTCGACGTGTTTGTTACCATAAGTCTTTCTCCCCTAAATTTAATTTCTTTTTTAAATTCTTTATTAATTTTTATTCAATATTGCAGTTCAAACAATAAACTAAATTAGATCCCTATTATTACCATCATAATAATCACGGGAACTACCTATACACAATAAAATGCATACGTATTCATAAAATTATATGCCAATTTGTTTTGGTATTTACCTACTTTTTAGTACACACATTGCAAAAGAAGGCAGGATTACTTTTTTATTTTCGAGTTTCCCTCGACAGAGTTCGTGCCCTGTTTCTAACTGGTGCGAAAAATAATCTACACAACTATTTTGTAAATCCACAGTTTGTTGTTCATTTGATAAATTAAAAAATATAGTTAATTGTTGGTTATCTGTTTTTCTTTTAAAAGCCAATACTGGTTCTGGTGTATCAATGAATTCGATAGAACCGCTTATTAACGCCGGAAATTGTTTACGCCATGCCATCAATTTTTGAAAACTTTTAAGTACTGATGTTTCTTTATTTAGCTGTGATTTTACCGATTCATTCCTATGTTTTTCAGGAATAGGTAACCAAGGCTTTCCTTCTGAAAACCCGGCTTGGGATTGCGTTTCATCCCAAGGCATAGGCGTTCTACAACCATCTCGACCTTTAAAATTGGGCCAGAAAGTTATCCCATATGGATCTTGCAAGTCTTTGTATTCTATTTCTACATCGGTTAAACCTAACTCTTCGCCTTGATAACTACAAACACTACCGCGCAAGCAACAAAGTAACGCTGAAAATAATTTTGCTTTAGTTTGGGATTGCTCTTCGCCTAACCAACGACTGGCAACACGTTTAACATCGTGATTACTAAAAGCCCAGCATGGCCATGCACCATTCATCTTTTCTTCTAACGCTTCAATTGTCTCACGGATATATTTTGCGGAAAAATCATCGGTTAACAACTCAAAGCTATACACCATATGGAGTCTTTTATTACCTTTAGAATACTCGGCCATTGTATCAAGTGATTTTTCAGAAGAGACCTCACCTAATGATACACAGCCTGGGTATTCGTTTAGTAGTGTTCTAATCTTCTTAATAAATTCAATATTTTCTGGTTGAGTATTGTTGTAGTAGTGATATTGATATGCATAGGGATTATCTTCGCTAAATCCGCGCCCTTCTCTTTTATCCTTTGGTTTAGGCGGATTATCTTTTAACTCCGAATCATGAAAACAAAAGTTAATTGCATCTAATCGGAAACCATCGACTCCACGTTTTAGCCAAAACTCAATATTGTCTAAACTAGCTTTTTGAACTTCTACATTATGGAAATTGAGATCCGGTTGGCTTTCTAAAAAATTATGCAAATAATATTGTTGTCGGCGAGGTTCCCAGTGCCACGCAGGACCTCCAAAAATTGATAACCAATTGTTTGGTTGAGTGCCATCTGGTTTTGGATCAGCCCAGACATACCAATCTGCTTTGGGATTTATTTTGCTCTGCCTGCTTTCTTCAAACCATGCGTGTTGATCTGATGTATGACTCAACACTTGGTCAATGATAATTCGAAGGCCTAAATTATGAGCCTTCAATAACAATTCATCAAAATCTTCGAGCGTTCCAAACATTGGATCGATTGCTCGATAGTCACTAATATCGTAACCGAAGTCTTTCATTGGTGATTTGAAAATGGGAGAAATCCAAATAGCATCTACGCCTAAATCCGCGATATAATCTAACTTTTCAATAATTCCAGGTAAATCACCAATGCCATCGCCATTGCTATCCTTCATGCTTCGTGGATAGACTTGGTATATTACCGCACCTCTCCACCAATCATTTTGTTGCAAAGAACTCTCTTGGTTTTTTATTTGTAGCATGCATCCAGCCGAATTAGAGTATTATGAAAAGTAATAAATTGAGAATAACTTGAATTATTGATCTGATGCAATTTTATGCATACGTATGTATAAGAAAAAGGTTGGAATAGAGTGCTATTCACCTTAGATTTAGATTAAATTTTTATTGGATTAGCTTTTTTGGATAACAAAATGAAAAACTGTTTACTATGCTATCGAACATTTGCCCTCTTAGCTATTTTTATGGTTTCTAGTTGTACAGTACAAAATACTAAAACTATTTCCTTAGCAGACTCTGTTCTATCGCCCTCAAAATCTTATTATGGAACACTTGAACCTTTTGCCAGCGAAGCTGTATATTTTTTAATGACAGATCGTTTTGTGGATGGTGACACCAGTAATAACTTTGTTGAGCAAGGCGGGCAATATCCAACATTTCAAAATCCACTAACATCTCCTGATGGTAGAAAAGCTTATGTAGGCTATATGGGCGGAGACTTTAAGGGAATATTAGATAACGCTGATTACATTCGAGCGATGGGCTTTACCTCAATTTGGTTAACGCCGATAGTAGATCAACCTAATGAAGCTTTTTCTGGAGGCGATCCAATTGAATTTGGCGGTGCATTTAGAGATGGTGGAAAAACGGGATACCACGGTTATTGGGGAGTTAACTTTTTTGAGGTGGATGAACACCTTTTATCCGCGGATCTTTCGTTTAAACAACTAACCTCTCAATTAAGAAATGATTTTGAAATAAAAACCGTTCTCGACATTGTTTTAAATCATGGTTCTCCCGCCTTTTCAATGACAGAACAAAGAGATGAGTTTGGTAGAATATATGACAAAAAAAACCAGCTAATAGCCGATCATGCGAATCTATCTCCAGATCGTCTAGACTACAACAATCCTCTTCAGTTTTTCTATAACAAAAAAACTGAAATTGTTCAATTATCAGATATTAATGAAAAAGATCCAAAAGCACTAGCCTATTTTACCGATGCTTATTTATATTGGATAGAGCAAGGAGCCGATGCTTTTAGGATTGACACTATAAAACATATGCCTCATGAATTTTGGAAAAATTTTAGTGACAATGTTAGAGCTAAACATCCTGATTTTTTTATGTTCGCAGAAAGCTACTCCTTCGATGCGAATTTTATTGCAGAACATACGCTGGATAAAAATGGCGCAGTTAGTGTACTAGATTTTCCAGGACGCCAATCAATAATTGATACTTTTGAAAATCCATCAAGCAAATATGCTGATATAACCTCTTATCTTTATCTCGAAGATAGCCCTTACCAAAACCCCTACGAGTTAATGACCTTTTACGATAATCACGATATGCAACGTATGAATGCTGATGATAACGGTTTCATTGATGCACATAATTGGTTATTCACATCACGCGGTATCCCAGTAATTTATTATGGTTCTGAAATTGCTTTTATGGTCGGAACTAAAGAGCATGAAGGTAATCGTAATTATTATGGTAAAGAAAATATAGCCTTGGCAGATAAACATCCGATTGCTCAAAACCTATCCCGCATTGCAAACTTAAGAAAACGATCTATCGCGCTCCAAAAAGGTCTTCAAATTAATCTTGATTTTGGAAAAGATACTGCTAGTTTTTTACGAATTTATCAGCATGAAAACAGCTACCAAACAGCGTTAATTTTGTTGAACAAAGGCGACAAGTCTAACGAAATTGATGTTGCAAATTTTCTAAGTGCAGGCCTATGGAACGATGCTTTTAGCAGTGAACAATTTAAGGTGAATAAAAGCGGTAAACTTTCAGTGAGTGTTAAACCTCATCAAGTAAGAGTATTATTTTACGATCAAAAAAACACAAATAAGCCATTGTTAAAGAAATTAGAAAACTTAATGAAATACTAAATGGAACCACATGATTTTCGTATTACAACTCGTGTCGGTAACAACCCGTCTTCTGCAGGCTCATTGCGAATTTGTTTTAGCAAATTCTCCACTAACATTTCACCGGCCCTTTTTGTATCTTGATGGGCTGTGGTTAACGAAGGTCTAGTAAATTCAGCTAGTGGTATATCATCAAAACCTACAACAGCTACATCTTTGGGAACTTCAAGTCCACTGTCTCTTAAACATTTTATCGCTCCAACAGCAATGAGATCGCTAGCACAAAAAATTGCATCAAAAGGAACATCGTTTGCTAATAATTTTTGCGTCGCCTCTATTCCTGCTGATTCAGTTGTTAACGCATCTACTTGCAATTGATGGTTAAAACTTAATCCAGCAATTTCTAAGGCATTAACACATCCCTTATACCGATCTCTAAACTCTGGACTGCCTTTACTAATTCCACCTATAAAAGCAATTTTTTTACGTCCTAAAGATATTAAATGACGCGTAAGATCATATCCGCCTTGAATATTATCACAACCAATTACGACACCTTTTCTACCAATATCAGTAGCTCCCCATAACACAAAGTTAGTTTGTTGCTCTTCTAGTTGTTGCAATTTTTCTTGATAGTCCTGAAAGTCACCATAACCAAGTAAGATAATGCCATCCGCTTTATGACAATCTTCATAATCAGCGTGCCAATCATTACTCAACTGCTGAAATGATACCAATAAATCATAACCATGATCGGAACACGCGCGAGTAATGCTACCAAGCATAGCAAGAAAAAAAGGATTTATATGTGCTTCGTCAGCGGTTGGTTCTTCAAATAATAACAGTGCGATTGTAGTACTTTGTTGAGTGCGTAAATTACTGGCGTTCTTATCAACCTTGTAATTTAGCGCTTTTGCAATAGCTTTAATTTTTTTACGAGTTTCAAAATTGACTAAATCACTATTTCTTAAAGCTCTGGAAACAGTGGATTGAGAAACGCCTGCTCGATAAGCGATATCAAAGGAAGTTGCTTTCCCTTTAATCGGTGTATTTATTGTCACAATTGATATCTCAAGTATTAAGATTACGTTCAATATACCCTAATTCAATGATTATTCATAAATTATGCATAATTCATGCAAAACTTATGTACTTTAGTACCAATGTAAAAAGATTCAATTGCTGAAAATGAATAGCTTGTGAAAATAAATTTTGACAGACTCTACATGACACCGGTATCATCCTTTGTTAATGTGTATTTAACAATCTAGCTTAATAATATGATTCAACCAGTAAAACCACAAACTTTGAAGCCTTATATCGTCGCAGACATTGGTGGAACAAACGCACGTTTCGGTTTAGTCACTCAATGCAATGATTCTCAACTTCCATTTGTAATTGAACACCAAAATAAGTTTCCCAGTAATCAATTTAGAAATATAAGTGAAGCTACTTTGCATTTTATTGATACTTTGCCTATTAATATTGAAGAAATTGATGGCGCATGTTTGGCGTTAGCCGGTCCTGTTATTGGTGATGATGCGCGATCGACCAACCTCAATTGGCAGTTTTCAATTAAGAAAGTAAAAAATAAATTGGGACTCAATCATTTAACTATTATAAATGATTTTTCGGCATATGCTTATGCGACTCCACTTGTTCCAACGAAGCATCTGCTACAAATTAATAAAGGTAATGCAGAAAAGACATGTCCAATAGCTATAGTTGGACCAGGAACAGGATTTGGAGTCGCAGCGTTAATGCCAAATGGTGATAAATATATAGTGCTCCCTACAGAAGGAGGTCATATGTCAATTTCTGCTATCACAGATCTGCAGAAACAAATTATCGAGACTTTGAAAAAGGAATTTTCACATATTAGCGTAGAATCTATTTTATCTGGGCCCGGTTTACGAAATATCTATCGCGCATTGGCGTTAGTTGAAGGAATAACGACACCTCAACTTGGCGCATCTCAAATTACAGCGCAAGCGTTAATCAAACCTAGCTCTTTAAGTTATCGAACCTTACGCTTATTTTGTCAGTGGCTCGGTCAAACAACAGGTGACCTTGCATTATCTTTAGGAGCAAGAGGTGGTATCTTTTTAGGCGGTGGTATTTTGCCACGCTTTACGGAATTTTTATTGGCTAGTGAATTTATGACAGGCTATTCAAACAAAGGTAAGCTACAAGACTATGTTAATGGGATACCTATTAACTTGATAACAGAAGGAAACTCAGCACTTTTGGGCGCAGCCTCTTGGTATCAACATCACGGTCGGAATGATTGAAGACTTAATTGCATCATATCACGCTGAAATTGACACCGGTGTCATGGCGTGAGTTAATAGAAAAATAATTAAGTCTATAATAATCCTAAATAAATGAATCAAGAAACGATACACACCATTACTCAAAGAATTATTGACCGCAGTTGTGATTCGCGAGATCAATATTTACACAAAGTACACACGGCAGAGTCTAAAGATCGCAAACGTTCCCATTTGAGTTGCGGTAATTTGGCTCATGGAATGGCTGCTTGCAATGCGTCAGACAAAGCCATTGTATCGGATCAGCAAGCTGCAAATATTGGGATAGTCTCTGCGTACAACGATATGCTTTCAGCACACCAACCTTACAAAACCTATCCTGATTTAATCAAATCTACCGCTTCCAGATTGGGCGTAACGGCTCAGGTCGCTGGCGGTGTGCCTGCAATGTGTGATGGTGTTACCCAAGGTCAGCCTGGAATGGAATTGTCATTATTCAGTCGTGACTTAATCGCAATGTCTACGGCAATTTCCTTATCTCACGATATGTTTGATGGTGTTATTTGTTTAGGTGTATGCGATAAAATTGTTCCGGGTTTGCTAATTGGCGCATTAAGTTTTGGTCACTTACCCACAATTTTTTACCGGCAGGTCCAATGTCAACCGGCCAAAGTAACGATGAAAAAGCGAAAGTAAGACAAGCCTTTGCCGAGGAAAAAGTAGGTAAGGAAGAATTGTTAGCCTCAGAAAGCGCCTCTTATCACGGCGCTGGAACTTGTACCTTTTATGGAACGGCTAATAGCAATCAAATGTTAATGGAAATTATGGGATTACATATTCCAGGTAGCTCTTTTGTTCCTCCTAATAACAATTTAAGAGATTCACTGACTCAGCTTGGCGTAGAGACTTTGATTAAGAACATCGATCAACGACCAACTCCACTCTACAAAATTATTACCGAAAAGACACTGGTCAATGGTCTTGTTGGGCTTTTATCGACAGGTGGTTCGACTAATCATGCAATACACATTATTGCTATCGCTAAAGCCGCTGGAATCATTATCAACTGGCAAGATATGGCTAATTTATCAAAAATTACGCCTTTGTTAACTAGAATCTATCCAAACGGTACCGCTGATATTAACCACTTTCAAGCTAGTGGCGGTATGCCGTTACTGATGAGAGAGCTCTCAAATACAGGACTATTACATCAAGATGTAGAAACGGTTATGGGTAGAGGTTTGAACGAATATTTTAGAGAACCAAGATTAATTGAAAATCAATCTTCAGAAATTTACAGGCAAAATTCAACAACCGAAGAGTCTAGTCACGTCATACAATGGAATGACGCAACATTAACTAGTCTTGATGACAGCGTAATTCGTCCAGTTAGTAATCCTTTTAATGATCATGGAGGATTACAGTTACTAACCGGCAATTTAGGCCGCTCTGTCATTAAGACATCTGCCGTTGTTGATAGCCAATTGATTATAGAAGCTGAAGCCATCGTATTTGATGATCAAAATGACTTAGTGACAGCATTCGAAAATAAACAATTGAATAAAGATTTTATTGCGGTGATTCGTTTCCAAGGACCAAAATCCAATGGCATGCCAGAGCTTCACAAACTAACCCCTATTCTTTCTTCGTTGCAATCTTCCGGTTTTGCGGTTGCAATAGTCACCGATGGAAGGATGTCTGGGGCTTCAGGTAAAGTGCCAGCAGCGATTCATTTAGTGCCAGAAGCATTAGACGGTGGCAATATCGCTCGAATCAAAAATGGCGATAGCATCTAATCGAATCAAAAATGGCGATAGGATTCGATTAGATGCTATCACAGGCGAACTGCAATTATTGGTTAGTGATGAAACGCTTAGTAAAAGAGAAATAGCAATTAAGACCAACTATTCCGATCAAACAGGATTGGGAAGGGAATTATTTAACAATTTCAGAAAGCTTGTTTCCTCTGCTGAACTAGGAGCATCAAGTTTTGACTAAACAAGCGTTTGATCTAATACTGTTTGGTGGCACTGGCGATTTGTCATTACGAAAACTTTTACCTTCGATGTTTAGAGCTTTTTCAGAAGGCGAAATACCAGATGGCTCACGCATATTTGTTTGCACACGTAAACAGAAAGAATTTGATGAAATACACACTGTCATTGAAGTTGCATTTAAAAATTTCATGCTAGACGGTGAGTTTAATGCGGAAAGTTTTAATCAATTTGGAAAAATAATTATTCCGGCAATGATCGATGTAACCGATTATAAGCAGGGTTGGGAAAAACTTAATATCCAATTTAAACAACGAGAGCAAAATTCTAGAATATTTTACCTTGCAATTATTCCCAACATTTATGGTGATTGTTGTGAAAATATCAGTAAAGCCAATTTGATCACTGGTAACTCAAGAGTTATCGTGGAAAAGCCGATTGGTTATGATCAAGAATCAGCAGCAACAATCAATCAGACGATTGCCAAATATTTTTCAGAAAAACAAATTTATAGGATCGATCATTACCTTGGAAAAGAAACGGTGCAAAATYTTTTAGCGCTAAGRTTYGGYAATTCATTGTTTGAAAATTTATGGGATGCTAAATCTATCGACCATATTCAAATCAGCATTAATGAACAAGTTGGACTTGAAGGAAGAGCTGGGTTTTATGATGGCGCTGGCGCTATGCGTGACATGGTACAAAACCACTTACTACAATTACTTAGTTTAATCGCAATGGAATCGCCGAATAAAATGAGCGCAAATAATATTCGCGCTGAAAAAATAAAAGTTCTACAAGCTCTTCGCCCGATAATCAATGAACAAGTAAAAGAACATACCGTTAGTGGTCAATATGTCGCGGGCAACGTTGATGGAAAACTTGAACCTGGATATTTAGAAGAGCTTGCCAAAAATAGTGGCAAAACATCCAGTAATACTGAAACATTCGTTGCTATAAGAGCCTTTATCGATAACTGGCGTTGGTCAAAAGTCCCCTTCTATTTAATAACAGGAAAAAGACTCGCTAGACGCAGCGCAGAGATCACTATTCAATTCAAATCCGTATCACACAATGCCTTTGGAATGGATGCGGGTAACTTAACACCGAATCGTTTGGTGATTCAACTACAACCGGAAGAAAGTATACAGCTCCATTTAATGGCAAAAGATATGACTCAACTTAAAACGGTTTTAAAACCGGTTAAGCTTGATCTTAATTTTACTGAGTCGACTAATGGTTTTAAAAGCTTTGGTTACAAACGTCTATTGCTAGATGCTATTGCAGGTAACGCAACTTTATTTATTCACCGAGATGAAGGTGCTGCAGCATGGAAATGGGTGGATCCGATAATAAAATACTGGAAGGATGAAGAACTATCGCCCTATTTATATCGAGCTGGCTCTTGGGGCCCGGAGGAAGCCAACAAGCTAATCACAAACGATCAGCGAGAATGGTTAGTATAAAATATATAGCTAAATTTAAGATTAACAAAACATAAATAATACAAAGTTGAAAAAACATAAAATGAAAATTAACAAATTTAAAAATCGAGACTTACTATTTAGTGCTATTGCTAAAACGATCCATCAAAAACTATCCCACGCGATCGATAAAAGCAAATCTGCAAGCTTTATCGTTCCTGGAGGAACTACACCGGCCCCAGCATTTAAATTATTATCCAAGTCAAACTTAGACTGGAAAAAAGTCAGCATTGCACAGTCTGACGAACGCTGGTTAGAAGCTACTCATAAACAGAGTAATGAAAGATTAACTAGAGAAAACTTACTAATCAACAATGCTAAGTTTTCAAATTATATTTCCATGAAAAATCATGCAATGAATATTGAAGATGGAAAACAAATTTGTGAAAATGCTTATTCAGCGATTCCTAATCCATTTACAGTATGTATGTTAGGTATGGCACTAGATGGTCTGATCTGGCTACACTAAACAGGACACTTAATTTCATATAAAATATAAATGAAATTAAGGAGTCATAAATGAGCAAGAAAGTTAAAACTAAATATACCACAGAATTTAAAGAGCGAGCAGTCAAGATGGTGATCCGCTCAGAGAAACCGACTAGCCAGATAGCGAATGATTTAGGGATTAAAACGACCACACTTTATTCTTGGGTTAATAAGGTAAAATCTTCTGAACAGCCAGCTAAGGAACAAAGCAGCGAACAAATGTTTGATGAGTTAGTTCGGTTGAAAAAAGAACTTTCTGAGGTCAAAGAGCAGAGGGATATATTAAAAAAGGCCACAGCGTACTTCGCGAAAGAAAGCCAATGAAGTACGCATGGATGAAGGCTCAGATAGAATTTACGGTAACAGCGATGTGCCTAATCTTGGGCGTATCAAAGACCGGTTACTATGCATGGTGCAGCCGGTCAAAAACGGAACGAGAAAAGGAAAATGAGTTGCTCAGTGAGTTGATTAAGGAAATATTTGGCCAGCAACGAAACGGCTGCGGAACTCGAACGATTAAAAAGGCTTTAGGACGTAAAGATTATCAAGTCAGTCGCCGCAGGATTGGGCGACTAATGAGGGCGGAAGGATTGTTTTGTAAAACTAAGAAGAAATTCAAGGCAACGACCAATTCTAAACATGATAAACCGATTGCACCTAATACGCTTAATCGAGAGTTCACAGCCACCAAACCTAATCAAAAATGGGTTGGTGATATTACCTATATTTGGACAGCGGAAGGTTGGCTTTATTTAGCGACAGTGATTGATCTCTATTCAAGAAAAGTCGTTGGCTGGTCGATGAATAGACGAATGACTCAAGAGTTGGTTAATCAAGCGTTATTATCGGCAATATGGGCACGTAAACCGGCTAAAGGACTACTGTGGCATACTGATCGAGGTTCGCAATATGCATCCAATAGCCATCGTGATTTATTGAAAGAACACCACATCGAACAAAGTATGAGCCGTAAAGGAAATTGTTGGGATAATGCTGTTGCTGAAAGTTTTTTTCACACGTTAAAAACAGGGTTAACCAATCATAAGCAATATAAAACTAGAGATGAAGCGGTCGATGATATTTTTGACTACATCGAAGTTTTTTATAATAGGCAAAGACTTCACTCAACTAATGACTATTGGTCACCCGTTGATTATGAAGCTATGCAAAAAGTTGTGTAATTGAGTGTCCCGAATAGTGTTGACAGATCACATTTCTCCTAAATTGGATTTGGGGTATTGGAAATAGTACATATATTGCATTCTTAATGTTTGTTCCTTTCGTAAATTTAGTCATGATTTTTGTGCTTGGAGCAAAAGGAAACGAATGGGCGTGGCGAAACCGAACTTGGAGAGATGTTGAGCATTTCAAAGCGACACAAAAGAAATGGAGAAATGTAGGTCTCGCATTAATCTTTATTGTTATGCCGTTAATAATCATACCCATAATGAGTTTGATGAAAGGTGAGGCATATGAATTATCAGTTCAAGCCACAATTACAAATTCCGAAGTTTTAAAAATTGTTGGAGAAAATCCTGAACCAGGTTTTTTTGTTTTGGGTGAAATTTCATAGTAAACGTCTGCCGAAAGACACATTGCCTTTTAGATAGTTGTTTCCAACTCAACATTCCAAGGCATCAGATAAGCTAAATCTTCCGGTTGCTTGGGCA
>NVVT01000004.1:0-70676 GCA_002733465.1 Kangiella sp.
GTTCGATTTTTCATTTCTGACACTCCTTTTATATTCGGAGTGTCAGTTTAGTGAGATTAAGTTTGTTAGCTAGGTGTCTATTGCCGGACGCTTACATTTATCAGGAGCATTATTGCTATTACGATACTTCAATGAAGTGCGTGCGACAGGCAATCCCTTTTGAGCCATCAAAGCCGATATTTTAGGTGCTTGAATTTTACACACCTCAACCGCTAAAAGAGGCCCGCCTTTTTTCATTGCTTGAGAAAGTTTTTGTTTAAGTTGTGAGCCATACAGTTTGGCTGTCTCTCTATTCTGACTAATTAATTTTTCTAGCTGATGTTCTTCCGCATAACCATTTAACGTTACAAAGCAAAAAAACATTGCGAATAGTTTTTTCATTCAGACTCTCCCGAATATATTGACCTTTTATTTCAAAGTAAGCTTATTTTTTCTGTTGAATCAACAAAGCTAAGTTCAAGTAAGTATAGCGAGTTACTAACTAATAGACTTGATATAAATCACCACACAACCTTTGTTGTCTATACTACAACGATTTTATATTTTGTGTTCCTAAATGTAATAATTGATACCAACGCTATATTACCCTCAATTAGACTAACCGCTATAGTCGCTTGTGAATTACCGTGAGCACTTTACAGTTGTTTTTCTCAAATAAATTATTCAAGTAAAATCCTCTACTTTTATCAATATTGCGCTAGAATTAGACTAGCGCCTTTTAAACTCCAATAATCTTTTAGATTATTAGAAACATTACATTAACTAATACGTCATTAGTGGCTAAATACCCTATACGACTAATAATAAAGAACTTTTATGAAATTACCGAGATTGTTTTTATTTTACTTTTTCACATTTAGTGTGCTTTTCCCGCCGATAGTATCAGCGGAAGAATTTGATGAATCAGAGAATATTATCGATATTTTTGGGTTTGTAGCTGTTTCCCAATCAAATACAAATGCTCAATCTAGTTGGCTTAATGGTGGTTTTGGGCGTTTTGACGGTGGCGCCTCATCCTTAAATAACTCGTCATTTACTCAGCTAGAAGTACAATTAGCTTTAGAATGGTCCATAAGTGATTCAGCGTTTATAGTTATTCATACAAGAGCCAATAATGAGAGTAGTCGTGAAAATAGCAATGAAAATCCCAACCATTCAACCCAATCTTTCGGATTAGTAGAAGGCTATATCGATTACTCAATTTATACTGATGAAACCAGTGACTATTCCCTTCAGCTGGGTCAAACGTTTTTGACCAGTTCTCAAGAGAATACCAATCCATTATGGCAGTCTCCCTATACTATCAACTTCTCTACATGGAACAGCTGGATAGCGCATGAATTTAGGCCTATTGGACTAAATTTCAATTACCAATTTGAAACATTTGAAGGTGATTCCATCTCTTTTGGCATAGGTGCCTTTATTGGCAACGATAGCCTTGGCAGCCAACTAGTCTGGGGTGGATGGCGAGTTAGTCATCGGTTAAGTGTTTCCAATGAAGTTCTTCCATTAGGCCCTTTATTTACTTTAGAGGACGGCGCACAGTTTTCTGATCAAAGAGATGATGGCAGTAAAACGTTTTCGAATGATTTAGACGATAGATTTGGCTTTCATGCATTAGTTAAATGGCAAGTCTCTGATTTATTTAATGTAAAACTTAGTTATGTGGATAATAATGGCGATCGAAAACTATGGAGAGGCGAATACGCCTGGGATACTTCCTTTGTAAATCTAGGCTCAAAATGGCAAATCAATCAAAACTGGGAAATACTAGGGGAATGGAGTTATGGTAAAACCGGAATGGGCGAGCTACCAATCAGCGTTGACGTGGATTTTGAAAACACCTATTTTATAGCGTCATGGCACCAAGCAAGCACCAGACTCTCTCTAAGAATTGAATCCTTTAGTCTTGCAGAAAAAGACTTTAGCCTGGCAGAAAATAATGATGAAAAAGGTCAGGCATGGACTGTCTCTTGGATCTACCAACAACAATCACCATGGCGTTTTGCTATGGAATATACTGCTTTAAAAACCGAAAATACGGCGCAATCTCAGTCTGGCTTTAATGCAAAGAACAACGACAAGTTATTCTCTCTCGAGATAAGACGAGAATTTAATTAAGTTAATACGATATTTTTCCTTTATAGCATCGCAAATAGGAATATACTCGTTTTAGATTAATATCAAGCTACATCTAAACTAGTTATTGTTTTCCTAAAAAGGACGTTATGGATTTTTTCCCTTGGTTGTTGCCATCGTTTATTGCATCTTCGATTTGCATATTTCTGTCGATCCGTATATGGCGACAAAGACGCTTGCCTGCGACTAAAGCTACTTACTGGATTTTACTTACCGTATTTATTTGGGCTTTTTGTCAATTTTCTATCATATTGATAAATGACTTTTTCTGGATCGTCATTCTGGCGAAAATTCAATATATTGGCATTGTTTTCGCGCCTGTTGCTTGGTTTACTTTAACTATGATTATGTTAAACAAAAGTCACTTAGTTACACCTAAATTTATTATTGCTCTTTCTATTTTACCTGTAATAACACTACTTTTAGTTATAACTAACGAGTTTAATTTCCTAGTTTGGAGTGAGGTAATGCACAAACCTGAAAGTATAATCCCTATTAAAGTATTTCACGGCTCTTGGTTTACAGTCCATACAATTTATTCATATTTCCTAGTCGCAACAACAGCTTTGATGGCTTGTTTTTCATTTATAAAAAGCCGCGACAATTTATTTAATGTTAAAATTGTTTTTTTTGCGCCTTTACTTGTCGTGGTAACTAATGTTATTTATTTACAAGACTGGTTGGATATTCAAAATATCGACTTAACACCTCTTGGATTTTCATTTGCTCTTTTACTCTTTAGTTGGGCATTGTTCAAAAAGAATTTAATGCAAGTAGTCCCAATAGCAAGAAGCCTCCTTTTTGAAAAAATAGAAGATGCCATTGTAGTACTTGATCAAAATTACAGAATAGTTGACATCAACTCTTCTGCTCTAAGTCTATTTAATATGAAAACTTCAGGTATTTTAGGAACTCTTTTTGCGGATTCAATCAACGACAACGCTTTTCTAGATTTAGTACTAAAAAACAGTTGCTCAGAAGTGATAAAAAATAATAGGCACCTGCAAGTAATCAGAACAAACATCAAGATTGATACTCAAGGTACAACTGGATTCTTGTTAGTTTTTAGAGATATATCAGAACTAAAGAAAACCCAATATAGCTTAGTAGCCGCTCAACTAGAGCTGGAAGAAGCAAATAAAAATTTGGAGCAATTAGCTAATACCGATGTACTTACGGGTTTAAATAACCGCCGTTATTTCTTTGAGCATTTTTTAGCCGAATTAGAACGATGTAAAAGACATAGCTCCAAATTTTGTTTTATGATTTTAGACCTAGATCACTTTAAAGACATTAATGATACGCACGGTCACTTATCGGGCGACGAAGTACTTAAACGCATAGCAGATCTAATTGAAAATACCGCTCGTAATGTTGATATTTCTGGCAGAATAGGTGGAGAGGAATTTGCTATTTTGCTAACGGAAACCGATATTTCAGGTGCACAATTATTTGCAGAGAGGTTATGTTTACTTGTTAAAGAAAGCCATACAAAAACAGAAATTCCAGTTACTGTCAGTATAGGATTAACCCAAAACATCGCAGATGACAACGTAGAAATAATGTTTGACCGTGCCGACAAAGCACTTTATCAATCGAAAGAAAACGGACGTGATAAATTTACTGTTGGCTAATTTATCTCTTGTTTCTGCCTTCGCTCGTTACAAAATTCATTTGAAAAACTTAACTACAAATTATTACCAAACTCCGCCATTGCATTGAGCACATGCTCTAGTTTTCTACCTAGCTTCGTCAACTCATATTCAGTAGTCGGTGGAATAGTAGGGAAAACTTTTCGTGTGATAATTTTTCGCTCTTGCAAAAACCTAAGCCTTGTTGTCAACACTTTTGGGCTAATCCCAGCCAACGCTCTCTGAATTTCTGAGTAACGCTTTTTCCCTGGTAATAATTCACGAATCACCAAAGTCATCCACTTCCCTTCGATAATATCAGCCGTTAGTTTAACCGGGCATTCATCAGTACAGTCTAGTTTATTTTCATTACTCACAAAAATCTTCATCCTTTAAATTTACATAACATTGGCATACAAAATAAGCACTATCTATTTGGTAACTACTTCCTTATGTATAGTTGCTTCGGTATAGTACGCAACTTCCCAATTAACAACAAGGTTTAACCATGAAAAAACTATCAACTCTTCTTTATATTATTGGCGGCATTCAAGTTATATTAGGCGCCTTCTATTTATTGGCGCCAGCATTTCTATTAGTAAACATTGGGCATTCAGTACCACCAGTGGATATCTTTTATCCCTTAGCAATGCTTGCAGCCCGTTTTATAGCGTTCGGTATCGTATTTATTTATATAGCAAAAGATCCTATGAAATATGTTTTATGGATTAAATCTATGATTTTAATCCAATTGATCGATCTTGGCGCTGGCATTTTTTATACAATGACCGGCATTGTTAACATAGCCGATTCTGCTTTTCCAATGTTCAACGCTTCATGGATGATTATCCTTTTATATTTTTGGACGCCTAAAGAAAAATCTTCGGAAACTTCAGATAGCGCAGAAAGTTAAGCGAAAACAATGCTTAAATTTCTTGCCCGAGTATATTTTCAGCTCCAGATATTGGGGCTGATTTTTATCAATCCATCCAGTTTTTTTGACCGAATAAACCAACTTAATTGGTATAAACGAACTCATAAACAATGGTTTGATGAACTCAACCTAAAAAAAGAAAGCAACATTTTAGAGATTGGATGTGCTACTGGCACTTTGACAAATTACATAGCAGAATCAGGTTTTATTCCAACGGGGCTGGATTCATCCAATAAAATGATAAACTTTGCAAAAACAAAATATTCGAAACTAAATTTTAAAGTGGCTAGCGCATTAGAGCTTCCTTTTGAAAATGAAACTTTCGATTCTGTAATTGCTGCTTCACTATTAAATATCATTCCCAATAAACCTTTATTATTGAACGAGATGTTTCGTACGACTAAACAGGGTGGAAACATTTCGGTATTAGTTCCTAGCAAAAAATTTGAGGACGGCGATCTATTGCTACTACAACAAACAGAGTCCACTTCGGATTTTTCCTCAGCAGCAATGAAAGCATGGCATAAAAAACCGCCAAAAATGAGTGCAGAAGAGATTTCAATACTGTTCGAACAAGCCGGCTTTACGGAAATTCGAAGTAAGCATTATTTACATGGAATGGTGATATCCGTTACAGCAACTAAGCCTACATCAATTAAATCTTACAGTAGTTAAACACTTACCTATTAAAAATATCAATGGAAAACAAATGACGACAAAACATATTCCAGAATTAATCAGCTTTAATGTCTGCCCTTTTGTTCAACGCTCTGCAATCGCATTAATAGAAAAAAATGCTAAATTCACAACCACTTATATTGATCTTAAGAATCCACCTGACTGGTTTGCTGACGTTTCTCCGCTAGGAAAAGTGCCTGTTTTAAGAATAGGTGATGCAATTATATTTGAGTCTGCAGTCATCGCGGAATACCTTGATGAAAGGTATGCACCTAATTTACATCCAACGAATCTTATTTCTAAGGCTCACCACCGTTCTTGGACTGAGTTTGCATCAGATATCACCAACAATATGTTTATGATGCTTTACGCAAAAACTGAAGAGTCATTTAAAGAACTGCAATCTAAAATAAAAAAGCAACTTCACCAGGTTGAACAAGTAATAGACAAACAAGGGCCATTATTCGCTGGTGAACATTTTTCATTAGTAGATGCTGCCTACGCTCCAGTATTTCTTAGACTAGATTTGGTTGACCAGGTTTATAAACTAAATTTATTTGAATATGAAAGTCGTTTAGGTTTGTGGAGCAGCGAATTACTCAAACGTAATTCTGTAAAAGCTTCAGTCGTTGACGACTTTGAAGAAATATTTTTCTCTTATAATAAAAATAGTGGTGGTTATTTAGCAGAGCAGATTGCTCTCAATGACCAAGTATAAATAGACTTTACCGTTAAAATGAAATTGTTAAAAATAAAACACCTTATATACACTTTTCTTTTTGTATTGAATTTACACGCGGAATACGCGAATGCAGACACTGTTGAAATTAATGGTGAGTTTCGTTCAATATATGATTACGGTAATACTAGAAATGGCTTAGTTGCAGGTGGCCACCTCGCCATAAATTATGGCTTCTTGGAAAATTTCAAAAGCAGACTCGCAGTTTATACCGCGCAACCAATTATCGGGTCAGATGCGGGAATAATTGGCACCGGTATAGCTGAAGGAAGCGACGGTTTTTCGATACTTGGAGAAGTCAATATCAACTATGAAAATGACGTACACAATATAACTTTAGGTCGTCAATTAGTTTCATCGCCATTAGTTACATCACACGATGCAATATTAATTCAAGGAATGTTTTCAGGGGTTAATTACTCTAACAAGCTATTCGAATCTACAGAGCTTCGTTTAATGTATTTTAACGAAATGTCAGGACGCGACAACCTTCATAAAAAAAGTGAATGGTTGAGCATGTCAAAGGTATTGGGAACCTCTTATGAAAAAGGCATGCTTGCTTTCGGCTTAACCAATAGTGGGGATAAAAATTATTACACTTCGTCAACGCAATTCTGGTATTACAATATAGAAGATACTCTAAATACCTTTTACGCCAGTAACACCATGATTTTTTCAGATAGCGACTATCAACTAGAAACTCACTATTGGCGTTCTTATTCGCTAAAAAGGTTTGAAAATGATACAGGAAATAAAATCGACTATCACTTCATTGGTAGCCAAATTAGTCGAAACTATGGCAATTTAACTTTAAAATTTGCGTATGATCATATGGGTAAAAAAGAAGGCAGTTATACAATACCTAAAGCATTCGGCAACTATGCTATTTACACTTACGGGCTCAGGTTAGATTCAGGTGCTTATGGTGCAAACATTGCTGGAACAGGTTTAAAAATACGTTCAATGAACGCTATCAAGTTTACCTCTCTTTATAAACTAGAACAACGCTCGATATTTATCGTCGGTTATATGTTGGGGCGTTCTAGCGACAACTCATTACAGTCAGACATGAACCTTTTAGATATCGCCTGGTTTTCAGGAAAAATGATTGACAATAAACTTTCGCTTGGGGTAGTCTTAGAGATCTTAGATTCTAAAGGTGGTGGTGTTTTCAAATCAGACACTAAACTGAAATTAATTGCTAAGTATCAGTTATAACTGATATAAGCGTTAATGCAAAAGGTTTTAACACAAAGAGTTTTCAAAAATTGAAAATATTCAAGTTCCACAAAATGTTCTCTGAACAACTTCAGAGTCTTTGGGAGCCAACATATATTTTACTTTGTTTTGATCGAATTTATAAGGCGATTGTAAAATCGTATTTAGCTCAAAAAATGGTTCGAAATCATTGTTATCTTCTGCAGCTCTAATCACTTTTTCGACTTGATGATTACGAGGTATCACAACCGGGTTAACTTGCTTCATACTTGCTATCCTTGAATCCTCATCATACTCAGATTTATTGATAGATAACCGCCAATCCGCTAACCAATTTTCAATTTTTTTACTATTTGTAAAAAATCTAACAAGGGTATCATCTCCATTACTTTGACTATTCTTCAAATTCGAAAGAGAGTAAAAAGTTTGAGTAAAATCAGCTTTCGACTCTGCCATAATATTTAATAGTTCATCAATTATTTTCTTTTCTTCTTTATTCTGTAACGTAGAAACTTCGAAACCCAACTTTTTTCGCATTTCCTCAAGCCAATATTTTTCATATAGCTCGGGGAAAACATTTAATTCATCTTCCGCTATTTTTATCGCATTTTTCTGATCATTTGATAGCAAAGATAAAATAGATTCCGCAAACCGAGTAAGATTCCAAAGAGCAATATGTGGTTGATTTGAATAAGCGTAACGACCATTTTCATCGATAAAACTAAATTTTTTATTAAAATTAAATTCATCCATAAACGCACAGGGTCCGTAATCAATGGTTTCTCCGCAGATCGACATATTATCGGTATTCATCACACCGTGAATAAAACCAAGCCCCATCCATTTTGAGATTAAATAAGCTTGTCGTTTGATAACTTCTCGCAGAAAACTTCGGTATTTGCTTTTGTCATTATCTATTTCCGGAAAATTACGAGCTATAACATAATCAGCCAATTTTTTAATTGAGGCTAAATCATTTCTTGATGAAAAATATTGAAAAGTCCCCACTCGAACAAAACTACGAGAGGTTCTAGTGATAATGCCACCGGGAATCATTCCTTCTCTAGCCACCATATCACCTGTTGTTACAGCAGCTAATGCCCGAGTAGTAGGTACACCGAGTTTTGCCATCGCTTCACTCACAATATACTCTCTTAAAACCGGACCAAGAGCCGAGCGTCCATCCCCTCCTCTCGAATAAGAGGTTCTACCAGAACCTTTCAATTGAAGGTCATATTCAAAATTCGAAGAATCAAATAAGCTTCCTAGCAGAATAGCTCGACCATCTCCGAGTTGCGGAGAAAAACCACCAAACTGATGCCCCGAATATGCCATTGCCAACGGAGATGAATTTTCAATTAATTTATTACCCGAAAAATAGGGCATACCATCTTCAAAATTAAGAACGGTGCCATGCAAATTTAGCTCTTTTTGTAATTCTTGATTAAAAATGAACAGTTGAGGATTGCTAACTGACTTAGGCTTGTCACCTGAGTAAAAAGCGCTTCCTAACTTGTTATAACTGTGAGTGAATTGAATGCTTTTCATTGTTTATTATGCTTAATTCTAGTCATAAGGACTTAACCATTCTGATAATTATACTGTCTACTCCATTATCAGCCACTATCGCGGTTCGCTCAACTTCTTTATACCCTCTCGAAATATAAAGTGGTTCGCCTGCAGTAGTCGCACCTAGCTCAATTGTTTTAAACCCGGCATTTCTTGCTGAATCTTCCCCTAAGTTAATTAAGTAACTTCCAATGCCTTGTCTTCCCCAGTCTGGATGTGTGTACATCGCTCTTATTCTAGCTGGTTCAGTTTGAGGGTCGCTTAAAGAATCATCACGACCAAGAGTATGATCGCCTCCATATAACGTTTTCCGCTTTCCCCAACCTCCGCAACCAACCATAATCGTTTTATCTTGATGAATAGTTTCTATAATAAAATAAGTTCCATCTTCRAGRAGCGTTTTATCRACACCCATGGTTTCTTTGGCRGCTTCAATYTCGGCGCTTGAAAGAAATGCCTTCATATTAATTTCAATTGATTTTTGCATCAATTCAATTAGTGCAGRYTTATCTARCTCTGTTGCAATACGATGGGWYAGTTCAATTTTCATTCTTTCAACTATTTACTAAAAATCTTTTGAAAAGTATACAATCTGTCGTCTAACATGTCATTTTTAGTTAATTCAAATATCCAGAATTATGTCTATATCGCTTAATTCTATAGACATTTCATTAGGAAAATATCGATGAAAATAAATTATTTTATAACAATAACTAAGCAACTTTTGCCCGTAAATATTCGTCGCTAGATTTATCTTGAATCGGGTGATAATAATCCTTCTGCCATTTCTCAATCAGCTCTAATCCACCATCGCGCCATGGATGAAAGTCATCAGAATAAAAAGCTTTATAGGGTTTTCGAAGAGAGCGCCACATGCCACCTTTCCCAAACATCCATTTTAATGTTGACGCCAAATCTTTTAAATTCCACCAATACTTAGTACTAAAAGCCATCATGAACATATATCGAGTTAAACGAAAATGTAACGCTAAAATAGCAAATTTCATAGTTTTATTTAAATAGGCTCTATCTCCAACACATTCCATATAAACATCATAGGCCACTGATTTATGCTCAACTTCTTCTACAGCATGCCAAAGCATAAGATCTTTCATTGGCGCTTCCATATTTTTTAAAAAGTCTGGCTGATTTATAATGTGCTCTCCCATTAAAGCAGTAATATGTTCTGCGCAAACCGTGTGTGCCAAGCGAAACTTATTACTCAGTCTTTTCACTCTTGAATTGATCATTTTATGTAATAATTTATCGACTTTATCAGTATTAAACCCTAATCGATCGAGCTCCTTATTGACTATCTTATGCTGATGACTATGGTGACCTTCCTGTCCAATGAATCCTTTTACTTGCCGTTTTAAATCTGGATTAGTGATTTGATCGCGGTAAAGTTTCACGGAATCCAAAAACTCGCCTTCCCCCGGAGGAAAAGCAGCAGATAAACCTGCAATAAAGGAAGACTTGTAGATATTATTGTCAAAATATTTAAGATCTTTGAGTGAGCCAAAAGCAAAATCCATTTGCCTAGGTTTAATTTCAAGTTTCTGGTGTGCTTTATTTGTTAACGTTTCCATATCGACCTCAAAGTAATCTATTGCTTGTTGTAGATAATAGTAGAATCGTTCATAAAGACTTAATTAGACAGGTTAAACGAATTCAATCTGCTGGTTAAATGAGGTCATGCACAAAATGGTTAACATTATTGAATTCATTCAAGACAAGTTGATTTGTTTTAGGACAAATGCTTTGTTCGATATACGCTTGGAGTGTAGCCGGTATAATTTTTAAATGATTTAGTGAAACTTGATGCATCGCTGAAATCAAGATGCTCTGCGATTTTTTCAATTGTAATGTGATCTTCAAGAAGTAATTTCTGCGCTTCGTTTAAACGAGTTTCAAGTTTAATTGCTTGAAAAGTGGTCTTCAACTCTCGTAGCCGTCGTTGTAAAGTGCTAGACGATATATTAAAACGGCTAGCCATTTCTTTTAAACCAACATTTTTATTTTGAAACACTTTAAAATGCTCTCTTATTTGATCACTGAGATCTAAAGGAGATAAATCGGCCATCGTTTGTTCGCATTGCTGTTTAGCTATTTTTGCCAATTCCGGATCCAATGGATTAATCGGTAAAATCATCCATGATTCAGGAATTAATAACTGATTATATTCTTGGTTAAATTTGATTTGGTACTCATCGGTGAGGTGCCAGGGAAAATTATCAGGCTCTTCAGAAGTTTGGTGAATGATACATTCGCCTTTTAATGAATAGTGATGTAGTAAATCTGTTAGAACATAAGCAAAACTAACCAAGGTTGAAAGAGAGAAATATTGATTATAGTCGGTTGATTGTTCTAATAGTCGAATTTGGCAAAAATCAGCATCATCAATAACATCTAAAGCCCTAAAGTTGGCTCGAGTTTGAAAAAACTTCCGAGCAAGATTAGCAACTTCTTGTAAACAGGTTGCACCTTGAATGGCCATACCAAGAGGGCCATGCAATGATAAATGCATGCCTTTGCCAAACTCTAATACTCCTTCGTATGCGTTATCTATGGCATCAAAAAAATTCGAACCCATTACCCTGAAAGTCGCCTCGCTAACTTGCTCTGGTGGATCAAGTAACATGCTTAACTCAGCATCGGTATTACTAATCAACGTTTTGGCTGGCACGCCTTTAGAAAAAGCAAAATCTCGAAGATAGACTAGGTAATCTCGTGATACAAATGGCATCTGTCTTATTTTTATATTTAGCGACAAAGATGAGACCTCAAATAACCAGCAATTTGATACCTTAGCACCTGTCCACTTGCATCACAATAGGACATAGTTGAGAATCACTTTTCACATTCAAGTACCACTTATACATAAAAGCACCACTTATTTCAGGGACCATTATGAAAGACAAGTTAATAAATTCTGTAATTGCTATAACTGGAGCAGGGTCTGGAATTGGCAGAAGCCTCGCCTTAGAGTGTGGAAAACGAGGCGCAAATGTTGCAATCAGTGATATATCCTTACTTGCTTTGGAAGAAACTCAATCTCTATTACAAAAACAAAACTCTCAAACTAAAATTCATTTGACCCAAGTAGATGTATCAAAGAAAAACGAAGTGACTCAATGGGCCAAGTCTATAGCAGAGGAATTTGGTCATATCAATGCAATAATCAATAACGCCGGTGTTGCTCTGTCAGTAACTGTTGAAGATATGAAATACCATGATTTTGAGTGGCTAATGAATATCAATTTTTGGGGTGTTATTTATGGTACTAAAACCTTCTTACCTTATCTAAAAAAATCTAAATGGGGACACATTATCAACATCTCGAGCTTATTTGGTCTTATCAGTACACCAAATACCTCAGCTTATAATGCGGCAAAATTTGCGGTTAGAGGTTTTACGGAAAGCCTACGTATTGAATTAATGATGGATTGTAAACACGTCAATGTCAGCTGTGTTCATCCAGGTGGAATAAAAACAAATATCGTTAATTCAGCACGAGATGGCGGTGAAGTTATTGGTTATGCCACAAAACTATCTAGCCAAGAAAGAAAAAATAATTTTAATGAGAAGATGGCAAGAACTACTCCAGAGCAAGCGGCTAAAATAATTGTTGATGGATTAGTTAATAAAAAGGCGCGCATTATTGTTGGAGGTGATGCCAAATTATTAGATTTATTACAACGCCTTTTACCGGTTAAATATCAACACATAGTTGCTAGGGTGTTTAGTTAATCAAATAATGTTTGGTGTAGAGTAGCCACTTAAAAGGAAATTAGAAATGACATCGGTTAACAAAGAAACTATTGATATCATTGTGATTGGTGCGGGGTTATCTGGCATTTGCGCCGCTTATCATTTACAAAATGATTGTCCGCAAAAATCCTACGCTATTTTTGAAGGCCGCGATTCGATTGGAGGCACTTGGGATCTATTTCGTTATCCAGGCATTCGCTCCGACAGTGATATGTTTTCCTATGGTTATAATTTTAAACCTTGGACTGATCCTGACTCACTCGCTTCCGCAGATAAAATCATGGATTACTTGCGAGAAACCATCGAAGAACATAATATAAAATCTAAAATAAGATTAAACCATAAAGTCAAAAAACTATCCTGGTCTAGTGAGCATTCACTTTGGTCTATAACCGTTGAAGTCAAAGGTGAAATCAAATGTTTTGAAAGCCAATTTATACTTTGCTGTTCAGGCTATTACAATTACGAACAAGGATATCAGCCAGAATTTAAAAACAAAGAATCCTTTAAAGGTACATTTATTCACCCTCAACATTGGCCAGAAAATTTTGACTACACTGATAAAAAAATCGTAGTTATTGGTAGTGGAGCAACAGCCGTAACATTAGTCCCTAACTTAGTTGAAAAAGCCAATCACGTGATTTTACTACAACGCTCTCCTACTTATATTATGCCAATGCCCATGCAAGACTCATTATTGATGTTTTTACGCAAGTTATTTCCTGATGTTTGGGTTTCTCGTTTTGCTCGAATGCGGAATGTCTGGATGAGYTCTTTGATTCATAAATACATGATAAAATATCCTAACTGGGCTAGAAAYTTTATCAAAAAGAAGCAAGACGAAATCCTATCAAAAAATATCGAYCGCAAACAYTTCACTCCAGATTATGCACCKTGGGATCAACGATTGTGTTTAATTCCAGATGGCGATTTATTTGAAGCCTTGAATCAAAACAAAGCATCGATCAAAACCGATACGATTGAAGAGTTTACTAAAACAGGTATTCGACTTACCTCCGGTGASATTCTTGATGCAGATATTATCGTTAGTGCTACCGGATTGAACGTAGAAATTCTATCTGGCGTCGAACTAGAAGTTGACGGAGAAATAGTTMCCTTAGGCGACAAAATGTTCTATCGCGGCGTATTACTAGAAGACGTTCCAAACTTCGGTTTGGTCTTCGGTTATACCAATGCTTCTTGGACGTTAAAAGCGGAACTCGTTAGTCGATACTTTTGTCGCGTGATCAACTTTATGGATAAAAATAAAAAGAAATCCTGCATTCCGCGTGATACTGGCGATGTGGAAAGAGAATTATTTTTAAATTTAACCTCAGGCTACATCAAGCGAGCACAAAAGCAAATTCCAAAGCAAGGCAATAAGCAGCCTTGGCGAATGGACCAAAACTACAATATAGATAAAGCTCGATTACAAAGTGTTGATATTGATGATGGTGTTTTAGAGTTTAGGGACTAACAAATAACATTAATTATCATCAACTGTTGTTACCAACCTTTGTATAAATTGTTATTATCAACCGCTATTATCGTATTTTGGCCCTACACTATGACAAATAGCATCAAGTCACCGCTCCTTACATTTACAATTTCACTAAACAGCAAAAAAAAGCCATAATAGTTCGTTTTTTAAATCATCAGACTAAACTATTAGTGTCATCCTGATTAGAAATAGTAAGTCTACAAGTTCCGATTTTGTCGCTTTCTATAATCAAGAATAACAATCATAAGGAAAAAATAATGTTAACAATCAATAATTTATCAAAAACCTATGACAATGGCGTCAAGGCAATGGACAATATATCGCTAGAAATTCCAAAAGGCATGTTTGGTTTATTAGGGCCAAATGGAGCCGGTAAATCATCACTAATGCGCACTATTGCAACTCTACAAGATGCAGATGAAGGTGAAATTGACTTTGATGGAATTAATGTTCTGAAAGATCCTCAAGAACTTCGTCAACGTTTAGGCTACTTACCTCAGGATTTTAACGTTTACCCTCGAATTAGCGCTTACGAGTTATTGAATCACTTGGCAATTTTGAAGGGACTCGATAATTCAGCTGAGCGCAAAGAAGCGGTTGAGGGATTATTGGCTCAAACCAATCTCTATCAGCATAGGAAAAACGCAGTTAGCGGATTTTCAGGTGGTATGCGTCAACGTTTTGGTATTGCTCAAGCCCTATTGGGTGATCCTGACATATTGATTGTTGATGAACCAACTGCAGGACTTGATCCTGAAGAACGTAATCGTTTCCATAATTTATTAGTTGGCTTAGGCGAAGCTAAAGTTATTATTTTATCCACCCATATTGTTGATGATGTCAGCGAGTTGTGTCCGCAAATGGCGGTACTCGCTTCGGGAAAAATCATATTACAAGGTGATCCGATTCAATTAACCGACAAATTGAAAGGTCAAATTTGGAAAAAATCAGTTTCTCAATCTGAGGTCACACAAATAGAAAAAGATCTTAACGTCATATCAAAACGATTGTTTGCTGGTCAAACTATTGTTCATGTTATTGCAGAAAATGCTCCTCAAGGATTTGATGAAGCGCCAGCTAATTTAGAAGAYGTTTATTTTTCYACTYTAAATTCTCACCGTAACGCAGCTTAAGGAGMWAHWYATGTTATTAAAAATGCTCGCTTTCGAGTGGCGTTACTTTACTCGGCAACCTTCTTTTTATGTTACCTGCCTGATCTTCTTTTTTCTGACTTTCTTTGCGACTGTTAGTGAAAACGTACAAATTGGTGGCGGTGGAAATGTCTTATATAACGGTCCATTTTCTATTGCTCAAACTTTACTAATTATGAGCATTTTTTCGATGTTTTTAGTCGTCAATTTTGTTGCAAGCACAGCGACCAGAAATGAAACTAATCAAATGTCGGAATTGATTTATTGCAAACCTATGAACCCTTTGAGTTATCAGCTGGGACGTTTTTTTGGTTCGCTAGCCGTCGTAGTCACTGTTTTCGCATTCGTTCCGATTGGCATTATTTTAGGTATTGTGATTGGCTCATTAACTGGATGGATCGATCCTGAAAGACTAGGCGATACTCATTTCAGTTATTATTTAACCGCATTTTTCTATTTATCAGTCCCAACTTTATTCGTATTGGCCAGCTTTTTTTATGCTGTTGCGATTAAATTTCGCTCTATGATGGCAGTTTATTTAGCCGCTGTAGGGCTATTTATTCTCTATTCTATTTCGGGTCAGTTCTTTAGTGAACCCGAATATAGAAATATGGCGGCACTGTTAGATCCTTTTGGTTTAAATGCTTTTGGTGAAGTTAGTCGTTATTGGACCATGCACGATAAAAATAATACGCCAATTGAGTTGAGCGGTATTTTGCTCGAAAATAGATTGCTGTGGTTATCCGTATCAGTCATTATTATGGTGGTATTTGGTGGATTAAAAAACAAGGCACGTCTAATTCAAGGCAAAGTTAAAAAGCTGAGTAAAAAAGCACAAAAGAAAGCTCAAGAAGATTTGCAATTACAAACAGAAAAAATTCCAAAACTTCTAGATAATAATGTCACAGTGAAAAGTTCDGGAATTCAAACTCTDTCDCATTTAAARTTAAGAATAWTATTTGAAATTAAACAAGTAGTWTTTAGYGCDCCDTTTTTAGTBTTAGCDGTTYTRACBGTCTTTYTATTAGTGGCTCCATTGATTGATCCTAATGGAATGTTCGGAACACCGAATTGGCCGTTAACACAATCGATGGTTACTTTGATTGTCGGCTCAACTGGATTGTTGATGATGATTATTTTAGCCTAYTACAGTGCWGAAATAGTTTGGCGTGAACGAGATTCTGGTATGGGTGATATTGTTGACTCAATGCCAGTGAAAAATTCAACTTTTTGGTTATCTAAAATTGTTGCTATTAGTCTAGTCTTTATTTTACTTTATGTATTTGGTATGACCGTCACTTTAATCAACCAGATGCTTCAAGGATATAATAATTACGAGCTGTCTCAATACATTACTCGTTTAGGTTATGTCACGTTACTTCCCGTTATCATGACAGCAGTATTAGCATTTTTTCTACAAGTTTTAAGTCCCAACAAATACGTCGGCATGTTACTTTTTGTACTCTATATTATCAGTACAATCGTGCTATCCAATTTTGGTTTTAGTCATAATATGTTTCAGTTTTCTGGCGCGCCAAGGGTATTCTATTCAGACATAAATGGTTACGGTCATTTTCTCCAAGCTCATCATTGGTACATGCTCTATTGGACTGGATTAACCATTGTTTTAGCCAGTCTAGCTCATGGACTATGGCATAGAGGTCCCGCGCAAAAACTTAAAACTCGTTTATCAAAACTTGGTTATTATTTAGGAAAAACAGGTAAGTTAGCGGTTACTTTTGGATTGGTAGTATTTATTGGTGCTGGCAGTGTGATTCATTACAATACTAGAGTGATCAACGAGTTCCGCATCGCAGATGATACCGAGCAATTGCAGGCGGACTATGAAAACAAATATGTTGAGCATATGAATGCTCGCATACCGTCAATCACAAAGGTTCACGCCAAAGTTGATATTTTTCCCAGTGAACGCCGAATTGAGGCAACCGCTGAGTTAACTTTAGTTAATACTTCAAATGAAACCATTAAACGCTTTTTAGTCACTAAACCTCGATTCACAAAAGAATGGAATGTTGAAATTGAAGGCGGAAGTCTTCAAGACTTTGATGAAAAATTTAATTCCGCTTGGTTTGTATTTGAACAACCTTTTGAGCCAAATGAATCCCGAACAGGTAAGTTAAGTGCTACCAGAGAACACCATGGTTTTTCTGATGGAAATAACGATTTCTCATTAGTAGAAAATGGCACCTTTATCAATAATGGAGAATTGTTTGCGGGTTTTGGTTATAACCAAAGCTATCAATTAACTGATCGCCATAAACGTCGTAAATATGATCTTGAGCCGTTAGAGCGTGCGAATAAACTTGAAGATAAAAGATTCTATAATGAAAACTTCTTTGGTCCAGGTGTTGGATTTATAGATTTTGAAGCGACTATTTCCACTTCAAGTGACCAGTTTGCGATTGCTCCGGGTTATTTACAGAGTGAAAGTATTAAGGATGGTAGGCGAATTTTCCACTATAAAATGAACTCACCAATGGTTAACTTTTATTCGTTTATGTCTGCAAAACTTGAGTCTAAAAAAGAGAAATATAAAGGCATTGATATAGAAGTTTATTACCACAAAGATCATGCGATGAATGTTGATCGCATGATTGAATCAGTACGTGATTCGATAGATTATTTCACGGAAAATTTTGGTCCATATCAACATCAGCAAATGCGTATTATCGAATTTCCAGGTTACCGTTCTTTTGCGCAGAGTTTTGCTAATACCGTGCCCTACTCTGAGAATATTGGTTTTATCACTGATTTACGTGATCCCGAAAATATTGATCCAGTGTACTACATCACCGCACATGAAGTCGCGCATCAATGGTGGGGACATCAGGTGGGTGCAGCCAATGTACAAGGCAGCGCGATCATTTCAGAAACATTATCGCAATATAGCTCATTGATGGTGATGGAAAAGAAATACGGAAAGGAGAAAATTCGTAAGTTCTTGAAATATGAACTGGATCGATATTTACGTGGACGTAGCGTTGAGTTTTTAGAAGAAATGCCATTGTTTCGTAGCGAGAATCAACAGTATATCCATTACCGTAAAGGTTCGGTTGTAATGATGTCTTTAAAAGACCGATTAGGTGAAGAACGATTGAACAAAGCATTGAAAGATTTCTTAACTGAATTCAAATTTCAAAGCACACCTTATCCAACCACGCTGGATTTAATTTCATATATCAATCAGGATACCAATGAAAAAGAAAAAGCATTCGTCAGTAATTTGTTTGAACACATTAGTTTATATGATTTGAAAATGACCGATGTTCAAATTAAATCGATAGAAGGAAAAGACGAAATGTATGAAGTGACTTTAACCATTGATGCGGCTCTAAAACAAGCTGATGGTGAAGGTAAAGAAACGGAAATTGATTTTGTTGATAATATTGATATCGGTCTTTTTAGTGAAGATCCCGAAGATTTAAGCGCAGAGGATTTTTTACTCTATCTTCAAAAACATGAAATTAAATCGGGAACCAATACCATCGTTATCGAAGTGAAAGGAAAACCCGAATATGCCGGCGTTGATCCTTTTGTTAAGTTAATAGATAGGGATAGTGCCGATAATATTTATCGTTTATAAGTATTATTATAGTCTCGCTTGAAGGCTCTTGAAATGATATTCAAGGCCTTCTGCTTTCGCAATTGGCATAGCCATGTTTGATAATTGTTTTCTGCCAATGTCATTGATTGTTTGCGATGTGAGTACTCTTAAAAAAGTATTCACATTCAATCCTCCATTTTGTCTAGCATAGCCCAAAGTCGGGAGAGTATGATTTGGCCCAGTAATATAATCACCTAGTGCAACTGCACTATTCTTACCGACAAAGAGAGATCCGTAATTGGTTAACTGTTCTGGTTTTATATTTTTGTGGCAAAACATTAAATGTTCTGCTGCATAGCTATTACTAAAATCAATTAACTCACTAGTTGATTCTGCAAATATTAATTCTATTTGTTTTTTCTTAAGTAAATTTTTAGTCTCCGATTGGCTCTCTAAAAACCTCAACATTTTCGTTAACCAACCTTCATCATCGCTAACGATTAACGAGCAAGCCAAAGGATCATGTTCGGCTTGAGCTAAGGCATCTAAAGCTAACCATTCAACCGGTTGTTCGCCATCACAAAGCGCTAATAACTCGCTAGGGCCGGCCAAACCGTCTATTTTTATGAAACTTTGAATCTGTTTCTTTGCTTCATTTACCCAAGCATTGCCGGGTCCAACAATAACATCAACAGGATCATTATCGAAAATTCCGAAAGCCAAAGAAGCAATAGCTTGAACGCCACCGACTTGAATAAACTGAGTTGCGCCCGCTAAAGAGGCAGCTGCTAAAATAGCGGTGTGATTGGATGGTGAACAAGCAATTCTTACGGGAGAACCCGCTACTTTTGAAGGAATAAGGGTCATTAAAGCCGTTGAAATAAGCGGGTAACGACCGCCGGGGATATAAGCGCCGACTCTTTCTATCGGTTTAACTATTTGACCAAAACTTCCATGTTCATCTTCATAGGAATCTGATTGACAGTTTTTCATTTGAAAGCGTGCAAATTTTCCAATACGCTTAGCCGAAAACTTTATTGATTCCGCTAAGTCGTTATCCAATTTATACTCATCAAACGGTTTTAATTCTATAATTTTTACCGCTTGCTGATCAAACTTTAAAGCGTAATCATTGATAGCTGAATCACCCTTAAACTTTATCGTCGATAGAATCTCACTCACTTTCTCAGAGAGGTTTTGATCAACTTTTAAAATAGGCCGAGTCCAATCCTTCGCATTAATTATCATTAAATCGACCTCGTAACTCAGAGATAATATTTTTGATCTCGACCCCCTTTGCTAACGCATCAACTAACGCAAAAAAGATCAAATCAGCGGCTTCCCATCGAACATCATCAAAATCTTGTGCTTCAATTAGTTCATCGGCTTCTTCACGAATTTTTTCTGCTCTAAATTCGGCCGACTTAAATAACGCCGTAGTGAATGATTTTTCTGGTAGCTCCGATTTACGTTTACTTAAAAGCTCCGTTAAACGATTTAAATCGAACGGTCTTTTTTGTGTTGCAAAACAGCTATAACGGTCAAAGTGACAAGCATCATTCACCTGTTTCACTCGAAACAAAATACTATCGCCATCACAATCAACATCGGCTTGAATCAATTGCTGAGTGTTACCGCTAGTCAATCCTTTTTGCCAAATTTCATTTCGGCTACGACTCCAGTAAGTCCCTTTTTTATCGCTTAGTGCCTGAGTTAAAGATTGCTTATTTGAATAAGCTAGCATTAATACTTTTTCCGTATCGACATCTTGAACAATGGTTGGAATTAGATCCATTTTATTAAAATCGACTTGGGCTAAAAAACAATCGATCAATGATAGTTTTCCGGTATAAATTGACATACCAATTTGCCCATTAGCACCAAGTTTGGTAAACCAGCTTATGTCTTCTAAACTGGTGATCCCACCGGCTATAGTAACCGGCACTGGTGAAGCATCGATTATTTGCTGATTTCTTACTTTATCAATCCCTTGCAACATCCCTTCTTTTTCTACTTGAGTGTATAAAAATTCGCTACAATTTTTCGCTAGTTCAGGGATTAAATCGAGTACTTTTTCTTTTTCGGTATTTTTCCAACCTTGTGTTGCCCAGTAATCTCCTTTAGCATCAATGGCAAATATCAAGCTGTCTTTAGACAACTTTTTAACCCACTCTTGACGACAGCTTGTACCAATAATAATTTTACTAGCACCTGCTTTTATGTATTCTTGAGCCGTTTTATAATCACGAATACCACCGCCGACTCGGCAAGCCCTCACTTTTAGTAAATCAAAAATTAATTGTTTGTTATCGCCCTGTCCAAGCGCAGCATCTAAATCAATAATTGCCACTTCACCAAACAATGAGAACTCTTCGAGTAACGTGAACACATCATCACGCTCCAATATCTTTTCTTTACCTTGTTTTAATTGAACCGCTTTGCCATTCATTAAATCAATTGACGGGATTAACATTTTAAATTCTCTTTATTTTTTAACCAAACGATTAAATACGTAGGGTGGGCACGGGGGTTTTATGCCCGCCATCTATAAATACAATCAGTGAAAAAGGTGGGCACAAAAAACGTGCCCACCCTACAAGACATCAGTTAAATCCGAACCTGTAAACCATTATCAATCAAATACTGCTTCACTTGATCAACACGATATTCTCCACTATGAAACATTCCCGCAGCTAAACACGCATCTGCCCCTTGTTGAAAAGCTTCTAAAAAATGCTGTTCGTTTTTCGCACCACCGGAGGCAATCACTTGAACAGAAACTTGTTGACTGATTGACTGAGTTAATTCATTATCAAATCCACTACCAGTTCCATCTTTGTGCATAGCGGTTAATAAAATTTCCCCTGCACCGCGATCAGCCACTTCTTTTGTCCATTGATAAAAATCCTTATCTACTAATTTTCGGCCACCGTTAATATAATATTTAAGCTCTTCATTTTTCTTATCAACATCTATCGCAACAACAACACATTGACTACCGTAAGCGAGTGCCGTTTGGTCTATGATCTCAGGCTTTAGAACTGCGGTTGTATTCAGTGCAACTTTATCGGCTCCGGCATCTAAAAATGCTTTGACGTCGTTTAACTTTTTTAGCCCTCCGCCCACGGTAAAAGGTATGGATAAATGATTGGCAATATCCGTCACTAATTTTAATGCGGTTGGACGTTTTTCATTACTAGCCGATATATCTAAAAACACTATTTCATCGGCACCTTGTTTTTCATATTCAACAGCCAGTTCAACAGGGTCGCCCATATCTTTCAACTGTTTAAAGTTAGTACCTTTGACCACTCGACCATTGTCGACATCTAAACAAACAATGACTCTTGGCATTAAACAGTTAATCATTGGTATTACCCGCAGTAAGAGCCTCAAAGATAATTTGGCTACCCACTTCACTTGATTTTTCTGGATGAAATTGTACGCCAGTGAAAGATCCTTTTTTGATCGCCGCGCAAAAAGTTTCACCATAGGTTGTTTCAGCAATAGAATGCTCACTTTCTTTTATCGCATAGCTATTAACAAAATAAACACTTTTATTTGCCCACGTTTTTAACTGGCTGCTTAAAGTAGCCCATCCAACCATTGGTTTTTTAGGGAAATTAAGAGCTTGAGTTTTACCTTTAAACCAAGAAAGTCCATTGATATTTGGATCTTCATCACTGGCTTCAAAAAATATTTGCATGCCTACACAGATCCCAAGAATAGGTAGTTTATTTTCATAGGCATTTTTTAAATAATCTAGCCATCTATTTTTTGATATGTTATTGATAACCGTCCCAAACCGTCCTTGCCCTGGAATAACTATGGCATCAAAAAATTCAGCGTTTGGTTGCTGTAAAATCGTCACATTAAAACCTAATCGTTCAATCGCTGCTCTCAAGCTAAAAAGATTTCCCGCTTTAGTGTCGATTATTAATACATTCGTCATACCTTTATAAAATACCTTTAGTGGTATTATCACCAACAGATGGACTTAACGCTTCTTTCAATGCGTAGGCCACAGCCTTAAAACACCCTTCAACCAAGTGATGATTGTTTCTAAAATATTGCGGTTTAATATGCAACGTAATTGCTGCGCTCATAGCTAATGTATTGAAAAAATGTTCGAACATTTCCGTACTAACACCATTAATATTTTCCCGCGTAAACTCTAATTCACCAACGTAAATTCCTCGACCAGATAAATCCACAGCACATAATATTAAGGCTTCATCCATTGGCAGCAACCTTTGCCCATAGCGTTTCATTGACTCTAAAGAACGCCAATTTTGTTGCAAAGCGTCGCCAAGACAAATTGCTATATCTTCAACCGTGTGGTGATCATCAATATGTAAATCGCCTTCCACTTTAAGGCTTAAATCCCAACGAGCATGAGAGGCTAGTTGCTCTATCATATGATCTAAAAAACCGATCCCGGTATTTATGTCAAGCTGTTGGCTTCCATTGATATTAAGCGACAACTCAATATTGGTTTCTTTTGTTTTTCGATTAACGCAAATTACTTTAGACATAACCATGCCTCCAATTCATTAATATTATCAAGTACGATATCGGCACCAGCATCGTATAAACTTTGTATTTTATTTGAGCCTATACCGATTGCTAAGCTATTGGACGCAGCAGCGGCTTGCATATCGTCGGGATTATCACCACACATCCAACTTTGAGGCGAATATTTTTTCTGTAATTTTTGAATGCCTTCGGGTGATGGTTTAGCAATTTTAACGTCATCTAAACTGATTAGATCTAATGATGACAGATCAATCATGGATTGACCGGATATTGCCTCTTTTCTGGGACGGCCAGTTACTACAGTGAAAACAGTATTTGACGACTGTTTTATTTTGTTGACAAAGGAATTTGAAATTAACACGCTTTCATTTTTAACTAACCCTTCTATTTCGGAGTTTCCCAAATATAAATTCTGAAATTCCTCCGTTACTTTTTCCAGCGTAAACTTAAACCCCAGATCCAATAGAATTTTTTGACTCAATACCCAATCGTTATTATAACCGCCTTGCTTTCGTAAAACTTCTAAGGTTTCAAATTGAATATCTTTGTTTGATAACAATTTGACCGTTTCAATAGTACATTGATCGTAACTTCCACTAGTATCAATTAGTACACCATCCATATCCATACAAACCAGTTTAGGACAAAAACATTGCTCTAACATCTTTAGTAGTCGTTCAATATCAAAAGGAATAGTAATTCTAAGACAGTTTTTCAACTCTCCTTCAGAAAAATCTCTCACTAATATTTTGTTTTTTGCCATAAACGACTTAACCGCTTGAGCTTGGTTAGTCGGCAAAGTTAATAATACAAAATTTGATTGACTCGGAAAAACGTTTACACCAATTTTTGTAAACCAATCAGTAATCACTTTCCGATTGATTCTAATCGTTTGACAATATTCCTTCATTTCTTTTTGGCTTTCTACAGTTAAAGCTTGTAAAGCAATATGCAAACTGGGTGCTGGAATATTAAATGGCATACAGCGCAGTTTAAATTCTTTAATTAATGTTTCGTTTCCTAAAATGTATCCTAGCCTTATTCCAGCTAATCCGTAGGCTTTTGAAAATGTTCGTAGAATAACAAGGTTATCAAAATGACTCAGCAAATTATTCGCTACAGACTCCTCATCTGAAAATTCAATATAAGCTTCATCTAAAAACACCCGTCCATTTGCTTCTTGTGAAGCAGTAATCAACTTGATTAAAATTTCTTTGGGAATTGATTCACCTGTTGGGTTGTTGGGCCTAGTTAGTATTGTGATTGCTTTTTGATTTGATTTTATTTCTTCAAGAGTCGTATCGGTGTCTACTGACAGAGCCTCTGTAGACTGAATAAAGATAGTATCCAACTCCCAACTCTTAACGCCCCAAGTGTATTGAGAGAATGCGGGCAATGGTAAAATTAGTTTAACGTTATCCTTTAGTGATTTTTCTTTAATCAAACGCATTAAAATCATGATCGCTTCATCGCCACCGTTGGTACAAAGTACTTGATTAGGGCATAGATTGTTTAGTTCAGCTAGTCGAATCTCTAACGGTTTACGATCAGGGTATTGCCATAGCGATTCACCATAAGTAAAGTCCTTAACTAACGGATTTAACTTGTCGCTTCTTTCGTTAAAATCTAATTTTAGAAGCTTTGATTGTGAAGGTTCGTTCATTGCCTTTACTCTGACTAAATCGCTTTTCGAATCGCAGTTTCAAGAATATCTGTAGCGCCGGCTGCAATTATTTTTGGTAACAATTCTCTTATTTCACTTTTTTTAACCGCTGCTTTAACGGCGAAACCCTTATTTTGATATAAAGGTGATACTGTTGGATAGCGCATGCAAGGTAACAATTTTACTATCGATTCTATTTCATCACTTCCACAATTCATCTCAAGTAAAACTCTATCGCGCCCATTCAAAACGGCTTGCATCAATGTTAACAAGTCATCAATGTCTTTACGCTTTCCAGTGTCTTTTAACGCATCCTTATTCGCAATGAATTGTGTCGAACTAGTCATTACCGTATCAACAATTTTTAACCGATTTGCACGTATAGTACTGCCAGTTGAAGTGTTATCAATAATCATATCAGCATCTTCAGGCGGGAAAACTTCCGTTGCCCCATAAGCTCGAAGAATTTGATAATCGACACCTAACTTGTTTAAATATTTATCGCTAATATTTTTGTACTCAGATGCGACAATGAGTTTTCTACCCTTCTTTGATTCCTCTTTCATTTCTTCCCAATCCCAATCTTCAGGAATACAGGCAACAATTTTTACCGGATCAAAATCTAAAGCATTGAGTATTTCGACTTGACAGTTCTGTTCTTCAATCCAATCAATCCCAGAAAAGCCAATATCATGCTGACCCAATTCAACCATAGTAGCGATGTTTTGGCTTTTTAGTAATTTGACCTCTAAGTCAAAACCGTAAGCCTTTGGACGATAATCACGGTCACCGCCAACAAGCTCAATACCACAATCCGATAGCAACGCTAATACTTTCGTGTTGATTCGACCTTTTGGTAATACTAGTTTTAATGTCATTTTATGTGTCTCGTTATACAAATTGAAGATCTAATCATTGTCCGTCCATCCATGGACATCGCAGGATCGCCATCCATGGCTCTTTCCTGCATACAGTCCATCCATGGACATAAAAAAAGCCCCGAATATTTCTAAACGGGGCTTAAGGATTTTGTTACTACTTATTACAAAACACTAAAGAACACCGTCATGGCATATGTCGGTGGGTTTGATGGATTGAAATAGCAATCCAAACAGGAGATTTGCGTTTGTTGGTTTTCATGGTTCAATAATCGAACTTTAGTAGTCTATTAGCCAATAATCTTTAGTTATAAGCTATTAAAACTCAGGTATAATAAAATTTACCGGAAAATAAACTCCCTCATACTCAATTATGCTTAAAGAAATAATATCTATGTTTAGCGAAAAATTCAGCAAAAATGACGATAATTCTGAAACGTTTATCAAAGATCACTATTTATACCACTACTCAAGTTGCCCATTTTGCTTTCGAGTCAGCATTGGCATGAAAAAATTGGGAATTAATATGGAGAAAAGGAATATTCACGAAGGAACTGAATACTACAACGAATTAAAAAATGGAGGCGGTAATACCATGGTGCCTTGTTTAAGGATTGATAATAATGGCGAGAGTAAATGGCTTTACGAATCAGCGGATATCATGCGTTATTTAGAAAACAACTTTGCTTCAAATGATTAAAGAAATACCAAATCAAATACAACAAAAATGGAGAAACAAATGAAAAACCTATTAAATAATATTTCTAAAACGATACTTGGCTTATTTTTTATTACGAGCGTTTCTGTTTTTGCCGAAGACGCATCCAAACCAGCACCAGAAGTCGGARCTTTAGAAGTAACACCTGGGATTTATATGYTATCAGGAGTAGGCGGTTTTGTCGGTGGCAATGTGGGATTATCAATTGGTGAAGATGGCGTGATTATGATTGATGATGCAATGCCTCCATTTTTAGATAAATTGAAGAATGCAATTAAAAGTGTTACCGACAAACCTATCAGCTATTTAATTAATACCCATGTTCATTTTGACCATACGGGAAACAATGCCGCAATGGGAGCGGATGGTGCTGTTATTGTCGCACACGAAAACTTACGTCACCATATGCTAGATAAAGGCGTGCAAACTCAAAAAGGTATGCAACCAGCTCCTAAATCAGCTTTGCCCGTCATCACTTTCTCTCATGCAATGAGTTTTCACTTAAATGGCGATGATGCAGAAGTATTCCACGTTGCAAATGCTCACACCAATGGTGATGCTGTAATTAAATTTAAAAATGCTAATGTTATTCATACGGGCGATACCTTTTTTAACGGTATGTTTCCATTTATCGATATTAACAATGGCGGTAGTGTTGATGGTTTTATCGCAGCTCAGAAAAAGATTCTTTCTCATAGTGATAAGCAAACTAAAATTATCCCTGGTCATGGTCCACTAGCGACAATGGCAGATCTTAGAAAAGCCGTTAATATGCTAATAGATGTAAGAAAAATCATTAGTTATCAGATAGAAAAAGGAAAATCTGAAGATGAAGTAGTTAAAGCTAATCCGTTGAAGAAATATCATGAAAAATGGAATTGGGCTTTTATTTCAACTGAAAAGATGACCCGGCAGGTTTATAAGAGTTTGACGGAATAAGTTAAAACTTATACGTTAGATTCTCGACAAAAGATAAATCAAACAGTGAGACATTATTTTAGTTGTAATACGGATTTATACAGACTATAGAAAATCTTATAATTGGAAATGATATGAAATACCTTTTAGTAATTATTTGCATTTTCTCGTCTCACTCTGATGCGAAAAAAATATGTGTTGAAGAAACTGATATGAATAATATTATCAGTAATTCGAAACGAGCATTTAGTTTACAATTAAATTCTATTTATGAAAAAACCATTGACCGTTTGCGTATGGAATTATACTTTAGGGATATATTGGTAAGTAACCAAGATTATGGAAGTATTATTCAAGTTGAGGAAATGCTCATTGAGAGTGCTAATAATCTTATCGATATGTTAAAGAGTATTGAAGATGAAAGCACAAAGAATATAGCCAAAATGGTTCTGCTAAATATTAAGGATAGCCATAATCGGTATTCATTTACAATTCAATTAGATATTGATTTCGATAAGTTAAACTGATTTAACAACCTCAAATTATTTGGTTATATTGTAGGTTGCGGTTAAGGAACGAAACCCAACAAAAATGGTGGACTAAAAATAGATTTTTCAATACATAAACTATATTCTTAACTTCAAAAATGTTGGGTTTCGTTCCTCTACCCAACCTACAAAAGAATTATTTTATTGCCAATCAACCAATCTCAACCCCGTTATCCTAGCAAACTCTTTTGTATTATTAGACACCAATACTAAATCTTTGGAACGAGCGATTGAGGCAATTAATAAATCATTGGGTCCAATAATTTTTCCTTGCGACGCCAAATCTGCGCGAATAACGCCATACTCTTCTGCGGCTTTATCATCAAAAGAAAAACTTTGCATGGGTGCAAAAAACTTGGACAAAAGTTGAAGATTTCCTTCAACTCTTGAGCTATGTCTTGCACCATAAATAAGTTCAGCTTTCACCACACTACAAATAACTACTTCACTAGGTGAAACTTTCTGCATATTTTTTTCAAATTGAGTATCGCTTTTATTTAATAACTGAATACAAGCATTAGTATCGAGTAAATACATTATTCGAATGAATCCCGCTCTTCAAAAGAACCTTGCTCGGCTCTCTTTAACTCATCCCCCTGCCAATTACCAAAAAGCTCAAAATAATTTTTTGGCCATTGCTCTTCAACTTCTCTCTTAGCTATTTCAGCAATATATTTTGAAACCGAAAGATGAGCTTGTTCAGCTTTTAATTTAAGTTTGTCCGCAATGGGATCGGGAACGTAAAAGTGCAGTTGAGCCATAACCACCTACTGTATTTTCTAGAATGTATTTGCTATATTTGGATTATCGGTTATTTTACTCAATAAATCAATCAATCACTCCAACAATCCAATCAGCAAAGGCTTTAACCTTAGGCCTTTTTGCATATTCCATTGGGCAAACCAGATCATAAGAATATTCACTTTCTAACTTATAGGGAAAAGGCTGAACTAACCTTCCCGCAGCAATATCTGGTTGCGACAAGACTAAATGACCCATTGCAATTCCTTGTCCGTAGGTTGCGGCCTGTTGAACCATACTACTGTGACTAAATACTGGGCCAGAATTTAAATCAATCCCCTTAACACCGTTGTGACGCAACCAACGTCGCCATTCGCTTGTATCATAGTCATGCAATAAAGTGTGAAAGCGCAAGTCCTCTGGCTTGCTTAGAGCTTTTTCTCCATCCAACAATGACGGTGAGCAAAGTGGTGTGTAATGCTCATTCATTAAAGTGACGCTATGCATTCCTGGGTAATCACCTTTTTCATAGTAGATGGCGATATCCACGTCCTCTTGCAAAAAATCAACTCGATCATCACTCGCTTTTAACCGAACATCTATATCAGGGTGAATTCTATTAAATTCCATTAGCCTTGGGATTAGCCAAGCTGTTGCAAAAGTTGGGATCACGCTAACGGTCAATGAACCGCCTGCCACCGTGGCTCTTACTTGATCGGTAGCCGCGGTTAAGGATTCAAAAATATCTCTAATTCTTGGCCAATAATTCTGACCTTCATCTGTCAGAAGTAGCTTACGATTTCTTCGTATGAATAATTGTATCCCCAAAAAGTCCTCTAACGCCTTAATTTGGTGGCTTACAGCTGCTTGAGTCACAAATAGCTCATCGGCTGCCCGGGTAAAACTTAAATGTCTTCCCGCGGCTTCAAATGCTCTTAGGCTTTTTAATGGTGGAATTTTTCTTCGCATTTTAAAATTCGCTTTAATGACTATTTTGAATTTGCAAGTGGGTAAACAAAGATGCTTGGTATCAACCTCAAGCATTTAGCATTAGTTTTACTAATGCTAATCATTATAAACGATCGTTTGAAAACACTCAATTAATGCGTACAATGCGCAACATATCCAGTGAGGAGCCACTATTAGTTATTTACTTTAGCGAATAGTTTGTTTTTTCTTTATTCGATATGTTTTTCTCTTAGTGGTTTAATGAGTTAGTCATGTTTCTCAGCAAGCTATTTCTAGATTAGCAAGATTTCGATTAAATTCGCTAGCACGAGTTCAAAACAAATTTTGTAGGTTTAGATGTTATTAGGAGTGTTATTTAAACGGATGTTTTGTGGATTTGTGGATCCACAGTTGAGTGTTATTTATCTTCTGTCCGAACTATTATTAGTTTTAGGATTTTATTAGTAAAGATATGGCTTCCTACCCCTTATTTGGTCCAAATAAGTCATAACTAACATTGCTAATCCAGCCTACTTTTTAAGTGGGCTTTTTTTTGCCTGCTATTTGCGAAACCAATTAGAATCTATGACTACACCGACCTCTAACAATATGCTTCCTTATCAATTAAATGCCCTGTAAAATTCCATTTAAATTAAAGTGGCAACTATCGATTTAAAAGACATTAGGAAACTAACCATGATCATTAAAGCAAAAGTCCGTGGATTTATTTGTACAAACGCTCATCCTACAGGTTGTGCAGCCAGTGTTTCTGAGCAAATAGCATACGTTAAACAACAGGGCGAGTTAAATAGCAAACCTAAAAATGTCCTCGTTATTGGTTGTTCTACAGGCTACGGTTTAGCTTCTCGGATTACTTCTGCATTTGCCGCTGGCGCATCAACGCTTGGCATTTGTTTTGAAAAAGAGCCAACCGAACGTAAAACGGGTACTGCAGGTTGGTACAATACCGCGGCATTACATCAAGAAGCAAAAAATGCAGGGCTTTACGCAAGATCAATTAATGGCGATGCGTTTTCTCATGAAATAAAAAATCAAACAATCGATATGATCAAACAAGATTTTATTGAATCAGGCAAAGGTAAAATTGATCTAGTTGTTTATAGTTTAGCCTCTCCTCGAAGAACCGATCCCGATACAGGTGAAACTTATATGTCAACATTAAAACCGGTTGGCGCGCCGGTTGTTTCTAAAACATTTGATACTAGTAAAAAAATCGTCCATGAAATTTCTTTGGATACGGCTAATCAAGATGAAATCGATAACACCATAAAAGTGATGGGCGGTGAAGATTGGCAAATCTGGATAAAAGTATTGAGTGACGCAGGATTACTTGCCGAAAATTGTGTAACTAGCTCGTATACCTATATTGGTAAAGAGCTCACTCAACCTATTTATGGTAAAGCAACAATCGGAAAAGCCAAAGAAGATTTAGACAGAGCTTCTTCTGAGTTAAACGCAGATTATTCCAACATCAATTTAAAAGCTTACGTGACATCTTTAAAAGCGGTGGTAACTCAAGCAAGTTCCGCCATCCCAGTTATGCCATTGTATATTTCATTAATGTATCAAGTAATGAAAGACGAAGGCTGTCATGAAGGTGTTATTGAGCAAATTTATGGTTTATTTAATACTTTGCTCTTAGCTGACAATCCGCCACTAGATGAAGATAAACGGCTACGAATGGATGATGTTGAAACTAACGATGAAATTCAAGGAAAAATTAAGGCTATTTGGCCTAATGTAACTACTGAAAACTTTGCCGAACTTGGTGATTATCAAGGTTACAACGAAGACTTTTTGAAACTCTTTGGTTTTGGTTTTGATGGTGTTGATTATGAAGCGGATGTTGAGCAGCAAGTTGCTTGGTAGTTAATACTGCAAATTAATACCAGATGATTCATTAGAATCATTACAGCCTATTTGCGATAAATATCGCATTACCATGACAGAGTTCTTTACCTTCAAATGAAAGCACCTTCCAAGCGGAGGTGCCAGTAAAATCTTCTGACTCATCAAAAGTGATGCTCATATTTTCAATGACTTTTCCATATGGGTGTCCATGCTCGATAATATGTTTTTCATTTAAACCGGCTAAATTTTTATTTGAGTGCCTAAAATCCACATCATAAAAATCACTGTAAAGAGTCCATTTGTAGTCTTTTAATGACCATCGGTTATTCGAGAATACTAATTTTGCTACGAAATCTGCATCGGTGTTAATACAAATAGGTACACTCGCTTTATTTAGCTCACTATAATCAACGGAAATATGTACCTTAGATATATATTTGTATTGAAGAACTTCTTCGTATTGGGGTTTGGTCTTTTGAATTGAGTTAGGAATACCTTTTATCTCGGCATCTTTTAATCCCGAATTAAAGTCGTTCTCAAATGGTGTGTTTTTGTAAACCAATATCACCATAACAAACAATAACGTAGTAACAGCAAGCAATGACCAATTTATTAATTTGTTGGGTTTATCATCAACTTTAATAGTAGAGTTTGTGTCTAATCTGTTATTTGAATCTAAAAAAATATTTTCTTGTAAATCATTGGAAGAGTTCTCGATCCATTCAACTTTAGGTATTAATCGATATCCTAGTTTAGGTCTAGTCTCTATAAATTGTGGTTTATCTGCTTGGTCACCTAAACTTTTCCGTAAGCTTGCAATTAAAGTATTTAGCGCGTAATCCGTGACAACTTGCTCACCCCAAATTAATTGAAATAATTCTACTCGCGATATCAATTGATTGTTTGCTTTTGCAAGCTCGATCAATAAAGACATCGTCTTGGGCTCCAACATTTGTTCGCCATTATCACCAGATAAAATACATTGGGAAGGCTTAACAATAAATTGGAGTAATTTAAAATTTGACTGCATTGAAAATTTTGAACCTAAAATAAATGGCAAATTGTAGAGCGTATTGAACAGAAGCTACGTAAAGCAATGCTTATACATAACCTGTTAAGTATAGGCGATAGGATAAAATTGAACCAATTATTAAAGACTAAACCACAACAAACAGAGATTAATGGTGAATTTTAGGCTGAAATCTAAAAGTTAATCAAATTTTTGTGCCAATAAACAAAGACTTACCTTTACAAATCAGGTTATTATCCTCATCAAATACTTCCATTAGCGAAATACCTGAAAGCTCACCAACGGCATCCAAAGTCATTGTAGTTTCATCTATCTCTTTTTTACCGATAAAATTAATATATTCAACCGTATGAGTTTCGCTAATGTTGGTGAAAGAAACGCCTTGGTGATTAAATTGAAATGTCACAGTATTACCGACTAATTTCCAATGCCCTTTATCGTAAATCGCTTTAGAAAGCATTTCAAAACTAAAGTCACTACAATATGGTTTTCCATTTTTATCTTTTTCAATCATGGAATATGAAAGTGCTACTTTAACGGTATATTTAATCACCTTATTTTTAGCGATTGAATTCAAGGCTCGCTTATTATTCGCTACGATTTTTTGTGATTGAGCGACATCAAACATTAAATATTCAACACTGAATACAACAAAAAGAATAACCATCAGCACTAAAATACGATTTGATGGTTTAGTTAATAAATTGAACAAGATTTTATTATTTGTTTTAACTTGTTTTGTTTCGCTACTTTCTGATTCAGTTTTATCCAAACTATATGCTTTGTCAGCTGATAACCAAATAACAGGCGAAGATAACCGATAACCCAGTTTAGGCCTCGTTTCAATAAGAGAGGCATTACCAGAATGGGAACCCAAACTTTTCCTTAAACTTGCAATCAGCGTATTGAGTGCGTAATCACTTACATGCTGATTAGGCCAAACAGCCTCAAATATTTTCTGCCGAGAAACAAGTTCGCCTTCGGCTTCTGCAAGTACAACCAATAATGCCATTGCTTTTGGCTCTAATCGATTATTGGCTGATGTTTTAACTAGCAAACATTGCTGTGGATCAACGGTCCAATCTGCTATTTGAAATTTTAGAGTCATTAGTTTGTATCTTGTTCGAGCGCTTGTATGAATTTTATTGGTCTATTCTATCCCTATTCCTGACTTTACAGCAAATAACTTGAGATCAGGATTAATAATATGCTTTTTAAAAAAATAGGTGACTATTTCATTACTAGCCTTTTGTCGAAGGTATTAAACCGCCGATCCTAGTCCTTATACAATTGTTATAACTTCCTCATTTTTTTCTAACAACAATCAATCGCTTTTCCCATAGAATTCAGTTTGTCTTCACGGAAATTTGTTAACGAAGAATAATTGAACCAAGAATTTTAAAAATAGGGCTTCGACCCACCGAATTAATTTAATCACATGGATAGAGAAACTAACATGCAATCAAAAAACTCTTTCACAGAGTCAATCGAAAAATTTCACATCGAATCATTACGATCAAAACATCGAGTTATGGTGAGCTATTTACAGTTTTTATATAACCGGCATTCTGATCTGGAATTACAGATAATTTCTCATGTATTCCTGAATAGGGATGGAATTTATCAACAATTTATTGATAATCAGTATTCGGAAATATTAGCCGAACCTTACTGCGATCAAATTACACGATTTTTGGAAAATAGAGGTTATCCAATCACTTTTATGGATTATAAGAAAACATCTTCACAAGAAAATATAACCTAAGAAAAAATCTGCTTAATAATCTTAGTAGTTCGAAAATAGCTTGTTAGTAACGAATAGATTAAACTACAAACTACTTTTATTAAAGAAATCGAACCAATGAAAAAAGTTATCATTCCTCTCCCAAGCTTCGATTTTGATCCATCGGAAGTTGCAATACCTTGGTCAATATTAAAAAATAATGGCATCGATGTGTTTTTTGCAACACCTGATGGAAAACCAGCGCAAGGCGATCAAATGATGTTGTCGGGTGAAGGGCTAGATCCTTGGGGTTGGATTCCAATAGTTAATAGAATAAAACTGATTGGTTTGATTTTGAGAGCGAATAAAGATGCTAGACAAGCTTATGCAAAATTAATTCAAGATAATAACTTTAATAACCCCTGCCGATATTCTGAACTCAATGTAACCAATTATTCCGGTTTATTACTACCCGGCGGTCACGCCCCAAGAATGAAACCTTATTTAGAAGATAAAACGCTACAGTCATTTATTGTCGCTTTTTTTGAGTCGAAAAATGAGAATGATCAACACAAACCTGTTGCAGCTGTTTGCCACGGTGTTTTATTGGCCGCTCGTTCAATTTCTGAAAAAACTGGTAAGTCGGTTTTATATGGCAAAAAAACAACCGCGCTAACTTGGGAGTTCGAAAATTCTGCATGGAAATTAACCAAATATTTTGCGCGCTTTTGGGATCCTGATTATTATCGTACATATACGGAAAAACCAAATGAGCCAAAAGGCTATTGGGGAGTTGAGCAAGAAATTAAACGTCTTTTAGAAAATGAAAGTGATTTTATTAATGTTTCGGTAGATGATCCAAATTTCAAAAAAAAGACGTCTGGAACTTCACGGGACTCTTTCAATGATTCCAGTGCTGGATTTGTAGTTCAAGATGGCAATTATATTTCTGCGAGATGGCCGGGTGACGTGCATACGTTAGGACTAAAACTTGTTGAGTTATTAAACAAATAACAATCCTTGATAATTAATTTCACTAAGTCAGTCAGACTGATAATCATACCCTAACCATTCATCCCAAAGATTCAGCGCATCTCTTGGTTGTTGATTTTCATCATACAGTCCTATATCTTTCCAAATTTTGGCGGTTGGATCTTGTGCTAGTAACCCATTCCACAGTTCATCAAAATCCGTCACCGTCCACCAAATAACAAATTCCATATTTTCGACCTGAGAGTCTTCAAGTAACTCTAAAAGATAAAGGTACTGCTTGGTTGAATCGCTGGTTTCTGAATATTGGAAATCTGATATTTCTAGATCTTCCGCAATCCAGCCAGTCTCTGAAATAGCCATTGGTTTAGAACCTGCAATGTTGCTCGCTTGAGTTAACCAATTTGACGGTAAGTTTGCTGGGTCACCTTTGTCCGCATGCTCAAAAAAAGCATAGGGATAAACGCTAATACCAAGCACATCTGTAAAAGCCATTAAGGGTGAAAAACCGGCTTCTATCAACTGCATTTCTGCGTTACCAGGCGTTTTAAGCGAAACCGATGTCATTAGTTTTAGATCGGGGTAAAGTGCAGACAAAGAGGTATAAACGGCGTTCGCGAAAATAACAAACTCAGCAAAACCTACCGGATCATTTAAAAGTAACTCACTTGCCTCTGTTCCGTATTCAAAATGAGTTGGTTGAAAACGGTTGATCATATCAATGGCAAAGTTAGTGTAAGCGGTAATAACTTCTGGTGAACCCCAACTTCTATCAACCCAATCACCCGATCGCGCTTCTCCAGTATTTTCACTCCAGTTATCGGTTAAAGAATCACGCCCTGAGTTAATCGCATCTATTGCGAGAAAGATATCCATTCCAACGGCTGTTCGAGTTAAACGATCATTAATTTCTGCCTCTACATTATCGTGATAATCCGTTGAATCGAGAGCTTCTTGCCAAGGTATTCCGCCTTCGAGATGATGTTTAATGATATCGCCATGAGTAGAAAGTCTAGTATAGGTTGTATCAAATGCTGCGAGAGTTGCATCAAAAACCCATGGCGTGAAGCCCATTTTGAAACTTCGAGTTAAAGGCGGTGGCGGTGGCTCTATTGGAATCTCTGGTTCTGAATCACTTCCACCTCCACAAGCAAAAACCAAGCTCAATACAAAAATACAAATTAAGTGATTTACGGATTTCATTTTTAACACTCCAGCGCAGTATCAGTTTTACAGTTTTACAGTTTTACAGTTTTACAGTTTTACAGTTTTACAGTTTTACAGTTTTACAGTTTTACAGTTTTACAGTTTTACAGTTTTACAGTTTTGTATATTAGTACAACCTTGCTATAGGTCAAGTTGACCATACTGATCTGCCAACACTAAACATTTCACTGAAGTATACCTGTGCATGCCACTCATCTGCTAAACCCTACCACCGATATTTTCCTTATATAAAATTTATGTATTTCTCATTGAGAACTGAAGATTCTCTTACTGATTACCGTTATTTTTAAAACAAGAAAAAGGCAATTAATTATTTTGGGAAAATTAAGGAGTTTACGGAAATGAAACAGTTACGAATATTATTAGTATTAACAATTATCAGTTTTTTATTTGCTTGCCCAGGAGACGATCCATCTGAAGATGAAAATCCAATACAAGCGTTAGGCGGACCATTTAGTGAAAAAGCCAGTGTAGAAACTGATTTAAATGGTAATTTTATGGTCGTTTGGCAGGACGGTGCTTCTATTTGGTCCAAGCATTACCCTCAAGGCATTGGGCAAGCGCCATTCAGAGTTGTTTTTGGAAGTAGCCCAGARTTYGATATGGMTCCMAATGGTAATGCTTATCTTGTTTACCACCGCGAAGTGACTAACAATCGCAATATCGCCAATACATTCTTGAGAACTTTCGATTCTGCGACAAGTAATTGGCAGAATGAAAATCATTTTGTAGATCTACAATCAAACATTCATAATTATTCACCTAATATTGCCGTATACGATGACCTAGTACATGCAACAACAAGAACTAGCACAGCTCCCTCACCAATTGTTGCAGGCCGTTTGATGACTGCTCATTTATCCACGGACGGAGTATCTACTATAAAAATCAATACTGTTCCGTTAGGCGGTGCTAGTACTAACCATGTACCGGTTTACCGCCCGGTAATAGCGGCGGCTTCAAACCAACGAGCGATGATGGCATTCGCTTTAAATGAACTAAAAGGCTTAAAAATTGYTCATTTTGTTTATAATGATCAGATCCCTTCTCGAAGTACTTGGACTCGAAATCAACAACAAGATCAATTAACAGATCTTACAGTAAGACCGGGCAATTATCGTATAGCGATGAGCGGAAATGGCGATGCCATCGTGGCATGGATATCAGAACATGCGAGTGGAACGTCACCCAATGCCTCAACTTTATCCGCCGCTTATTTTTCAACAATAACTAATGAATGGACATCACAAATTGTAGGATCACAATTTATGAAGGACAACGCTGACTTTGATCTTAGTATGGACGATCAAGGTAATGCCTTTTTACTTTATGATAATCAAAACACTGGGTTAACTCGCGTTAGTTATGATCAAGCAACTGCAACATGGTCGAGTCACACCAATGTATTTAGAGCTGGCAATTATACTAGTATTAAACTCGATCAAACCAGGTCTGGTAACACCGGATTAGTCTTCTCTATTGATAACGAAATCTATCTTAGCCGATATAGATGGGATAGCGGTCAATGGTCAAACCTTGAATTTATTGGAGAAGGGGTTGAAGCAGATATTGCTGTTGATGATAAAAATGAGTGTATCGCAGTATGGTTAAATGAAGGGTTTTTATTCGAATATCAATGTAGCAATTTACCGCTCGAAGTGAGTATTACAAATGATGAAGGTGGGAAAATTGTCAGTACGCCTGTTGCGATTGATTGTGGGTTCTTATTAGGTCAAGAAACCACAAAGTGTTTGGCTCGTTTTCAGCCCGATCAAGAGATCACTTTAGTCCCTACTGCTGATAGTAATTTTGCTTTTGAAAGTTGGGGGGCTGATTGTTCCAATTTAACACCGGGTACAGAGCCTGACTCCGTCATCATTACAATGGACACTGCCAAAACTTGTAGTGCAACATTTTCTAGTACCGCAATTACAGAAGCAACACTCACCGTTTCAAAATTTGGTACCGGCGATGGCGTGATTAGTAGTGACATTGGCGGAATTGATTGTGGAACTACTTGTGGAGTTGCCTATACTTTTGGCGAAACCGTTACGCTGACAGCTCTAGCAAACTCAGATAGCGACTTTACAGGTTGGAGTGGTACGGGAAATTGCTCACCACCTGATAGCATTGTTGACAATGTGGTCACTGTAACTCTTACTGAAGATTCAGATTGCCAAGCATCATTTAATAAAAAGAGTTTTGTTTTAACTGTCACAAAAAATGGTAGCGGAGCTGGTACAGTGACCAGTGACATAACCGCAATAGATTGTGGCGCGGATTGTGATGCATCTCTTGATATTAATACGGACGTTATTCTTACCCCTACTGCTGATGCTAATAGTACATTTGTCAGCTGGAGCGGTACTGGTGATTGTACAAATCCAACAACGTTAGTTGATAACAGTATCAATATCACCGTTTCTCAAGATTCGGAATGTATTGCGACTTTCGATCCCGTTGCAACCGGCGACTTTATTTTAACCGTCATCATCAATGGATCGGGTGAAGTGAATAGTAGCGAAACCCCTCTTCCATTAATGATGTGTTTAAACAGTATAGAAACAAGCGTTACCTGCACCGTTTCTTACCCTGCCAATGCGAGTGTCACTTTGATCGCTGATTTGTTTTTACCTAGCAATACGATTTTTGTTAGCGGATGCGATACTTTTGTCGGCGCTAACTTCGATTGTTTTATCACCATGGATCAAGATAAAACAGTCACATTTGATATTTCTGAATCACCGCAATATGACATCACAGCAACGATTACCGGTAATGGACGGATTATTTCCTTTGCCTCTGGTGGTGAAGTTGGAGTTACAGGACGTATTGAATGTCCGAGCGTCAACTGTAATGACACTTTTGTTGTTCCGACATCTGCTCCAACCAATGTTGTTTTTGAAGCACACACAGATGCTGGTTCAACCTTTGTTAGTTTTGGTGCGGGGCAATGTGATAGTGAAAATATCATTAATGGCATTGGAATTTGTAATGTCGATCTGGCTCCAGGCTCGGCGACTACTAGACAAGTGGATGCAACTTTTCAATAGCGAGGTTGCCAGTTAAACAGTTAAACAGTTAAAGGGTCGGAGTCGCGAATACTTCGGCCTCAAGTTTTAATGTGATAATGCTATATCGGTAAAAATCGAAGCATGCTTTAGAGCGACTCCGACCCAGGTTATTATTATTGGGATTACACATTGTTATTGTTGGGAATTGATCACGCAATTATTGGCAATGAAAAAAGTATAAATTAGCTATTTGTATACAAAACTTTAGCTGACAGCCAGAAACTTTATGATGAGTCATAGCAAAATGATGCTGTAGTTCTGTAGCTTTGAATAAATGGGTATGTCCCGTTCTGGGTGCTTGTCCACTTTTCTTGATATTTTGTCTTCACTCCGTTATTATACCCATGATATTTACGAGTAAGGCGTAAAAAACATGGTTGTTAATCGGTATCTTGGTGATAAGGTTAAAGAGTTGCTCACAATGTTTCCTATTGTGGCTATTATTGGTTCGCGACAATGTGGCAAAACAACCTTAGCAAAAGAAAACTACCCCGATTGGAGCTACTACGATCTTGAAAGTCCCGATGATTATCAATTAATCACAGATGATCCGCTTACTTTTTTTTCGCTTAATCCAGATAAAGTCATTATTGATGAAGCCCAGCAGTATCCAGCGTTATTTAATGTGCTTCGAGGTGTAATTGATTCGAACCGTCAGCAGAAAGGCCGCTTCATTATTACCGGATCTAGCTCGCCTGAAATTGTAAAAGGTCTTAGTGAAAGCCTTGCTGGAAGAGTGGCAACGGTTGAACTTTCCCCTCTTAAACAAGGGGAGGTTTTTTCACAGCCTCAAGCTAATTTTTATCAATTCCTTATTGACGGCTCGTCGAAACTGAAAAAATTCTTACAATTAGAATCACAAATTACTTTGCAACAAAGTATGCATATTTGGTTTGCAGGCGGATATCCTGAGCCGACTACACAAGCAAAAAATAAAACCGTTTTCCGTAAACATTGGATCGATAACTTTATTGGTGATTATATTCAACGGGATATTCGTAATTTGTTTACGCGACTCAACATTCATAATTTTAGACGATTTCTCTCGTTGCTTGCGCAACATTCAGGTCATCAATTAAATRTGAGTAATATGGCAAGAGCTCTCGAAGTCAGTGTTTCAACCATAAAAGATTACCTTGATATTATTCATCAAACTTTTGTATGGCGAAATCTCCCGCCTTATACCAATAATTCGTTAAAAAAAGTTCAAAAAAGCGTGAAAGGTTTTTTTCGCGATCAAGGTATATTGCATCATTTATTGAAGATAAACAGTTTGCAAGACTTACAAATACACCCAGTTGCCGGATTTTCGTTTGAGAGCTTCGTAATAGAGGAGATTATTAGAGGATTAAATACAACGATGGCAACGTCGCTCGACTTTAGCTATTATCGAACCATTGATCAATCGGAAATAGACCTAATTATTGAAGGTGACTGCGGGATAGTGCCCATTGAAATAAAGCTCGGCTCAACTGTCCGGCGAACATCTTTACGGGCATTAGAGATTTTCATAAAAGACACTGGTTGCCCCTATGGGATTGTTATTAACCGAGCCAAAAGAGTAGAACAGCTAACCGAAAAAATCATCCAGATCCCAGTCAATTTTATTTAAAAGCTGAACAGAGTTTTACACTATTACCCATGTAAAGTAGCGAAGAACCCATTATCAAACCTCCTAAAATCGATTAAAACTAAACCACTCCAACCCCGTTTATAAAACGTAAAGATAATCACATTTGCCATAATTACCTCTTATCTTTGAATTATAACCGCCGATATTTTCCTTATATAAAACTTATAAAATGCTTATCCACTAAAAGCGACAAATCAATTAATAAGGTCTAGATTATTGAAAAGGTATTTTTTAACTGCTGTTGTTAAATCTACTTTAAATAATTTTTCAATTGGAGATGTGTGATGAAGTATTTAATTAATAGTCTGGTTGTTATGAGTTTAGTTTGGCTAACCGCGTGTGGCGGCGGCCCTGATCTTGATTCAGATGATCCCACTCCAGTTGCAAATGTTGCACCTACGGCATCCGCAGCCAATGATTTTAGTGCAGAGGAAAATACTTCGGTTAGTTTAGATGCTAATGCCAGCTCTGACTCTGATGGAACCATTACCAACTTTGCATGGACTCAAACATCTGGTTCTCCGTCGGTCACTATAAATAATGCATCAACATCAAGCGCATCATTTACCACACCAGATATTTCAACCGATACACAACTGACTTTTGAAGTCACGGTAACTGATAATGATGGAGCAACTAACTCAGATTCGATCATCATCACCGTCACACCAGTGATCACAGCTAATCAACCGCCGGTTGCTTCAGTACCAGCGAATTTTAACGCCATAGAAAATACCAATGTTAATTTAGATGGTAGTGCAAGCAGTGATCCCGACGGCAACATTGCATCTTATTTATGGACTCAAACCAGTGGTTCGCCAAACGTCACTTTATCAAATTCTGATACCGCAACCGCCACTTTTACTGCGCCAATGGTTGATAGCGATACACCATTAATTTTTCAGTTAAGCGTAACCGATGATCAAGGGGATCTTAATTCAAACTCCGTTACCGTTACTATCACCGATGCTTCAACAACCAATCAACCACCCACTGCTAATGCAGGCGTTGACCAAACAGTTGCTTTTAATTCAGAAACCACACCGAATATGGGGACTAATTTAGATGGCGTAGTCGATTGGACCTCCGCCCATCCTTTTATTGATTTGAAAAAATATTCCAGAGAGTGGATCACCGCCTGTGATACAGGTCTTCAAGCTGATTGCACTGGCGCGAATAGTTGGAATACTGGTGAAGAATCTAGCCTCAACCTAGATGCAGATGGTTGGATTATAAGCTTACCAACCCCTGAAGAATCGCCTGTTTATTGGTATACCAGACTTTTTTGGGCGGGTGATCCCCAGTATGTTGGCGGTCGGCATATTGTGACTTACGACGGTGATGGAACACTCAATTACTTCTTTGGTATGACGCTTGTTTCATCCTCAGCTGGAAGGGATGTCATCGATATAACTTCAGGCGATATGATGATGACGTTAACGGCAACCGATCCTAATGGAACTGGAAACTATATCCGAAATATCAAAATTGTCAGAGAAGTTTATGAATCTGTTGATACTGATAGTAATCCTTTTAATCCTGACTTCTTGGCCTCTTTATCAGGCTTTCAACTGATCCGCTTTATGGATTGGATGGCGACCAATAACAGTCCACAAACGAATTGGTCAGGTCGCTCAGAAGTGAATGACCACACTTATACGACTAACGCAGGGGTTCCGATTGAAATACAAATGAGGCTTGCTAATGAACTCGCAGTTGCCCCTTGGATTAATATCCCACATCAAGCAGATGATAACTACATAACCCAGTTTGCAACAACCGCTTTACAAGAGTTAGATCCCAATTTAACCATTTATGTGGAATACACGAATGAAGCTTGGAACGCTATTTTTAGTCAAGGTGCTTATATGCTCGTGCAAGGTAGAGCCGCATGGCCAAGCTCTAGTGAATCTGATTTTACCATTTCTGTTAATTGGTTTGGTCAACGCAGCGCTAATGTATGTGACATTTGGAAAACTGTTTGGGCGGCTCAAAGTGACCGAGTCCACTGCATAATGGGAGGCTTTGCTGCCAACGCATGGGTGACAGAGCAAGCAATGGAATGTCCGCTATCAGCATTTGCACCTTGCTCGGCTCATGGGATCGATAGTATCGCCATTGCCCCTTATTTTGCTGGTGAGCTAGGTTGGATTGATCGCGAAAGTGAAGTTGAACTGTGGGATTTAACCGCCTTATTTTCAGAAATCAACAATGTTTCCGTACCTGAAGCGTTGATTTGGGTGGATGACCATATCACCTTGGCTAATCGCTTTAATGTGGAGCTAACGGCTTACGAAGGTGGTCAACATTTAGTTGGCGTTAATGCCGTGGTTGATAATGATGTTATTACTAGCTTGTTTAATAACGCCAATCGAGACCCACGAATGCAACAAAGTTATGAAACATTTTTAACCGGTTGGAATGAAAGAGGTGGTAGCACCTTCACACACTTTAATCACATAAGTAGTTACTCAAAGTGGGGTTCTTGGGGAGCTTCAGAATATTTGGGACAAGCCGTTACAGCAAAATCACAAGCCCTATTAGATTATTTACAAGCCTACCCGATAGGCAGTAGCACGGTGATTTTACGAGGCAGTGGCAGTGATCCAGATGGAACAATTATTTCATATTTGTGGGAACAAACGGCTGGTATCAGCGTGACTTTAGTTAACCCAAGCGCCAGTCAAGCTTATTTTGACATTCCTACAATAACCAACACAGTTGAGTTACGCTTTACCTTGACTGTAACCGACGATATTGGAGCAATCGCTACTGATGAGGTTGTGATCACAATAACAACCTCTGAACCTCCATTGATTACCGGTGCGCGTGACGATGCAAACGTGTTTTACCTCGGCCACAGTTTAATGGATAACCCGCTACCCGAACTAATCGCTCAATCAGCAACCAGTTTAGGGCAAACCAATACATTCGATCATCAGAACCTTGTTGGCGGGAATCTTACATCACAATGGGATATGCTTTTTAACCCGAGTGGGGATTTTCGAGTAAGCCTTTCAACGGGAAATTACGACACATTTGTGATGATTGAAGCGAATGCGGTACAAGATCATATTACATGGTCTGATACATATGGCGTAGCACTTCAATTTTATGACTTCGCGATGGGTAGCCACGCCAATATGCAAGTATATTTGTATGAGGGATGGCAGGAATATACACGAGCAGATTGGCGCGCTGAGCTAACTACCGACTGGCCTCATTGGACGGGAATTGCAGATAGCGTTAATTCAGCACGAAGTGGCAGTAGACCGGTGTTGATGATTCCTGGTGGTCAAGCTTTGGGACATTTGTATGATGCAATAGCCGCTGGTACTGCTGATAGCCTAACCGATATCAGTGAAGTTTTTGAAGATGCGGTACATTTGAACCCTACTGGGAAATATTATATGGCAATGGTTCATTACGCGACAATTTATAAACGAAGCCCTGTCGGTGCCGAACCCACGACGCTCTCGGGTTGGGGTGCAGGAATTCCTGAGCCAGTTGATATTAGCCTCGCACTTCAATTACAGCAACTCGCATGGGAAGTTGTGACGGACCTTTCCGCAAGAACGGGTGTTGAATAGGGTTAAACTAGTGATTTTTCAACCATGGAGATTATATAATGTTAAAAACAAAAATTAGATTGAGCATTTTAAAACGAGTCTCTATTTCGATCTTTTTGATGTTAGGATTCCTGTTAACTGCTCAAGCTAAAGATGTTTACGTTAATAATCAAAAACTCGACGACAGCTCAGTCTATACACTCGAACAATTCTACAAAATAATCATCGCTGACGGTTATTATTGGTACGATAATCTGTCAGGTCATTGGGGGTTTATGGGCAGTCCACCGCAGGGACAAATTGTCTCTGGATTGGGATTAGGTGGGCCTATGCCACAAAATGCATCTAACGGAAAAACAGGGGTGATTGTTAATGGTCGTGAATTACATCAAATAGAAGTCAATCAAATCATAAAGGCATACGGGAAAGTTTATCGTGGGCGATTTTGGTTAAATGCTCAAGGACTAGCCGGTTATGAAGGGCAACAGGCAATATTTAATTTCGCTCAAGTGAAAAGGAAAAAATCCTATAACCGACGCTCTCTATTTGGTAGTACGGGTGGTGATGGTGAGTGTTTTTATTATAATCATCCCGGCGGAAGTAGTGTTTCTAATTGTTGATTGATAAAATATTTCATGAATTTTAAACTGTAACTTTATCTTAGTAGTTTGCCAAAACCGCTTTATATAAATAAGTGATTAAAGCATTTTGAGTCTATTATAAAATATTACCGCACTTTCACTTCCAAGTTCCATAGCCTTTTTGGCATCTGATAGTGCGTTTTTTATATCACGTTTATGAAAGTAAGTCCCTGCCCGTTCTAAATAAGCTCTCCTGTCATTAGGTTTAATTTTTAAATATTTGGTCCAACCATTTATAATCTCATCTACGCGATTCTTTTTTATTAGAATTTGATCATTCAACAAATGAAATTCAAATCGACTAGGATCGAGTTTGATCGCCCTTTGCAGGTCATTTAATGCGCTTTCCGTTTTATTTGCTTTCAAAAATATTTTTGCTCTATAAAAATAAAGTACGGCGTTATTTGGCTTTTTAACAATTGTTGCATTGATTGTTTCTAGCTTCTTAGACGTGGCACCTTCTAAAGCATTATTTATTCCGGGAGTTACTATTGAATTACGCAAATAGTTTGAGCGTTTTATATATTTTGGTTTCCCAGGATCAATTAAAATAGCCGAGCGAATGTCTTTATAGCCTTTTTTATATTGTTTTAATTGCGTTAATGCGAAAGAGCGATAATAATAAAGATCAGCATCATTAGGATTTAGGTCAATTGCTGTATCATAATCCATCAAAGCATTTCTATACTTTTTACGTTTGTATGAATTTTTTCCTCTATTAAAATAATTTAGATAATATTTCCCTTTTTCAATAGCTTGATCATAAAACAGCGATGCTTTATCGTACTTTTTTTGACCATAAAGAATATCAGCCACTACACGAATGGCAATAGACTTTAGAATTAATAGGTTTGCATTCTGATTAATTCTATGCTGAAATTGATTGGCTATGTCACTAATTTCTTGCACGCTCCCTCCCCATTTCGGCACCTTAAAATAGAGCAACCTTTCTCTCAACTCAAAACTGAATGGATTATTCCGTAAACCTTTTTCTAGATATTCATCAGATAATTGGGAATTTCCATTCACAGCTGCGATTGACATTCCCAAATAGTAACCAAAAATATTCTTTGGATTCAACTCTAGTGCTTTAATGATGTCTTTTTCGGAATTTTTAAATTGACTTTCCATGGAATTAAACTGATTTTTTTTGGTGTTTTGTGCATACCGACTTCCTCGATACTTCCAAGCAAGATGATAAAAATAATTAGCTCTAGCTAAATAAGCGAATGCATTATTAGGTGATTGAATAATCCAGCGGTCTAATAGACTCTTATAGCTATAACTTCCATTATAAAAAGCATTAAAAGAGCGAATAAAAGCAAGCTCTTGTCTGATGTCTTTCACATCAAAACGACTTAATTTGGTTAATAACCTCGTTATTTTAGCGTAATGCTTTTGTTGTAAATATTTCCGCAAAAGTATAATAACGTTATCTGAATTTTCACCGTGTACACCAATCAAATTTTTATTAGAATAGCGTTCATTTTTGATTATTCTTGTATTTTTTGAAGTTTTATTGCTTTCATGCGTAATTTTAGAGTTCTTCGCTTTATCTGAATAGTGAATCCGTCCTTTATCGTCAGTCCATTTATGGATTTCAGATGAAACCTCAAGACTAATAGAAAAGCTCGCGACTATGAATATCCATAAGTTTAATTTGTTTTTCATAAGTACTTCCATTTACTATAAATTTACTGACTTTATACCCAACGAAAAATAATAAAAGCTAGAGCTACAGAAACTATCGTTGCACCCCATATAGGCGCACCTAATAATGCTAACCAAGACAGGTGAATAAATGCACTGGCTAATAAAGAAATAAATAATCTGTCGCCTCGGGTGGTATTTAAACGCAAAATTCCAAACCTAGGATTTCCACCTGGGCTTAATATTTCCCAAACAATCATGGTGGTGATTGCGCAACCAATAAAAATAAAAAAACCAGCTGTCGGCCAAGTCCAAGCCATCCACGATAAAGACATTATTGAATTCCTATTTTATTCATACTCGCGCACCTAAACTCTTCCCATCGCAAAACCCTTTGCAATATTATTTCTCACAAACCAAATAACAATTGCACCGGGAATAATGGTTAGTGCGCCAGCGGCTGCTAACAATCCAAGTTCATAGCCTGATGTGCTAGCGGTTCGAGTCATGATTGCTGCTATAGGTTTTGCATCAACAGAAGTTAATGTTTTTGCGAGTAATAATTCTACCCAAGAGAACATAAAACAGAAAAACATAGTGACGCCAATTCCCGCGGCTATCGTTGGTATAAATATTTTTCTGAAAAAATGTGAGAATGAATATCCGTCAATAAATGCAGTTTCATCTAGCTCTTTTGGTACACCTGACATAAAACCTTCCAAGATCCAAACCGACAAAGGTATATTGAATAAGCAGTGCGCAAGAGCAACCGCTAAAGGCGTATCAAATAATCCAATCGAAGAATAGAGCTGGAAAAAAGGCAATGCAAAAACAGCGGGAGGAGCCATGCGGTTAGACAGTAACCAGAAAAACAAATGCTTATCTCCCATAAAACGATAACGGGAGAATGCGTAAGCCGCTGGTAATGCGACACTCACTGAGATAATTGTATTTAACACAACGTAACTCATCGAATTAAAATAGCCCATATACCAACTGGGATCGCTAAATATTTTACTATAATTTTCGAATGTAAATTCTTGTGGCCACAAAGAAAACCCACTCAATATTTCATTAGTTGTTTTGAATGACATACTGAGTAGCCAATAAATCGGCAACATTAAAAAAATAATATACAAGGTTGGTATTAACCAATTGAATTGAATTTTTTTTAGTCTAAACATTGCTCCCCCCTTTTTCTCATTTTTTATCACTCATCTTTCATCCCTCGTCTTTCATCCTTCATCTCTCATCATAGCAGTATAAAAAACCCAGCTTAAAAGTAAGACAATTAAAAAATAGATTAGTGACATAGCCGCCGCAGGGCCTAAATCAAATTGTCCCAGCGCGACCTTGACTAAATCAATTGAAAGGAACGATGTGGTATCGCCAGGACCTCCTCCGGTGAGTACAAAAGGTTCAGTGTAAATCATAAAACTATCCATAAACCTTAATAAGATGGCAATGGTTAATACTCTTTTCATTTTAGGTAATTGAATATATCTAAATATCGCCCATCGACTCGCTCCATCAATTTTAGCCGCTTGATAATAAGCATCAGGGATGGAATTAAGACCTGCGTAGGCAAGCAGAGTGACTAAAGATGTCCAATGCCATACATCCATCAAAATGGTAGTCACCCATGCATCGGTTGGGTTTTGGGTGAAGTTATAGGGGATACCTAAACTATTAATACTATATCCGAGTAAGCCGATATCCGGTAATGCAAATATATTCCACATGGCACCCACAACGTTCCAAGGAATTAACAATGGCATTGCCATTAAAACTAAACAAAGCGACGCCCAAGCACCTTTTTTAGGCATACTCAATGCCACTATAATTCCCAAAGGAATTTCAATTAACAAGATAGTCCCGGTAAATTCTAACTGCCTAAACAGTGCTGAATGAAATCTTTCTGAATGAAGTACTTCTTCAAACCAACCCAAACCTTCCCAAAAAAACACATTGTCACCAAAGGTTTCTTGGACGGAATAATTAACCACCGTCATCAAAGGTATCACCGCATTAAAAGCGACAAGAATTAATACTGGCGCTACAAAAAACCAAGCTTTTTGATTAGTTATTTTTGCGTTCATTGGACTAACCAACTATTAATATAACAATGAGTCTGTTTCGCATTAAAAGTTATTTTCGCATTGGCTTTTGGGATCTCATTTTCATTTTTCACAATGAGTTTTATAAGGTGTTCACCTTGAAGACTGACAAAAATGGTTTCTACAATTTTATATCGGCCTACATCCGACACTTTGGTAATTGTTACTGGTAGTCCGTCTTCTGAAAAAGTAACAAATTCTGGGCGAATGCCTATTTCGACTTGCGTCTTATTAGATCCATTTTGACTTAATTGGTTTTGGTTCAGTTGAGCCGGTTCTTTTTTCAGCAATGCTTTAAACTGTTTATCGAAGAGAGCATCAATAAAAACGGTGAATTCATCCTTTTCGTTTTGAATGTCGCAGGGAATTAAATTCATTCCTGGAGAACCAATAAAATGCCCAACAAAAGTATGTTGAGGTTTTTCAAATAATTCCACTGGCGAGCCAACTTGGAGAATTTTGCCATCTTTCATTACCACCACTTTATCAGCGAAGGTGAGCGCTTCAGTTTGATCATGAGTGACATAAATCATGGTGATGGCTAATTTTTGATGTAACTCTTTTAACTTAGATCGTAATTGCCATTTTAAATGAGGATCGATCACCGTCAAAGGTTCATCAAACATAATCACATTAACATCATCTCTGACTAACCCTCGGCCGAGAGATATCTTTTGTTTTCCATCCGCGCTAAGACCCGAAGCTTTATTATTTAGAGAATCCGTCAAATCCAGCATGTCTGCTATTTCTAGCACTCGCTTATCAATAACTTCTGCGTTTAAGCCTTTATTTTTCAACGGAAAGGCTAAGTTTTGGTATACCGTCATTGTGTCGTATACCACTGGAAACTGAAAAACCTGTGCAATATTTCTGTTTTCAGATTCCAGATCAGTGACATCCTCTTCGCCAAAAACAATTTTGCCCTGTGTCGGCTTTAATACACCCGAAATTATATTCAACAACGTACTTTTACCACAACCCGATGGCCCCAATAACGCGTATGCACCACCATCGCTCCATTCTAGATCGATTTTTTCAAGCGCCCAGCTTTTATTCTGCACTTTTTTGCCATCATAACTGTGACGGATATTTTTTAAGGTTATTTTTGCCATAAAATTTATTTTTAGCTAAGCCTTACGCCAGTGTCTTTATCAAACATAAAACTGTCTTGTATATGTAAACAAAAACTTGCCATTTCACCTTGTTCAAATGAGTGAATGCCATGAGTTAAAGAAACCCAGTTATTATTTTCTACGGTAATATGAGTCGTACTTTCCGAGCCACTAATTTCATTTACCAGCACACGGCCTTTTAGGCTTATTTTTTCAAATTGTTCTTGATTGGATAAGTTTTCGTGTACCAAATGATGAGGTCGAAAACCAAGGGTGTACTCTCCGTCGTTTAGAGATTGGAATTTTCCACTGGCTTTCCATTTAATTTCTTCGGTCAAAATAATCCAACCATCCTTTTTGAATACCTTTGCCGTATTCAATGGAGGATCCGAAAAAATTTGTGCTGTGAGTAAATTATTTGGCTCTCGATATAATTCATGGGTAACACCAAACTGAGTGACTTGGCCTTGATAAAGGGTGGCGGTATGTCCGCCTAAAAGCAAAGCTTCCATCGGTTCGCTAGTTGCATAAACGACAGTGCTTCCCGAGTCTTGAAATAATTTGGGTAATTGATCCCGCAGTTCTTCCCTAAGTTTATAATCTAGGTTAGCTAATGGCTCGTCTAATAAAACCAATTTCGACTTTTTTATAAGTGCTCTTGCCAGAGCTATTCGTTGTTGTTGCCCACCTGATAATTCACTGGGTTTTCTCTGTAAATACGGGGTTAATTTTAATAACTCAGAAACTTTATTGACTTCAAAATTGATTTCTTTTTTAGACCAGTTTATCTTAAACCAGCTATTAGAAACTCTCAAGGGCGATGCGATATTCTCRAACACCGTCATGTTAGGATAATTTATAAATTGCTGATAAACCATGGCRAGATTTCGTTTTCGAACCGATACACCTGTCACATTTTTTTGATCAAACCAAATTTCTCCAGAACTTGGTTTCTCAAGTCCCGCCATCAACCTCAATAAACTGGTTTTTCCAGAAAGCGTTGTTCCCAACAATATATTGAAACCACCGTCCACCAGTTTTAAATCCGTTGGGTATATATAAGATTGATTTTCTACATCAAGACTAATATTTTTTAATTCAATTGTCATAGGATTAAAGCATCAAGGCATCAAATCATTAAACTCATTGTTTCCATCTCTCTAATAACTTTTCGTACTCAATGGTTTCCCCTTGCGGTTTTTCATTCGCCAACTTCGGTTTTGGCGAACCAGGCTGATTCAGCCAATAACTCGGGTCTTTTTTAGGATTAAGACGAGGGCCACAGCCACCATAAATCCCCGCTCGTTCATCGGCTTTTTGCATTCTTGCCATCACCTTTTCCATTTCTTTAGCTAGCCCATCCATTGCTTGTTGAGGTGTTGCTATTCCGGAATTGACGTTGCCGATTTGTTGCCACCATATTTGCGCTAGCTTCGGATAATCCGGAACGTTAATGCCTGTTGGCGTCCAGTTAACTCTATCTGGCGAACGATAAAACTCAACTAACCCGCCTAAACTTGGCGCTCTTTTGGTAAACGATTCATGATTAATATCACTATTTCTAATCGGCGTTAATCCTACGTGAGTTTTCTTTAATGAAACTGTTTTAGAGACAACAAATTGCGCGTATAACCAAGCGGCTTTTCGTCGCTTAATTGGCGTTGATTTTAAAAACGTCCAAGATCCCGTATCTTGATAACCGAGTTTTTGACCTGTTTTCCAATAAGGTCCGTGTGGCGACGGAGCCATTCTCCAAAGAGGCATTCCGTCATCATCAACCGTATTATTACCCGAACTCTTTGGCGCCACCATAGAAGATGTAAACGCTGTGTACCAGAAGATTTGTTGAGCAACATTACCTTGCGATAACGCTGGTAATGATTGATAAAAATCATATCCAGCGGCGCCTGGCGGTGCGTATTTTCGGAGCCATTCATCCCACTTTCTAATCGCATAAACTGCTGCGGGACTGTTAGTGGCTCCTCCTCTAGCAACTGATGCGCCTACTGGATTACATGAATCCTTTTCCATGCGAATACCCCATTCATCAACGGGCCTTCCATTAGGTAAGCCATCACTTCCAGCACCCGCCATAGAAAGCCATGCATCGGTCATTCTCCAGCCTAAATCAGGAGCACGTTTGCCGTAATCCATGTGGCCATAAATACGTTTACCGTCAATTTCCTTAACGTGTACTGAGAAAAACTCCGCAATATCTTCATATGCCGACCAGTTGACGGGTACACCTAAATCATAATGGTAGCGTTCTTTAAAGGCTTTTTTTAGATCCGCTCTTTGAAACCAATCTAAGCGAAACCAATAGAGGTTAGCAAACTGTTGATCGGGTAACTGATAAATTTTTCCGTCAGCGCCGGTAGTAAAACTAATCCCCATAAAATCATCTAAATCTAAACCGGGGTTAGTAATACTCTTTCCTTCACCTGCCATCCAATCGGTTAAATTGACGGCTAATTGCAATCGCGAATGTGTCCCGATGAGGTCAGAGTCATTAACATATGCATCATAAAGATTGCGCCGAGTTTGCATTTGAGTTTGCACCGCTTGGACTACTTCACCCTCGCCTAATAATTGGTGATTGACTTTGATACCGGTAATTTCGAAAAAAGCTTTAGTCAGCGTTTTAGATTCGTATTCATGCGTAGGGATTGTTTCAGAAAGAACGTTGATTTCCATGCCAGAAAAAGGTTTAGCGGCATTTATAAACCAATCCATTTCTGCTTTTTGTTCTGTTTTTGATAATGTGGATGGTTGAAATTCTTTTTCAATCCATTTACTGACAATTAGCTCTTTATCAATATTAGATTTTGCTAATACGAGAGACGTTGTAAAAATCAATAACCCTAATATAAGATAAACTAGTCGCTTTTCCAAATGAATACACTCCTAAACAAAACCAAATTGGATGAATAACTCGATATCCTACATTATTTCCAATTTTTCAGCTAGTTTGTAAACGATACATTACATATTAAAGGTATCTTAGATAATTTACACTCCTGTGTTGGTTAAATACTAGAAACTAATCTATCTCCATAATTAACAAAGATATCTTGCTTTACCTTGCTTTTTCCAGCAAAACAAATTGTGAAGGTTGAGACTTAATTCACCCGGTTTGCACGTTGCAAGACTTGACCGCGAAAATGCAAGATTTGACCCAATCGATTTTATTAATTTTGTTACGACAAAATTAATATCGCTACAACTATTTTTTCAGAAATTTTTCTCTCATAGGTGCTCTATATGGTTCAACGTATTCCAACACTTGCTTTTCAGCATATCCTGCCACATGTCCTAAATAAGAACCGGCGACCCCAGACCAAATAGTTTCTCGAATTATTTTGGATGTACTTTCCCCAACGCCATTCAAATAATTTCTAGCCTTCAAAAATGATGGAGGTCTCCCTTTCATTTTATTTAAAGAAAGTCCTGGGATTCTTGATAGCACGGATGAAATCACGGCCTTAAAACCATTTATCTTTTCACCTTTTAGAGATTGCGAAATAATTTCACCTATGCCTGCTCCTACAGCATCACCAAAGGCTGGGTTTTTTGTCAAATAGGTTATTCCAATTGTAATTGCAGAACTAGAAGCACCTACAATAAATCCATGCACACCTCTCCAAAGTGCTCTCTTTAATTCACCGCACTTTTGATAATTAGTAAATCCTTCAGAAACCCCACTGATCGTACCGCTAATTAAAGGTATTACTAATATTAGCGGTATTTTACCATTAGCATCAAATTTCGTATTAGGGTTAGCACCTGAATATGAATATGTATTACCTCCACCTAACAATCCAATTGAATCGCTTGAATTATAGCTACCAGTCTCAGCATTATAAAACCGACTCCAATTATAATATTGTTTTGACTCATCATCAAAATACTGCCCTGGAAATCTAAAATTAACGGCTGACAAATTAACTTCCTTAGACATAATACCAAACGCATCACTCTCCCATTGCCAAATGATACTTTGATTCTCATCTGTACCAATTCTGGCTGTCATTAAATGATCAGTGTGTAAATAAATGACTGAATCATCTTCTGCAAACACATCAATCTGAGCAATCGGATTTAATTGTTCTGACCAAATATAATCTTTTTTAGTTAAACCAACCTCATCGGTTTCCGCAATTAAATCACCAAACATATTGTAATGATAAAGCGTAATAGTTTGAGTATCGTCTTGGTTATATATTGTTTTTTGAGTTCTTTGACCTATTGCATTATAAATATATTCTGCTTTAATTTGTTGTTCGATTAGTAGCTGATAGTATCTATTTGCATTGTTATAAACATATTGTTTTTCTGTTTCTGTTTCACCAACTATTCCATTAGTATTAACTGTAGATTGGTCGGTTAACCGATTAGTAAATAAACTAAAACTTTGATTTTCATCAAAAATATCACCTTTTATTTTGCTTTGGCGATTGTTATTTAAATCATAAACATAATTAAATGCATCTTCATCATCTTCTTTATCGCTTATTATTCTATCTAATGCATCGTATTGGTAAGTGCTGTTTTGAGGTGTTGTAAATCGATTTAAAATATTGCCATTAAAATCATAGCTATAAGTTCGGTTATCTATTGAACCTAAGTTTTGCGAGGTTATTCTTCCTTGTAGATCGTAATTTCGATCATCGACCAAACCATTTCCAAACGTACACTGAGTCATTTTGTTATCTGCGCGATATTGAACGTTACTAATTATATTTTGAGATACTCCGTTAACCGTAGTGGTCACGGCTGAAATTCTTTTAACGCCATCACGAGAGTAATTTACAACTCTCCCAGTTGGATAAACCACTTGGGTTAAATTATTTCCTTTATCGTAGGAGTAAGAAGTAATATAAGTGACACCTAACGACGTTCTTGATTCAGCTGTAAGGTTACCAAAAGGGTCATAACTAAATTCGTAAACGCCACTCTCATCAGTTCGACTACATAATTTTCCAATTCCAAAAGTACAATTGTCATAACTAGCTTGTATGTCTTCTATCTTTCCTCCAATCGTATTTGAAAACGTTTGGCTCGTCATTCTTTCCAATTCATCATAAATAAAATTGGTTACTATTCCTCTTGCATCTGTACTTGATGTTAAATTATTAGCTTTGTCATATTGGTAAGTAATCGTTCCTCTGTCGGGGCTAACTTCACTTAACCTACGTCCTAAGTCATCGTATGTATAATTAGTTACCGCACCATTTGATGCGATAACTTGAGTTAACTGGTTATTAGTATCATAACTATAGTTAACCGTTCCGTTTAATCTGTGAATGGTTTGCGTTAACCGATCTTCTGCATCGTAAGAACTTGTAGAAGTCGCTCCATTTGGATCTATCGTTTGGGTAATATTACTATTATTATCTAAAATAATTTGACTGCGACTGTCGATAATTCCTGTATGGGGCGCACTAACATCTTTTACTCTATTTCGATTATCAAATGTTTTTTGAATTTTTAATGATAATGAGCCATCCGCATTATTTGATTCAGTTGATATCACATTATTAAAGCCATCATAAGTATATTTAATTTGTTGCCCTAAATTATCTTCAACCTGTGTCACTCGAGATTTTTGATCATAGGTTAAAGTCATTGTAATATCATCTGCGGTAGTCACTTTCGTTGCTTGCCCAGCCAAGTCATATTCAAACAATGAAGTTCTTGTTGGTAGTCCACTAGTAGCGGGAGGAGTTTCTAATATTTGAGTAACTAATCCATCGTCATTGTAAGTGTAATTAATTTGTAATAAATTCGGCGTAGTTAATTGAGTTACTAATCCTCGGCTATCATGAAGGTAACTTGTCGTGTGGCCTAGCTCATTGACAACTGATAATAAATTTCCATTAATGTCTCTATTTAAAGTGACCGAATGGTCATTTGCATTGGTCATTTTAGTCGCTAAGCTATACTCATCATAAGTTAGCTGATACTCGGCGCTATTAAAGTTTTCTGTTGAGGTTAAAACATTTCCTTTGTCATCAAATGTATTGGTAATAGTCGAAGTATTTGGTCGGGTAACTTGAGTTGAATTACTATCTTCATCTCGTTCATTTAAATAAGTCCGTCCAACAGAGTCTGTTGAAGACAAAGACGCATTTCTTTTATTTACGACAGCGGTTGTTACATTTCCATTAAAATCTGTTGTAGCGTTATTAACTTCCTCTAATAATAAAGGTGCGGGCGCTGGATTTTCTTTTGATGCTTCATGTAGCGCTGGATCAAGTAACCCTTTTACATCTCCGATATCAAATGTAACGATACTGCCATCAGGCTGTGTAGCCTGTTTGATTYTRTCTGCRAAATCAAARCTATAYTCTTTTCTRTTRWWWWWMWRATCTAATTGAGCAATCATCAAGTGACTGCTAGTTTCATATTCAAATTGGCGTTTGTCTAAATTTGGCTCTATAACTGTGATCAAATTACCTTCAGAATCATGTTCAAACCGAGTCACTCTATTCAATGGATCAGTAATTGCGTTTAATTTTCCCGCACCGTATTCTAAAATAAAAGCCTTACCCACAGGATCAGTAATTTGCACTAGTCGCAGTTCAGAATCATAAATATACTGTGTAATATTATTATTACGATCTTCATGTTCAAACATTAATCCATCAATATCAAAACGAATAATCGTACCATCTTTCAATTTCCTTTCTAAACCTCCATTTGCATCTTTTGTTAATCTCGAAAACTCCCCACCCGGTGCCGTATATGTTTCATCTTCTTCTAATATAAAAACAACACTACTGGAGGAACCACTCGTTATCAAAACATCACCCGTACTATATTCATAGGCTTTTTGCACACCCGCAAGTGTCCAACCAGCTCCTATAGGACTATTTTGTTCATTACGAATAATTATTTGACCTTCAACAGTCGTTTGACGACGAGAAATAGGAAAATAACAATTAAGTTTTAGCTGATAATTATGAATTCCAGTCTCAATATTTTTTGCATCAAACTGTAACGCAGGTCTGGTTGTTTTAAATTGAGTTCTAATTTCAGAAGGCACAACATTAACTTCACTAAAATATTCTGTGCCTAAATCAACACCGTCAATATTTATTTTCATTGACATAGAATCAGGTGGTGGGGCAGCATTTCCAAACCCAGATTCTAACGGCATTATTGGTTTTGGATTAGCTAAGTTACTATTATATTGTAGTGTGATGCTTCGTGACTGTTGCAGTGATTGATATGATGGTAGCGTGTGCCACTCAATTAAATTGCCTGTTTCTTTGTCAATAGCACAGCCACTACAATCTTTGTCGCCATTCTTTGATTCTGAAACCTTTTCTTCTTTTGTACTGTTAGCATCTACCTCTTGCGGTACAGTCCCATGCCAAGAATTACTTTTCACGATACCACCAATGGAGTCAATCGTTTTACCATCTGAACTGACCAACCCTTCTCCAATTTTTTCCATTTCACCCGTTTCATGATTGAGTGCGAAAAAGTCCATTCGAGATCCGGGAGGAAAGTCTTCAACATTAGGAAATGATATTGGGACTGGTTCAGGATATGTCACTCCAAAAGGTTGAATTGCAATATAAACTGAAAAATCATAATCTTCTGGTAATGGCCTGGGTCCAAGAGAAGAATCCGTGACTCTTGAAATATGGATGTCACCGACAAAGAATTCTCCTGTTGCATCATCTATCGCACTATTGGGTGGTATGGTCATAGTCACTGGCTCAGAAATACTTAGGCCATCGGTAAAACGACTACTAGTGATAATTGAAGTTTGGTTTGGATCAACTGGATCAGCACTGTCCACATCTAAAGGTAAAAGGTAAATCGCTGGCGTTAATTGATTGTCTGCACCCGCAATTATATTAATAATTTCAGGTACGGTTGCAAATGCTCCCAAAGATGAATCTACACTACTTCCATCCACTAATAAACGAACCATTCCTGAAGAAATTATATTGTTTATAACAAAATTTCCTTCATCATCAGAAGTTGCTTCAATACCATCCATCTCCAGCACAACACCAGGAAGCGGAACATCATTTAAGGTTAAGACCTGTCCCGACAATTTGGTAGTAACGCCAGCAGCCGGCACGTCGATGGTGATTGTTTCTGAATCTTGAAAGCGTCCATTAGTTGCTATAAAAGTTATTTCATGAATACCTACCTGCGATAGATCGGGAGCAAATGTAAACAGACCTGACTCGGAGATTAAATTCATATTAGGAAGCAATGGCATAGGCGTTGCGAGGAATTGAATTGCCAAATTTTCTGGATCGCTAGCAGAGAGCTGAACACTCATCGTTTGACCAAGAACGGCTATTTGATCGCCCACTTCATCTAAAATTGGAGAATTAGCTGTTTGGCCAGTTGCTGTTATTATAAACGTCTCGCTATCACTACCACCGCGACCATCATCAACATTGACAGTAACCGAATACACGCCATCTATAACAGCTTTCCAACTAATGATTCCTTGAAAATTGACCTGCATACCTAAAGGTTCATTTTCCAAAGAATAACTAATCACATCTCCGTCTACATCATTTGCATCTAGCGTTAAACTATAACTGGCATCGATTTCAGTCTGTTGATCATTAATCGCAGATAATGTTGGAGAATTATTAATAAACTCCGAAACCTCTAGTTTTTGGGTGATTGGTATACTAGAAAAACGACTATCACTAACAATTAGTTGAGTTATATAAAGCCCTGCAATGCTGGGAACGAGCGCAATAGAAGACAAGCCTGGATCTGAAATTATTAAATTACTATTTTCAGGTTGCGAAATAATCGACCAACTATAAACCAACTCATCACCATTAACATCATTGGAGTTAGTGCCATCAAAAGTAATTGAATCATTAATTAAACTAGTTATATCACTTTCTATTAAGGCAATAGGGCGGACATTTTCAGTACTAATTAACACAACATCGGGCGAACTACTTAACTCATTATCTCTTACAACTAATTGGACGATATAGTTACCTGCAACATCAGCCGTTGCCGATGTTGTTATTGAAAGCGAATCATCCAACTCGATAGTGCTGCCTTCTGGACGGCTAATAATCTGCCATTGATAATTGATTGAATCGCCGTTAGCATCTGTTGAAGCATTAGCATTAAGGGAGAACTCATTTCCAGCAATAATATTCTGATCTAAACCCGCATTTGCTAAAGGCGCAATATTATCAGTACTGATGATAACCGAACTAGGTTCACTACCTAACGCACCATCATTAACCACTAATTGAAGTTGATACTGTCCATCAACATCCAAAGTGAACGTCGGAGTGATAGCTGTACTATCAGATAAAACTGCATTGCTAGTTCCTGGCTTTGAAATAATGGTCCATTGATAGGTAAGCGGATCACCATTAACATCAGTAGAACCAGAAGCATCTATTTCAACTAAATCACCCGCTAAAACTACTTGGCTAATCCCAGCATTTGCAATGGGCGCGACATTTCCAATAATGATATTGACCTGATCGACACTACTAGCAACAATACCATCGTTCACTGTCAATTCAGCGCTGTAACTTCCCGTTTTATCCGCGGTAAAACTCGGGAAAATTGAAGTGGCATTTTCTAAGACGGCTGTACTTTCGGTAGGTACATTAGTTAACACCCACGAATAACTTAATTGATCACCATCAACATCGGTTGATTGGCTTGCATCCAACGTCACTAAGTCGTTTAACTCTATCGCTAAATCCGCACCAGCATTGGCAACTGGCGCTGCATTTTGTGTTGAAATGATTACTGTATCTGACGAGCTAGAACGAGTGCCATCGTTAACAATCAATTGAACTTGATATTCACCGGCTGTATCAACTAGAAAACGAGGATTAACAATGCTTGTATCATCTAAAGTCGCACCGCTACCGCTAGGTCTTGAAATCATAGACCAACTATAAGTAAGCGTAGTACCTGCATCACCTGAAGAACCTCCACCATTTAGAATAACGGTTTCATTCACTTCAACAGATAGATCCGCTCCGGCATTTGCTGTAGGTGGGTTAGTTGGTATAACTGGTTCAGTTCCATCGCCTCCACCACCGCCTCCACAAGCTAAAAAAATAATTGAGAAAAATATAATAGCTAACGCATTAAAACTGTTCTTTATTACAACCTTTTGCATAAAAACTATTCCATTATTTCTCATATTAAAAATCCAACAATTCGGTAATCGATAATTTTTTAATGTTTTACAAAGGTAGAGATATCAACTAAACGACCGCTGAATGTAGTTAAAATCGTTTTAGATCCTCCAGATACGCTTGAAACTAAACTTACGCTCCTAACTTTTTCACCGTTAGTGTATTGACTTAAAGCAACTGATTGGGTTTCTGTAACAATAAAAGCAAGTGAAGCTAGCATAGTGCTTGCACCCTCTGCCAAAGTAACCGTGATATTACTTGTTAAAGTACCAGTTCCAACTAAACCACCGCTAGTAACAGATGTAGGTTCGCCAGACTCTGGTGTTAATGTAAAATTCACCGTTGTATCAACTGGCACGCCTGTCGCTTCAAACTCAACAGTGACAGGATTAGCCACATCAGATGGCAAGACTATATCGTTAATACCTGTAGGACTTGCTGGAACGATGACACCCGCTACAGATACTATTTTTAAACTAGGTATTTCTGCTAAAAAAATTGGTTGAGGTAAAATGGGTATCGTGATGCCTGGAGGTAAAAGCTCTCCAGTAAAAGTAAAAGTATCTGATTCAACTCTTAATCGACCATACCCGCCGTTTGCACCATTAGCTCTAGCCAGATTTTGAGCGACACTAGTCCCCCCTTTTCCTCCTGATACATCAATAATTCCTGCGCCCGAAAATTCTGTTGCGACAATTCGTATACCACCACCACTGCCACCACCACCCATGGTACTAGTAAATAATCCTTCTCTTTCATCTTCAGCATCTCCACCGATAGATACAACACTTCCATTTATTGACAACGTACCAGAAACCGCAATTAAAATTGCGCCGGCACCACTACCACCAGCAAAACCAGTAACTCGTGCCGAAGTGCTAGGAGCGCGACCTGAACCACCGCCTGATCCACCCAATAGGGGTTGTAATGCAACTGACCCGTATGCAGTACCACGGCTTCCTCCACCTTGAGTTTCACCAACGACACCATATCCCGCACCACTAGCTCCATCAACAGTGCTAACTGATCCTTCAGATCCTCCAGGACCTTTACCGTTACCTCCTCTAACACCTCGCCTTTGCCCTAGTCCTCCCAAATAACCACCAGGAGGATATTCATTAGTTAAAGCGCCACCTTCAATACCATTGATATCAATTACTCCATCAATAACAGCGTCACCTACCACTAACATGTAAGCGGGCGTGTTAGCCGCATTTCTTAAAAAAGTCACTGTTACCCCGTCTGGAATATTAACCGTGTTGTAGTTTAATATCCCATCATCAGGTAGCTGTACTTTCGTATCAACTATCGGGTTAAAGTCGCCATCACTCCCTGTACTACCACTATCAACAGCTAGTGCATTTTGAAAGCAGGAGATTAATAAAAACAACCCTATCGTTTGAATAATTGATTTATGGTACATATTTGAACCTCGTTAATAAAAAACAAAACTATTGAATATTTAAGGTAACATCTAGTCCTTGCCGGTCTTGTACAAGAGTGTCTGATGATGTTATTTCTAATGTTCTCTCACCTAAAACGGCTCCAGCATTGACCGTTAAATTAACCGTTAATTGTTGACCTGTTTCGTTACTACTAAATGAATCGACGGTGATATCATCTGCTGGTAATATAATCACGTCCGATACGTCTTGCAGGTTACTTCCTGAAACAATAATTTCTTGAGAACCTTCTCCGATGTTTTCAGGTGAATAGCTGTCGATAAGAGCCCCTACAATAACTTCAACCATTGGAGATAATGTTAAAGCTTGGCCTATCGTACCGACTAAAACTCCTACACTTTGCGAAATCACATTGTGATCGCTTGTACCATTACTCAGCATTAGTACACCGATACTTTGGGAAATAACATTGTGGTCACTAGTACCACTACTCAACATCAGCACACCGACACTTTGGGAAACCACGTTATGATCGCTAGTATCTCCACTCAACATCAATACACCAACACTTTGAGAAATAACATTGTGATCACTAGTATCGTCACTTAGAAGTAAGACTCCCACTCTATTGCTAAATAGATTGTTATCATCTTTAATACTGGGCTCTAACAATGCATAACTATCAAAACTTGAATTTACATACAAAGGATAATCAAAAAAGAAAAACTGTCCATCCAGTGAAATTCTAATAGCTGTAGCGCCTAACGTGTGTGGCTTGATTGGTATCGTAATCACTGATTGACCTTCCAAAATTTCAAATGAAGAAATAGAGGTCGTTGCGACTCCAGCGTCATCAATGGTTACGGTATAAGTCTCGTTACTTGGTCTCGGTTCAGAGAAGGTAAGCACTAAGTCTTTGTCAACATCTGTTTGCACGAAAGTAATTGGGCTTGGGTCGGTGTACAGCTTTGGTAATTTCCCTGCTACTGAAATATTAAAATCTACAGCTCCAAACCGAGTTGTGGAAGTGATGTTAGCATCACCAACAACAGCATTTTCATTTGCTGTTAGTATAAAGCTCACACCAGAAACACCGGCTTCAACTTCAGAGATAATCAGACCGTCTACTTGGGTTGACACCTCAGCATTAATGAAATTTTCTCCATCTATATTGAATTTTATGGAGCTACCAATATTAATGAAATTAGGTGATATGGTTGAAAATACAGGTGGCTGAGATTGTTCTTGAGTGGTAACTCGGATGATATTACCTGAAGCATCGTATTCGTAATTGGTTACTCTTTCGATTTCTTCGGCATTAACTAACGAATGACAAATCAGTGCCATAAAGGTTAAATAGACAGCGTAATTTGTTACCTTAAAATAAGAAAAAATCTTAAACAATTTTAAAAACTCCAATACAAATCATCTTACATCATCACCTTAACCTAGAGCCACACATTAAACATACTGTTAGTAATATCAGGTTTACATAATATGTCTCCTCTTTTTTCATTGGAGGATTATTGGCAATAAATTAATTTAGCGAAGTCATACTTTTGACTTTAAGAGAAAAATTGATATTTAAAAACGTCCATTTTTCTAGGTTTAGTATCCTTGGGATTGTAAGATAACATAGCTCTGATATTAGAATAGATCAAGAAAATCATCTCTTTTGTGAATATTATAAGTTTAGCTTTCTATGAAAGTTACACAGTTTTGTTTAAAAGTAAACGTCTGCCGAAAGACACATTGCCTTTTAGATAGTTGTTTCCAACTCAACATTCCAAGGCATCAGATAAGCTAAATCTTCCGGTTGCTTGGGCAACTCTTCAAGTAACAACGTGAGGTAATTAAAAGGTGTAAGTCCATTGGCTTTGGCCGTTTCAATTAAGCTGTAAAGAATAGCACTGGCATTAGCACCACTAGCGGCATTGCAGAACATCCAATTTTTACGCCCAATAACAAACGGTTTTATTGCTCGCTCGGCACGATTATTATCAATATTAATGTCACCACTTTTGATATAACCGCTCAGTTTTTCCCATTGATTTAAACTGTATTGGATCGCTTTGCCAACCGCTGATTTTGGCAAGACTTGTTGAATGGATTTATCCAACCATTCTTTAAAATCGTTTAATAAAGGTAGTGATTTTTCTTGTCGGATAGTTTTCTTCTCATCTGCTGATAAACCTTTGATCTCTTTTTCAATTCGATAAAATTTGGCTATTTTGGTGATGGCTAAATTCGCTCGACCGCTTTTGTTTTTTTGCTCAGCCGTTTGCGCCTCTACAAATTTTCGTCTCGCATGTGCCATACAGCCAATTAGCTCAGCATCGACTTGTTCATATCCTGCGTAACCATCCGCTTGTAGATAACCATTAAAACCGTCTAAATAATCCACGGCACAACTGCCAGCGCGACTGGCTTGGTAATCATAAAGTACGATGTTTTTGATGACATTTATGCCATCATTTTCTGTAGGCGAGTCCGTGCCTGAGCAATACACCCACATGTAGCATTTATTTTTATCCTCGCGGATAACTTTGAGTGTGGTTTCATCTGCCTGAACCACCGGTTGTTTTAATAAATATTGATGTAACTGCTCAATAATCGGTTTAAACAAGGTGCTGGTTTTAATCATCCATTCACTCATCGTTTTTCGATTGAGTTCAATACCGTGTTGATTAAAGATCGATTCTTGCCGATAAAGTGGCAAGCTGTATTGATATTTACTGGTGATAATTTGGCTTAAAAGCGAGGGCGTTGCAATACTCTTTGGAATGGGGCTGCTTGGTACCGGGGCTATCTTAATGTTAACCTTGGTGTCAGTTTTCTCACAATGACGACAACTATATTGAGGTCTAATCGTTTCAATAACTTTCACTTGAGCAGGAATGAATTCAAGCTTCTCACTTTTCTTTTCGCCCATTTGATGTAAATCATTACCACAGCAATCACAGCTTTTTTCATTCTCAGGAATATCAATAATAACCGTTTCACGCGGCAAGTCTTTTGGTAATGGTTTGCGCTTTGGTTTGCTTTGAGTCTTGCTAGTGTTTTCTTTATCCTGGTTTTGCTCTGAGAGAGCTTCTTCATCAACTAATTGCTCGGCTTCGTTAAATAACTCGCCTTGGTCAAGGTTGACTTCAGAGCTTTTTCCAAACCGATTATGTTGCGCTAAGCGAAATTGCTCTAATAAATATTGATTTTGTTCTTGTAGACTTTTTATTTCTGATTCTTTTTCAACAAGCAATGCTTGAAGCGTATCGACTTGATTTGAGAGAGATTGAGTGGCTGTTTTCATGCGGTCAATTATACCAAATACTAACCATTGAAAGGGGCTAAAAAGCCACTTTCCGATCAGTGGTAGTAAGTTCCCGATCAACGGAATGCCTCATAAGATAGCGCTTGATGAGTCTTCATTTTGGTTAAATCAAGGCCAGACAACAACCAAGACCACTGAGTTTCAGATAAACTCATTGTTGATTCGTTAGACTTGCGAGGCCATTTGAATTTATCTTTTTCTAGGCGTTTATACCAAAGACAAAATCCTGTTTCATCCCAATAAAGCGCCTTAATTTTATCTCTCCCTCGATTGCAAAAAACAAATAGGGCTTTATCAAATGGCGATAGTTTCATTTCATCTTCAACGACGACCATTAAACCATTAATGGCTTTTCTAAAATCAACCACTTCTCGATGCAAATAGATATTGGTCAGTCCCGATAACTGGATCATGCGAGTGCCTTGATGAATTGAGCGAGCCAGACTGGTGAAATATTGATGGGTAAAATTAAACGGGTTTGTTGGTGTTGTAATTTTATTGACGTGATTGGCGTGGTGTTGCCTTGATGAGATTTGACTTTAATAAAACTGGTTTTTATAGGCTGAATATTTTTGGCAATTAAATCATTTTTACGTTTATAAAAATAACTTTGGCCAATGTTATGCTCTTTGCAAAAGGTGGCTACCGATAAGTCTCCATTTGCTTGTTGTTTGAATAATTCTCGCCATTCGTCTTGTGTTCGATTTTTCATTTCTGACACTCCTTTTATATTCGGAGTGTCAGTTTAGTGAGATTAAGTTTGTTAGCTAGGTGTCTATTGCCGGACGCTTACATTTCATATGGTGGTGCAGGTGGCGAAGCCAATCTAAACTATACGGTAGAAGGCATGGGTGGAAGCGTTGAAGTTTATGTTTACGCAACAGAGCTTGCTGACTCTTGGGAACTAAAAGAATTATTGGTAGTTGATAAAGCTACTGGTAAAAGACTGGTTATTATCACACAGTCAAAATAGCGTAATTAAAAAACATTGTGGATTCATTACACGTACCTCGCAATGAATCAAAAGTTTAGAGGTTATGTTTTCATGCAGGAGCCGAGTTATGAATAAATTTAAAAATGTCTTAAATAAAAATGTGGATGTTATATGTAGTATAAATTGTGAAGTATTTAAAAATTCTGAGTGGCGCTTACTTATTCACTCAATAAAAGCAAATGTTAATCAGTTAATTGCCGTTTTCTCTGTATCATTTGCACTATTCGTTCACTTTAAACGAAAGCATAACAGCAAATCATCAGGGATACACAACAAACATTAGAGGCATATACGGACTAATTGTAAAACGTTAAATTTACGGCGTTTTAATTTCAAACGCGATTAATGCAAACAACACTTTTTAAATTTTTTGCCACTACCACAAGGGCAAGGATCGTTTCTACCTACAGCACGATGTTCATTATAAAAAGTGGTTGTTTCTGGGGCTGCTTTTTCTTCTAGCATACCATCCAAATATAAATCCTTTCCTAAAATTCCAACGCCAGAAATTAGATTGGGTAATACCTTTACACAGCCTTCAATGTCGGGTAATTGTTCTATCATTTCGGGCTCTTCTTCACGCATGGCTTTGTCGTTGATAAAGCGAGCCATAATAAAGTTGAGTACAGCAACGGTACGATTAGTTTCATCGTCTTCTTTAGGAAGCTTGGCTTGCCAGCATTTTGATAGCCATTCAAATGCGTCTAAATAACCTAATGCAAAATTGAGTAACTTTTTATTCGCTTTACCTGAGGGGGTTAAACCTAAGCCAACGGGAAGTTTAATTGTTTCAGCATCTTCGAAACAGTCATTACATTCGTTCCACCAAGCAATCAAATTAGCAGTGATTGTATGTACTTGTTCTTCGTTGATAAAGTGAGGCTTTCCACTTTTTGTGATAATTAACTCGTCAACCCATTCATGTGGTTCAATCATTTCGGGGCATGATGCGACCGACACGATAAAACCCAAGCAATGATACAACTCTTCAAAAGAATCTTTGATATTCTGTTGTTTAAAGTGTTTTTCGAGGGCTTTTAAGTCAAATTTAGTCATATTTTTGCGAATCAACGATTAAATGTTTCAATTAGGCGGTTTAACTTAGATTAATCTAGATAAAACTACCCTTTAGTCTGTTTTTAGGATTATACCTCAGATTTGAAAAAATAATAAATGATTGTAAAACAAAGAGTTTTTCTGTCTTTGTGCTCTTATTTATTCCGCAAACTGCCAAAAACTGGTCTATGCTTTATCTTGTACCAAACCTGTTTTTAAACTATGAGTAAGATAAGCCCAGAAAAGCTTAAAATGAACGTTATATTCTATGGATAATTTGTATATCGCACGGCAGCCAATTTATGACAAAAACTTTGATGTTTTTGGCTATGAACTTCTTTATCGTAATGGCGCTGTAAATGAAGCAAAAATAGACGATCCTAACCTAGCAACCTGTGAAACCATCCTCAATGCTTTTATGCATATAGGCATTGATAATCTAGTGGGTAGTGCCCTTGCTTTTATCAACCTACCTCAAGACTTTATCATTGATGAAACCTTAACGCCTCTTTTTAATAGTCAAAGTGTGTTGGAAATATTAGAAGATGTAGAGCCAACACCGGAAGTGATTGAGGGGCTAAAACGGTTAAAGAAACGAGGTTTTAAAATTGCGTTAGATGATTTTGAATATCGAGAGAGCCTTGAGCCATTTTTGGAACTTGCGGATATTGTAAAACTTGATGTAATTGCCCTTAATGAGGAACAAATCAGAGAGGAATATGAACGCGTTAGAAAATATGAGCATATAAAAATACTAGCTGAAAAAGTTGAAACGCAGGAAATGAAGGAGTTTTGTATAGAGTTAGGTTTTGACTATTTTCAAGGATTCTTTTTTTGTAAACCTCAGTTAGTTAAACAAAAACAAGTGATTACAAATAAAACCGTGGTTTTAAATTTACTCAATAAAATTCAAAATCCAGAGCTAGACTACGATGAGTTTCAAACCATACTCTCTCAAGATGTTACGTTATCTTATAAATTATTAAGATATATCAATAGTGCGATGTTTTCATTRAGACGMGAAGTTGATTCAATTAAAGATGCTGTTGTACTTTTAGGACAGGATAATATCAAAAAGTGGTTATCTTTGATTTTAATGTCTCGTATGGGAAAAGATAAACCCAGTGAATTAATTGTTGTTGCTTTAACTCGGGCGAAAATGTGCGAGTTATTAGCGGATGAATTACATCCTGAGATACAACCTCAAATGTTCATTGTGGGGCTTTTTTCCGTTTTAGATGCTTTAATGGATACTCCGATGATCGACTTATTAGATACGGTTATTTTAAGTTCAGCTATTAAGTTTGCTTTACTTGATCATGAAGGTCAGCATGGAGAAATATTAGACATCGTTTTAGCATATGAGCAGTTTAAGTTTGATGAACTGGATAATCTAACCTTGATTAACCAAAAACTTCGCCAATATTATCTTACTTCGGTCGAATGGGCTGATCAGTCTGTACGTTCATTGCAACGATAACAATCCTTCGTTCCGATTAGCCATTTAAGCTAGCTTTAAACTATTGATTACTTTATGTCCAAATTAGGCTAAAATGCGCGCCCTCAATGAGGCTCTTGAATATTTGAAGAACCTCGCGCAGTTCAATTTACAAGGTTATTCTTTTGTTATCTACAGCTAATATCACTATGCAGTTTGGCGTAAAGCCTCTCTTCGAAAACATTTCCATTAAGTTTTCTAACGGACGTCGTTACGGTTTGATTGGCGCAAATGGTTGCGGTAAGTCGACCTTTATGAAAATCTTGTCAGACACCCTGGAGCAGTCATCCGGTCAAGTGGTTAAAGATCCCAATGAGCGCATTGGCGTGCTGGGTCAGGATCAATTTGCTTTTGAAGATTTTTCCGTGATTGATACGGTGATTATGGGTCATAAAGAACTATGGAAAATTAAACTAGAAAGAGATCGCATTTATTCTTTGCCTGAAATGAGTGAAGAAGAAGGGATGTTAGTGGCTGATTTAGAAACACAGTTTGCAGAAATGGATGGGTATACCGCCGAATCTCGAGCGGGTGAGTTATTGCTGGGATTAGATTTACCTACCGATCAACATTTTGGTTTAATGAGTGAAGTAGCGCCCGGTTGGAAGCTTCGAGTTCTTTTGGCTCAAGTGTTATTTGCTGATCCCGATATCATGTTACTTGACGAACCAACCAATAATTTGGATATCAATTCAATTAGATGGCTTGAAGACATACTTATTCAAAAACAATGTACGATGATTATTATTTCTCACGATCGTCACTTTTTAAACAGTGTTTGCACCGATATGGCTGATTTAGATTATGGTGAAATTAGAATGTTTCCGGGTAATTATGATGAGTATATGACGGCGGCGACACAAGCACGTGAGCGGTTACTATCTGAAAATGCCAAGAAAAAGACCGAAATGGCTGAATTACAATCTTTTGTTAGTCGTTTTTCTGCAAACGCGTCAAAAGCGAAACAAGCGACTTCCCGCGCGAAGCGTCTTGAAAAAATAGAGTTAGCAGAAGTAAAAGCATCAAGTCGAGTTAGCCCTTATATTCGATTCCCTCAAGAGAAAAAATTATTCAGACTAGCATTAGAACTTGAGAATATTTCAAACGGCTATGACGAGCTACTATTTAAAGATTTTAGTTTGATGCTAGAAGTGGGAGAAAAGGTCGCTATCATCGGCCCGAATGGAATTGGAAAAACGACATTTCTCAAGACTTTGATAGAAGAACTAACGCTTAAATCGGGCGAAATTAAATGGTCTGAGAATGTAAAAATTGGTTACTACGGTCAAGATCATAGTGAGGATTTTGCTGAGGACATATCGGTTTATGAATGGATGAATCAATGGCGTCGTAAAGAGGATGATGAGCAGGCTATTCGCAGTGTTCTTGGACGGATGTTATTTTCTCAAGATGACATTAAAAAGTCTGTGCATAAATTATCGGGCGGTGAAAAAGGACGGATGATGTTTGGTAAGTTAATGCAACTTAAACCAAACGTATTAGTGATGGATGAGCCAACTAATCACATGGATATGGAATCGATCGAAGCACTCAATTTRGCTTTRGAACATTAYGAAGGSACATTGATWTTTGTYTCCCATGACMGMGAGTTTGTTTCATCKTTAGCGACGCATATTTTKGATATGCAACCAAGWGGYATTAATCATTACGAAGGTCGCTATGAAGAGTATTTACGWTCRCAAGGYTTRTAAAYTASYKCKMSKWMRMWARWARRAANAGGAAM
>NVVT01000004.1:70681-245823 GCA_002733465.1 Kangiella sp.
TAAATGTCAGAACAAAGGTATGATATTGTTTATGCCGGTGCGATMAAAGAAGGMTTTTCGCAKGAAGAMGTRAAAGCASTCTTTGTTCAAAAATTTAAACTTTCGACTGAMAAGGTTGAGCGATAYTTTTCTGGCAATCGAACGGTTCTAAAAAAATCGCTTTCTAAAATCAAGGCCGAAAATTTAAAAGAGAAATTAATGAAGATTGGTGCAGAGACTTTAGTTGTACCTTGCATCGGTGTAGCAGATACCAATAATGCCAAAGCTAAAAATAGAAAACATGAACAAATGTCGAAAATTGGTAATCCATTAATTGATGAACAATCACAAAAATCGAACCTTACTAGTCTAAACTTGAATCAATCTGAAAGTGAAGTTAATAATAAAAATCCTGGTATTGAATCTGGTTCTGTAGCAGATAGAGATCTTAATCTAAAAGTGAAATTAGCTCAAAGTATGATGATGGAACAACAAATAAAATCCCAGATAGCGGAATCTAAATCCTCACCTAAATACACTAAGTTAGTGCTATTTTTAATTGTTTTGGCTGGAGCTGTTTGGTTTTTATTGGATATTGGAAAAAGTAGTCTATAAATCTGAGATAACGTTTATTCGTTAAAAAATTCTATTCATCAAAACCTGAAGTGACTAAGAACTTTAACGCTTCAGAGGCCTGTATACAATCATCGCCTTCGCTATCAAATACTAATACAGAACCCTTTGGTGCATTTAGTGTTAATAATTTGATGAGACTGTTTGCCGGAGCGATGTTCTCTTTATGGCTTACGGTAACGATGGAATCAAATTGATTGGCAGTGGTAACGATTCTTGCTGCGGCTCGCGCATGTAAACCTTTTATATTAACAATTTCACATGATACGCTTGTCTTTAAGAGAAGGTTCTTTAAAGGAGGAGTCTTTGAAAGGTTAGTCTTTGACTGGCTCGACATCTACTTTATCCTTTCGACGATTAAGTTTTAGTTCGCGGTGTCTGATTTGGGTATCGCTAAATAGCTTTTTAAAATGTTGAGCCAGTTTTTCAACCATATAAACCGAACGATGTTGACCACCTGTACAGCCTATAGCAATGGTTAAGTAATTTCGGTTACCTTCTTCAAACCTTGGTATCCAAGTATGTAAAAAAGTTTTTAATTGCCAAAAATATTCTTGAACTTGGGGATATTCTTCTAAAAATTGAACAATCTCATTATCTCGACCATTGAATCCTCTCAATTTTTCTTCCCAGTAAGGATTGGGTAAACAACGGGCATCAAAGACAAAGTCTGCGTCTGTTGGCGCGCCATTTTTAAAACCAAATGACTTAAACTGAATGCTTAATCGAGCTTCTTTTTCTCCAATCACGCGGTTAATAATGGTTTCACATAATTCATGGGGCGTTTTATTAGTCGTGTCTATTACTAATTGAGCATACCTTGCGACGGGTTCTAAACGTTTCTTTTCCTCGGCAATCGCTTCAGAAAGGGATAGTCCTCCAGCGGTTAATGGGTGACGACGTCTTGTTTCACTAAATCGCTTGAGTAAAGTCTCTTCGCTAGCATCTATAAAGATGACTTGAAACTCCTTTTCACGACTTTGAAGAAGTTGCATAATTTCATCAAATTCTCCCACGGTTGCGGGAATGTTTCTGGCGTCAATGCCAACAGCTAATTCAGGGTATTTATTTTCAGTTTGATTGAGTAGTTCTGGAATTAATTTGATCGGAATATTATCAACACAGTAAAAACCTTGGTCTTCTAGTGCGCGTAATGCCACTGTTTTACCTGAACCGGAACGCCCACTTACAAATATCCTTTTCATATCGTTATTATCCTAGGCTGCTAATCTGTCAGCAGCTTTCTCCAAAATATCATACAGCGCTTCATCACAATGAGCATGTCTGATTTGTGAGATTATTTTACTATCGGAGAGTAATTTTGCGATTTTTTGCAGATGTTCTAAGTGACTGTTATCTGAATCCTCTGGTACTAAAATGGCAAATATTATATCAACAGGTTTGCCGTCAGGAGCATCATAATCAATAGGTTTATCTAAAAGTAAGAATACGGCTGTTGCACATTTACAGTGATTGACTCGGGCATGGGGTATAGCCACTCCATCGCCTAACGCTGTTGTACCGAGTTTTTCTCGGTTAAGAAGGCTTTCAAAAATTGATTGTGCTTTGCAATCAATCGAATTAGCCATCATTTCGCTAATTTTTTCGAGAACTTTTTTCTTGCTGTTGGTTTTATCACAGCACTGTGTAGATTCTGGAGAAAGTAATTGACAGATATTCATGGGGACTATTTAGTGAATTGTATAAGGTGCGCTTAATATAATTTTAGCATAGCCATTACTAAACGCACCTTTATTTTTTCAATTTTACCTATTTTATTCTTTACATTGTGTCGTTGAATTTAGCTAGACTGATTATACCTTTAAAATTCAACGGATTAATTAATGCCGTATTAATTAATGGCGTATTAATTTTTCTTTGTGTTTAATGACTTGTCTGTCTAATTTATCGACTAAAGAATCGATTGCTGCGTACATGACTTCTTCTTCACTTGTTGCAAAGAGTTCACCACCATTTACGTTCATTTTAGCTTCGGCTTTTTGCCTTACTTTATCAACTTCTAAAACAACGTGTACATTGTTGATGTGATCAAAGTGTCTTTCTAAGCGTTTAAATTTCTCATTGACATAATCTGTTAATGCATCGGTTAAATCTAAATGACGACCTGTTACGCTAATTTGCATAGTTATCTTCCTTCGTTAGTGGATGGAAAAGTAAACCCCTCGTAAAATAATACTCTCGGATAAGCTCCAGTAGAATTAAAAAAGAGATTTGCGTTCGTTTGATGGCGGTATTGCCATACTTTCACGGTATTTAGCTACCGTGCGTCTTGCTACCTTTATTCCTTGATCTTTAAGCAGTGTGGCGATCTTACTATCACTTAAAGGTTTCGCTTGATTCTCTGCGGCGATAAGCTTTTTAATAACTGCTCTAATCGCTGTAGATGAGCATTCGCCGCCGGAATCCGTAGATACATGGCTTGAGAAAAAATATTTCAATTCAAAAATACCTTTAGGCGTATGCATATATTTTTGAGTGGTCACTCTGGAAATAGTTGATTCATGCATTTCTACTTCATCGGCTATATCATGCAATACTAAAGGTTTCATAGCTTCTTCACCATATTCAAGAAAGCCTACTTGTTTTTCAATGATGGAGGAGGTCACTTTTAGTAATGTGTCATTTCTGCTTTGTAGACTTTTGATAAACCACTTAGCTTCTTGTAAATTATTTTTCAAAAATTGGTTATCTTTACTATTGTCGGCACGTTTAATTAAAGAAGCGTAGGTTTGATTGATATTGAGCTTTGGTGTTGCTTCGGGATTAAGCGTTGCATGCCATTGACCCTTTGAATTTTTACGTACATAGACGTCAGGTTTCACATATTGTGCATTATTTTGATTAATTTGATTTCCAGGTCTTGGATCTAAACTTTGGATCAATTGAAGCGCATTTTTCAACTGCGTTTCACTTAATTTTGACTCTTTAATTAACTGGCGATAATTGCGATTAGCAAGGTATTGAAAATGATGCTGTAATACTTTTGTCGCTAAGTGCAAGTGTTCAGTATCTTCAGGTAATTTTCTTAATTGAATGAGTAGGCATTCTTGTAGATCTCTGGCACCAATTCCAGCGGGTTCGAAACTTTGAATATGATGAAGTACGGCTTCCACTTCTTCAATTATGACATTTGGTTCTTGGAGAGGTTCTTGCAAAGGCTCTCGTTGTGAATCTTGTTGAGATTGGTGCGGTGATTCTGGATCTAGATTTTCGTTTTCATGGTCTGTTTTAATAGATATTGCAGTCTCAAGATGGATAACTTTATTTTCTTGATTAAGCATATCGCAAACATCTTGCAGATCAGCCTTCATAAAGCCAGATTCATCAATTGAATCGATAAGAATCATCGCAATGGCTCTATCTAACTCAGTCATTGAGGTCATATTGATTTGCCAAAGCAATTGGTCTCTTAAGCTCTCAGAAGTCTCGCCTTGATATTCTGTTTGATTACCATCATCCACTCTTTGCGAGCTGGTTTGACTTGAACTAGCCTGGTTTGAGCTAGTTTGATTAGTATAACCCCAGTCTTCCCATTCGGTATCACCGATCATTTCATCATCAAGGGTTTCACTTTTAATGGCATCGCTTGAGTCTTTTTCGGTAATTTCTTGGCTTGGGCTTGTGTCTGTTTGAGTCGACTCTTTGTCTGAGTGTGAATTGTTTTCGTCTTTGGAATTAGTAGAATCGTTATTTTCCAACATCTCTAATAGGGGATTTGACTCAATTACATCAAGAATTTCAGCTTCTAGGTCTAACGAAGATAATTGCAACAGTTTGATAGCTTGTTGCAATTGAGGTGTCATAGTTAATGACTGCCCCATTCTTATTTGTAAAGATTGTTTCAAGTGATCTATAAGTCCATTAATCAGTCAATCGAGGGTTATTTATCTATTATACCTGCGATATTAATTAGTTGTTTCCTTAGTGATTAGTATGGTCACAAAAGGCAAATTATTCAAGTTTAATCAGCGTATTTTATCAAAATAAACATCAGATTTTAAGAGTTTTTATATTAAAATCAGTTAGATAAGTTAGATTTTTAGTTATTGAACAATTTGGTTTTGACTTGAAAATATTTCGCATTGACATGTGACAAGTTGAGGCGCAATATTGAACGGATAGGCTATGACATATGATTAGAATCGACTTTATTTTTCAGGTCACAATTTACAATTGTGACCTCTTGTTTTACCACTCTATATTTTGAAGTTTTCGCCCAGATAGACCTTTTTCACTTGTTCATTATTGAGCACTTCAGCAGGTGTGCCTTGAGCAAGAATGTTGCCTGACTCAACAATATAAGCTCGTTCACACACATCCAAAGTTTCTCTAACGTTATGATCGGTAATTAGAACACCTAATCCTCGTTTTTTTAAGTGGCGTATAACTTCTTTTATTTCACCAACTGATATTGGATCGACTCCTGCGAAGGGTTCATCTAAGAGAATAAATTTAGGCTCATTGGCTAAAGCTCTAGCTATTTCAACTCGTCTCCTTTCTCCGCCACTTAGACTCATACCTAAATTGCTTTGGATATGAGTGATTTGAAATTCTTCTAGTAACTTTTGCATTTTCTCTATTCTTTGCTGTTTGCTGAGTTTTTTATTTAGCTCTAAAATAGCCAGCAAATTATCTTCAACGGTCATTTTTCTAAATATGGATGCTTCTTGTGGCAGATAGCCCAAACCCAATTTAGCGCGTTCATGCATTGGGTATTGAGTGATATCCAAATCATCAATCATTACGCTTCCAGAGTTTGCCTTTACTAAACCAACTAACATATAAAATGAAGTCGTTTTACCTGCGCCATTAGGACCTAGCAATCCGACTATTTCACCGGTACCGACGCTAAAAGAAACATCATGAACGACGGTTTTTCCCGAGTAAATTTTAGCGAGGTGTTCAGCTTTTAAAACTTGCATATTAGGATCTTTTTTGTAAGTGAATTATTTATTTTCTTCAGACTTTAATTCTGAACTAGAGTCCAAATCCAAATCTGAATCTAAATCCAAGTCTAACTTCTGATTTTGAACGATTTCGATTTGTTGACCTTTTGCTTTTTTGAAGCTAGATTGCTTGGTTCTATGATTATATCTAAATTCGCCAGCGGTTATTTTTCCTAACGCTAATTCCGCTTCGACCTTCTCTAGTAAATTCAATTCATTAGTTACCGTTGAATAACTGAGATAAAGCGACTTTGCATTAAGCTCGATATTGCCCTCACTGCGAATTGCTAAATTAACAGGAACACCTTTAGCTTCGATCATTCGTTGTTTTTCAGATTTATTTTTAACAACAATTTCGTTTGATTGTATGTTGAGTCTATCCGGTGACGTTTTACTATTTTTGCCACTCGATAAAACTAAATTAGCGGAACCCGTTGCGATAAAATTTTGTTTTCTTACATCATAAAAAATTCTGTTTGCACTTAAAAAAAGATATTCCTTTTTTACCCGGTCAAATATTTCTAAGCTGGCTGGTGTTCCTTTTGCTTCAAAGTATTCGTAGTCATTTTTTGCACCTTTTTTTGCGACAATGCAGTCAGCTAATAAATTAATATCACCTTGACTGATTCGAGCATTACCACAGTTCTTAATTTCTCTAGTGATACCATCCATGGTTGTGGTATCTGAGTTTAAATTGATTGGGAAGGTAGCTTGTACTTCTAGTTTGGGTTCCTCTTGGGTAGATTCTATTGATGAATCTAGTTTTGACGATGCAGGATTTGACGATGCAGGATTAGATTCATCGCTAATTGAATACATACTGATGCTAACTAAAATAATTGAGCAGAATAGAATGATGATTGCACGAGCTTCAAATAAAGAAGGAGTCAAAGTTATTGAATTGTTATTCATTTTTTATTTTTCGCTATTTCAAGTGCGTTAGTTGAGTACGGACATCAGAAAGCAAGGTTATTTTTGAATTTTCCATATCAATTTTCATTCCGTGGCTCGACGCGGTTATATTTTGAGCTTGCAATATAACTTCTTGGTCGGTGTGTGCAATTTTTGTTATTAGGTCAATTTCTAAATCAACTGTAGTCACTTTTGTGCTACCCAATCTATTTCTAACATTGTCAGTTAACAGTCCAGTTTCTAATTGTTCAATCAATTCCACTTGCTCAACTAAAAATAATTTTGATTGTTGGTTAGTCATTCGACCTTGTTTTGCAGATAAGGTCCAAAAACTTTGTTGGTTTTTATAAGTAATAGTCGGTTCAATTAAAATAGATACTTCAGAATCTAATCGAGTCTTTTCACTGTCGAACAAATTGTCTTCGGTCGAGCTATCAGACGAGCTTTCTTGAGTTTTTTGGTCGTTGATTTGCCGGTTATAGTGAATCATCTTTTTTGCAGTGAGTTGATGATTTTGTGCACCCTTGCTAGCATATTGAGTGATAATAATATTTTCCATTGTGTAGTCTGCTTCGGGATGGTCGCTATCAATTTCAATATGTATTTTTTTCTCGTCTTGATCAAAGACTAGAAATAACATTGCAATCGCTACAAAGGCTATTAACCAACGATTTAATTTAACTCTGTCCATTATAGATTAACCATGATTGACTATCCGTTAATTTGGGCAAACCATTAAGAAAGATAATTTTCAAGAATGCTTTGAAGCTTACCTTGAGAGTATAAAAGCAAATCACTTATCTCTCTAACGGCTCCGTCACCACCTATTGATGATGTCGACCAATCAGCATTTTGTTTTACGAAAAAATGTGCATCGGATACACAAATTCCCAAACCGGAGCGATTCATTAACGGAATGTCCGGTAAATCATCTCCTACATGTGCCACTTGATCTGGCTTTAAATTTAAACTAACTAAAATTTCATCATAACTAGCAATTTTGTCTTTCTTGCCTTGGTAAACATGAGATATCCCTAATTCTTTTGATCGTCTTGATACAATATTAGATTCTCTTCCTGTAATAATGGCTACTTGAATGCCATTATTTAATAATTGTTTAATGCCTAATCCATCTTTTATATTGAAAGATTTTAATTCTTCGTTTTCATTTCCAAAGTAGACTTTTCCATTACTCAGTACGCCATCCACATCACAAATAACAAGTTTGATCGCTTTAGCTTTATTGAGTAAATCCTGGCTATAATTTTGAGCTAAGTTAGCCAAAGATTTTTTAATTAAGTCTGTCATCATTTACACCACGCCTGCTTTTAATAAGTCATACATATTAAGCGCGCCGATAGGTGAAGTGTTTTCATCAACCACCACTAGCGCATTAATGGCATTATTTTCCATAATCTGTAGCGCCTCTGCGGCCAACTGATGGGAAGAAACCGTTTTTCCGCCATGAGTCATTACTTTGGCAATCGATGTCTGGTTTAAGTTCAAATTATTGGCAAGAGTTCTTCTCAAATCGCCATCGGTGTATATACCAATCAGCTTTTTTTCGTTATCAACAACGCAAGTCATGCCGAGGCGCTTATTGGTCATTTCAAGTAAAGCATCACTAATACAGGTCGAATCATTCACTATAGGAACATCTTGCCCCTTGTGCATAACATCTTCAACCTTTAGCAAAAGCCTTCGCCCTAAACTGCCTCCGGGATGGGATAACGCAAAATCATTTTCAGTAAAGCCTCTAGCATCTAGTAGAGATACGGCAAGTGCATCACCCATCACTAAAGTAACTGTGGTTGAGGCCGTTGGCGCTAAATTCATTGGGCAAGCTTCTTTTTCGACGCTCGCATCTAAATTAACATCCGCAAAATCGGCTAAAGCCGAATCCGTTTTTCCAGTAATGCTGATCAACGGAACATTCAATCTTTTGATTACCGGTAATAGACTAATAATTTCGTTGGTTTCACCGGAGTTCGAGATCGCAATGACGACGTCTTTATTAGTGATCATACCTAAATCACCATGGCTCGCTTCGCCAGGATGAACAAAAAATGCGGGACTACCCGTGCTAGCTAACGTAGCGGCGATTTTTTTGCCAATATGACCAGACTTACCCATCCCTATGACGACTATTCTTCCGTCACACGAGAGCAGTATTTCACATGCTTTAGAAAAATCAGCGTTTATTTTTGAGGAAAGTGCCTCAATCGCTTGTTTTTCAATTTCAACAACCGCTTTTCCAAGCTTGATATAATTATTACTCATAGGTGATTTTGATTTTGAATAATCTAATGATTGAACGAGTTAGGATAAGTGAATTATAAGTGATTTATTGCAGTAAGCATACCGATTATCGCGTGGTATATGTGGCTTATGATTTAGCGATAAATTCGTAAAAGAAGGTACAAATTGAACGGTTAACTATTAAAAAATAACTGATAAGCTTGGTAACCAATAAAACAACTCAATAAAATTGCGCCTTCTAATCGAGTGATTTCTCCGGGTTTACCTTTACTTCCCCACGCCATGATCGACATAGCGACGGTTAAACCAAACATTAAGGCATAGTCAAATTCTAATATACTCGGATCAATGGGAACGTAAGTAATCATTCCTGGAATTCCAATGACAATCAATAAGTTGAAAATATTAGAGCCAATAACATTACCGATTGCTAGTTCGTGTTCACCTTTTAAGACGCCCGAAACTGAAGCTGCAAGCTCTGGTAAACTGGTTCCTACTGCAACGATTGTGATACCTATAATAAAATCACTCACATCGTACATATAAGCAATATTAGTTGCTCCAAAAACCAGCATTCTCGAACTTATCTGTAATATGACTAATCCTATAACCAGCCACATAAAGGCTTTAAGATTAGGCATTTGGTCGGGTAATTCATCGATTATCTCGCTTAACATTAAATCGCATTCTTCATTAGCTTGAATGCTTTTTATTCGAGATTTTGTAGCGATATAAATTAACCAGCTCAAATAGATCACTAAGCTAACGATTAAAATGACGCCATCGGAAAAAGACAAAATCAAATCAGACATCAGATAATAAACTAATAACATAAAGAAAAAGAGTATGGGGATCTCTCTTTTTAACGTGGCAGATTGGATTTTGAGGGGAACAACTAAAGCGGTAATGCCAAGAACCATGGCGATATTAGCGATATTTGATCCGATACCATTGCCTAATGCTAGTCCTGGAGTGTCATTTAAAGCAGCATTTACAGATACAACTACTTCGGGAGCAGATGAGCCCATTGCAACGATTGTCAACCCAACAACTAAAGGAGAGATACCAAAATTTCTAGCAATTGCTGCTGCGCCGTCGGTAAAGCGATCTGCACTCCAAACGAGTAACGAGATTCCGCATATAACCATGGCAAAATATAGCAACATCTAAAATAAAAACTCCAGTTTATAAATCTATTATTTTAAGCAATAAATGACGTTTAGTTATGTAAACAGTTACTAATATAGTGGACGTCATATCACATATAATCAAGGTTCTAAATGTTTCAAGGAATGAATGGAGCTCAAACATAAGCATTATCCTAGCATTCTCTAGAATAGTTTAAGCACCAAAAAGCAGGCGATTATACAGTATTGTTTGAAAATTGCATGTGTGATTATTTCAGGTACAATACGGGACTTTTACACTTTTGCGTTAACTCGTAAGCCAAAGAGCCATATAAATGACTGAATCTGAAATAAAAGCCAAAATTGAAGCGCATATTAACTGTGAGTCTGTTGATGTGGCGGGTGATGGGAATCATTTTGAAACTTATGTAGTTTCTAATGATTTTGAAGGCAAAAGAGCCGTTGCAAGACAGCAAATGGTTTATGCGGCGGTTCAAGCGGAAATTGCTAGTGGTGAACTACATGCATTGTCTATTAAAACCAAAACACCCGCTGAGCATGCTCAATTAAATAATTAAAATTAGTTTTGAACTTACCTTAATTACACACTTTTTAGACCTTTTTTGGACAGATTTTAAATCTATAGTTAATGAAATATGCAATTAACGAGCAAATTAACCGTAAATAAGAGCTGTAGAGTGATAAAATGAAAAAAACTGAATTTCGCAAATACGTACCTATCGAAAAGAAAGAGAATGAGATGGATAAATTACAAATAATTGGTGGCGCTCGTTTAGATGGTTGTATCAGAACCTCTGGTGCAAAAAATGCGGCTTTGCCTATTTTAATGGCGACGTTATTAGCAGAAGGACCCACAACGATTGGCAATGTGCCGCATTTAAACGATGTTACTACTACGCTTGAGCTTCTTGGCGTGATGGGCGTTTCGGTCATGTTAGGCGAAAATATGACGGTTCARATTGATACTTCWACCATTAMAACMTWTGAAGCRCCRTATGATTTAGTCAAAACYATGCGTGCATCGATATTAGTTCTTGGRCCTTTATTGGCAAGATTTGGTGAAGCTGATGTTTCTCTTCCCGGTGGCTGTGCGATTGGATCTCGTCCGGTTGACTTACATATCAAAGGGATGGAGGCTATGGGCGCCGAAATTGATGTAACGGATGGTTATGTTAGGGCAAGAGCGCCAAATGGCTTAAAGGGTGCTCGAATTTGTATGGATATTGTTAGTGTTGGTGCAACCGAGAACTTATTGATGGCTGCCACTTTGGCCACCGGTACTACGATTATTGAAAACGCTGCGAGAGAGCCTGAAGTGGTTGATGTTGCAAATTATTTAATCGCAATGGGTGCAAAAATTACCGGAGCTGGTACCGATATCATTACGATAGAGGGCGTTGAAAAGTTAGTAGGCGCACACCATAATGTCATGCCAGATAGAATAGAAACGGGAACTTATTTAATTGCGGCCGCGGTTACCGGCGGAAAAATTAGAATWCGAGATACSGAYCCRASYTTAYTAGACTCAGTTWTATTAAARCTWGARGAATCWGGCGCTGAAATAAARACWGGYGAWGAYTGGATWGARCTYGATATGCAYGGMAAAMGSCCWAAAGCAGTTAATGTGAAAACCGCACCTTATCCCGGATTTCCAACAGATATGCAGGCTCAGTTTACGGCGCTAAATATTGTTGCAGAAGGCACTGGAATTGTGACAGAAACAATTTTCGAGAACCGATTTATGCATGTTAGTGAAATGCACAGAATGGGAGCAGATATTCAAATTGAAGGAAATAACGCCATTTGTAAGGGTGTTAAACAGCTTAAAAGTGCGCAAGTGATGGCGACTGATTTACGAGCTTCAGCAAGTTTAGTCATCGCTGCGTTAGTGGCTGATGGTGCAACTGTAGTTGACCGTATTTATCATATTGACCGCGGTTATGAATGTATTGAAGAAAAACTACATATTTTAGGCGCAGATATAAGAAGGGTGTAAAAGTTTTTTAAAATATATCCTTCTATTGAAGGGATTTATTTTACAATGCAAATTAGAGGCAGTTTTAATCACAATAGCTCTCTTTCGTATCCATTTATTAGTGTCGCCTTGATATACTCTTTATTAATCTTAAAAAATCCAAATTAATGACATGCTAAAACGCTTTTTTACGCCTAAATGGCAACATAAAAATGATTCTGTTAGAGAGCTAGCACTTAACAGTTTAGATGCCTTAAATGATGCTGAAATCATTACAAATATGGTGACGAATGATCCGTCCAAAATAATTAGAGAAATAGCGTTAGCAAAGATCTCAGATCTGTCGATTTTAAAAACTCTTCTATCTGATTCAGAAAACCCCACTGACTGGTGTCGATTAGCGTTTAGACTAAGCTTACTTTCGCCACAAATAAAAGTTCTAACGGCTGAATTTGTCAAAGTGAAAGTAAAATGGGATGACGATGAAACCTTTAACGCCATCGCACGCAATACATTGTGTCAAGAATTAACCTATTCGCTTTTGTTAGCAACTGATGCGCCTAATGTGTTATTTAAAATTGTAACATTGGCCAAGTCAATTGAGTTGAGATTAAAAGCGCTCGAAGACATAAATGATCTAGAGCAACTCATCCTACTGTCCAAAATATCGACTCAAAAGCAAGTATTACAAATAATACGAGCTAAAATATCTGAAGCAAAATCTCAGCAGAAAATCATTGAAGATATTATTACTGACGCTGAAAAGTTAGAGGTTACACTCAAGAAACTCAGTCAACAAACTTGGTTTGATCCTCAGTTCGAAATTAAGGTAAATTTGGCAGTTAAACATTGGCATGCATTAGATCTAGAAAAAGTCGATGTGGCTACAGAATTGCAGAAAAACAAATTAGAGATATTCACTACAAATTTTCAAAATCATCTTAAACAATGCCAAGTACAAATTGCCAAGCACAAAAATGAATTAGAACAGGCCGTGGTCAAACAAGACGCCTTAGATAAACAAAATGACTTATCAACTCAGTTGGAAAATTTACTTAAAGAAATGCGTGATCCAACTATGAACGATATAGAGTCTTATCAATCGGTGAAGAATGTACTAGAGTTGTTAAATAGTAATTGGCAACAAACAATCAAAGAATCTAAACCTGATCCAAAAGTTTTTATGACATATCAAAAATTACTAACTCAAATAAAAGCGACACTGTTACCTTGGGAAAATTTCATTCGATTGAAAGCAGAAATTGAAATGTTTTTCACCAAGACTCCGAAAGCTAATTATGAGTCCCTTGGCAAATGGTTAGCTCGCTGGAATAAAATGAGAGTGGAGCTTGCTTGGATAAATGGTTTTACTATGCCAACCATACTTGGTGAATGGTATGGGGTGGCTACAAATTTCCAAACTCAATATGATGAAATTGTTGATACTCAAAAGAAAAAGGCAAGAACTATCAATCAACGGATCATGTTGTTAGAAAAACACTGTCAACAACGTAATCTGATTGCGGCTAATAGATTAATCAATTATATCAACCAAAAGCTGAATGATATTGTCAGTGATTTTCGTAATTCTTTGTCTAAAAAAATCGAGAATCTACAGCCTCAACTAGATGAATTAAGAGATTGGCATGCCTTTGCGACAGGGCCAAAGAAAAATGAATTATGTGAGTCAATGGAAAATCTCATCGCAGAGTCTATTGAACCTTTAGTTAGAGCAAAGAAAGTCAGAGAGCTTCAACAACAGTGGCGAGAATTATTAGCATCCGATCCTAACGCGGATGAGCAACTTTGGAAGCGATTTAAAAATGCAAGCGAAAGAGCTTATTTGCCTTGTTTAGAATTTTACGCCGAAAAAGATAAAGTGAGAGCTGAGAATTTAAAAAAACGAATTGGAATTTGCGGATCTCTCGAACACATTGTTGTGGCGAACGGATGGAACGCTGAAAATAACCATAATGAGGATGCTTCGACATCTCCTATGAACAGTGAACCAGATTGGAAATCAATTGATAAACACCTAATTAAAGCTAGTCGTGAGTGGAAAAAATATCAACCGGTACCAGAAAATGAACGGGAGGCTGTTCAGAAAAATTTCAACTTAGTACTCTCTGTGATTAAAAAACAGCTAGAAACGGAAAAGCAAAATAATCTTGATACCCGCTGTGAGTTGGTTAAAAAAGCGGTCAAATATCACGAGTCAGATGATGTTGAAAAATCAATCAAAGGCGTGTTAGATCTTCAACGACAGTGGAAAGATCTTGGAATTACTTTTTACAAAAAGGAACGTGAACAATGGCTCTTATTTCGTGGCGCTATTGATAGAGTTTTTACTAAGCGCGATATGCTTAAAAAAGAATTTAAAAGCGAACTTAAAAACAATCAAGAGGAACTCAAGAATACGACTAAAGAAATCGATTTATTCCGCGACTTGGATGATGAACTCTTGAAACAAAGTTATTCAAAATTTGAAGAACTTAAAAATAGCTGGACTACTCAAAAGGAACTGCCTAGAGCTTCAGCTCAGGCGCTACTAAACGCATTTGCCAACGCCTGTAGTCGATATCAAGAATATTACGCGGGTCTTGCTTCTCGACAAAAACAAACGGCGTTCAATTCACTTTTGAAAGGGGGTAACTTGCTCCAAGACATGGAAGAAAAATTACTGAACGATCAATCATCTAAAGTGGATGAAAATCAATTAGAGAATTTAAAAAGTGCATTGTCAAAGTTGAAATATGATGTCAATGGTAAGCATATTATTGATAAACGACTTGGTCAAATTGGTTTGAATGTTCCTGCCATCGAAAATAATGGTGGTTTAAAACAGTTACAATCGTTGGCATTGGATACAGAAATTCTTCTTTCTATCGATTCGCCAGAAAACTGTAAAGAACAGCGAGTGGCTATTCAATTGGAGCGACTACAAAATAGATTTGGCGCAGCCCAAGTAGAAATTGATAAGAAGAAAGAAGTATTAAATATGTTGAATGAATGGGTAACCGTAGGATTTATTAATCCTGATGATAGAGTTCAACTTGAGTCTCGTAGGGCTAAAATTTTTAGCGCTGTTGAACTATAGTTTTAATAGTAGGGCGTAATCGGTTAATAGCTTACGGTGGAGTCTATACCTTTGAATTCCATAATYGARWWTSWRKMRWWYSMTCATCTAACCAATAAGCATCATATTTGGTTATTACCATAATTTCTTCAAACTTCACTCCAATTCCATTAATCGCAAAATGTGGTTCTACCGCCCATAAACCTTCAAAGGGCTTGTGAGCAGACGTCCTTCTGTGATTCCAATTAGGCGACTGGTTCATCCAACCTTTTTTTGTAGCTATGCTTTTCCAAAATAACCAAAAGACATGTTTAAAGCTTAGTTGTTTAATTTTAAAGGGTTTCCATAGCGGGTTTCTTTCTCTAAAAATTCGATGACCTAACACTTCACCTATATGCTTCCGGTGGCAATTTTCCCCACCTAATGCTTGAATCATTTGATCCATTTCTTTTTCGATATCTGAAAAGGTTTCGCGTTGTTTAACCATTTCCAAAACACGGGTTCTAAACTTCTCAAGGTGAGAGTGAAGCTGTTGTTGTTCTTTGTTTTCACCAAAATGCGTCGCAAGTGATGTATCAACAATATATCCCTCATAAATAGGAGCCGCATCTAATATGATNGCCATTCCTTGTTCTAGTTTTTTATCAGTGGCTAGAGCTTCAAATTGACCAAAATTACCAGGATATCCGGTACGATCAGCAAATAAAACTACTGGAACATGAAAATAACTGTGCACACCTTGCTGATGAAATGACTTCCGGAGCATCCTGGCGACTTGAATTTCCGTCATTCCCACTTCAAGTTTAGATTTGATATCTTCTAATGTCTTGTAGGATTGTTGTTGGAATTGCTTAAATTTATCGAGTTCTTTAGCGGTGAAATTTTTGAATTTAACGCCCATATCAAGGTTCAGCCTTTTTATTGTCTTTTTTCGCTACAAGATGAGGGATATAATAGCAATAAATGACTAAATCGAAAAACTTAAATATTTCTCAAATAAAATTCAAAGGCATAAAATGAATTTCAGTGATGACGCACTTATGAATAGAAATCAGAATTCAAAACATACCGTTAAGCGTTTGTTAGTTTTCCAAGTGAAATTGGCTGTTGACGCTCTTAGAGACATTATTCTTAGTCCGGTTTCACTAATTTGCACTTTATTAGATTATTTTCAGAAAAAGAGTGGTAAAAATAGCTATTTTGAAAAACTGATGGTGTTTGGGCGTCAGACAGAGAAGCGAATTAACCTTTTTGAACAGCATCAAATCGAAACATCCTTTAATAAAAATGCGTCTATTGATACCGTTTTGAATCGAGTGGAAAGTGTTATTCTCAGAGAATATAAAGAAAAGCACATTTCTAAAAAGACGCTATCAGCAATTGAAACTGCATTAAAGAATGATAAAAAGTAATTTTTGCTTAAAAGAATACTAACTATTAGAACATTCTTGCAATGATTTATTACTAATGAGCTCTCTGTAGATTAAATTATGCGTGTTATTATTAAACCAAACTGATATTTAGTATCAATATAAGTCTTTGTAAGGAACTAAAATTGACCAAGCAAGCCATCCATAAATCCAACTTAATAACTAACAGCGATGGTTGGATGGTACGTGCGCCTGGTGAATTCGAAAGGTTAGAAGCATTTTTTAATGGTGCGGCTTATGCGCCTCATCGTCATGATACCTATGCTATTGGACTTACACTTGAAGGCAAACAAGGATTCAATTACCGAGGTTCATTAAGATATAACGAAGCAGGGCGCTGTTTAATCATTCACCCTGATGAACTRCATGACGGTCAAGCTGGTACTGATATTGGTATGCGTTATAGAGTCGGTTACATTGATCCGGTACAAATTCAAAGCATTCTCGGTGGTAAAGCATTACCCTTTATTGAAAATGGAATTTCAGATGATCCTAGACTTTATCAAGCGGTTTTAGGACTTTTAGGCGAAATGGATAACGACATTAGTGGTCTAAGATATCAAGATGCACTGTTTGATTTAGCCAATGCAATGGAATTGGTATCGGACGATAAACAGCAAACTAAACAGTCTTTTAATTATCAAGCCGCTGAAATGGCAAGGCAATACATCGCAGATAATTTAGAACAATCAATTTCTTTAGATAAACTGGAAGCAATTACCGGACGAGATCGATGGAAGTTATCACGAGATTTTAGAACATTRTTTGGAACTAGCCCKTATCGTTATTTAATTATGCGACGTTTAGAGCAAGCACGTGAAATGATGGTGAAAGGAGTTRATTTRGTWGAAGTRGCRAGYAATTGCGAYTTTTCTGACCAAAGCCATATGAAYMGWCATTTTAAAAARACYTATGGCGTAAGCCCTAAAAAATGGATGAGTAGTTTRCATTRAGTTCATCNTTTTTTRRTATCWGATTGAAGTAACTTTTTAATCGTCTCTATTYTTCMAAATAAAATACTTACGAGCAYTMGCAACACTACTTTGTCCYTAGTTGTTAATAGATGAATGACCAAATAACATCGACCGTCWTCATAAAGCTTTCAGGYGCAATATAATAATAAAGYCCTAGTAATGRTATAGAAGCTAAAAATGCTTTTTTACAACTAAATTTTTCTCTAACGCTCTCKAYAAAWGTTAACTCTACGTTTGATTGTTCTGTAYTTTYAGSACTACTCATNTTATAAACCTCKCTAGATAATYAATTTATTGMTACCCAYCAWTYACYTAAATGGGTATNCAAWTMTGCCTATTARMAARYYAAATAGRCTCATTAAGTGARTAGTCTAWKATTTTAAAAAAWTCTTTTATAGAACGTTTGTGCWAAATCMTTATTCTGAGGCAATTACTTGCACAATCGTTCTATAGTCTGAATAGTTTTTTCATTATGATCGACTAACATTCAAAATTATTTATAAAACAGAAAGGTCGTTAAATGAAAAACATTAGTATCAAAGCAATTTTAATAGGGCTAGTGGCTTTAATTATCTTAGATGAGCTAGCTGCTACTCTATTAGTTTTCACATTAGTTGGAGAGATTTCTACTGAATCTATTTTAGCGATTCAACAAGATTCAACCTATTTAATTTTGAGAATGTTTGTAGGTGCCATCGCGCTTATTGGAGCGGGTTATTTAGTGGAAAAAATAGCCAAAAAACAGGTATTAATAAACTCTGGARTTCTAGGMGTTATTAGYGTGATMTTAACAGTTGTACTGCTGGSTAGTGATTTTCCTATTTGGTACTTGGTATTAAGCTATTTRTATCARTGGCCWTCTGCRATWGYGGGYGGYTATTTAGCKAAMAAACAAGCTGGACAAAAATAGTAATTAKAATCATTAAYAATTTATCTTAAGAAAATTRGCTTTATCAAATTTTAATMGTGTAGGAAAATTATGAAATYAYTACAAAAAKTTTATACTGGTCAGCCATTAGCAAGCTCATTGTTAATCGTTYTYATTWGTGTTKGYYTAATGCATTCGRTAAAAATATTTGATCAACTATCACCGATGACKTTGGAGTTTAGTATCAGTTTGGTACGTCTATTGATTTCATCAATACTAATARCCTTTTTATTAAARTTAGGTTTAGGTAGAAARACTTTAATTACAACGCCTTATAATTTATGGGGAAAGCRTTGGTATTTATCATTAATGCCGATCTCARTTATTGCRGTAATTAACCTAACWGGYGTTGATTTTGACTCACTGAATTACTCGATAACGAATGTGGCTCTATGGATATTTAGTAATGTCAGTATTGGATTGGTTGAAGAAATATTAATGCGTGGCGTTGTGTTTTATATTCTATACAAGGCTTGGGGAGTAACAAAGAAAGGTGTGTTTGCGGCTGTTATAGTTCAAGCCTTAGTTTTTGGTTTAGCACACTATTCTAATTTACAAGATATGTCCTTTATAGATGTTACTTTTATGGTGATTAATGCAACATTAATCGGGATTGGTTTTGCAGGGCTAATGTTAGTGACTAGAACAATCTGGCTACCTATTATCTTGCACATCATTTTTGATTTGATAGCAAGAATGAACGAACTGTTATTGCCTGGATTTAAATTTCCAATAGAAACTGCAATTGAGCTACATATTGTTTCTGTGATTATTGTATTTTTATTTGTAGCACTACCGGGATTACTGTTTACTAAAAAAGCGATATCTATTAGTCATGAAAGTGGTTAGTTTTGACGGTTCAACCTCGAAATCCACTGATCCATCCAACTATCCATCATCCCGTCCAATGCACAAACGTTCTATATTCTAATTTCACAAACCGATAAACTTTGCCTTAATCAATCATTCCGACTTGAATAAAGGCATAACAATGTTAGAAATCAGTAACTTAAGTAAAACCTACGATAATGGTGTTAAAGCGTTAAACAACGTCAACCTAAGCATTCCGAAAGGAATGTATGGCTTGTTAGGTCCAAATGGGGCTGGCAAGTCCTCATTAATGAGGACGATTGCAACGTTACAAACTGCTGACTCAGGCTCAATTATTTTTGATGGTATTGACGTCCTGAAAAAACCTAATGAAATACGTAGGCGTTTAGGTTACTTACCACAAAGCTTTGGCGTTTACCAAGGAGTCCCTGCTTATGAACTACTTGATCATCTAGCGATTTTAAAAGGTTTGGTCAATAAAAAAGAACGTAAGGAAGTGGTACAAGGSTTACTRGCWCAAACCAATTTATAYCARCATCGTAAAAAAGCAGTYAGYGGWTTTTCAGGTGGAATGCGTCAACGYTTTGGAATWGCYCAAGCTTTATTAGGWGAYCCCGATTTGTTAATTGTTGATGAACCTACTGGAGGATTAGATCCTGAAGAAAGAAACCGTTTTCATAATTTATTAGTTTCTTTGGGAGAGAAAAAAGCGATCCTTTTATCAACTCATATTGTTGAAGATGTATCAGAACTTTGCCCACAAATGGCTATTTTAGCAAACGGTGAAATTTTTAAACAAGGGAACCCTTTTGATTTGATTGATGATCTTAATGGACAAATATGGCGTAAAACTATTGCCATTTCTGAAGTGGAACAGATCGAAAAAGAACTACCAATTATTTCAAAACGCCTCTTTGCAGGGCAAACAATCGTTCATGTTTTAGCTGATTCTGCACCTCAAGGTTTTGATAGCGCGCCTGCAAATTTAGAAGATGTTTATTTTTCAACATTACATCAAAATAAACATCAACGTATGGCTAGCTAAGGAGAATAAAATGATAACAAAAATGTTTCTATTTGAATGGCGTTATTTTACTCGCCAACCTTCTTTTTATGTGTCGTCTTTAATTCTTTTTGGTTTCGCTATTTTTATTAGCGGGTTTAATAAAATGGAAGATATATTTGGCAGTAATGTTTTTATTAATGGCCCTTATTTTATTGGCCAATTTATGGGAACATTTACTTTTTTCTCGTTATTTTTGGTGGTTATTTTTATTGCCAACACTGCTTTGAGAGATAAGCTGACAGAAATGGACGAAATATTATATTGTAAGCCTATTGACCCGCTCGCTTATCAAGTGGGTCGATTTTTAGGTTCTTTTGCGGTTGTTTTGACTGTTTTTTCTGTAGTGCCATTGGGCATGTTTTTGGGCAGTATATTACCTTGGGTGACTGAAGGGCGTGTGGGGCCAATCAATGTTGAAAATTATTTAAATGCTTTTTTAGTTATCTCACTGCCGACACTCTTTGTGTTCTCATGTTTATTTTATACGATAGCGGTTCGATTAAAATCGATGATGGCTGTGTACTTAGCCGTTATTGCGGTGTTTGTTTTAAATACGATTAGTGAAAGTTTATTTATGGAGCAAGGCGCTAGAGAGTTAGCCGCTTTACTGGATCCTTTTGCTAGTCGTACCTTTTCTGAAGTCACTCGCTATTGGACTGTTTTTGAGAAAAATAATGAAACGATTACTTTGACAGGTGTGTTGTTACAAAATAGATTGCTTTGGCTTGCTATTGGTGGGGGAGTATTAGTTGTTTTTGGACAATTACCAAAACCTTTGGAATTATCACCTGATAAATCAGGCAAAAAGATAACCGTTAAGAATTCAAATAAAAATAGCTCTGATGAAATAGGTGAACAATTTAAAAATAACAGTATAGATCATAAAGGACAAGATAATACAGTTTTTCAGCATTTCATTACTCGTGTTATTTTTGAAATAAAGCAAGTGATATTGGCTCCGTCATTCATCATTTTATGTAGCTTTATGCTTTTTGTAATGATTGCAATTTTGTTTCAACCAAAAGGTATGTTTGGCAGTACAGATTTACCTTTCACACAATTTATGGTGCAGCTTGTAGTTGGGTCAATGAAAATATTAAGCATCATTATTATTACTTATTACGCGGCTGAAACGGTGTGGCGTGAACGCTCTTCAACCATGGGTGATATTATTGATAGCATGCCTGTGTCTAATATTACTTTTTGGTTATCAAAGATTTTGGCTGTATGGCTTGTTCTTATTTCTTTGATGCTTTTTGGAATAGTCGTAGGGATTACTTTCCAGTTGGGTAATGGTTTTATTCAGTCATTTGAGCAACTTGAATTAGGTCAATATTTTGTTAGCTTATTTTATTTTTCAGCTCTACCGTGGTTAATGCTCATTATATTATCATTCTTGTTTCAAATTATTAGCCCCAATAAATATGCTGGAATGTCCCTCTTTATATTGTTCTATCTATCGGGTTTTGCCATGGAGCCATTAGGACTGGGACATAAGATGTTCAATTTTAGCAAATCACCCACCATGATCTATTCAGATCTTAATGGATATGGCTGGTCAATGGTCACACAAAATTGGTACATGCTTTACTGGGGGGCTTTATCTGTAGCTATGAGTGTTATTGGTTTTGGTTTATGGCAACGAGGTAACGCTATTAGTTTAAAAAGTCGTTTTAAAAACTTAGGTTATCAAATAGGTTCTAAAGGAAAAATAACTTTGGCTACCAGTTGTTTAGTCTTTGTACTAAGTGGCTCAATTATTTATTACAATACYCAAGTRGTGAATCAATATATCAGTAAGGACAAACAGAATGAGATATATGCTAACTATGAAAAACAATTTTCGCAATACGCAGATTTGGCTGTTCCAATAATAACCAAACTCAATGCGGACGTTGATATTTATCCAAAAGAGTTAAAGGTTGTCGCGTCAGTAAAAATCGAAATATTGAATCAGTCTCAACAACCTATAAAACGATTTTTAGTTTCAACGGTGTTTCTGGATGAATTCAATTTAAATATTGAAGGCGGTAAATTAGGACCGTTAGACAATGAGCTTAATAATGGCTGGTTCGAATTTGAGCAACCATTATTGCCCGGAGAAAAACGCCGAGGTAACTTTGATTTGGTTAGACAAATCAAAGGTTTTTCTGACAAACGAACATCTACAAACATTGTCAAAAATGGTACGTTTTTCAACAATACTGAAATGTTTCCAGCCTTTGGTTATCAAAAATATGCAGAGCTTAAAGGTCGTAGCATTAGAGAAAAACATGGTCTTCCGCTCGCGACGCGTGCTCACAAATTGGAACAGTCAGAGTATTATGATGAGAACATTATGGGACCTTCTGGCGGTTATTTAGATTTTGAAACAACGGTTTCAACTTCTTTAGATCAAGTTGCTATTGCGCCAGGTTATTTGATAAAAGAATGGGTTAAAGGCGAGCGTCGTTATTTTCATTATAAAATGGATGCTCCCATTGAAAATTATTTTGCTTATCTCTCAGGACGATTTGAAAGTTTAAAAAGTAATCACAAAGGCGTAGCTATTGAAATCTACTATCATAAAAATCATAGCGTGAATGTAGAGCGAATGGTTGAAGGGATTAAAGATTCAATCGATTATTTTAGTGAAAACTTTGGTGAGTACCAGCATAAACAGGCTCGAATCATTGAGATCCCTCGTTATTATGATTTTGCTCAAAGCTTTCCCAATACCATTGCTTTTTCTGAGCGTATTGGTTTTATAACTGACATGCGAAATGAAGATGAAATCGATCAAATTTATTATGTCACTGCGCATGAAATGGCGCATCAGTGGTGGGGTGGACAAGTCGATGGTGCCAATGTTCAAGGCAGTACCATGATTGTAGAAACGCTAGCGCAATATAGTGCGCTTATGTTGACAGCCAAAAAATATGGACAGAAAAAATTGCGCGGAATTTTAACCTCTGAGCTAGATAAATACTTAATCGGTCGTAGCAATGAAGTGATAGAGGAATTGGCTTTGATGAGAGTCGAAAATCAATCATATATCCATTATCGAAAAGGCGCTGTTGCTATGATGTCTTTAGTCGATTTGTTAGGTGAAGAGCGTATGAATAATGCACTGAGCAATTTTTTAGCGAAACATAAATATCAGGATGATCCTTATCCTACAACTTTAGACTTACAATCTTTTATTAGTGAAGGCGCTAACACCAAAGAGTTAAGATTTATTAAAGGTATTTTTGAAGACATTAATTTATATGATTTAAAGGCTAADTCBATTGATATTAAAGAACTTGAAAACAAACAGTTTGAAATCACGCTAACCATTGATGCGCACATTGCAAGTGCGGATGGACAAGGTATGGAAACGGAGTTTGATTTGTCAGAGAAAATCGATATTGGTTTGTTTTTAGATAATCCAAATGACATTTCGGTTAATAATCCGCCACTCTATCTTCAGAAACATTTAATTAAAAGTGGTGAAAATATTATTAGGTTAATTGTTAGTGAACGACCTACGTTTGCTGGCATAGATCCATTTGTTAAATTGATTGACCGTGATAGTGCTGATAATATAATTAAGCTTTAATAATAATTTAATGGATAATATTAACTGATGATAGATAGTAATAAGAGCATTGATTCACCACTAAACCCATTCAAATTAGCTGAATCACTTTCGGAGTATTGGTCTCCGAAAGTGATTTCAGAAGTTGATGATGCTTATGTCAAGGTGGCCAAACTAAAAGGGAGCTTTGTTTGGCATCAACATGATAATGAAGATGAGTTATTTTATATTTTGCAAGGTTCTTTAGTCATGGAGTATAAAGATAAGCAAGTTAGTCTTCAAGTTGGAGACTTGCATGTAGTTCCAAAAGGAATATTACATAACCCCGTCGCTTCTGTTGATTGCTTAGTCATGTTAATTGAGAGTAAAGCGACTCTTCATACTGGGGGAAACATTCAATCTTCAGGTTGTTCTATCGAAGAGCAGTTGAAATCATTTAACTCGGTATAGTCTAATCAGTTTGCTTAAATATTGATTCTCTTTAATATAAATTCTGGCAAATTATATTAATCGTGATTAGATAGTAAAAAATGGGAAAAAAGAATAATCTCTTTTCCCATTAAAAGTTAAAAGTTAAAAGTTAAAAGTTAAAAGTTATTTAACTCGATTTTTTCTCACTAGAATTTAATCTCGCATTACCGAAACCCCAGCTCATTTCTCTTTGTCCTATTGAGTGCCATAACTGTTTATAAAAAACACTGACATAATCTAAGAATAAATAAATTACAGGCAAACAAATTAACGTTGCGATAGTTGAATACCCTAATCCTCCAATGACGGCTCTAGCCATTGGGAAGTAGGGCGGTCCACCTCCTCCTAAACGAGCATCTCCCATACTAAGCGGTAATAGCCCTAATATAGTGGTTAATACAGTCATTAAGATGGGGCGAATTCGGTCGTTAGCGGCGTGTAGAATTGCATCACGTTTATGATAGCCTTCTGAGCGATAGTGATTGATCCGGTCAACTAAGACAATGCCGTTGTTGACGACTACGCCCATCAAAACCAATATTCCGATCATTGCCATGATTGACATGCTGGTTCCGGTTAAAAAGAAATACCAATAGACTCCTGCAAAAGCGTAAACAACTGAGGTGATAACCGCAAAAGGGAATAGAAGTGACTCAAATAATGCAGCCATGACAACAAAAATCATCAACAACGCTAGTAGCATATTGTTCATCATTATTTCTTGATCACGAGTATTGAAATCAACACCTCGACCAAACTGCCAAGTATATCCTTCTGGTAACTCTATTTGCTCCATTAGTGCCGTAGTTGCTTTTTTTAACTTTTCTGAACTAGTGTCTTCTTCACTATATTCCATTTGTAAATTCATACTTGTTCTACGATTTACGCGCTGAATACTGGGTAAAGAGTGTACAACTGCAAAGCTAGCTAAAGTGTCTAAGCGAGTCTGTTGACCATTTGGTAATTCGATTGGAATAGACGTTAGATCACTCATTGTAGATTTATTTTGTCCCTTAAATGTTAAAGTGATATCGGTTTCACCATAGTCTCCTCTAAAAGTTTTCAGTTGTTGTTTTCTTAATGCAATGCTAACGGTTCTACCAACGTCATTAGGCGTTAAACCAAGTTGGCTTAGTCTTTTGCTGTTAAGCGTGATTTTAACTTCTTGTCGTCCTTGGCGCGCGTCAGGTACAACACGAGTGATTCCTTTTATGTTATTTAAAAGTGGAGCGATATTTTCTGACAGCACCAATAATGTTCCCGTATCTTCGCCTCGTAAAGTGATACCAAATGAATTTTGTCCACCTTGGGATCTATCGAATCCCGGATCGCCGATTGCAATTTTAGGCATGTTTTTTTCTACAAACTTTCTAATTTCTTCGTTAGTATGATTTCTAAATTCATCGTCTTTAAGTAATAATGTAGAACCTGCTCGATCAGGAGTATAAAAAGAGTAAACATCTTTTAGATCAAGTTCATTTTTGTGTTTGTATAAGAACTCTTCTAATCGATTAACGGATCTCTCTACTCTTTCGATTTCATAGCGACCATTTATTTTATAATCTAGGTAAATTGAACCACTTTGATTTTGACCACCTTGTTCCATTTCGACAAATTGCATCGGGATCATAATAGAAACGATTAAACCTAAAGATATGACCGTTGCCCAAACAGGACTATCCATCAACCAGCTTAAAAATTTACTGTAGCGACCGTGTTTTTCAATTGGAGTTGTTTGTTCTTCTTTATCGATATTAGAAGAATCAACCTTCACATCTTTGTTTTTTAACCGACTAAGCATTAAAGGAATAATGGTCGTCGCAATAAAAAGTGAAGCCACTAAAGAAATAACGATGGTAATTGCAACATGACTTAAAAAGATTGTTACACCAACTTTCTCACCGATAATGTTAGGTAGAAAAACAATAGCAGTGGTAATCGTACCGGCTACAACGGGTACACCTACATTTTTGACACCCAGCATGACCGCTTCTAACGGGTTACCTGGATTTTTTTCACGTTGAGTAAATATACTTTCACTCACCACTACCGCATTGTCTACGAGCATACCGATTGCCAACATTAACCCCATCATGGATAAAATATTTAGACTTAATCCTAATAGAAACATAGCAGCCAAAGTCATCATTAAAGAAAATGGTACAGCCATTGAAACGATTAAAGTGAGTTTAACGTCTTTTAAAAAGAAGAAAAGTACAAACGTTGAAAGTATGAATCCTATCAAACCAGACCAAGCAATATCGCTTAAAGATTGCGTTACACCATCGCCTTGGTTATCCATAACAAATAATTTAATTCCTTCAAAGTCAGGTAACTTTTCGACTTCTTCCATTGCTTTTACTACATTAGCAGCTGTTTCTACTAAATTAGAACCTGCTTCTCGTTTTATTTCGATTGCAACAGCGTATTCACGATTTAAGTGGCGACCAACGGCAATGTCATCTTTTGCTAAAACGACTTCAGCAATATCAGATAATCGTAAACCACGCTCATTAATAATAAAATTAGCGATATCATCAATGCTTTCAAATTGTTCATTAATAGACACTCTAAAACTAGCATTATTTGATTTGACTTCACCTGCGGCGATCAATGCGTTGGCTTGCTGAAGTTTTCCAAATAGTTGATTAGTATCAATATGGTAAGCAGCGATTCGTTCAGGTATTAAATTAATCTGGTAAGTTTTAGCTGCGACACCTTGTATATCGACACTACTGACACCTTGAATTCGTTCTAATTTTTGTTTAAGAACTCTGTTTAATACCTGAAATGAATCTGACAAATCAGTTTTAGATGATAGTCTTGCTTGAACGATTGCTTGGTCGTTAGTACTGCCGGTAAAAATAAAAACTCGTCTTAAATCTTCGGGTAATTGATCTTTAATCGCATCGACTTTCTCCCTAGCCTGTACGCCTTTCAACTTTGCGTTAGCGCCCCAGTCAAATAACATGAATATTTGAGCGCTATCTTCAGAACTGGTCGACTGCATAAAATCTATTCCGCCCATTGTGGCAAGTGCTTCTTCAAGTGGGCGAGTTACATTCTTTTCAATTTCTTCAGGCGAAGAACCTGGGTAATTAGCTTGTACAAAGATTCCTGGAAATTGAACTGATGGAAAAAATTCTAAAGGTAAAAGTCGGCTAGCTGCAATTCCTAAACACACCATACAAACAAAAATCATTGATATGGTAACTGGGCGTTTTAATGCTAATTTTGTAAACCACATATTAGCTCTCCACCTTCATATTTTTAACATTCAAATGAGGGTTTTTCTCGAAGTCTTTAATATCAAATAACGAGTACATTACTGGAATAACTATTAATGTTAATAATGTAGATGCTAGAAGTCCTCCGATAACAGTGATTGCCATGGGCGCTCTAATTTCGGTCCCTTCACTAATGCCAAGAGCAAGCGGTAGCATGCCTAAAGTGGTTGTCAGTGTCGTCATCATGATTGGACGTAAGCGAGATTCCGCTGCGGATTTAATGGCATCAATTTTCGATTGACCTTCCTCTCTAAGTTGATTGATTCTATCGATAAGGACGATTGCATTGTTAACCACTATCCCGGCTAACATAATCAGACCTAAAAATACCACTACACTTAATTCTGTGTTCGTTACGATAAGAGCAAATACTGCGCCGACCACAGCTAATGGAATACTAAATAGAATTATAAATGGATGAAGTAAAGATTCAAATTGTGATGCCATGACTAAATAAACCAAAAATATAGCCAGCGCTAATGCCATTAATAGTGAATTAAAACTTCGATCCATCTCTTCACTTTGTCCACCCACTTGCATATTAATACCATAGGGTAAACGGACGTCTTTCAGCAAATAATTAACTTCAGTAATTGCTTCAGAAAGGCTACCACTTTTTATTTGACCTTCGACTAAAACAACGCGCTGTTGATCAATGCGCATAACTTCACTTGGACCTTGAGTTAATTTCAGCTCTGCAACCGCTGAAAGTGGAATAGGGTGATCAGAGGTTGGATTGATAATCAAATCACCGATATCTTTTAATTCATCTCTTGATGCTTCTTCAAGTCTTACTAATACTTCAATTTGTTGTTCTTTTAATCGGTAGCGAGTTGCTTTATTGCCTCGAATAGAATTAACAATACTGTTATTAGCTTGCTGAATTGAAATATTAAGATAAGCAAGTTTCTCGTGGTCAAAAGATATTTGGACTTCGGGATAACCTTTTTGCATATTACTATGTAAGTCAACAAAGTTGTCTGACTTTGCCAAGGTTTCTAAAATTCTATTAGATTCTCTTTTTAGAATATCCATATCGTAACCATAAATTTCAACACTAATAGGCGTTGAAAAGCTAAATAGCTGTGGACGTTCTACATCGGATTCAATACCTGAACTTTCTTCTTCTAATAAAATTCGTAACTGCTTTAACAAACTATCTTCTCGATCTCTTGAGATCCCTTTGTCTAGTAATAGCGTAAATTCAGCCATATTTTCGCCTTCTTGTTCTGGGTTTGCTGTCAATTTGTTACCAGAACCGGCAGTCGAATAAACTTGGTTGATTCCATCTACCGCGAGTAATTTTTCTGATAGGGCGATTACTTTTAAATCAGATAATTGTATGGCTGTACCCGGCGCATATTCGACTTTAATTTTTAAAACGCCCTGTGCCATTTCAGGCAATACAACTTGAGGAATATCTTTGACTGCAAATAGACTAATTGCTAATAATCCAGCTGAAAGTAATATAGTTAAGGCACGTTGATTAAGCGCAGATGCTAATAGGCTATGGTAACCACCGCACAATAACTGGTAAGCTTTTTCAAAAACATTTCTGGCTGGAACAAAAAAGAAACTGAGTATTTTTGTGATAATAAAAATAATAAATTTAATGATTCCAATTATGGTCGCTGGAATGATTACCAGAAATAACTCAGGTAAGAATAGAAAGCCTCGGCCTACTTTAGTACGCGTTGTTCTGTTGAGAGCATCAGTTTGATTCTTTTTAACTTTACGAGCCGCTAACATGGGGATCAAAGTTAACGCGACGCCTAAAGAAACAATTAGTGAAAAGGTTATGGTTAACGCTTGATCTTTAAATAATTGACCTGCGATACCTTCTACGAATATTAATGGTAAAAATACGGCGATTGTTGTTAATGTGGATGCGGTTATTGCACCGGAAACTTCTTGAGAACCTTCTAAAGCTGCTTCAGCTAAAGATAAACCTTGTTCTTGCTTTTTAGCTATATTTTCCAAAACAACAATCGCGTTGTCTACTAACATGCCAACCGCTAAAGCTAGACCGCCAAGCGACATAATGTTCATATCAACTTCTGCAGAATACATTAGGTTAAATGTTATAACGACTGATAAAGGAATGGTTGCAGAAATGATTAGAGTAGGTAAAAATTTACCTAAGAATAAATAGATAATAATCATTGCTAACAATCCGCCCCAAATAGCTGAGGATATTAATTCAGAAATTGCTTGGTTAATGAATTTGGATGCATCGGTTTGAACGGATAACGACATGTTTTCAGGTAGTTCTTTCTTTAATGCTTCTATTTGAAGCCTTACCGCTTCTGCGACTTTAACGGTATTCGAATCACCTTCTTTATAGATCGCAATCTCAACGGCTTGTTCGCCATTATGTCGAGTAATTGCTGTAGGATCTTTATGACTAAAATTAACATCAGCAATATCTTTTAAGCGGATCAATTTTTGATCTTTATTAAAAATGATCGTATTTTCAAAATCCTCTAACGTTCGGTATTCATTAAAGGTTCTTACTAATAATTGTCTTTGACCACTGCGTATTTGTCCGCCACTTAAATTAATGTTTTGGCTTTTCAATTTTTGAGAAATATCAGCAACGGTCAATTTTAACTTTGATAGATATTCTTGTTTTAATTGAATTTGTATTTCATCTTCTAATCCGCCAGATGCTTTAGCAGCCGCCACACCTTCAATAGTGACTAATCGTCTAGTCAATTTCAAGTCGGCAAAACGTCTTAATTTTGTTAGCGCTAACTCTTTGTCTACACCATCGTCTAATTTTTGACTAAGACTCATACGAATAATCGGTTCGTTATTCGGATTAAAGCGGAGTAAAGAAGGTGGTTTAACTTCTAGAGGTAATGGTACTTGATCCATTTTTTCTCGAACGTCTAAACTGGCGATATCCACATCGGTTCCCCAGTAAAACTCTAAATAAATATCACTTCGACCTGCTTTAGAAACACTGCGAACTTGTCGTAAACCTTTAATCGTTCCTAATACACCTTCTAATGGTCGAGTGATTAGATTTTCGACCTCTGCCGGTGCAGAGCCAGGAAAATCAGTTCTAACCGTTAAAGTTGGGTAAGAAAGTTCAGGTAAAAGATTAAATCCTAATTTACCTACCAGCACTAATCCAAATACTAAGGCTGCAATCGTAAACATGGAAACCGTCACCGGTCGGCGTATAGCTGTAGCGATTAGGCTCATAATGATTCCTTCTTTATTTTTTTATTTCAGCCGTGGACAAGCATAGTATTAGCCCAAAGCAGAGAGTTTAACTTTATTTTGGTTATACGGTATTTCAACAGACTAGATGAAAGAATGCTCATATAGGCTAGTGTTTTACATATTGAGTTTTAAATCGATAACATCGAAATCAAATTATTGAAGTCAAGTTACCGAATTAAATTATTATTGTAATGATCTCGAAATTAAGGATTTGAAACCATCGAAGAAGGGCTATTTCCAGTTTTAGGATCTTCTTTTTTATCAACAAGCTGTGGTTCTAATCCAACAATTTCAATTTTTGTTTCGTGTTTTAATATTTGTTGACCGGTTGTAATAACTTGATCATTCTCTAACAATCCTTCAGTGATTTCGACAATGTTATTGTGCTTAAAACCAATTTTCACCGGTGTTTGCATTGCTTTGTTATCTCTTACTACAAAAACATGAGAGCGATTATCTTGTGTAATGACCGCCTGTTGCTCTAATAAAAGACTATTGAAATGCATATCAAAAACCACTTCCACTTTACCAAACATACCATTTTGTAAAAGCTGATCCGGATTATTCAATTTTGCAACCACTTTAAAAGTACCTGTTGTAATATCAATTGAAGGACGAATTCTATCTACGTTACCAGTTATGATGCTACCGTTAAGTGCATCAACCGATAACAGAATATCCTGATTCTTTTTAATATTAGCCATTTCTTTTTCAGGTAAAAACATAACAGCTACCAATGACGCCGGATCAACAATTTTAAATAATGGATCGTTATTTTTGATAAGATTTCCTGCTTTAACATGACGTTCAATGATCATTCCATTGATAGGTGCGCGTATACTTGCGTAGTTTAATTTTAACTTAGATAGTTTATATTGTGCGTCCTGAGCTAGATATTCGAATCTTGCTCTATCTAATGCGTCTGAACTGGTTAGTTTTCTTTTAAACATTGATTTTTGTCTGTCTAACTCTTTCTTTAGTTTCTTGGAGGTCGCTGAAAGCTGAGCAACTTCTAATGATAATTGTTCAACATCTAGTTGTGCTAATAGTTGACCTTTTTTTACAGTGTCGCCTTCTTCAACAAATATTTCTTCTAATACACCGGTTGACCGAGCGACTACTTCAGCATCGTTTTCAGCTTCTAATGTGGTAATGGTTCGGTAAGTCTGTTGAATATCGCCCCTAGAGACTGACACGACTTCTACAGGAACAGCTTGTTTCTTTTTCTTTTTCTCACCATTTTCATCTAATTCATCTTCTTCACCGTCTTTATCTTCAGAATCGGCGGTTTCTTCAGTTTTGGTTGAATCATCTGAGTCGTCATCTTTGGAACCCGAATCACCGCAGGCTGTTACGATTAACGATAAGCTCATTAATAATGCGATTAGTAATTTGTTCATTTTATTATCCTTTCAACTTTTTTATAAAACGTTGTATTTTGATTTAACATCATCATTCATAAGTTAGACAAAGCAGTTATTATGCCAAACTTACAAATCAAGACTAAAAACTAACTAAAACTAAATAGGATCAGCGAGTCCAGCCATTGCTTTGGTGTATTATATGACTAAAACACCTTTCAGGATGTGTCCGGTTTGTAACAAGATGTTAGGTATGCGTAACATTTTAGAATTTAATTGTTGAAGAATGGCTAAAACGTGGTGGTTTTAACCATTTAGTCGGATTAGCGTTTGGTTAAATTATTTCAGACTGAAGCTTATTCTTTAGGTTTTTCATGTAAATTTAGGTAAGTATTGATTGAAATCTTATTTCTAATATAGGTGATTTCGACAGAGGCGCCAATTGGAGTTAGCATAAATAGCTTTCTAAATTGCTCTCCGCTAGTAATCAGTTCTCCGTTATAGTGGGTGAGTAAATCTTTATATTGAAGTCCAGCTTCTTCCGCAGGACTATTAGGTTGTGTCCCACTAACAAACAATCCAATGCCAAAGGTTACTCCAGGAGACAACAATTCGTGTCCCGCTCTCGTTAATATGCTGGCATCGAGACCAATCCAATTTCTTAATACACGACCATGTTTGACTATTTCATCAAATACCTCTTTCACTACATCAATAGGCGTAGCAAAATTAATCCCAATTTCATCATTTTTGTCTAAACTAAATTTGGCAGTACTAATTCCAATCACTTTCCCAGATACATCAATTAAAGCGCCACCAGAGTTTCCTTGGTTCATCGATGCGTCCGTTTGAATTCTTGGATATAAAGGACCATGATTGATTGCGCTTACGATCCCCATAGAAACCGAATTCTCAAACAAGCCAAATGGGGTTCCAATTGCCATAACAATATCGCCCGTACGTACTTCTGACGACTTTCCTAGTTCTGCTATTAAAGGTGTTTCTATGTCGACCTTAAGCACTGCAATGTCATTGGGTTTATCAAAACCGACAATTTTTGCGTATTTTCGTATACCGTTCGAAAAATGAAGCATAATACTATCTGTGTCGGCAATAACATGATAATTGGTAACGATATAGCCATCTTCACTAAATACAACGCCTGAGCCTAATTCAATATAGACATCGACAAGCATATCGCCTGGTGCTCCATCTCTAGCTTTACGCACACCTCTTTGCCTGATTGCTTTGACGCTAACAACCGATGGACCGGCTTTTTTAATCGCACTAGCAAATGAAAATTCATTATTGTTACTTGAATCGGGAGGGCTTTGATTTTCAAGGACAGCGTTCGGGTTCTTATTTGATAATGCTTCAATTGGATTTTGTGTGGTTTTCTTTGATGCCTCCTTATAAAAGGCCCAAGCACTTTTTGCTTCTTGCCAGTTGAAAGACAAGTGACTGTTTGGCGAGAAAAATAAAATCGCGTAGCCAAATATTAGCCCTAGAAAGCTATATTTGAGTAAGAATAGGAATTTTGAGAAGATTTTCATTAACTAACGGCTTTATTTAAGAGTTCTTAACGCCTTCCATATCTAAACTATTGTGGTTAATTACACCTTTTTCCTTGATGGCATAATCTAGAGCTTGCGCATCTTTATCTTCTTTTGCGGAATTAATTTCAACTACCTTATTGTCTTGTTTTTCTGCAAAAGATGAATAATTAGGCTCACTTGCATCGGACTCTTCGATTTTCTTTTTTTCTTGCTCAACCTTGTTTCTGTAATCGTGAGCATTATATAAACGGTTAGCATCAAAAATTCCTTTATCTGAAACGCGTTTTAATTTTGAGTAAGGACCAACTTCTTGAGGCGTCTCGGTTCCATTTGCAATAGGTGAAGCTTGAGTGATTTTTTGAGCCGATTGAGTTGGCAATGCTTGAAACGTTGGCGATGCACATAATTGGTTAGAACTCTGTGCCATATGATCATATAGAGATTGGTAGCTATCCGAAACATGATTAAATAGCTCTGCTGTTTTCTCAAAATGGTTATTCACTTTAGAATGAAATGATTCTAGCTCTTCTGTCTTTGCTTTTAACGCCTCTTCAAGTTGTTTTTTTTCAGTTTGACTAGTTGAAAAAGTTTGACCAACAAAAAATGCGATGCCAGCAACTGCTACAAATCCGATTAGGGTGATAATTTCCATGAGACACCTTGTTCAATAATGCGTGTTAATTAATAAATGATAAATAAAAAGGGTGTTTGCTAAATACCGAGCTTACAGGAGGTATAGAGCTTATACCCTAATTCTAGCCGATATTGAAATAATTTAAAGGGCTAATTGACAGTTTACCAAACTATTGGTAAGAATGTTTTTCTATTTTAACTTTCATAATGCGTTTCTCTAATAGAGGTATTAATACTTATCATAATCAATCACGTACATTTAAAGTGTAATCGGTTACAATAATCATCGACTACAAAAAATAACAGATCTAGATTGAATTTTGAATAAACGACTAGTTACCTTACTTGTAATAATAATCACTTATTGGGCGACCTACAGCTCAAAAGTGTTAGCTGTGCGCGATTCTATTAGTTTCCAACATATATCCACAGAAGATGGACTCCCTCAAAGTACAGTTAACGTCATATTTCAGGATTCAAATGGGTTTATGTGGTTTGGAACCTACGATGGCCTTAGTCGCTATGATGGATATCAATTTGTGACTTTCAAAAATGATCCGGGTGATGTTAATTCATTATCTAATAATATTGTTGTTTCTATTATTGAGGATTCTGAGGGTTTTTTATGGGTGGGCACCGAACAAAATGGAGTGAATAGATTTAACCCTAAAACTGGCAAATTTATTCGATTTATACCCAGTATTAATGATTTTGATAGTTTAAGTCATCCAAAAGCCTATAAAGTCTTTGAAGATCAAGCTAAACGTATTTGGATTGCCACTGAGCATGGTCTTAATCTTTATTTACCTAGCAAAAATAGCTTTGTTCATTTTTACAATAACCCTCTCGACTCTCAGTCGCTTCCCGCTGGTGCGATTGTTGACATTACCGATGACGGATACGGTAACCTTTGGGTTGCCAGCAATAAAACACTCGCTCACTTTAATATTAAAAGACAAACCTTTAAGTCTTTCAATGCGAATTATTTTCCTACTCAAATTCAAAACGTTTATTTGGACACGGATAAAAGTGTGTGGATAGGAACAAGATTAGATGGTTTATATCATTTGAAATTTAAAAATGGTGTCGAACCCAAAAATTATGATCACCAAATGACCTATTTGGATTCAGCCGATTCTGAAATTAGCATTAAGCATTTTCAAAACATTAAAACCGATATTTATAGTTTAAGCTATAACGATGTAAGAAGTGTATTGAGAACAAAAAATGGCGACTTATGGGTGGCGACCGAAGAGGGTGGATTAAATGTGCGTCGCAAAGGAGACAATCGGTTCCATCATTTCAAGAGAAATTCTGCGGATCCTCATAGCATTAGTATTAACGATGTTTGGAGCCTTTATCAGGATAAAAAAGGTTTACTTTGGATTGGTACTGCGGGAGGCGGGCTGAACATAACCCAATCGTTTGAAAATCAATTTTCGCGATTAACACACGCACCTTATAATCGAAACGGTCTTTCCCATGAATTTGTTTGGGATATTGAGCAAGATAATCAAGGTATTCTCTGGATGGCGACCTTAAATGGGTTAGATCGCTATGATGCGAAATTAGACAGATTTCAACATATTTCAGCTTTTATTACTCGTAATCGGTTAGATGTTGGCAATCGTATTCAATCAATAACCATTGATGATGAAAATAATTTGTGGTTTGGAAATCAGAAAGGTCAAGTGGCCGTTTATTCTATCGATAGAAAAATAACCACTTTAATCAATCGAGAAAATTATCCAGAGGGTATCGTTAGTTACAATCGTATAAGAATGGTTGAAAAAGATCGTTACGGTAATATTTGGGTTAGCACAGACGATGGTTTGTTAAAGGTTGATAGTAAAACTAAAAAAATAATTTCTGACTATCAATTTGCTGAAGATGGAGAGTTGGGCGACTCGACCATTAGAACATTGTTGCAAGACAAACACGGTATTATTTGGTTTGGTACTTGGGATAAAGGTTTGCAAAAATACGACCCTGAATTTAATAGTATGACTCGTTTTAAAAACCAAATAGGAAACAAAAACTCACTTAGTAATAATACCGTTCGTTCGCTTTACATGAATAGCAAAGGTGATTTATGGATTGGCACGTTTAATGGTTTAAATAAGTTGTCTGCTGAAAATATTGTCAATGAAAGTGGTGAGTTTGAAAGTTATCTGGAAAAAGATGGGTTACCAAACAGTGCCATATATGCAATAGAAAGTGATCTTAATGGAAAGCTTTGGTTGAGTACGAACAAAGGATTATCACAATTTGATCCCATTAAAAAATCGTTTAGAAATTACACTAAAGCGGATGGTTTACCTGCAAATGAGTTTAAYGGYAATGCGGTTAAAAAAACWAAAGAGGGYGATATTTATTTTGGTAGTGTMGGCGGTGTCGCYATTGTAAGYCCWGGAGTTTCAAYTAGCGATWTGGCKGAAACCAATGTYGTTATTACATCSRTRAAARTKGCGGGAAAACTWATAAAACCKGAAGGGCTAATYATTGAASAAARTTATTTTGAMTTTCCGTAYCATGCAAATGATATYACTCTTGAATTTACRTCATTAGATTTTTACCGRGCTARRCGMAATAAATTTAGATATAAATTAGAGCCWTATAATAAAGAMTGGATTGATACTCAAGGWTTAAATCAAGCGGTATTTACCAATCTTGATCCTGATAAATAYACMTTTTCTATTCAAGTCAAAAATCTTGATGGAMATTGGTCAGATAGTARTTTGGAWTTCAATTTARTTATTCRGCCTCCACTRTGGAAAACTTGGTGGGCYTATCTGTTMTATRTKATTTYTMTTTCAAGTTTRTTSRTKTTTTTAATACGTAAACAAAAACARACTTTRCAAGAACAACGCAATATTAATCGTCATTTRAGAAAGWTAGATCWATTGAAAGATGAATTTTTGGCWAATACATCTCACGAATTGAGAACACCGTTGAATGGGATTATTGGTATTGCTGAATCCCTAGCAGAAGGTAGCGCGGGATTGCAGAATCAACAAACGATTGATAATTTACGCTTAATCTCCGATGGCGGTAAACGTTTAGCTCAATTAATTAATGATATTCTCGATTTTAAAAAACTATCACATCATTCTTTGATTTTACATAGGCAAGCGGTTGATTTACATTCCGCTATAGAAGTTGTTGTCAGTTTACTTAATCCATTAGCCGAAAAGAAAAAACTTAAATTGATAAATTCAGTACCGCCTGATTTACCCTTAATCTATGCCGACGAAAATAGAATTCAACAGATTTTTCATAACCTAATTGGAAATGGAATAAAATACACACAAAAAGGAAGTATTGAAGTTTTAGCTAGACTAAATGTTAACGAACTTAATATCCGAGTGGAAGATAGCGGGGTAGGGATTGCACGCTCGAAACTTGAATCTATTTTTAARCCCTTTGAACAATTRAATRCGCMRGAATCMYTAGCGCAAAGAGGAACKGGGCTGGGGYTATCTGTTACWAGACAATTAGTYGAGCAACACGACGGTCAAATCTGGGCGCAATCCCAAGAAGGAAAAGGTTCGGTATTTTGTATTACTCTGCCTTGCTGGCTTGATAATGTTCATGTTGAAAATCATGATAAGAAACTATCAATAATTGATAATGAAAGCAGTTTTGACAAACCAGAATTTTTATCGCCTACTCAAAATATTAGTAACGAAAATGGCTATCAACCATGGGATGAATCGATGCCAAAGAAAGGCGTCGTATTAATTGCTGATGATGACCCCATTAATCTTCAAGTTTTGAGCGATTTGTTAAGAATGAATGGATATCAAACCGTTAATGCTGTCGATGGTGTTCAAGCAACTCGAATTGGACTAGAACAAAAATTTGACTTGGCAATTTTAGATATTATGATGCCAGGCATGTCGGGATATGAAGTGACTCGAACATTAAGAGAAAAATATTCAGCGATAGAACTGCCTATACTATTGCTTTCGGCAAGAAATCAACCCGGTGATGTGACTGCAGGATTTACTGCCGGCGCAAATGACTATGTAACAAAACCTATAGATCGGAAAGTATTATTAGGAAGAATTAATACGATGCATTTATTGCATCAGTTAGTTGAGGCWAAAAGAGAAAAGCAACACTCWGAAACCCTRCAGRTTGCKTGTGAAAAACTGGGTCGTTATTTCCCCAAACAAATGGTGAAAAGAATCATAACCGACGATGCAAATAACCCACTAATTGCTCGACGTAAAAAAATTACCGTTTTATTTGCCGATCTTTCTGGTTTTACCACCGTATCAGACAGATTTGAACCAGAAGTAATCACTGAAATTTTAAATACCTTTTTAACTAAAATGGGTGCTTTAATTGAAAAGCATGGCGGTATTTTAAATGAAATTTTAGGTGATGGATTGGTGGTTCTATTTGGAGCTATTGATTATTTAGATAAAGAACTACAGGCAATAAGTGCAGCCAAATTGGCATTAGAAATGCAAGCTGAAATGAAGAATCTTGCTGAGCAATGGTTGGAGTCCGGGTTTGATCATAATGTTAAATTACGCGTTGGTATCCATCAAGATTTTGCAACCGTAGGTAACTTTGGCTCTCAAGATATTATGGCATTTAGAGCTGTGGGCAGTGGCGTCAATTTCGCGTCACGTTTGGAGTCTTACTCTAATCCTGGAGAGATATCAGTAAGTTATTCAATTTATGCACATTGCAAAAAAGACTTCGAGTTTTCATCTCTGCAAGAAATCAAATTTAAAGGTTTTAATCACAATCTGCGAGTATGTAAATTAATTTCAGAATTGGCACCATAAAATCAGGATTTTACCTTAAATTGATAGATTCTCGGACAAATTCCTAGGTAATAAAATTGAAACTCTAACCGTCTTTAGGTAGAATCCGCGTCCACTCCCTTACGTCATGCGACTTGTCGCTTTACTCTTTATTTGTAGGTTTATTTATGCTTCTTCATTCCACCAAAAACGATTGGTTTGGTAATATTCGAGGGGATGTGCTTGCTGGTCTCGTGGTTGCATTGGCATTAATACCTGAAGCCATTGCTTTTTCTATTATAGCGGGYGTHGACCCTAAAGTAGGTCTCTACGCTTCRTTTTGTATTGCGGTCATTATTGCMTTTATTGGCGGTCGYCCTGGAATGATYTCMGCGGCCACCGGCGCTATGGCKTTATTAATGGTTACGCTRGTYAAAGACCATGGATTACAGTATTTACTSGCTGCYACYGTGTTAACYGGRGTYATTCAAATCATTATGGGTTACCTGAAACTTGGTAGCTTAATGAGYTTTGTTTCTCGATCKGTGATCACTGGATTTGTAAACGCACTGGCGATCCTTATTTTTATGGCGCAATTACCAGAATTAACCAACGTAACTTGGCATGTTTATGCGATGACAGCCACGGGGCTTGGTATCATCTATTTATTTCCTTATGTGCCTGTGATTGGTAAGTTGCTACCATCACCATTAGTTTGTATTTTATCTTTGACCGCATTTGCGATGATTATTGGATTAGATATCCGAACCGTTGGTGATATGGGTGAATTGCCGGATACTTTGCCGATATTTTTATGGCCTGACGTACCTCTTAATTTTGAAACCTTACAAATTGTTTTTCCTTATTCTATGGCTTTAGCGGTAGTCGGTTTACTAGAGTCTTTAATGACAGCAACGATTATTGATGATTTAACGGATACATCTAGTGATAAAAATCGTGAATGTAAAGGTCAGGGAATTGCTAACATTGGCGCTGGATTTTTAGGTGGAATGGCGGGTTGTGCAATGATTGGGCAATCGGTTATTAATATCAAATCAGGCGGTCGAGGAAGATTATCGACTCTAGTTGCAGGTAGTGTATTATTAATCATGATCGTTTTCTTAAACGATTGGGTGGCTAAAATACCGATGGCCGCATTAGTTGCGGTTATGATTATGGTATCGATTGGAACCTTTGATTGGAGCTCGATAAAAAATATTAGAAAGCATCCACTTTCGACAAATACAGTTATGATAGCGACTGTTCTAGTGGTCGTGTGGACACATAATTTGGCTTACGGTGTATTTGTTGGTGTATTGTTAGGTTCTTTATTCTTCGCTAATAAAATAAGCCACTTTATGTATGCGGAAAACGACATAAGTGAAAATGGCGATACAAGAACTTATATTTTTCATGGACAAATATTTTTTAATTCATCCGCAAAATTTTTGGCTCATTTCAATTTTAAAGAAGCGGTCTCCAATATTATTATTGATTTAAGTCGAGCTCATTTTTGGGATATTACTGCGGTTCATTCTCTAGATATGGCGGTCATTAAATTTAGAAGAGAAGGTGCAAGTGTTAAAATAATTGGTCTAAATAGAGCGAGCGAAACAATTGTCGATCGCTTTGGAGTACATGACAAACCAGAAGAATTAGAAAAAGTATTAGGAGGTCACTAATGGCGAATTTAGAAAAAATGATGTCAGATAAAACAAACTCAGATAACCCAATCTTTTCAGGAGAAAAAATACTGGCCTGCATCGATGGTTCCAGCATGAATAAATCAGTGTGCGACTTTGCTACTTGGATTGCAAAAGTGACCAACAGACCTTTAAAACTTTTACACACAATTGAGACTAGCAATAACGCTGCTGTAAGTAATTATTCTGGCGCGATTGGTCTTAGTAGTGAGCAGGCATCGCTTCATAAGCTTTCTGATGATGACAAAAATAAAACTAAGTCATTAATTGAGCAGGGCCGATTGATGTTAAATGAGTCAAAAAAATATGTCCAAGAATTAGGCTTTAATCAAGTCGAAACCTATCAACATCATGGCGGATTGGCTGAGTCTTTAGTTGATCTAAAAGATGAAATGCGGGTAATGGTCATTGGTGTTTTAGCCCAATCCGATAAAACAAATGATGAAGGTACGGTTCACCAAATTAAGTCTATAATCCGCGCAATGCACAAACCCGTGTTAGTAGTAAATAAAGCTTACTCTGACCCCAAAGCAACCATGCTTGCTTATGATGGTAAAGAATCTTCCAAAAAAGCATTACAAATGATGGTTTCTGGAAAATTATTTCAAGGAATGCTATGTCATCTAGTCAATGTGGGAAAAGCCGATGCGGAACTATTAGATGAGGCTTCAAAGATATTGAATGATGCGGGAATAAAAACGACCTGCGCTCATTTAGAAGGAAAAGCACATGATGCATTAGCTAATTATCAACTGGAAAACAATATTGATATTATGTTGATGGGAGCTTTTAGCCACAATCGCTTCAGAGATTTTTTAATGGGTAGTTTTACTGCAAAAATGCTTGATGTGACAAATTGTCCATTACTTTTGTTACGTTAGTTTAATAAGGCTTTAATGATGTCTCTTTCCGATAAATTTAAAATACTGACTCAGTATCTACTACCTAAACATTTTGTTTCTGTTTTAGCAGGACATCTTGCACAGGTTCGTACGCCTTGGTTTAAGAATTTGTTCATCACAAAGTTTGCTAAAGCTTATAATATTGATATGTCTATCGCAGTTGAACCTGAATTAACTAAGTATGCTTGTTTTAACGATTTTTTCACACGTGCGATTAAAGCAGAAACGCGTCCCATTGATGAATCCGAAAATGCATTTTGTTCGCCCGTTGACGGCGCGATGAGTCAATTTGGTAAGATCGAAGATGGCAGAATAGTTCAAGCAAAAAATCATCATTACTCCGCGCTAGAATTATTAGGTGGCGATAAAGAATTAGCTGATAATTTTATAGATGGCGAGTTTTGTACTATTTATTTAGCGCCAAAAGATTACCACCGTATTCATATGCCTTGTGATGGAGAACTTATTTCAATGTCTCACGTGCCGGGACAATTATTTTCAGTTAATCCATTAACAGCTCAAAATGTCCCAAGATTATTTGCAAGAAACGAGCGAGTGGTTAATATTTTTGAAACCAAGTTTGGAAAAATGGCATTGGTTTTAGTGGGTGCAACTATCGTTGGCAGTATCGAAACCACTTGGGCAGGTAATATCACTCCGCCATCAAGAAAAGATGTAAGAACTTGGAAATATGATCCTCGTGAAGTGTCGATTAAAAAAGGGGAGGAAATGGGGCGTTTCAAATTGGGTTCTACTGTTGTGCTATTAATGGAAAATAAAAATTGGCAATGGGATGATGCGGTTGCTTTAGAAACCGATTTACTATTAGGACAGAAGTTAGTTTCAGATATTTAGTTAAGCATAAGAGAAATTAAAGGCTGAGTTTTCAGTTCTTCTATTTGAATATTTACTAAGTAATAGGGCGTTATACAAACTAAAATGAAATATTGCGACAGTAAAAGCAATCTTGATACGTCTAAAAAAATTCTCAAAGTGAATCATGCAGGAGAATGTGGTGCTATTAATATATATCGTTCACAAATTGTATTTTGTAGAATTTTTTACAAAGATTTAGTCCCTCTGCTAGAGAGCTTCAAAAAAGACTAAGAACGACACAGAGACATATTCTGGAACGAGATCGTGGCGCGTGAGGGAGTTAGATGTAAAAGCTATTGGCTCTGTGGCTTAGGTGGCTTTGTGATGGGGTTAATCTCTTCGATTATGGGTAGGAGAGGAATCATGGCTTGTACGTGGGCAGTAGAATCAGTTGTAATAAGCCATCTTCAAGCGCAGTTAATTTATCTTAAAAACAAAAATGATCAAGTAGCTTACAAAGCTGTCGAATCAATATTAGAAGATGAAAAAAATCATAGGGACACAGGATTTCATGAAGGTGGAGCTACAAATATTTGGTATCAACCATTGCGCTTTTCAGTTAGTTTGTTTACAGAATCAATTATTCGTTTTGGAATGAGATAAAATGTATAACCAATCAAGGCAGTATATGCGAAAAACGCAATTCTAATTGAAGCGTTAAGTCTAATAAAATTCAACTTGACAAAGTAACCTTAAGGGTTACAATGACGTCCTATGATAATCAGTTTTATACATAAAGGTTTGCAGCGTTTCTACAAAACTGGCAAATCAAAAGGTATTCAAGTAAACCATGTCAATCGTTTAAGGCTGATTCTCACAAACCTAGATCAAGTAGAAAAACCAAGTGATATGGATTTGCCGGGTCTTCGTTTGCACGAGCTTAAAGGAAATCGGAAAGGTATTTGGTCTGTTGCAGTTAGCGGTAACTGGCGAGTTACATTCCGATTTAACGGTCGTGATACTGAAATTGTTAACTATGAGGATTACCACTAATGAATATGCATAATCCGGCTCATCCAGGTGAAATTCTTAAGGAATTGATCATTGTACCAACGGGGATTACTATTACCGATGTTTCTGAACACCTTAATATAAGCAGAAAAACCTTATCAAAAATATTAAACGGTAGAGGTGCTATTACACCAGAAATGGCTTTGCGGTTAGAGTTAGCATTTAAAAAGCCATCCGCGGATCATTGGCTTCGCCTTCAAAATGCTTTTGATCTGTGGGAAACTCGACAAAGCGAATCTGAACTTAAAGTTCAGCCATATGAATTCGCTTACTAGACTTAACAAGTGCGTGAATTTCGATTAGGCAAAAAATACGCCTCTCGAATTACGCAGGCGTTGAATTTCGTACGCTAACAATTTTGTTAATTCTAATTTAAGAGGATTGCATGAGAATATTCATAGTAATATTTGGACTAATTATCTCCACTCAGGTGATTGCTTCTAGTCCTAATAGGTTTGAAAGCATCACAGCAGAATTTAGCGTAGTGAAACCAGATGAATGGCAGTTTGCTACCGCAGAGCAAAATCTTGAAAATTTAAAAAGAATGGAAATGAATGATAAAGATTTCCATAAAGCGATGGTTAAATATGCTACGACTCCTCTAGTAGTAATAATGAAATACCCTGAGCCTTTTGACGATTTAAACCCTAGTTTTAAAGTTAACATTAAGCCTTTAGGGCGGTTGAAAGGAGCAGATCCAAAGAAAATATTGAAACTATTCCTACCCAAAATTAGTAAAATGTTCGAAGACTTTGAACTGATTCAAGCCCCTAAGGACACTAAAGTATCAGGCAATGATGCGGCGTATATGCGTATTAACTACTCTATGAAAATTCAAGATGGTAGAGTCTTTCCAACAACATCCGAGATGTGGATAGTGCCTAGAGGTCAGGAACAAGGCAAGATGAAAAAACCGATTCAAGAGCTGAAATAGCGAGAATTGTATCTAGCATTGTTCTTTAATCACAATGAATTAAATTTAAACTATTGTACTATCAATAAAAGCGTAATTTTCAAGTGACCTCAACGTTATAATGATGTGAGAATATCTGTGACATACGATGAATTCAACCAGTTTTGTAGCTCTTTGCCGGTGACGACCTATATTGTTCAATGGGGTGGCTCTCACGTTTGGAAAGTAGGGGGTAAAGTATTTTCAATTGGTGGTTGGACTAAAGGAGATCAGCCCGCATTTACTTTTAAAACATCAGTTCAAAATTTTAATTTTTTAAGTGATCATGATGGTTACAAACCAGCACCGTATTTCGCTAACCGAGGGATGAAATGGATTCAGCAATTTGAAACTTCAATCCAGAAGGACGAGGAGCTGCAGTATTATCTTAGGGAATCGCATCGTATTGTTTCTCTTGGGTTAACAAAAGTAAAACAAAAAGAACTTGGTTTAAATCAGGTGCAAATACCTTAATACAAGCCAATAAAAAAGGACTACGAACCGTTTTCTTGGTTCAGTAACGACTGTAGCGAGTTGGATGTCTGTTATGCTAATTCTTTTTTTTATTTTTGTATTATGCGCTAAGCAATATTTGATAAACATTAGGACAGCCAAATTTCCCTTTTTATCATTATGTGCTTAAATAACTTCGACTCTAAATGATAGTTTAGCCAGTTTTGTAAATACTTATATTCTATTGAATCAAACCAACTTCTATCAACGGATGCAAACTGACGGATAAAAGGGAATATAGCGATGTCCGCAATAGTTGGCTTGTCTCCCAATAAGTATTCATTCTTCATTAATAAATTATTTAACTTATGTAAATGTTCCAGACATTCGTCTCGATATTCGACTTCGGATTTTCCAGGAAAACGAACTGCATATTTATAACAATCAAGTTTAGATTTAAACTCGGAATCATTTAATTCAATTAATTTTTTTGCTTCATCTCGTAGATTAGAATCTAAGTAATTATCTGGATCCGACTGTTGTAATGCCCAGTACATAACGTTCATGCTTTCATCAATTATCACCTTATTATTGATAACCAATACAGGAACTGTTCCTTTAGGTGAAGCTTCTAACATAGTTTGAGGTTTATCACGTAATAAAATTTCTCGATACTCAACAGTTACACCACTAATTTCTATAGCTAATCTTGCGCGCATTGCATAAGGACATCTTCTAAATGTATACAATATCGGAACGACATCGTCTTTTCCTTTGGGCGTGTTNCTCATAAAATAACGTCCGAAATATGATTTGATCCGGTTTTAATCATTAACAAACGATCTAATCCCAAAGCGACCCCCGAGCAATTTGGAATTGCTAACTCTAACGCACTTAGTAAGTCGCTATCAAGTTCGATTTTTTGTAAATTAAGTTTTTTTCGTAGCTGGTTATCTTCTTCAAACCTTCGTTTTTGCTCTTTCATATCAGTCAACTCATTAAAGCCATTTGCTAACTCTAAACCACCTAAATAGACTTCGAATCGGTCAGCAGTTATGACATTATTTATCTCACTTGTTTTTGCGAGACTTGCTTGGGATTCAGGATAACTATGGATGACAGTTATTTCATTTGGATCAAATGTAGGTTCTATTTTTTCAGAAAAGAGCAAAGTTAAATAGTTGTCAAATAAAAGTTCAGCGGGAATGTTGCCAAGTTCAGACCTAGAAAACACCTCTAACTCACTGCCGGTAATTTGAAATGGGTCAATCGCCAACTCTGAAATAAATATTTCTCTATAAGAGAATTTAATCACTGTTTTTTCACCAACAATATTTTGAATGAAATGGATTGTTTCTTTTATTAAATCAAAATGGTCAAAGCCAATTCGATACCATTCCAATAGGGTAAATTCAGATGAGTGAATAGGACTATTTTCTTCTGCTCTGAACATTTTACTGAGTTGAAAAATATCACCGGAACCTTTGCTCAGTAATATCTTCATTGCGTATTCTGGGGACGTTTGTAAATAGCCTTTATGTTTAGACTTTGAATCAATGACCGAATATGCTGACATATAAGGATCGGTAACCGTGTGGTTTCTGATAAGAGCGGTATCGACTTCTAAAACATTTCTTGATTTAAAAAAACCTCTAGTTTGTTCAAAAAGTTGATTTCTTTCTGCAATAATATTTTTTAGGTTGGACATACATTGTCTTTGGCTTTGGTTATTAGTGATTCAGTTATTAGGCGATTACAAACTTTCACAATTATTGAAGTGAACTATTCGCTTAAATATCAATCAAAGCGTATAGTTTCCCTTAATTTATATAAACAAGTGCATAAACTAACTTGGAGAATATTCATGAAAAACGCTATTGCTTTAATCATTATCTCATTTATAGTCACGGGTTGTGCAACTTTAGATGGCAATAAAGATAAAAAAGAGTCCATTTATACGAAATACATCAATGATAAAAATTTAGAGCCACAGAAGAAAATAACATCTTTTCATTTTAGTGGTTGGCGCTCACTTGATAACGAGCATTTGATTTTAAGTACATCATTTAATAAACCTTACTTAATTGACTTAGCTGGCTATTGTAATGACTTAAGGTTTACACAATCGATTGTTGTGCATAATTCAGGTTCTACGTTACATGCTAAATTTGACTCGATCAGTGTACTAGGTGGTCACATGAATGCGGGCCATTCTATTAGATGTCGAATTGATTCGATTTATCGAATAACGAAAAAGCAAGCGAATGAACTCAGTGGTTTAAAATCTAAAAAGAAAACCGAGGAAAGTTAACTAGTTAAAAGCTACTCTATGCTCGGGATACGTACTCACCGTTTCGAGTATCGACTTTTATTTGTTCACCAATTTGAACAAATAAAGGTACTCGAACAACGGCGCCCGATGTTAATGTTGCGGGTTTTCCTCCACTGCCAGAAGTATCACCTTTTAATCCTGGATCGGTTTCGATGACTTCTTGAACGACAAAATTGGGAGGTGTGACTAAAATAGGCATACCATTAAATAAAGTAAGCATGCATTTATCTTGCTCCGTAAGCCATTTAACGTTATCACCAACTGCTTTTTCATCGGCAGCAACTTGTTCGAATGAGGTTGGATCCATAAAATGCCAAAACTCGCCATCTGTGTAGAGATATTCCATATCGGTTTCCATCACATCAGCGGACTCAAAGCTTTCGCCTGATTTGAATGTTTTTTCAATCGTTCTTCCAGTTAATAGGAATAAAACCTTGGTTTTTGCAAAAGCTTGCCCTTTACCTGGACGGACAAAGTTATTTTCGACAATAGAAACAGGCTCTCCATTTAGCATGAATTTTAAACCTGAACGAAAGTCATTTGTTGTGTATGATGCCATTTTATTTGTTAACCCTAACTAGTCGGTCGATGGAAATTTCTGAGCCAATCATACCTGTTTCAACTCCCTCTTGTCAGCTCAAATCTTGGAAAAATGAGTTAAAAACAGCGATTTCCAGTGTGGATGAATTACTTAGTTACGTTGAGATAAACAAAAATGAAGTTAAACAATTAATCGTTGAGAATAGCGATTTTAAGGTGAGGGTTCCAAGAACTTACTTAGATAAAATTGAAAAGGGTAATATCCAAGATCCCTTATTACTACAAGTTTTGCCAAAAATCGGTGAGACTCAAACCCAAGTCGGATTCGTTAAAGATCCTCTTAATGAACAAAAGACTGAAACGACGAGTTTGCTACATAAATATCATGGTAGAGCTTTATTAATCCTTTCTGGCGCTTGCGCAGTCAACTGTCGATACTGCTTTAGACGGCATTTTCCCTATGCTGAACATCGCTTTGATATTGAAGCACAAACAAATGCCCTTAATTATATTGGTAATGATGTTTCAATTTCAGAAGTGATTTTTAGTGGTGGTGATCCTCTTATGTTGCCAGATAAAGCAATTGATGAATTGATAACAGCTTTAGAAAATATACCTCATGTTAAACGATTAAGGATTCATACGCGATTACCGGTAATGATCGCATCAAGATTGACTTTGGAATTAGCGCAAAGACTTTCGATTAGCCGTTTTGCGGTGAGTATCGTCTTACATATCAATCACCCCAACGAAATTGACGATGCACTAGCTCGTCAAATAAAAGTTTATTCGACTTTCGGAATAACTCTACTAAATCAAAGTGTATTATTAAAGGACGTCAACGATTCTGCGGTTGTACTAAGTGAATTAAGTGAAAAGCTTTTTGATGTTGGAGTCTTACCATATTATTTACACCTTCTTGATCCGGTCGATGGGGCAAGTCATTTTGATGTTCCTAAACCGGTAGCTACTAAAATAATGAAAGAGTTAACCGTATATTTGCCAGGTTATTTAGTTCCTAAATTGGTTCAAGAAGTCGCAGGAGAAGAATCAAAAATAGCCGTTTATTAGGCTTCTAACGTTTGATTGGTGTTTATAGATTTATAAATTGTATTTGACGGTTTATTAAATGAAACAATTTTGTTTAAATATCTCGTCTAAGTCCGTGACTTTTAAAGAAAAATAGTCTATTTATTAGTGTTGCGGTGACAATATTTTTATAAAAGAGTGAAATACATCATCATTTTGCTCATGATATAAAAAATATGACGATTATCCGCATAAAATAGGTCACATTCTTGGTATAATTTGTTTGCTGACCATCATCCTTAGTCAGCTGTTAAGGGATTTTATGAATGAAGCAAGGTAGTTCAGGATTAACAGTTCGCGAGTTGAGGCCTAATTTTAGGCCTTCCGTTGAACTTTCAACAAAAAAAATTCAAAGGTGGGTAGAAGAGCTACCTGCGGCTAACTTGAGCGATAGCTCAAGGAGTACTTATCGTCTTTTGGTCGAAACTAATCAATCTATATTGAACCCTGAATTACGTTTTTCCATCTTAAACCTTTTAGAACCAATAGCGAGAAGATTATCAGATGCGCTAGAAAAGAAATTTATTAGCAAACACATCGCGCTGACTGAAAAACAAAAAAAGATTGCGGCATTAGTTCAAGCAATACAAACTGAATTGTCGCTGGGTTATCATGCAACGATTGAGTCGTTACTAATAGAAGATTCAAAAAAATCTACTAAAAAATTATTGGCCGCTGCTACTGGAATGGCGGTTAAATATCACGGTCTCATTATCCTACGTTGTTATCAATTATACGCTTCTGTTCCCAGTCGTTTATGGCGTGAGCTTTATTCGCTATATCAATTAGCAACCAAAAACAATATCGAAAAAATGACATTTAAGGTTCCTCGTCAAGAATTTGAACATAGCGTTAAAAGCAATTTCACTCAGATYTTATTGATGAGCATTGCTAACCCTTATCAATTAAGACAAAAAGAAATCGATACTCTATGGACAATGTTACCTGCCTATATTGAACTGGTAACACTTGAGGCACATGCGTTTAATAAACATCATTTTGTGGTTGATCTTAATGGTGCAAAAGCACCCATTTTAAAAAGCTTGTACAGYCCTAGTGATGGGGAGTCGTGTATTAAACTTTCGGTTTCAGGRTTAGTCGAGCGATTCAAAAAAGAWATTTTRGAGAATAAAAAAGAGCAATCAATCAATTCAGAAAAATCCATGATTTATAAACACTTGTTGCACTGTTGGAATCAGGGTACTCAAAGAAATTTTGCAAGAACGGCATGTAATGATTCAATTCGAGTAACTATTGGTTTAGCCACCACTCATTTTTTGCTGACTGAAAATGAAATGAGAAGAAACGCGAATCTTATGGAGGAGCCTCCAACGGAAGGGTTTTCTACAAACAAAACACTTGATGCTATGGAAGGAAGTTTAAAAAATGCTACTTTGACTGAAATGGCAGAAGAAAAAAACAAACTAGAAGCAAGCTTAGATAGAAACTATTTAAGTACATCGGCTGAAACAAGTAAGGATGTGTGGGCAAAGCTGTATCGACCTGAGCAAGAGAAAAAAGTAAAAGAAGAAGCCGTATTAACCGGGGCAAGAAGCCGTGATTCGATTGTAAGAGATGCATACCGAATACAAACCTGTAGTTTGGTCAATATTAGTCCGGGTGGATATTGCATTCAATTATCCGCAGATGAGCTTCCTAAAAATGCTCAAACAGGTGAAATTTTAGGATTTGTTGATACCGCTTCCGACGGTTTTTTACAGTGGAGTATTGGCGTTGTACGTTGGGTGAAACGACAAGTCAAAGATAATACCGTGCAAATGGGTATTCAACTGCTAGCACCCGATGCCAAATCAATTAATATACAACTTAAAAATAGCAGAGGCCAAGAAAATAAATTTCAGCGCTCTCTATTATTACCAGCATTAACTGGTGTAGGTTTGTCTGCCACGGTGATTACAAACCCACTGTCATTCACTTTAAATAGTAAAGTTTGTATTGCAGAATATGCAGAAGAGTATATGGTAAGACTGAGTAAAGAAGTTAGTTCGTCCGCAAGTTTTAGGCAGTTTGCGTTTAACAAAATTAGTACGCATACAACTTTGAAAAAGCCGAAGCTAAACGCCATTAATAAAGTTGACCCAGATTTAGATGGAGTATGGGATTTAATTTAACGAATAGTCTATTTTTAATAACAGAATGAATAATGAAACGCCTTATACTGGGTTAATTAGTTGGGGTTACTAATCATTAAAAGCATGTGTAATAAAGCTACTGAAATGGGTTTAACTTAGTTACAATTAACTAAATAAATTTTTTATAATAAAGATTTCCTCTTTGTTGCAGTGAAGAGTTAATAGACTACTAATTTTGTGTCTATCAAGAATAAAGGATTTTTTCTAAACGATGACAACCGACATCAAAACTATACACCTTTTGTTRCTAGAACCTTCCTCTAACCAYGCAGAAGAAATCATTAATGCGCTTAGAAATCGCGGATATGCGGTTAGAGCAACWCAAGTATTATCGCAAGAAGAGTTAATWSAGGCRYTAGAAAAGCAAGTTTCTGAYTTACTMTTRGCKATMCCTGAGCATCATGCMCTRCCAGCAAAACAAGCRATWGAACAGATWGCACAGTTTGGAAGGGATATTCCRGTAATTGTRATGTTTGAKCAATTAACMGAWGAAAATCTTRTAGARGCATTAACTTAYGGWGCAAGYAATACAWCSAGCCATAAKAATYTTGAWATGCTTTGYYTKCGCGTAGAAAAAGAGTTRGCWCATYTRGAWGTACGTCGWGCGAAAACCCAAGCAGAACTCGCTYTAAGGTCAAGTGAAAAACGTTGTTCATTATTATTAGATAGTTCAAGAGATGCTATCGCYTATATTCATGACGGAATGCATGTTTATGCAAAYAAAGCTTATTTAGAWTTATTYGGATAYWCMGATCATGATGAAATACTCTGTGTTCCTGCGTTGGATACGATAGATAAAAAATACCAAGACGAATTTAAAAAGCATCTTAAAGAAATGGCGCTCGATCATGATCAGCATAATTTCTCCTTTTCTGGCGCTAAAGCAGATGGCGATGTATTTGAAGCAATCATGTCACTATCGCAAGCACATTTTGAAGATGAAAATTGTACGCAAATTTTGATAAGAGAAGAAACCGACAGTGCAGAGCTTGAAGAAAAACTGAAAGAAATTAGTGCATTAGACACGGTGACAGATCTTTATAACAAAATATATTTTTCTGAGCAAATTCTACTGACTCAAGCAAGAGCTATTGAAAAATCTTGTACTTATAATTTGCTTTATATTGAATATGATCAACAYAATAAAATTCGTGGAGAGTACGGHATTBCTGGTGTTGATTCMGTGACTTTGGAGTGTGCTAATTGGTTRAGCGGTMGAGTTGATGAAAGTTATACGTTRGCTCGDCTTACDGAYCAYGCGTTYGGAATATTAATTGAAGACAAATCWAGCAAAATTGCTAGAGATTTAGCDAAGCGATTATGYGAATCGATTAAAGATCATTTATTTGATGTTGATGGTCATACTCATAAAGTTACTTTCAGTATTGGAATATGTCCAATAAGTGACGAGAACTCTGACCCTAATCGTTATATTAGTGACGCTCAAAGCGCTGCGGGACGTTTAGAAAATGGCGATGGATTTAAGGTTTTTAATAAGGCTGTAGCAAATATTGCGGAAGGTGTTGATAAAAAACTGGTCGATCAAGTTCAAGATGCAATTGATGCGGGCCGTATCAAGTTGCTTTTTCAGCCAATTGTTAAATTGCATGGCGAAGAAAAACCCTTATATCAGGCTTTGTTACGTTTAACGACAGAGGAAGGCAAAGAAATAAGTGCGGATAAAGTGTTCCCAATTGCTAGGATGGTCGGTTTAGGTGTGAAACTAGACAAGTGGATTATTAGTCAAGCACTCCGCTCTGTAAAAACTAGCAAAAACGATAATTTACAAATTTTTGTTCACCTATCCAGTGTTTCTTTGATTGATGATTCAATCGCAGATTTTATTGATAAAACTTTTAGAACTAGCAAGTTAGAGAAAAATAGGTTGATATTTCAATTTGATGAGGAAGATGCTGCCAATCATTTAAAACGTGTTATTGCGTTAACGGCAAACCTAAGAAGTAAAGGATATGTTTGTTGCCTATCTAAATTTGGTTCCGATATTGAGCAAGTTCAATTGATTGATCAACTCGATGTAGACTACGTTAAAATATCAGATAAAGTCAGCGAAAATTTACACTTAGATCCTGAATCTTCTGCAAGAATTCAATCTCTACTAGATGAAATACATAATCGCGATAAATTAAGTATAATTCCTAAAGTTGAAGAAGCCGCCATGTTAGCCGCCTTGTGGCCAATGAATGTGCGTTATATTCAAGGTTACTATTTACAAAGACCCAGTGTAAAATTGGATTATGATTTTTCTTCTAGTGGATTTTAACTAACACTTTTGACGGGCTCTTTTAAAATTATTGGATGTTAATTTGTAAAAACGCTAATTAATCGGTCTAAATTAGTGGTTTTCATTCGTCCCCCTGCCTTCTTATCAACTGCTGGTTTTGCTCGATAGGCTAAACTAAATCCTGTTTCCTTCATCATCAATAAATCATTGGCTCCATCGCCAATGCTCATTATTTCATTGGTTTGCAAATTTAATTGTTGTTTTAATTCATTAATAAAATCGGCTTTTGCTTTAGCATCTACAATGTCGCCTAACACCTTACCGGTTAATTTATTTTCTTCAATTTCTAAGTCGTTGGCTTTTACTTTATACAAATTCATTTTTGTGGCTAGTTTTTTAACAAAAGGAGTAAAACCTCCAGAAACGATGGCGATCTTTATATCCTGTAGATGAGCCCATTTAACTAACTTATCAACACCTGGTGATAATGAAAGGCTGTTAGCTATTGTTTTAATTGTATTGCTAGACAATCCTTTCAAGCAAGCAACTCGAGTGATCAGGCTTTCTGAAAAATCCAATTCACCGCGCATCGCAGACTCCGTCACTTCAGAAACTTCAGCGCCAACATTATGAGCTTTTGCCAATTCATCAATTACTTCGATTTGTATAAAGGTCGAGTCCATGTCAAAAACGATTAATTTAGGTGCTGAATTAAGGATTGATGCGCAACCTTTAGGCCATGTCAAATAATCAAAAGAGGTAAGTAGATTTAAATTCTTCAAAAATAGTGATAAGTGTCGCTCTTCGATAAAACAAATCCAAATGACCGAGCCCTCTTGAATGTTTTTTGAAAACTGCATTTGATGATCAATATTATCGAGCATCTTATTAAACTCACTTTCTTGTTTTGGGCCTGCTGAATTTGAGAATAAGGATATTTTAACTATTGTGGCACTATTTAAAAAAGCTGTCTTATTAGCCGAATTATCGCTTACGCTTTTCCATACCCCATCAGAAAAAAAGCACTCAAGATCTTTAGGTATAGCTAGTAGCATCATATTTCACTTTTATAAGTAGTAGTTTGCGTCTGAGATCACATAATACCTTAAAATGGAATAAGTCGTTTGCGATAATAGTTATTTGAATGCCAACTTGATATAATGATTTGATGGATAATAATATTCAAGCCCCATTCAAATCTAAAGAGGGAACAAAATCAGCACCCAATATACTGGCGGGGTTGATACCGATTGCTTTTATTTTGTTGGCCTCATTCCTTTCCTTGTCTTGGTACATTATCGACTACCAAGTAGAAAACTTAGTTGCAAAAAGAACCTCAGAATACGCTCATAGTATTGTGAAAATAGCGGCCGATTCAAGTGCAGAAGCCCTGCTCTCAGAAGATAACCTCCAGCTTGAACTATTGGCACAAAATATTGCTAAAGACCGTTATATACATACCGCTACCATTTATTCAGCGGATGGTATTATTGTCACAAAGTACCCTCAGAAGAATATGACAGGGCAATCTACCGCAGAGCAAAGTAATAGTTTAACCTTGAGAGAAATAACTAACTCAAATGAAATGGCTAACAAGTCTGGCTCTATCATCAAATCCTCGTCAGAGAATGAAAAACAATCAAATAACGATTCGGCTAAAAAATTGGAATTCGATTATTTATCCGCTAAAAAGAACATTCCATTTATTGAAAAAATTGCATTTAACGGAGTAACTGCTGGATGGTTTAAAATAGAAATTGATGGCTTTGAGTTAGAATCAGATTTTAGAGCTAGTTTTCATAGAATCCGACTTAGAATCTTTGCCTTAGCGAGCTTTTTAGTTTTAAGCCTAATCTACTTGCTTTTTAGATATAAACGTAAAGTCAATAGAGTTGTGACGGCCATCCATTTGTTAGTTACTCGTAAGGCTGAAGAGTCTGAAATTGAAGTTGCAGATTCTCAAGAGCTTTGGCTTGAACAAGTTGAAAACCTGGCAGATGCTTCTTTTTCTAAACCAATTCGCCTTAGAGAACTTCGTCAGCATGTACGATGGCAAGGTGAAGAAGCTATTGATTCAGTTCCATTAGTATGGTTTGCGATTGATTTACTCAAACCAGATAATCACGATTTAGCACAACAAGTGGTTAAGATAGAAAAATATGTAAAATCAGCGACTAATGCGTATTCTACCTTTTTTCAAGGTGATATTTTTTCAGGTGGCATAGTGCCATTTTTACAACATTCTGAGAGCGACGAAAGTAATTTGCAGTCCACTCTTATTGAATTGGTTTCTTTCACGTTTTTGTTGAAAGATTTGATGGCCAGTTTGGACACTAATATCAAATTTAAGGCGATAATATTTAACAGTCGTCTTAGTCGACTTTATTCAGATGATTCAATTCAAAGTCGCGTTATCTTACCGCAAAGGAAGCAATTACAAATTAGTAAGCTAGCTAATATTCTTAATGAATCTAGTATCAGTTGTTTAACTGCCGAGCCTTGTGTTTATGACGAGTTAGCTGAATATGAAACTTATATTCACAAGCAAAAAAAGCTCACAAATACCTATCTAATAAAAGAACCAAACCATGACATAGTTAATCATGTCGCTCGAATTGCTAAAACGATTATTGAGAGTGATATTCGAAGTTAATAGGTTAGAAAGTTCGAGGTTAAAAAGCTTGAATACTCGAACATTATCTAGATAAAACCTCCTCAACTAGCCAAAATAGAGAATAAACAGGCAAAAACAAGCATAATTTGCTATACCTTAATAACACATAATATTATTAAAGTTATCCCTGAGCTAATCCAATCCATGCCCAAAACTATCTTAATTTGCGATGATTCTAGAATGGCGAGAAAGCAACTTGCTCGTTGTTTGCCTGACGATTGGCCGGTTGAAATAATTTATGCGGAGCATGGTCGTGAAGCAATAGAAATAATCCAAGATTCTATCCCTGACTTAATGTTTTTAGATTTAAATATGCCCGTATTTGACGGTTACGAAACATTAGAGGAACTAAATCGTAGAGCTATTGAAATGGATATTTTAGTCGTTTCAGGAGATATTCAGCCGACCGCTCAAGAGCGTGTTTTAGAGTTAGGCGCTTTGGATTTTGTTAAAAAACCGATATCTAAAGAGATATTACTTAAGGTATTACAAAAACATGGTTTTGTAAAAAGTCATAACCCGAGAGCAAGTTTAGTCTTAGCCGATTCAAATGTAGAAATGAGCGAGAAAGAGTTTATTGATGCGATGCAGGAAATATCGAACGTTGCGATGGGTAGAGCAGGCGATGTGTTGGCAAGATTTTTGGATGTGTTTGTAGAATTACCTATTCCTAAGGTAAATCATATTGAATTGACAGAGCTTCATATGGCTTTGCAGTTCTCTGCTCAAGATGAAACGGTTTCTTCTGTATGTCAGGGATTTATCGGTCCTGGATTGTCTGGGGAAGCATTACTCATATTTAACGACTCATCTTTTAAAAATATCGCTTCTTTAATGAAATACAATGGTGAGATCAATGAGAAAATTGAATTAGAATTATTGATGGATATCGCTAATATTTTAGTGGGTGCTTGCTTACAAGGAATATCCGATCAGCTTGATATTAATTTAAGCCAAGGACATCCGATTGTTTTAGGACAACATTTAAAGGTTAAGGAATTAATCGATAATAATGTTAAAAATTGGGATAAAGCGTTGTCGATTGAAATTAATTATCGAATTGAAAATAAAGGGATCAACTGCGATTTACTTTTACTCTTCACCGAATCCTGTGTAGTTCCCTTAAAAAAGCTTCTGCAATATATTGTGTAACTTAAATAAACATTAAAAGGGTTTAAAAAAACAAAGTAAAACTATGAACAATTCAATCGAACAATTGAGAGAATTTCACTGGATGATGGATATGTTGCAAAACATAGATGTTGGTCTAGTCGTACTGAATGAGGATAATGAAATTCAGCTATGGAATAGTTTTATGGAAAATCATAGTGGTGTGATTGCAAATGATACTCGTAATAGAAACATCTTTGAATTGTTTCCAGAGATTGACCAAAAATGGTTTCAACATAAAGTTGAATCGGTCTTTCAGTTAAAAATACGTGCGTTTAGTATTTGGGAGCAACGCCCCTATATTTTTAAATTTAAAAACTATCGACCAATTACTGGAATTGCAGAGTTGATGTACCAAAACATTTCCATTTTTCCCATTTTGTCAACAACGGGAGAAGTGGATAATATTTGTATCATTGTATATGACGTAACCGATGTAGCAACTAACAGAAGCGCTTTAAAAACAGCCAATTTACAATTAGAAAAACTCAGTCGTACTGACAAACTAACAAATTTGAATAATCGTGGCTATTGGCAAGAGTGCCAAGAATTTGAATTTAAAAAATTTAGTCGTTATCAACAAACGATTAGTTTAGTGATTTTTGATATAGATCATTTTAAACAAGTTAACGATACTTACGGGCATCAGGCTGGCGATGAGGTCATTAGAGAATGCGCTAAAACTTTAGTTGAGTGTGCGAGAGAACAAGATATTTGTGGTCGTTATGGAGGTGAAGAATTTGTTGCGTTACTTTCTGAAACTGATATAGACGGTGCCTTTAAATTTTCGGAACGTCTACGTGAAAAATTAGAGAAATTGACAATTGTTTATGATGGATTAGAAATAAATTTTACCGTCAGTCTAGGCATTTGTCAATTAACGACTGATATTGCATCCGCCAAAGATTGGTTAGAAAATTCAGATAAAGCACTTTACCGGTCAAAAGAAAATGGTCGAAACAAAACTACTCGCCATGAATAACATTAGTTGTTAAGACTTACTTCACAGTTAGCTTCTCTATCAAATAACTCGATTTTATTATTCTCGAAATACAGAGCCGTCTGATATATTGCGTTAATAGTAGCTCTTGGCGTAATAGTGGCACCGGTTAAAGCATCAAAATCACCACCATCCTTTTTGACACGCCAGCTTTTTTCACTAATATTGGTTAGCTCAATATTCTCAAATTGTTGTAACCAATTACTTTTATTGGAATCGATTTTATCACCTAACCCAGGTGTTTCTCGGTGATTTAAAATTTCGATACCTAGCAGTCTATCTTGTTGTGGTCTGTTTTGGTGAGGTTGGTCGTTGTGAGAGAAGGCTATTAACAGATTAATATCTCCTGAGTAACCATCATGAGCTGTCGATGAAAATACTAGAGCAATTGGCTCATTATTCTTCCGCATACGATGAATTTTATTGACAGACACTTGGTTTATTCTGGAATGATTCATTACTATGATGCAATCGCTAGTAGGTGAATTATCATATTTCTCCGATGCGACTAATTTATTCAGTTGTTGATTCATCACTCTTTCTACTTCACTTGCTATTTTCTCTTTCGTCAATTGATAAACAATAGAGACTAATGCAGTAGAAGCCATCGCAAATAGAGCGAGTATCAATGCATTTTTACGTATGGACTTTTTTAAAACGTCATTACTACTCATTGTGATCGTCCTTAAAATCATTCCCTCGTAAGTTATCTTTCTGCAAATTATCATCCATTATTTTTATTGGAATCTTTTTTCCTGTAATGTTCGTTCCATAAACTTTGGGTCGAAAATAATGATCAATAGTGGGTGATGCAATATTCAGCAAAATAACGGCGAAAGCAAAGGCATCGGGATAACTACCAAATGTTCTAATCATGATTAAAGTAAAACCGATTAAAGCACCGTAGACTAACCGACCTTTTTGAGTGGTTGATGCGCTCACTGGATCAGTGGCAATAAAGAACACGCTGAGCATTGATGCTCCATAAAATAAATGGTCACTAGCAGACAAGTAAATTTGATCGTCTAGCATTGATAGAAAAATAGAAGAGACTACCATTGACGCCATTATCGATACTGGAATATGCCAACGAATTATTTTCAAAAACAGCAAATAAATCCCTCCGACTAAATAGGCAATATTAACCCAAATCCAACTATTTGAATTAATGGTAAAAGCGACATTTTCATTTGACTGACTTTGTATTTCTGAAAGCATAAAACCTTGTGTTAGTGAGGTTCGTATATGATCCAGAGGTGTTGCCATAGTAAAACCATCGGCTAATGTCTTTATATCGGTTACGTTTTTACTTATATTTGATAAGCTATCATTTGTAACACCAAAAAATGTTAACTCAATACTTTGCATTAGATCAGGTTTGAGAGTTAATAGTTCTGAAGTCGGTAACCAATTAGTCATCGCTAATGGAAATGAAATCAGTAGCAAAACATAACCTATCATTGCAGGATTAAACGGGTTGTAGCCCAAACCACCGTACAAGTGCTTGGCAAAAATAATAGCAAAATAAACACCAATAAAACTCATCCACCATGGTAGTAATGGAGGTATGGCTAAACCGAGTAGTAGTCCGGTCAATAATGCGGAATTATCTTTTAAGGTCTTTAAAATAGAGCGTTTCCTTATTTTCAAAACCAATGCTTCAGCACTAATCGCAAAAACACCGCAAAGTATTAGATTAATTAAAATGCCCCAACCAAAGAAATAAAATTGAGTTATTGCGCCGGGTATTAATCCAGCGCAGACCAATAACATTAATTGATTGGTTGTACGAGTGTTAGTTGCAAATGGATTATTCCTCATTACTTAATCCCGTATTTGTTTCATTCTTTTGTTTGGTTTTATTTTTCACACGATTGAGAGCATCCAAAATAGCAGTTTTTTTACCATCAGGGTCAATTGACTTATTTTCGGATGCTTTTTTTCTGTCTTGTGTTGCTTTTTTCTGTTTTGCTTTACGAGCGAGCTTAATGCGGTTAAGTCGTTTTTCTCTATTGTCGAATCGTTGTTTTGATAGTTCTGAAGCTTTTTCCTTGAATAATAGATGTTTTACTTCAGATTTAGCAAATCGAAAATAATCTACTAATGGAATATCGCTCGGACAAACATAATCGCAGGCGCCACATTCAATACAAGCTTTTAAATCTAATTGCTCCATTGGCTTCCATTGTTCTGATTTAGAAAACCAATAGAGTTGTTGTGGTAGCAGTTTAATCGGACAGACTGTTTCGCATTCACCACATCGAATGCAATCTTTAACTTCAACTTTAACAATTCGTTTGTTAAAAATTAGGCAGTTCACTTTTTTACTGGTTGGAATATCAAAACTTGATATTTTTTGACCCATTAAAGGGCCTCCAATAATGATAAAATCTAAATCTTTTTTTGAAATATTAAATTTAGTAATAATCTCGCTGAAGGGAGTGCCAAATGGTATCCAATAATTTCCCGGTTCATCCACTAAATCACCAGTTATGGTAACTAGTCGCTCAGTCAAATTTCTATTTAGTACAATTGCTTGGTAAACAGCAAAGAGTGTTGCAACATTCTGTACTAAAATATTGAGATCTTTCGGTAATTGTTGTTTGGTTAACTCTTGCCCAGTAACAATTTGTATTAATTGCTTTTCACCACCACTGGGATATTTTGTAGGAGCAACCAAAATAGAAAGTCCCAATTCAATTTCTGTAATCTGTTTTATTGATTCTTGGATCGCTAGCACGGCTTCAGGTTTATTATCTTCAATTGCAAACACTATTTTTTCACAATTGACGATTCTTGAAACGATAAGAGCACCTTCAATAATTTTATTTGCATAATCTCTTATAAGACGATCGTCACAAGTAATATAAGGCTCACATTCCATGGCATTAATAATCAGGGTGGCGGGATTGATGCTATCAGAACTCAAAGGCGAAGACAGTTTAACGTGGGTTGGAAATGTCGCGCCACCTAAGCCAACTATTCCGGCATTTCTAATTTTATTAATTAAGGATTTCTGTGATTCTTCTGTCCATTTATTCTTGAGTTTTGTAACGGAAGTTTCGTGCGGGGTTTCTTCATTTGCTTGAATAATAATCGTCATTTCTGGTAAGGATGACTTATGACCACAGCTAAATAATTCAATTTCTAAGACTGTACCATTACAAGGAGAGTGAACAGGAACGTTAAGCAGATTGATTGATGATTGAAATGATGTTAAAACTTCTCCTAGAACAACCTTTTGCCCTTTAGTGACAATAATATCAATTGTTTGCTCAACATTTTGAACGGATGATTGATTGACCTGAATTCTAAACAATTTACCAGGTTCAAGTTTAACTATAGAACTAGAGCTTGAAATTAATTTATTTTCCGTGGGATGAATTCCACCATGAAATTTATAAGTAGCATTTAATGTCGTGTTTTTATGCATGGAATTCATAATGACTAATGTAGCTCTATCGATTGATAGTTAGGTTTTTGTTGTCGCCAATTAATTAAATTAGTTTCAACAAAAGGCATTTCAATACAATCAACAGGACAAGGCGGTACACAAAGATCACAGCCTGTGCATTCGCTTACGATGACGGTATGCATTTGTTTTGCCGTGCCGACGATAGCGTCAACAGGGCAGGCTTGAATACACTTGGTGCAACCAATACATTCTTCTTCTATGATAAATGCAACTCTAGGTAAACTTTCTTCGCCACATTCTTCGTTTAATGGAATTATCTCCAGTTCAAGAAGATTCGCAAGCGATTTAATTCCTGCTTCACCACCAGGAGGACATCGATTGATAGCTTCACCATCTGCAATGGCTTGGGCGTATGGCTTACATCCTGGATGACCACATTGTCCACATTGAGTCTGAGGCAGAACTGCGTTAATTTGTTCAACAATTGGGTCGCCTTCTACCTTAAAGTAAACAGAAGCGTAACCAAGCAATGCGCCACATAACCCAGCAAAAATAGTGATCACCGTTATTGCTTGTATCATTTCAACTAGCCAAGGCGATATTTCTGGAATGAGCTCAAACATAATTTTAAACCAACCCCGCAAACCCCATAAATGCGAGGGACATAAGGCCTGCAGTTATGAGGCTAATGGCCGCGCCTTTAAATGGTTTAGGGACGTCCGCCACATCAATTCTTTCTCTCATTCCTGAAAATAAAATAAGTACTAAAGAGAAACCAACCGCTGCGCCAAAACCATAAAATATAGAGTGAATAAAATCATGTCCCTGATTAACATTTAATAATGCAACGCCTAGCACAGCACAGTTAGTTGTGATCAAGGGTAAAAATATACCGAGCACTCGATGTAAAACGGGGCTAGTTTTTTGGATTACCATTTCGGTGAATTGAACGACAACTGCAATCGACAAAATAAAGGCGAGGGTTTGTAAATATTCAACATGGAAAGGTTGTAAGACATAATGGTTAATTAAATAACTAACCATTGATGCTAAGGTTAAAACGAATGTGGTAGCGGCAGCCATACCGGTTGCTGTCTCTACTCTATTTGAAACACCCATAAAAGGGCAAAGACCAAGAAATTTAACTAAGACGAAGTTATTAACTAAAACGGTACTAATGAGGAGTAATAGTATATCCATTAGCAATTATTCATTAGCACAAAATAATATTATCGCTTAGCGCGTGTAGTTAAAAAATGACGGATACTCATACCAATAAAAAAGACAATGCCCCAGACAATGACTAATTGAATTAATCCACTAATAATCGCTTTGCTTCCTTCAACTTCTGCTTTTAATAGTGAAGTGATTACTAAAGGTGCATAAGTTTCTGCATTGGTAACTGTACTTGATGTAACTATCTCTGGTGTTAAAGCACCTACCGCTAAAAAACTAATGATGGCAAATTTAACTGGCCAAGTTAGATTTTTAACTTTATAAGCAACTAAAGCCAACAAGCCTAATCCTAATATAAAGTAAATTAACCAAGCGACACCATAAAGCTCAAATGTTTGCATATTTTAACCTTTTATATTCTTATTTATTCAGAATTTATTTTACTCGCATTCCTGCTTTTGCTTTTTGACCAGGACGGCTTTCATCTGGATTTAATACCCATAAATCCTCTCCGCCAGGTCCCGCAGCTAATACCATTCCTTCTGACATACCAAAACGCATTTTCCGTGGTGCTAAATTAGCTACCATAACAGTTAATTTTCCAACTAAATCTTTCGGAGCGTAAGCACTTTTAATGCCCGCAAAAACTTGTTTCTGTTGACTGCCAATATCTAATGTTAACTTGAGTAGTTTATCTGTGCCTTCAACATGTTCAGCAGAAACGATAGTAGCTAATCTCAAGTCAATTTTATCAAAGTCTTCAAATTGAATTTCAGGTTTTATTATAGAGTCATCAATTTTTTTATTCTKTTTCTTTTCTTTCTTAGGTKTTACYGGTGCACTAGCTTCWACTGAAGATGYAACCATTGCCTCKACTTTCTTTARRTCTAACCGTTTCATTAGAGGCTTAAACGGATTAAGACAATGATCGGTTAACGGCAAATCAATTGATTGCCAAGTTAATTCTCCTGCATTTAAAAACACTTCGACTTCTTCCATCAATTTTGGCAAGACAGGTTTTAAATAAACGCTAAGAATTCTGAAAAGATTAATTCCCATTGAACAAACTAGTAGAGCTTCATCTGCAGTGTCTTCATTTTTGGCTAGTGTCCAAGGTGCTTTTTCATCAATATAAACATTCGCTTTATCCGCTAGTGCCATAATTGCTTTGCTAGCTTTACCATAGTCTCTATTTTCATAATGATCTTGTATGATATCAGCTTCATCTTGGAAGTGTTTTAATAATTCTTGGTCGCCAATTCGTAAATGGAGCTTTCCGCCAGTTTTTTGAACTAGCTTTGCACAACGACTTGCGATGTTGACATATTTGTTGACTAAGTCTGAGTTGACTCGCTGAACAAAATCTTCCAAATTTAAATCAAAGTCGTCTACTTTACTGGATAATTTTGCCGAAAAATAATAGCGTAAATATTCGGCATCTAAATGTTCAAGATAAGTTGAGGCTTTAATAAAAGTCCCTTTCGACTTAGACATTTTAGTTCCGTTAACGGTTAAAAAACCATGGGCAAAAACAGCAGTTGGTGTTCTATAATCTGCGGCGCTTAAACACGATGGCCAAAATAAACAATGGAAATTAATAATGTCTTTACCAATGAAATGATAAAGTTCTGTTGTTGAATCTTTTTTCCAAAACTCGTCAAAATCTAAACCACCGGTTCGATCGCATAAGTTTTTAAAGCTTGCCATATAGCCAATAGGCGCATCTAGCCAAACGTAAAAATACTTACCGGGTTCGCCCGGAATCTCGTAACCAAAATAAGGTGCATCACGGGAGATATCCCATTCTTGCAGACCAATTGAAAGCCATTCCTCTAGTTTGTTTGCAATTTGTTTGCTAACGCCAGTTTTTAACCATTCTTTTAACATGGATTCAAAGTGTTGTAATTTTACAAAAAAGTGATCAGATTTTTTTAATACAGGAGTAGCGCCAGAAACGGCAGAAACTGGATTTTTTAATTCGGTAGGGCTATAGGTGGCGCTACAAACATCACAGTTATCACCATATTGATCTTCTGAACCACATTTTGGACATTCGCCTTTTACAAAACGATCCGGTAAAAACATTTCTTTTTCAGGATCAAATAATTGGTCAATGGTTCTTTTTACAATATGGCCTTTTTCTTTAAGCGCTAAATAGATGCTTTCGGTAAAATCTTTGTTTTCTTCGCTGTGTGTGGAATGAAAATTATCAAAGGCAATATGAAAAGCATCGAAGTCTTTTGTGTGGCTATCATGGCTTTTAGCAATTAATTCCTCAGGCGTAATTCCTTGCTTTTGTGCGCTAAGCATTATCGGTGTGCCATGTGTATCATCAGCACAAACGTAATAACACTCATTGCCGATAAGACGCTGAAACCTAGCCCAGATATCAGTTTGTACATATTCCAACATATGACCTATATGGATTGGGCCATTGGCATAGGGTAGGGCACTGGTTATCAGTATTTTTCGAGGTTTTTCAGACATAGTTGAGCTTTTGCTAATTCAAGAATTCAATAAGGTGCAACTATACCGTTTTACAGTAATTATTGCTAAAAGTGTTTTGTAGATATTTTAATCTTTGAGTATCAAAACCCCAGGTATCCAACTCTTCTTAAAGGCTTTAGTAGCAGCCAGAGATTCGGTATTCTCATCGATATATTTAAACTCATGTAAACCAATATTGATAATATCTTGATCACATAAAAGATGCTGAGTAATAGCCTGATTATTGACTAAGGTTTGGTTGGTACTTTCTAAATCTTGTATAAAATAGATGAGTGAGCCGTCTTTTAGTTCTTTGGTATCAATAATTGCATGAAATTGGCTAACCGAAGGATCGTCAATTAACAAGCCATTCTTAGCGGATCGGCCAATCGTTAATCCCCTATTGGTGATTTCTGATCGGTTTGAAGCAATATCATTTTGATGTTTTATTAAAAAAGGCATAGAGAGCTTTTAATATGTGTGAGTCAATATTTAGGTATAATAATTGAAAGAAAGGTCGGAGTCGCTAGTTAAGTAAACTTTGTGCTAADTTTGAGACTGDATGTTCTATTTTGGACAAGCTCCTAGAAATGATATTGCCAAATAGAGAGACTCCGACCCTGTTTTGCTGATCTATTTTACTGGCCTATTTTAGAATATAACTCGGAAAACACCATAAATGAAAATTGAAAAAGATACTGTTGTACAGTTTGTCTATAAAATGACCGATACGGAAGATAAGGTACTAGAAGATTCGACCACTGGTCTACCTATGGCATATTTGCATGGTCATAATGGCTTACTTGCAGGGCTAGAAAAAGCGATGGAAGGTCAATCTAAAGATGATGAATTTGATGTGACTTTAGCGCCTGAAGAAGCCTATGGAATGCCTAAAGATAATGCAGAGCAAAAAATCCCGATGAAACATCTACAAGGAATGAGTAAAAAGATTAAGATTAAGTGGAAGAAAGGCATGGTAGGTGTGGTTCATACTGAGCAAGGTAATAAGCGAGTAACGGTGGTTAAACCGGGTAAATTTATGGTGGTAGTTGATTTTAATCATCCGTTTGCAGGAAAAACACTGACTTTTTCTGTCAAGGTTGTTGATGTAAGAGCTGCAACTAATGAAGAGGTTACCCATGGTCACGCACATGGTGTGGGTGGTCATCAGCACTGAGTTGATTAGGAATAATTGAGGAAAGAATAAACGATGATATCTAAAGAAGAGTTAAGTAAATTTTTAATCAATGAATTTCCACAATCTAAATGTGAAATTATCGAGATGGGTGGCGAATCGGCAACCATCAAACACACTATCGGACATGATGAATTACGACCCGGTGGAACGGTCGCTGGTCCAGTTTTAATGCTCGTAGCTGATGTTGCCTTGTATGTTGCAATACACGGTGAAATTGGTTTAGTACCTTTGGCAGTGACCACTAACTTGAATATTAATTTTATCCGTAAGCCATCGGCTGATAAAAATATAATCGGCGTGTGCAAATTATTAAAAGTAGGTCGCTCATTAGCCGTTGGAGAAGTTAATATTTATTCTGAAGGCGATGATAAACCAGTGGCTCACGTTGTCGGAACTTATTCAATTCCGCCGAATCGTTAACCTCTTTGAAATTAATTAACAAAGTTGGTAACTAACAGCATTTGACAGATTGGTTTATTGCTACGACAATCAACGTATACGAATAATACTTGACCATTAGACAACTAATAAAACAAACCAAAAAAGAAGATACGATAATGATAGATGATAACAAAGTAGAAAAATCAGACCTAAAATTTGCTACAAAAGTGATTCACGGCGGGCAATATCCTGACCCAAGAACGGGTGCCGTGATGACACCTATTTACCAAACTTCTACCTATATTCAATCAGCACCTGGTGAGCATACGGGTTATGAGTATTCTCGCTCCCAAAATCCAACTCGGTTTGCTTATGAGCGATGTATTGCTAGTTTAGAAAATGGAACACGCGGGTTTGCTTTTGCTACGGGCATGGCTGCTACATCGACTATTCTCGAGTTAGTTGATTCTGGCGATCATGTTTTAGCGATGGATGATTTGTATGGTGGAACATTTCGATTATTTGATAAAGTTCGTAAGCGCAGTGCAGGAATTGAATTTGATTTTGTTGATATGAGTGATATTGATGTCTTGAGAGCAGCTATAAAACCAAATACTAAAATGTTATGGGTAGAAACGCCAACTAATCCAATGCTAACGCTCGTTGATTTAAAAGCGGTTGCAGCGCTTGCAAAAGAATTGGGGATAATCGCTGTAGCCGATAACACATTTGCTACGCCTTACAATCAACGTCCTTTAGATTATGGTTTTGATATCGTCATGCATTCTGCCACTAAATATATCAATGGTCATTCAGATATGGTGGGCGGTGTTGCGGTGGTAGGGGATAATGAAAAGTTAGCTGAAGATTTGGCTTTTTTACAAAACTCTACTGGTACAATTGCGGGGCCATTTGATAGCTTTTTAGCACTTAGAGGATTGAAGACTTTAGCACTTAGAATGAAGCAACATAATGAATCAGGCATGCGAATTGCGCAGTGGTTAACGGCTCATAATCAGATTGAAAGAGTCTATTATCCGGGTCTTGCAAGTCACCCTCAAGCCGATTTAGCTGAGGAGCAAATGGATGGATTTGGTGGAATGATTTCCATTGTTATAAAAGGCGGGCTTAAAAAAGCCAGTGCTTTTATGCAAAACCTAAAGTTGTTCGCCTTAGCTGAAAGTTTAGGTGGTGTTGAGAGTTTAAGTAATCATCCTGCATTGATGACTCATGCTTCAGTTCCTAAAGATATCCGCAAGCGTCTTGGGATTTCAGATAGCTTAGTTCGTTTATCTGTTGGTGTTGAGGATGTTGAAGATTTGATTGCTGATATTAGACAGGCTTTGGATGGTGTGTAGTATTATATTTTAGATTCATCCAATAACTTAATTCGTGCACGGTCGATTTTTGCCTTACATTGGCTTTTATGATCGATCGCATAATAAATATTACCAACTGACATAATTGCTATAGAAACTGCCCCTGTAATTACGCTGGTAATAATGCTAAAGCCAATTAAATGATTGCAGTCATTATTTTGAGGACAGTTATTTACTAAAAAAGTAGATTGTAATGCAACTCTTTTTTTAAACTTATCACAGATAGGGTCGTAAGTTTTCTTGATTTTTGGCGAGATGACACAGCTACTTAAAAGCAGGACTAGTAAAAGACTTAAACGCATAAGCAAATCCATTTGTAAGTTTTTTATAGATAGAAGCGTTATTATAGGAATGTATTATTAACGGTTGCTGAATATTCGTAAATAAGGAAATAAATTCACCAAATTTTTTGGTGAATTTAATGTTTACCACTAAAAGTTAAAGACCTAAGAATTATTTGGTTGTTTCGATTGCTTACGTAATGACATTATTTGTGTAATTAACACAATAATATAAATAACAAGAAATGTGAGATAGAAACCTTTTAACAGTGGATCTTCAATCTCGCTAACAATCGGTGAATCTACAGGGAGTCTCATAAGACCATCAGTAATCGCTGGAATCATATGAAACAAAAACGTACCGGTATAACTGGCTGCTTGAAGATAGGGTGATAATTTACCAAAAACCCTCGTTTTTTCTGCAATAAAGCCAACTAATAAAGCAACTAGAGTTAAAATAGCAAGAGCATGAGCAGCGTTAAAAGTACCACTTGCTTGATAAATAAATAAGGCAGTAACCGCTGCAAAAAGTGTACATCCAAGATATATTTTTCCTGTTAGCTGGGATAGCTTAATATATTTAAACTTGATAAGAGAGTATAAGCCTGCACCAAGCGCGACTATGGCAATGATTGTGTGGAACCAACCTAAAATTGAAATTTCTGGCATTTCTGTATTTCCTTAAATAAGTAATTCGTCAGTGTTATTGAGTATTTACAGTAATCGATACGAAAAATATTGTCTAATGATAAACCTCAATTAACAGTTAATCGGTAAGAAAAAAGGTTACATTAGTTACAACGCGAACATTTTTTTCAATTTTTCGAGTATCACCATAGTTTTGACCAACATCACGAATGACAAATCCGCCTTGTCTTGCGCTTCGAATACCTCCAACTTTTACACCGGCATTAGTTGCAAATTCGTTAGCAGCTAAACGAGCATTTCGAGTCGCTTCTTTTAGCATGGCAGGTTTAATATCATTGAGTTTTGTAAAATGATAGGCAGGCTTATTATTTTGAATATCTAATCCTTGAGCGATCAGCTTATTGAGTTTTGATCTAACTTTTGCTACTAGTCTGACCTTATTAGTTTGCACTTCTATTTCTCCAATAAGTAAATACTTTGCTTCTACTAATTTTTGATTTTCATCTCTATATTCTTGGTTGACATAATTTATAATACCCGGCTGTATTTCATCATTCGAAAATCCATTTTCGGTTAACAAAGAAATTATTTTTCTTTGATCTTTTTCTGAATCTTCATATAATTTCGCGATATCTGTTTTTTATTACCCGTAACCGTGTATTGAATGGTCCAAAAAGCGCTATCTGACTCAACTATCCTTTCCGCTAATCCCTTTACGTCAGCAGTATTTAAAGCAATCTTTGAATTATATAGAGTATGGCTTATAAAATACCCAGCTAATGCAATGCCTATAGCCAATAATAGGGGTGCCAGTATTGCACTCGTTTTATCTTGTTGGTTTGTCATTATAAGGCTCTCTTTTGAAAATAGATTAGTAAATTAGATGATACTATTTTTTATATTATTTGTCGCGGTTACTATAGAAACGTAAAATACGTATTTTTCACTCTACCTGAGTAGCAATGGTATCGTGATGCGATAAAATCAACTCTCTCAAATAAAGGCCAATATCATCTCTAGATTTAAAACCAGCATCGGTAGCGGCTTTTGAAAACACTTCGGATGGCAAATTAGGCATAGACGCAAATGCCATCATGTCTTTGTAATAACCAATGGTAAAACTATCGACGTCACTTCCAAAGGATGTTTCAAAAATAATATTGGCTCGTCTTTTAGTTAAGGTTAAATATTTGTTTTCCATATTTCGTTGTTTGATTAGTTCTTGCGATTTTCCGTGCACTGCATGGAACATTTCAATATGAAATATTCCGCTAGCATCAGACATCGGTTTAATTTCGCTCCAAGTGACGCTAGATGTTGCGATGAATTCATGTTGGAAGTCTGCTTTTGAACTGAAATCTATTGAGGTATAAGTATTCTTTTTAAAGGGCTCTAAAAGCATTAAATCCCAGTGGTCGCCTTGACTATGACGCATAATAGAAATGTTACCTTTCTTTTGGGTTTTATATTCTTTAGCTTGATTAATTAGCTGTGCTAAATTTCCCGGAGCGGCTCTTAACAAAGTTATTTGATAGTAATTCTCAGAACTGCAATAAGTGCTTACTAGCAAGAGCAAAAGGAATACGATTAGTTTTTTCATTTTGTGGAAGCTTTAGGAGGAAGGATTTGCAGATGATAACATGCTTTCTTAAAATGTTTTATTCAGTTTTTGGAACGATTGAATTTGTGTCCTCTGTTGACGTATGTTCTAAAGTTAGCTTGTCATCTATCTTCGGATTAACAGTACTCTCCGGATGTTTGCCCTGCAAGTAATAAGCAAAGGCTATAATTTTAGCAACCGCTAGAAACAAAGTTTCTGGAATTTCCTCATCTAACTCTAATCGACTTAGTACATCGATTAATAATGGATCGTAATGAATATGTACGTCATTTTCCTTGGCGAGCGAGACAATCTTTTGTGCTAGTTCACCATCGCCTTTAGCCACTATTTTTGGGGTGTTTTTACCATCATACTTAAGTGCAGCTACCTTTTTTATAGAGTTAATTCTCGGTTGGTTAATGTTCGAAGAATGTATCATTTTAGGCGTGCGTATCGATACTAGGTTTATCTTGACCGCAAAGATTTTCAGGGATATTACCTTGACTACCTGAAATTTTGTTGACATCAACACCAGCGCTAAACAATGATTTCCTGAGTGTCGGTAAGTGTTGGTTAATTAAAACTGCCGTTTCTTTTTTCTCTGCAAATAGATGAGTTGACAGTCTTTCATTTTCGAACTGAATTTCTGCAAACATAGGGCCAAGTGGTTCTAAGTCGAATCTAACTACGACTTTCCAATATTTTTTTTTGACGAAATTGTTACTTTTACTTGGGTTTTCAAAGCGCATCTCGAAAGAATCGATCATGCCATTTTGTTTAATGGGTAAATCAACTAAAAATTGTTGAAGATTAAATTGTTCGCTTTTTAAACTATGAAGCTGGTTTTGCTCAACCTGTAACAAACTGCTTTTAATGACTCCTTGAAGTGATTTACTAAGTTGGATTACATTTTGTAATTGTTCCTGTTGAGCTTGAATTTTCTGTATAACAATTTTTTTATTACTTTCTAGTTGGTGTTTTTCTAATGGAGTAAAATCTTTGACTTGAGCTACTAGCGATTTTTCAATTCTTTCAATTCGACTAACTGATACTGGTTTCTCAGAGTAACGAATAATTTCGACTAGTAATTTTTCTAATTGGCTATTGATTTGATTGAATATTAATTTGTTATCACTGGGGATTTTTGATGACGTGTTTGGCGATGTATTTAATGGCGATGTATTTAATGAGACTAGGTCATTCTTTACGACGCGCTTTTTTAATGCGTTTTCAAATAGATTGCCGCTTTTTATCAGTCTAGAAACTAAGTTCTTAGTATTTTCAGTGGTATCTGTTTGAGTCAGCCTTTCTAGTGCTATGGGCTTAGTAATAGCATTTATTAGTTTTTGAATTTTACTATTAATCTTGTTCGAATTCTGGATAAAATCAGTGGCCGATGTTTTTGCAAATTCTATTGTCTTTACATCTAAAACAACATTTTTTTGAGTGCCTTGCTTTTGAAGAGTTAGTTTTTGAAAACCTAGACTCTCTACTTGTTTAATAAAATTGTTGATAATATTCGAATCGTTTGAAACCTTTGATACACTATCTTTTAGCTGTCTATTTATTGATTCGATTTGTACAAAGTCAGTAGAAAGTTTATTGCTAGGTTTAGATGATTGAGAAATCAAACTGGATGCTATTACACCAAGATTTTTATTTAGGTCTAGTGTTTGTACTGCGCCAGTTTTCACTGTTCCTGTCGGCACTAGATTCGACAGTGGCGTGTTAGTTACGGCTTGATTTTGTTTAATCGGCAACGGATGACTAAGTATTAATTCGCCTTTAGGTGAAAGCTCAATTTTAGTAAAATTTATTTGAATAATTGGTGTTACTCGCTCTGATTGTGGCTTCTGAACTGAGTTTGATATTTTAATCACTATTTGCTGATTACTCTCGATACTAAATGATATCTTGTTAGCACTTTTCAATAGTTCAATAAGTTCTTTAATATCAACTGGTAAATTAGATTGATTTGGTAATTTAAGTTGGATTATTTCACTTCGCAAAGGGGAGGAAGAGCTGGACTGACTATTGCCTAACGCAACAGGACTCAATTTCAGTGTAATTAATGCCTCACTATTTTTTTGAAGTAAGAGTTTTTCCAATAACAGTGGTTGGTTAGCGTACTGCTCTATAAGTGCTCTAAGTTCAGGATTTAGCAATTTTTGAATTAATTGAGTATTGGATAATGACGTTACACTAGATTCTACCGGTGTATTTCGATGCTCTGCATTTATTGGATGTATTGCCATAGGGTCTATTATTTGGGTTGCGGGGTTGTTTACGTCGTCTAAATGGCGTGTTTATAAAGTGTAATTAAAGAGTGATTTAGTATAGTATAGCCGTTGAGCTACAACCCATCTGAGTACTTTGGAAATCAACCAGTTTTTCGTAAAAAATCTATCGGTTTATCGAAATGAGATGCCTCTTTTTAATAAGGTAGATTTTTCTTTGTCTGATGGTGRAGCATTACAGATTAGCGGTGCTAATGGATCAGGCAAAACCTCTATGATTCGTTGTTTATGTGGGTTGAGCCAACGTTTTGAAGGTGAAATACTTTTTAATCAACAATCAGTTGATTCTAGTCATTCTAGCTTTTTCTCAAACACTCTATATTTAGGTCATAAATTAGGATTAAAGCCTAAACTGACCGTTGCTCAGAATTTGGCATTTTACTTTGGTTTGCGTGATTTTTTCGCCAATAATGACGCTGATGAATCCTTTGAATCAAGAATGAATAAAGCGCTTAAACAACTCTCTATCAGTGCTTATTTAGATGAGCCGGTGGGAAATCTATCTGCGGGACAAAAACGTAGAGTTTCTTTAGCACGATTAATTACCGAACCAGTTAATTTTTGGATATTAGATGAACCAATGGTGGCGTTAGATACGCTAGGGCAAGAATGGCTACAGAATGCCTGTAATAACCATTTAGAAAATAATGGAATGCTGTTGGTGACATCTCATCAAACGATTGCAGGTATTAATGATTTAAAAGAATTGATGCTTACACAGAGTCGCTCTATATTCGAGATACCGCCAGAGGTGGATGAATGAGCGATTCCAATAATAGTACCAACGTGCATAGTAATATTGATGATAGCAAGAACGAGAATGGTAAAAGTCAGTTAGTTTCATTGATTAAGCGCGAAATGGCAGTAGTCATGCGAAGTCAGTCGGAGTTTGTTTATCCTTTGGCTTTTTTCGTGATAGTTACCAGTTTATTTCCTTTGGCGGTAACACCTGATCCCGTTCAATTAGCTTTTATCGCGCCTGGAGTCTTGTGGGTGGCAGTGCTGCTCAGTGTTTTAATGTCATTAAATAATTTTTACCAAGCCGATTTTGAAGAAGGTGGGTTAGAGCAGTTGTTGGTGTGCGGTGTGGCGGGTCATCAGATTGTTCTTGCTAAAAGCATCGCTAATTGGCTAGCCAGTGGACTTCCTTTAGTGATTGTGACCCCTTTAATCGGGTATTTGTTTAATTTAGATCCCCAAGGGATTAAAATTGCGGTGGTTAGTTTATTGATAGGCACGCCTGTCTTAAGTTTAATCGGCTCAATTGGAATGTGTTTAACGCTTGGATTACGAAATGGTGGGGTATTATTGACCTTGCTTGTGTTACCGCTATTTATACCGGTATTGATTTTTGGTAGCTCGGCAGTGCAAGCCGCATCATCTGGACTAGATTATTCTGGGCAATTAGCTATATTGTTAGCATTGTTAATATTAAGTTTATTGTTAGCGCCTTTTGCGGGTTCTGCAGCAATGAAAATATCAATTGATTGATGTTTGTAAGATTTGAATAAAAGAAATAATTAGAAATAGACCTTAGTTAGAAAAAGAGAAAGAAAGTTATGTGGATATGGTTTTATCAAATGGCATCACCAAAATGGTTTTATCAGTTTACTGATAAATTATTGCCATGGTTTCGAGGTTCGACTTTGGTGTTGATGTTAATCGGTTTAGCTTTAGGACTACTATTTTCGCCAGCAGATTATCAGCAAGGTAATACCGTAAGAATTATGTACATCCACGTACCTGCGGCCTTTTTATCAATGTTTGCGTATGTCGTCATGGCAATTAGTGGTGCAATTGGTTTTGTTTGGCGAATTAAAATGGCGCATATAGTGTCCGTCAGCTGTGCACCAATTGGGGCTATTTTTACTCTATTAGCTTTAATTACTGGCGCAATCTGGGGAAAGCCTACTTGGGGTACGTATTGGGAATGGGATGCGCGATTGACTTCAGAATTAATTCTGTTCTTTTTGTATATCGGATTTATGGCGCTTCATAATGCCTTTGATGATCGCACAAGTGCTGATAGAGCATCAGCGGTGCTGGCATTAGTGGGTCTAGTTAACATACCGATCATTCATTTTTCTGTAGAATGGTGGAATACACTTCATCAAGGGGCAACAATTAGCAAGTTTGAAAAACCTTCGATGGATGCTGATATGTTAAAGGCGTTACTGGTGTTTATTGTTGCTTTTCAAGTGTACTTTTTTACAGTTTTAATGCAAAGAATAAAGTCAGAAATTATTAAGCGAGAGAAAATGACCGGCTGGGTGAAAAAGTTAGTCGAAGGTAAAGCATCATGATGTATTTTGAGACGTTTGAGTCTTTTATAGAAATGGGTGGGCACGGTCTTTATATTTGGCTTTGTTATGGGATAGTGAGTTTTTCTTTAATAGGTTATTATTTTATTAGTGCTAAATCAACCGCAAAAGCTAAGCAAGAATTAAAAAGGTTTTATGCACGGTTGGATGCACAAAATCAAGTTAATGAATAGTTACGAATAAACAAGATAGAAAGAATAGAGGTTAATATAAAATGGCAATGAAACCCCATAGAAAAAAAAGATTGTTAATTATTTTAGGTAGCGTTTTTGGCGTTGCAGCAATCGTTGGTTTAGTTCTTTACGCAAGTGAACAACAAATGAATTTATTTTATACGCCTACTGAAATGGCATCGGGCATTGCGCCCACCGATCGTGTTTTACGAATTGGCGGTTTAGTCAAAGAAGGTAGTGTAAAACGCAGTGAATCAACGCTATTAACTACTTTTATTGTTACAGATCTGGCTGAAGATGTCACCGTAACCTATGACAAAATCATGCCTGATTTATTTAGAGAAGGACAGGGTGTTGTGGCAATGGGCAAACTAAATGACCAAGGCGTTTTTGTTGCGAGTAGTGTTTTAGCAAAACATGATGAAGAGTATAAAGCGCCTGAAGTTTTAGATGCGCTTGAAAGAGCAGGGCATCCAGTGGACAAAGAATCAAAATAAGAAATACAAGTTGTTAGAAAAATTAAGTACTAGAAAGATTAATTATTAGAAAGACATAGCGGAAAACAAATATCATGCATGCTGAATTCGGTCATTACTTACTTTACCTAGCGTTATTTTTATCAATAGCGTTAAGTGTTTTTCCTATGCTGGGTACTTTTACAAAGCAGGATGTCTTTGTTGCCACCGCAAAACCGTTAACTATTTTGCTCTTTTTTGCGATGTTGGCGAGTTRTATTTGTTTAGCTTATGCGTTTTTAATTGATGATTTTAGCATAAAATATGTCGCGCAACATTCTAACTCTCTACTACCCGATCGGTATAAAATGTCGGCTGTTTGGGGAGCTCATGAAGGCTCTTTGTTACTCTGGGTCTTGATTTTATCTGGCTGGATGTTTGCGGTCGCTTTTTTAGGCACTAATTTACCTAAGTTAAATTATGCGAGAGTCTTGTCTGTCCTAGGGATGATTGCTTTTGGATTTACTTCATTTCTGTTGTTCACTTCAAATCCATTTGAAAGAACACTTCCTTTTTTCCCCATTGATGGTGCAGATCTAAACCCATTGCTTCAAGATTTTGGATTAATTATTCACCCACCTTTGTTATACATGGGATATGTTGGTTTTGCTGTGTCATTTGCATTTGCTATTTCTGCGCTGATTGAAGGTGAGTGGAATGCGACGTGGGCTCGTTGGACGCGCCCGTGGACGATAGCTGCATGGTCTAGTTTAACCCTTGGCGTAATGTTGGGTAGTTGGTGGGCATATTACGAACTTGGTTGGGGTGGTTGGTGGTTTTGGGATCCATCTGAAAATGCTTCGCTGTTACCTTGGCTTAGCGGAACCGCACTGATGCATTCACTTGCAGTCACGGATAAACGTGATTCATTTAAAGGATGGACTTTAGCCTTATCACTGACGACTTTTTCATTAAGTTTATTAGGTACGTTTTTGATCCGATCAGGCGTATTAACGTCTGTACATTCATTTGCTAACGATCCAGAGAGAGGCCGATATCTACTCATCTTTTTAGCAATTGTTATTGGTGCTTCATTGTTATTATTTAGTTTCCGAGCAAGCAAAGTAAAGACTAAAGCTGATTTTTCAGAGACGTCTAAAGATATGTTTTTATTAATGAATAATATCTTATTTATTAGTTTAACTTTTATTGTATTCTTCGGAACATTATATCCGATGATTGCAGAGGCTTTTGGGCGGAAACTTTCGGTTGGCGCGCCTTATTTTAATATGTTGTTTCCCTATCCTGTTGCAATATTAGCAATATTGGTTGGGATTGGTCCTCTGTTAAATTGGAAGCATCATGATTTTTCAAAACTTAAACCTATATTATTGAGAGTAGGGATCATTTCATTAGTGATCAGCTTGTTATCAGTTTGGCTCGCGGGTGAATTTTATGGGTGGGTTTTTGTTGGTTTATTTTTAGCGCTGTGGATTAGTTTATTGCATTTATATGGCTTGTCAAAAGTTACTCGAAATGGAAAAAACTGGTTAGATAAAGTCAAGAAAATAAAACCCGCTTTTTTAGGGATGGTTATTGCCCATCTTGGTGTGGGTGTAATGATAGTTGGTATTGTTATAACGTCTTACTATAGTGTAGAAAAAGATTTACGTATGACCGTCGGTGATGTACAAGAAATTGCAGGCTATCGTTTTGAAATGATGTCTAGTCAAGATTCATCAAAAGAGAATTATCAAGGAACTATGGTCACCTTTAAAGTGTTTAAAGGGGATGAGATGATACTAACAATGAGCCCTGAAAAGCGTTATTACCTTGCCGGTAAGCAACTAATGACAGAGGCTGCCATTGACTATACTTTGTTTCGTGATCTTTATTTAGCACTCGGTGAATCATTGGATGCCACTGGAAATACTTGGTCTGTACGTATTTATGTTAAACCGTTTATCCGCTGGATTTGGTTAGGTGCAATTTTTATGGGTTTTGGCGGTTTAATCTCAATCACCGATAAACGTTATAAAAATTTGAAAGCTAAAGGTTTAAAGGATAGAGATTTAAAATTAGAATTAAAACCTAATAAAATAAACGAAACAGCCTAGAGTTATCGCGATATGGAAAATGAATTACAAAAAACTAGAAGCCTGCTGAATCCCATATTAACTTTTGGGGCTTTTGTTATTGCATTTATTTTTTTCTACGGGCTAATTGGCGAAGATAAAACGGAATTACCTTCTCAATTAATTGGTCAATCAACGCCTGTGTTTAAAGTGGAAGATATTTATAATCCTTCAATCATTCATACAGATAAGGAATTTGAAGGAAAAATCATTTTGGTAAATGTTTGGGCAAGCTGGTGTCCGTCATGTTACATCGAACATCCCTATTGGAAGCAGCATTCAAAAAATAAAGATATCACCTTAGTCGGTTTAAATTATCGAGATACGAAAGGTAAAGCGCTAGCATTTTTGCGCCAACAAGGTGATTATTATCAATGGAATTTATTTGATGAGAAAGGGCGCTTAGGCATTGAGTTTGGTGTATATGGTGCGCCAGAAACTTACTTGATCGATAACAAAGGGAAGATTCGCTATCGGCATGTAGGAATTGTTAATACTAAGGTGTTCAATGAAATTATTCTTCCTTTAGTCGAAAAAATTAAACAGGGTTCTTAGAATGTTCGGAATAAACATATACAAGAATATAAGCAATCTGAAGTCAAATACTCTCGCCTTGGTCATAAGCGTCTGCCTAACTTGCTTCTCAAGCAGTTTATCTGCAAATATTCAAGTATTTGATTTTGATGATGATGATTTAGCAAAACGATTTTCGCATTTAACCTCTATTTTAAGATGTCCTAAGTGTCAAAATCAAAATTTGACAGGTTCTAATTCTACTTTGTCTCTAGACCTTAAACAGATTGTTTATGAAAAATTAAAGGCAGGTGAATCAGATCAACAAATTCTATCTTTTATGAAACAACGGTACGGTGACTTTATATTATTTGATCCTGAATTTAGCCGTGACAATGCTTTGTTATGGGGGGGGCCTTTGATTTTCTTTAGCCTAATTCTATTTCTGTTTATGTTTTGGTATAAGAATAATCGTATAGGCACAAGAGCGTCTGAAGATGTTAGAGATTTAATAAATACTAGAGAGACAAAAAATGATTGATTTGTGGTTGGCAATTGCCCTCACCGCTGTTTTAGTTATTTCGACTATATATTACAGCGTACACCAAACTATTTCTTCGAGCGCTGAGGTTGATAGTGCAAATCACAAAGTAGAAACAAAAGGTCATAATAAGCAGTTATTGTTGTTTCCTATTATCTTTTTGCTTTTGTCGATTATCCTTTATAGCCAAAATCCGACGTTAGAATTGCATGAAAACTGGTTAAATACACAAATTGAAACAAAAAACTCATTTCAAGTAGTTGTTGGTGATTTACCGAAAAAAGATGGCCAAGTAAAAGGAATTAGTAAAAGCGAAAGAGACATTCAATCTATGTTATTAGGACTTCGAACACTTGTATATGATGATCCAAAAAATGCGGATCTTTGGTTTATGTTGGCAGAAAGTTATTTTCAATTAAGTATGGTTGAATTGGCTGACGAATCGATGAAAAGGGCGATTAGGCTAAAGCCGTCAGCCAACTGGTATGTTGCTTATGCGCAAATTCTAGCATTACGTTCGTCTGAATCTGATTTATCTAGAGCTACTGGGTTCTTGAGAGCGGCTATTCAATTAGAACCTAGTCACCAAAGTGCCATGTTAACTTTGGGTTTCTTATATGTTAGACAACAAAAAGCATCTCAAGCTATTGATATTTGGAGTTTTTTAGCCAATCAAATCGAAAAAAATGGCGGTGATTCATCAAGAATCCGTCAACAAATTAAATCAATTTCTGTTGAATAAGGGAAAGACTAAACCTGAAGGTCGTAATTAAATGGTCTTTTCGCGTTGTTTAGCTTGAAACGTAAATGATTATATTTTACGCAGTTGTCGCATATTATTTAATAATCATTCATTCCAATTATCGCAAATCTATCACAATAGAGTTAATTGTGAACTATGTCACAATTAATAGTTGCAATATTTACGTTGCTAGTGCATCTTTAGATTAGTGCTTACCAGTGTTTACTATCTGATAAGTTTACACATTTTATAGAAACTGGACTAAACTAAATAAACCATCAGAAATTGGATTTTCATTTAGTGTAGTAAAATGTATAAACGATTTTTGAAAGTGGAACCGGATTATTTTGGTGGGACAAAATCACTTTTAGGACTGTAACAATAATATTTAACTTCAGTCATAAAGGTAGCCTAAAACTATTTAGGTTGTTATTTTAAAAACTAGCAATGTTTAAATAGATAATCAGGTTTTAAATTAACTTTAATAACACTCGGAGAAATACACAAATGAAAAAATTAACTAAGATGTTCGCTTTAGTCGGTTCTTTAGTTTTAGCCTTAACTTTCGTTAATACTGCATCTGCAGATGCAAATCCTTTTGCGCAAGCTGATCAAGTTGAAACTTTTTTTGGTGATGATGGAAAATGTGGCGATAAAGGCGACAAGAAAGATGGAAAATGTGGCGACAAGAAAGATGGAAAATGTGGCGATAAGAAAGATGGGAAATGTGGCGACAAGAAAGATGGAAAATGTGGCGACAAGAAAGAAGGAAAATGTGGCGACAAGAAAGAAGGAAAATGTGGCGACAAGAAAGGAAAGAAAGAAGGCAAATGTGGCGAAGGAAAATGTGGCGGTAAATAGCACCATTTTTTCATATTTGAATTAACTTCAAATCCCTATACGGGTATAGAATCGGGTGGTATCATAGATACTGTCCGATTTTTTTTGCTTTATTTCATTTTAAACTAATCAAATTTATTAAAAAGTTCAACAAATATCATGCAAATTCAATTTCGACTAATCATTCTTATTCTCACGTCTTTAACCTTTGGCGGATGTGCAACTACAGGCTCTAACCCTCAAGATCCTTGGGAAAATATCAATAGAAAATCCTACGAATTCACTATAGCGATAGATAAAGCGGTGATAAAGCCTGTAGCTAAAGGTTATGCTTATGTGATGCCCGATTTTATGGAAACCGGTATTAGTAATATTTTTAGCAACCTGGGTGATATTCCTAATTCTCTGAATAATTTATTACAAGGGAAACCTTTAGATTTTCTATCTGATCTCGGCCGTTTTGTGATTAACTCTACGCTAGGTATTGCCGGTATGTGGGATCCTGCTTCAAGTATGGGTTTAGTTAAACACAATGAAGACTTTGGTCAAACGTTAGCGGTTTGGGGCATTTCAGATGGCCCCTATATATGGATACCWTTRTTAGGACCKTCRACACTTCGWGAYTCTTTYGGWCTTCCKGTAGATTCWCAATTTAATYTRGYGAATCAYACSGTGGAYCAYGTGCCAACAAGAAATCARWTAACSGCTATTGAATTGATCGATAAACGTRTTTCWTTATTACCATTRGATGAACAATTAGAATCSGCTAGTGATGAATATTCTTTYGTCMGAGATGCTTATTTACAAAATAGAAAGTTTAAGGTTTTYGATGGTAATTTACCATTYGAAGATGATTTTGAATGTGAAGAGGAAGACGAAGAAGACTGCGACTTCTAAGTTAGATGTTTTATCCAAGAATTGGTGAAATGCAGTCTTTATAAAAATAGCCAGTTAACTTGTTGAATAAAGGTTTAGTCGTTGAGTAAAAATTGAATTTAACTAATCTCAGCTAAACTGCCCGCAATACAATAATTGCCATCTGCATCTTCGGTTACCCTAATTACTTCGAATTTTGCACTTAACGGTGCTAATTGGCTTTGATCTGAACTAATATCAACGGTTAAGCTTTGACCAACCTTGAAAGCTTCATCAGTAGTGAACATAGCACCACTGCCACTTAGATTGATACCAACGCCATTAAAGGTATTACCAGACTGCGGATCGGTAATATTAACTTTTGYATTGACGAACATTCGTATAAAATTTCTCTTTTCATCGTAATCTTTACTAGGTGAAGGCACGTGGATCTCCTTTTATATTGAGGCCTTTAACTACATTAAATAAAAAGGGCTCGTATTCAATTAAAAATAAACTAATCAAATTAAWMGCGACCAAATTAAAYGCTGTRGCTAGGYTCACTGAGTTTTGAMAAGTATCTATTTMTTGCTATYRTTMTAACTAKAYGATTGTTGCTGTWCTTTCTTAACTAATACTAGGAAAWAAATTGTGATTGGTCAATGAATATTAAAACAAAAGACTTGCCTCTTTAATTGGGAGTAGTATCCTTAGGCAAGATTTATTTTAGCCTGATATTCTTGGACAAACTCCTAGAATTTGATTAAATATGGTCAAAATTATAAAACTAGACCAATAGCTATGGCTATTAGCCTTAATTAGTTAACTTCTAATATTTGCATGGGTAAATACTTCATGTTTTATCCTAACTAGGTAGTAAATGGACATTAATAACACCTTATCATCAGAACCTAAGAAAACCCAACCTGCGAGCTTGAAGACCGTTCTGATCATTGATGATGAGCCGATAGTTCGTGAAAGTATGGCGGTTTACCTAGAAGATAGCGGATATAATATCATTGAAGCGACTGACGGAAAGCAAGGTTTGGCCTTATTTTGCGAATTTGAGCCAGATGTGGTGCTTTGCGATCTCCGTATGCCAGAAATGGACGGCATGACGTTGCTCACCAAATTAAGTAAGTTGTCACCCGATACACCTATTATTATTATTTCGGGCGCGGGCCAAATCCACGATGTAGTGGAGGCTCTGAGACTGGGCGCATTAGACTACCTAGTAAAACCGATTACTGATTTAGCAGTGTTAGAAAATGCCGTTCAAAATGCGATTCATCGAAGTTTCTTAGAAACCGAAAATCAAACCTACAAAAATGAGCTTGAAGTAGCTAATAAAGAACTAGCTAGTAATTTAGATTTATTACAAAAAGACCAAGATGCAGGTCGACAAGCTCAATTACAGCTTTTACCACCTGCCGATGCCACGATTTCTGGCTTTCACTTTCAACATATTATTGTTCCGTCTCTAAATTTAAGTGGCGATTTTATAGATTATTTTGAAATAGATGACCGCTATATTGGATTTTATTTTGCTGACGTGTCTGGTCATGGCTCCGCAGCGGCTTTTGTGACAATGATGTTAAAGAGTTTAATGAATCAACCTTTACGACAATATAGAGCGGGGATAAATGACACTATCATACGCCCTGATGAATTAATGTCTTACTTAAATGAAGAATTAATTAGCGCAAATTTAGGTAAGCATATTACACTTTTTTATGCTGTGATAGATTGCGATACTCAAACGCTTACCTACAGCGTGGCGGGACAATACCCCGCGCCAGTATTAATTTGTGGTAATTCAACAGAGTTGCTAAAAGATGATGGATTTCCTTTAGGATTATTCGATTGGGCAACGTTTAAAAGTAATGATATAAAGATTAAGAAAGGTTTTAAACTGCTAATGGTTTCCGATGGTTGGTTAGAATTAATACCAACGGAATCAGAGCCAGCAGGGGAGTCTTTTTTAATTGAATTCGCTAGAAACAATCCAATCAATATTCCAATGCTAATGAAACCGGTTAAACAATTGCAAGACAATAACCCACCAGACGATATAACGGTATTTATTGTCGAAAAGGAAGATTATTAATGAAAGGTCGCATTCTAACGGCTCGATTAGACGATATAGAATATATCAATTTTATTGGTGTCGTTCGTTATTCTGACTGTTCGGGGCTAGAAGCATATATTAACCAATTATTTCAATCGCCAAAGGGTGTGAGCGAGATAGCTATTAATCTAGAAAATGCTGATATGCTTGATAGTACCGCTCTTGGTTTGTTAGCTAGGATTTCAATTGAATTTAAGAAAGCAACAGACAAACAGCCGGTTATTTTTGTAAAAAAAGGCGAGTTAGCTCATATATTACGCAGAGTCTGTTTTGATCAAGTTTTTCGCATTGTGACTAGTAAGCAAAACAAGTCTGATTTAGAAACAAGTCAAAATTTAAATTTTATCGAGTTAGCCTCTGTACAGGTTGACGAAAATAAAGTGCTAGAGTCGGTTCTTTTAGCTCATAAAAATCTAGCGGATATTTCGAAGGATAATGAACATTATTATACGGACATCTCCAAAGTTTTAACCTAGTATATGTAAAAACAAAAAACAAAAAACAAAAAACAAAAAACAAAAAACAAAATAAAGGAACTATTAATGAAAAACATAAATATATTATGGTCTGCAATTGTATTTTCAATTTGCTTTTCAATAGAATTATCATCTTTGTCTGCGAAGCAAATACCCATCAATATTCTTTCTAAAACACCTGAAGTAAGAGATGTTCAAATATCGCCTAATGGTGAATATTTTTCTGTCATCTTTAGAAAAGATGGGCGGGATTTGTTAGGGGTATTAGATAGGAACACTAAGAAACCAATCAATTTATTTGGTGTAAAAGGCCAAGGTAAATCTATTGGGGCCGTATACTGGATAAATAATGAACGTCTAATTCACACAATAGTAAAAAGTAGTAAATACAATACCACCATTTTTGATTATGGAGAAATTAATGCTATTAACGTTGATGGAAGTAGGAAAAAAGCCATATTTGGTTATCAGTCTGGTGAAAAACAAACTGGGACCAGAATTAAGAAAAAAAGAAGTGATCGAGCTTGGTTTGATATAATCGATCTTTTAGAAAATGATGACAAACATATTTTGATTTCAGTCCTTCCGTGGCAAATAGACTTGGATGAAGTCAAACCTGAAGTTTTCAAATTAAACGTTTACAGTGGTAGGAAGAAAAAAACCGGTAAATTACCCGGAAGATGGGGTATGACCGATAATAACGGCAATCTTCGATTTTCATGGCGAGTAAATGATAATAATCGATTAGTTATTTATTATAAAGAAGCAAAATTAAATGCTCCGATTGGTGATTGGCAAACCTTTGATGTGAAAGACTTTGATTACCAAAAAATATTCCCTCTAGCATTTACTAAAGATAATAAATCAGTTTATTTAAACGTAACGATAAAAGACAAAACTTCAGCTTTGCATTTATTGAATCTTGAAGAGCAGAGTATTGAAAAAATTTATCAGCATGATTTGGTTGATACAAGTGATTACATTTTTGATTTTGATACGTCAAATATTGTTGCAGTAAGAAATGATTTTGGCAAACCATCTTACGAATATTTAGACAAAAAAAATGCTAAAGGTAAACTTCACAGGATTCTTTCTAAAGCATTTCCTAACAATCATGTAGGAATTGTGAGTGCTACAAAAGATAATAGTTATGTGGTGGTTTCAGTTACTTCCGACACTAATTCGGGCGACTATTATTTGTTTTCCACTAAAACACTTAATGCGGATTATATAATTAGCGCTAGTCCATGGTTAGATCCCGCCGAAATGGCCAATATGGAACCCCAAACGTTTGAAATGAGAGATGGTGTCACTATTCACGGTTATCTGACTAAACCGAAAGTATATAAAGGTAAATTACCCCTTGTTGTTATGCCTCATGGAGGACCTCATGGAAGAAGAGATTACTGGGGATTTAATTATGAAGTTCAACTGCTAGCTAACCGTGGCTATGCTGTTCTACAAGTGAATTTTCGAGGCAGTGGAGGTTTTGGTTTAGGTTTTAAAGAAAAAGGACATGGTGAATGGGGAGCCTTGATGCAAGATGATTTAACGGACGCCACTATATAGCTAATTAATGATAAAATTGTCGACGAAAATAGGATTTGTATTTTCGGTCATAGCTATGGAGGATATGCGGCATTGATGGGCGTTATACGGGAGCAATCTTTGTATAAATGTGCAATAGGCTCTATGGGTGTTTACGATTTACCAATGATGTTTGAAGAAGCCAATAAGGCCGATAGCAAATCTGGAGTAGCTTATCTTAAAGAAGTCTTAGGAGAAGATTTGAATGTACAAAAACTACGCTCACCAGCCTACAACGCGGATAAGATAAAAGCTGAAGTATTATTAATACATGGCGATAAAGATGTTAGAGCGCCAATAGAGCAGGTTGAATCTATGAAGCAGGCTTTGGATAACGTTGGTAAAAGCTATCAATATCTAGAGTTTTTGAATGAGGCTCACGGATATAGAGATGAAAAAAACCGTGTAAAAATGTTTAATAAAATATTTTCATTTCTTGATGAGCATATTGGTAAAGATAACTGATATTAATAAAAGTATTGATGAATAACTCTTCCGAAAATACAAATAACGCAAAATCTCAATTTGAATTGAGTAAACGCTATTTCAATGAAAATAATATTGAATTAATGCTTAAAAGTTTGAATCAATCGGCAAATAGTAATTATTTGCCAGCCTTGCAATCTTTAGCAAACATTTATGCTAAGGGAGGGTTTATTCCCGTTGATCTAGTAAAGGCTGAAAATTTATACCAAAGAGCGATTGACCAAGGGTGTGAACAATCATTGTTTCAAATGGCTGAGCTCAAGTTTATAAACGGTTCATCAACAACACAGATTGAGGCTGGTATTAAACATTATTGGCTAGCGGCTCAATTAGGTAACCCTCAAGCCCTTTTTCAGCTTTATCTTTTTTATAAAAATGTGACTAGCGCAATCGTGTTTAGTCAATACTGTTTGATTTATGCATCAATGCAAGAATTTTTGCCTGCAATTGTTGCTCTCAATAACAACAAAGTTTTACAAGAGAATGATTGTGTAGAACTTTATATAAAGATAAGCGTAATTTGTGGCGCAAGTGACTACCCTAATTTAAATTCCCATCACGAACTATTTGTAGATTTCAAATGTGGTGAAAAAGAAGAGTTGAAAAAACTGAAAAACGTCGTTCATAAAAGCATGCAACTACCAAAATTTTCGCTTCCTGAAGTTATTCATTCCAAATTAACGCCAAAACTTCTTTCTAAAGCCATTAACCTAAATTTGACATCTGACTTTTTAGATCAAGATGAAGCAAATTATATTGTGTTTTTATCTCGTCCTTACCAAGAGAAAGCTAAAGTAATAAATTCTGATTCTAAACATGGCGGTATGGATTCTTCTGTAAGATCTAATTCCTACATGTATTTTTCTCCGACTAGAGTATCTGGTTTTATAAAATTCATTGAGCGAAAAATATGTGATCTAGTGCGTAAAAATATTGAGGAAAGTGAACCACTTTCAGTACTCCACTATCAAGTTGGGCAAGAATACAAACCACATTTTGACTTTTTTGATCCTTCTTTGCCCGTATCAAAATCACTATTGGAAAAAGCAGGGCAAAGAACTAGAACGGTTCTATTATATCTAAATGACGTCGAAATAGGCGGTGACACCTATTATCCAGAAATTGATATTTCTATTGAAGCTAAATGTGGAACGCTTGTATATATGGATAACTGTTATAACGATGGCAGTATCAATTTAATGTCTTTACATGCGGGTCGGTCTGTTTTAAAAGGTGAGAAGTGGATTGCGGTAAAATGGTTTAGAGAACGAAAAGTGATAATTTAATAAGTAATCAAAGAGCTTACCATTTTTTCTTAGGACCAAATACGTTGTCCACATCTTCGCTCGTTTCTTTTTGATCGATTTTTGCTTGTTGTACCTTTTTATTTTTCTTTGCTTTTTGATAGGATATTTTCACTTCCTGTTCAAGTGTTGCTAGGCGTTCTTGAAGCGCAATTATTCTATTACTCTTGGTTTTAAGACCTGCCATTAATTGTTTGGTGGTAATTAGTCGCTTTACAGCAAAATCATAGTTTCCAATTGCAAGCCCTTTCTTTATTTGTTGAATATAGGCAGAGAGTTTAGTTTCAGTCACCAAAGACGATATTTTTCCAATGGAGATTTTTGTAAGCGACAAATCTAATTTGTTGATTTTACTTATTTTTATAATATAGTTACTTAATTTTGTTAGGCTATTTAGCAGTTTCTCTAATTGTTGCGGATCGGCAGGAATCGCCAATTGGCCAGAATCAATCTTGTTATTAGTGTTGGTTAGTTGTTTATTGACAGCAGGCAATCGTTCTCTAATATACTTGTCTTGAGGTTGTATTTTAAGAGCATCGGTTAGGTTTTTTTGAATCACTTGAAGTAGAATTTTTCGAGTTTCTTCGCCTATTGGAATTTTCGCGAAATTACTGAGTATATTGGCAGACTCATTTGCTCTGTATTTGAATTTAGAAGCTTGATGAAACTGTTCCGCCTTTTTGTGTTCTTTTCGCTGAATATTAACCACGAAAATCACCGCACCTACAAGCAGTGCAAAAATGATGAATAGTAAATTGAAAGTATCCATATGGTCCAAGTTAGTAGTAATATTTTGTCTGAGCAAAAATAATCAGTAATAAAGCTGATGCCCATTAAATAGTATAGTTTAAATGTTAGTGTTTTGTAGCATCAGTTGAGATAAACGTAAAAGCTCTAAATACCGCTTATAGCGAATATCATCAGACGATAGTCTATCAATATCGGATAAGACTAATTCGGCCTGATGAAGTAACTCVGTATCACTCTTAGATTGTTGGTATTTTTTTAGTAACGCCTGAGCTCGATTTAAAGCAATATTAATATTGTTAGGCGCAATATTAAGAGCAAGTAAAAATTCATCTAATGAACGATTGTACTTTTTTTCTTTAAAATAHTTAACTGCTCGATTGTTAATTTTATTTACTTTTAGAGCATTGGCTATTAGGTTTTTATTTTTAGTGATTTTTTTGACTTGTTCTATAAAGCTATTTTGATCAAAATACTGTTCAACACCGTCTTCTAATACACTTTCGGCTAATTCTGAAAAACCAAGTTGTTGAAGACTGGTGGCGATTTCAATACATTCATTTGCACCAATATTTTCATCAAGATTTTCAAATTCATTACTAGCTATCTCGACTTGTTTTAATACATTAGCTTGGTCATCAATAATTGCACTAAAGTCAGCATGAGCAACGGCGCCTCTAAGTTGAACTCCAGATGATTTTGAAAACTTAGATTGTAATTGAGAAAATACAGTCTTTGCTTCACTTATCAACTTGTCTCTATCTTCGTTTCGTATACCTTTTAATCTTACACCCAGAGATTTTGTTAATTTCACATATTCATCGGCATGGGAAAAAACAGAATGTTTACCATATTTTACGGCTTGGCGATAAGCTTGCATCATGGCCAAGTTATCACCATTTGTTTCTGCTAATTCCCCTAGAGCTTTTTGACGTTTAATGAGTTTAGGAGAACGCTTAATTGCTTTTTCGATGGTTTGTTGAGCTTCTACAGGTTTGTTTAATATTGTTTGAATTTTGGCAAGCCAATCATACCCTTCTAGCGAATAAGGGAATTCCATTAACATTCGCTTAAATATTCCTTCAGCGAGACCGTATTTTTTTAATGAGTAATAAATTTTCCCCAGCTCAGTTAGCGCCCAAGGTGTTACTCTATTATCCAATTCGTTTTCTAAATAATCTTGGCTTTCATTGATACTTTTAGTGTTCTTCAAAATGGTCAACTGGAGCCTTTTAAGCTCTTGGCGATAAAGTGAACTATCGTTGCAGAGTTCTTCATAGAGCGAAGTAACATCTTTCCATTTTTTTCTTTTGATTGCTTTAGTAATGGGTCTAAATTTTTTCTTTTTTACTAAAGATTTATCAATGCGAGATTTTAAAAGTTGGCGGTTAAATGGCTTCGCAAGGTAAGAGTCAGGCCTTGATTCGATCGCGGCCATCACCATAGAAGCTGTTTTTTCAGCGGTGATCATTATAAAACAAGTATCGTCAGGTATGATTTTAAAATGTCGTAATTCTTCGAATACTTGTTGACCATCTTTGCCATCACCTAGATTATAGTCAGATAATATAAGATCGTAGGTGACCTCTCTGCATTTTTGTAGTGCTGCATCGGCAGAACTAACATAATCAATATGATTACATCCCATCGCTGATATCATAGAAATGACAGCACTTGCATATTCTGCAAAATCTTCAATTAGTAGAATTTTAATTTTGTTATATTGAATCATTGAGTGACAAATGTTGCTCATTAATATTATGGGAAGACGATTATAATTTAAGGAATATGGATCTCAAATAAACCGCCATTTAGCTCGCCACCATTTTTCAAANTTATATAACCAGTATCAGATTTATTTTGATGCATTGATGCAATTTGTTCAGCAAAAAATAGTCCTAGCCCAGTACTACCAGTTGATTGGTTTATACCAAGCATGTAGCCACCTTCCAAATCGATCATTTTATCAGGGTAACCTAATCCATCGTCATTAATTTGAATGACTAAATGGTCATCATTCTGGCAATTGATAATAATTTTTGATTTTGAATAACGAATAGCATTTCCCAATATATTTTCTACTACGATTGACAGTAAATTGGCATCAAAAAAAGCGTCAATAGACTCATCAACGTTAATCTCGCAGCTAATATTTTTAGCCTCAAAAAGTTGTGCTAATATAATTGTTTGTTCTTCGATAAACTCGAATAGGTTATGATAATTAGGAGAGAAGGGTAATTGTTCATTTTCTAATTTATAAAGCGCAAGTAATTGCATGAGAGAATTGTTGACTCGATTGGCCTCATACTGGACGATGCCCACATCTTTTTGTGTTTTAATATTGAGTGTGTTTTTACTTTGTTCATCTAAAATATGATTCAATGATTGCCCTAACATAGCTAACGAGTTTTTCATATCGTGTACAGTCGAGGCGAGAACCAAGCTAAAATAGTCATGTTGTTTTTCTAAAGTCATTTCATTTACCTTATGCTGATTTATTCAACATTAACTGGGTGAGCCGGTTTAGTTCCGAATAGCGTGAGTAACGGCTGTCTGACACTTCTAATTTATTGAGTTTAATTAGTTTGTTGCTAGCCAGGGTTAAAAGTTCTATCTTGTTTTTTGCATTCTGTGAAAGTTTTAGCAATGCTTGTGCATAATTTAAAGCAATGTTAATATTTTTTGGTGAAGTACTAAAGGCTTTCTCGAAATACTCTATAGCTTCTTTGAACTCGTTTTTTCTAAAGTGATAAATGCCTTTTTCATTTTGCTGTGCTGCTTGTTTACACTTCTGTATGAGTTCTTTATCCTGAGTGAAGTTTGAAATTTGTTTTATAAACTCTTTATCATCTAGATTTTGTTGGATTGCTTCTTTAATTATCGCTTCGGCAAAATCATCGTCTTTAATTTCTTTTAAACTTTTAGAGATCTCTAAACTGACTTGTGGGGATAAAACCCCTTCAAATTCTTCAAACATACGTTTTGCTTTGTTGCTATATTTATCTACGTCATCTTTATTATTGACAGTTTTACTAAATGCAGCGTGCGCAACATTACTTCTAATAATTGTGCCGGTATCATCTTTAAATTTATTTTCTAATTGTTTGAATGTTTGTTCCGCTTCCAAAATTAGCTTATCTTGGCTTGAATTTTTAGTAGAATCTATAGCATTTTGTGATAGTTGATTTTTTAATCCATAAGTTAGCTTTATATACTCTTCGGGACTCGAAAAAGCGGAATGTTTACCTTGATAAATGGCTTGTCTAAAAGCATTGCTCATAGCCCCGAAGTCATCATTTTGTTCAGCAATGGAACCCAGTGATTTTTGTCGTTTGACAACATTAGGCGCTTTTTTTATAGCCATGTGGATGGTTTCTTGTGCATCAATATTTTGCCCCAAAGCTTGTTGCGTTTTCGCTAACCAATCATATGCTTCTAAATTCATAGGGTATTTTTTAGTCATGTTTTTAAATACGTTAATGGCTTTATCATGTTTTTTTTGTAAAAAATAGATTTCGCCGACTGCTTGTAGCGCCCAAGGGACTTCTCTATCCGAAATTATTTTTAGTGAAAGAGTAAGGGCATCATCTAATTTGTTTTGTATTTTCAAACACTTAAATTCCAGGCGGAGGCACGACATTCTATATTTTGGTTTTTCGCTCGCAATTAGTCGGCATTGATTAATAGCTTCTGACCATTTTCGTTTTTGTATACAKCGTGAAATTGARMTTAAMGYTTCCTTTTTTTCKACGGCTTTGGCTATKCGCGATTTYAATAGTGCYGCAGTAAATGGCTTAGCAATATAGTTATCAGGTTGATGYTCTATGGCGCCCATGACCATTGCGGAGGTGTTTTCAGCGGTTAGCATAATAAAAATGCAGTTTGCAGAAAGTAAATCAAATGCCATTAGTTCTTCTAATAGTTGCTGACCGTCTTTGCGTTCACCTAAATTRTAGTCGGAYAGAAGTACATCGAATTTYTTARYGCGRCAARCTTCGATKGCGTCTTCWGCATTRCTCACAATTTCTACSGACTGATTGCCTAAAGAATAAAGCATRGTTCTTACGGAGCGAGCAAATTCAGTRAAGTCTTCAATRATCAGCGTATTTTTATTGGCTAATGTAAACATTATTTTATATCAATATCCCTATAACCCTAATCTTGAATAGGGATTAGTGTCTTACTTTATATTTCGGAGCTAGTCTAGTTTAGGCCTCTAGCTCTAGAATAAGCTTCTAGTCTAAGCAAGTGCTTCTTAGAATGATTGTTTGAATATTTAAAAGTATAGTTGTTATTTCTTGAGTGCATGTAATAAGTCATTGTATAAAACGGAAAAAATGGACGATTTGAGTAAATAAAAGGTAAAAGCTAGCTTGTTAAGTGCTAAAAAGGGTCTATGCTTATAACTGTTTATACAAAAAAATGATTAAAAATCTTTTCCCTGGGTCTAAAAACGCTTGAAAAATCGTTTCATAGGTAACTGAGCAGGGATAAAACTCATGGAAAATGAATGAAACTTCAGCAAATTAAATATATTTTTGAGGTCGCACGTAATCAATTGAATGTTTCTGCAACCGCCGAAGCATTATTTACATCACAACCGGGTATTAGTAAGCAAATTAGGTTGTTAGAAGATGAGCTAGGCGTTGAGATATTTGTGCGCAGCGGTAAACATTTGACCAATATCACCCCTGCTGGCCGAGAAATACTGCCTATCGCAGAGAATATGCTCAAACAAGTTCGTAGTATTCAAAATATTGCTGCTAGCCATGTGAATCAAAAAGAAGGGCGGTTAAATTTAGCCGCATCACATACATTCTCCCGTTATTTCTTACCTGACATAGTCGATTCATATCGACATCAATATTCGAATGTAACGATGCATATATACCAAGGAGAAGGAGATAATCTTGATCGTGAACTGGATGATGGAAAGTTGGATTTGGCGTTGGTACATGCAGGGGAAGAAGTTTTTACAGATAAAATCCAGCTACCTTGTTTCTATTGGAATCGAAGTATCATAGTCCCCAAAATGCACCCGCTCGCCAGTACAGAAGAAATATCGTTTGATTTGCTAGCTCAATATCCTTTGCTAACTCATACTAGTTCCGGCGGAAAAACTAATCGAATTGAACAGATATTCAAAGAAAATGGTTTCTCTCCTGAAATTGTTTTTTCTGCTACAGATTGCGAGATAATTAAATCCTATGTCCGTATGGGGCTGGGGGTCGGTATCATTGCAAATATGGCCTACGAAGAACATTTAGATGAAGATTTAGTCTCCATTTCAATTGAAAACCTATTCCCTAAATCTTTGGTTAATGTTGTTTTTGATCGTAATCTTTACTTTAGAGAATTCATTTTTGCATTTATAGAGTCTTTAGCGCCTCAATTATCTAAAGAGCTAATCCTTCAGGCACAGCAAACTAAATCTTCGGCAAAAATTTCTCGATTAGTTGAAACATCGCTTATACCTATTTTATGAAATTCAAGCACTTTAAAGTTTAAATAAAATTTATTTTGTGGTTTTTCTAAGATATCTCTCTATTTTTATTGCTATACCCATCCCACCGCAAGATGCTGATTTCAGTGTTCAGCTAGGGGATTTGAACAAAGCGCAACTCGAAGGAAATGGCTAGTCCTTTCCAATAGTTGTAATGCAGTGCAAGTTTCCTAGCTGAGCACCCGTAGGGCAAGGCTATAAACAACCATCTTTTTCGTTGCCTACAGGACGTAGGTAAGGGGCGTGAGCAGGACGCGGAAGCTTTAAGCAATTTTCAGCTAGATATGACTAGCCCCAAAATTACTTGCCTCAAATATGGATGTTTCTAGCCTTGCTGAAACCTGTATCTTGAGGTGGGATGGGTATTGATATTCCTTGCACGCTCTCATTTAATAAAAGTTACTTTATTTTTACCGCTACCACTGGTATCTTTAACCTCTAATTATGATTTATTGTCCGTAAATCAATTGCTTGAGGAAGAAGATGTCAGAACCAATTACTTATCTTGTCACTAATAACGCCACCGTTTTTGGAATTCTTGCCGTTATTTTAGGCTTCATTTTTTATACTAACAAAAGTGAGAATGTTTATTTAAAGAATTTTTACAAATTTATTCCAGCTTTATTACTATGCTATTTTTTGCCATCGCTACTACATACTTTTCATATAGTCCCCTACGATTATTCTTGTTCTGAAATATTAAGTGGTACGGTAGATGCTGGGAGTTCTGTTCTTGCCCAATGCCAGGCGGCTACTGATCCAAGTGAGACAAAGATAGCTGCTAGTGGAGCTAATATTTATTATGTAGCTTCACGATTTTTGTTGCCTGCAAGCCTAGTTCTATTGACCTTGAGCATCGATTTCAAAAAGATTAAAGCATTAGGACCTAAAGCCATTATTTTGTTTTTAACGGGCACTTTTGGAATTGTGATTGGTGGTCCTATAGCATTGCTCATYRWKYCAGYMMKSRATSMMGRTGTTGKYMCKGRKGMYRTWTGGMGAGGRATGRCWACKATWGCTGGAAGTTGGATTGGTGGAGGAGCCAATCAAGCCGCAATGAAGGAAGTCTACGAAGTCTCTGGAGACCTTTTTTCTAGCATGATTGCTGTTGATGTGATTATTGCAAATATTTGGATGGCTGTATTACTGGTGATGGCTGCCAAATCAAAACAAATTGATGCAAGATCAGGGGCGGATACCAGCGCTATTGAAGACTTAATTGTAACTGTTGATAAATTTAATAAAGAAAATGCGAAAAATCCAGATGTGACGGATCTGTTGATTATTGTAGCGATTGCGTTTGGTGCTACGGCTGTAGGTCATATTGTTGCTGATAGCTTAGTACCTTGGTTATTAGAGGGTTGGCCAACCTTGAAAGGATCGCCCGTGACGAGTAAATTCTTTTGGTTAATTGTTACTGTAACCACGTTGGGTATTTACTTCTCGACAACTAAACTGAGAAAATATGAAGCTGTCGGTGCGTCAAAAATGGGTTCAGTATTTATTTATTTACTGGTCGCGGCAATTGGTTTGCATATGGATATTAGTGCAATCACAGAAAAACCTTGGCTGTTTGCGGTCGGCGCTATTTGGATGATTGTTCATGCTATTTTGATGCTAACAGTAGCTAAAATAATCAAGGCACCGGTTTTTTATATGGCGGTTGGTAGTCAAGCAAATGTTGGCGGTGCAGCGTCTGCTCCTATTGTTGCCGCCGCGTTCCATCCTTCACTCGCACCTGTAGGTGTTCTTTTGGCTGTTCTTGGGTATGCGATTGGTACCTATGCTGCGTTACTCTGTGGTAAAATTCTTATGATAGCTGCTGGTGGTTGAACCTAATTATTGATAATAAAATAATTTTGTCGCTTGTATAATGGGCAAAACAATTTTTTAGTATTTAAGAAAATGGAAATGTGTTAGTTAATGTTAAAAATTCAATTCAAAGATAGACGTAAACCGGCCATGTGGTTGGTTGAGTCGACGCTTAAAATATCTAGCCAAATGCCTTGTGATATATTGATTGAAGATATAAATGCGAAAGGTATAGAGGCCGATTTAATTATTGAACACTCTCAAATAACCTTAGTAATGATCAGTAGTATTCCTACTGTATATGTTAATGATTTACCCGTTGTAAAGAGTCAAGTAATCGATGCTTGGGATGTTATTCGGATTGGTACCGATGAACTAGAACTTATCGACCCATTAAAGGAACGAAGTCCACAACCTCAAATTGCGGAATCTAGTAAAACCGTCATCCGCTCGGCGATTTCGGAGTGGATGTTAAAAGCTAATACTAAACCTTTACTCGGACGTTTTTATCAGATTAACGATGGCGATACTATCGGCCGTGATGATGAAGCTAATATCGTTGTACCGTTAGATTATATTTCAAGAATTCATATAAAGTTAAGCGTCAATAAAGGAACATTATTTATTGAGGATCTTAATTCTTCAAATGGCACTTTTGTAAATGATGAAAGAGTTAAGAAAAGTGAACTTCGAAACAAAGATGAATTAAGATTAGATGAATTTTCTTTTTYGRTTATAGGRCCYGAAACAAAAAAAGAATCTAAACCAAAAACGATTGTTAGAGATAAAAAAGAAATTACTGAAAAAATTAAAAAGTCAATTACTAGTACACACCCTAAAATTCGTTTGGCTTCTCAAACGGTTTACTTGCATGATATTAATGAAAATTCCAAAGGAAAAGTTCACGAGATAATCAATGCAAAAAATCATTTAAGTAAGTTATTAGGGCATCATTTATCGACCAGCGAGCAAAGTGTTTCAGCTAGGCATATCTATCTTAATCAAACTGATACAGGGTGGGAAATTGTCAATAATGGTGCATCAGATGGTTTGTTGATAAACGGTAGAATGCAGATTAGAGCGGTATTATCTGATGAAGATGAGGTTACTGTCGGAGGCATTAAATTCAAGTTTCAATCTTCAGGCGTACAAGCTAAAGATTACGTTAAACCTAAAAAAAATAATAGTAAATTGATTATACCTGCAATCGCAATTGTCACTTTGGTTGCAGTTATTAGCTGGTTAGCATATTAAAAAATAATTTTAATAGTTAGTATTACGATGATAGTAATCGATAGGGCTAAAGCTGTAATAAGCCACTTTTGTTGATTTGATTCGCCTGGGTTTTGTATACTTTGTTTTTTGTTTTCACCTTTCTTTTTCTCCGTTGTAATTTTTTCGTCTTCAGAATCTATTTCCTCTGAGTTAAAACCACTAGTCTTTTTTTGTTTTTTATCTATTCGATTAATTTTCTTCAATGTATTTAATACTTCTTGAGAATTTTCAGGACGGTTTACCGGATCGATAGCAATTAAATTATCGATTAATCTTTCTAAGCGAAAAGGTGTTTTTTCTTTTCGTTCTAATTTCTTTGAATTAATTGGCGCAGCATAAAGCATGTGATGCATAATTGCTCCGAGGGAGTACAAATCATACCTTTCTGATATAGCCTGTTTACCTGGTGGTAGGTAGTCACTAATTTCACTGCTTTTTGATAGGCTTTCATTATTTAAAGAAAAATCAGTCAGTTTAATCGTTTTATCATTAGCAAAGATCAAATTGTTTGGCGTTAGCCTAGTGTGTAAAAATTTATTATTATGAGCAAATGTTAACGCAGAGCAAATTTGTGTGCTCAAATTTAATACCAGTTCTAAAGGCATTGGTGAAATTAGACGGCTAGATAACGAACCTCCTGAAAGGTATTCACTTACCACAATATTATGCTCTCCACTTTTTGCTGTCGCATAAATTCTAGCGATGTTCGGATGCTTTAAACTACTAACCAGTTTTGTTACTTGCAGGTTAATATCTTGAGTTCTTCTTTTTTTGATTATAAGTAATTGCGAGTTGCTTTTTTTCTGGAATAAATAAACACGTTTAAATTTTTTATTAGATAAGATATCTAGCAATTTAAATTGATCACTTAAATCTTTTGTATCCTCACTAGCTTGCTCCAATTTACTTTTAGTAATGTGACTACCTTGCGAAATCTCAAGTAGTTTATTTCGGACATCGGTTAAAGATTGGTACCTTTTATCTGGATCAGGATTGACACATTGACTGATGATTGTTTGTAATTCTTTAGGTAGCTTATTAAATTGGCTTGAAAGTGATTCAGTTTTAGTTTTTTGAGAGCTAGATGAACCTGGAAGGGTGCAAAACAAACGTTGTAAAAGAACGCCAAACGAATAAATATCGCTAACAACCGTGGCTTTTGCATAATCATTAAGTTGTTCTGGGGCTATGAATCCTTGAGAGCCAACAATAGACGTAGGTGTGTTTTTTTCTGAAGCCTTTTTCGTTTTAGAGTCATCATTTTCTTCAGATAAAGCAATTCCAAAATCAAGAACCTTAGCGACGCCATGTTGGCTAATGATAATATTCGCTGGTTTGATGTCTCTATGAATAATCCCAATTTTATGGGCATAATCTAAACCTTTGCAGGACTGAATTGCGATATCCATTTTTTTTCCAAAAGGGACTTGGGCGCCCTCAATTAACTCATCTAAGTCAATCCCTTCAATTTTTTCCATGACAAAATAGGGAATTGATTCGTCAGAGACGCCTTTATCGATAACATGGACGATATTAGGGTGGTTAAGTTGAGCGATGATGAGAGATTCTTTCTCAAATAGCTCTCGTGCTTCTGAATGGGCATAAAGTTCGGCACTGAGAAATTTAATAGCCACAGGTCGATTAAGGGAGATTTGGGTAGCATCAAAGACGCGTGCCATACCGCCTGCGCCAATTTCATGGTTTATTTTGTAGCCATTTAATGTTGGGTGTTTTTGCACTTTGTTTTTGATTATTGTGGTCTATATTATAAATATAGCTTTCTATTTGATGTTTTACTTATAATTTCATTTTTATAGTGGAAGAAATCTAAAAGGTTAATTTATCTATTGATTAGGGCTAAGGGTACGAAGAGTAAATGAATGAGATTTTATTTTTCGGTAAGGTAGTTTTTTATTGTGATCATCATAATATAGGTCTATTATCGGTCTTTAAACAGTCTGATGGAGAGTGTGTTTTATGCGAACAGAAACGCTAAGCTATGTTAAAGAGCATGCGAATCATTTAGAAATAAATGATCCACTTTTAATTACTCAAAAAGGCAAAGCCCGATTTGTATTGCAAAATGTAGAAGATTTTGAATATCAGCAAGAATCCTTAGCATTGTTAAAATTGTTGTTAATTTCCGAAAAATCTGCAAAATTTAATACATTAACGCTAGACCAAGCGTTTGCGGACTAAGGGCTTCTATTCTCGGACAAGCTCCTGGAGCCTAGTATGTACAAAATCGTTACAACTCCGGTATTTAAACTTTGTTTAAATAGACTGCTTCATTTTTTAAAATCCAAATATTCTGCCCAATTAGCAACGGATACAAAAGAACAGATTAAAAAGGCAATAATTCAGAAACTATCAGAGAATCCGTTTGTAGCACCAATAAGTGAACGACTAATCGATTTAGGAATTACAGAGTATCGTCAAGTTATGGTTGACGAACAAAATATTGTTTTTTATAGGATAGATGAAGACCAAAAAGAGGTGACTTTGTTAGCTGTTATGGACTCTCGGCAGAGTATTCAGAAATTGTTATCTGAGGTGGTTCTTTTGGTTTGATTTATCTCAGACAAAATCCTAATGAGTGGAAATAATGATAAGATAACATTAGAAAACAGAGACTCACTTTGCTATTAAAACAAAGGATATAGTTTTATGGAAATCGAAGGTTTTACATCGTCTAAAAAAATGATATTGAAGTTGGTTCTCACGAGCGGAATTATCGTAGGTCTCTTTTTTCACTCGGTAATAATTGACCAGATTTCATTCCTCCAATTAATTTTAGTGTACTCGATTCTTGTCATATCCATGGTTTTCGATTATTTCGTATTATCTAATTTCCAAAAGTTATTTATTAAATTTAAGCAAGAGCTTTTAAACGTTAATCATGCCATTTCTAAAACAATTAACAAATCATTGAGGTTTGCCTTATTAGACCGATTTTTTAGCACTTTTATTAAAACGCTTTACTTTGCTTTTTTTACGAAATTTGAAAATAAACCAAAAACAGACGAAAAATCATCATTTAGTTATGAAAAGTCTAGCAATGCAAATGATATGTTTTGGGTCGTATTTGTCTTTCAAATACCAACATTGCCTCTAATTCATTGGATAATTGAAATTAATTCAGAACCTGTGCTGGCTTGGGCTGTAACCTTAGTGACAATATGGTCTGTGATTTGGTGTTTGGCGCACGTTCAGGCTTGTAAATTTATACCAATAGAAATAGATGAGACAACATTCAAATACCGGTTTGGTTTGATGTGTAAAGTAAACATTCCAATTTCGAGAATCAAGTCAGTCAAGGAGTTGCACTATAGTGAGGTAATAAAGAGTTTTAATTATTTTCAGTCTCCTTTGGGGTCAAAGAAAAATTTAGTAATCGAGTTTGATAAAAAAATTAATTTTTCAAATATCTTTTTGCTACCCAACTATAAGAATAAGGCGATTTTATCGGTTGATTATCCAGAAAAAATCATCCGCCAATTAAATCAAGTTAGTAAAAATATAGATTAGAGTTGTTCTGAAAGACTACCAATGTAAAAACATTCTATTCTCTAAACCCAAATAAGGTCACAATGATTAAGTGTTTCTCATTGGATTACTTGCTTAGGCAAAAAATTCTCAGCTAACATGCACCTAAGGCTACCACCGCCAACATATTCAATGGTACTAATATCACAAACGACTAAGCTTCCATGTCTTTCTAACTGTCTTTTCTGTTGAGTATGAAATCCTTTATAAGCACTACTAGAAAGCGCGATAACGAGCTGATTATTGTTATCTTTTAATTGCAAAATATTACCGCAAAAGCTTTCGGTCATTTGTGATTCAGTAATAATGATGATGTCTGAAACGCTATTTTCTAGAGCTCGCATGACGTTTATATTGTCTGATGCCTCAATAACTTCACTGGTGATCACCGCAAAGTCCTCACCGCAAGACATCAAAACATTGGTATGGTAAACCGGACTACCGTTCGAACTAACGGTATTAAAATGGACTAATTGAAAATTAAAATTGTCTGCAAATTTTTCCACAGCGGATTGGTGACATCGTTCAGAAATCGCCACAAATAATTGTCTGCTTGGATGATGAAAAATTAAAGAACCCGTTCCTTCTAGTATTTCTTGCGGAGCCAAAATGCTTCGGTAGTCGATAACCGAGTCGAGAGCGTAATTATTCTTTTGTAGTAGTTCGCACAAAGGATCAATTTGCACCTCATCTTGTCGATTAGGTGTTTTCATAGGGTAAATGATTAGCTTGCCAACGGAGCTTGTGGAAAACCAGTTATTTGGAAAAATCGCATCCGGTAGAGGTTTATTGGTATGACTTTTTTCTAGGATAAGCGTTTCTACTTTGGCTCGAGCCAATGCATCTATACAAACGTCAAATTCCAAAAGTGCTTGTTTTTGAATGCGTGATGAATCCGCAAGAGCTGGTTTATGTTGAAACTCATTGTCTTGACTGGTTTGCGAGTTATAGCCAAAATCAATCGGTCTTACCATGATTACCGAGTTAGTTAAATGTTGGATTGCTTCTGACATCATTAAAAGGTTTATTTACAGTGTAAAATAGCGTGATAGAGTAGCAAATTTAACCTAGCACGGGTATATACTTTCCGCTATAATTGCGCGTTCGATTTTTAATAGTCAATTTAGTTACATTAATTTAGAAACCAATGATTTCAATTATTGTTTTTTTAAGGTCACGATTTGAGCAAACACTTTCAATCAGTTAAAGGCATGAACGATTGCCTTCCTTCTGAAACGCCCGTATGGCAGTATCTAGAGAGCTGTCTGCGTGCTGTGACGGAAATGTATGGCTATGCAGAAATTAGAATGCCAATGGTGGAGAAAACAGAATTATTTTGTCGTTCCATTGGCGAAGTGACCGATATTGTCGAAAAAGAAATGTATACCTTTATAGATAAAGGTGAAGAAAGTTTAACTTTACGTCCTGAAGGGACCGCATCTTGTGTGAGAGCGGGTATTCAAAACGGTTTGATATACAATCAACAGCAACGTTTATGGTATATGGGACCCATGTTTCGGCGTGAAAGGCCTCAAAAAGGGCGTTATCGCCAGTTTTATCAGTTTGGCGTAGAAACATTCGGAATTAATGGACCTGATATTGATGTTGAAGTGATTGCGCTTAGTGCAAGACTTTGGAAAATGATAGGGTTGACCAATGTTGAGTTACAGATTAACTCTTTGGGTAGCAATGTTGCGCGTGAAGCTTATAAAGTAAAATTAGTAGAATATTTTAATCAGCATTTAGATGATTTAGATGAAGATAGCAAACGTCGATTGGTTAGTAATCCGTTGCGTATTTTGGATAGTAAAAATCCAGCGATGAAAGGCGTAATCAATGATGCGCCAAAATTATTAGAGCACTTAGATGATGAGTCTCAGGCTCATTTTGATAGTTTATGTGAAAAACTGAATGCATTAGATATTAAATATGTGATTAATTCTAAGTTAGTCAGAGGGTTAGACTACTACAATCGTACTGTATTTGAGTGGGTAACAACTGAGCTAGGCTCTCAAGGAACTATTTGTGCAGGTGGTCGCTATGACGGATTAGTTGAGCAACTGGGAGGTCAATCGACACCCGGGTTTGGCTTTGCTATGGGATTAGAGAGAATTATCCTGTTATTGAAACAGCAAAGTGGGTTGGAAGATAAACTTTCCACAAAAATAGATGTCTATCTTTGCACTTTGGGTGACAAAGCCGAAAATGCTGGGATGATATTAGCTGAAAAATTAAGAAGTGAGTATCCAAAATTAAGACTGCAATTACACTGTGGTGGCGGAAACTTTAAAAAACAGTTAAAGAGAGCCGATAAATCTGAAGCTGAAATTGCGTTGATTATAGGTGAAGATGAAGTTGATAAGAATCAGATAACAGTAAAATATTTAAGAGAAAAGAAAGAACAAATATCCGTAGCATTGGTCGATATCAAACCAATACTATTGGATTTGATTTAAGTAACATTTACGTTTAACAACCTCCGTGACTTACGTGACTTACGTGACTCCGTGGTGAAACTATTTATTATTAGGAGTTTTAAAGTGTCAAATCAAACAGAAGAACAGCAAATCGAGCAACTTAAAGAATGGTGGAATGACAATGGTACACCTCTAATTGTTGGTGCGGTATTAGGCTTGTCTGGATTTTTCGGTTGGAAGTATTGGAATGAAGAGCAAATTATGACTCAAAATAAAGCGTCAGACTCATTTTTGCTTGTTACTGATGCTTTAGACAAAGAGACTATTGAAGATATTGCTAATACGAGTCAAAGCGTAAAATCAGACTTTCCTGATACAAATTATGCGGTATTGTCGGCTTTTCAATTAGCTAAGCAAGCGGTAAAAAACAATCAATTAGATCAAGCAATAACCGAGCTTGAATGGGTTTTAACTAATCATTCTGGTAGTGATTTAGCATCGATTGCTAAGATTCGAATCGCTAGAGTTTTAATTGCGCAAGATAAGGCTGAAAAGGCATTGAGTTATCTTAACTTTGCAAAGGATTCAGGGTATGCAGAAATGGCAAACCTAGTGAAAGGTGATGCGTTTTTATCCTTAGGTAAAGAAACGGAAGCATTAGAAGCCTATCAAAGTGCAAGCAGTGCAGGTAAGTTAACCGCTAACCATCCGACGTTGAAAATGAAAATAGCTTCTTTGCAAGCGCCAGCATTTGATTTGGAAGAAGCTAATGATGCAAACAATGCAATGGAAGTAAATGATAGTGAATCCAAAAATGTTACTTCAGAAATAGAAAATTCTGATGCAAACAACTCAGATACCGCTACAGATACAGATACAGATACAGATATAGGTTCAGGTGATTCAGACAAAAAAGAGTCGGAGACAAGTAGTTCAGAAAATAATGATGGAGAATCTGAATAATGCGCTTACTGCCGTTTTTGCTCTTTACTTTGGTTTTCCTTGTCGGTTGCGATGATGAAATTGATATTTATGAGCCTAATCCTTTAGTTGATATAGACAATGAGTTTGAAACTAAAACACTTTGGTCTATGAGCATTGGCGACGGCATCGGCGAAAGAGCTTTACACTTAAATCCAGTATATGCGTACAGTAAATTATATGTTGCCGATCACTCAGGAACCGTCAGTGCTATTGATCCGAGCAATGGCAAAAAAATATGGCAAAAAGATTTTGAATTAGCAATTGCTGGAGGACCTGCGGTTGGCGGGAAATTAGTTGCGGTAGGAACTAGTCAAGGCGAATTATTAGTTCTCGATGCAGAAACTGGCGACGAAAAATGGCGTGCGCAAGTTTCTAGTGAGATTATTTCTAGTCCCGCAATTGGTGAAGGTTATGTGGTAGTTAGAACCGTCGACGGCAAAATATATGCGTTTGATGCGGAAGATGGTACTCAAAAATGGTTTTACGATGAAACGATACCGGCATTAACGCTACGAGGAAACTCGGCGCCGATTATAGCCGGTGGCGGAGTAATTGCGGGATTTGCTAATGGTAAATTATCCGTCTTTATATTAGCCAATGGCCAGTTAGCTTGGGAAAAACGCATAGCAACCCCTATTGGAACTTCTGAAATTCAGCGTTTAGTGGATGTTGATTTACAACCTCTATTGGTTGGCTCTTCCATTTTTATTGGATCATTCAATGGTAATTTAGCCAGCTTACAAATGAGCAATGGTGAAGTTAACTGGCAACGAGAGCTTTCAACTTTTCAAGATATGGCTGTTGGTGATTTGTTGTTATATGCAACCCATGAGAATAGCCACTTCAGCGGATTAAATCGAAGTAATGGTGTGATACTTTGGACACAAAAAGATTTGTATAGACGTCAGTTAACGGCTCCTGCAGTTTTTGAAAAGTGGGCGATAGTTTGTGACTTTGAAGGTTACTTACATTGGATCAATTCAAACGATGGGAAGATAGTTAGTCGCGAAGAAATTGATTCTTCGGGTATTGCTGCAACACCTTTAGTGATAGATGATAAAATAATTATATTGTCGCGTGATGGAACTTTAACCGCTGTAACCAAAAGCTAATAGCTGAGAGTTTAATTGTCAAAAGCCTAAACGCTACGAATTTAAAAGCTAAGAAATTAGAAACCAAGAACCAAATAGAAAGAGTTAATTAATAAGTTATGTTACCTGTTATAGCGCTTGTCGGCAGACCTAATGTTGGCAAGTCAACCTTGTTTAATCGTTTTACACGAACTAGAGATGCGTTAGTAGCTGATCTCCCTGGTCTTACGCGCGACCGTCAATATGGTCATGCGACACTCAATGAGCAACCTTTCATCATTATTGATACCGGCGGAATAACCGGTGGTGAAGTTGGCGTGGATGGTCTTATGGCCGATCAATCGATGCAAGCAGTTCGAGAAGCTGATATTACTTTATTCATTGTTAATGCTAGAGAAGGTTTAACCTCAATCGACGAATCTTTTGCACAACAATTAAGATCCGAAAATAGAGAAATTCATCTAGTTGTTAATAAAGTGGATGGTCTGGATGAAAATATTGTTTTAACTGATTTTTATTCACTAGGCTTTGAATCCATTTCTGCGGTTGCAGCGTCCCATGGTCGAGGCGTTTCTAAATTAGTTGAATCTGTCATATTGCCAGCGGTCGAAGAGAAAATCGCAAAAGCCAAAGAGTTGGAAACCGATGAAGACCTGGATGAAAATGAAAAAGATAATCGAGGGCCAAAACTAGCGATCATCGGCAGACCCAATGTTGGCAAATCAACCTTAGTTAACCGCATGTTAGGTGAGGAAAGGGTGGTTGTTTATGATCTTCCTGGAACCACTAGAGATTCTATTTATATTGAAATGGAACGCCGCGATAAAAAATATACATTAATTGATACCGCGGGTGTTAGACGTCGCGGAAAAGTAAAAGAAACGGTCGAAAAGTTTTCAGTTTTAAAAACGCTACAGGCGATCAACGACGCCAATGTAGTGATTATGATTTTTGACGCTCGTGAAGGAATTACCGATCAAGATCTAAGCCTGTTAGGTTTTGCAATTGATGCGGGACGCTCTTTAGTCTTAGCGGTGAATAAATGGGACAATATGTCCGAAGGTAAAAGGATAGATGTTAAAGAAGCCATTACCCGTAAACTTTATTTTGCTGAATTTGCAAGAATGAAATTTATATCGGCGCTTCATGGAACTAATGTCGGACATTTATGGGATGCTGTTGATGAAGCTTACGCGGGCGCGAGAGTTAAAATGTCAGCCTCCAAATTAACTCGTATTTTAGAGCTTGTAGTCGCTAAACATCAACCGCCAGCGAAAGGACGTTTTAAAGCGAAACTTCGTTATGCGCATCCTGGTGGGCATAATCCACCGCGAATTGTTATTCATGGTAATCAGACTAAATCATTACCTAAGTCTTATATTCGTTATTTGGAAAAAGCATTTAGAGAAGCTTTAAAGGTGGTCGGAACGCCGATTAAATTTGAATTAAAAGAAAGTGTAAATCCTTTTAAAGATAAAAAAGTCAAAGTGACAAAAGAGCTTATGGAGAAGTCTCGACGAAATAGAGCTAGAGCTAAAAAATTAACAAAAAAACAATACTAAATTAAAATTAAAATTAAAATTAAAATTAAAATTAAAATTAAAAAAGGGAAATATAAAATGCGAAAACACTCGACTCTACTTAATTTAAAAAGAAGCTTAATTTCAGCTTTAGTTATTTGTGTTTTATCAGCTTGTCAAAAAGAAACAAATGATACCGATGTCAATACTGAAGAAACCAAACCGACACAAGAATCGGTAGTTACTAATGACAATGCTAAGATGGGTTTAGCGAGCGCCAAAGCCATCGCGTTATCAAAGAAATATTTAATTACTGATACTCACATCGATGTTCCTTATAGACTTGAGGACAAATATGAAGACATTAGTGTTGCTACCGAAAGCGGCGACTTTGATTATCCTAGAGCAGTTGCTGGAGGATTAGATGCGCCTTTCATGTCTATATACATTCCTGCAGAGTTAGAGCAGAAGGGTGGCAGTAAAGAGTTAGCAGATAAATTAATTGATATGATTGAAGTGATTGTAGAAAAATCGCCTAAAAAATATGCGTTAGCTTATACAACCGAACAAATGCAAAAGAACTTTTCTGAAGGAAAAATTTCATTACCGTTGGGAATGGAAAATGGCTCTCCAATAGAAGGTAAGCTAGAGAATTTAACGCATTTTTATAAGCGAGGGATTCGTTACATTACCTTGACTCATTCTAAAGCTAATCACATTTCTGATTCATCTTATGATGAAAATAGACCCGCAAAAGGTTTAACTGATTTTGGTAAAAAACTGGTAATAGAAATGAATAATATCGGTATTATGGTTGATGTTTCGCACATTTCAGATGATTCTTTTTTTCAAGTTATGGAAATTAGTAAAGCGCCAGTAATTGCTTCTCATTCTTCAGCTAGGCATTTCACACCAGGGTTCGAAAGAAATATGAGTGATGATATGATTAAATTGCTAGCTGAGAAGGGAGGAGTCATTCAAATTAATTTTGGTTCAACGTTTATCGCTCAAAAATCCATTGAAAACTATAACGCTTTCAAAACTGCTCGTTCAGCTTATATGAAAATTAATAGTGTTGAGCAAGCCAGTGATGAGGTGAAAGAATTTACCAAGAATTATCGTGCCAAATTGCCTTTTGAATATGCGACAACCAGTGATGTTTTAGATCACTTTGATCACGTTGTAAAATTAACCAGTATCGACCATGTAGGTATCGGTTCAGATTATGATGGCGTAGGAGATAGCCTACCTATCGGGCTGAAAGACGTGAGTAGTTACCCTAATTTAATACAAGGGTTACTGGATCGCGGATACTCAGATAGCGATATTGAAAAAGTGCTATCTGGGAATCTTATTCGTGTTTGGAAGCAGGTAGAAGTTTACGCTGCTTCCAAACCTAAGTAATTGTTTCCGGAAAAAATTAGAAATTATATCTAAATCCAAGAGTCCAATTTCGTTTGGTTCTTGGTGCCAAGTCTTTTATAAATGAGGCGTGATCTCTAATTTCTTCATTGAGTAAGTTTTTCCCTTTTAGAAATAGATACCAGTCACTTGAGCGATTAGATAATCGATAGGCAAATTCTAGGTTGACTAAATCAAATGCTGGAGTCGATAATTCATTTTCACCTACATTATTTTGCGCTTTATTTTTACTCCATACTAAATCAGTAGAAAAATCSCMWTARTTWTWWWWWMKWYWWAATSMGATYYKRYYWSMASKAAWWCTWRRWMRGTKMYYRYYGSWWTMYMWTTYAKCRRCMMGRTAATNWRYMMRSAYYYCWWWKTYYARWKKSTKTTTATTAAATTTAGCTAGAGAGCTTGTTAATTTAAATTCTGCGCCATAATAGTTAGCATCTTTTTGTTTGTAACAGATTAAATTGAGTTCATCTTCTACAGGTTGCTCTATTTCCAATCCATTCGAATTTTCTATAGATAAAACACACTCATCATCTATTGCAACACTTTGTGCAAAGATATAGTCTGTAAATTGATTATAAAACAGATTGATTTCGCCGCTAAAGCTCTTGTCTTTACCGAATGCTTCTTCGAAGCGATAGGAGAAATCTAGATTATTAGAATATTCCTTAGTTAAGTTAGGGTTTCCAATTTCGAAAGTACTGCTGGCTAGATGAGGCCCAAAGGAAAAATACTCTTCAACACTAGGGAATCGAACGTTGTGGGAAAAGTTTAACGCTAACTTATTATGTTTTTTAATAGTATAAACACTACCGACAGAATAATTAACTCCATTTTCCGAACGTTTAACCCCCGAGTCCAATGTAATGTCTTGCTGTTCAAACCGTAGGCCTAATTCCCATTTAATTGAGTCAAAATGTTTTTCCTCTAACCAAAATAATGCCTTTGAATTGGTTGTAGATTTTGGAATAAATGCCTCTTCACCAATCGCTGAAAAATCACGTGATGTGTATTGAATGCCTGCTACGCCATTCCAATTCAAGTAGGGTTCGTGTTTAATATAACTCTTGAATTCATTGGCTTTGTTTTCAAATTGAGTACCAACTGCACCATTCTCAATTTCGCTGTGGTGGTAATCCGTATCTGATACGCCAATAAATATTGACTCTAACCCTAGGATGGAGAGGTCAAACTGAGTCTGAAGGTGAATAGTGGTTTGCTCCATATCAATGAACACATTTTCCTCAATCTCTTCAAGCTCGTCCTCCTCAGAGTGCTCTGTATGACCGGGCAATCCATATTGTTTTTTAATAAAGCTAACTGATAATCCTGCATAGCCATCTTCTAGAATATAGCTTGAACCAAAACTCCCTCCCGAAGTATCACTATAACTATTTGATAATACGGACTCCCGATTAAATTCCGAAGTATCTTCACCATCTTCATTTAGTTGAGCTATTGACTCAGCTGATACGGGGATTTTTATATTACCAGTTTCATTCGCAAAGCCATCGATATGCCATGTCCAATTGTCATAACCGGAATTTAAGGTAAAAACCGAGGCCTTCTCATTCGTTGCAGAATCACCAAAACGAAATTCAACACCTCCCGTCAATGAATCTATTGGCACTGTATGAATTTTGTTATCTACAGTATTAATGACACCTCCAATAGCTCCGCTTCCATATAGAAGGCTAGCAGGACCTTTAACTACTTCAATTTGTTGTAATAATAAAGGCTCTATACCGACATCATGATCACTACTGGTTGTTGATGCATCTTGAACTCTCATTTGGTTATTCGTAACCATTACGCGCCCGGCACTTAATCCTCGAATAACAGGTCGTGCGACGGCAGGACCAAAAGAAGAAAAGCTTAAACCAGGTTCTAGTTGTAATATTTCACCTAATGTCGAAGCGCGTTTGCTGACTAATTCTTCCCCGGAAATAATAGCGACTGGCGTTGCCATATCAAGAGAGGTATGTTCAAGAGGATTAGCGTGAATAATAATTTTATGTTCAGGTTCTTCAATTTTCGAAATCACTAATGGTGAGTTAGGTGGATAGTTTGATTGGTCATCAATATCTATATAGTGATGAAAATGCTCATTTTTTCCAGCTTCAATATCTAGTAGGTATTGGCCACTGTCTAAATCAAATTTAACAATACCAAATTGATCGCTGGTTTTACTAAGTTTTAATTGGTCAATTTTGATCAAAGCTTTTATTAGTGGTTTGCTATAACTATCAACGATTAGTAAGTGAACAGTTTTTGCGTTTGAAAACGTAGAAAATGATGAGATTGATATAAGGCAAATAATAAAACGCCAACTTTTAAACTGAAATTTGTTCATGGAATTTTCCCAAGTAGGTATATTTTTAAGGTTGATGGATAACCATCAAGCTGATTTTTTTAAGTCTATGAGCAATAACTAAGCTGTCATGGCTTCAAGTAAACTTTAAAGTGTCTATAAAAATATCTATTGTTTGGGAGGTGCCCGACTCAATTGATTGTTGGAATAATGTTGAAGCTTAATTGGTTGGTATTGAATTGCTAAAATAACGAGGGGATTATTAAAAGAATAGAAAATGGGATAAGTATTGCTATCAATAAAATCATCAAGCAGTAGGTGTGAGGTACAAAGCGATGCATCACAATCATTTAAATGTGCTTCACTATATTCGTGAGCAACAGCTGAACCTACCTGAATTAAGGTAAATAAAAGAACTAGTAAAGTTAGCTGTTTCTTAAATTGAAGCATTTTTATAATTTAGTGCTTTGCTAAAGGTTGATATTGACAAGGAGCATTCTATTTTACGAGGTTTGATGATAAATTCAATGAAATAATTGTTTCGGTTTGTTTTTAATTTCTGATTTAAATCAAAATAGAGTTTTTCACCTATATGCTTTTTGGCGCGGTATGAGTTAATATCAGGTTAAATTTAGCTTAAATGGCTTTCAATAATGAAAATTTGGGTTGATGCTGACTCCTGTCCTGTTGTAATAAAAGAGATTTTGTTTAAAGCAGCGATTAGAACGAATACTGAGTTAACCTTAGTCGCCAATCAAAACATAAGTCGTCCAAAATCACATTTGATTAGTATGATGCAAGTACCTTCTGGATTTGATGTTGCTGACGATGAAATTGTAAGACTGGTTGGAGATGGAGATATCGTGATCACGAGTGATATTCCACTTGCAGCTGAAGTGATTGAAAAGGGCGCTCATGCACTTAGTTCGCGAGGTGAACTGCATACACCTGATAATATTCGCTCAAGGTTAAACATGAGAGATTTTCTTGATACCATGCGAGCTAGTGGTGAGCATACTGGTGGACCTGCGCCGTTAAACCAAAGAGACAGGCAAGCTTTTGCTAACCAGCTCGATCGTTTCTTGGCGAAAGCGAATTGAACCTAATAAAAGATTGAAAAAAACAATAGAGAACTAACAATGACAAAAATTAATGACAATAACCTTAGTTTAAAAATTGCCGTTTTAACCGTTTCGGATACTCGAAATTTTGAAACCGATAAATCCGGTGCTTACTTAGCAGAACAAATAAAAAGTGCTGGTTATGAGTTAGCCAAGCATGAAATTGTTATTGATGATATCTACCAAATAAGGGCGTGTCTATCTCAGTGGATTGCCAGTGATTCGATACAAGCGGTGATTATTACCGGAGGAACAGGATTTTATGGAMGGGATTCTACGCCTGAAGCTATTATGCCGYTATTTGATAAACAGATGGAAGGTTTTGGTGARTTGTTTCGYTCAATTTCATTTTCTGARATYGGTAGTTCWACRATTCAGAGTAGRGCGCTTGGTGGTCTYGCWAAYAAYACYGTTATTTTTTCAYTRCCWGGCTCAACKGGWGCTTGYAGAACRGCTTGGACAAAAATWATTAAAGARCAATTRGATGGYGATTTTAARCCGTGTAATTTTGTYAAATTATTACAAACYGGAATACAYTAGMAKATYTRTTTTTAGTSATTCWATTTTAAAAATTRYKYTTWGCCCAMYYMACWATGGTAGAAATTAACCACTCYTTGTCTTTTTGAAGAATGAAAGTGTGATCGCTTTTTTYATTATGTTCTACTTTAATTTTRTCTTCTGAAAATAAATCRCCAATRGCWTTTTTAAATTGWTGTTTATAATTGTAAAACATATACCAACCRCCKGTAAAAATWACTAARAATTTYGAKCCTCTRTTKAGTGYTTGYGATARMTTATTTTCAAAYACRGATTTTTCTGGAAAGAKCATTTTATARTTCATAGTAACATCTGATTTATTAAGTCGAGATRTTTTGACATCWKTTTTARCRAKAAATGGTAGAAATTTACTARCTAGATTTSTCCAACTWTTARAATTGGTTAAACGTAGTAAGAGTTTTTTTAAATGAAATTTTGTTGTAGGGTAGGCATAACCATCTATTGGAATTACGCCCTTAACACGCTCATCATTAAAAGCTATTTCATATGAATTATCCGCGCCGGTACAAATGCCACAAACTACAAACTGTGAGATACCCGTACTTTCTTGTAGGTAATCCATCGCATCAATAATATCTTGATTCGTATTTYCTTTTAGACTTAAACTATTATGTTTGGTTAAACTATCACCTTTACCAGACAAATCCATTCTTAATGACGTGAATTTCTGATTGGCAAGTTCACGAGCGGTTGCTACATAAATTCGAAAAGGTCCTACACGATGTAAAAGACCGGAATTCACGAAAATAAAAATGGGTTTATCCTTTTGAATAATATCTGGTGAAGATAAAACACCAATTAAATTTTGACTGTCACCAAATTGAATTATTTTTTCGTTCATTTTAAAAGCTCTTTACAAATATGGGAGATAATCGTTTGAGGTGCAATAGACGTCTCAATTTGCTCAGTATCTGTCCAAGATATTGACGTGTCAAAGGTGTCAGCTTGCTCAAGCATATCTTTATCATTTCCATCATTGCTCTGTTGTTCAACATTAGAAAAAATAAACAGCTGTTTTTTCGATTTTTGTTGCGACCAGTGACTTGCTTTTATACTATTAATATCTAAAAGAAGTTGCTCTGAATAATTAAAACCAATTAATTCGCTTTCTTCACATTCGCTAGCCTCACGTTTAAAGTAAAATCTATCTTGATCAACTAACATTTCCGTGTGCATAGTTTTTAGGCTGGCAAGATTTACTTCGCCATTAAAAATCGGATCCCAGTTTATAATGGTGTTGATATCTTTTCGATTTTCTGTTGCTTGATTGGCCAAGTTAGCACCTAAACGTAAACCCAAAATAGAAATTTTATTTAGGCCAGACTTGGTTTTCAACTGTTCAATGGCATCATTAATATTTTGAGTCCAAATATCCATACTGCAATCATTTGCATTGCCGTCCGAGTCTCCGGTACCAAAATAATCAAAGCGTAAAACGTGAAAACCTAAATCGGTTAAGCGTTTGGTTAGTAGTTTAAAACACCTGAAAATACGCAGGTATTCTTGTCCCGTTGGATAACAAAGTAGTATTGCTCGTTCCTTGTTAGGTGCTTGCTTAGTGGGTGCCTGTCCGGTTGGTGTATAGTAGTAGGCAAATAAATTACTCTCTAAGGAACGGATAAAGAAAGGGAACGCTTTTGCTTTATCTTCTTGCACTATTTGTTTTTTCTCAGCTTGATTGCTTTCTTCTGATTTTAATTCGGGATGCTGAGATTCTAACTCACCAGCTAGTTGCGCCAAATTTAATGACACTAACATTCTTGGCGTCGTCTTAAATTTAACATTTCGTTCTAAACCGGAGATAACTTGCATCATCAATAAGGAGTCACCACCAATATCAAAAAAGTTGTCATACAAACCCACTTGGTTGATATTCGGTAAAGTTAACCATATTTCTGCAATTTTATTTTGTGCTTCGGTTTCAAGCGGAATAACATCACGTTCGCTTTGGTATTCTTCCATATTGGGTTCAGGTAATGCTTTACGATTGACTTTACCATTGGCGGTCATTGGAATTTCATCTAACTCAATATAATGTTGCGGTAACATATAGTCAGGTAAAGATTGTTTAAGTGAAGAACGAATTGTTGCGGAATCTAAACTGGTGTCGGCAAAAGGAACATAATAAGCAATCAACTGTTTATTTTTATTTTCATCTTCATGGACGTTGATTATGCCTTGTTCAATTTCTTTAATTTTGAGAAGTGCACTTTCAACCTCTCCTACTTCAATTCGAAAACCACGAATTTTTACTTGATCGTCGGCTCTATCTCGATACTCTAATAATCCGTCTTCTCTAAACCTTACCAAATCACCTGTTTTGTATAGCTTGCTCGTTGAACTATTAGAAAAAGGATCGGGAATGAATTTTTCGTCGGTCATCTCTGGCTTTCCAAGATAACCTCTAGCTAATCCCACTCCGCCCATATGAAGCTCTCCGGTAACACCTAGAGCAACGGGTTGCATATTTTTATCTAATACATAAGCATAAAGATTTTTGACAGGCAAACCAATCGGTGCTTCTTGATCTCTATTCGTATTATCGGCATTTAAGTCACAATAACTACTGACGATCGTACACTCGGTTGGACCATAAGTATTGATTAACTTAGCTTCCCTTTTGTTGGAAGCATCAGTTTGAGTTGTCTTAACGCTTTCAATCCAATTAGCAACGGCTTGAGGTTGAGCTCGTTCACCGCCAATAATGACATTACGAATGGAGGCGGGAAGTGTTAGTTTATCTTCAATAATCGATGCAGTGATTTGATGCCAAAATGCAGTGGGTAAATCTAAAAATGTGATTTTTTCGCGTTCACAGGCTTTTAGAAATTCTCTAGCACTACCAAGCATAGAATCATCTGCGAGACAAAGAGTACCGCCACTTATTAATGTGGGGTAAATTTCTTCGCCTGCGGTATCAAAGCTAATGGATGCAAATTGCAACATTATGTCTTGTTCACAAAAACCAAAGGCGTCTTTTGCCGCGATGGTATAATTGACGATTGATTTATGTTCAATCATCACGCCTTTGGCATCTCCGGTTGAACCAGATGTGTAGATGACATAAGCAAGGTTATTTGAACTTGGCTCTGGATATTCTGATAATTGAGTTGTGTTTAAATCGGTATTATTAATTTCGCTCCAATCAGAATCCAGTAAAACAACTTTGCATTGATGTTTTGGTAAATCGTCTAATAGTTTCTGTTGAGTCAGTAAAAATTGAATCCCAGAATCTTTGATCATGTAATCTAATCGTTCATTGGGATAAGCCGGATCAAGAGGAACGTAACCACCACCAGCTTTTAATATGGCTAACATTGCTACAATCATATCCGGATGTTTACTCATAGATAATCCAACAGGAGCATCTATTTGCACGCCTTTCAGTTTTAAATAGGCGGAAAGCTTTTCGACTCTGTTTAATAACTCGTTATAACTGTAACTTACATCTTGGTTGTAAACTGCGATATTGTCAGGTGTCAATTTAGCCTGCCGTTCAAATAATCCGTGTAAGCATACGTCGGGCAATTCAAACCCTTGTTGAGCTCTATATGCTCCACTGATTAACTCATTCTCTTTRWMKKTKAARATAKWRRMSWYWKYWMTSRWWRYCRWSRKAYMTTYMMWRAWRKCATCAATACAATTAAAGAAATGCTCAATCGCTCTTTCTCGTGTTTCTGCATCAAATACGCCCAAGTTAAAATCAAATGCAATCGTTAAAGTGCCTGTACCATCAAAATCATGGATTTGAATAGCTAAAGGTTCATGGGAATACCAAGCGCCGGTATGTAACCAATGCAAAGACATTGGCATACCCGCAAAGGGAGGATATGAAGCATTATTGTAATTAATAGCGACATCATAAGCCCTATTATTCATAGGATTGCCAGGCGCGTACCGATAGTGACGCATTACTTCCATACTGGTACGTTTAGTTTTCTTATAAAGTGACTCGAAGGTATCTTCCGCTGTGGCATTGACTCTCAATGGCGCAGTTTCCATAAAAAAGCCAACCGTATTTTTGTCATCGGGTGTGGCTCTATTATGATACAAAGTGCCTAGGGCTAAGTCTTCATTACCAGTTATTCGATAGAGGTAAGTGAGGAGGCAAGTTGATATTAACTGAAAAGTTGATAGATGTGGCGATAAGGATTTAAAGGGTTTTTGTTTACAAAGCGCTTTAATCGCATTAGTTCTATCAACACCTAAATCTCGAGTCATTCTAATCGCTTTATTGACCCCATGATCGCGAGCAGTACGTCCATAAAAGTTAAGGGTATCTAAAGGTTCAGAAAGGGCTTTTTCCCAATGTTCCTTAGATTGTTGATGAGCTTTAGATTCTCTATATTCTTGCTCTCTATCTACATATCCTTCAAAAGAAGGAAAGTCCGGCAATTCTTCTATATTTTCATTAAAACTCTTTTCATAAAACTCAGAAACATATCGGTAAACCAATGCGGTAGACCAGCCATCACAAATAAGATGATGCTGACACCAATACCACATGACTTGATTATCACCTAGTTTCACTAAAACAGAATCAAAGAGTATTTTTTCTAAATCGAATATTTTCTTGCAACGTGGAGTCGCCCATTCATCAAATGCCTGTTGGGGATTGGGCTTGTTGCTAAAATCTAAAAATTCGACTTGATAATCTAGTTTATCCAAGACGACTCGTTGAGGAACTCCGTTATTGAGTTTTATAATGGTTCTTAATGCATCGGCTTTGTTAACCACTTGTTGGAATGCGTGGGCAAAACGTACAGGATCGACTTCTCCTTGAATGGTCAAGGCCATAGGCATATTGAAAAAAGGGGTATCAGGTTCTAAATTTTGTCCAATCCAAAACCAAAGTTGATTTTTTGGTAAATTGGAAAGATGATAAACATCTTCTGTTTGATGTTCTTCTGCCATCGAGGATACTCCGTTAAATCCTTATTATTGTGTTGGTAGATTTCTTATTTACGGTTGTAACTATAGTAGTGACTAACAAAAAAATAAAGTATAAACACGCTGTATGTGGAAAGCAATTTTAATCTATGTAACTATAAAGTCAGAATGAAACTAGCAATATGAATCTATCAGGATAAAGTATGAATTTAGCCACCTATAATCAGAATAAAACCTCCAAATTACTAAAACTAATGCTAAATTTTTGTTTATTTTGTTTTTCAATTAGCTTCTCTATAGTGCAATCGAGTGAAAATCCTAATTTTGATGAAAAATTAACGGAATTGTTCGAAAAAGAATGGCAAAGCCGGTTAAAAGACAATCCTGTTTCGGCTAATTCTTATGGCGATATGAGTGAACCATCAGCATTGATGGACGTATCCGAAAAAGCTTACTTAGTAAGGTTAAAAAGTAATCGAATCTTCTTAACTGAATTGAAGGCAATTCCCTACAAAAAATTGACACCTGAAAATAGAATTAACTACGATATTTTTGAAAAGCAGATTAGCTATAATATTAATCAAATTGAATTCAAGACTTATGAAATACCTTTTTTAGCTGAGTCTGGATTTCATACCAGTATGACATGGTTTCCTAAGCAAACTAAATTTACCAATCTCGATAGTTACAACTATTATCTCGATAGACTCGAAAACATACCTCAGTTCTTTAATCAAAATATCACTAATATGAATAGTGGGTTAAAAAGAAGGTATTCAATGCCTGCGGTTGTCATGCTAGGTTTTACTGAGGTTATTCATCAGATTGGCAATAAAAAGGTTGAAGAATCAGAATTTTGGCAACCTTTTGTAAAGCTACCTAAACATTTTACTAGTAGAGACGCTAAAAATCTCAAAAAACGAGCTAAAAAGGTTATAGGTAAAACGCTACTTCCAGCATATCAATCGTTAGCTAAATATTTTGAAAATCAATATATACCTAACACAAAACAGTCATTGGGCGCTTATGACTTTCCCAATGGTGCTAAATACTATCAATCGGAAATCGCTCATTACACAACGACTAATATGACTGCTGAACAGATCCATGAACTTGGTCTAATCGAAGTGGCTAGAATTAAAGCTGAAATGGATGAAATAATTAAAAGGGTCAAATTTAAAGGGGGCTTTAAAGCATTTTTAAAGTTCTTAAGAGAGTCGCCTCAATTTTATGCCAAAACCCCTGAAGAGTTATTGAAGGAGGCATCTTATATAGCAAAAAAGATGGATGGTCAGTTACCTAGATTTTTCACTAAATTACCAAGGCAACCCTATACCGTTGAAGCTGTTCCTGAGGCAATAGCGCCTAAATATACAACCGGGCGTTATGTATCAGCCCCATTAGATAGTGATAGACCTGGCACTTATTGGGTGAATACATATGCTTTGGATAAAAGACCTCTTTATGTACTAGAAAGTTTAACCTTGCATGAAGCGGTTCCTGGGCATCATTTACAAGGCGCTCTTAATCAAGAGTTAAGTAATTTACCAAATTTCAGACGCTATTCTTACATTTCTGCATTTGGAGAAGGTTGGGCACTTTATTGTGAAAAATTAGGTCTTGAGGCGGGTTTTTATAAAGACCCTTATAGCGATTTTGGTCGATTAAGCTATGAAATGTGGCGTGCAGCCAGGTTAGTTATTGATACCGGCATTCATGCTATGGGGTGGACAAGGGAAAGGGCGATCAAGCTGTTATCAGAAAACTCCGCGTTATCGATCCATAATATTACTACTGAAATTGATCGCTATATTAGTTGGCCTGGTCAAGCCTTGAGTTACAAAATAGGTGAACTTAAAATATTGGAGTTACGTAAGAAAGCGGAACTAGAGTTAGGGGAGAAGTTTGATATTCGTCACTTTCACGATGCGATATTGGCGAATGGCTCTATCCCTCTTGATGTTTTATCAAAGCAAATGAATGATTTTATAGATAAGGTAAAAAATGATTAAGATAAAACGGTAGTTGTTTAATATGTAGAAGCTTAATTGGTAAGGGTCGGAGTCGCCATCAACAATGAGTTAGATGATGAAATTGAAACACTATTTAACAAATAAGATATTATTACCATCTAAGAGCGACTCCGACCCTGTTTAATAAAAGCACTAATGTAARAACGAACAAAGCCTGCAATTGCAGGCTTTGTTCGTTTAAAATCATAGATGTTATTTTAGGAAACTTTTAGAAAAGATAACCATTTATTTTTAGAAAACAATCTGTCGTGTAATTCTCTAGCATCAATATCAACGCTTGAACTTCTTAAACTTTTCTCAATCTGTAAAGGCATACCAAATCGATCGGTTGGGTTATCAATTAAGTTAACTACTTTGGGTTTAACCAAGGTTGTATTCATACTATCTTTAACAATAACTACCTTAGGTCTTAAACGAGCATTAGAAGGTTGTTCCATAACGATGCCAATCGCATTGTTAGTCAACTTAACCAAACTGCCGGTTGGATAAATCCCAATTGCTTGAATAAATGATTCGACAAGTTCTGTCTGGAAAGCATTGCCACGTTCATTATACAAATTGGAAATAGCTTCTACCGGTGTTAATGCTTCTTTACCTGGTAAGGGATTGATTAGTTCTTCGTAATATTGAACCAAACCACAAACTCGGGCTAAAAATGGGATTCTGTTGCCTACTAGGTTTCTTGGATAACCTTTGCCATTATTTCTCTCGCAATAGCTAGAAAGTATGTAATTAACTTGATGGCTTGTAGAAAACATTTTTTCAGTTTCTTCCAACGTTAGTGCTACATGCTCCTGGTATGTCTCTGTTTCTTCAGCTGAGAGCTCACCAAAAAGTAATTCTCTTGGTAATTTACATTTGCCGATAGGTGCTAATAAAAGCGCTGTACCAATATCTCTAAGATCATGTTTCGATAAACCTAAATGTCTACCAAAAATTATGCCCCAAATCGCACTTCTAACAGCTTGTTCATGTAATGCTTTATTTTCTGTATTAACGCGACATAACCATGCCAGTGCATCAGGGTTTCTCACAACACTTTTAACCATTTCTGACGAAGCGGCTCTTATCCCAGCAATATTGACATAACCATTTTGCATCATGTCTCTAAAAATGACAGACATTTGACCACTAACTTGTGAGAATAATTCTCCGACTTGAATCACTTCGTTTTTAAGTTTACTACTATTCTCGTAGTGTTCTACAGATGGTTTGAAACGGGCTTTTTCGGCCATTAATCGTTTCGTTTTTGGGTCTAGTTTATTAACTTTACTTGGCTTAATTGGCGTAAGCGTTAGTTGTGACTGTACATCTATTTTGCTAAGAAAYTGATCAACATATACTTTGGTGCAATATACAGCCAACTGTTCAAGCTGTTCTTGTTTAGTAATATGGAATCCCTGAATAGGGAATGGAGTTTGGACCCAAGGAACATCTAAACGAGACACATACATGCCAACTAGCAAGTTATGTACTGGTATTTCCTGTGTTGTTAAATGCATTYTCAGGTACCTCGGATARWCAATTCATCCCGAAYAATAAATTGAAATTCCCTTTCAYGATGTAGACAGGATAWCTTTTMCWAGAAAAGATTGAAGGAACCTGTTCACRTTTTAATCATTTRTGGCTTTAACAGYACKGTTTMCGGGSKTTTNCACTRTYAAAAATCAATCTGYAAATYTAAWWCTTTYGGCGGKTAAATKGTACAAAATACAACCAGTTATAAYCGYTAWTTTCGMAAAGCGTTAAAAAAATAGCGCAGTTAAAGTAGAGTATAGACAGRATTTYAATAAAGTTAAATTATTTCTAATAAATTGGTAATATTCACAYATYTTGAATTWAASTCATAWACAKATCARWWAAWAGACACATCGATTATTAATAAAACCACAATTTATGGCTTTTTTGCGATTAAAGTAGCTCGTAATGGCGCTGGATAACCTTCTACTGTTAGATTTTTATTATCAGGCATCAAAAAGTTTTCTAAAGAATGAAATGTCATCCAGTCAGTTGTTCTCTGCTCGTCAGTGGATGTTTTTTCAACATTAATGCACCTTACATCTTTAAAACCGCATTTAGTAAGCCATAAAATTAATGCGTCAACTGAGGGCAAAAACCAAACATTTCTCATTTGAGCATAACGACCCTTGGGAACCAATACTTTTTGATCATTGCCCTCAATAACTAAAGTCTCAAGTATGAGCTCTCCACCTTTTAATAGTAAATCTTTCAATTGGTATAACATTTCAACCGGTGATTTGCGATGATATAAGACCCCCATGCAAAATACGGAATCGAAACCACAGTTTTTGGTCTCCTTGGGCATATCTTCTATTCCTAGCGGGAGTAAATGACAATTGTTGATCTGGATATATTTTTGCATGATGGCAAATTGAGCGAGAAATTTTTGTGATGGATCAACTCCCAACACAAATTGGGCACCTTCACCTAACATTCTCCAACAATGGTAGCCATTGCCACAACCAACATCGAGAATTGTTTTCCCTTTTAATGGTGAAATATGAGACTTAATGCGATCCCATTTCCAATCTGAACGCCACTCTGTATCAATATGAATATCAAAAAGCCGATAGGGGCCTTTTCGCCACGGATGTAGCTGTTTTAGCTTGTTTGTTAGAGCCATTAACTGACTTTCGGAGAGCGTCTTGTTATCGTCTAAATTGATTTGTACTTGTGATTCTAAATCAAAGGTTGTTTTTCCAAATTCAGGCAATGATTGAAGTAATTCTTGCCATTCTTGAACTTCTCCGTGGGTATAGTTGTTGTACCGGTTTTGTACTGAATCTACAAAGTGACTCTGCCAAAATGCCACTTTTGAGTTCTCGATGTCTTGCTGAAATTGTTTAATTTGAATCATATTTGTTTAATGTTTCATTGAAGCTTGCATTCAATAAGAGGTGAAAAGACTATTTTATCGCGATAAAGGACGCAAAATTTAAGTGCTGTTGCCAGCAGTTAACATGTTTGAAACCGGCATTAACCATTCGATAAATATGTGACTCTAAAGTTTCGGGTATTAGTACATTTTCTAGCGCATTTCGTTTTTGACTGATTTCTAAGTCGCTATATCCATTGTCTTTTTTAAATTGATGATGGAGTTCGATAAAAAGTTGATTAACTTGTTGATCTAAAAAGCTTATTTTTTCAGAAATGATTAATATAGCGCCATCATTCAAGCCTTCAAAAATAGTGTTAATCAAAAATTTACGTTTTTCTATAGGGATAAATTGCAGTGTATAATTTAAAACCACCATACTGGCATTTTCTATCTTTGTAGTAAGGATATCTTCGCATTTTAACCATATAGAAGAATGATGCTTATAACAGTCTAAATGAAGTTGGCATCGGTCAAGCATTGCGGTTGAATTATCGACACTTACAATTGTGATTTCGGGGCTAGATACTTCAGAACTGGATCTGTCAACACTAGAAATGTCAGAATTAGCTGTATCAGCATTAGCAATACCTCGATCCATCGCTAGTGATGCTTCACCTAAAGAACAGCCCAAATCGTAACAGTTGGTTTTTTCTTTTACATAACGTCCCGCAAGTTGTTCGATCATATTGATAACCGATTGATAACCTGGAACCGATCGACCTATCATATCGGGAAAAACAGAGGCGACTTGTTTATTAAACTTAAATGGCGAGTTATCTTGAGCCACTTTGTAGATATTGTCGTCTTTAAATTGCATTGTTTGGTCGTCTTTAAATTGCATCATTTGACTCTTGAACTTAATATCAGCTAATTAGAAGGAGGATTTAATAGAGCATTAACGTCTGTGTCGGTTTGAATAGCCTGTTTCCCTTTAGACGAAAATAAGTAAGCTAACGTCTCTTTTTGTTCGCCTTCGGAATAAATAATGCGGTCTTCTTTGCAAACTAATGCAGTACCCTCTGGGATTGCAATCACTTGGCTACCTGGATTTTCGATTAAAAATTCTTCTAACCGCTGTTGCCGAGTTTCGCCATTGTGGCCGGATGGGTTTGCTTCTATGTAATGGGGGTTTAATTGGCAAGGAATTAGGTTTAGTGCGTTAAATGAAGATGGTTGAACAATGGGCATATCATTGGTGGTTTTTATTGATGCCCCTGCGATATTAGAACCTGCACTCCAGCCTATATAAGGTTTACCTGCTTTTACTTCGTCATGGATTAATTTTATCAGATCTAATTTATATAATTGGTTCAGTAAAGAAAAAGTATTTCCACCGCCGACGAGTATGCAATCCGCTTCTTTAATTTGCTGATGGTTAACATTTGTATCAGAACTGGCATTTTCTGTACCATGATGTATTGACGTTAGTTCAATATTTAATGGTTTTAAGGCTTCATTTACCATGGCTTCATATTGATCGAATTTAATAGAAACGCCTGCGAAGGGAATAAATAAAATGCGAATTGTCTTTTTTGTTTTAAACGCGTTCAAAAATTCCTCAATAAGGGGGATCGCATGGGACAAATAACCTGTTGTTCCAACACGAGAACTACTTAATAGAAGAAGATTCATAAAATTCTGGTAATGACTGTAATTAGTGGTCTGATTATACCTGTATTTAGCGAAAAATATGGAGTTTTATGGCTTAAACTTGACCTATTGAGAATGCTCTTTTTGTCAGATAGATTTACCTGTTAAATATACCAATATAGCCACAAATCTTGCGACAAATGACTTGCAATTTATACCTAATCAGCGTAATTTGTTAGCAAATGGATCGGGGGAAGTATTAGGTGCGTGAATCGCAAGGAAAAGGTGTCATTGACCGCAGTAGTCTAAGCCTGTACAGCCGTCAGGCAGGAGAGGTTCAATCGACTACTTTCGAGCCACGATTCTCATCGTCGACTAGCGATCGCAAAAATCAACAATTTGATTTAAATTCACATGTTCCCGAATCTCAGCTAGGTGATCCCAAAGGTCATCCCAATTTTAAAAATACGACTATTCAAAATCTTTTAGTTGTTGATCCTGACTCAAAGTTTTCATCCACCGTTGCAGACTATTTGACATTATTCGGTTTTCAAGTATCCCATAAAAATAGTTTAGTTAGTGCCCTCGATTATTTAAAGCGTAATGATTGCGATTTGATTTTTGTTAGTGACAATTTTGAACAAATTCACCCGATTACCTCATTGCGTAAATTCAAAGAAATTTCAGATTCTAAGGTTGTTATTATCGCGACCAGAGGAGATGACCAATTGGCGGTTGAATTAATTAAAGCAGGAGCCAGTGACTATTTAAGCCGTCGTGTAAAAGATAAAGATATTTTATCATCGTTAGCTTCACTACTAGACAGACTAGGAAATCAGGCAGAGAAAGCCCTAAGAAAATCATCAAACAAATCTAACTCGTCTAACACTAATGATTTTAAGCCAGTAGGCAAGCCTTTAGATAAGTTAGGCGAACGTCTTGTTCACTTTTATGAGGGCGTAAGTCAAAAGACAAGATATGATTCGGAAAACGAAAGGCTTGATTCAAGAAGAATTAACATTGGTACTGAGATCGTAGCCGATATCAAAAGTGAACCTAGTCGACGAAATGATATTAATAGGCCTGATTTTAGTAGACCTGACTTTGATAGACCAGATTTTAACAGAGAAAATCGTAATAGACCTGATTTTACTAGCCCAGACTCTAATATGCCAGGTTCTAATAGGCCGGAAACTAAAAAAAAGGACATTAATAAAGTCGATGTTTTTGAAAAACTTTCTTTAGAGTCAGATTTTAACTCCATTGAAAGGGCATCCCCAAAGACGAAGTCGCAATCAATAAAGCGGGTTGGGATAGCTAATATTACTGATTTACCCGGTAATTTAATTAGCTTAGATCAAAACTTAAATATTGATGTAATCAATCATTCAGCTTCTAGCATTCTAGGGTTTACTGTTCAAGAAAAAAACCAAAAGTCAGTACTTGAATTTATTCCACAATCATTACAGAAAWCATTTCAACAAGCGCTGATTGATATTGCCGAAAATTGTCATATGACTGACGGTCATGCTGTAGGTGAAGAGGAAACGGGAAATCAAAAACAATTTGAAACAGTTTTAACCATAAAAAATGGGAAAACCATTCCTGTAAATTGCCATTTAAGTTGTCATCTTAGTCGTTCGGAATCACACTATTCTGACTTAAATAAATCAAAAGAAATTTGTTATTTACTTTCCTTTGAAGATATTAGTCATGTTAAAAGTGCACAAGCAAAACAACAGTATCAGGCAATGTGGAATAATATTTTACATAACTATTCATACCGTTTTATAAATTTCAAATTGGCTGATTTTCCGTCGGAATTAACCTCTATTATATCTGAAGCGGCTAACTTCTTTAAACTTGATCGAGTATCAATTTACTTATTTGATAGAACATCTAGTAGCGCTAAAATTTATTTGGAGTGGTTGAAAAGTGGTTGTGCTAGTCTAAAGCAGTTTTCCAAAAAAATTGAACTTCAAAATGACGCAGTAGAATTTTCTGCTTTACTTACTGGCGAAGTGCAATTGTTAACACCCGAAGAGACTATTAAAACATCCGCAGACCTTTCTTGTTTTGGGCTTTCAGAGCACTACGCACAAGTAGGCGCAAAAAGTACCGTTATACTTCCTTTAGAGCGCCATACATCAAACGATAATAATCGAATTATGGGTTGGCTGAGTCTGGATTTTCAAACATCGAATAATCGATGGTTACAAGAAGATTTAATGCTTATTTCACCCTTGAGCAAGCTTATTTCAGAAGCCTTTTCGCGACGAGCGCAAGAAGAACATAGACGTGTGACTCATCAAAAGTTGAGCGAAAATCATGGAAGATTATCTGAACAAGCATTTACCGATGGATTGACGAATTTGGCTAATAGACGATATTTCGATAAAGTTTTAGAATCTGAAGTGCGGCGAGCATCAAGAGAGCAAGCTAATATCGCAGTGTTGTTTTGTGATATCGACTATTTTAAGGCATACAACGATACCTATGGTCATTTAGAAGGCGATGTATGTTTAAAAGCCATCGCTATGGTATTGAAAAATGAATTCCAAAGAGCAAGTGATTTTGTTGCTCGTTTTGGAGGTGAAGAATTTGCAGTTGTTTTATCTGGTATGTCCCACCAAGATGCTCAAGATGCGGCAGAAAAATTAATTCAAAAAGTGATAGAACAAAATATTTTACACCATGGTTCGCCTCTAGGACAAATAGCCATAAGTATTGGTATTGCATGCGTTTCAGCACCTAATTCAGGTGATGCAATCAAAATTTTATCTAAAGCAGATAAGGCGTTGTATAAAGCTAAATCAAACGGTCGTAACCGTGTTGAAATGGTAACTTATACACCAAATTAGTCTTATGCAATCTATCTGGATTTACCGCCAACTATCAATTTACTTTCTATTTACTGTTGTCTACTTAATTTTATAAAGGCTTATAATGACATCCTATTTTAAAATATTTTTTCAAGCTTTTTTAAAAGATAAAAGTTATGTGTTGAATGCCTGTATTGTTTTATTGTTAATGATGATTTTGTTAGCGCAACACGATTGGAATTTAAAACCTAATTCTGATTTTAATTCTCAAGAGAATGTTTTCGATGCTAGAGCCGAACTACCTGATTTTTCAAAAATAAAAAACACAAAAGAAAAGAAAGTTAAATTTTTCGAATTTTTGCGACCTAAAATTAGACGGGCTAATCAAAAAATAAAATATCAACAAGTGCTATTGCAAAAGCTCACTAGTGAAGTTGAAAGTGACTCATACCATGCCGATAATTCTAAAAAGAAATTGATCCGTTTGGGTGTTTCTTACGGATTAAAAAAAGAGAATGTCTTAGAGCAACTAAATGAACTGTCAATACGAATAGATATTATTCCAGAAGCTTTGGTTTTAGCTCAAGCTGCAAATGAATCAGCATGGGGAACTTCACGATTTTCAGTGCAAGCTAATAATTTATTTGGTCAGTGGTGCTTTACAAAAGGGTGCGGATTAGTTCCCAAAAATAGAAATAAGAATGCAAAGCATGAGGTTCAAAAGTTTCAATCAATTCAATCTTCTGTCACAAGCTATATGAAAAATCTCAATAGTAATAGAGCTTACAAGTCACTAAGAACCATTCGGTCTAGTCTGCGCCAGCAGGGCAGAATGATTAAAGGGAGTAAACTGGCTGAAGGACTTAAAAGTTATTCTGAAAGAGGTGATGCCTATGTTGAAGAAATTATTAGAATGATTAGGCAAAATCAATTGGAATAATATGAGCTTAATTCCGGTTGTTAGGATTAATTGTTTTGTGCCTATTAATCCGACTTTCAGACCATAAATTTTTGCTTGAATCTCTACTCCTCAGTTGAAAAAAATTAATAAATCCCCATTTCATTAGTATTAATCAATCATTTTAAAGGCATACAATAATGCGAATGGATAAACTTACTAGCAAGTTTCAGTTAGCCATTGCCGATGCTCAATCTTTAGCAATCGGACGCGATCATCAATTTATCGAGCCCATTCATATGATGAGCGCTTTGCTTAATCAGCAAGGTGGCAGTCTTCGTCATTTAATGGCTCAAACCAATATTAATTTACATAGTTTGCGCTCTAAATTAGCAGAAGCGTTGGATCGTTTATCACAAGTAGAAGGCACACCCGGTGAAGTTCATATCTCCAACGATTTAGGTCGACTATTAAATCACTGCGATAAATTAGCGCAAGATCGAAAAGATCAATACATTTCAAGCGAGCTTTTTGTTCTCGCAGCCATTGAGGACAAAGGTGTCTTAGGTAATATTTTAAAATCTTTAAACGCCGATTTAAAATCCGTTGATCAAGCGATCGAAAAGATCCGAGGTGGGCAAACAGTTGATGAACCAAATGCAGAAGACCAAAGGCAAGCGCTGGATAAATATACCATTGATTTAACCGAGCTAGCAGAGCAAGGCAAATTAGATCCGGTTATCGGTAGAGATGATGAAATTAGACGAACTATTCAAGTATTGCAACGTCGAACAAAAAATAACCCCGTATTAATTGGTGAACCAGGAGTCGGAAAAACCGCCATTGTTGAGGGCCTTGCACAAAGAATTATTAATAATGAGGTTCCCGAAGGCATCAAAGGTAAACGAGTTTTGTCTTTGGACATGGGGGCTTTAATTGCGGGTGCGAAATTTAGAGGGGAATTTGAAGAGCGATTAAAAGCAGTATTAAATGATCTTACTAAACAAGAAGGTCAGATTATTTTGTTTATTGATGAAATACATACCATGGTGGGTGCAGGTAAATCCGAAGGCTCTATGGATGCCGGTAATATGTTAAAACCAGCATTAGCAAGAGGTGATCTACATTGCGTAGGTGCTACAACCTTAGATGAATATCGAAAATACGTAGAGAAAGATGCGGCTTTGGAAAGGCGCTTCCAAAAAATCCAAGTCGGAGAGCCAAGTGTTGAAGATACTATCGCTATACTGCGCGGGCTAAAAGAACGTTATGAGGTTCATCACGGTGTAGAAATTACCGATCCGGCAATCGTCGCGGCTGCAACTTTATCCCATCGATATATTGCTGATCGTAAACTGCCGGATAAGGCCATCGATCTAATTGATGAAAGTGCTAGCCATATTCGAATGGAAATAGATTCAAAGCCTGAAGAAATGGATCGACTAGAACGACGCTTGATACAACAAAAAATTCAGCGAGAAGCATTAAAAAAGGAAACCGATAGCGGATCTAAAAAACGTCTTAAAGAATTAGATGAAAATATTGTATTAATGGAGCGAGATTTTGCTGAATTAGATGAAATTTGGAAATCTGAAAAAGCGGCTGTTCACGGCACACAGAGTATCAAGTCGGATTTGGAGAGAGCTCGTATTGATTTAGAGGCTGCAAAAAGAGCCGGTGATTTAGCYAGAATGTCKGAGCTMCAATACGGACGYATTCCTGAACTAGAGCAACAACTTGACATGGCCAGTCAGGTTGAAATGCAAGATATGACGCTTCTTAGAAACAAAGTCGGTGAAGATGAAATTGCTGAAATTGTTTCTAAGTGGACAGGCATTCCAGTCAATAAAATGCTCGAAGGAGAGAAAGAGAAGCTACTTAAAATTGAAAGTCACTTACATACTCGAGTTATCGGTCAAGAAGAAGCGGTGTCTGCTGTTTCAAATGCGGTGAGACGTTCAAGAGCTGGACTGTCCGATCCTAATCGTCCTAACGGTTCATTCTTATTTTTAGGCCCAACCGGAGTGGGTAAAACCGAGTTAAGTAAAGCCTTGGCTAATTTCCTTTTTGATGATGAAAACGCCATGGTCAGAATCGATATGTCAGAATTTATGGAGAAGCACTCTGTCGCCCGTTTAATAGGCGCACCTCCCGGTTATGTTGGATATGACGAAGGCGGTTATTTAACCGAATTAGTCAGGAGAAAGCCTTACTCCGTCATATTATTGGACGAAGTAGAAAAAGCGCATCCAGATGTGTTTAATATCCTATTGCAGGTGCTTGAAGATGGGCGACTAACCGATGGTCAAGGTCGAACGGTTGATTTTAGAAATACGGTAATTATTATGACTTCTAATCTGGGCTCGGAAATGATCATGCAGGCAGGCATTAACGGTGATTTATCGGATATTAAAGATAAAATTAACTCGGTAGTCGGCGATTATTTTAAACCAGAGTTTTTAAATCGAATTGATGAAATGGTTATTTTTCATTCACTGAATAAAGAACACATAAAATCCATTGCCAGTATTCAACTAGATATTTTAAAATCACGATTATTAGAAAATGGCATAGAATTTAACTATACTCAAGAAGCTCTATCTGAAATTTCTGAAAAAGGTTTTGACCCAGTATTTGGAGCGAGACCGTTAAAACGAGCGATACAACAATGGATTGAAAATCCATTAGCGGAAAAGCTATTGGCTGGTAAAATCGACTCTGAAGTGGGTGTGAGTTTAGATTTTGCGGATAATGAGTTTTTGTTTTGAAATAAAAAGACAGAAAAATTCTTACCACAGAGGCACAGAGATAAGATAAATTAGTAAATGACTTATATTATAGATTTGTATGTAAGGTGTTTTAACTCTGAGCTCTCTGTGCCTCTATGGTAAAATCATTTTTTAAATCAACCTTTTAAAAGTGGAATTAGTTTTAAATGACAAAGAAANTATTAGTCACAGGTGGTGCGGGATACATTGGTAGTCATACTTGTTTGCTTCTACTAGTGGCGGGATTTGAAGTCGTTGTGGTTGATAACCTTTGCAATTCATCGTTAGAGTCGTTAAGAAGAGTTGAAAAATTAACCAATCAATTTATTCGATTTTACAAAGTTGATTTAACCGATTTTGATTCGCTCTCCAAGGTCTTTGACGATCACGATTTYCACAGTGTTATTCACTTTGCAGGGCTTAAAGCGGTTGGCGAGTCGGCTGAAATTCCATTGCACTATTATGAGCAAAATATTGGAAGTACTATTAATTTGTTAAAAGTGATGCAGGCAAATAATTGTAAGCGTTTTGTCTTTAGCTCATCGGCCACTGTTTATGGCGATCCAGCTAGTGTACCAATCACCGAAGACTTTCCAATATCTGCAACTAATCCTTACGGAAGAACCAAATTATTTATCGAAGAAATATTACGCGATCAGTCTATAGCGGATAAAGACTGGCAAATTGTTTTATTACGTTATTTTAACCCGGTAGGCGCTCATAAAAGTGGAACGATTGGTGAAGATCCGCAGGGGATCCCTAACAATCTAATGCCATTTATCAGTCAAGTCGCGGTTGGTAAACGAGATAAATTATCGGTTTTTGGCGATGACTACGATACGCCCGATGGCACAGGGGTTAGAGACTATATTCATGTCGTTGATTTGGCCGATGCTCACGTTAAATCAGTACAAAAAATATGCGCTTTTGAAGGTGTTACCACGCTAAATTTGGGTACAGGTAAAGGTTATTCTGTACTTGAAATGATCAAAGCATTTGAAAAAGGCTCAAATAAATCAGTAGCTTATCAAATTGTTGAGCGTAGAACGGGTGATATTGCGGAATGTTGGGCGGATCCTGCTAAAGCGTATAAAATACTGTCTTGGAAAGCTGAGTTTGGATTAGATGAAATGATAACGGATACTTGGAGATGGCAAAGTAATAATCCGCTAGGTTATGATTAGGACAAACCGCTAGGAAGATAAAGCATAAAATTATTTGTTGAATTAATATTATCGGTTAAATTAGCTTGCACCTACCGCTTTATCTGATATCATTCGCGCCCACTGATTTTGCAATATTGCTCATTTTAAAATATTGACAATCAGGAATGACTCTTTGATTAAGTTTAGATTTAAAACTTTTATTTGAGTCATTGATTTAAAACTTTGATATAAAACAGTCTGGACCTATAGCTCAATTGGTTAGAGTACCGCCTCGACATGGCGGGGGTTGAAAGTTCGAGTCTTTCTAGGTCCACCAAATCTTATTGTTCAAATCAATTTTTAAAAACATAAACATCCTAAAATAAATACTCTAAACGGTCATAAATTCAATTTTGCATAAATTTCCCTTACACTTATTGTTAAAATTAATTATCATCTCAATGGCCTTATCGTGTGTYCCTCTTCTAGCAAAACAATCGCCYCTAGAGCAGTACTTTGATAGCAAACTAAACCATTTAAATGCATTACTGATTAAAAACAAGCAATCACTAAAAAACGAGCCCGAAAGTTTAAAATCGTTTGTTAATGCTGAAATTTTACCATTGTGGAGTTCTGAAACAACTCTCAAAGCTCTGCTCGGTACTAAAGAATGGAATAAAATTCCTAGTCCAAAACAAATTCAAATAATAGGGGCCTTTAACCAAACGTTACATCGTTATGTTAGAGAAGGAATGAAATTTTATTCGAATCAAAAGTTCTCTTTTGTGTCAATAAAATTGAGTAAAAAAGGTAAACGAGGTTATTTGACTATTCTTATTGATCCTGAAATATTGCCTTCGATTAATGTCACTTTTAAAATGACAAAAATAGACGACAATTGGAAGCTTTATGACGTATATGTCGCCGGGATCAGCTACGTTAAAATGAAGAAATTAGAAATTGGTCGTATTTATTCAGAGAATGGCGCCGACGCTGTTTTAGAGCACTTAAATAGTAAAAATATAACATCCGTGGCTCAAGAATCAAAATAGAGTTAGTTAATGGAAATTACCGATACAAACAGTCTTGAACCTTCCAATATTTCGTCACAAGAATGGTTTTTAGCTGCAACTAAACCAAATCAAGAGTTCAGAGCAGTTGAAAACCTAAAAAATCAAAATATTCATGCTTTTTGCCCCAAGTTGAAAGTCGAGAAAGTCTCTAATAGAAAAAAACGAGTGATTGAAGAGGCCATTTTTAAAGGGTACATTTTTATTCAAATATCATCCAACGACCCTTGTTGGCATAAAGTTCGGTCAACTCGTGGAATACGTGATTGGATTCGGTTTTCAGGAAATGTTGCAAAAATCCCCACAAAATTAGTATTAGAGTTAATTAACGCCAAAGAATCGAAAGAAACCGTGATTTTAAATAATATGAATGAAGGTGACAGTGTTCGAATTTTAACCGGCCCATTTGAAGGGTTAGAAGGCATTTTTCAAAAAAATGATGGTGATGTTAGAGCAATCATTCTTCTAAATTTTTTAGGGAAATCTAACAGAATTAGTATTGAACAATCTCAGTTAAGCCACGAATAAGTCTCTCAAAAATGACAAAAGTGTCTTTTTAGGTAAAAGAGTCATTTTTCATCTTTTTTTGCCTTGTTTATCTCTATTTCTTAAAACTTCCATCGTGTATAATTGCGGGCTTAACTTTCTGTTTGCACCTTAAATTTTTTTTAAGTCTAGCTTCAATTTAGTTAAAATAAACAAAAATATAACCAATTAACCCTATGGCCAATTGAGAACCGTAACTCAAGGGCGGTAGCGTGGAAAAATTTCATTTGGATTATTATTATGAGTAGCTATGACAATGCGACAAGTATGTTAAAACTAAAGTTTCAGGCAAAACTAATGAGCAATTCAAAGCTTTATTCAGGCATTAAATATTTATTGATATTGGGCGGTTATTTATTAAGCCAATTTGTAGTTGCAGCCTCCATTGATCCTTCCGAAATTCAATCAAGATGCCAAAACATTACACCTCAGCAACGCCAATTAGCAAGTGCTGCTGGTTATGATATCGGAGAGTTATGTTCTTCTGCGACGGAATTAGTGGGTGAAAGTAAAAATAAAGTAGAGAAAGCACCTGYTATTTTACCTAGGAATGCCGAGTACAATGTTGATGGAAGAGGAGTTATTGGTGAGCCAGCATTAATGCAAAGCGAAATTAGACCTCGTAATGCATATAAATTATCTAACCCAGAAGAGAATGAAGGGCTAAAACCCTACGGTTACGATCTGTTTGCAGGGGTTCCCACAACGTTCGCACCATCTTCAGATATCCCTACACCAGCTAACTATATTGTTGGTCCAGGTGATTCATTAGAAATACARCTMTTAGGTAAAGTGAATAARAGTTACTCTYTGWCGATMGGTAGAAATGGYGCKTTAAATTTYCCAGAATTAGGGCCTATTAATGTATCAGGGTTATCATTCAATGACACAAGAGAATTAATCAAAGATAAAGTAAAAGAACAAATGATTGGTGTTAGAGCGGTTATTTCATTAGGTGAAATACGTTCAATTAGCGTGTTTGTTCTCGGTGAAGCATTTAAACCTGGTTCTTTCACCGTTAGTTCACTTTCGACTATGACCAATGCGATTTTTGTAAGTGGTGGCATTACTGAAATAGGCTCTTTAAGAAATATTCAGTTAAAAAGACAAGGCAAGGTCATCACAACTTTAGATTTATATGATCTTTTACAGTTAGGTGATACTAGTAACGATTCTCGTTTATTACCCGGAGATGTTATTTACATACCGCCGGTTGGAGTAACCGCCGGAATCAAAGGTGAAGTTAAACGCCCCGCAATATATGAATTAAAAGGTCAGCAGACGTTATTAGAGCTAATTAATCTTGCCGGTGGTTATTCCTCAAACGCATTTCCTAACTCTTCTAGTATTTCAAGAAATAGTAAAAATGGATTTACAACGGTAATTGATATTGATTTATCACAATCAAAAGCAAAGTCAGAAATCGTANTGAATGGCGATGTTGTCGAGATTAGCACTAAGTTAGCCACTTATGACAACATTGTGTCACTTACCGGGGCATTTCATCGAGAAAGACACGTCAAGTGGGAAAAAGAACTTAGACTCTCTAGCTTAATATCCAGCGCCAAAGATTTTGTAGAAAATGCCGACTTAAAAATTGGTCTAATTATTCGTAAAGAAATGCCCTTAAGAAATTACTCAATTTTGCATTTTGATATACAAGCTTTATTAAACGGCGATAAATCGAGCGACATCATACTCAATCCGATGGATGAAATATTAACTTTTGAGAATAATGATACAAGGTTACTAATATTAGAGGCAATCAATAAAAAGCTTCAACAGCAAGATATGAAAGGCGCACTTGCTCATATTGTCAATATTTCTGGTAACGTAAGGTATCCAGGTCAGTATCCTTATACTAAAAATATGGATGTAAGAGCTTTAGTTTTATTGGCCGGTGGACTTGCAGAAGCATCCTATTTAGGTAATGCAGAAATTAGCCGTCAAGATATCTCTAATTCTGAATTGGCTACTATTTTTCACTTAAATGTTAACTTACTAGATGAGTTGTCTACAACTAAAGCAACCCCGTTAAAACCTAAAGATAAATTATCTATTTACTCAACACCGGATTATCGTGAAAATCACAGTGTGACTTTAGCTGGGGAAATTAAATTTCCGGGCGTCTATGAGTTTAAACGTGGCGAGACTTTATCTCAGGTGATAAAACGAGCAGGCGGGTTTACAAAAATGGCTTATTTAGCGGGGACCGTATTTACTCGTGAAGGATTAAAAAAATTAGAAGAAAAACAATTAAAAGCGCTTCGTGAACAAATGAGAGCTGATATTGCTGCTAGTCAATTGGAAGATGCATCAGCGGGTAATAGTGGGGCCTTAAAAGATGCAGAAGATTTATTAGATGCACTTTCAGAGACAGAAGCGTTCGGTCGATTAGTCATCAAAATGGAGCGCATTATGAGCGGCTTGGTAGATGATGTTCGACTAAATGATGGCGACTTTCTTTTAGTACCAGAATTTAGGCAGGAAGTATCTGTTTTAGGTGAAGTACAGCATGCTACCTCTCATATCTTTACCAAAGGCTGGACATTAGAAGACTATTTAGAAAATAGTGGTGGGTTAACGCTTAGAGCAGATGATGACAGAATCTATGTGGTAAAAGCGGATGGCAGTGTTTTTCTGCCTAGCCAAACTGGTTGGTTAAGTCATCAAAATGAATCTTTAAGCCCAGGCGATACAATTGTTGTACCATTAGATACCGATAGAATTAAATCTCTGACCTTATGGACAAGCGTCAGCCAAATCGTTTATCAAATGGCGCTTGGGGCAGCCGCTATTAGAAGTTTTTAAGTTGCTAGGACAAACTTCTAGATGAAACACCTAGTTCTATCTTGTTTTATTTTTGCTTTTGGCTGGACCCAAATTAGTCATAGTCAGCCCTGGATTAATACTTCAGAATTATCGCTTCGAGCTGATATTGAAACGCTGGTCGATATAGGCATTATTTCTGTTCCAATAAGCACCTATCCTTTGATGTGGTCGGGTATCATAAAAGAGTTTGATAATATTGATATTAATAATGTCCCAACTGAATATAAGTCTATTTTTTGGCGAGTAAAAAAAGCCAGTAAAAGAGCATTCTCTAATACAGATAACAGGAAACTGCAGGTCACTTTTAGTAATAGTGAAAAAGTTTTACGCTCTTTTGGTGATAAACAACGGGGTAAACTGGAAGTAAGGGTTTCGTCAAGTCAGGTTAATAAAAACTTTGCTTGGAATCTAGAAATTGCTAGGGTAACAGACCCTTCTGATGGTGAAACAACTTATTTTGAAGGTTCTTATATCTCTTCTATCGTGGGGAACTGGGTTGTCAGTTTAGGGCATATTGAAAAATGGTGGGGGGCATCGTGGGATAGCGCGAGTCTTTTATCAAATAATGCTAAAACGCCATTGGGTTTTTCTATAAGTCGTAATTATGCGAACCAAAGTGACGTCAATTTTCTTAAGTGGTTAGGTCGTTGGAATGTTTCTGCTTTTGTTTCAAAACTGGAAAAAGACCGATATTTATCAAAACCAATTTTCTCTGGAATTAGTTTTTCAACTAAACTAACTAGCTCGTTAGAAACAAGCCTTAGGTTGACTAGGCTATCTGCAGATGAGTTGCCTGTAGATGGGTTGCAAGTTAATGTAAAAGACAATTCGTCAGACTACAATTTGTTAGACAGCAGAAACCAAAAGACAATGACAGAGTTGGATTTCAGATGGAGCATTCCTTACTTTGTTAAGCTAGGTAGTCCAACCAATATATATGCTAGTGTGACTAATGAAGGTGAAAAGAACTATTCCAGCCAAATTTTTGGCATTAGCAGTTTTAAGACCCTTTTAGGTAGCCAATGGAGAGCCTACTTAGAGTACGCCGATACGACCAATAGCAACTTAGAAGAACTGAGTGATGTTGATGAACTTGCTTTAGCTAATTCATCTCCAGTTAATTTTCAATTCAAGCAACGCGCAATTGGTTCAACTTATGGTAACCAATCAAAAGCCATTACCTTGGGAATTATAGGCAATATCGATCGGTATCAAAATATAGAACTAAAGCTCCAATCTTTAAATATAAATGAGTCCACTGAAGGCAATGTTCTTGATGCTCAAAATACCTTTAGCTTTAACCCAGTAAAAACAAAACGAATAACGATAAAATGGCATTTACAAGTTGATCGAAATAATCAACTCGATATTGATTTAGAGCTTAATGATAAAATTATTAGTAGTCGTTTCGGGCAAAATGAACGGTATCGAGCACAAGTGAGTTGGACTCATTATTTAAACTAAATGTTTAAGAATAAATATTAGAAGCATGAGCGAAATTAACTAACAGTCTTTTAAAAGATATTTATCAACGAATTACGCCAATTACACGAATTAAAGGATGAACTAAGGGTTTTAGGTTTCAAAATTAGAGTAATTAGCGAAATTAGCTGACAGTGTTTTAAGCTTTTAAAGATCACAAAGACTTTTATCAACGAATTACGCCAATTACACGAATTAAAAGATGAAAGGGCTAAAAGTTTAAGGTTCTAGTCTTTTAAAATTAGAGAAATTCGCGTAATTAGCTGACAGTCTATTTTATCTTTATAAATGTTGGTGTTGGTATATTGCAATGAAAGGCTTGACTCCCGAAAATTTTAACGCCTGATTTGATTTTGACATTTATTTCGTGTAGCACTATAATCGTGCTAGAGTCATTGCGAAGGATTTTGGGAGAATGTAGTGAAAAACGTAACAATAAAACTTGAAAATGATGTAGCTCATTGGTCTAGAGTTTGGGCTGCTGAGCATGATACAAGTGTTTCTCAAATTTTAGGTAATTTGTTAAAACAAATGAAAAGAGAGAAAACTGGATATGCTAAAGCGATGCAGCAGTTTCTTAGTGTTGATGCTCAGCCTCTAAAAACTAAACAAAATTATCCATTGAGGGATGATTTGCATGAACGATAAAATATTTGTTGATACTAATATTTTTGTTTACGCAAGAGACAGTTCAGAAGCTGAAAAACAGCCAAAAGCAAAAATATGGTTAGAGCATCTCTGGAAAAACGAAAGTGGTAGGCTTAGTGCTCAAGTCATGAATGAATATTTTGTTACTGTTACCCAAAAGTTAAAACCTGGCTTAACTAAACAACAAGCTCGCTCTGATCTACGCGCACTGTCAGTATGGCAACCTTTGGAGATCTCTTTTGATCTCATTGAGGCATCTTGGAATACTCAAGATAAATATAAATATTCATGGTGGGATTCTTTAATTGTTACTTCGGCATTATTTTTAGATTGTACTTATTTGTTAAGTGAAGATATGCAACATGAGCATCAGATAGGGAATCTTACTATTATTAATCCTTTTATCATTGGGACTAACGAAATCGCATAGATTTATGCTAGGAGCTAGTAGACCGTTCGTTGTGTTTTATGAATGATAGCGAAGAGCCTGTTTTAATTTTTGAACAAATAGCTAAGACTCGAAACATTCTTCATAAAGGTTACTATAATGTAATTGTTCAAGGATTAGAAAAATGAAAATTAATTATGAATCTAAAGCATCTGAACATAGTGATAAAGTGTTATTTAGTTTAAAAACAGCTGTTTCTAATGCGTTGGATAAAAAGAAAAAGCTGGGGCAGTATTTTATAGTTTGGGATGAGAAAGTATCTATTCCAAAGCAATTGAATTACATTAATGAACCTAATACAGAATATCAACCACCCGTAATATAGCCCTAAACTTAAACCTTAAACAGATTTTTTATGTCAAATAATCTAAATGCTTTAAATTCTTCAAATATATAGCTAATGCCTTATTCTTATATTTTCAGTTGGGATAGTAATAAAGCAATTATTAACGAACGCAAACATAAGGTAACTTTTGAAATTGCTTCTCAAGTATTTAAAGATCCAAATGCTTTAACCATTTTTGATGATGAAAATAGTGTAGATGAAGAACGTTGGATTACATTAGGTCGAGTGAAGCCAAAAGGGCTATTGTTAGTTATACATACGTATTTAGAGTACAATGCTGAGCAATCTTTAATAAGGATAATATCAGCTAGAAAGGCTACTAAAAGAGAAACAAACGATTACCAAGGTGACTTAAGATGAAAAAAGAATACGACTTTAGTCAAGCGAGCAAAGGAAAGTTTTATAAAAAAGGGGCTGATTTACATACTCCAATATATTTAGAACCAGAGTTGGAGTCCTATTTTTCAAATCTTGCGAAACAAAAACAACAAACGGTTAACGAAATTGTTAATTTGATTTTGAATAAGGAAATAGAACTGGCAAAACTGGTTTCCATTTAATAATTGATATTTATGTGACTAATAGAGTTTAGGGATAAAAATCAGTAGAGAGTAGAGAGTAGAGAGTAGAGAGTAGAGAGTAGAGAGTAGAGAGTAGAGAGTAGAGAGTAGAGAGTAGAGAGTTTAGAGATAAAAATCAGTTTCGAGTGGCTAGTTTCGAGACGCGAGAAAAAGATAGTTACGAGTTTTCTAGTTGCCAGATAATAAACGTTGTAAATACGGAGATTTAGTTTATCCTCTCGCAACTCGCAACTCGCAACTCGCAACTCGCAACTCGCAACTCGCAACTCGCAAGGTAAGGAAGCCATAATATGCAATTCAAGAATTTAGCAATCTGGCAAAGAAGCCGAGCGTTATCAATAGACGTTTATAAACAATCCTCGAAGATAAAGGATTATGGATTTAAAGATCAGCTAACTCGATCTGCTCTATCAGTTCCATCGAATATAGCTGAGGGGATGGAGAAAGATTACACTAAAGAAAAAGCAAGATACTTAACTATATCAAAAGGATCTCTAGGTGAGTTTTCAACTCAAGTAGATATTGGTGTAGAAGTAGGATTTATAGATAAGACCATAGGAATCGGTTGGATAAAAGAAGCCGAAGAATTATCAAAAATGATTGGCAAACTGATTCAGAAATTGAAAAGATAATTTCGAAACCGAAACTTAGCATGCCCCGCAAAGCGCAGTGGGTACTAAACTCGAAACTAACAACTAAAACTCGTAACTAAAAAAGAATAATATGTCAGAAAATACAGAAGACCTTGCAACTCGCAACTCTACGCTTGAAACTCGATTGTCCGAACTCGAAACTCGAAACTCGAATCTCGAAACTAATCTATCTCTTCTCGCCACTAGAAACTCGCAACTCGCAACTGAGTCTATTTCATCTGACGACTCCGATGAAATAGACCTAGCCGAACTCTGGCGAGCCATATGGTCAGGTAAATGGTTAATTATTGCGATTACCTTTATGTTTTCTGTAGGCTCTGTATTTTATGCCCTAAGCCTACCTGACGAATATAAATCAACGGTATTATTAGCACCAGCATCATCAAGTAGCTCCTCTTCTCTTTCTAAACTTGCGGGGCAGTTTGGTGGTTTGGCTTCGTTAGCGGGGATTAATTTGGGTGGTGGCGGTGCGGAAGATAAAACCGTTGTAGCTATGGAAATAATGAAGACCTGGGGTTTTTTAGAGACGTTTATTATTGATAATAATATTCAGGTTGAAGTGTTTGCTGCAGAGGGGTGGAATCGTTCGTCAAATACTTTAGTGATTGACCCTGAAATTTATGATGTTGAGAATAAAAAATGGGTAAGAGAGTTTAATGCTTCTAGAGGTCAAAAATTAGAGCCTAGCAGTTGGGAACTGTTTGAGAAATTTAAAGGTAGAGTCAGTGTTAGTCAGGATAAAACAACAGGCTTGATTAGTTTATCGGTTGAGTATTTTTCACCAGAAATAGCCAAGCAATGGGCAGATCAATTGGTTAAGGCAATCAATGCCCATATCCAAAAACAAGATAGAGAAGAAGCAATAAAAAGTATTGCTTATTTAAATGAAAAAATTCAAGAGACTAACATAGCTGATATGCAATCAGTATTTTATCAATTGATAGAAGAGCAAACTAAAACCTTGATGTTGGCTGAAGTCAGTGAAGAGTATGTTTTTAAGACGCTTAGTCCGGCTAAAGTAGCAGAAGAAAAAGCTAAACCTAAAAGGGCGTTGATTGTTATTTTGGGCTTGATGTTAGGTGGCATGTTAGCTGTTATAATTGTACTGATTAGACATTTCCGTAAATTAGCACCAGTAAAATAAATTAGACTCAATGAAGGATAACAAGGTAGTCCTATTTCAAAATACTGCTATTCGGAGAGCATGGAATAATGAAGACTGGTTTTATTCATTAGTAGATATTGTCGGAGCTTTAACCGAAAGCGCCAACCCCACCGACTACTTAAAAAAAATACGAAAGCGAGATGAAGAACTCGGTTTCTAGCTAGGGACAAATTGTCCCCAGGTAGCTATGGAAACAAAATCGGGCAAGATGAGGAAGTGTTTAGCTGGTAATTCTGAAGATATATTCAGGTTAGTACAGTCAATACCCAGCAAGAAAGCTGAACCATTCAATCGGTGGTTGGCCAAGATCGGAAAAGAAAGAGTTGAGGTTTGATTAGGAAGTGATTTTTAAGTTGATGAGCGTTAAGGTTAGTTAAGAATAGGGCAAAATATCTTGTTTGTTGTTAAATGAGACTGACCCGTATTCGTATTGACGTATTCGGACCCGTATTCGTATTGTTGCAAAATCAAGACTGGGGGTAAATATGAGCAGATACGGGGTTAAAGTAGCTATCCTAGCGCCTCAAATCTGTTTTTGTTCAAACTGCTTAAATTTAGTTCGGTTCTTTATCTTTTTTGATGTTTTAAGTATAATATACATCATACATACATCACTAAAGAGCATTTAGTATGAGAATCAATATTAATTTGTCAGATGAGTTAAAATATCAGTCAGAGCAAAAAGCAAAGTATTTAGGGGTATCGCTGAGCGCTTTTGTTCGTTTGCTGTTAACCCGAGAAGCAGGTCAGATGAGTGAGTTAGATCAACGGCTGATTCAAATTGAGAAGGATGGTTTTGAAAAGGTTGATTATCAGGATTTTAAGGCAGATCTTCAGAACATGATTAAAGATGCTGACGCTTGAAATAAGTCGGCGGTTTAAAAAATCGCTAAAAAAATACAAAAACAATAAAAAAGTACTACAAGAGTTAGAGTTGGTTGTTGACTCTTTAATACGCCACAAAGTTTTACCCGAAAAATATAGAGATCACGAATTATCGGGGAATATGAAATCTATCAGAGAATGTCATGTTAGGCCTGATACTCTCCTGCTTTATTATGTTGTTGATGATAAAGGCGTACTTAAGCTCTATGAAATAGGTTCCCATTCAGATGTTTTTGGCTAACAAGCAAGGCCGAAAAAAATTAAGATTACTTTAGATTTAGCAAGTGAAAGGTGCTAAACATCATGTATTAACTGGTGCGCAAAAACGTTAATGAAGTAGTCAACTATATTAAGTAAATATATAGAGATAGTTAAACTTTTTTCATTAAAAGTAAGTTAAGTTTTTAAAACCCAAAAGCTAGAAGTTCGTCATCTTCGAAGTCCCAAAATAGCAAAAGGTTGATTTGGGAATGATTTTTAAGGTACGAGCGTTAAGGTTAGTTAGCAATAGGGAAAAACAGTTTGTTTGTTGTTAAATGAGCTTGCATCGTTTGTATTGATCATTTTTTATAGGAGTTATTAACATGAATGTAAGTTTACAGATTAAAGAAATGACTCTAAAGGAAAAATTAATGACTATGGAAACACTTTGGGATGAAATATGTCATGACAGCAATTCATTAGATTCTCCAGAGTGGCATAGTGAAGTGCTAGCAGAAAGAACAAAAATTATGGAGTCCGGAGTTGCTGAATATTTGACGGTAGATGAGCTTAAACAGAATAGATGATAGTAGTAAAAAATATTCGAATTCTTAGTCAAGCTAGAGATGATTTAAGATGTGGGAAAATATTCTACGATAACATTGAGAAGGGTATAGGTGATTATTTTTACGATAGCTTAATATCAGACATAGAGTCTCTGACTATTTATGCTGGCGTTCATGTTTCACAGTTCGATTATTTTAAGATGAATGCTTCCAGATTCCCTTATTTTATTTACTACAAATTAGAAAAAGGTTTTGCTATTGTCGTCGCTGTATTAGATTCAAGACAAAATCCATCTAAAATGAAAATACGATTGTTCTAGAGTTTCTTATTTACCCTTGAACTAAACTTATGTTAAAAATGAAAGAGTCAGGGTTTGATTAGGAAGTGATTTTTAAGGTACGAGCGTTAAGGTTAGTTAGCAATAGGGAAAAACAGTTTGTTTGTTGTTAAATGAGACTGACCCGTATTAATGAGACTGACCCGTATTCAGATTAGCTGGACTCATTTTATACAATAAAATATTATGCTTCAATCAAACGTATTAAATTTAATTCAGAAACTATCTATTGAAAATTCGCCGATAATGGTTGTGTGGTTATATGGTTCAAGAGCAAAAGATTCAGCTTCTTCAAATAGTGATTATGATATAGCGATTGCTTTTGATAATAATGATATTAATTTTGCTTCAGAATATTATGCAGATGAATTGGCAGCTAAGTGGTCGCAAAGTACAGGTGCTGAAATATCCATTATAGATATTAATCAAGTACCTGTACCTCTAGCTTATTCAGTTGTAGAAGAAGGAATTGTTATTGTTTGTAAAAATGACCTAAGATTACATTCGGAGCAACAACGAATTTGGTCTCTATGGGAAGGCTATCGTAATGAATACAGAAAATATAGAAAGTAATTTTGAACCTTATGTATATTCTATTACTGAACAAATAGAGCAGCACTTGTCAGGCTTAGCTGAGTTAACTAAGATAGCAAAATATAGGCCGCTAAACTTTAATGAGAAAAGTGCAGTAGAAAGAAGTATTCAAGTTCTAGTAGAAGTGGCAATAGGATGTTCAAAGCACTTTTTGAAGTCAAAAGATAAGCCCGTGCCCTCGGAAGCTAGAGTGAGCATAGAAAGAGTTTACGAAATATTATCGTTAACCAAACCTAACATAACTGAAATGCGCGGTGCTGTTGGTATGAGAAATGCGATAATTCATGATTATCTTAATCTCGATTGGAATAAAATTGATATAGTGTTAAAAGAAGAACGTTACTGTGCAATTGCTGTTTATATTAAAAAGGTTTGCGTAAAATTGTTAGAAAGTTAAGCAATGGAAGTAAATATTACTAAATCAACTTAAAGCTAAAGAACTAAACACCTATGCCCGAAAAAAACAAACATCTAGAACAAGAAAATGCAGAGCTAAAAGCTCAAGTTAAAGCACTCTCTACCCTTAACCCTGCACTCTATACTGGAGTCAACGACGACTCCGATGAAATAGACCTCGCCGAACTATGGAATGCAATATGGGCGGGTAAATGGTTAATTATTGCGATTACTTTTGTTTTTTCTGTAGGTTCGGTACTCTACGCCCTAAACCTCCCAGACGAATATAAATCAACGGTTTTGTTGGCACCAGCATCATCAAGTAGCTCTTCATCTTTATCTAAATTGGCAGGGCAGTTTGGTGGATTGGCTTCGTTAGCAGGGATTAACTTGGGTGGTGGCGGTGCGGAAGATAAGACCGTGGTAGCCATGGAAATAATGAAGACTTGGGGTTTTTTGGAAACGTTTATTATTGATAATAATATTCAAGTTGAAGTTTTTGCAGCTGAGGGGTGGAATCGTTCGTCAAATACTTTAATTATAGACCCAGAATTATATGACGTGGATAGTAAGCAATGGGTAAGAGATGATTTTTCTCCAAGTAAAGGGCAAACCGTCGTTCCAAGTAGTTGGGAGTTATATGGAGAATTCAAGGGGCGTGTGAGTGTTAATCAAGATAAAGCTAGTGGTCTTATTCGCCTGTCGGTTGAATACTTTTCTCCGATCATAGCTAAAGAATGGACAGGTAAATTAGTTAAGGCAATTAATGCGCATATTCAAAAACAAGATAGAGAAGAAGCGATAAAAAGTATTGAATACTTAAATGAAAAGATAAATGAAACCAATGTTGCAGATATGCAGGCAGTTTTTTATCAGTTAATTGAGGAACAGACTAAAACTCTTATGTTAGCGGAAGTCAGTGATGAGTATGTTTTTAAAACTCTGAGTAGAGCAAAAATTTCTGAAGAAAAGACTAAACCGAAAAGAGCATTAGTTACTATTTTGGGCTCTCTATTGGGTTTAATAATGTCTACAATATTTGTACTTATTAGACATTTCTAAATAACTGATTCCGCTAACAAAACGTATTCACTAGTGGCTCAGTTGTTGCTATACGCAAAAGTTAAATGAAAAAAAAGCAATGAAAAAAATTATATATGTCGGTGGTTTCGAGTTGCCGGATAAAAATGCTGCCGCACATAGAGTGCTCTCTAACTCAAAGATATTTCGGGAGTTAGGGTTCCATGTGATTTTGATCGGCATTGATAAAACTTTAAAAAAATCGGATGGTCTTCAGAGTTTCAAGTCAAGATGGGAAGGGTTTGAGTGTTATGCTTTATCTTACCCTCAAAACATTAAGGAATGGCTATCTTACCTTGTCGGTCGTAAAGAACTCATCTCTTATATTAAAAATTGTGATGATAATGTGAGTGCCGTTATTTATTATAATTACCCATCTGTATCAGCTCTAAGAATGTTCAAAACAAATCGAAATAAAAAAATAAAGAATATTCCAGATATAACTGAATGGCATAGTTCAAAAGGTGAAGGTGTAATTTTTTCAATAGTCAAATGGCTGGACACAATAATTAGAATAAGAATACAGAGTCGATTAAGTGATGGAATCATAACAACTAGTAAATTTATGACTAATATGTATAGGTCAACTGGTAAACCAATTCTAGAACTTCCTACCTTGTACGATAAGAATGTTCTAGTTAACGAAAATTTAAAAATCAACGAAGAAAGAATACTTATTTATATCGGTTCACCATTCGAAGTAAATCGTGCTGAAAAAGATAGGACTACGGTAAAAGAACGATTAGACAAGATTGTCGAATCTTTATATCGAATAAAAAATGATTCAAAATTAAATTTCAAATTGAAAGTTTATGGAGTTACTCAAGATGACTATCTTCGCGTTTACCCTGAGCATATAACAACTTTACAAGAATTAAAGGAATGTGTTTGTTTTTATGGCAGGCAGCCTTATTCAATAGTAATTGAGGAATTAAAAAAAGCAGATTTCTCGGTGTTTTTTAGAGATGAAACGAGAGTTAACCTTGCTGGCTTTCCCTCCAAATTAGCTGAATCTATTACTTGTGGAATACCTGTTATCACAAATAAATTGCAAAGTTTACAAAACTATGAAAATAAGCCGGGTATATTTTTGTGCGCGAACGGAGATGAAATGAAATTGCTAAAGCATTGTATTCAAATGAGTGAGCGAGAACTTAAAGAGATTAAATCACTGACTTATTTGTCAAGAACCTTTGACTATAACGAATATAAATCGTTTACTAATAAATTTTTGAAGGAAATCTAAGTAAATGAACAGACTTCTTAAATTATTGCTTTATCCATTAATGCAAATATATGCACGAATTTACCCTGTTAGATATGCTAAAAAAATTGGTGTTGCAATAAATGGCGATGTGAAAATTTATGGATCGAGTTATTCCATGTTTAGTACAGAACCTTATTTAGTAACCTTAGGAGATAACGTATATATTAGTGTAGGGGCAAGATTTGTTTGTCATGATGGTTCTACACTACCCTTTCGAAAGGAGTTTCCGGATCTAGAACTAGCAGGTGAAATCAAAGTAGGTAATAATGTGTTTATCGGAACCGGAGCTCTTTTATTGCCACGAGTAACTGTTGGAAATAATTGTGTGGTAGGTGCAAATTCCGTTGTCACGAAAGATGTTCCTGATAACAGTATCGTTGGCGGAAACCCTGCAAAGTTTATTAAGAGCACATTCGATTTTTTGGAAAAAGCAAAGAATAATTCTCTCAAAATTGGACATCTTACGGGCAATGATAAAGTAGTAGCTTATAAACAAATATTTAATAAAAAGTGAACTATCTTTATCGAACATAGTTGGAAGCTAATTGAGATTATTAAATTATAAATATTTACCTTTGAATTTTTATTTGGCGTATTCAGCGTTTGTAGTTTTTGCTTTGATTTTTGGGCCAGTGAAATATAGCGGGATGAATTACCCTGTATTATTCAGTTATTTGGGTGTGTTGTTACTTCTTTTTGCTGTAGGATTTATATTGGGTACGAAAGGACCTTTTTCTTACGGGGTTGGCGAGAGTCTAAATCCTCTCAAGATGGTTAGCTCTATATTCAGAGTTCTTTTAATTGTGTCAATATTAATAGCTATAAAGTCTTGGGTAGAGTTTTTACTATCGAGTAAATCGCTTTCTCTTACCTCTCTGGGGCAGAATTATGTTTCTAGTTATGATGGATATGTGCGTGGAGAAGGTCAAATYGGTTTTACATATATTTTAGACATCTTTGAAAGTGCTATCACTGTAATTACGATCCTATTTACATTTTCTCATTACCGTATTTTTTCTAAAAGAGCGAAAGTTGCTGCCGTTTTTATAATCATTACTTATTTACTAATTAATGTTATCGGTTCAGGTAAACAAAAATATTTGGGTGATATAGTCGTTTTTTTTGTTTATGCAGTAATTATAAAATCTGCGACATTAAATATAAAATATTCATTGAAGAAGTTATCAATTGTTTTACTTTCAATTGTTACTATTATAATTCTTTTTTCTGTTATTTTATCCCAGCGTTATTCGGCCATAGAAATAGATGCATCAAATATTGCGAACTCAATCCATCCTTTAATGTATTGGGATGAGGATGCTCCGATTCTTTTGCTTTTTGGCGACATTTCAGGCTTCGCAATTGGCATGTTTTTGGGATATTTCACTAATGGATTATGTGGATTGAATTTGGCGTTGACCCTACCCTTTGAATGGACATATTTTCTAGGGAGTTCCTATTCTTTAGCAAGGATTTTAGAATCATTTATTGGAATGCCTGATGTTATTTTAGCAAATTCTTACCCATATAGAGTTGAGCAATTGGGTTGGGGGATGGACAAGTGGCACTCATTATTCCCTTGGTTGGCATCGGATATTACGTTCTGGGGAGTGTTGGTAGTTACTTTGTTGTTTGCATATATTTATGGAAGAGTTTGGATAAGCAGTCTTAAGAATATTAATCCTTTTGCAAGGCCTTTGTTTATCTATTTTTCTTTAGGTGTAATATTTAGTTTTTCTAACAACCAATTGATGCATTCTCTTTCTGGCTGCATTGTTTTGCTTTTTTTAATGCTATTTTATATTATATGCAAAAAACGAATAGATAAAAATGAAATTTAAATATCAATTAAGAGGAGCTACATTGCTCTTTGTTCTCATAGTTTTTGGAAAGTTATCAGGCTTTTTGAAAGATGTAGAGATGACTTATTTTCATGGCGTTTCTGACGTGACCGATGCTTTTTTTCTAGCTGTTTATATATCTTCTCTTTTATATATCGCGATTTATGCATCTATTCCTATCGTCATTGTACCATTATATTCGAAATTAAATGAGTCACAAAACGTCTCTACAAATTTAGGCAGTGTATATGTTATATATTTGATTATGTCTATTAGTTTAGCGCTTTTAGTTTTTACATATTCTGCTGATTTAGTGTCATTGTTTGGTTCGCAATTGAATAGTGAGGTTACGTTACAGTCTTCGTATTATTTGAAATTGATGGCGGTCACTTTTCCATTGTCTACGATTGTCGCTTTTGCAAATGCACAGCAAACAGTTAAAAAAACTATTTTTTACTATTACTTAGTTCCACTTGTCAACAATGTTGTCTTCTGTGTAACTTTAGTTATTTACCAAGAAAACTTTGAGTTTCATTATATACTTATTGCATCTATTTTTGCTTGGTTATTGCTTTGTATTGTAAATCTATATAGCGAAAAACTTTATATAAAAAATTTTTGGCTAGTTCTGACTGATCTAGCTAAGCTTAGAAATGCTTTTGTTTTAACATTTCCGGCACTGCTTTCATTGTTTGCAGAGCAGTTAAATAATTTTATAGGAATAATTTTTGCGTCAAAATTAGGTGATGGTGCGGTTTCCATTTATAGTTATTCTAATAAACTTAACTTGTTGATACTCTCCGTAACGATTATGCTTATTACTACGCATATCTATCCTAAATTGAATGAAATAGTGTCGCGGAATGAACGTGGAGATATGAGTTCATTTCTGAATTTCAGCCTAAATATTTTGTTAATAATAATATTTCCAGTTGTCGTTTATTTTTCATATTATAGTTATGAAACTGTTAGTTTAATCTTTAGACGAGGTGATTTTTCAGATAATAATGCGGTGATGGTGGCTGAAGTGTTTAGGGTTTTTATTGTAGTAATACCCTTAGTAATATTTAAGGATATATTAATTCGTATGTTTTTCGCTCGCGGAAATTCAGGAACTGCATTTTTCATATCTTTTGCAGTGACTGCGATTAATTTTACTATTTGCTATAGGTTCTATCAGGAATATTTACTTGTCGGCGTTGTAGTAGCATATCTAATATCTCTTGTTGTTGGTGTTATACTTTTACTCGTCGTTAAGTGGTATCGGGAAAGAGATAATTTGCCGCAACTTCTAATAAAAACATTTTCTAGTCGGGTCGTTATAGTTTTAGTTGCAATATTCAGCATTTCACTAATTGAGCCGTTGACGCAATTTTATTGGTTATTCTACTTGCCAATATATATTGCAATATACATTGGGTTGTTATTCATATTGAAAGATAAAAGTTTATATCTATTTATTGCCTACTTAAATAGATATAAAATTACATAGAGATTATACACATGTTTGATAATAGAGTTTTACTTATTACAGGTGGAACAGGATCGTTCGGGAACGCTGTTCTTAGAAAATTTTTGAATAGTGCCGTTAATGAAATTCGCATTTTTTCGCGAGACGAAAAAAAGCAAGATGATATGAGGAAAAATTTCAATTCTGACAAATTAAAATTTTTTATTGGGGACGTTAGAGATTATCAAAGTGTATCTAATGCTATGCGTGGCGTAGACTTCGTTTTTCATGCGGCCGCTCTTAAGCAAGTACCTTCTTGCGAATTCTATCCTCTTGAAGCAGTAAAAACTAATATACTCGGAACTGAGAATGTTCTTGAAGCAGCAATAGCTCATAGCGTTAAAAATGTTGTCTGCTTGAGTACTGATAAGGCTGTTTATCCCATTAACGCTATGGGTACTTCAAAAGCTATGATGGAGAAAGTGATTGTTGCCAAATCTAGAAATGTACCAGACGGCATGACGATATGCACTACTCGTTACGGAAATGTCATGGCTTCTCGTGGTTCTGTTATTCCATTATTCATTCGTCAAATTATTGAGAACTCACCAATCACGATAACAGATCCAAACATGACTCGGTTTATGATGACGTTAGATGATGCTGTAGACTTGGTGATTCATGCATTCAAAAATGGCGTAAACGGGGATATCTTTGTTCAAAAAGCTCCCGCAGCGACTATTGATGTTTTAACAAAAGCAATTTTTAGTTTGATGGGTAAACCAGAACATAAAATAAATGTTATTGGAACGCGCCATGGAGAAAAGCTTTATGAAGCTTTATGTAGTAGAGAAGAAATGTTTGTAGCTCAAGATCAAGGTGACTATTACCGTATACCTGCAGATAATCGAGACTTGAACTATTCTAAATATTTTGAAGAGGGTGAAAAAGAGCTGTCACAAGTAGAAGACTATAATTCTCATAACACTTACCGTTTAGATATTGAAGGAATGAAAGAACTATTAAGAAAATTAGATTTTATTCGAGAGATCGAAGCTGGTAATTTAGTTGTACCTGAAGGCGTTTAAATGAAGATTTTAATTATTGGCGCTACGGGGATGCTAGGGTATAGTTTATTTAGTAATTTAAGTGAGTACCGTGAACTTGAAGTATACGGAACTGTTCGCAGTGTTAAAGGCAAAGAACATTTCTTCATTGATTATGCAGACAAAATTACAACAAATGTCGATGTTGAAGAAATAAATATCCTTGACGCTACAGTAGCCAGCATCAAACCTGATGTCGTCATCAATTGTATTGGTTTAATTAAGCAACATGATATTTCTAAACAACATATTGATGCAATATCTATTAATTCACTTTTGCCACATCAATTAGCCAGTGTTTGTAATCGATATGGGGCTAAACTTATTCACTTTTCAACCGATTGTGTTTTTAGTGGCGCGAAAGGTGGATATTTAGAAAATCATACTCCTGATGCACATGATTTATATGGAAAAAGTAAATATTTAGGTGAAGTAAATTATGAACCTCATTTAACGCTTAGAACATCTATTATCGGACACGAATTATCTTCGTGCGTCAGTTTAATTGACTGGTTTTTATCACAGAAAAACAAAACGAAAGGTTTTTCAAAAGCAATTTTTTCTGGTTTACCAACATGCGTGGTTGCTAAGTTATTAGCTGAATACATCCTTCCTAAACCTGAGTTAACTGGACTACTCCATTTAAGCGTAGCTCCTATTGATAAATATAGTTTGCTTAATTTGGTTTCGACGGTTTATAGAAAAGAAATTGAAGTTGTAGAATCAACAGAGTTAATTATTGATCGTTCGCTGAATTCAGATAAATTACGTCAATTAATAAGTTTGAAAATTCCTACTTGGGAAGCGTTAGTCTCCGATATGTACAGTGATTATCAAAAGAGGTATCAAGGAAAATTATGAAAAAGTTAAAGGTGTTGACAATTGTTGGTACTCGCCCTGAAATAATTCGTTTATCTAGAATAATTGACAAATTAGATAAGTATTGTGATCATACTTTAGTGCACACAGGTCAAAATTATGATTATGAACTTAATCAAATATTTTTTGATGATCTAGGTATTCGTTCGCCAGATATTTTCCTTGAGTGTGCAGGAATAAGCGCAGCAGATACTATGGCACAAGTTATTGCTAAGTCAGATGAAATGTTTGCAGAAACACAGCCTGATGCTTTATTGATTTTAGGGGATACTAATAGCGCACTATCGGCTATTTCAGCTAAACGAAGAAAAATTCCAATCTTCCACATGGAAGCGGGCAATCGTTGTTTTGATATGCGCGTACCGGAAGAGATTAATCGCAAAATTGTAGATCATATTTCAGATATTAATATGCCATATACGGATATAGCTAGAGAATACCTTTTAAATGAAGGTCTGAAACCTGAGTTCATCATTAAAACAGGGAGTCCCATGGATGAGGTTTTAGCTTATTATAAAGATAAAATTTATTCTTCAGGTGTAGTTTCCCGTTTAGAGTTAACAGCTAAAAAATACTTTGTTGTAAGTGTTCATAGGGAAGAAAATGTCGATTCAGATACGAATATTAATAAATATGTTAATGTACTAAATACACTGGCAGAAAAATATCAATATCCTATTATTGTTTCTACACATCCAAGAACAAGAAAAAAAATCGATGCTTTAAACTTAAAATTTGATCCCTTAGTAAGATTGATGAAACCACTAGGTTTTTCTGATTATGTCAAACTTCAGTGTAATTCAAAGTTAGTTTTAAGTGATAGTGGTACGATTACCGAAGAATCTTCTATTATGAATTTCCCAGCTTTAAATATTCGAGAGGCACATGAAAGGCCTGAAGGTTTTGAAGAAGGTGCTGTGATGTTTACCGGTATGGAGCTGGAGCGTATTTTAAATGCTATAGAAATTCTTGAAGATCAAAAAACTGGTTCTGAGCGTTCTATAAATATTGTCCAAGATTATATTGCTCCGAATGTTTCTGATAAAGTGATCCGTATTATCATCAGCTATACGGATTATGTTAATAAATTTATCTGGAAAAAATAATTACCTCGGTGCGAATGTGAAAATATGTATTATTGGAGCTTTACCTTCCTCTTTAATTAATTTTAGAGGTGAGCTCATTAAATCCCTTGTTGCGGAGGGGCATAATGTAATTGCGATGGCTTCGGGAGCTTCTAATATGGACGTTACCGATATAGAAGCTCTCGGCGTTAAGTATGTAGACTATTCAGTAACGCGTAACGGTTTGAATCCTTTCGCAGATATGAATACACTGAAAAATTTTATTGTATTATTTAAGAAAGAAAAACCAGATATTGTTCTAGCTTATACTATTAAACCTGTTATTTGGGGCGGTATAGCTACACGTTTTTTTTCAAACATGAGGTTTTATGGACTTATAACTGGCTTGGGATTTGCTTTTCAACACGGAAATTTTAAACGAAATCTGCTAAATGCCATAGCGACTAACCTGTATCGTTTGGCGTTAGCAAAAGCTAAGAACGTTATTTTTCAGAATACTGACAATTTACAAGTGTTTTTGGATAAAAATATTATAGTGAAAGAGCAAGGTGTAAGAGTTAATGGTTCTGGTGTTAATCTTGCGCATTTTACTAAATGTAATATAACAACTTCATCAATAATTTTTTTAACGGTTGCGCGGTTACTTGGAGAGAAGGGATTAAGAGAGTATGCGGCAGCCGCTAAAATAGTTAAGCAGAAATATCCCGATGTTACATTTCAGTTAGTAGGTCCTGAAGATCCATCTCCTGATGGTATACCTATTTCTGAAGTTAACCAGTGGCATAATGACGGTTATATTGAGTACTTGGGTAGTGCCACAGACATTAGACCCCATATAATTAATTGTAATATTTTTGTTTTAGCATCTTATCATGAAGGCATGCCTAGAACAGTACTTGAAGCTATGGCTACCGGACGACCAATATTGACCACTAATGTCCCTGGGTGTAAGGAAACTGTTATTGAAGGAGAGAATGGTTTTTTAATCGAAAAACAAGATGTTGAGCAATTAGTTGATAAAATGCTTTGGTTTATTGAACACCAAGAAAAATGGCAAACAATGGCTGATAAAAGTCATGAATTGGCTATGGAAAAATTTGATGTACGCAAGGTAAATAATGAACTCTTGAAAATAATGGAGTTGCAAACTAGAGTAAGTGGCGATGTTTAAACGCTTATTTGATATTCTAATTTCAGCGATAGCTTTATTTTTATTATCTCCAATTATTTTTTTAGTAAGTCGTAAAATTGCTAAGAATTTAGGTGAACCGGTGTTGTTCAAACAAAACCGTCCAGGATTGAATGGCCAAATTTTTGAGATGTTCAAGTTTCGATCCATGCAAGATGCTATTGATAACCAAGGAAACACATTACCAGATTCCGAACGATTAACACCTTTCGGTGAAAAGTTGCGTAGCTCAAGTTTAGATGAATTACCTGGGCTTTGGAATGTTCTAAAAGGTGATATGAGTCTAGTTGGCCCTCGCCCACTCTTAGTTGAATATTTGCCTTTGTATAATGACGAGCAAGCTAAGCGTCATAATGTAAGACCTGGCATTACAGGCTGGGCGCAAATTAACGGTAGAAACGCGATCAGCTGGGATGAAAAATTTAGTCTTGATGTATGGTATGTGAAAAATCAAAGTTTTTGGTTAGATATTAAAATATTATTTTTGACTGTGAAAAAGGTCTTTGTGAAAGATGGTATTTCCGCTGATGGTGAAGTAACGATGTCAAAATTTACAGGTAACTAGGAGCTTGTCCGAGGTGTGTTTTGCATAGGTGAGCCGTAAACCGCTATAATATAGTGATTGATATGTTAATTTTGAGGTTTATATGAATACAGCAGCATTGATAGATGAACTTGTGTCGCTTCCTGTTGAAGAGCGTGCGCTAGTCGCGGAGTCCGTTCTTCAAAGTTTAAATCAGCCGGATTCTAGCATTGACAAAATTTGGTCACAACTAGCTCATGAGCGTTTGAAAGAAATACAAACAGGAAAAGTTGAAGCTGTCGACGGCGAAAAGGTTTTTGAGAAAATTCGAAAGCAATTTGAACAATGAGTTTTTATTTTCATCCAGCCGCTGAAATGGAATTTAATGACGCCATTAGTTATTATGAAGGAATCGAATCAAGATTAGGTTTTGATTTTTCATTGGAAGTTCATTCAGCAATAAAAAGGGCTGAGTTAATGCCAAAAGCTTGGGCACTTATCGATGGTAGTGTCCGCCGCTCGTTAACTGCGAGGTTTCCTTATGGAGTACTGTACTCACAATATGAGACAGGTATCTATATTTTGGCGGTTATGAATTTACATAGACAACCAGATTATTGGAAATACAGAAATTAAATGAAGCGGCTAGCTATTATTGGCGCAAGTGGACACGGTAAAGTTGTTGCTGAATTGGCCGAGCTTTGTGGGTTTAAAGTGGTATTTTATGATGATGCTTATCCTCATAAAAAAAATATAGAACATTGGTTGGTTGTTGGTAAATTTGCCTGTTTACTAACTGCGAATGATAAAGACCAAGACGCGATAGTCGCAATTGGTGATAACAAGATTCGATTAAATTTAAGTGAGCAATTGATGGCATCGGGTTTTCGGCTTCCTGTACTTATCCACCCATGCGCAGTGATTAGTAAATATGCGACTGTGGACAGTGGTACTGTTGTATTTGCTAACGCGGTTATTAATGCATTTTCTCAGGTTGGAAAATCTTGCATTATAAATACAGCTGCGGTGGTTGAACATGATTGCAAGTTAGGTGATGCTGTTCATTTAAGCCCAAATGTAGCATTGGCTGGAGGCACAAGAATTAACCGCTTGTCTTGGTTAGGGATAGGCTCTGTCACTAAGCAGTTAATTGAAGTGGGTAGTAATGTTTCGATAGGTGCTAACTCTACAGTAATCAAAAATATACCCGATAATGTCACAGCCTTCGGCTCTCCAGCAGAAGTCATTAATAACAAACATTCAAAATAGATAATAGGTCTAATGTTAAATACAAAATTTTCACCTTGGCCATCTTTTACCCAAGAAGAATCGGATGCTGTTTCAGAAGTAATATTATCTAATAAAGTTAATTATTGGACAGGTACTGAAGGACGGGATTTCGAAAAAGATTTTGCTCTCTTTGCAGATGCTAAGCATGCAATTGCCTTGTCTAATGGTACGTTAGCATTAGATCTTGCGTTAAAAGGTTTAGGTGTAGGCAAAGGCGATGAAGTTATTGTTACACCTAGAACATTTTTAGCATCAGTTTCGAGCGTAGTGACCGCGGGAGCTATCCCTGTTTTTGCCGATATTGATTTAAACAGTCAAAATATTGAAGCTGAGACAATTAAAAAAGTTATTACGAAAAAAACTAAAGCAATTATTGTTGTTCATCTAGCCGGAATGCCAGCGGATATGGATCCGATTATAAAATTGGCTGAAGAATATGATATTTACGTCATCGAAGATTGCGCTCAAGCCCATGGTGCAAAATACAAAGGTAAATCAGTCGGCTCATTCGGTGATGTTGGTTGTTGGTCTTTTTGCCAAGATAAGATTATGACTACCGGTGGTGAAGGAGGAATGGTTACTACTAATAATGAAGCTCTCTGGAAAAAAATGTGGGCATACAAAGATCATGGTAAGTCTTGGGATGCCATTTATAACAAAGTACATCCACCGGGTTTTAGGTGGTTGCATGAAAGTTTTGGTACCAATTGGCGCTTAACAGAAATGCAATCTGCAATTGGTCGTATACAATTGAAGCGAATGAAAGCTTGGACAAGTGCACGGCAAGAAAACGCTAAAAAGCTTGATAACGCAACAGCTTCCTTTAAGTTGATACGACAAGTGATAGTTCCTGTGAACATGGAACATGCAGAATATAAACATTATTTTTTTATTAGACCCGAAGAACTAAAAGAAGGTTGGACTAGAGATAAAATTGTTGAAGAAGTCGTAAAGTTAGGAGTGCCATGTTTTCAAGGAAGTTGCTCCGAGGTTTATTTAGAAAAAGCATTTGATGGCACTAATTTTAGACCGAAAAATCGTTTGCCTAATGCAAAGGAGTTGGGTGAAACAAGTTTAATGTTTCTTGTTCATCCAACATTAACAAGTCAAGAGATTGATAAAACGTGCGAAGTTATTTCTTTAGTTTTAGGTAAAGCATCTAAGTAGAATTTGTTAATATGTGTGAAATTTGTTTAATTACTTGTTTTAATGGCAATATTTCACTTTAATAATTAATAGGGACATGTCTTTCTTTGCCTTATCATTTCGCCAATGTGGCTACGCTTAGGCTTAAGAGTTAGGTTGAAAGGTAGTTACCAGCTATAAAGCAGGTAGGAAGGCGTCTGATCTTTATTTCCAAAGATTATCAAATGGTATGGCTAAGCAGTTTTTAACTGGTAACGAAACAGTACTTCTCCCGCTATACAAAATCACTCCACCTTTCCAGTTTCCGGTACATTGCTCTGCGAGTTTGGCTAGCCCATTGTAGTCAGAATTTTGTAGTGATACTGATTTTTTAATTTCTATCCCCCAAGTATCAAGACCTCGTTCTATCACAAGATCCACTTCATTTTTGTCTTTATCTCTGTAATGACTAAATTGTAAATCTGGATCGTACCATTGAGCGAGACAAATTATTTGTTGGATCGCAAAACTTTCTAATACGCCACCAAATTGATTGGAATAGTCTAACCAATTTTCTTCAGAAAGCCTGTTTAAAGCACATGCTAATCCACTATCTAACATGTGTAGTTTGGGTGCTTTGATCAATCTTTTCCCTCGATTAGAATGCCATGCGGGTAATCTRMGGATCAGAAAAAGYCTTTCTAATATTTGTAAATAGGTTYCGACGGTTTTTCTAGCGATACCTAAATCCACGCTCAAATTGTTAATGTTTAGTATCGAAGATGTTCTTAATGCGGTCAGTTCTATTAATTTGGTCATATTTGTAGTGTCATAGATCTTCGCTATATCTTTAACATCTCTTTCAATAATAGCTTTAAGATATTCTCTATGCCATCGCCTAGCTCGTTTTTCGCTACGTAAACAAGGTTCGGGGTAACCTCCAGAACAAACGGCTTTGGCAAGTCCTATTACTATTTTTCGATCTCCAACGGTTTCCGCCATATATTTATTATTCAATAATTTATCGACAAAATTGTTTTGACTGTTTTGTTTTTCAGCTTCAGTTAGTGGTGATAGCTGAATAACTTCCATACGGCCAGCCAATGAGTCTTGTATAGCTGGTAATAACCTTAAATTTGARGAGCYTGTWAGCAARAATCTRCCTGGACTTCTATYTTCATCAACGGATGCTTTTATTTCGGTAAATATTTCTGGTACTCGTTGGACTTCATCAAGAGTGACTTTKGTTGGWAGGGAAAGTATAAARCCYTCTGGATCTTGCATTGCKGCTTCTCTCACAGTTTTAGAGTCAAAAGATATATATTCTCTTTTGTTATCGACCATTTGCACTAAAGTTGATTTTCCTGATTGTCGGGGTCCTAAGACGCAAACAACGGGAGTGTCTGACATCGCTTCGTGGACTAACTTTAGGGCTTTTCTACAAAACATAATTACAAATTTTCATGAATTTTTGATTTCGACTAATCTTACCACTGACGTTCGACTTATTGCAATATTGTTTGGCGGTTAAATGTGACTTACATGCCTGACTAATTGCAATATTATTATCAATAATGACAGAAGATATAGAACGAGAGCGGATAAATAATTCTTCAATAAACAGGGCAATTTTTACAAGAGACAAAAGAAAAAAGAAAAAAACAAAAGGGGTTATGCATATAGCAACACGTAAAATGAGAGGCATGTACATTTTACATACCTAACTCCTTACTAGTAATCGAAGGGGTCATTGATATTTTGTCAAATGGCTGTCGAAAGCCTAATTAGCTAAGGACGGTGTTTATCAAATTCATTTATAAGTGCTGTAGTGGATGATATTGGTGATGTTAGATAAAGTTTATACCCGTGACGGTGGTTGTTCAGGATGAAGGTTGTTATTGATGACAAAGTGATTCACCACCGAGGCGCTGCGCGCTTAAAGATACCAACTATCATAAAAGATATCACTGTATCTATTCGCGTGTTTTTATTGTTATAATAGCTACTACTGTATCTTGTGTTGGTTTATTATGAATGAGTTGTCTTTATTATCAGCAACCGATGTTCAAACATCAATGTGCGAATGGCTTATATCAAATAGGAAAGCATTAAAGCTATCAAGAGAAAAGTTGGCTAGTCGTAGCACCGTGCCCGCTGCTACCATAAAAAAATTTGAAACAACGGGTCAAATCTCATTTCGTCAATTCTTAATGCTTTGGCAAAGCTTAGATGATTTGGCGCGTTTAAATGCGTTAACTAAACCCTCAGCCAAAATAAATAAACCACCAAGGTCAATTGATGAGGTGCTCAAAGGGTGAGTTATGAAAAAGTAAATAAACTAGAGGTTTGGCGCACATTATCTGATGGTAGTTCAATTGTCGTTGGTGAATTAGCACAAAACAAGCAAGGCGTATATTTTCAATACAATAACAATTATTTAGACAACTTTTCCAACTTATCCCCCTTTAATCTTAGCTTCGACTCTACACTACAACTATCTCCGAAAAAGCCTCACAACGGGTTACATGGCGCATTTTCAGACTCACTTCCTGATGGTTGGGGTTTATTGCTAATGGATCGTATATTTAGACAGGCAGAAATATTACCAAGCCAAGTTACCGCTATGGACAGGCTATCATTTATCGGCGATAGAGCAATGGGRGCGCTTTCCTTTCTTCCTGTTTCAATTTTACATCATCAAGATGACTCTCAAAATTTAACCATTGCCGAGTTAGGCTTRCAAGCACARGCTATATTTGATGGCCAAACATCCGAGGTTTTGCAGGCATTAGTCAATGCTGGAAGTTCTGGCGGTGCCAGACCTAAAGCGCAACTATACTTAAAAGGATCTGACAATAACTATTGCAGCACTAAGGCAAGTGATGGCTCTGAAGCTTATTTGGTAAAATTTACTTCCTCTCAACTCGCTTTAGGCCATGAAGAAGGGCTTTGTGAAGCCAGTTATTTAACGATGGCAAAGCGAGCGGATATTGATGTACCTGAATGGAAGCTATTAGATGCCCCTAAAAGTTCGGGTGCCACAAAATGGTTAGCAGTAAAGCGTTTTGATACCTATTTAAATAAAAATGGCAAAGAAGGACGGTTACACTTACACAGTGCTTGTGGGCTTCTTGACGCCGATTATAGAATGCCAAGCCTTGACTATGAAGAGTTGATTAAAGCGAGTAGTTTACTTTGTAGAAGCCCTGCGGCAGGACAAAAAATGTTTCGCCGTATGATATTTAATCTATTTTCTTTGAATCAAGATGATCATAGTAAGAACTGGGCTTTTCTACAAAATGACCATGGCGAATGGCATCTTGCCCCCTTTTACGATATTACCTTTAGCCCATCTCCATATAATGAACATGCAACCGCATTTGCTGGCTTTGGGAAAAAACCGAGTTTGAAAGTTATGCAAAAATTGGCCATTCAGGCTAATTTCTCAAATTGGAAACAAGCCCAGCATGTGATTAACGAAGTAGTAGAAGCAATTAATAGCTTTAATATGAGCGCCCAACGGTTAGGAGTAGTGCCTGAAACTATAAGGCTTATTTCAAAGCAACTAGAGAATGTTTACCAAGAAAATAAGACATTATTGGCTTAAGTTTTTTTACAAAAATAGTCATGTTTATTTTACAATGTTTAACTCCTTACTAGCATTATTCAAAACTTTGAAATATGACTAGCGTAATAAATTGGCAAACCTTGTAGTTTTGGATCTTGAATTGAGCCAGTGCTACTAATGAATTTTACAGTTAAATTAGGTTGATACTTTTTGACAAAAACTGACAGTGATTTTGTCTTTGTTCTAGCGCCACTTTTAACCCCTACAGGTATGACCAAGCCAGAATTTACAAATATAGTTGTAAATACTTGTAATCATGGCAATATTTCACTTTATACCCATCAATTAATCCTATAAAATTCAGCAAAATTATTAAACACGAACTAGAATTGGGTAACTTAATTAAATTATCAAGTGATCTAAGTTCTAATTCAAGCGTTATAGAAGCTATCTAGATATTCGGCAAGGAAACTATAGTTTGAGTAAAATAAAATATTTGGTCAGTTCTTTTTTAGAATCAAAAAGACAGACAAAGCGCGGGATCTCTTTATTCTTTGATTCCATTGCTATATCGCTCAGTGTTTACTTTTCACTAAGCATTTCTAATTCAAGTTACACGTTATCCGGTAGTCTTTGGTACTTTGTAGCAATTCTCTCTTTAAGTTTAATCATTTTCGCAAAAATTGGTTTTTACCGAGCTATTTTACGTTACATGGGGCTAAAGGCCCTTTTTACAGTTGCCGGGGGTTTGGCATTATCAACCGTTGTTTTTGCCCTTAGCTGTTATTTTTATTCTATTCCATTTAGAAGTAATACTCTTTTGTTGTACTGGACTTTTTCTTTGGTCAGTATTGGTGGTGCTCGCTTAATAACCATCGCCTATATTCGCTCTAAACTTGAAAAATCTTACAAAGCAGTTGCTATTTATGGAGCTGGTCAAGCCGGGAGAGAACTTGCAAGAGCCTTAGGCCAAAGTAATCGGCATAAAGTAGTGGCTTATTTTGATGATAATCCCGCGACTTTTCGCTCTGAAATTGATGGTGTCAAAGTTTATTCTCCTATTTCTTTACAAGATATCATTACTAAGAAAAATATTGTTCAAATTTTATTAGCGATGCCTTCTACTAGTCATGCTAGACGTTCTGAAATACTCACCAGATTAGAACCTTTGCCAATTAAAGTTAAAACAATCGCATCGTTAGAAGATATCGTTAATGGAAAATCAATTGAATCCCTAAAGGACATTGAAATTGAGGATTTATTAGGGCGTGATTCGATATCGCCCAATAAAGAGCTTTTAGGTTCTAGTGTCACTAATAAAGTAGTAATGGTGACAGGTGCTGGTGGTTCAATCGGTTCTGAGTTATGTAGACAAATAGTCGCATTAAAGCCAACTTCTATTATTCTCTATGAGCTTTCTGAATTTGGTTTGTATTCTATTGAAAAAGAATTGAGAAAAATTGCTGTAAAGTTGTCCGTTGATTTAGAAATCGTACCATTGTTAGGTTCTGTTCAACATAAAATGCGAATGATTCGGGTACTGCAAAAATATAACGTTCAAACGGTTTATCATACTGCCGCCTATAAACATGTTCCTATTGTTGAACATAATGTCGTTGAAGGTATTAGAAATAATGTTTTTGGTACCTGGTATGCTGCTGAAGCGGCTGCTGAAGCGAATGTAGAGCGTTTTGTTTTAATTTCAACGGATAAAGCGGTAAGACCCACTAATGTTATGGGGGCTTCTAAGCGCTTCGCTGAACTAGTTTTACAGGCACTTAATTCACGAGGTTGTTCAACCGTATTTACCATGGTTAGATTTGGCAATGTTCTAGGCTCATCGGGTTCTGTTGTTCCCTTATTCCGAGAGCAAATTAAAAATGGTGGCCCGGTCACGGTGACTCACAAAGATATCATTCGTTATTTTATGACCATTCCAGAAGCCGCGGGTCTTGTTATTCAAGCCGGTGCTATGGGCAAGGGCGGAGACGTATTTGTTTTAGACATGGGCGATCAAGTAAAAATTTCAGAGTTAGCAGGTCGAATGATTCATTTGATGGGAATGACAATCAAGGATAAAAAGAATCCGTTAGGTGATATTGAAATTAATTATTCCGGGTTACGTCCGGGTGAGAAATTATACGAAGAGCTATTGGTGGGTGACAATGTTGTAGGTACAACTCATCCTAAAATAATGACAGCCAGTGAAGAGCAGCTTCCATGGGCTGAAATGCAAAGAGCCTTAATATTATTAAATGAACTTTGTGAAGAGATGGACTGTGAGGGGATTGTGCAATTACTTCTGAAAATGCCAACGGGCTATAACCCACAACATGCTGTTTGTGATCTTTTGTGGGATGAAGATATTAATAGAAATAACGTGGTTAGATTTAAAACCAGCGTGTGAAATTCAACACATATATAAAATCACTCTGAAATATTTAAGCTCAGCAGAATGTATATGAAAGCCGCTAAGCTAAAGCCGAAGTAGCCTATCAATTATTTTTAAGGTTTAGGTCCAAGAAATAAAACCGCCTCTCTTTACTGAATAAAATTATATTCATATTTGAAGTAAAAATTGTAATCTTTACTGTCTTCGATATTATTTTCTAAATTGAATTTTGATTCACTTAACGTACTACCAAAAGTAAATCGATCAGAATCTAGAATTAAATGATATTCAAAGGATAGCTGAGAAAGCTTTTCGGCTACTTTACTGACACTATTTCCAAGTAATGGGTCGTTTGGAAATACATCTCTGTTATTGGTATTTAATTTTGCATTTTTTAGTTTAATTAACCAAGAATCGCCATTAATTAACCTTCCAACAAAAGTTATTGTATTGGTTTCCGCGTCGTTATCATAAGTTGAACCGATGCTACGCTGACGATAGCGATAGCCTGAACGATAGATGCTATGTTCATAATAACAATCTTGAGAAGTATCTTCTGCTGATGCACAACTAACCTGTGTGTCTGTGTATTCGAAATTGGCCAATATTTGCTGTTCGCCGATGGAAAACTGAGTTTCTATTCCATATAAAAATGCTTTATCGGTTATTTGTAAGGTTCCAGGACTTGGACTATCTTCGCCAATGGACTGAGCATATATTGCATAGGGTAAATCAAAAATAGTATCGCCCCAACGACCATCAAAACCGGCTAACTGATTACCTAGTTTAGTTTGTAATTCTTCACCACAGCTTTCAGAACCATCAATGCACTCTGTTTGACCTAGTAATCCTCTGACAAAGTCATCTAACGATTCGGGTTGATCTTTGCCTCCCCATTGATAAGACCAAGATAATCCTAGCTCTAGACGTTTGAATGGCTTAAAAGTCGCTCTAGAGCTCCACAGTTTGGCATCGGGAACGAAACGATCGTGTTCGAGCTGTGCAATTTGAGCGGTAAATGTCCAGGGCCCTATCCAGCTTAGCCAAGGTGTTTCAAATGCTTGTGTATTATCACGTTTGATTGCTATTGCGGGAAGTGGGCGAGCGTTGGAAGAGAGGATTAAACTTGTGTCATACCCTGGCCCCCACCATTTATCAACGGCTCCAATATCGACCACCCAATTRCYGTATCGATAAGCTATRTAACTGCCATCCATATTCARCTTRTCTTGATTAGTSGATAAGTTATAGGCTTTRTTGTAGTTBRYTTGAAATTTACCGGCTAAATTTTCTCCTGTATATTCYGTAGAAATWGTCGCGGTAGAACGCTCAAAATCGTTAGAACCAAAAGACGTAAATCKYCGTTCRTTACTMGATAGATATAAACTYGCTTTGTTTTCGATCGATTTCGAATTTAGCGAATTCATCTTTCTACGTAAATGAGAGAAAGCTATTTGTTGTGAATTGGATAATGAGTTTGGGTCAATTCTTTTTAGTTGATGAGCAATACTTGTCCACATTAATGGATAAGTTGTTACTGGCATATCTAATATGCCAGTATCCGACAATAGTTGGATGTCTGCTCTTAAACCAATATCATTTGATTCGATCCAAGGTGCTGATGAAACAGATGAACTGACAATAAAAAGAAAAAGGAAAAAGTGAGTGCGCACTTGCATTAGTTTATAACCAAATGTGAAGGTGTAATTTAATATATCAATTGTAACATCCTCACCATATTAAAATAAATGCTTTAAAGACAAACGTTTAAAAATAATGGTACATAAAATTATGCTTGATGGGTAAGGTTATCAATGCGTTGTTTAATCTAATGACGTTCATCGATTTCGTGATTTAATCTTCCTAATTTTTAGCGAAATTTGAAGTTTGTTTATCATTAGTTTTTATTTGCCTATTTAGTTGAACATGGTAAGCTGAGATATATTAACTACAGGGAGAAGCACTTGATAAAAGTTCTTATTGTGGATGATCACGAATTGATCCGAACCGGTATTTCTAGCATGTTAGCYGATTTCGATAAAATTAAGGTGRTTGGRCAAGCTGAAAGTGGTGAAGAAGCAATTAAGTTAGCTAGAGAGCTACGTCCTGAAGTTGTTTTAATGGATGCCAATATGCCAGGCATTGGTGGGTTAGAAGCCACTAGAAGATTGATCCGATTTGATCCTGATATTAAAGTCATTGCCGTGWCTGTKCATAACGAAGARCCTTACCCAACCAAGTTTATGCAAGCGGGWGCCGCTGGATATGTYACTAAAGGTGTTGATATCTCTGAAATGGTGAAAGCGATTATTCAAGTTAAAACGGGWAAACGCTATATYACTCCRGAAATYGCKCAACAAATGGCTCTTAAAGCATTAGAACCAGATTCTGAATCACCATTTGATATTTTATCCGAGAGAGAAATGCAAGTGATGCTGATGATCACKCAGGGWCAAAAAGTACAGAATATATCGGATAGTTTGTTTTTGAGCACGAAAACCGTCAATAGTTATCGTTACCGCCTTTTTGAGAAGCTTAATATTGCTAATGACGTTGAGTTAACTCATATGGCAATTCGTCACGGAATTTTGGATCTTAATAAGATTGGCTGATTTTAGTTATTGCGAGGTTTTGGTTAACCAGAGGTTTCTGATAATCAAATATATTTAGGCTAGCATTTTTTTAAGCAAGTAATCATCCATAATATAACCTCTACCAATATCAAATTGCGCATCACCCACTTTTTCAAAACCGAGTTTTAAATAAATTTCATATGCGTTATTAAACTTATTAACGGTGAGGTCTAAACTGATTTTGTTCGACTCTCGAGCATTTGATTCAATAAACTCAAGCATCTTACGACCATATCCTTTGCCTCGTGCTTTACTCGATAAGTAAAACTTGCTAATGAACAAGCTACTATTTTCTCTTTCTATAATTGAAAAATATCCCATAAGTCGATTCGTCGATTCGTCTGAACGTCTTAAACTAGATTTTTCATAGGCAGCAAAGTATCGATAACCTTCTGTTTGTTGTTCAGCGATGGCTTTTTCACTTTGAAATTTTTCAAGCATATAGTCTACTTGCTCATCACCGATTATAGCGTCGTAATGTTCATGCCAAATGATAGAGGCAAGTTTGACTAAAGGCTTTATCGTGGCATGATCGAGAGGTTGAATTAAAAGTGACATTATTTGTCCTATAAAGGCGCGTTTAGGGTACGTGTATGCTACGTGTAGGTTTAAGAATTGCTCACTAGCTCTAAAATGATAACAATTTCTTCTGTTTAAGTAAAAAGTAAGGTATAACCCCCTTATAAAACCGATAACAGGTTAAATTGACAACAGGCTAAGCCAATAGCCGTTTAAAGTGTCGTGCTTATTTTTAAATTATCAAATCGATTAAGGATCATTAAAGGTTATGTTTAACAAAATTAGAGGCTTATTTTCTGCGGATCTTTCAATTGATCTAGGTACTGCAAATACTTTARTTTATATGCGTGATAAAGGGATCGTACTTAATGAACCTTCAGTCGTCGCTATTCGTCATGAAAGGGGGGGCAATAAAACCATCGCAGCCGTAGGTACTGCTGCCAAAGCAATGTTAGGTAGAACTCCTGGTAATATTACCGCAATTCGTCCTTTGAAAGATGGCGTTATTGCTGATTTTGAAGTGACTGAAAAAATGCTTCAAGAGTTTATTAGAAAAGTACATGACACTAGCTTTTTGAGACCAAGTCCCAGAGTTTTAATTTGCGTACCTTGTGGTTCAACGCAAGTAGAGAGAAGAGCCATTAAAGAGTCYGCYTATGGTGCAGGAGCAAGAGATGTGTATTTGATTGAAGAACCTGTTGCAGCAGCTGTTGGCGCAGGATTACCGGTGGGTGAAGCAAGAGGCTCTATGGTGGTTGATATTGGTGGCGGAACGACTGAAATTGCCATTCTTTCCCTTAATGGAGTGGTTGCTTCAGATTCCGTAAGAATAGGTGGCGATCGCTTTGATGATGCGATTATCGAATATGTCAGACGTAACTACGGCACGGTTATCGGTGAATCAACCGCTGAGCGAATAAAACATGAAATCGGAACCGCATTTCCAGGCAACGAAGTGATGGAAATCGACGTTCGGGGTAGAAACTTAGCAGAAGGTATTCCTCGTAAATTCACTATCAACAGTAATGAAGTTTTAGAAGCTTTACAAGATCCTTTAAGTGGTATGATTAGGGCGGTGCGTTCAGTGCTTGAACAGTCGCCACCGGAATTGGCCGCCGACATCTCGGAACGTGGCATGGTTTTAACCGGCGGCGGTGCGTTAATTAAAGATCTTGACCGTTTATTTATGGAAGAAACGGGTCTACCAGTGATTGTCGCGCAGGATCCACTAACTTGTGTAGCTAGAGGCGGTGGTAAGGTATTAGAAACAATAGAAGACCATGGCGGCGATTTATTCTGGCAAGGTTAATAGGCGAATAAATAACCGAAAATAATGAGCGCGAATAAACTTGATTTGTTTTTTTAAATTTAATGGTTTTCTTTGTTGACCTCCATGACTTAAATCAGTATTATTCCGCGCTCTCGAGATAAGGGCAAATTAGTAAGTTGTTTGGCTAATTTATGTATCTTTCACGAGTGATCGTCGGGGTGTAGCGCAGTCTGGTAGCGCGCCTGCTTTGGGTGCAGGATGTCGGGAGTTCGAATCTCTCYACCCCGACCAMTTTTCTTTCTGTTATGTTAGGTCGTTTAGATAAGATCGTTTGGGTATGAATCATTTTACTCACTCTCTTAATAATGATTTTTAATATAAAGGAAAGCAAAGTAATAGGATAAACAATGCGCCCGTAGCTCATCAGGATAGAGCATCGGCCTTCTAAGCCGAGGGTAGCAGGTTCGAATCCTGCCGGGCGCACCATTTGTGGTCTTATTGCGTTTATAGAGATGTTTAAAATTTGATTTAGTTTCAATTATTTTAAACTGAAATAAAATTATGGTGGGCGTAGCTCAGTTGGTAGAGTCCCGGATTGTGATTCCGGTTGTCGTGGGTTCAAACCCCATCGTCCACCCCATATTTTGGTTGTTTTATTTAAAATAACCCCATGTTATTAGCTTGCTTTCTAACTGTTTAGCTAGAAATATAGCGGAATAACCGATTAGTAACCTAGTGCGAGAGTGGCGGAATTGGTAGACGCGCTGGATTTAGGTTCCAGTGTCTTGCGGCGTGAGAGTTCGAGTCTCTCCTCTCGCACCACTAGTTACTAACCTTAGAAAATATACTAAGGAATAATTAAGGGAGATCCCCTAACATTTTCTGACTTGAGTCAGTGGGTGGTTGCCTGAGCTTTGCTACTATCCTTTAACGATATATGACATGCTAGTACTTACTTTTAATATAAAGTATTGTGTTATAGTTTTCTGTTAATCAGCTAGTCGCATTTCAAAGTTCACGTTACTCCTCCATAAGATCCAAGGTCAGATAATTTTGAAAGTGCAATCTGTTATAAATCGGAGCATATTATGCAAGTTTCAGTAGAAACTACATCAGGTCTAGAAAGAAAATTAACCATCGGTGTTGAGTCAAGTAAGATTGACGGCGTCGCTTTAACTAAAATGAAAGAGTTGGCTAAAACTCAACGTCTTAATGGTTTTAGACCCGGTAAAATCCCTTTAAACGTGATCAAAAAACGATTTGGTGCACACGTACGTCAAGATGTAATTTCTGATGTGATGCAACGTTCTTTCTACGAAGCCGTTGTTCAAGAAAAAATGCAACCAGCAGGTCCTCCAAGAATTGAGCCAGTCTCAATGGAAGAGGGGAAAGATCTTGAATTTACTGCAACTTTCGACATATACCCTGAAATAAAATTAGAAGATTTCTCTAAAGTAGAGATTGAAATGACTACCGCTGAAGTAGCCGATGACGATTTAACCAAAATGATTGATACGTTGCGAGAGCAACAAGCGAACTGGGTTGAAGTTAAACGTAAAGCTAAGAATGAAGATCAAGTGGTGATCGATTTTGTTGGTACCATAGATGGTGAAGAGTTTAACGGCGGAAAGGCTGATAACTTTGAGCTGTTATTAGGTAAAGGACAAATGATTCCGGGCTTTGAGGAGCAACTTGTTGGTACAAAAACAGGTGATGAAGTTGAAGTCAAAGTAACCTTCCCTGAAGATTATCAAAATAAAGATGTCGCTGGAAAAGATGCCTTATTTGCAACTAAGATAAACAAAGTTAACAAAAAAGAAGCGCTCAAAATGAGCGAATTAGCTGAGAAACTAGGTATTGCAGACGGAAAAATTGCGGATATGAAAGTTGATATACGCAAAAATATGGAAAGAGAGTTAAAGCAGGCTATCACATCAAAAGTTAAGCAACAGGTGATGGACGCGTTGGTTGAAGCACATGATTTTGATATGCCAAATGCATTAGTTGAACAAGAAATAAACCAGCAAAAGCAACAGGCATTACAACAGTTTGGTGGAGATGCTTCTAGTTTACCTGATTTACCGAATGAATTATTTGCGGATAAAGCGACAAAAAGAGTTAAATTAGGTCTGATTGTTAGCGAAATTATTAAACAAAATAAAATCGCAACGGATCAAGAAAAAGTAAAAGTAAAGCTGGATGAGTTAGCATCCGTTTACGAACAGCCAGAAGAAGTGGTTAATTATTACTTATCTGATGAAAAGCGTTTAAGTGAAATTGAGCAGTTAGTTCTTGAAGATAGCGTGATTGAATTAGTTCAAGCAGGTGCTAAAGTGACTGAAATCAAGGTTACCTTTGATGAATTAATGAATCCTAAAGATGCTGAATCAAGCTCAAAAGAAAGTGCTGACGTTAAAGAGAAAAGTGCTGATGTTAAAGAGGAAAGCTCTGAGACTGAGTAATAATTGCCCGTTTTAGTGATTGTATTGACTAATAGACGGCATAACATACAAATATTTGTAACCCAGAGTTGAAATAACTATAGTTTGCCCATAAGTTGACTATAATTGTTTTAACTACTGGGTTTTTTCGTTTAGCTTAGCACTGAAATCTGCATTTTGAGTTGAAACAGGTATAAACTAAAATCTTAGAATTTTTGTAGTATAAGAGAACGCAATAATAATCAATAATTAGAATGACTATAAGTTAGGAATGTTATGAATAAAGAAATAGAGCAAATGTTGGGTCTAGTACCAATGGTGGTAGAGCAAACACCAAAAGGTGAGCGTTCTTATGATATCTATTCTAGGTTACTAAAAGAAAGAGTCATCTTTTTGGTCGGTCAAGTAGAAGATCATATGGCTAACCTGATTGTTGCGCAAATGTTATTTTTGGAGTCCGAAAATCCAGACAAGGATATCTCCTTATATATCAATTCACCAGGCGGTGTTGTTACTGCTGGAATGGCGATCTACGACACTATGCAGTTTATCAAACCTGATGTAAGCACTTTGTGTATTGGCCAAGCGGCTAGTATGGGCGCTTTTTTGTTGACTGGTGGCGCGAAAGATAAGCGATTTGCATTGCCTAATTCAAGGATCATGATTCATCAGCCTCTGGGCGGATTTCAAGGGCAGGCATCGGATATAGAAATACATGCAAAGGAAATCTTGAAATTGAGAGATAATTTAAATCGAATTCAAGCCCATCATACCGGTAGAAAGTTGAAAGAAATTGAAAAAGATACCGACAGAGATAATTTTATGAGTGCTGAAGAAGCTGCTAAATATGGCTTAATTGATAAAGTCATTAGTTCTCGTGAAGTGTAATTTGCCAGTTGAATCGAAAGTTTAAGTTATTGGTAATTAGATTTTGAAGTAGTTAGCATATAAAAAGGTGCATTATTCACAAGTTTTCCAAAAATATGTGAATTTGAGCTTAGTTCTATCGACAAAACTGGCTATTTAGGTCTAAGCTAACGCAAACGATATTTGATTTGTTAGTATCGAATAAAAAAATGTATCGAATAAGTTAGTATCAAACAATTAGTATCGAACAAACGAATAGGAAGTTTCGATGAGTGATAAAAAGAAATCAGGTGGCAGAGATGATAGTGGAAAGCTACTCTATTGTTCATTCTGTGGCAAAAGTCAGCACGAAGTTCGCAAATTAATCGCTGGACCGTCGGTCTTTATTTGTGATGAGTGTGTTGAGCTGTGTAATGACATTATTAGAGAAGAGATCCAAGAGATCCATCAAAAAGAATCATCTGACAAATTACCAACACCAAAAGAGATTGATGATCATCTTAATGAGTATGTTATAGGTCAAGATAAAGCTAAAAAAGTATTAGCGGTAGCGGTCTACAACCATTATAAAAGACTCCAACATGAAGGTGATGAAAAGAACTCAGAAGTTGAATTAGGTAAAAGTAATATTTTGCTGATAGGGCCAACCGGTACAGGTAAAACCTTATTGGCCGAAACCTTAGCAAGAATGCTTGATGTACCTTTTACAATTGCTGATGCAACAACATTAACTGAAGCCGGTTATGTGGGTGAAGATGTTGAAAATATTATTCAGAAATTATTACAAAAATGCGATTACGATGTTGAAAAAGCGCAACATGGTATTGTTTATATTGATGAGATAGATAAGATTTCTCGTAAAGCCGATAATCCATCAATCACTCGCGATGTATCTGGTGAAGGTGTTCAACAAGCTTTATTAAAACTAATTGAAGGTACAGTTGCTTCAGTGCCTCCTCAAGGTGGTCGTAAACACCCACAACAGGAGTTTTTACAGGTTGATACTAGCCGAATATTATTTATTTGTGGTGGTGCATTTTCTGGATTGGATAAGATTATCCGTGACCGATCTGAAAAGTCGGGTATTGGTTTTTCTGCGCAAGTGCGCAGTAAAGAAGAAAATAAGAATTTGGGTGAAATATTTAAAGAAGTTGAGCCCGATGATTTAGTTAAATATGGTTTAATTCCAGAATTTGTTGGTCGACTACCGGTTATTGCAACGTTAGAAGAGTTAGATGAAACGTCATTAATTAGAATTTTAACCGAGCCGAAAAATTCATTAACTAAGCAATATGCTAAACTTTTTGACATGGAAGATGTTAATTTAGAGTTCCGTGAAGATGCTTTAAAAGCAATTGCTAAAAAAGGTATGGAAAGAAAAACCGGCGCACGAGGACTTCGATCAATATTAGAAAAAGTATTACTTGATACTATGTACGATCTTCCATCGATGGATGGCGTCACTAAGGTGGCGATTGATGCTGCCGTAGTTGATGGTGAATCTGAGCCTCTTTTAATCTATGAAAGCCAAGAGAAAAAAGTAGCTACTAAATAGCTAATTAGTAACTACTAAATCAGATCGTTACGAAATTAAAGCATAATTAGTTAAAACATAGCTAGTTAAAGCCATTGTTATTGAATTCAGGCTTCGTATTGATCTAAATTACACTTATTACAACTCATCGGTACCCGTTAAGCTTTAATTGGTACCGATTTTTTATGTTCAACCGTTTATTAAAGTGTTGAATAATTTCTAGCATCAACCACTTCAAGGTTAAAAATAAGAAATGAAAGAACCCCTAAACTTAGAAGAAAAATTACCAAAAGGTAGCACGGTAAAAGAAGCGAAGTTAAAAGAGAATCAATTTCCTGTTTTACCACTAAGAGATGTGGTCGTTTTTCCTCAAATGGTGATCCCTTTATTTGTTGGTCGTGAACAATCAATTAATGCGCTTCAATATGCTGCTGACTCTAATAATCAAGTGTTATTAGTTGCGCAAAAAGATGCCAACAAAGACTATCCTAAGTCCCAAGATATTTATGAGAATGGTTGTATAGCGAATATCCTACAACTTTTAAAACTGCCTGATGGTAATCTAAAAGTATTAGTTGAAGGTGTAGAAAGAGCAAAAATAAAAACGCTGTTTCAGAATGAAAGCTTTTATTCGGCTGAAGTGCTGATACGAGGCGATGTAATAGCAAATAAAAAGGCAACGACGCCAACTATCCGTTCGGCAAAGGGAATGTTCGAAAATTACGTTAAGTTAAATAAAAAAATTCCAGTGGAAGTTTTAAATGCGGTTTCATCGATAGATAGCGCTGAAAAATTGGCAAATGTAATCGCTGCGCATATGTTGCTAAAGATAGAGCAGAAACAGAAAGTCATTGATATTGATGATGTCATAAAGCGCTTAGAATTTTTAATGTCTTTGATGGAATCAGAGATGGAATTATTGCAAGTTGAAAAGAAAATTAGAGGGCGAGTTAAAAATCAGATGGATAAAAGTCAACGCGACTATTATTTGAATGAACAAATCAAAGCCATACAAAAAGAGCTAGGTGATGATGACGGTTCATCCGATTTTGATGAAATTGCAAAAAAGATAAATAAAACAGGACTCAGCAAAGAAGCAAAAGATAAAGCCAATTCTGAATTAAAAAAATTAAAGATGATGCCACCTATGTCTGCTGAGGCAACGGTTGTACGAGGTTATATCGATTGGTTAGTTGATTTACCTTGGAAAAAAAGAAGTCCGCTACAGTCTAAATTAGATAAAGCGGAAAAGATTTTAAATGACGATCATTTTGGATTAGAAGAAGTCAAAGAACGAATATTAGAATTTTTGGCGGTACAAACTAGAGTCAAAAAGCTTAAAGGTCCCGTACTTTGTTTGGTGGGTCCTCCAGGTGTTGGTAAGACATCTTTAGGTGAATCAATTGCACGCTCAACAGGTCGAGAGTTTGTTAGGATTGCACTCGGCGGTATTAGAGATGAAGCAGAAATTAGAGGTCATCGACGAACTTACATCGGGTCAATGCCTGGCCGTATTATTCAAAAGCTGACTAAAACGAAAGTTAAGAATCCCCTAATTTTATTAGATGAAATAGACAAAATAGGTTCCGATATGAGAGGCGATCCAGCTTCTGCTCTTTTGGAAGTGTTAGATCCAGAGCAAAATAATCGGTTTAATGACCATTTTTTAGAAGTCGATTTTGATCTTTCTGAAGTGATGTTTGTGTGTACCGCAAATTCTATGAACATTCCCGCGCCTCTTCTTGATCGAATGGAAGTTATTAGACTCTCCGGTTATACAGAAGATGAAAAATTAAATATTGCACAAAAATACTTATTGCCMAAGCAGTTAAAGGTTAACGGGTTAACTGAARRRGATTTATCAATWTCTAAAACATCYATWGTMAAYACMATCCGGCATTACACTCGCGAAGCNGGGNGTGCGGAATTTAGAAAGAGATTTGTCTAAAATTTGCCGCAAAGTAGTWAAGCAATTRATGTTAGATAAAACTAAAAAGGATGTAAARGTSACSSTGGGGAATCTTTCCAAATAYCTTGGMGTYGARAAATTTGATTACGGYATWGCSGGCGARAAAGACCAAGTAGGACARGTAACYGGTTTAGCKTGGACACARGTAGGYGGTGAGCTTTTAACGATTGAGGCTGTYGTTATCCCRGGTAAAGGYAAAGCGACCTCTACAGGSCATTTAGGYAAGGTYATGCAGGARTCAATTACCGCAGCCATGACAGTKGTWMGAAGYMGAGCTAGTACKTTAGGAATTGATGAAGATTTTTATCAGAAYAAAGAYATTCATGTKCAYGTACCTGAAGGTGCKACWCCAAAAGACGGTCCCAGTGCAGGTTGTGCRATGTGYACYGCTYTAGTRTCTTCWYTAACAGGTATAGCGGTGCGAAAAGAYGTCGCAATGACGGGTGARATYACTTTGCGRGGCGAAGTGCTYCCAATWGGCGGTTTAAAAGAAAAGTTGTTGGCTGCKCACMGRGGMGGGATTAAACGAGTTTTAATTCCCAGYAAAAATGAAAARGATCTTATCGATATTCCAGCYAATGTYATTGGYGATTTGGAAATAATCCCGGTTCAATGGATTGAYCAAGTSCTAGAAAAAGCATTRGTGAGTGTKCCGACTCCGAMCATCGCTGARAGYAAAARAAYMRCGAAAYCTAAASCTAAAACGAGTAAAAAACGCGTYAATARRCAAGTTATWARCAAGCCACATTGAGAAAGGGTATATTTCTAGAATATTGGAAATAGTTTGCTGTTTTGAACAAAACATTCTAAAAACGTTAAATTATGGTCGAATATTGAGCAAAGCCAGAAGATTTCTGGCTTTTAAGTCATTTCTTACTTGACAGTTAATTTCCTCCATTGGTATAAAGTCAAGTGCAGGGAGCATAAAAGGAATTACTCAAAAAATATGCTCTTAATACTAAAGAAAACAATGTAAGGGGAATAATGTGAACAAATCTGAATTAGTTGATGCAATTGCATCTGGCGCGGATATCTCTAAAGCTTCAGCCGGTAGAGCTCTTGACTCAGTGATTGAAACTATCACTGAAAGTTTAAAAAAAGGTGACCCAGTTGCTTTAGTTGGTTTTGGTACTTTTTCTGTAAAAGACCGTGCTGCTCGTCAGGGCCGTAACCCTCAAACTGGCGCAACTATCCAAATTCCTGCAGCTAGAGTTCCAGGATTTAAGGCTGGTAAAGGTCTTAAAGAAGCGGTAAACTAGCGCACCGTTGGTTTTAGGGCGCTTAGCTCAGTTGGGAGAGCATCGCCCTTACAAGGCGAGGGTCAGTGGTTCGAGCCCACTAGCGCCCACCAGTAATGAGCAGTATAGTCATCATTTTAGTTTTTAAGATACCAGTTTTAAAAAGCTAGTTTTAAAAGATTAGATTTTTAGAAAGCTAGTTTTAAAGAAATATAATGAGAATATGAA
>NVVT01000005.1 GCA_002733465.1 Kangiella sp.
TGGTATATTTAGTTTTAACTTTCTTGCTCATTTATGACTCCTTAATTTCATTTATATTTTATATGAAATTAAGTGTCCTGTTTAGTGTAGCCAGATCACGGTACCATTATCGTTCGCATGAAATTGAGAATTATTAGTTGAACCAAAATAGTTAATCGAACCGTCTTTATGCCATACTTTAAAATATTGAGGACCATTACCTTCAGTACCGTATGCAATGACTTTRGTTTGACTATCAATCACCGTTCKRTAYTCWGWRCCYGCMRWGCCRTAAGTSCCNNNAGAAACTAAAACTAATCGCTGTCCRCCTAAACAAAAYCGATCTTCTAARTCTAARTTRACCGAWCCATGMACRCCATCAACGGCAATTGATTTTCCGCAYCGAGCAATSCCAYTWGYAACACTCATTTGCCARCCAACKCCCATTACTCCRTTMGARCCKCCRCTGTTRTARCTWARAGAAAYSGTTGGMGATAYWCCKGCKATSCCYGTWGGTGTRAAAATYGGAATAGTGTAATTAGCTTGCCCACCCTCATCAACTCGAAATTCGCCTGCAACAGCGCCAACCGCATCGNAAATTAGATCGCGAGAAACTGTATCAAAATCTATGAGATCAGGTGCTGCACGATTGACAATTACCTCACCGCTCTCTCGAAAGGAACCGCACAGCAAGTCGACATCACAAGCTTAAACTCGAAAAGAGTAAGTACCATCTGGGATGGCGTTATTGGTATACTTGGTTAGCGTAGTTTTAGCAATAAAGGTGAATGTTGATTCGTTCGATAATTTCCTTTCAAGCCTGTATTCATATGCATCAGACGTGTACGCCCAAGTTACCGCAAACGTACCATCATTATCAGAGGCCGGAACTTGGATCCATGCGGGGGTTGAAGGAAGAGTCAGACCAGGGCTTGGACTTGGAGGAAGTGGATCATTACAGCCACTAGCAGACGGAGAAATTTCACTCGATTGTTTTGATATTAAGTTGACGTTCATCGTATCGTCGCAAGGCAAAGTTAAAGCAGCATTGGCTTGATAACTAAAAACGTAAAAAATATTTAAGAATAGAAAGGTCCAACACTTTGAAAAAATAGTTTTGTTTTTGTTTTGGGAGAATAGAGATAAATGTTTTTTAATTAGCATTGCTGATTTCCGTATCCTGTATCTTAGTTTTTATTAAATAGCGATGCTGAATATAACGAAAAAAAAAATGATTTGTCAAATTATTATTTCTAAGGTGAGCGCCACGTCTCATTTTTTTGATTGAAAAATCAATCACCACTAGGAACAGTCTATAAATGCTACCTGTCTCGACTAGTAGATTTGAATTTTTCTATCGCAAACACTGACGGCTTTTATAATTGGTGTAAATATCGTCTTTCATTGTTTTGTATGCAGAGCTGATAACGAAAGTTACCTACTTTTTTAGTTTAAACAGCGGGGACAGGAACAAGCAAATCCAAATTTTCATTACTCAATAATCCATCATCTTCTGTACTTGTGTCGTAGAAATAAATGACTAAATTAAAAACAAAAATTGAAACATTTTACACGAGGTAACATAGAATTCGAATCAGCTATTAAACCCCACTGGGTATAAAACCTTTTCATGGTAACCCGTCGTGATTTTTTTTAGGCCGAATAGCTGATGATCTAATTCAGCATCACCAGTATCAACTTGCAACGGTCTTCCTTGTAGTTCTGATAACTTAGATTTTGTTGCAATAATGTTAAATGATGACCAACCCGCTTTTATTATAACTTCAGGACTAATTTGATGATTTCCTCTACCAAGTATATGCCCTTGCCCACCAATGACAGTCAATATAAAAATAACCTTCTGAGCGTTTTCTAATAAATTAAGTAAATCCTTCTCTGTAGCGTCTGCTAGGTATAGCTCGTTATTAAAAATCACGTCCGAACCGAGTAACGTATTGTTGATATTTAATTCATCCATAATAGCCGCACAAGTGGTTCCCGAGCCAATCACATAATAAACATCATCTTGCAATTCTTCGATTACATCTGAGGCAATATCAATTAACTCCATTTCTTCAGTCTGMGTCGATCCATGTTTAACMGATTGCATATAMACTTGCGARCTAGGKACTGACATTTCGCCATAATATTTMGTTTTTACCCGCCCTGCTCTAAATTCATCTTCATTTAAATCAACAACGTCTGCTTGTTGCACTGAAACCAACTTGCCTGATAATAAATCGGTCATTAATTTACCCGCTGCCTCGGGCGAAACGGAATAAACGCCAGAATGAATTTTTACACCAGCAGGAATACCTAAAACCAGTTGCTCGTCATTAATGACGTTGCATACATTTCTAGCGGTTCCATCTCCACCAACAAATAAAATAATATCCAAGTCTAATTTACATAATTCTTCAACTAAGCGCTCAGTATCTTTTGCGCTTGTGAATAAAAGCCCATCAGATTTACTATTTCCTTTTGGGTAAGTGACTATTTTATGGTTAATATTTAGTTTTAAGCAAAGTTGCTCCCCCATTTCCCCGCTGGCTGTATAGACTTTTGCCTTATTGAAGTACGCTTCAAACTGTTTAAAACACAGTAGAGCTTTTTCTGATGAAAGCTTTTTTGCGCCTAGTTTGAAAGCTTGTTCTCTTATTCCATCACCATCACTTCCTTTGAGGCCAACTCTGCCACCAATCCCTGCATAAGGGTTAATCACTAAACCAATATTAAGCATTTTGTATTTCCAACTCTTTTATAGATAGAGTATGACCATCTCTAAACAATTTCTTCAGTTCCTTAAATAAGTTTTCCGCTCGATAAGGAAGACCATATTTAAGAAAATCAACTGCTTGTCGGTATACAGCCTGTTTAAAATGTTCAGATGCTTCCATTTCTTGGCTTAAATTATCAGCAGAAAAATAAAATGGCTGATTACACGCCAAAGATAAAAGCCATTCAATCGCCTGGGGCTTTATTTCTACTTGCTCGAATTGTAATTGTTGCTCTAATGTTCTGCCTTCTTCTTCATACCAATATCCAAAATCATCTAATTGACGTCTTTTCTCGCCCGCAATTGCCCAATGTGCAATTTCATGGAGTGCGCTAGATAAATAGTTTTCTCTCGAATGTATTTTAGCTTTGCTGTTCTTTGTTGAAGCTTTGTAAAACGGTTCACTCGCTCCAGAAACCAGTAAGGTATTTTCTGATACGGTAAACAACTGATTAAAAATATTAGTCACCCTGGTCAATCGCATTATTTCTTGCTTATCGATTAGGCTGTTAACTTCAATTTGGGCGTCCATCTGCAATTTATTTTTTGTGTACTAATTGACTATAATTTTAATGGTAAAACACGCAAGTTTCACTATAATTATGGATATAAACCAACTATTAAGTAATGCTAATTAACTCTGTAGAGATCCCATGTCACAACAAATCGTTAAAATTGAATTTGATTCAAAAGATGACAAGTGTCTTCAGATAACACTGAGGCAAGTACAAAAGTATTTTTGGCGTAAGAAAACTAACGAATTAAGTACTTATAAAGGATATGGACGTAATTGGTATACTTTGCCTGAATATACACCAGCCCCTTCTAAAGTTGGCAAGCTACTTAGAGAAATTTCTCAAGACCCTCAATTTAAGCACTTAAGGCTTACTTCTCGAACTTAAATTTCTAAAACTTAAATTTCTAAAATTTGGACTTCGCTATGTGCAATGTATAAGCCCCCGTAGCAATATAGCGTAACTGCATAATCGCCCGCTTTTCAATCTCCTTTCTTTGGCTGGCTTTGGCTGCCAACAACTCGGCGCCAGCGTTAAATACAATCGCTACCATCGCTTCAGCTTGAGCAAATGCCGATACTTTATCGTAACCGACGGTTTGAACGTAATCGGTTAACTCCACAATAAAATACTGAATTTCACGATCAACAGCTGTTCTTAATGAGCGCATAGTGCCTGATCGTTCGTGGAATAGCAGTCTAAAAATATTAGGGCTTGTTTCGGTGATTTCCATAAATATTTTTACCGAAGTAACAATAACACTTCCACCTTCCTCAAATTGCTTACGAGCTTTTCGCATTATTTGTCTTAAAGCTAAACCGCATTCATCCACAAGCGTTAAACCTAACTCCTCCATGTCTTTAAAATGGCGGTAAAACGATGTTGGAGCTATGCCTGCTTGCCTAGTCACTTCACGTAAACTTAAACTCGCAAAACTTTGCTCTTCGCTCAATTGACTAATAGCCGCGTCAATTATTGCTCGTCGAGTTTGTTCTTTTTGTTCAATTCTAGATTTTGACATGGTCGCTTTTTAATCATTAATAAATGTAAGCTTAATAATTGTAAAAAAATTACAGCTGTACGTTGGACAATTTATGATATGCCCTCTATTCTTTATTGTAATCTATTTAAATGCTCGTTATACTCATATTTTCAGCGTACACATGTACGCACAAAGTTAAGACATCTTTTAACGGGTCTAATGGCCAAAATATTTGAAGAACGAAGGAAACATCAATGCCAACCACCAAACAACAAAACAATAAAAAACCTGCAATCATATGGCTCAATGTTTCGGTTTTCCTCATTACTTTTTTAGTGGCTATTATAGGTGTCCCTCTCTATGCATATTTTCAGGGGTTTTCTAGCGCCACTATAATAATGGCCATTGTATCTCTGAGTTTTTGTGAACTCTCAATAACAGCCGGTTATCATCGTTTATGGTCACATAAAGCGTACAAAGCGAACCCTATAGTTCGATTTGTCTATTCGATTGGCGGAGCCTTTGCAGTACAAAATAGCGCTTTACACTGGTGCTCAGATCACCGGATTCACCATCAGCACGTAGATGATAATGATAGAGATCCCTACTCGGCTAAAAGAGGGTTTTGGTATTCTCATATTGGTTGGATGCTTCGTGAACATCAAGCTCATCGATATCACGACTACAAAAATGTTAGTGATATGCAAAAAGACAAAATTGTCATGTGGCAACACAACAATTATTTAACCTTAACTTTACTGACCAATTTTGGTATCCCTATTCTATTTGGGCTTTTAATAGGCGAGTTATGGGGTAGTATTTTGCTAGTTGGATTTTTAAGATTAGTGGTTAGCCATCATCTAACCTTCTTTATCAATTCATTAGCTCACATGTGGGGAAGTCAGCCTTATAGCGACAAAAATACTGCAAAAGATAGCGTAGTAATGGCAGTTCTTACATTTGGTGAGGGATACCATAATTTCCACCATGCTTTTCAATATGATTACCGAAATGCAATAAAATGGTGGCAATATGATCCCACTAAATGGTTAATCCAAATTCTAAGCTTCACGGGCTTAGCTAACGGTTTAAAACGAATTTCTGAAGAAAAAATAGCTAAAGCCATTGTTACGCAAGAGCTTAACAAAACAAAAATGAAATTAATCCAACTATCGTTACCTAATAAAGAAGCTATCATAGAAAACCTTCAAGAAGAATATGAGCAATTGGTCATTAAATTAAATGCTTATTACTCTGCTAAAAAAGCCTGTTTAGAAAGTAAAAAAGATCAACTAATTCAAAATGTTGAAAAAAGTAAACTGAAGCAACGTTACAACGAGTTGAAAATTAGCTGGTCTGCACAACAACAGGTTTGGCAAAATTTAGTTCATCAATACGCTTAAACCCTATATAATCCCTTGTGAATGTAAAATAAAGAGCTACTAAAGACCTTTTTAGTGGCTATAATTAAAAAATCAAGGGAACTGAAATGACTCTAATTAAAACCACTCTAATAGTGGCTTTTGTATTATTAAACATCGCTCAATTATCAGCTGAGGGTAAACACTCTCACGACTTCCCTAAAGAAATAATGGCTTTTCATCATGAGATGTCACCTCTATGGCATATGGAACAAGGGGCTAAGCGAACTAAGTTAAGCTGTGAAGCCAGCAATAAAATGTTGTCTTTAACAAAAAATATCGCTAATTCTGAGAATCTTGCTAACGCTGTAATGGAAATGAAAAAGGCTTGTAGCGATAATAAAACTGATATCCAGCCGTTTTTTAAAGAAATTCATGATGCTTTTCATGTTGTTAGTGAAAAAGCCAAATAATTACCGGTTATTTTCTGGAATAAAAATAACTCATAGTCGTTTACTGCCTAATAACCCCTTTTGTAGGGATTTTTAGATTAAAAATAGGTAGGCAAAACAAATGACAAACATAATTAACAAAACATCATTTAATACAAAACATAACCAAGCAAACAAGGATGCAAACATGACAATAAAAAAACTCGTTACCTTAGCCTTTTTAACGTGCCTACCTTTTACTATAAACGCAGATGCATTTCAGGATATGAAAAATGACGCTGAAGCTGATTTTGATCTTGAGTTTGGAGGTTGTGATGCGAAAGTTGCTAAACAGAAATTTCAAATTGAACAGTTGCAGATTCATTTAGAAGATTTTAGGAATGGTGAGTCTGACAAACAAATAACGATTAACAGATTACAAAACCAGCTTGCGAATCAAAACAATGGCGTAGCGTCACAAATAAATGACGCTAATCGACAAGCTCAGCTTTATAGCAACGCTTTAAGTGAACAGAAAGCGATGAATAATAAATTGATTACGCAAATTAATGTATTGAAACTGCAGTTGGCTAACAATCGTTCGACAATTCAACCTTTGGTTACTCAAACGATTCAACCTATGTTGGATAGTAGTATTGATGTAGTCAGTACCGCGGAAGACGCACTGTGGAAATGGAGCGCAAAACATCTTAAAGGATATTTAGGTCAAGATTATGCGTATGTTTGCCCTAAAAATGGTAAAATTAGCTTGGTAGTTGGAACTGATTATTACGCATTGCGATCGTCTGTCTGTTCTGCCGCTGTTCACGCTGGCCTCATTAACGCTAAAAGCGGAGGTAAAGTTATTTTTAGAATTGGGGGAAGTAAAGGATCACTTACTGGTTCAAAAAGAAATGAAATTCAAAGTAAAAAGCACCGTGATGGTAGCTATCGTGACCGTGAAGCTCACTTTACTTTTCCAACACAAATAAAATAAAATATATACGATCAAACTGAAATTTTAATTGTCGGATTGATCTCCAGTTTTAAATCAATCTTAGGCGAACAGAGTAATATTCTTTTAGATTCAATGCTCTGTTCAACTACAAATTCCTTGAAGCGAATCATTCTCTGTTTCGATAACTCTTTTAATTTAGTCACTTGTTCAGATTTAAGCTTCTCATCATCCGCAGAAACTGAAGAATATCCTAATCCAGTTAATTCACTCGCAGTAGCAATCGCACAAACCTTAACCTGTGCATCCTTCTTATCTTTCATCAATGCCACAAACTGATTCATATATTCCATTTGAGACTCAGATATTTCAGTTTGACCATTTTCATAGGGTAAATCTTCAAAACGTAATTTCATTATAAAATCAGCGGCCGATAACGTTAAACTAACTATATTGGCGTAAGGGACAAAGGTTGTCATTAGGTAATCAGTGGCTGCTGATTGAACCGCTTTTTGCGTGATTAAACCAATAAAACTAGAAATGCCAAATACTGGACTAGCGATATCGCCGTACATTGGGATATCTAATTCTACGTTATCATTGCTATCTTTTAACATGCCTAATGCCACGTTTAGAGGCAACGAAGTCTGTTCTTGAATCATGTTTTGCTCATTGTTCTCTGCACTGGCTAATGCCATCCCTCTAATTTTTATTAACGTTGAACCGCCTATGATTGCGTCATTTATTTCTAAATCGATATGGGTATCTAGTTCTCCACTTTCAAAGTCAAAGGTTAAAGCATCTCTAATATAGATACTAGCTGGCGGTAAAGAGACTTCAGTTAATGCGCCTTTTAATTTTAGGTTCAGTTTTTCTGTAAATGGCTTAACAAATCCTGAAAAATCGATTTTTGTGTATTTATCACTGCGACCTTTTAATACAAAGGGACTTTCAGAATCTGGTTTCGATGAATCTAAATCAGTCATACTTAGCTGATCGATGAAAATATCTCTTTTATAACCGGAGGCAACACTTTGGTCAGAAAAAGCGATAGTGTTACTTTCAACTACTTCGATATTTTTAACTAGAATTATTAAAGGGGTCTTTTGGTTTTCTTCCGATTTATCAGCAACAACCTCTGCTGGTTTTTCTTGATCAGAAGACTGATTTTTATCTTCATCGTTATCTTCATCGGCAAGGCTGACACTATTTTGCAGATCTCCATTTTTATCAATGCTAATATTTCCATATAACCCTGATAATTTAATATTATCGATACTCAAGAGTTCTTCGTTAAATAAAAAGTCATTGATAGCAAAACGGCTAAAACCTAACATGCCATTATTATTTTCATCGCCTTCACTTATTATTTTAGAGTAAACCGCATTCGTTACACCAAATTCTTCTATTTGTAGATTCAATTTCTCTGCCAATTGAAGGCTTATTTTTCCCGCATCAAATGAATCAAACTGTGCGACTAAATTGTTACGATTATTTGCGTAAGTAGCCAGCCGATTAATATTAAATACGCCTTTTAAATTAATATTCAATTTTTCATCTTTAGGCATTTTGATGGTTAGGTTTTCGAATTTGGATGTGATTTCATTAATATCGACTAAAAATTGATCCTTTTTCACTGCTACAACATCAATATTTAAATCAATACCTTTAATTTCTGACGTAATTGCGCCTTCTAAATCGATATTAGTTGTCATATTGTTTAACACTAATTTTAGTGATTTCTGAGACGCCTTTAAGAGTTCATCTTGGAAAGCGATGTTATTGAGGCTTAACTCAGATTTATCGCTATCAATGCTGATACCGTCATCAGTCAGGTTAACCTTATTAGTATGACTAAAAGAAACATCCCCGTTTAACCGTTTAATCGACTCTGGAAGAAATTGCGCAATATGCTCTAGATTAAATTTACTTAGCACTAGGTTATTGGTTATAAGACCTTTGAACTTTTTAAGTGATACTTTGCTATTTAAAGTTAAAGGAGCCAAATCGAATGTCGAATCCAGCGCTAGAGTCAATTCTTGCTTTTGTTGTGAAAATAAAAGCGCTTCAATTGATAAAAGATTGACATAATAGGTGTGATAAACACCGTCTAGTTTAGCTTGAATTTCACTTTTCGAAAAAGAAAATTGAGGCAGTAACACTTCAAAAGTTGAATCATCTTCGGCTTGATTATCCGCTTCTATAGCGTCATTTTGATCATTATTAGACACTGGAATAAGAATGCCAGAAACTCGTAATAAATCATTTTGTTTTACCGCTAATAAGAACAGTCCTTCAATCGATAACTCAGAAATATATAACTGCTTGACAATTAAGCGGTGTAAACGGATTTCAGCATTAAAACTCTTTAATTCAAATACCTTCTGATTCTTTGAAGTTTCCCCGACAGCAGTAATCGATAAATCGCTGATGGTTAAATGGTTTGTAAACAGATTTAGACGTATGCTCGTTTCTTCAGACAGAGTGAGGTTCATTTCATTTTTTAAATAGTCTGATAGAAAGAAATGGCTAATTGATGGACTAAAAATCCAAATGAAAAGGATAAAACCAATAATTGTATAGAGAGTTCTTAGCGTAATTTTTTTGAGTAATAACTTGGTGGAACTAGACATATCAGACTTCATTAATAATATTTAATTTAATTTGTAATTATTTCATAGAATAGAAGTCCTTGAAAGACTATTATTTTGTAATATTAAGGTGATTTTGACGTTTTCTTAGGAATTACAGCTTCTAACATTTAAAGGCTGTCATTTGTTCTATACTTAAACGATAAAAAGTAGCCGACAGACTTTTAGACCTTTTGAACTTTAGACCTGTAGACGATAGCAACAAGACGTAGATATCTATTATGTATTATTCCCCTAATTTGAATTTAACACGTAAATTATTAGCTTTTAGTTTATTCATTGCACTTTCTGCGTGTGGCGGTGGTGGCGGAACAACTCCAACAGTGGTACCTCCAGCAACAATTCAAAATCATAGTTTGATGGTCTCCCTTACCGGTGCAGGCTCTGGGCAAATAAGCTCTACTGCTGCGGGGATATCTTGTGGCAGTGATTGTTCAGAAAGTTATGCAGAGTCAACATCGGTAACCTTGCAACAAACAGCACAAGCAGGTTCTACATTTAATGGTTGGACTGGTGATTGTACGGGGATGGGGGCGTGTACGTTTAATATGAGTATTGATCGTTCAGTAACGGCTGAATTTATTGTTGATGCTACGCCTTCCGAAAATGACTTAGCGGTTACCGTTACTGGCTCAGGTAGTGTTACTTCGGATCCTGTAGGTATAGATTGCGAGTCAGACTGTAGTGAAACCTATGATTCGGCTACTGAAGTGAGTTTAACTGCTATATCTGATGCTGGTTTTACCTTTGATGGATGGTCTGGCGCTTGCAGTGGAACAGGAGAATGCATTTTTGATATGAGCGTGGATAGATCGGTCACTGCAACTTTTGTTGCCGATTCAGGAACTAACCAAAATACATTAACCGTCACGCTGGTTGGTTCTGGAAATGTTACGTCCGATCCTGTGGGTATTAATTGTGGTGTCGATTGTGTTGAAGACTACGACGACAATACCGTTGTAACTTTAAGCGCTAATCCAGATAGCGGTTTCATTTTAGATAGCTGGTCAGGAGCTTGCACAAGTAATGGTGCTTGTGTGGTAACACTCGATATAGCACGAATGGTTACCGCCACTTTTACAGCGGTTGGTCAAACTAGTGTTCTTATAGAAGATTACGTTGCGGCTGGTAGCGTCATTACAATTAGTCAAATTGGATCAGATGCTTCAGGTATCACTTGGCATCCAGGAATAGAGCAGTATTTAATCGTTAAAAATGGTGCTGCTACAATTTATCGATACAATGAAAATTTTGACTATCTCGGTCAAATTAGTATCTCTAGCATTGCTCAGGACACCGAAGGGCTAAGCTGGGTAGAAGATAATGAAGTTTTGGTAGTGTCAGAAAACAATTTCGCCTATAAAGTCTCGATTGACGAATTTGTCACGTCAGTTAATGGTAGCGAATCAGCATCTCAAAGATATAGAGTTGCTCAGCAACCAACGGGGAATAAAGGATTAGAAGGAGTGGCTACTAGAAAAGCAACAAATTCACAATTAGTTAGAGTTTATACAGTTCAAGAAGGCGATAATACTGGAGCTAACTCATCGACTAGTAAAAAGATTTTTCAATTCGATATGCCCGATCCTGATCCTTTAGTAACATTATCATTCGAAGATGGTAGTTTAGAAGTAACACAGCCATTTAATGCGGATGATGTATTTGGTGATCAATTACGTGATCTAGCGGGTCTCGTTTATGATCCTAGAACTAACCATTTAATTTTCTTAAGTGAACGGAATAAAACGGGCGTTAATGTACTTCAAGTTGATCCAGAAACAGGTGCTATAATCTCTGAGTTAGCCGTCTCGGGTGCTGGTCAATTTGAAGGTGTAACTATTGGCCCAAATGGAGAACTAGTATTTGTTAGTGAACCAAATCAAGTTCGTGTATACGAATTAAATTAATAGAATAAAGTTTAATTAAGGAGCAACTGCTCCTTAGTCAACAAAAACACGCCCAAACCTCCCCTTTCAAACTCTAACCAAGTAAAGGGGATTTCGGGAAATTGCTCCTCCAATGATATAGCGCTATTACCCACTTCAACAATTAATATTCCGCCGTCATTTAAATATTCAGATGCTTGTTTTAAAATTTCTTTTGTCAGAATCAAACCATCTTTTCCGGAGGTCAAACCTAATTTTGGTTCGGATAAAAATTCAGTTGGGATCTCATTAAAATCTTCTTCGTCTACATAAGGAGGATTAGAAACGATAATATCGTATTTCTTTTTTGGAATGTTTTTAAATAAATCTGATTCATAGAAAGCTACATTATCAATGTCTAAACGCTCCCTATTAATCTCAGCAACATCAATACAATCACTTGAAATATCGCCTGCATCAACAATTGCATCGGGGAAATATTGCGCACAGGCAATTGCGATACAACCGCTTCCAGTACATAAATCTAADATATTKTKHACTTGCTGATATTCAACCCARGGTTCAAAGTGATTTTCAATTAACTCTCCAATGGGTGAACGAGGAATCAACACACGTTCATCAACATAATATTCACTGCCACAAAAAAATGATTTATTAGTTAAATAGGCTACTGGTGTTTTATCATTTATTCGCTTACCCACTCTTTCACACAACAATTTTTTTTCTGAAGTAACAAGCTTTGATTTTAACAAACTGTCTGGCGTATCATTCGGCAAGCTTAAAGTGTCAAAAATAAGTGTTGTTGCTTCATCATAGGCATTGTCAGTACCATGCCCATAAAATAAACCCGCCTTTTCAAAACAAGAAAACGTCCAACGAATAAAATCGAATATGGTAGTTAAATCATTTTGTGCTTCTAACAAAATAGCATCAGTCATTACGAAGTTTTTGGAATTCATCATTAGTTATTTTCTAATCCGTTTTTAATTTTTCAACTTTCGATTAAGTACCGAAAGCATGCTGTTTCTAACGTCTTCGATCAGTTGCAAACGAGAGTCATGAGAATAGTTTTTACTGTCTATAGGTTTACAGATTTCAACATCAATCGTTTGACCTAAGAAAATTTTCATTTGATCTCCAGCTTGCACTTTATGTATATCTTTTATCACTATAGGTATTATTGTTGCATTGGTATCTAAGGCAATATGAAACCCACCTTTCTTAAATTTTGCTAATTTACCATCTTTAGAACGCGTTCCTTCGGGTGCCATCCATAATGTAATTCCATCTAACATTTTTTCTTTTGCTTTTTCTAAATCTTTTATCGCTTGCTCGTGATTTTTTCGATCAATTGAAATAAATTCCGCATATTTTATAGCGGTACCTAAAACAGGAATGTTAAACATTTCCTTTTTTGCAACAAATCGAAAACTGGTGTTTAACGCTTGTATGGCTACCGGAATATCATAAAGACTACTATGATTACACATAACGATAACGGCTGCATTTTTTTCAACTTGCAAATTTTCTTGCCCACTTACCTTTAGAGTAAGATGAATGGTTCCTAAAATATTCTTAGCCCATTGCAACATGATTTTATCAATTAGCTTTCGGTTGTTTTTGACAACTAGAGAGCCTAATATAATTTTCATGCTACTAATAAACGTATATAAACCGGTTAAAAAAGCAATCAGACCAATTCTAACTTTTCCTGCGCTTTTTCTTTTTTTAACTTTATTCTTATTTTGTAATTTCATAACTATTTTTACTACCTTAATTTATTATTTTTATTATTGTGGTTTTTTCTATTATTAATGTGGTAAATAAGTTTTAGTATGTGTCACTTGATAATTATTAGTAGAACTATTTAAAATAAAATCCAACCGAACTGCTTGAGCTGTTTCAAACCCGTTCATTTCAATATTATCGCAAAGATAATGACAAAGGTAAGCAACAATTGGCATATGGCTAATCAAAATTAAATATTCAAAATTACAGCTCTTTAAAAACTCTCCCAAGATGCGATGGTCGCCAAAATGAACTAACATTTCTTCCGTTTCAAAAGCTTGTTTCATTGATAATGTTGAATGAACAATCTCCGCCGTTGATTGTGTTCGCGCAAACGGGCTAACCAACATATTTATAGGCTGTAATTCACTGTCCTGTTTTATTTGAGAGGCTACATTTTTTGCTTGTATAGCTCCAACAGAAGATAAAGCTCGAGAGAAATCGCTCTCAAACTGAGACTCAGCCAAACCATGACGCATGATCCACAAACTTTTAAGCACTAAAACTTCCTCTATTTAGACTGTGACTTTTATAAATTTCGTTTTCTATAAATTCTGATTTTTTATAAAGCTGTTAACAACGGCAAGATTATCCACTGAGAGCCTAGGACCAAATTGAGTGACAAGTTGTGCAGAAGCAAAACTCGCTAGCTCACCCGCATTTTCAAGGGTGGCTCCATTAGCCAGAGCGTGCAGAAAAGCGCCCGCAAAAAGATCACCCGCACCATTAGTATCAACAGCTTTGACTTGAACACCTTCTATTTTAATTTGCTCGTTGCTATTAATGATTAAAGAGCCTTCGCTACCAAGCGTTATTACCAAGGTTTCGGCTAATTTATCAAGGACAACAATAGCATCTTGCAGATTATCTTGTTTTGAATAAGCTTTTGCTTCATCAACATTACAGAAAAGAAGATTAACACCTTCTCCAATGATTTCAGCTAATCCATCACCACAAAAATTAACAATGTTTGGATCGGATAGAGAAAATGCCGTTTTAACATGGTTCTTCCTCGCAAACGCCATACACTCAACCGCCCCTTTTAACGCTATGGGAGACCCCGCCAAGTAACCTTCTATATACAAATATTCAGAGTTTAATAAGGCGCTTTCATCAATTTGTGAATAATCAATGTCGCCAGTAATCCCTAAAAAGGTATTCATTGTACGATCAGCATCATCGGTGATCATCACCAAACATTTCCCAGTCTTGCCCGGCTGTAACGCTTGATAGCTTAAATTACTTTCTACTCCACAGGCTAACAGATCCTGCTTATAAAAATGCCCCGTTTCGTCCTCGGCGACTTTACAAGAATAAAAGCAACGTGAGCCAAGAGATTGAGCGCCTATTATCGTGTTTGCTGCCGATCCGCCACAAGCTCGAGCATGGGCGTTTTTTCCCAACTTCTCATAGAGTTTATCCTGTAAATCATCATCAATAAGAGTCATTACACCCTTCGTTATACCTAAACTTTCGAGCTGTTCTACGGTTGTTTCAATCTCGAAGTCAACTAGTGCATTACCCATACCGTATATTTGAAATTTTTTTGCCACGTGATTTTTCACCTAGAAAGCCTCATTAATTAATTTTGTATAAATAGTTTCAATCTTTATATGCTAATTTTATCAAATTAATGTGTTAAAATTCGAGTTTATTTGAACAAAACTTAAAAGAATTGAAAACTAAATGCCTGCACTGTTTGTAAACAACCTGAGCGTAATTGATTTTGCCTATTTTTGCCCCGAAAGAGGGATAGTCGGAGAGAGTTTGATATTAGATGTCGAACTTCTCGGCGAGCTAAATGAAGAAGGCATGTTATTTGACTTCTCCTATGTTAAAAAACGGATTAAATCCTGTGTTGATAGTTTAGTTGATCATAAATTATTAGTTGCCACTAACTGCGAATACTCAACAGTTACAAAAAGCCCACAACAATTAGAACTTATACTAAAAACCAAGGATGAGCGAATTTACAAACATATAAGCCCTAATCAGGCGGTTTGCTTAATTAACGCATCCGAAGTGACCAAGCACTCTATCGCACAACTAATAAAATCGGAAATATCTAAAATACTCCCGAACAATGTCACTGACACTAATATAAATTTGAGAAGTGAGGTGATAGATGGTCCTTTTTTCCATTATGCGCACGGACTCAAGAAACACTTTGGCGATTGCCAAAGGATTGCACACGGACATCGATCAAAATTAGAGGTATTTATTGATTCGACCTATTCCATCGAATGGTCTGAACATATTGCCAAATTATGGAAAGACATCTATTTAGCGACAGAAGAGGATATAAAGGAAGAAATTAAAATTAATGGCACCGATTATTGGGTATTCGAATATCATGCTAATCAGGGATTATTTCAGTTAACCATTCAAAAAAATTGCTGTCATTTAATCAAAACTGATACGACGGTAGAATTAATTGCATCTTATTTGGCCGTCTATTTAAAAGAAAAACTCCCTGACAGTCGTATAAGAATTAAGGCTTATGAAGGTGTTGATAAAGGGGCTATTAGTGAAATTAATTGAGTGGAAAGCCAATAAATAGCATTAATTACTAGCTCAATTTTAAATTATGTCGAAATAAGATCAATAATAAATTGTCGCGTAAAACCCCATTTTTTTGGACTTTCGATACTCTCAATCATTTCACCTGATGAAGTTAAATCCACTATTTTGATCGGTATCTGTGCTTTATTAGAACATGAATAAAATATCTTAATTTTGGGCTCTAGTAATGTTTTATCTGATTGTTCGATTATGATAGCTAATCGTGAGGATCTCAATTTCACTAAAGTTCCCGAGGGGTAAATACCAACACTTTTAATAAAGGCCCTAAATAATTGATCATCAAAATGCCCTTTTTTCCAAGACGCCATCTTTTTTAGCGATTCCGCAGGATCCCATCCTTTTTTATAACAACGATCCGATGTGATTGCATCATAGACATCACAAATGGCTCCCATTTTGGCTTCTAGTGAGATTTCTTTAGCTTTTAAACCATCGGGATATCCTTTGCCGTCAACTCGCTCATGGTGATGTAAGCAGACATCTCTTGCAGTATCGCAGATATTAGTCTTAGCCTCTTTCAACAATTCATATCCTCTCCGTGGATGGTTTTTAACAATATCAAATTCTTCCTTTGTTAATTTCCCTTCCTTATTGAGGACATCTTCTGGAATTGCCATTTTACCGATATCATGTAGCAAACCCGCCATTCCCAATTTATGAAAACTTCCTTGATAATCAATTTGTTTACCTAACGCGATCATTAAAGCGCAAACAGCCACGGAATGTAGATAGGTGTAGTCATCTTTGGTTTTTATTTGAGTAAGGCACAATAATGCTGAAGAATTACGTGAAACAGATTCAAAAATATTAGTCACTAAAGGAGCAACATCTTCGGTATTGACGCTAACTCCCATTCGTACTTCATTGAACATTGCTTGAGTAGCTTGTTTTGCACTATCAAGCACTACTTTCGCAATTTTCATTTCATCTTCTATCGAGGACTTTGGGAAACTCTGCGTTTCATTAGGAATGGGTTTATCTTTTAAACAAGTCTCAGAAACATTCAAACTAATGGTTGGTTGATCCGGAACGTTTATTCCTTTATCAATATCGATCCAGGCAAACTTAATAGCCGAGGCATTGATTGTTTTAAGTTCTTTTTTTGATTCTACTTTAAATGAGGATTTCCAGAATGGGTGATTAACCCAACTGACGTCGAGTTTTTCAATATACATGCCGACACGAAGGTCGTCTGTTGATATTTTTTTTAGCATCCGTACAAATAAAAATAATAGGCGATATTATTAGTTTAGTAAACTTACATAVATTATTTGACTTAATTTGGATTTAATTTAGATTGAATTATAACATCGCAGTACCGCCATACCCACAGCACTCTCTTCATTCACGCATCGGCATCCATGCCTCTTTGCGGTATACAGTCCATCCTTGGACATAAAAAAAACCATCAATTGATGGGTTTTTCATTTAAACGGAAATAAATTTATTTAAGTATTAAAAATACTCGCTAGAGACAATCCTTGGCGCTCTAACATAAATCTTAATCGCCTTAATGCTTCTACCTGTATTTGTCTGACTCTTTCTCTTGTAAGCCCTATTTCATGCCCTACATCTTCTAGAGTTGCAGCTTCATAACTTAATAGACCAAAACGTCTCGCTAAAACTTCCTTTTGTTTCTCTCCGAGCTGATCGAGCCAATATTCAATACTCTGTTTTAAATCATCTTCTTGAAGCTTATTGGATGGACCACATTCTCTATCATCGGCAATGGTATCTAATAGTGGTTTTTCGCTATCTTTACCAACGGGACAATCTACCGACGTAACTCGCTCATTAAGACCTAACATTCTAGCGACTGTTTCTACAGGTTTATCTAGCTTAAAAGCAATATCTTCTGCAGTTGGTTCATGGTCAAGCTTTTGAGCTAACTCTCTTGATGCTCTCAAATAAACATTTAATTCTTTTACTACGTGAATCGGTAGACGAATAGTTCTAGTCTGATTCATTATACCGCGTTCAATGGTTTGTCTAATCCACCAAGTTGCGTAAGTAGAAAATCKAAAACCGCGCTCTGGGTCAAATTTTTCTACGGCTCTAATCAGTCCAAGGTTTCCTTCTTCGATTAAATCTAGAAGAGCCATACCTCTATTTGAATAACGTCTTGCAATTTTAACCACTAACCTAAGATTGCTTTCAATCATTCTTGCTCTGGATTTTTCACAACCTTTGCGTGCTTTTCTTGTAAAGAAGACTTCTTCTTCTGCAGTCAGCAAGGGAGATGCGCCAATTTCACCAAGATACATTTGAGTGGCGTCAAAATTCTTTTCGCGAACTCGCTTTACAGGAGTACTTGCCTCTTTTTTAGGAGCCTTCTTCAATTTAGCAACTTTCTTTATTTTAGTTACTTTCTTCAGCTTAGATTGAGGAGGTTTATCGATGGTCTCAACGGATGTTAATACATCATCATCTATTGAGGTCATTGCGGAAAGGTCTAATTCTTCTTTTCTTACTGCATTTGCTTTTGTCATTTCGTTTCTCTCTGCCGTGAGGTGTTAATTTTCAGTAAATTGATAACTGTAAATCAAAACCAAGATAACGAAACCGCTGATGTACAACGCTCAGCAATCCCTATTTAAATTATTTGTTAATTATTTATTTTTAGTCTTTGTAGTTCTTTAAAACTGTCTAACTTTTCTTCTCTTACTAAGCTTATCGTCCAATTTAGATATAACTTTAGGTTTTTAAAAAATTAATTTATAACTATTTTTAGTCATCAACGTTATTTTCAAAAAAATCATCTTTAGCCCTTTAAATCAAAGGCCTAACCAGCTTTAGGTAAATAATTCAAAGGGTTAACCGGTTTACCTTTATAACGAATTTCAAAATGTAATTTAAAAGTATCTGATCCGCTCTTGCCTAAATCAGCAATTCTTTGACCCGCTTTAACGACTTCATTTTCAGAAACATGGATTTTATTATTGTGAGCGTAAGCACTTAAGTAACTATCATTATGTTTAATGATCACCAATTGACCATAACCCTTCAATCCATTGCCACTGTATACAACTTTTCCCGGAGCCGTTGCTCTGACAGCGGAGCCTTTTTTCGCTTTAATATCTAATCCTTTATTTTGATTTTGCTTAGCTGAAAAACCCTGAACGATTTTTCCATTTACCGGCCAAATCCAGTTTTCTATTTTATTGTTTGAGCTTCTAGCTCTATATTGTTTACGATGCTCTTTTACTTGTTTTGAATGGTTAGAAAGCTTTTGTTCATTTTTAACTAGATTTCGTTTATTGGTAGCTTGCCGGTTACTTTTATATACATTATCACTAAGTCGACTTGGTTTTTTATTAAGAAAATCAGTATTAATTGCCGCTATAAGTGACGGAGCACTGTAGATTGAATCGTATATTGAAGGTATATCCATTCTACGTAATAGCAATTCTTGCCCTGGATATATGCGAAACGCCTCTAGCTTGTTCAGTTTTGCAAGAGAGTGGTAATCCAAAGAATAACGCCATGCAATAGAAAATAACGTTTCTCCGCGCAATACCTTATGATTAACAATTTTAGTCAGCTTTATAGGATTGTATGTTTTAACTTGTGGTAGCGAGTGATTTTGACTTTGATGAGCATAGCGGAGATCATCTACTGGTGCAGGCGAGTGATTAGCACATGCGGCTAAACAGCTGAGCAATAGTAAGATAATTATTTTAGCCAAACGATTCATTTTTAGAGCTATAAACCTTAATTTATTAATAAAAAGAAGTACTTCAACTAGTCACTAAATGACAAAAACTTCACTTAGCGCCGACTGTTAATGGACTTTATTAACTATTAAATCTAACTCTATGTTTTAAATCAGTTTAATAATTTCTCCTCTAAAGGTATTTGTACAATAAGTAACCTGAAATAGCAACAATTACTACACCCCAACCGATATAATCGATGATTTTGTGGAGTTTTTGTTCCATTTTCTCTCCGCCAAGGCGAATTAGGTAAGCAACAAGATAAAATCGACCAGCCCTTCCAATCAAAGAAGCGATCATAAATGGTATTAATGGCATGACTAAAGCACCGGCACTTATAGTCAATAATTTATAGGGAATGGGAGCAAAGCCAGCAACAAAAACAATCCACACGCCATAATCGATAAACCAATTGGCAGCCATCTCGTAGCGCTGTGTTAGCCCCCAATCAGCTAACAAAGGTTCAATATATCCTTCAAATGCATAATATCCTAGCAGATAACCAAACAGTCCACCTAAAACGCTCGTTATGGTCGCTATCAAAGCGTAACGCCATGCACGATCTAAGCGAGCTAAACACATCGGCGCTAACATAACATCGACAGGGATTGGAAATATCACTGACTCAAAAAAACTGATTATCCCAAGATAATATTCAGCATGTTTATGTTTTGCCCACTTTAAGCAAATTTCATATATTTTGGTAAATATTTTCATCTCAAAATTCCTTTTATGTACGAATGCAAAAATGCATTGTCAATATTCATGTCACAGTTCCCTGTAATAAAGGTACAAAGTTAACTTTCTCAATCATCATTTGCTCCATACCATCTTCAGTTTTTTGCAATAAGATTAATTCCTGATGACCACCCTCTACTGTTAAAGGGATCAACATTCTGCCGCCGACGGCTAATTGTTCAACCAGTTTTTCAGGAATATTACTTGGTGACGCCGTAACAATAATGGCATCAAAAGGCGCATGTTCTTGCCAGCCTAAAAAACCATCCGCGTGTTTATAAGTAATGTTATCTAATTCTAACGATTTAAACCTTTCTATTGCTTTGTCTTGTAGTTGTTTTAATCGTTCAATTGTATAAACCTGAAACGAGACTTTAGATAAAATACTCGTTTGATAACCGCAACCTGTTCCAATTTCTAAAATATTTCCCATTATTCCACTATCAACTAATAGCTCGGTCATACGTGCGACTATATAAGGTTGAGAAATTGTTTGACCTAGGCCAATAGGCAAAGCAGTATCTTCGTACGCTCTGTGAGCCATTGCTTCATCAAGGAATAAATGTCGGGGAGTTGTTTCAATTGTATTCAATACCGACTCTTCTTTAATCCCTTTTTCTCGTAAACGTTCAACAAGCCTAGAACGAGTGCGCTGAGAAGTCATTCCGATCCCTGCAAATTTATTATGATTCATTATTTTTTTCTTTTGTTATGGCTAATTTTAAATTCAAATTCTAATCGACTAATATCCATTCATTTAGTGAGTTTAGACTTTCGAAATGAGTGAGATCAACCGTCAAAGGTGTAATTGATACATATCCTTCAGTTATCGCTTTAAAGTCTGTCATTTCACCTGTATCTTCTGGTTCGCTAGGTGGTCCAAACCAATAAATACTATTGCCCCTTGGATCTTCAGTGGCTATAACCGTATCTTTTCTGTGACGGCTTCCAAGTCTAGTAATGCGGATGCCTTTGATCTCATCAAAAGGCAAATCAGGAACATTAACATTGAGTATAATATTTTTTGCTAATGGGTGTTTAGCAATTTTATTTTTTAAATTTAGCATTACTTTGGCTGCTGTTTTGTAGTTTGTACATTCATGGCTAGCCAATGAAATTGCAACCGATGTATAACCTAAGGAACGTCCTTCCATTGCTGCAGCAACTGTACCTGAATATAAAACATCATCGCCGAGATTTGCCCCTCTATTAATTCCCGCTATGACCATTTCCGGAGATTTTTGCATAATTCTATGAGTGCCTAAATGAACACAATCGCAAGGCGTGCCATTAACAGAATATTGATTAGAACTTCTTTCAGTAACTCGCAAAGGGATATCCAAGGTTAAAGCAGCACTTGTCGCGCTTCTATTTCTATCCGGTGCAACCAAGGTAATGTCATTATCTTTTGTCAGTTCATCAAACAGCGCTTGTATACCCGGCGCCTCGATTCCATCATCATTACTTATTAATATTCTCATAAATTATTATATTTAATTTTCTATCATCTTTAAGTTACAGTTATATGTTTCGTACAAAGGGATGGGTATACATTTATTCTTTTGATACCTGTTCTAAAATCAAGGGTCTAAACTCAGGGGTCTAAACTCAAATCTTTAAAATCAACCAGCTCTCTTAAAAGAGATGTTGCATAACTACCTGAAGGCAAACTAAAAGAAATAGTGATAACATTTTCTTTTTGTTCACATTCTAAATCAGAAGCTAACGTTCGATAAGCTCTCCGACTAGAATCCATTCCAAGTTCCGATAAACTATCAATCCAACGGCTCATATTATCGATGGATTTTCCTTCTAACTCTTTAGATTTTAATACAACCTCTGAATCTTGTTTACCGGGAAGCCAACCACAAATGTGTATATCACCGGAATCCAATCTATTTTGTATCGATTGACTCTCTTCATTTTCGCATTCTTGAGTACTAGTATTGCTAGACTCTTTAGTTGAAAAGTAAGAGCGACTATTATTTAACATAAAACAATCACCTTCTACCACACTGTTCCAGGTATTGTCGTTTACACGCATTGCTAGTTGTAAATTAAATAAAAATGAGCGAGCACTTGATAAAACTAAACTTCTTTTATTACGATTATTTATTTTTATGCCATCTAATAATAACTCATTGGCAAGGTTCAAATTATTATAATCTCGACCAAAGCGCTGATAACCAAAATAATTAGGAAAACCTATTTTTCTTACTTTATCTATAGTTCTCACATCAATTGTTTCAGAGACTTCTCTTAACGTAATCTTAAATTCATTCTTTAAAATACTCCCAATGCGAAGTTTTTTATTATGCCTAATATGATTAACGACACGATAACCTTCACCGTCTAATTGTTCTATAAAGTCAGCAGTATCAATCAATTCCGATTTCCCTGGAAGATGTAAGCTAAACCATTGTCGAGAAATGCTATGGCGATCTTTCTTACCTGCGTAACCGATATCCTTACGAGTGATTCCGGATTTTTTTATTAGTTGGCGAATCACCCAGTCAGTATTGCTACTTTGTTTTTCTATTTGTAAAAATAAATGCTCACCAAAACCACACGGCTTAAACGATAAAATTTCTAAGACTTGGAAATCAGAGATTTTTTGGCGAAGATAACCTTTGCAGATAGGAGCTTGTTGAGTATGAGGAAGATCTTTTGCCAAGGATAAAATATCGTCTAAGTTCAAACCGCTGTCCAATTTTAAATCCGAATTTAAATCTGTACGAAAACTGGTTAATTCTTTATTTTCAGAAGTTAACATTCAATTAAACACACGCAATGAACGGCAATTCCTTCTTCCCGTCCTATATATCCTAATTGCTCAGTAGTAGTTGCTTTAACATTACATTGATTATTTTTAATTGATAAAACTTTACAAATATTTTTGTTAATACTTGTAATATGTTTAGACATTTTTGGCGTTTGTGCAATAACCGTGATATCCAAGTTATTAATTTTATAGTTTTTTGATTGCAATAAAAGAAATACGTGTTTTAACAACTCTAAACTATCAGCATTAGCATATCGTTCATCTGTATCGGGAAAGTGATATCCAATATCGCGTAAAGAAGCCGCGCCAAGTAATGCATCACAAATAGCATGAAGCAATACATCTCCATCAGAGTGCGCGATTAGTCCTCTGTGTTCTTCAAACACAACGCCACCTAAGATTAAATGCTTGTTTCCTCCAAACGCATGAACATCATAACCATGACCAATTCTAATCAAAGGAAAACCTCAAAATGTTTTTTCGAAATTAATTTTCATTTAATTCATTCGAGATAATATTTCACTCGCCAATTCGAGATCTTCAATATAGGTGATTTTTATATTGGAACCATTAGATGCGATTGCGACTGCGCTAAAATCACAGTTAATCAATGCGCCAATTTCATCGTTGACCAACACATCATTTTTAATCACCGTTGATATCGCTTTATTAAGATCCGAAAACTTTGCAATCTGAGGTGTTAAGGCTCTAACTAAATCATCACGTTCAACATTTTCGGTAACTTTCCCAGAATCATCAATGCGTTTTATTGAGTCGGATATTTTTGCAGATAAAAAGCAGGGACTATCTAACTCAAAATATTTTTCGATCAACATATGTAAATCATTTTTGGATAAGCACGGACGAACAGCATCATGGACTAAGATAGGAGTGTTCGCATTGATCCCCTTGTCATGTATAAATTTCAATGCGTTATGCACAGAATTCACTCGTTCAGTTCCGCCATCAATAATAATTAATTTTGAGTGCCCTATATTTTCAAGAGTCGAATAATATCGATCATCACTTGAAACCACCAATACAACTTTGTCTATTTTTTCAGATTCAAGAAATAGGTTAAGAGTATAATCAAGAACGCACTTTTCGTTTCTTCTATCTCCACTTTGTTCTTTCGAGTTACCTTCATCGTTAAAGGATGGGATAATAGAATACTGTTTAGGCTTATCCTTAGAGAATCTTTTCCCAATGCCTGCGGCAGGAATTATCGCAACACAACCGGATAAACTATCCATTTCACTATCGGGCATACTCATGTCTCCTTCACCTTAGAGGTGTTGTAAATAACTTTACTGCTCTTTTGGAATGATACGATAAAACACTTCATCTTTTTTAATCAATCCAATTTGTTCTCTTGCTTTTTCTTCTAAAATTTCCGGTTTATTTCTTAACATCCAAACTTCTTTTTTCAACTTTTTATTTTGAGAAGTTAATTGTTTGTTTTGGTTAATTTGATCAATTATTTCAACTTTTAACAGGGCAATACTTTTCTGTTCCAAATCATTCTGAATATTTTCGTTTCGCCCGTGCTCACCGTACCAAATTTGATATTGTAACCAAAGAATTAGCAAAACTAATATAGCTGTTAATATCTTATTTGCCATAATAGTTAGTTTTACTGTCTATTAAAAACAGTTGAAAGCGTCTTTACCAGGGTAAATAGCTTTATCACCTAATCGTTCTTCAATTCGTAATAATTCATTATATTTTGCAACACGATCACTTCGGCAAAGTGAACCTGTTTTGATTTGCCCGGCATTGGATGCAACCGCTAAATCTGCAATGGTTGTGTCTTCAGTTTCACCACTTCGATGCGAAACAACTACGGTATAACCAGCATCATGCGCCATTTTTATAGCCGCTATTGTTTCAGTTAAAGTTCCAATTTGATTGACCTTTATCAAAATAGAATTAGCGACTTTCTTTTCAATTCCTTCGGCTAGGATTTTAGTATTAGTCACAAATAAGTCGTCACCAACTAACTGAACCCGGTGCCCTAATTTTTCGGTTAATATTTTCCAACCGTCCCAATCGCCTTCGTCCATGCCATCTTCTATAGAAATGATTGGATATCGATTAACCCAATCTTCTAAGAAGCAAGCAAACTCTTCAGAAGTAAGGGATTTACCTTCTCCTTCCAACTCATATTTACCATCTTTATAAAATTCTGAACTAGCGACATCAAGACCGATAAAAATATCTTCGCCTAACTTATAACCTGCTTTATCGACAGCTTCTACAATTGCTTGAATAGCTTCTTCATTGGAACCTAGATTAGGTGCAAATCCACCTTCATCGCCAACGGATGTGCTTAATCCTTTTGCCTGTAAAACAGATTTTAAAGCATGAAATATTTCTGTACCGTATCGTAGAGCTTCAGCAAAACTTGGTGCGCCTACCGGCAAAATCATAAATTCTTGAATATCAACATTGTTATCAGCATGAGCGCCACCATTGATAATATTCATCATTGGAACTGGCAATTTAACCCCACTTCCTATTTGTTGATGCAAAGGGCGTTTGTTCTCTTTAGCAGCAGCTTTTACCGCGGCTAAAGAAACCGCTAAAATTGAGTTAGCGCCAAGTACGGATTTATTGTCTGTACCATCTAAATCAATCATTATTTGATCGATTAAGGATTGATCATTAATTGAAATGCCAATCAATTTTGGCTTAATGATTTCATTGATATTTTTGACCGCTTTTAAAACACCCTTTCCCATGTAGCGAGAATCATCGTTATCTCTTAGTTCTATCGCTTCACGAGAACCTGTTGAGGCGCCAGATGGCGAACAAGCTAAACCAATAATACCATTTTCTAAAATGACTTCCGCCTCCACAGTTGGGTTGCCTCTAGAGTCTAAAATTTCTCTACCAATAATATTTTTAATATTGCTCATAAACTAAACCTTCATAAATACTTTTAAATAAAACACTTCAAATTAATCAATTTTCGAAAACCCGATATTACAACCCCAATACGACAAAACCAGATACGGAGAAATCTGTTGCTACAAATTCATCTCGGCAAATGGTCTCTTTTTAACCACGTGGTCGATTTCCATTAAACTGGTTAAAAGTGATTCCATATCTTTCATCGGCCAAGAGTTTGGACCATCACTTTTTGCTTCAGCTGGATTAGGATGTGTTTCGATAAATAAACCTGAAATACCGGCAGCCATAGCTGCTCTTGCTAATACAGGAACATATTCACGTTGACCTCCAGATGTAGCTCCTTGCCCACCTGGTAGTTGAACTGAGTGAGTTGCATCAAACACAACCGGCGCTTGAGTTTCTCTCATTACCGCCAAACTTCGCATATCAGAAACTAAGTTATTATAGCCAAAAGATGCTCCTCGTTCGCATACCATAATATTTTCATTTCCGGTTGCTCGCGCTTTATTAACAACATGAGTCATATCCCACGGTGCTAAAAATTGTCCTTTTTTTATATTTACCGGAATGCCGGGCTTACAAACATTCTGAATAAAGTTAGTCTGGCGACATAAAAAAGCAGGTGTTTGCATCACGTTTACCACGCTAGCCACTTCATCAAAAGGCGTATCTTCATGCACATCCGTTAAAACCGGTACTCCAATTTCATTTTTAACTTTTTCTAAAATTCGCAGGCCTTTTTCTAAACCAGGACCTCTAAAGCTATCATGTGAGGAGCGATTCGCTTTATCAAAAGAAGACTTATAGATAAAATTAATATTTAGTTTGGCGGTCACTTCTTTTAAAAAACCAGCGGTTTCCATTGCTAGTTCCTCACTTTCTATCACACAAGGTCCAGCGATTAAGAAGAAAGGTTGATCAATACCTACTTTAAAACCACAAATTTCCATTTTTATTCCTCTTCTTTTGTTTTAAATGTTTTTGCAGCTGCAACAAACGACGTAAATAGCGGATGTCCATCTCTTGGTGTTGAGGTGAATTCCGGATGGAATTGAACACCAATAAACCAAGGGTGATCAGCTAGCTCGACTGTTTCCACTAAATTATTCAAGCTGGATCGTCCTGAAATCATCAATCCTTTCTTTTCCATTTGCTCTACATAGTTTTCATTCACTTCATATCGGTGTCTATGTCGCTCATTAATCTCTTTGCTTGCGTAAATTTTGCTTAACTTAGAGTCTTTATTTAAAAAAGCAGGTTGTGCACCTAAACGCATGGTTCCACCAAAATCAGAATCCTTACTGCGCTGTTCAACTTTACCGTCTTTATCAATCCACTCAGTGATTAAACCGACAACAGGGTGTTTAGTTTCTGAACAAAATTCACTACTGTGAGCTCCTGTCAAACTAGCACAATTTCTTGCAAATTCGATCACAGCAACCTGCATGCCCAAACAAATACCTAAATAAGGAACCTTATTTGTCCGCGCATATTCTACTGCAAGAATTTTACCTTCTACCCCTCTTTCACCAAATCCACCCGGCACTAGAATAGCGTGAGCATTATCTAAGAGGCCAACACCTTTTTGCTGAATATCTTGGGCATCAATAAAATCTATATTCACCGTTAATCGGTTTTGCAAACCAGCATGCTTAAGTGATTCAATTAATGACTTATAAGCTTCGGTGAGATCCATGTATTTACCAACCATTGCAATGTTGACATAGCCACTCGGGTTCGCTTCCGCATAGAGTACTTGTTCCCACTCAGAGAGGTCGACTTCTTGTTCAGGTAATTTAAATCTTTCTGCAACCAGCTTTTCTAAACCTTGTGCATTCAGTATGGCTGGGATTTTATAAATACTGTCTACATCTTTTAGTGAAATAACGGCTTTGTCGTCTACATTAGTAAATAGCGCGATCTTCGCTCTTTCGGCCGCGGGTATATCGCGATCGGAGCGACAAATAAGAATATCCGGTTGAATGCCTATCGAACGTAGTTCCTTTACCGAGTGTTGGGTGGGCTTAGTTTTTAATTCTCCGGCGACAGCAATATAAGGTAATAATGTTAAATGCATAAACAAAGCATTTTCACGACCAAGCTCATAGGCTAGCTGTCTAATGGCTTCTAAAAACGGCAAAGATTCTATATCACCAACAGTACCGCCGATTTCTACAAGTGCTATATCAGCTCCGTTAGCCCCTTTGATTATTTTTGATTTAATTTCATCGGTAATATGAGGAATGACTTGTACTGTAGCGCCTAAATACTCACCTTTACGCTCTTTTCGTAGAACATCTGCGTAGACTCTACCCGTAGTAAAGTTATTTGATTGTTTCATTTTGGTTCGAATAAAGCGTTCGTAATGACCTAAATCAAGATCAGTTTCTGCACCATCTTCGGTTACAAACACTTCCCCATGCTGGAATGGGCTCATGGTTCCTGGATCAACATTAATATAGGGATCTAGTTTTAATAAGGTAGTTTTTAAACCTCTAGATTCTAAAAGCGCGGCCAATGAGCCAGCTGCAATCCCCTTCCCTAAAGAAGAAACTACGCCGCCCGTAACAAAAATAAACTTAGTCATGCAAAATCGCCAAAATAATGGTTAATAATTTATATTCAAAAAACATCTCAATAGATCAGACAACCTAAACAATTTAGATAATCTAGTTAAATCAGATACTTGAAGCGGAAAGTGAGGGATATCGAGCTTGTTGCTAAGCCGTCGATATTGTCTGCAAAACTTACCACTAGGACGGGAAAGTATTCTATCAAAAAATAGAATGTTAAGCACTAGAAAACTAGCGAAAAAAGAATCGTTTTCCGCTAAATCCATTTATTGGAAATGCTTTTTGTTTACAAATAAGTGTTAGGTTATCCCCTGCGCCAAGTCGTTTTACCATTCTTGTCCTCAAGGATAATATTCATTTCAACAAACTTATCTCGAATTTCATCAGCTTTAGTCCAATTTTTATCTTCTCTGGCTTGGTTTCGCTCAATAATCAAGGCTTCAATCTTCTCGTTATCCTGTTCTTCATTACCTACCGCTTGAGTCAAAAATGTTTGAGGATCTTGTTGAACTATACCAATGATTTCACCCAATCCAACTAAAACAGAAGCCAGCTTAAGCGCTTCAGTCGGTTCATTATCCTTACTTCGATTAATAGCTTTAGCAACATCAAATAGAACAGCAATCGCTTCTGGTGTATTAAAGTCATCATCCATCGCCGTTTCAAAACGTTTAACATAATCTGAAGAACGATCCATTTCAGGCAAATTAGCCAAATCCAAATCACTTAAAGCTACATAAAAACGTTCTAAACCAGAATTGGCGGATTTTAGATTGTCTTCGGAATAATTTAATTGACTACGATAATGGCTAGATAATAAGAAATACCGCACTGTTTCTGCCCGAAACTTAGAAAGCACATCTTTAATAGTAAAAAAATTACCTAAAGACTTAGACATTTTTTCTCGATCTACTTGCATCATACCTGTGTGGATCCAAGTATTAGCGAAACAACATTCGTTAGCTGCCTCCGATTGAGCTATTTCATTTTCGTGATGAGGAAATTGAAGGTCAGACCCTCCTCCATGAATGTCAAATTGATTACCTAGTATCTTTTTAGTCATAGCTGAACACTCTATGTGCCATCCTGGACGACCATCTCCCCATGGCGATGACCATTTCGGCTCGTCGGGTTTTGCCATTTTCCAAAGCACAAAGTCCATGCTGTTTTTCTTATCCGTTGCTACTTCGACTCTTTCACCGGCCTGCAATTGTTCGATATTTTGTTTACTCAGTTTGCCATAGTCTTTACACACAGGCACATGATAATAAACATCACCATTTGTTCCCTGATAAGCAAAATTCTTTTCAATTAATGCCTCAATCATCTCAATAATTTCATCAATCGATTCAGTCGCTTTGGGTTCTATATCTGGCGGAAGCATGCCCAAAGATGCAAAATCGTCATGCATGATCTTAGTAAATCGTTCGGCTAGTTCAGTACTCGATTCGCCATTTTTATTGGCTCGCGCGATAATCTTGTCATCAATATCAGTAATATTTCTAACATAGGTTAAGTCATAGCCTTTGTATCGGAGATAGCGAGCAATAACATCAAAAGAGATGAAAGTTCTGCCATGTCCAATATGGCAATGATCGTAAATGGTGATACCACACACATACATACTCACTTTTCCGGATACCATCGGTTTAAACTCTCGTTTACTTTGAGTAAGTGTGTCGTAAATTTTTAACATGTGCGTGTGGATCCCTATAATTTAATAATCTGGCTGTATTATATAAAGCTTATTCACAATTCGCACCCATCTTTTTAATATAAAATGAAGATGAAGCTGATAAATTCATGTAAAATCGCGTCAATATTTAAAATCAAATGCAAAGGCTAAAAAATGGTTACATTACACACTAATTTTGGTGACATAAAAATCAAATTAAATGAAGAAAAAGCGCCTAATACCGTCAAAAACTTCCTTCAATATGCTGAATCAGGTCACTATGCAGGAACTGTTTTTCACAGAGTAATTGAAAGCTTCATGGTTCAAGGTGGTGGTTTTGATAACGATATGAATCAAAAAGCGGTATCTGACTCGATAAAATGCGAATCTAATAATGGTTTATCAAATAAGACAGGCACCGTCGCTATGGCTAGAACCAGCGATCCTCATTCAGCTACGGCTCAATTTTTCATCAATACTAAAGACAATGATTTCTTAGATTTCAGTGCAGAAACTACCCAAGGTTGGGGTTATTGTGTATTCGGCGAAGTGGTTGAAGGTATGGCTGTTGTGAATCAAATTAAACAAGTTGAAACTGGATATGTTGCGGGAATGCAAGATGTTCCGACTGAAGCGGTAACGATTAATAAAGTCACTGTCGAAGATTAGCTTAAACCCCGATATAGAATCTCTCTTTAGATGTCAATCATCCACATTATATCCGATCTTCATTTGAGTCAGGACAGAGCCGATTTGACGGCTCTGTTTACCCAATATATGAATGATTTTGCAACCAAAAGCGAAAAACTTTATGTCTTAGGCGATCTCTTTGAGGTCTGGATTGGTGATGATTGTTTGGCAAACGATATCAATGACGAAGATTCCACGTTCTACCAGAACGTTATCAGTCAATTTAAAAACTACTCCGACAATATTGGTGAACTGTTCTTTATGCACGGTAATCGAGATTTTTTAATCGGAGAGATGTTTGAAAAAGCGACTGGTGGAAAAATATTACCCGAGCCTTTCTTTTTTTATCATAACGACAAACAAACTGCATTGATGCACGGTGATAGCTTGTGTACCGATGATAAAGAATATCAGGAATTTAGGGCCATGGTAAGAAATCAGGTTTGGCAAAAAGAATTCTTATCGCTACCTAAAGAAAAACGAATTGAAATTGCTACGGGTTTAAGGGAACAAAGCAAAGATGCTCAAAAAGAAAAAACATCTGAAATAATGGATGTCAATCAAGATAGTGTGATTGAATTTATTAGAGAAAATAATGTTGATCAGTTAATTCATGGACATACCCATCGGCAAGATACTCACCATTATGAAATAGGCAAAAATAAAATGACTCGGCATGTTCTTGCTGATTGGGGAAATCAGGGGTTTTACCTTGAGCTGAATGATTGTAAAATAATCACCAATTACTTTCCTTAGATGAGAGTTCGAAATAGAAAATATCGCTTTTCACCTATAGCTTTTACTCAATTATAGAACGATCAAAATTCGTAAAACCTCTACATATTAAAATATAAAAATAGGAATACAATAAAATGTTAAAAGATTATAGAAACTATTTAGTCGTAATAATAGTGCTTGCATTGAGCGCATGTACGAGCGTTAAAACTAATAAGTTAACTTTAGATGAAGCTAGTAATTTAAAAGGAAAAACGGTCGCATATACAAAATATATAAAACCACCGAGTTTTGTAGCATTAACCGCTGCAAATGTTCAGTTTGGTTTGATCGGTCACGCTACAGCAGTTTCAAGCGGAAATTCTATGATAAGAAACAATAATATTGAAGACCCTGCCGAACATATCGCAAAATCACTGGCTAATACATTAAGTGAAAAACACAATGTAAAAGTGGTTCTTACCGATAAAACTATTGGCAAGAAAAAGAAAATGAAGAAAATGAAGAATATCATTAGTCTTTATAGTGATTATGACTACATATTAGATGTTCGCACTAAAAGCTGGGGATCCGTTTATTACCTTTCAGATTGGAATAATTATATTGTAATGTACGATGTTCATGCTAGATTAATAGAACAAAAAAGTAAAAATGTTATTTTTGAACATTATTGCTCAAACAAACCAGAATTCGAAAATCCTGATGATGCTCCAACTTATAAAGAACTAGAACAAGGCGTTAGGTTAAAAGAAGAGTTGCAAAAATCTGTTTCTTTTTGTATTGAAGAAATTAAAAAAGAAACAAATCTCTTAGTTGACGAAAAAACAGCTATAACCAATTCAGAAAAATAATAAAAATCAAACCATTTGAAACTTTATAAAATTTAAACAGGCTTAGTAATGTGACTGAGTCTGTTTTTTCGTACTAAAGAATTAATACCTAGTATTCACATATTAAAATAGATGAATTAAAAGTTTTAAATTTATTTCCCTACCCCAAGTTTCACCAAATCTTCTGGCTCTAACAATCGGTTAATACAATCTCGAAAAACCTCGCTTTCAGAGTCATAAAAGAAATTATAAATATCGGTGTCGTATTGAAGCCCTACTTCTACTCGCCCGACAAAATTAAAATCTTCTCCATCTTTAATAAACTCAAAAATTTCCTTTGACTCTTCATCGGTGAATAAAAATGCAGGTCCCCAAAGTTGAAGCTGTCCTTCAACATGTGAAGCAATATATTTAGGTCTATACACTTTTCCATTAATGATTACTTTTTGTACGCTACCAACATCAAGATCAATATGGGATGGACCATTAATTAAAATCCGTACAGATGGATTTTCGTCCATATACTGTAAAGTTGAAATTACACGAAAATATCCAACATACTGTCGACCAATAACGCCACCAGCAAAGGGGAAACTCATTGCACAGTAATCGTTACTTTGAATAAACGAATATTCTGGAAAATCACCACATGAACTTAAACCAAAGATGGTTAGCAAGGAAAAACTAATGGCTCTAATTTTCTTTTTCAATTTATTAGTCATTTTTAATGCCTGTCTTCAAATCTGCTTTAACGTCTGTTCTCGTCCCTATATGAGTATCAGCCTTCATCGTCTAGATACTTTTCTTGCTTTTAATCGTTTGTTACTTCTTTTATCGTGACTCTTATGTTGGCGAGTCATTTTTGAACCTCGACTAGATGTCAGTCCCGTTATTTTTTCGAAGTCAGCTAATTCATCTCTGGTAAGCTCTCTCCAACGGCCACATTTTAATGCTCTTGGCAATTCAAATGGTCCGTATTGAATTCGATGTAATCTAGAAACTTGTACATCAAACGCCTCCCAAAGTCTTCTTACTTCTCGATTCCTTCCTTCTCGAAGGGTTACGTGATACCAATGGTTGCTTCGCTCACCACCAGCCACTTCAATTGATTCAAATCGCGCTAGCCCATCTTCTAATTCTACGCCATCTAAAAGCGCCTGAATCATTTCATCATGGACTTGGCCTCGCACTCTCACTGCATATTTCCGCACAATTTCTAACGATGGATGCATTAATTTGTTTGCCATTTCTCCATCATTAGTAAAGAAAATTAAACCACTGGTATTAAAATCTAAACGTCCGACGCTTAACCATCGAGAGTTTCTTATTTTTGGCAAAGTATCAAAAATGGTAGGACGTCCTTCTGGATCTTTTCGAGTTGAAATTTCACCTTCCGGTTTATGGTAGGCAATCATCACTCGTTTAAAATCTTCCGGTTTAGTCATCCGTATCGGCTTGCCATCCACTCGAATCGTATCGTTAATTGACGCACGGTCGCCAATGGTTGATATTTTCCCATTGACACTAACTCTTCCCGCTTGAATCCAGCGTTCAGACTCGCGCCTAGAAGCGATCCCAGCAGTCGCCATTATTTTTTGTAGTTTATCGTCGACAATAATATCGTTTTGTACTTTTGTATTTTGCTCTATTGGATTTTTCATATTTATTCTATTCGTCATTTAAATCGTGTTTTGATTTGGGCTATCTGAAACTGAACTGTCATCATTCTGTTCATCTAGTTCTTCATCTGAAGAATTATTCTCTTCGTCATTAACTTCTTTATTTACAAAATCTGTTTCCGCTTCAGAGTCTAGTTCTTCAACAGCATCTATTTCCATTTGCCTTTCTGAATCCGAGTCCGAATCCGAATCTAAACTCTGCTCAGAATCAACATTCAGATCAGACACTATCTCATCCTCTTCATGTACATCTGGATTAGGTAATTCTAGTTCTGGATTGATATCTTCAAGATCTTTTATTTCAGATAGCGTTGGCAAGTCTTCTAAACTTTTCATATTAAAATAATCTAAAAACTGTTTTGCGGTTGCGTATAATGCAGGTCTTCCAGGGACATCTCTATGACCAACAATTCTGATCCAGTCCCTTTCCATTAGCGTTTTAATAATACTACTGGATACTCCAACACCACGAACGTCTTCTATTTCAGCGCGTGTAACAGGTTGTCTATACGCAATTAACGCTAAAGTTTCAAGAGTCGCTCTCGTATATTTAGCTGGGCGTTCTTCCCATAATCGACTCAACCATTCAGAAAAATCTTGGCGAGCTTGGTAACGATAGCCACTTGCGACATTGACAAGCTCAATGCCTCGTCCTTCACAATCATTTTGTAATTGTTTAATAGCTTCCTTAACTCTGCTTGCACTCACCAGTTCGAACTCAATAAACAATTTTAACAATTGATCAATGGACATAGGTTTGGCTACAGACATTAAAGCGGCTTCTATGATTTGTTTTAATTTGTTATCTTCTATATTCATTGTTTCTTTTCTTTTAAAAAGCCATTCTAGTTAAGTATATACCCATCCCACCTCAAGATGCAGGTTTCAGTGTTCAGCTAGGCGACTGAACTTAGGAACAGGTTGAACAAAGCGCAACTCGAAGGAAATGGCTAGTCCTTTCCAAGAGTTGTAATGCAGTGCAAGTTTCCTAGCTGAGCACCCGTAGGGCACCAAAAGTAGGCACTACGAAGCGAGGCTATAAACAACCATCTTTTTCGTTAAGCAATTTTCAGCTAGAATGACTAGCCCAAAAATCACTTGCCTCAAATATGGATGTTTCTAGCCTTGCTGAAATCTGCATCTTGAGGTGGGATGGGTATAAAACTACTCTAATTAATTCTAGCTCTTACATGAATTGGCGCAAATGCTTCACTTTGCACTAATTCAACTAAAGACTCTTTTGTTAATTCCATAATCGCTAAAAATGTCACAATAATACCCGCTTTGCCTTCCTCTACATCAAACAAGGAAACAAAATCAGTAAAATTATCAGCCGATAATATGGCTAATACTTTTGACATTTTTTCACGAGTCGATAATGCTTCTCGCTGAATTTGATGCGAGGTAAACATTTTTGCTCTTTGCATAACATCTTTTAAAGCCATCATTACGTCTCTCATATCCACCTGAGGCACAGGTTTATTAATATGTAATTCTGGCGTTTGAACTTCCACTTGAAATATATCGCGCCCCATACGAGGTAATTCATCAACATCTATCGCGGCTTTCTTAAAACGTTCGTATTCCTGTAAACGTCGAATTAAATCAGCTCTCGGATCATTTTCATCTTCATCAAGTTTTGGTCTAGGCAATAGCACTCGACTTTTAATTTCTGCAAGCATGGCTGCCATAACTAAATACTCAGCCGCCAACTCAAGGTTAACACCCTTCATTAACTCGACATACTCCATATATTGTTCCGTGATATGAGCAATCGGAATATTTAAGATATCCAAATTTTGACGTTTAATTAAATATAACAATAAGTCGAGAGGTCCTTCAAAAGCTTCTAAGAAAACTTCTAGAGCATCGGGTGGAATATACAAATCTTTAGGCACGTCACTAACAGCTTCACCAGCAATTAAAGCAAAAGGCATTTCTCCCTGTGATTGAGTTTGCGTGCCATCAGACTGAGATTCTCTACTTAAATATTCCTGAGTTATTGATTCTAACGTACGCGGAATTTCTGTTATTGACTCTTCAGCAGGTTGTTCTTCCACAACAATAGAGTCCGTACCTTCAGTTAATTCTTTTATCGATCCGTTTTCTGGATTTCCTTGCAAATCAACCTCTAGTTTTTTTTCTAGGTTACTTTCTAGGCTTTCTATTAGTTTATCTTTTGACATATCTTCTTGCGTATCTTTTTGCATAGCAGGCTCACTCGCACCTAACGGTACGACAACCCCATTGCTTCGCGAACATCTTCCATAGTTTCTTTAGCAATATCTCGTGCTTTATCGGAACCTTCAGCAATAATATTTCTTACTAACTCTGGATTTTCTTCATACTCTTTCGCATTTTCTCTAAACTCTGTAGTTTCCTTAATAACACAATCAATCAATGGCTGCTTGCACTCTAAACATCCTATTCCAGCCGTTGTACACCCTTTCTTAACCCAGCTTTTGACATCATCGGCTGAATAAACTTCATGTAATTGCCATACTGGGCATTTATCAGGATCGCCTGGGTCCGTTAATCGCACTCTGGCGGGATCGGTTTGCATGGTTTTAATTTTCTTCTCTACCTGATCTGCGGACTCCCGCATTTCAATCACGTTATTATAAGATTTAGACATTTTTTGACCGTCAAGACCTGGCATTTTAGAAACTGGCGTTAATAACGCTTGTGGCTCAGGCAAAATAATTTTGCCTCCGCCATCTAAATAACCAATTAAGCGTTCTTTGTCACCTAATGAAATACTCGAATGACTTTCTACCATGGCATGAGCTTGAGCCAGTGCGTCTTCGTTTCCTTCTTGAACATAATCTCGTCGTAAATTGTTATAAAGTTTGGCATTCTTTTTACCCAACTTTTTGATTGCGTCTTCCGCCTTTTTCTCAAAACCTGGCTCCCGTCCATAGTAATGATTAAATCGTCTAGCGATTTCTCGAGACATTTCAACGTGAGGTACTTGATCTAATCCGACCGGTACAGCCCCCGCTTTATAAGCTAATATATCGGCTGTTTGCAATAATGGATATCCAAGGAATCCGTAGGTACTTAGATCCTTATCTTTTAATTTTTCTTGTTGCTCTTTGTAGGTTGGCGCTCTTTCTAACCAGCTTAGTGGCGTCAACATAGAAAGTAATAGATGTAATTCTGCATGCTCTGGCACTTTAGATTGAATAAACATAGTTGAGGATCCAGGATTAACACCCGCAGCTAACCAGTCAATCACCATGTCCCACACAGATTCCTCTATGATTTGAGGATTATCGTAGTGGGTGGTCAATACATGCCAATCGGCTACAAAAAAGAAACATTCATGTTCATGCTGTAACCTTGCCCAGTTTTTTAACACTCCATGGTAGTGCCCAAGGTGTAACTTTCCTGACGGACGCATGCCCGATAATACTCTTTGATTTTGTAGATTGATGGTGCTCAATTTCGATCCCTAATATTATGTCTAAATTACTTAAACCAAATATCATGATTCTATGACATTAGGCTTTTATTTTGAACCGGCTATTATAAAGCGTGAACTTCGGACATCCTACTAATATTTCAAATGACGGAATATTTTGCGTAACTATTTAACTATTCGCTGAATAGATACTATTTTGCTAAACTTACGCAATCTTTTATCTCTCTAAGCTGAATAGCATTATAAACATGAATCAACCTGCTACACAAGTAACACTCGCGTCATTTTGGAAACGCCTATTTGCTTGGGTTTATGATTTACTCGGTGCTTTAGGCATCTTTGTATTGGCTTTAGTGATAGGTCAAATCGTTATTTATCTTGCAACATTACCTTGGAACAATGATTTTAACGATGTAGCTCTGGCAACCAGCAATAATTTTCTATGGGGCGCTTACCTATTTGCCTGCGTACAGTATTATTATGTTTGGTGTTGGGTGAAAGGCGGTCAAACGGTTGGTATGAAAACATGGCGACTACAAGTTTATAAAGCAAATGGTGAATTACTCACTTATAAAGAAGCTTATTTACGCTCATTTTTGTCTTTCGGCGGGATATCATCAATTTGGGCACTAATTGATAAAGAAAAAAGAGGCTTACAGGATCTTATCGTCGATTCGATAGTCATTGAACTACCAAAAGACTTTTATAAAAATCAGAATCAAAAACCATTGATTTGATATTATGATATCTAGTGAATTTAAGTTTTATTAAACTACGATTAAATCCATGAAATTAAATAAGCGCCTACTAACACTATTTATCATCCTATCAAATATTGGCTTTAGTCCTTACTCAAATGCCTTTGAATATTCGGAGGAAATGCAAATTTGTCTACTAGGACAAATTGCTAAAGATAAGCCTAACGTATCTATTAAAACGATTAAAGACAAGTGTACTCTTGTTGTCGGTGACAATACCGAAGATTACAGCAGAGAACTATCAAAAATTGAATTACGTATTGCTAGAGAAAGAGCAACGCAAAGTAATCCAAGCGTTATTACGCCACATAAACGCAGTTACTTTTTACCAGTAACTTATATAGATCAGCCCAATGAAGCTCCTTTCAGGGAATTTCCTGTAGATGGTACATTGGATAATTTTGAAGCTAAGTTTCAAATCAGCTTCAAAGCACCAATATTCACCAATATTTTCAATGAATCAGATATTATCCATATGGGTTTTACCATTCAATCCTATTGGCAAATGTATAATTCAGATTTATCTTCGCCATTTAGAGAAACCAACTATCAACCAGAAATTTTTTATTCAATGATTGAAGATAAAGAGTTTGAAGGTTGGCACAATCGAATTATTAGTTTTGGATTTGAACATCAATCAAACGGCCATACACAGTTATTATCCAGAAGCTGGAATCGTTTATACGCACAGTTTGTTTTTGAAAAAGATGATTGGGTGGTCGTTTTTAAACCATGGTATCGTTTACCTGAAAAAGATAAAGTTGAACCAAATCAAGCTGATGGTGACGACAATCCTGACATTCATAAGTACATGGGGTATTTTGAGCTGACCACCGTATACCAGTGGAAGTCACAAACATTAAGTACTTTATTTCGTAATAATTTACAAAGCGACAATAAGGGAGCTATCCAAATTGACTGGTCTTTTCCCATGGGAAAACGTTTTAAAGGTTACGTACAATATTTTAATGGGTATGGAGAGAGCTTAATCGATTATGACCAGCATATTCAAAGGCTGGGAATTGGAATTTTATTGACTGATTTTTTCTGAATGTTAACACTCACAATAGGACTGCCATACGACAGACCTATTGTTCATGTTATTCGTGCTATTTATACTGCGACAACTTTATTTGCACAAGGTCCTTTTTGTCCTTGACCGACTTCAAATTCTACCGCTTGACCGTCATTTAGACTTGCATAACCGCCGCCACTTTGAATTTCAGAATGATGTACAAAAAGATCTTTACTTCCGTCTTCAGGAGTAATAAAACCAAAACCTTTATCTGCGTTGAACCACTTAACTGTACCTTTACTCATGTTGTTTACTCTATTTTAGGGTGAAAAATTATTGATATCACGATTCCAATTCACCATTTGAAACCGAGATAATGATTTTCTAAAAAGAACTAAGGTAGATAACGTCTAAGAATCAATATTAGTATCTTCATTGTTAGTTAATGAACCTTGTTCTTCTTCTGCCTTTTTAGTCATTTTACTAAGTCGCTTTTCTTCTTTCTTCTTCTTTTTTGCGATTTCTTTCTGTCTTTTTTCAAATGAGTAATTAGGTTTTGCCATTAGAATTCTCTTACGTTAAATAAACTGACTAATAATTAACTAATTTTTCTATAAATCAAGATTACGTATTAAAACGCTTGCTGATGTAATAATGCGCTTTGTACGATAGAGCTCAGGATGTTTCTGCTCATCAGAGTAACGCATTGGCTCTCCGGAAGTAGGACTAACAAACCAAGATATTTCAGGACGAGGATCGCCTAACTGCTTTTTAAAAGCCTGCGGAGTAATTTTTAATGATTTAGCCGCCGCGTCAAATGTGCAACGAGTTTTTACCTGATTTATATAATCAACCACTATTTTAACGTTTTCTTCCACTTCGAAATGCTCCTAATAAAATTATCGCTATATTATACGCATAAAAACTATTTATACGAGTTTTCAGCGAGTAGATTAGAATTTATTTATTCCATAAATTCAATGACATAGTCAGATTTCATCAAATATTAATCGCAAATAGTCGATATTATCTTTACTTACAATAGGAAATGTTTTAAAAATAGTCTTTATTATCAATAAGATAGGTGTCACTCGAGGACATTCTCAATCACGTTATCTAAGCAAAAAACAAGAAATAGCTCAATAAACTCACTTACTTTAACCTTTCTCTAATTTCTTCTAATCTCAAGTCTCGACAAGCCCCTACGGAAACTCTGGCATTAATACTATCCAATGGCGTTCTATTTTCAAGTTCATCATAGCTATTAGCCACCTGTTGATATGCCGTTCTAAAAGGGATATTTTGTTGACTCAATTCAATCGCCAAATCGGTTGCATACATCGGCGCGGTAATTTTACTCTCACAGGACTCTTTTATAAATTGAGTACACTCTATTAATGCGGGAAACAATGACAAGGTATCAATCGATTTTTTCACTCCGCGCAATAACGCGCCTTTAGTTAACTGCAGATCTCTCTGATATCCTGAAGGCAACGAAAGCAATGATTGAAGTTCAATTGTTGCAGATTGCACAACCGCATAGCTCCCTCTCATTAATTCGACCAAATCAGGGTTAGTTTTATTAGGCATAATTGAACTGCCTGTCATCATTTCACTGGGTAAATTGACCATTGAAAATTCTTGGGTGGTAAAAATAGAAATATCCCAACAATAACGCCTGACATCTAATAAACATAGTGACATGGCATTAAGTACCGCTAACTCAAACTTGCCTCGGCTATTTTGCGCATAAATAGGATTTAGTTGAATTCTTGCAAAGTTTAATTCTTGGGTCGTTAGTTCACGATCTAAAGGAAGATTAACTCCATAACCCGCAGCGGTTCCTAAGGGATTACAATCAATCAATTTTAAACAGGCCTCTAAAGAAATTAGATTATCGACCATCGATTCGGCGAATCCAGCAAACCACATTCCAACGGATGATGGAACCGCCTGTTGCAAATGAGTATAACCAGGCATCGGTTGCTCTTTGCCTAACTCTGCTTTATTAAGACAGCTCTCTGCGCTTTCTTTACAAAGTTGAATCACTTGATTGAGTGAATCTTTCAAATAAAGTCTAGTGGCAACTAAAATTTGATCATTTCTTGAACGTCCGGTATGTACTTTTTTACCTAACTCACCTAGTTTTTCGACTAACCAATATTCAATAGCAGAATGACAATCTTCAAATCGGTTATCTAAAATAAATTCGCCTGTGTCAAAAGCTTTGGACAAATTAGATAATTCTTTGATTAACTGTAAACTTTCATCATCACTTATTAATTTAATCGAAGCTAACCCTTTAACATGCGCCTGGCTTGCTTGAATATCATATTGAATCAATTCACGGTCGAGAATCACGTCCTCACCTGCCATAAAATTCATCATTTTTTTATTGATAGACGTTGTGCTTTTTTGCCATAAAGGTTGTGTCATAATAATTTCTCTTCTATTATCAAATAGTTCAATTGTATTATTTCCAGTAGGTTGCGGTTGAGGTAAAGCTTGCCCCTGAAACATTGTGGGTACGAAACCCAACATAAACTTGCAACCAACGACATTCTAATTTTGCTGAACTCATTGTTGGGTTTCGTAAATTCAACCGCAACCTACGAACCACATTCATTGTAAAATAATTCTATATTTTGTAATGCTTGGCTGGCTGCACCTTTTAATAAGTTATCTAAACAACTCACTAACGTTAGCCTTTTTCCATCAGCGCTTAATGTAAAACCGCCTACAATACAATTTTCTCTATTGATTACTTGTTGGACATTAGGTATCTCATGCTGAACATTGATCAATGAATCATCTTTATAATATGCATTGAATAATTTATTAATTTTAGCTAGCGTCCATTTTTCTTCCAACTCTACCTGAACAGTCATAGAAATCCCTCGGAAAAACTGAGCCACATGAGGTGAAAAACTAATAGGAATTCCAAGGTGATCTGAAACTTCCTTTTCATGTAAATGTTCAATTAATCCATAGGGCAAAATATTGTCCTTCAAATTCTGTGGATTATTATTGGCTGAAGGTTTGGTTCCAGCGCCGCTAAAGCCAGAAATGCCAAAACAGTTTGCACGTTCACTAATATGATTAACTAAAGGAGCCAAAGCGATTTGCATAGCTGTAGCATAACAGCCTGGATTGCTTATTTTCACCACTGCATTTAATTTGTTAACAATATTACTCTGCTTAGACCTAGATTTAAAAAACAATTCAGGGATCGAATATTGCCAGGTTTCATCGAATCGGTAATCTGCAGATAAATCGATAATTAATTGATTATTCTGCTTTATATCAGTTTCCTGCAAAAATGTTTCAGCCAAACCATTCGGTAGTGCCAGCACAATAATGTCGGTTTTGCAATCTGCAACATCAACTTCTGACAAAGTCTCAATTTTAAGGGTATTATAATAATGATCGGCATCTAGCTTTACCGCTTCAAAATGCTCATCGTCACAAAGAAAATCATTTAATGTAATGCCTTTGAGTAGCCTTGAACTGACCCATTCAACTTTAATAGTTGGATGATTGGCCAACAACCGGATTAGTTCACGACCGACATAGCCTCTAACACCAACAATCCCAAGAGATAATTTTTTTGTCATAATCTCAGCCATATTAATTAAGAAACCGTTGGTATCTTTTCTTTTGCTTGCTGTACACATTTTTCTATCTTTTCAAAACTATCTAAACCGTACCAGTATATATTCCATTCGTCGGTTTTAATACAGCCATCAGCATTTTTAAAATAGAAACCGTTGATTGTATTATTCGGTCTTGCTCGCCAATGTAGATTAGGATGTTGCTCTCTAACTTTTTCCCATAACACCTTACCTAAACCTTCGCCTTTGGCAGCATCCGCTACCACAAATTTATCCAAATAGGGGACACCACCAATGTCGATAACAACGGCAGCGGCTCTATAGCAATAGGTAATATATGCTCTTTGTATTTTTGTTTTTTCAAAATAGTCTTCATCGAGAGTTTTATTAAAACTTTCTTCTATGACCTGAGTTAACTTTTTAATTTTAATTGTTTCGATATCATCGTGAGTCATAATTGACTCACCTTTGCGAATTAAAGTACCGGAACCTTTATGAGTAAAAAGCTCTTTTGCCAAGTGTGATGGATTGGTAATCGAAACGGAGGAAGTAGAAGGTAGTTGGCTTAATATTTGAGCGACCTGTTGTATTTTTAGCTTCATACCGCCATGCAACCAATCCTCTTGCATCATTTTTGTATAATCAGTGATCAAGTTGACTGATGAAATAATATCGCCTTGCTCATTTAACAATCCACCCGTTGTGGTTAGGAATATTATTTTATAAGGCTTAATTGCAATTGATAATTCGTTAGTGGCAATATCGGCATTGATATTTAAGATCTGTCCACTATCTGTTTCAGCAAGCGATGAAAGAATGGGAACAGCTCCTGAGCTAATCGCCAAGTTAATTGGTTCCAAATCAATATCGGTTATCTCGCCAACAAAACCTAATTCATTTTGCTCCGTTTGTTTTGCGGTAAAGACTCCCGAGGTAATTGAAGAAGTTCTAACCCCCATTTCCTGTAACCGATGAGCAAGCTTTAAATTTTGTTCGATAAAGGTTTTTTTAGCGACCTTTAATACCGAAGCGTTGGTTACTCGTTGTCCGTCTATAAACTCCGATTTTATACCGGCCTTTTCCAAATTGCGATTTAGTTGAGGTCCAGCTCCATGAACAACAATAGGAAACAATCCAATCCTTTCTAAAAAGGCTAAAGAAGAGCAAAGATTTTCTAAATCATTATCTAGAATGCCTCCACCTACTTTTATAACTGCAAACCGAGACAAACCAGCCTCAACAAAGCGACTCATATATTGGTTAAATTCTTTTGGATTTGCCAAATTAGAAAGTAGCTGTACGATGGTTTCTTTAACCGGCGTTTCTTTTAGTGGTGTAGATTTATTGGTTTCTATATTCATATTTTATCTCGATAAATATTCAATGTAAGTTTTCTCTACTTTTTCTAATTGHGAAATATCAACCCATTCATTCGCAGTATGTGCTTGCGCTATATTTCCTGGTCCAAAAACGATGGCCGTTAATCCCGCTTGCGAAAACAAGCTTGCTTCAGTCCAAAAATTGACCGCGTCCCCTTTTTCGACATTCAATTGTTTCGCTAGTGTAAGAGCATTGGATATCGAACTTTCGTAATTCTGATTTGACGCTGGTAAACAAGGACCAAAAAATCCAGGTTCGATTTTTATATCTTCTTTGATTTTGCTTAGGCTATTTAATGCACTAATAATGGTTTGCGAATCCTGTCCGGGCAATGTTCTAAAACCAAATTTCAACTCGCAACTTGAAGCAATCATATTTGCTTTTACACCCCCATCAATAGTACCAATATTAAAAGGCAAACCTGAAAGATTTTCAACTTGAATTGTTTGTTCAGACACCCATTTTAATGCATGACCGATCCACTTCCCTGCTTTATGAATAGCATTATCATTAAATGCTCTAGCCTCAGATGCATGACCCGGAATGCCTTCAAAGAAAGCCGTCGCGGTTTGTATTCCTCGGTGGGCAACAACGGCCTTCGCCATTGTAGGCTCAGCAACCAACACTTGTTTAAAACCATGCTCAGTCGTTAAAAATTTCTTTATTGCTTGACTAGATCCATGTTCTTCATCAGAAGAAAAAAGCAATGCCACATCTCCAGCAGTCTTATTTACCGCAGATAACATACAGGCGGAAGCACCTTTAATATCGCAAGCGCCTAGCCCTATAACTTTACCTTCTTGTTGTACAAGTTCATGGGGATTAGAATTCCAACCTTCAGCTATCGGAACCGTATCTATATGGAAATTAAATAGTAAATCTGGCTCGCCTCGAACCGCTAGCATACTCAAACATCCGTCGCCAGCGTCAATAAAAGAAATATTAAACCCCGTTAAATTTTCAGATAAACATTTAAATATATCGCTGTCTTGATCAATTTTTCTTGGAGGATTTTGTGTATCAAAACCAACTAATTTAGTTAAGTGTTTAAATGTTTCAGTTTGTGTGAAATTCATGTCTTATTCCTTCTTCATCTAACATCTTAGTTCTCCCCAGCATCTCTTTGCGAAGAGGTGCTGGGGAGATTTCTTGTACTAACTATTAACATCTAACTTAAACTATTCATCAACATTTCAAATCCCCCCTAGCCCACGACAATTGCTCCTGCATTGTTCTACTAAGTTACATCCATGTAACGACCTTCGCAAAGGGGGGAATAAAGAGTTAAACCTCCATGTACACAAAAGGAGGATGTAGAAACAAAACCTCCCCCTTTGCGAAGGGGGATTGAGGGGGATTTATCTTTTAGTTTTTAGTTTTTAGTTTTTAGTTTTTAGTCGCCATAACCGTTGACTTCCCAAATAACTTAATAAAACCTACCGCTTCATCAATAGTCCACGATGCCGACTGCGCATATACCGCATTTTTATCCTGCAATATATTTTCAGATTTAACTTCAACAGCAATCAAATGACCCGGTTTCAATTCCAGCGTAACCGTACCACTGACTTTTTCTTGAGAAGATTTTAAGAATGCTTCTAAATCATATTTTAAAGGTTCAAAATAAAAGCCTTCATAAACAAGCTCCGTCCACTTTTCAGCGACATTGGATTTAAATCTGTTTTGCGCTTTGGTTAAAACAGCTTGTTCTAATGCAGTATGAGCCGATTGCAATGCAACCAGAGCGGGTGCTTCAAATGCAATCCGCCCTTTTAATCCAATGCTAGTATCGCCCGTATATAATCCACGTCCAATCGAATAGGAACCGACTAACTTATTGAGTTCCTGCATAACCGACTCACCGGTGTATTCGGCAGATAGTTGTTTTTTATTGAGTGCTATTAAATTGCCTTTCTCAAACTGAAAGGTAATTAGGGCGCTCTGTTTTGATGTGTCAACTTGTGGTTCAGTAATTAAATAACTTTCATCAGAAGGCTGTTTCCATTCATCAATTTCCGAACCTGAAATTGTAGCGCCTAATAAATTTTCATTAACTGAATAAGCCGCCACTTTATCTGAAACCGCATAACCTTTTCCTATCAGATACTCTTTCTCATACGCTCTAACTTCATCGGTTAATTTTTGAATTTCTCTAATTGGCGAGACTATTTCATAATCGCCTAAGCAATGAACAGCCAGATCAAATCTGACTTGATCATTGCCCATCCCAGTACAACCATGCGCAAATAGATTTGTTCCGATTTCATCACACAGCTCCAAACATTTTTCAACGATCAAATATCGATCAGAACAAAGCAAAGGATATTGATTTTGATACCAATGCCCACCCCAAATGAGAGGCGTTATCACATCATTCCAGAGTTCATTCGCAATATTTTTTTCCACATGTTCCTTAGCGCCTAAAGACAATGCACGCTTTTTGATCTCCACTTTTTCCTTAGCACTAACACCTCCCGAATCCACAAATATGGTAGTGACTTCATAGCCCTTATCAATTAAATAAGGAACACAAAAACTAGTATCTAATCCGCCCGAAAAAGCTAAAACAATTTTTTTGTTCAATTTACTGGTCATAATTCTTACTCATCTTTTCTCTGTGCCTCTGTGGTAAATAGTCTTTAAGTCTTTTGAACTAAAGTTTGCATCATAGCCTTTTGCACATGAAGTCTATTCTCAGCTTCATCAATCGCAAAACAATAATCAGAGTCCATCACTTCATCGGTCGCTTTAACATTACGTCTTAATGGTAAACAATGTGAAAACAACCCATTATTAGTTAAATTCATTTTTTCCTGATCAACTATAAAATGTTTATATTGATCACGCATTGGCTTCTCTTTTTCCCAATTACCAAAAAATGGAATAGCGCCCCAGCTTTTCGCATAAACAATTTCTGCACCGTCATAACCTTCATTAATATCATGAGTGACTTTAAAACTACCGCCACTCTCTTCAGCTTGATGTTGTGCCAAATCCATATATCGTTTATCTAATAAATAGTTTTCGTTAGGACATAAAAGAGTCACGTCCATACCAAATTTTGTCGATATTAAAAGTGAGGAATTAGCAACTGCCGTATTCAAAGGCTTTGGGTGATAAGTCCAAGTCAGCAAATATTTTTTCTTTTGTGGGCGCCCTATTCTCTTTTGAATTGTCATCATATGCGCAAGTTCTTGACACGGATGAGTAATCGTTTCCATATTAATAATAGGTACTGTCGCGTATTTTTTGAAAGCCTTGATTACTTTATCTTGTCTATCATCGCGCCAATTTTCAAACTTAGGAAAAGCTCTAACCGCAATCATGTCACAATATCTAGAAAGTACCTGTGCGACTTCTATGATGTGTTCTTCCGTATCACCATCCATAGTAGTACCCAAATCAAACTCTATTGGCCATGCATTTTTACCAGGCTCTAAAACAATAGCTGTACCGCCCATTTGCGCTACACCAAGCTCAAAAGATGCCCTAGTTCTCATAGATGGATTGAAAAAAAGTAAAGCCACAGATTTCCCATTTAGGGATTGACTGGTTTCACCCTGCTTAAATTGATTTGCCAAATCGAGCATAGACTGCAACTCGGCTTGACTCCAATCGGTTGTATTAATGTAGTGTTGCATTTTTTAATCCTTAAAAACGAAAAACCCAGCTCGAAGGCTGGGTTTTTAGATTTATATAATATTTAAACTCTATACAAATTCACGCCCAGCATTAAAGCTACGACGGCGACGGCGTATTACTAAGAGGTTGTTGATTATAATTTGGCTGTTCATTATTTTGTTTCACAATTTTCCGATGCATAGATTTAAGCATGAATATAACTACGTGTCTAAACTTTTATTTCCTATATAACTAGAAACTATGTTAGTTATTTTGTTTCTATTTTCTTTTGGCCGCTTTGGAACTGCGCTATCTCAACCATTGTTTCTAGCCTTATTAATCTTCCATCATGATCTCTAAGCTCTTTTGAAATCTCACTTAATACGGAGCCAGTTTTTTCTACTTTATCAGTTAAAAGAATGACTTCTTTCATTGCGTTGACAGCATCTTTAATAACACTCACGATGCAACTCTGCTTGCTTTGAGTTCTTTTAATACTTTGTTGGCGTCACGTAAACCTTTACTAAGTGAGTTTCTTGCTTTAGAGGTCGATATGTTCACTTGCTCGACTAAAGCCTTTAGAAGCTCCTCGTCTTTAGTGCTTGTAGCGGGTTTCATGCAACGCTCACGAATTAATTCAGACACGCTAACACCTTCATTGGTGGCTTCACCATGCAGAAAAGCCTTAAATTCTGTACTGGCTAATATTGTTATTCTTTCGTTTTTAACAGCCATAATTAATACCTCTTTGAGAGAGTTATCATTGTAATGCTCATTATAATAATTGTCAATTTAACTACCCAACACCTTTTGGGCATATATAACTACAAACTATAAAAGTAGATTAAATAGTAAAATCAGACATCGCAAAGAAACAATAAATATCGAATATCACACATTATTTATCGTTTATCAATGCTTTTACATTGTTAATCAATGCTTACTGATGTATGATATATACAATTTCTGAAAATAAGACTACTAATTGGAATCATAATGAACACAATCAGCATACTATTACCTTCGCTTCTCATTTATATCGGATTCGTTTACTGGATCATTAAACACTTTGAATTTGCATTACTATGGGCCCAAGGAAAAGATTTTACCCATTCTGCTAACAATCGTTTAACCGCCATAGTTAAGCGTATTTTAGATTTCTTCTTAGTGGTCTATTTATCTGTCATCATTATGTGGCTACCAATTATGGTGATAATGGCTCTATCTCAAAGTGGTTCACCAACTTGGGGAATAGATATAGGCGCATTTGCATCATTTAAATTTGACCTCAAACAAATATCCGATATCGGTTTTACGGGATTACGCCACCCGGAAATAAGTGGTAAAACGACTCTCAATATTGATACTTCAAACCTGTTTGCTTGGTACCTGTTTGCAATAACTCAACTATTCTCAGCAATAGTGGCCTTTTACTCGGTTATACAATTGAGAGCGTTAATATTATCCTTTAAGAATGGCCTTTATTTCTCTCAAGAAAATGCAAGTCGTATAAGAAAGCTGGGGTTTATCCTGATTGTTTGGAATTTATTAAATCCTTTAGTTCAGTATTTTGGGTGGGGTACGGTAATAAAAAGTATCTCTTTTACAACCCCTGTTTTGAATCTTTATCCAGCTTTCCAATTAAACAGCGGTGCATTATTTATCGGCGTTATGCTGATAATTTTATCTAAGATCTTGCAAGAAGCATTTGTGATTAGTCAAGAACAGGAGTTGACGATTTAATGATAACTCAAATAAAAGTTAACTTAGACTTACTCCTGGTACAACGAAAAATGTCACTGACTGAATTGTCTGGACAGGTTGGCGTAACGATGGCTAATCTTTCTATTCTTAAACGAGGCAAAGCCAAGGCGATTCGATTTTCTACGTTGTTGGCAATCTGTAATGCTTTAGATTGCCAACCAGGAGATTTATTAGATCTTGAAAAAAATTCCGCTGACTAATTACACAAGTAAAAATAAGTCCCTAAATCTTTAATAACGCCAACTCGTCAAGTCAGCATCGGTTGGCGCAGAATCTTGAATACGTTTCATAATTATTGGGAGGTACATGGTGTTATATCTCAGTCGTGAAATACCGTTACCATTTTCATGATCGCCATTCCAACAATGCTCATCCCGATCACCATAATCTACTAATCCGTTATAAAAAGGATTTTTAGTTTGTTTAAGAAAATCTTCGGTCAGATAAACTGCGTTATTCAAGTAATAGTTATCCATATCACCGGCATAAATATATAGCTTGCCTTCCAACTTAGGTCCAAGCGTTGACCAATTACTTTCCATAATGTATCGAAGGTCGTAATTCTCTCGCCAATACTCAGCCACGGCTTTATCGATTTTACCAGTTTTCTTATCCCAAAGCCGTTTCGGATAACCATCCTCACCTTGAGGTGAATAAGTAGCCTCCCATATATCCCATTGTTGTCCCGAACGAGATTTATCACCCAAAGCTAATTCAAGCAAATTTTCACGCTCTGTGGTTGTCGTTATCTCGCCTAAATAGTTCCTGTGGGCAGGTTTGTCGATATTTTGCAGTAGTCCTTCATTAAAATAGGCATTTTTATCTTCATAAATATTCGTTTGAATATAGGCTCTAAAATCGATCGGATCGGGACATGCAGCGAAAGCACCGTTGTACTCATCAGGATACTTTACTTGCACAGCTAGCGCTTCCCAACCACCGGTTGAACCACCATAAGTAAAACGAGACCAGCCTTTACCGATGCCGCGAAATTGTTTCTCTATGTGTGGAATTAATTCATAAGTAATCGCATCACCCCAAGGTCCCTGACTTTCGGAATTTACCGCATAACTGTCATCGTAATAGGGAGTAGCATGTTGAATTTCGATAATCAACATACGAGGGTGATCGGGGCCAGTCCACATCTTGTAAAAATCATAAGCCTCTTGCTGCTGAAATCTGTTGTAGCATGGGATATCAAATCGCTTACTGTATTTACACTCTATGTTTTCATCCGGCGGTGTTTCACGAAAACCTCCAAAATCAGAAGGAAAATGACCATGAAAAATCATCAAGGGATATTTTGACTGTGGGTGTTCATCAAATCCTTCTGGCAATAGTACATGAGCGCCCAAGTAAATATCTCTACCCCAAAATTTTGAGAGTAATTTAGATTTTAATTTAATGTGTTTAATATACTTTGTGTCTTTGGATTCAGTGATCGGCGGTATGACTTGATCCATCACAATACTAATATTCTCTACCAGTTCAGGATTTATGTGTATTTTTTTTGTCGTAGAAAAAAGATTACCCGGAGAGCGGTTCCAATGCTGACCTTCTCCTTGATCCATCGGTAGTTTCACTGTATGACCGGAAGATAAATTAAAGGTATCATATTTATGAAATACGGCTTGAACGTAGTAGTCACCAGCAGGTAAATTATTAAGTGACTCAACCGGAAAACCAAAAACACCACCATTGATCAAAGCGGTTTCATTAGGTTTCAACCCATCAACATTTATCCCTAAAACTTCAGATGCTTCAATGCCTGAATTCACCTGAAAGCGAGGTTCTGTTTTATCATTGTGCGCTAAAATTAGAATGATTCTGCCATCCAATGGTTCAGTGCTAACAATCGCTGGAAACGACAGGCTAAATTGGAATTGATTTGTATCTGATTTTGTATCTGATGCTAATTGATTTGATTCACTGCAACTTGAGAGATAAATTGCGAGAAGCAAAATCATTATACTTTTTAGCGTACCGATCATGAGACACCTTTGATTTTTATTCTTTAGTCAAAATGTACTGGTATTGAGCGAATAGATCAAGTTATAAAACGCCTCTAAAACTAGATACTCTATAAACTAATCGCGCGATGGATAGGATTTTGCAAAGAAATTATCGTATCCGTCGCTCTAATTTTCTCTATCGATTGAATTTTATCGACCAATAACCAATGTAATTCTTCTATTGAGTGACAATAAATCTTGGTAAATACACTATAGGCTCCGGTCGTATAATAAGCTTCTACTACTTCATCAATTTCCTCAAGACGTTCCAATACTTCAGGGTAATCTCCAGCGCTTTTTAATGTAATTCCGATAAAACAACACACTCCAAAACCCAACTTTTTTGGCTCAACCGTCAATTTATGCCCAGTAATGATCCCCGATTTTTTCATTTTTTCCACTCGTACATGGATGGTTGCGGGGCTAACTTTGAACTTTTTTCCTAATTCAGCGTAGGAAATACGGGCGTCTATCACCAGCGCATTAATAATATCTTTGTCCAAATCATCAATAAGAGGTGAATTTGATGATTCTTTGAAATTTGGATTATTATCGATTCGATGATTTTTCATACTAATTCACTCTTGGAATTAATGAATTGTTAGATATTTGCCATAATAATAACGTATATCCACGTGAACACCTATATTTATTAAATACTATTCACTTTTACCGCGTTTTAGTTAATGATTAGCCTACACAAAGACTAACAAAGTGAATTAGATTTAGATATGTGCTCCATATTCGGTATTCTTGATATAAAAGATTCCAGCAAAGACTATCGTAGTCTTGCTATCCAACAGTCTCAGATTCAGCGTCATAGAGGACCTGATTGGTCTGGTGTATGGAGTTGCGATAATGCAGTTCTAGTGCATGAAAGATTAGCTATTGTTGATATAGAAACCGGAGAGCAACCATTAATTAACTCAAAAGGTGACATAGCTTTATTGGTTAATGGTGAAATCTATAACCATAAGACACTTAAACAAACTGAGCAATTTGACTACCAATTTCAAACTCAATCGGATTGCGAAGTCATCTTGGCTATGTACGAGCAAGATCATAAAAGTGATGTTGAAGTTCACCAATCATTAATTGAAAAACGACTAAATCAATTAGAAGGCATGTTTGCGTTTATTCTATTTGATCAAACTTGTGATCGCTATTTGATCGCAAGAGATCCACTGGGCATTATCCCACTTTATTATGGCTACGATCAGCAGAAGCAACTTTATATCGCGTCCGAATTAAAAGCGATTGTCGATATTTGTACGGAGGTACAAGCTTTTCCTCCCGGTCATTATTTAGACAGCCGTACTGGCGAAATTAAAGGTTATTACCAGCCTGATTGGAAATCATTTGATCTAGTTAAAGATAACTCTACCGACAAAAAAGACTTACGCGATGCGCTAATCTCTTCCGTTAAAAAACATATGATGTCAGATGTTCCCTATGGCGTTTTATTATCTGGCGGATTAGATTCCTCTTTAATTTCAGCTATTGCACAATTAAATGCTGCTAAAAGAATCGAAGATGATCAACAAAGCCCCGCATGGTGGCCACAACTACATTCATTCGCTGTCGGATTAAAAGGATCGCCTGATTTAATCGCTGCCAAAAAAGTCGCGGAGCAAATCGGTACCATTCACCATGAAATTTTGTTTACTATTCAACAAGGTTTGGACGCATTAGCCGATGTTGTTTATCACTTAGAAACTTATGATGTGACGACAATTCGTTCATCGACTCCGATGTTTTTGATGGCTCGAAAAATAAAATCCATGGGAATTAAAATGGTACTTTCTGGCGAAGGTGCCGACGAAATTTTTGGCGGATATTTATACTTCCACAAAGCACCCAATGATAAAGAATTTCATGCTGAAACTATTAGAAAACTGGAACGACTGCATCAATTTGACTGTTTGCGTGCTAATAAAGCGATGGCAGCTTGGGGAGTTGAAACTCGTGTACCCTTTTTAGATAGAGAGTTTTTACAGACAGCTATGAGCATCGCACCAAAAGATAAAATGTGTGGCAATGGCAAAATGGAAAAGCATATTTTAAGAGATGCCTTTGAAGGATACTTACCAGACGATGTTTTATGGCGTCAAAAAGAACAGTTCTCCGATGGTGTTGGTTATTCTTGGATTGATTCGATTAAAGAATTTTCTGATCAAAGTATCAGCGACCATGATTTTGGCAATGCTTGTCGAGAGTTCCCAATCAATACTCCCGATACAAAGGAAGGATTGCTTTACCGACGACTCTTTGCAACTAAATTTTCATCCGAGAGCGCCGCAAAAACAGTTCCGTCTGGAAAATCAATTGCCTGTAGTACCAAAGAAGCATTGGCATGGGATGAAAACTTTACCAAAACAGCCGATCCTTCGGGGCGAGCTGTTTTGAGTATTCACGAAAACTCAAATTTAGAATTGAAACAAAAAACGTCTTTTCAAAAATCAGCATAATAAAATTATCAACTTAGATTAATAAAGGGGTAACTAAAATGAAATTACAACAAATGAGATTCGTCGTTGCTATAGCAGACAATCAGTTAAACGTGTCAAATGCCGCTAAAGCTTTATATACCTCTCAACCAGGTGTGAGCAGACAGCTACGCTTAATGGAAGAAGAACTTGATTTAGTGATTTATAAAAGAAAAGGTAAACAAATTACGGGCATAACAGTACAAGGCGAATATGTGCTTGCGGGATTTAGAGAAATATTGAATAAAGTTGGAGAAATAAAATCTATAACTAAGTCGATGATTCTTCAACAAGAAAAATTTGAACCACAGTATGCTATAGCTGTTTAGTATATATGACTAATTATCTACGTTTAGACCAAGTATAACTATACATAAATAAAGGTTCGATTGGATGTCGCCTGCTATAGAGCGGTTAGTCAATTTGAAGTGTACTCATCAAGAACTGCTATTGAGTTAGATAGTTGGTAAGATTTTCTTAAAAGCCTCTAAGACGAAATATGAAGGACTCAATTCGGCTGTGAGCGGACATTACGTTCTTGTTTTGCGGCGGTGAAAGAGTTGGCGAATGAACCGTCTTGCAATAACAATTGGTTAGGCCTACATGTAAGAAAATAATTCAATATTCTTCTGACACTCTTCCATCATTTGTATTTTCTTTTTAAATATTGCATCTCTTTCTTCTTTGGAGAATAAATTATTTTTCAGATCATGATTTACGAGCTTTCTCTGTGCTTCCGCCGCCTCAACCACATCACCTCCTAAAACAACCACATTATACATAGCATCAATATATTTTTGATCATATGTTTTCATGATTTTGATTTGGCAAATAGCCATCTTTTTAGCGGTATCTGAAATTAGCATGCGCCCCTGACTCACGGATATTCCAATTCTTTTAAATTCTGGAGCAAGAAGTTTGCTTAATTTATTTATCGTAGTTTTTTCATAATTTGATTTATACAATTCTACAGGACTTATTTCAGCAGGTGGATATATATCGAATGAAAACAATATCGAGCCACCATTATTGTATAGCCCGCCTAACATAATTACTTTAGCTGTGCCATTTTTGAAGTGGCAAACGGTAAAGAATTTAATTGCATTTTCTATAACTTCCGAGGGTTCCAGTTCCGTTGGCTCACACTCCTTAACCGGACCAAGAAACGAAGCAGTTTCAAGTTTGTGAGAAAAGTTTTTTTCACTTTCTACGGCTGGGTGCAAGAATTTTTTAAGCGACGAGTATTTCCAGTCTTTAGAGATGATTGATAGCGGCTCGCCAAAGGTCGCAGCAATTCTCTCTGCTTCACCCTTTAATATTTCAGGTGAGGCACAAGTCGTAATCAATGTTAATGACAATATTAATAGTGTGATTCTCAATGCTTTTTCCTGGGTATAACGTTATAGCTCAGCAGAGAGCAAAAGTGGTAAGCCGGTAGGCGCACCGCTTTTGTGCACACAATACCAGACACACAATACCACACACAATACCAGACACCCAACATATAGCCAAACGCTCACAAAATCAATCAACTATTACTGACAAACTAAATAGAGCGAGCCGATTGAAATATTTAGTATTTTCATCCAAACTCAAGCTCCTCTCATTCAAGGACGAATGCTATGACGATTGCCAGAAAAAACATTGTCGACAATCAAACTCCTGGTTTTTATCATTGTACTAATCGCTGCGTCAGAAGAACCTTCCTTTGCGGATTTGATAAATTTACCAATAAAGATTACTCCCACCGAAAAGACTGGCTCGAAAAAAGAATGATTGAGCTATGTCATGTTTTTGCAGTGGAGTTATTTGCATTCGCCGTTATGGATAATCACTATCACATAGTTCTCTACTTGGAACCGCTCGTACCGTTAAAATGGAGCGATGAAGAGATCGCAGAGAAATGGTTGCAGGCTTATCTTGGTCGACTAAACGACACCAAATTTGCCAAACAACGAGAACTGAAAAAACAAGCGATTATGGCTGATAAAGATAAACTAGCGCTCTATCGTGAACGGCTCGGTAGTTTGTCTTGGTTTATGAGCCGGTTAAATGAACCGTTAGCCAAACAAAGCAACAAAGAAGACATTTGTACTGGACGATTCTGGGAAGGTAGATACTTCGCTCAAGCCTTACTTGATGAAGCATCGGTATTGTCAGTCATGGCTTACGTGGATTTAAATCCTATTCGAGCAAAGCTTGCAGAAACACTCGAAGATTCAACCAATACATCGATAAAGAAAAGACTTAACTCAATCAACGAAGTAGACCCCATTGAAGTTCAAGCCACTCTCGATTCATCCATTACATCTTTTTCAAACAAGGTAAAACGTAAACGGTTACCGATGACCGTAAAATGCTACATCGAATTAGTTGAATGGACCGGTAAAGCAATCCACTATCCTAATAAACATACCATGCCCAATCATATTCAATCGTCCCTGCAACAACTTAACTTACAACAAAACCATTGGCTGAAACAAATAGAACATTATGGAATAAACTATTGTCATTTTGTGGGGCCGATTGAGCTKATAAAAGAAAAAGCYAAACAGCTTAATTTRAAATGGATGAAGGGAAATAAAGCCGYWAGATTGTTGTTTGATAAACACAAAGTGAGTTCTTAAAAACAACCCAATAGAAACATATCCCCAACCATTAATTCTCTTTCGAGAATGTTTTTGTTACTTTTTTTCGTGAAAAATCATCCAATCACATGATATACAAATAAAAAACATTCTTAACCTCTGTTAATTAATTATTTTTATTCAAACGAACTTAAATTGGAGTTTTTTTCTAATTCTATTTCTGGGTGTCTATTATATTTTTATCTCTATTATATTTTTATCTTATATTTTTTCATATTTTATATTTTATATTTTATATTTTATATTTTTTTATCTTTTCCCTTCTGATTCCTAAATTGTAAAGCTTTGGACTATTTAGTGACTCCAGGTAATTAAATAAGCGTTAGTACTTGTTAAATTTTTTACGCAACTACTTTTAATCTTCAAAATAGGCTGAAAAGCCAAATTAAGACACTAACTTCTATACTTAAGTAGTATTTGATTTCTAAGTAATAGAAATACTAGTAGAGCTAATAGAAAAAATAATGAGCCACCACCTGATTCAACACTCGGCCTTGACGAACTTAGTCGTACTTTAATACTGCCGTTAGCTGTGGTAATTCCATTTCTTGAATCTCTTGCGGATACAGTAAAATTAAATATTCCAATAGCCTCAGGTGCACCACTTAAAATTGTATTTGCAATGCTAACATTTGCAGGAAGCCCTACTGCAGAATAAAAAAGACTACTATCTTCGATATCTCCAAAGTAGTTCTTAAGATCGATGGTAAAACTTTGCCCCGAAATAAGTTCTAACTCGCCTATTTCCTTTTTAATGTAAGGCAAGTTGTTTTCAAACGAATTAATGTTCCAACGAGTCACGGCAGTTAAAGAATCAGAATCAGTAGCTGTAATTAAAATATTAAATTCACCAGCAACTAAGAAATTCAACTTCAAAATGTTACCATCTATTTCATAGTGTTCTTCTGGTAAATCTAACGTATAAACCAAATATTCATCTATATTGTCCTCGAAATATTCACTTAAATCGAATAACACTTCTTCTCGAACATACAATCCCAAATCATCAAACAATTTTAATCTTTGAGGACGCGAACCTGTTATTGAGAGAAAGAACGCCAAGTTGTTTTTTAAACCTTCGGCATCTTCTGCTACCAAATAGACCGAAGTACTCGCAACGATTGTATTAGTATCTATAATAAACACCCCATTCTCAATAAAAATACCATCTATTTCAACCGGCTCACTAACATTTGAGTCGTAATAAAGCTTATAGGTGAGTGTTTCTTGTGCATCGTCATAAATATACTCATCTAATACAAATGTACTTCTCTGACTTTGTTCATTACGAATATTTGCAAAGTTTTGAATAATTTGAGGGGCTTGATTAATATATATGCTTTCATTATTAGGTAGTTTAAAAACAACAGATGTCTCATCTTTTATGGTTTCGTTATATATCGACTCAAAATGTTTCCCGATTTGAATTCCTACCCCAGGTTTTAAAACCTCGCAACTTTCTCCCACTGATTTGTAATTAAATTGAATTTCTCCTTTTGTCTCATGAAATACTGCTTGAAAAACCTGTTCTTCTTGCTCTGGGCATGCCAACTCTCTTCGGTTATACCATTCTACAACCCATTTACGATTAGGAGCTTCCCCTATTATAAAATCTTTCACTGTTCCTTCTCCAAGATCAATTCTAAATGCATTTCTTAAATAAGGCGCTATAACGATCTTCCATTGTTTAGATAAAATTGGAAGGAAAGATTCTTGGCGTTCATTTTTCTTAAAATTCTCATATGCAAACTGTGGGTCAATCTTTTCTGTTCCAACATTCTTAGGAGCAATCCAAGGAATTCTGTTTTCAACATCTAAATAATTAATTATGATATATCCTGCCCTCAAAGTGTTGAAACTAAATGGTGTACTTTCTAATTGATGATCATCTCTAATATTTCCTATGTTAATCGGAATATTTGGATAATGGTCAAACGGTGTATCATTCACAGAAGATGTTGGAACTTCCCATTGATAATCAACTTCCGTCGGTAGATTATATGGAGAAAAAGTCCTATATTTCAAGGAACCATATTCATCTCCTTCGATTTCTATTTGTTGTTCACCTAATTTCTCACTAATGAGACTTGCAGTATATATTCCATCTGACAATCCAGTATCAAACGCTTTACCATCATCTAGTAATTGAATTAGCTCTCCATCAACACGGACAATTGGAGAACCTGCAGGATTTTTACAATTTATATTATAAACAGCTAACTTTTCACCAACACCTACTATTCGAGTATACGCTCCATTTCCTGATTGTTTGGGATAAACACGGTGTACTAATTTTTGATCAACGCAAGTCAGCATCGAATTACTATTATTACTAGCTAATTTTAATGACTTATTGTTGATTGTAACAGCCGGTTTTAAAATACCTAGTTGCTCATTTGCTATATCGTCAAATGGGCTCCCTGTTGACACAATTAAATTTTTAATTTCGCTCATACTTAATTGTGGATTGAATTGCTTAATCATAGAAATACTGGCCGCAACATGTGCTCCCGCGGGAGATGTTCCATTAAAATAACCATAGTTATTCGAAACACCATTTTCTGGAACAATACCAAGTGAAAAGTTGTCGATATAGATTGTGATATTACTGTCATTTACATTTTGATTCCTAAGTCTTATTCTAACTCTACTAAGCTGTACATCTGTTTTTTCATTTCCTGGTAAATTTCCAAAGTTAGGCAAAAATTGTTTAACTTGATTTCGCCAAACAGGTGTCAATATAAGATCTAAGGTTCCTAAAAATTCAGTACTGTTATCTCCGTATATAATATCTATAGAAACAGGCGAATATGTTATATTCCCTACCCCCTCAGCTTCAAACTTTACCCTATATGTAAACACTAAATCCTTACCCCTAAGACCTAACAAGTTAATGGTAGGAGAAACAAGAAGCTCATCAAGAGATGTAGCGTTACTATCGTCAAAACTTTGTATTGACAAAGAGCCTTCCCCTTCAAATTTTTCTAAGTTACTAAATGAAAAATTAGCGCCCACATCTTCCCACTCTGGTAACTCTTCAGAATCAAAGCCCGAAAAAAATAGAGCATCCTCTTTATTTATCTCTGGAGAATTTCCCGATAGTGTTGTTATTATTGTGGCACCTGGAGCTGCAGTATGAACGCTTCTGTATCCAATAGATGGACTATAACCAGAAATATTTATACCTGATTGCCTTGCATTTTTACTACCTATGGATGTCACTGCAATAAGATTCGGACTATCATAACTTGCTGGAATATCGGGAAATCTGTCTATATCTATACATACAAAGTCACAAAGCCTTGTCGGAGCTATTACAAAAATATCAAACGGTATTAAAGAATCAACAAAATCTCGCATGAATGAAAATTCTTCTTCAAAAGTCGCAAAAAAACCCCAATCCAAAAGAACCGAATGAATGTTCACACCTCTATTTTGCTTGAGGTCTATAATATAAGTAAAACATTGACCTATATCATCTACGCTCAATTCAACTCCTTCGGCTAACATATAACAAGTTAGAATCTTGTCACTACTAGTCAATCCTGAAATGCCTATATTATTATCCTGAGTTGCAGAAATAATCCCGGCTAGTGCTGTAGTATTTGATAAAAGAACAGTATTAATATCTCCATTATTATCAAAAATATTTATTCCATTTATATCATCTATATATCCATTTGAATCATCGTCAATATTATTGTCTGGAATTTCTAACTCATTTACCCAGATAGCTTGAACTAAATCTTCATGCGATAGGTCAATTTTCTCTCCAAAAATTGCGACAACGCCATCCTCCAGTCCGCTGGTAAGTTGCCAAGCCGGAACAGCACCAACATCGATACCAACGCTGCCGGTATTGCTTCCGACGCCTTGAGCATTATTTTCCAACGCCCATTGTCCGGGATATTCATAATCATTTCGATACTCAGAAAAACTTACTGATTTACCAAGTTTTGACTCAATTGCAACCAACTCTTTTTTCTCCGAAATAAATCCTCGTTTAGTGACTTTGAGCTTAACATTAGGATACAAACCAATGACGTCCGGTAAATTAAGTATCTCTTTCAGTAGACTTTTTTTAATTCTATTGTCAGATAAAATGATACGTATAAGGTTCTTACCTATGCTGGTTACACTATTACCCGTCAGTCTCTCTAGATTTTTTCCTAATTGTTTATTGTTCGAAAATCGATTCAATTTAAGGAAATATATTTGTTTACCGTCAATAATGAGAGATGGTGTAATTTCAATATTTTCTATATTGTTTTTATCTATGAACATATTGCTAGCATTTGCTAGGCTTGAGACCAATAAAAATATGTTTATCACGAAATATTTCAGCATTATATAATCCTTTATTTTCTTATTATTTATTAAATGTTATAAAAAGTGACTGTCGTTAATTTTGGTATCATTAAATTTGATTGCTTTATGCGAAAAATAAAGCTAATGGGACTTTCCTTTCACCTGTATTTCCAGCAATACTAAAAAAAACAAATGACCTGAAAATACTTGATATAGTGAGTGCGAGAAAACCAGTTTCAACTTTCAATAAATTATTATTCATAGGAATATCCTTGGTACTCGCTGGCTAACACCTGTCAACAAATCATAACTAATAGTTTCTGCACATTCAGCGACTTCACTAGCGTCTAGATTCTTTCCCCAAAGTTCAGCTCTATCGCCAATGCTCACATTATCTAAATCACTTACATCTACAGTTATAAGATCCATCGAAACCCTACCGACTAAACCGACTCTCTGATTATTGATTAAAATTGGCGTTCCATTTTTAGCATGTCTTGGATAACCATCGGCATAACCAACAGCTAATGTGGCAATTTTTGAAGGTTTCTCAGCGGTCCATTTTTTACCATAACCAACACTTTCACCTTTTTTAATTTCTCTTAAACCTATCACAGTAGAATAGAAACTCATGGCTGGAATTAACTTTTGTTTACTAGAATGGTCTGAGTCAAATAATTTCATACCATAGAGCATAATCCCTGGTCTATTCCATTGTTTGTGAGAGCTTTCTAAATTGGCGATCGCCGACGAGTTAGCAAGACTATATTCAAGTGTTGTTCCCTCTTCAACATGTAAGTTTTTTGTCTGGAAATCAAATTTTTCTATTTGTAAATCAGACTCATCATTGTCGATTTCATCTGAACAAGAAAAATGTGTATAAATAATGCGCGTTTCATTAATCCAAGGACATCCCTCTAGACTTTTAAGCGATTTTTCCACTGCATCAAAAGATAACCCTAAACGATGCAAACCTGTATCGAGTTTAAACCAAAGAGTCACCGGGTTTGATATGCTGGTTGTTCGCACTAAATCAACTTGATGCGCCGAATAAATACACAACCAAAAATTGTTCTGCCCAGCGAGTCTGAGTTCATTATCTGTGTGCGCACCTTGCAAAACTAGTATTGGCTTAGCAATCCCCGCCTCACGAAGCTCAATAGCTTCTGACATAATTGCTACCGCAAAAGCGGGAACATGCTCCTCTAGACTTTTAGCTACATCAATTAAACCATGACCATAGGCATTCGCTTTTATTACGGCAATATTTTTTGCGTTAGGCGCGCAAGAGCAAGCAAACTCATAGTTCGATTTGATTGCAGCCAAATCAATTTCAGCATAGGTGTTTCTTTTAATGATTAACTCTTGATTCATCTTATTATCTTATATTTACTTTCTAATTTTTTCTAAATTTAGATCTTGAAAATCAAAACTAAAATCGGCTGAAGGATCAATAGAGCTCATTTTCAAAGTCGTGTTATCTTCGCTTGATAACGTAAACTTTAGCCAAGCATCCGCTTTAAAACTTCGATCATCCCATTTAACCCACCATTTGTTTTTGCTGTGATAAAAAACTTTCCCAACCATTCTCRGAGACATGTTTGACTGCCAAACAATATCTTTACCTTTGTGGCGAATGGATATWTCACCAAACCAAGGATCGATATAATTTCCTAATAGTGTTTTTTGCTGGGTAGGTATTTTATTTTCTTTAACAACAGCCAATTTATTTTCTATTCTACTTCTTTTTTTAGTTGRTSATKTWWKWTWWTKWTSKASCCAGTTCTTAGTTAGTTTTTGAGTCCTACCTTCAAATTGGTTTAGCACAATATTCATTAAACCTCTTGATAAAGTACTTCTTGCAGACGAAGAATCTCTATTCATTAACAATACGATCCCCGTATTTCTTTTAGGAAACATGACAATCTGTGACATAAAACCGCTCAATGTTCCAGTATGAGATACACGATATTCCCCTTGATAATTACTCACTCGCCAGCCCAGTGCATAGGCTCTAAAATCTGCATTATCATAGTTTCTTAAAGTTTGAGATAACGGTAGCGTGGTAACTGGATCCCACATTTTTTGTATGCTTTGTTGACTTAAAAATCTTTTGTTATTTAGAGTTGAACCTCGATTTAACTGCATAGCAACCCACGACAAAATATCAGACATGTCACATTTAATCCCTCCCGCCGCCGCCATTAAATTGATTTTGTTATTAATTTTATTTTTTTCCATCACAATCACTTTACTGCCAATTTTTGTGTGAGGTGTTGCAATATTTTTTACTCTGTTAGTATCGACGCCCCCCGCAAAACAACGCATCATACCTAAGKRTTTAAATATTTCTTTTTCTACAAAAACTTCCCAAGACACTCCAGAAAGTTTTGCAATCACTTCTCCAGCAACGATGTAAAGTAAATTATCATAGGCATACTCATCTCTAAAGCTGGAAACTGGTTTTAAGTAACGTAAATTTTTTACAAGTTGGTTGCGTGAGAATTTAGTTGGTTCCGGCCAAAGCATTAAATCACCGGCACCTCTTCCCAAACCACTGCGATGAGTCAGTAAATCTCTAATATTAAATTCATTGGTTACCCAAGCATCATTCATCTTAAAGTAAGGTAATATTTGATTAACTTTATCGGACCACTTCAACTTACCTTGCTCAACCAATAACGCTAAAGCAGCACTGGTAAAAGCTTTGCTATTTGAAGCTATTTTAAACAGCGTATTTTTATTAACTTGCGCTTTAGTTTGTATGTTGGCTTGACCGTAGCCTTTCAGATGAGTGATTTTTCCATCTTTTATAATGCCAATTGCAACACCCGGTACACTAAAAGCATCCAACGTCTGTAAAACTAATTTATCAATTTCTTCTGATTGGTTTTTAGCCTTTATCGAAAAAGAATAACCACAGACAATGAGGCAAAAAGAGATGGCAATTAATTTATTTATCATTTCCTTAAAATCCAAATTAGAGAATAATCAAGCCAGTTACTAAATAAGCAAGCACAGTAATTGCACCCCCGGTAGCAGCATAAGGCAGTTGGGTTTTTACATGCTCTAATAAATCGCATCCAGACGCTATTGCGGAAACTGCGGTTGTATCAGATATTGGTGAACAGTGATCGCCGAATACGCCACCGCCTAAAATAGCGGCTAGTATAAATGACGCAGGCAGTCCCATGGTTTCTATAATTGGGATACCGATAGGAATAAGAATGGCAAAAGTTCCCCATGAAGTACCCGTCGAAAAAGCAATGACACCTCCTACAATAAATATCATTGGAGCAACTAAATAAAGCGGTAAAAAATCGCCAACAATTTGAGCAATATAAATTCCGGTGCCAAGTTCTTTTAAGCTAGAACCTAACGCTAAAGATAGCAAAACAATCGCAACCAATGGCAATAACTCAGACATTCCCGAAAATCCAATTTTTACTAATTTTGCGTGTTTAAAGTGGCCACTCATTATCATCATTGCATACGCCACTACGCATGCAAGAGTTGTTGCGTAAAGTACTGATTTTGATCCACTGCCTGCAGACATGACGCCGTCACCGGTCCAAAACATAAAACCGACCATTCCACCAATCATCGTTAACAAAGGTAAAATCATATAGCGGGCTTTACCATGTTCATTTTCCTCATCAACATAACTTGATGCTGGTTCGCCTTGAGGTAGCTTTTCGTTTGTAGTTTGATTTTCGTTAAGTTCTAGATTTTCATTTCGAGCCTTCAATGCTATTTCTTCATTATTTAGGCTGGTCGCCAAAGGACCGTAATATTTCCCGGTGTAAGCGGTGTAAAAGACAATCGCTAACGTGACGATGGCGTAAAAATTAAATGGTATGGTTCCCCAAAGAATTTCAGCTGAACTAGCTTCTAAATCATAATTGCCTAGTAGCGCTAAAACATAAGCCCCCCAAGCATTTAGCAGAATAAGGATGCACACTGGCGCAGAAGTACTATCAATAATATAAGCTAATTTCGCGCGACTGATACCAAACTTGTCAAACAGTCCTCGGGATAATATTCCTGCGGTTAAAACACTTAAGTTAGACTCTATAAAAACAACTACGCCGGTAAAGCTGGCCATTAAAGAGACTTGACGAGCACTTTTGGCCAAACCTTTGGCAATCAATTTTTTCACCAAAGCGGTAACACCACCAGAAACACGCATAAATGAAAGCAACGCTCCCACCAGCAAACTAAAAATCAGAATTCGAGTATTTCCAGGGTCAGAAAAGACTTCAACGATTCTTTCAAGTGTATTAAGCCCTCCAATAACGGGTCCCAGCGACTCGTGACTAGCAATTAACAGCCATTCTGAGGTGAAAATGGCCATCATTAGCGCCAAAATTACTTCTTTTTTCCAAAGAACGAAAAAAACAGCGACTAAAGGGGGAAGAATTTTTAACCATTCCATAATTTGAATCCTATTTATTAGACTATGCTAAATAAACGATTGTTTAATTCATCTATTAAGCGCGCTAAGTATTTTTAATTATTTGAATTTTATAAGCGATCTGTCGATAATAATATATTATAATTATTTTCGCTATTGGAATATTTTATTATTAGCGAAGTCTTTTACTTATTTTGATAAACGTCATTCCTATTGGAGAATCATATTGGCTGCTTTTCATTACACTAACTCTCAACTACACATGGAAAATACCGCGATTGCCGATATCGCCAAGAACATCCATACGCCTTTTTATTGTTATTCCCAATCAACAATCGAAACAGCATACCAGAATTACACTTCTCAGTTAAAACAAGTTGAGCATTTAGTCTGTTTTGCGGTTAAAGCCAATTCAAATCAGGCAATCATTAAAGTATTAGCGGATATAGGCGCTGGCGCAGACGTTGTCTCTGAAGGCGAAATGCGTAGAGTGCTTAAAGCAGACGTACCGGCCAATAAAATCGTTTATTCTGGCATTGCAAAAACAAAGTCCGAAATGCGCTTTGCTCTTGATCAAGGTATTTTCCAGTTCAATTTGGAGTCTGAAAATGAATTAGAAAGGTTAAGTGCTGTAGCGTCTAGCATGGATAAGACGGCTAATATCGCTTTTCGGATAAACCCCGATGTCGATGCAGAAACCCATGCAAAAATTTCAACCGGTAAGTCTGAAAACAAATTCGGAATTCCAATCAGTCGAGCGAGGGAGATATACAAACACGCTGCCACCCTTCCAAATATTAGAATACAGGGTGTTGACGTTCATATTGGATCTCAATTGACTTCTTTAAATCCCTTTAAAAATGCTTTTAAGTTGATACACGAACTAGTAGTTGATTTAAGAAGTGATGGTCACGATATTAACGTGATTGATTTAGGTGGTGGATTAGGGGTTAACTATCAAAAAGATGAAATGGCAAACGCGCGAGTGATTGATTATTGCCAGTTTATTCAAACGTTATTTGAAGATTTAAACTGTAAAATAGTTTTAGAGCCCGGTCGCTCTTTAGTAGCAGAAGCGGGCTTACTAATTTCAGAAGTTGTATACAAGAAAAAAGGCGAAGAGCGAACTTTTTTGATTATCGATTCAGCCATGAATGATTTATTAAGACCAAGTATGTATGACGCGTACCACGATATTATTTCGGTTAAACAAGATTCAGAAGATACAGAAATAGTTGACATCGTTGGACCCGTTTGTGAAACCGGTGATACATTTGCTCAAAATCGAGAGCTTACTAAATTAGAAGAAGGTGATTTACTAGCTATTTGCTCAGCGGGTGCTTATGGAGCAGCCATGTCCTCCACCTACAATACGCGATTGTTAATACCTGAAGTACTAGTGAAAGGTGATCAGTTTAGTGTGATTAAAGAAAGACGAAGTTATAATGAGTTGATTGGGATGGATAATTTGGCTGAGTGGCAAGATTAAATAGTACCGGCAAGCAACATCTTTTTCAGTTTCTCTTTACTATCTTGTGAAAGACCGTAAATGATATCATCTATCTCAGCCGTTAAGTGATCTGCTGGCCGACCCTCAAGCTGAAAAACATAATGATTAAAAAACTCTTTCCATATTTTACGATGTTCTTCAGGTAAATCGGGAATGGACATCATACTAAACAGCATACAATGATAGGGTGTAATAGCTTTAGGATCTTGAGTATGCTGAGCCCACCAAAAATTGACCAGAACATTGAACTCACTCAGTGATTCTACATTGTGCCACCACAGGTAAGGTATAAAAATGGCATCACCTGGTTCTAAATCTGCCTGGTAGCCTGCTGCCAACGCTTTCTCAAATCTCGGGTATTTTGAATAATCTGGATTTTTAAGATCAACCATGCTGATTGGCGGACCTGCCGGTGTGGCAAAGAGTGGACCAACATAAAGATTTGGCAACTGCTCTGGTGGGAAAAGTGTAAATCGCCGACGACCAGCAACTACGCAGGCAATATTCTCAACATGATCGTAATGAGTTGCGGTGATAGTTTTGTTACCTATCCATGCTTTGGCGACTTCAGGTTTATCAATCAAAGTTTGATCATTATTTTCTGCAAAACCCGGCAAAAACTTATCGATATCTAATCCCTGAGCAGAAACAGCCTCAGGATTTGGATCACTTTTTAACTCTAGTATACCACTTAATACAGTAGGTAATTTTTCTACCCTACGAACAAAATTATAACGTTTTAAATCATCTTGATAAGAGAAGCGTCCTTTAATTGATGCTGGTCCAACCAAAACAGGTACATTTTCCCCATTGTCATATTTATTTAAGTAAGTGATGATAGCTTCATCTGATTTTTTTGCTTCAACCACAGAAGCCCAATTATCAACCAAACCTTTTAAAATAGCGGGCTTATTTTTTGGCAAAATCTCTTTGTCAAAAAGAGTTTTATCTACATTTTTCCATACAGCTATTTGTTTCATTAAAAATAGACTCCCAACACTTTACTGATGAGCAAAGTATTACGCCTTATGATGCTCCAGATCTCTTTGTTACATTGACATAAAAAAAAGAGAAAAGAAATTTATTAAAATTAAGTTAGTCGAAAAATATTTATTATTAAGTTTTTTACATCGCACATTGCTTATTAATATAATCTCTGTGTAATGGCATTTTTTCAGCGCATTGTCTTATTATAAATTTCATTTTTTGCATCTGTTCTATACGATTGTCATCTGAGTTGATATCAACCAAAGGGTGATAATTTTTCGGTTTTATTCCTTGACCATTGAGGACTGATAACCAACTTATCTCACTGAATAATTCACTAGACTCTCGTATGATCCTGCCACTACTTTGGTACAAGTTAATTTTACGCTGTAGCGAATCGGGTATGTCCATATTTTTACAACTCTCCCAAAAAACAGTATCGGTTCGATTTGTTTGTTTGTAATGCAATATTATAAAATCTCTGATTTGTTCGATTTCAGCATTCGCAAAACGATTATATGAATCAATATTAGCTTGATGAAATGCTTTGTTAGGAAAGAGGCTCAACAATCTTTCAATCGATGCTTGTATTAACTGTAAACCTGTCGATTCGAGAGGTTCTAAAAAACCGGCAGACAAACCAATCGCAATACAGTTTTTAATCCATGTTTTTTTACGCCGTCCGTTACGCCAGTTTAAAATTCGAGGTTCTCCCATTGGAGCTGACGGCATGTTTTTTTGCAAAATAGCTATCGCCTCATCATCGCTCATATGTGCATTTGAGTAAACATGACCATTGCCAATTCGACTTTGTAAGGGAATTTGCCATTGCCAACCACAATTTTGTGCCGTTGAAATGGTATAGGGTTTTATATCCTCTAAGCTTTCACTTGATTGTGCTGCAGCACTATTACAAGGAAGCCAATGACTCCAATCATCAAAACCATTTTTCAAAGTCTGTTCAATTAGCAGTCCTTTAAAACCGCTACAATCAATAAATAAATCACCTTCAATTATGTCTCCGTTTGAAAGTCGCACCGATTGAATAAATCCGTCATCTTGATTGGTAATTACTTCTTCAACAGTTCCGACAATTCGATTCACGCCAAGGTGTTCAGCAAAAACGCGCAAATATTTGGCATAAAGAATAGCATCAAAATGAAAAGCGTAGTTAACCGTACTTAATGGTGTATTAGGTACGTTCAACGGTCTGGTAAAACGGTTTTGTTTGGCGGCATAACCTTCCAAACAATACTCGAGAAGATCGTCTTGGTAATGTTCCGTTTCTAATACACCTTTATAGTCTTTATTATCTCGATCCTTGAGCCAAAAATGATGAAAGTGAACACCGCCCATACTCGATCCATATGGTCCGAAAGGATGCATATAAGTATGATTTATATTATTCCAGTCAACAAACTCAATACCCAACTTAAAAGTTCCGTGGGTATGCTTCAAGAAATCATTCTCATTAATCCCAAGCATATTATTAAAATTTCGAATTTGAGGAATGGTCGCTTCACCTACGGAAACGGTTCCAATGGTTTTTGATTCAATTAACTTTATAGAAATGTTTTGTTTTCCAAGAACTTTGATCAATGCCGCAGCCGTCATCCAACCAGCCGAGCCACCACCAACTATGACAACATTTCTAATATTCTGACCCGTAACACTATTTTTTGAATCATCTGTCATATAATTCTCTTTTGAATTCAAGTCTTGATTAATTTTTAATTCTTATCATATCGCACCAGCATCCTTGCCTCTTTGCGAAATTGCCTACACGGACTTAAGTACTTAGGATTTGTCTGGAACAAAATCCTGACCGTCCATCCATGCACATAAAAAAGCCCCTTAAAAAAGGGGCTCAAAAACATTGAAAGTAGTGATATTTAACAAACATCAAATAGCATAGTCATTGGTTGCGTAATTACTTGCAACATAGCTACTTGCTATTTGATGCTCCGTTCTATTGACCTAAAACTTATAAGTTAATAGTACCGTATATGCTCTACCTCTAGGATCCGCTACCCGAGGGTCGAAACCAGCTCCAGGAGAAAAATCATTCCTATGAGCTGTAAACGGAGGATCAGTATCAAATAAATTCTTAATACCGAAAGTTATCCCAATATTGTCAAGTCCAGAATAAGCTAAACTATAATTAAAAGTAGAGTAGCTATCAACTGTTGGATCCCAATTTACAGGATAGACGATGCCTCTTTCTAACCCCTTAGGAAGCTCATCTTGATAACTATCTCGATAAATATGAGTCAAACTGTGTTGCCATTCATCGAAGGTTACCCTAAATTGATTAGTAAACTTCCATCTAAGTGGAATATTTCTAGTCGTATGTTTTCCTACTTCGTTGGCGTCATAAGGCAGATTAATACGAATTCGTTTCTTATCTTTTATAAGATACGAGGCATTAAAAATATAATCCCATTTGCCACCGCCATACAAACCGTTGGCTAATACACCAATTTCTAAACCCTGCGTTATTCTTTCACCAGCATTTACCCATCGATTGTCAATTGCTACTAGAGTACCACTGCCATCTCGAATAAAGTTAGCTTGAAAAATATCATAATTTTCCATCATGGTAGTAAAACCTGGGAGTTGAATAGTACCTTCTTTGTTAATTTCCCACCAATCAAGACTAAAGCTAAATTCGGCACTCGGGCCCCATACAAGACCAAAACTACTTTGATTAGATTCTTCAGGTTGCAAAGTTTCTTTACCACCTTGAATAAGGTTAGGTGTAATACCTTCACATCCGGCTATAGTGGCATCTACTGAAAGTGTATCACATGTTGCCGGATCAACAATTTCAGTCAGTAATACTTCAGATCTAGGATCATCAAATAATTGATTGAAAGAAGGTACGCGGAAACCTGTATTGTAAGCTCCTCTAAATAACAAATCATCGTTAGGCGTATATTTGAAAGAAACTTTAGGATTAGTTGTACCACCAAAACCTGAATAACTATCATGACGTATAGCAACTGTCATTTCAAAGTCATCAGTTATTGGTAATAAAGCTTCCCCGTATATTGCAGTAACATCTCTTGACGCGCTTTCTAGTACATTACCATTATCAAAAGGAGCCGCATCAATTCTACGTTGCGCTTCGTCAGATCTTTCATCTCCGTTAAATCCAAATTCCTCACGGCGATAGTCGATTCCAGTAGCAACCATTATTTCTCCACCACTCAAATCAAAACCGACACCACCAGAGGTTGAAAAATCGAAGGCCGTAAGCGTTGACTTACCACTAAATAATACAGTACCAGCAGCTGATGCTGCTTGTAAGCCCGCAAGGCCTTCTGGAGTGTGATTACCACCAAACACATCAATACTGCCATTACCAAGTAAAGGCGCCAAAGCGTCTTCGTAATAATACCCACCATTAAGTTTCGATTTACCTTCACTGGTTGCGTAGGATAATCCTGTTCCCCAATCCCAGTCGCCAAAAACTCCATTTGCGCCAATTAAGAAACGCATCGCATCTGTTTGAGTTTTGATGTGTCTTGGACCACAAACCATACAACGCCAGCGATAAGCCAAAGGCGCACCAATATTGAGTTGATCTGCACCATAATAAGCAATAACAGCATCTGCAACAGCTTGATAATTTGGCGCTGTAGGTTGAACGTAATGTTGTCCCCGTTGTCCGCCCTCTCCAACTAAACTCCATGGTGTAACTTGAATCGGCTCAAAAACCTTATTAGACACAACTTGTGAAGCAACTACTTCTGCAAACAATTCAGTTTCTTCATTCAGTTTGAAAGTTCCTTTAGAAACGAAATTAATAGTTTCAACCGGTTGTGCTAGCACGGACGCTCTAGGGTAATCCCATGCACAAGCTAATTGTCTGCTAGSAGMATCCCAAAGWTCRRTATCRTACTCRCCSKKATTWGSMACAGAATCACAWCCYGCTCCACCAGGWARTTCAAGCRYRTTAACTAAMKCGTCAAAYAYTCCRTTTWCWGGRTTRRTWASACCYRYWCCAATRAGATTRTATCTYTGCAAYGMATTAYYWGGATCATYTCCSCCYGAAGARCGRTTATTTAAWGTMGCGWAKGGWGTACCRCTTGTATCTGGYGATAGMCCTCTATCTGATTGAAAKGTRCTGGTAAAATCTCTATCRGTWCCTCKAAGGATSTCATTTTTCTTGATGCTTAARCTAGTRACAAYATTGAATCCATCRTCTAACAAATCTCCGAAACCRCCAACAAGACTAAATCGATTGATATTTCCGCCACCAGCTTCTGTTATATCAGTATAAAGACTCGCTTCAATRCCTTGRTAATCATTTTTCATAATAAAGTTAATAACACCGCCAATMGCATCGGTACCATATACTGCAGATGCTCCATCACGYAGTATTTCAACTCGCTCWATAGCSGCAAAAGGAATGGAGTTAATATCAACTGCTCTCCCTTTCATACCATGAGTCGCGACTCTACGTCCGTTTAAAAGTACTAATGTAGAACTCGCTCCCTGACCTCTTAAATTAGCGCCAGAAAATCCGTTATTTCCGCGATTGTCTGAGCTAGTTATGCCATTGTTACTGGCTAAGTTATCAGTTGAGTTAGCCGCAATATTTAGCGTGAGCATTAACTGCTCAGCTGATGTGATTCCATCGGCTTCTAATTGAGCTTTAGTGATAACTGTAACCGGTAAAGCATTCTCTCCCTCAGTACGTTTTATTCTAGAACCTGTAATAATGATTTTTTTGCCTTTGTCTTCCTCGGCTGTCGCTTCTGCTTCTGCAGCAGAACCAATAGTTGGATAGCTTAACGCACCGGCAATCAAGAATGCCGCTTTGGAATATTTGAATTGCTTCATGTTTTTTCCCCGTTTTTATAGAGTATGTCAGTTATGGTCTTCTGTTAATTCATACAAAAACTCTGCTTTCATCTTTATTATTTTTGCAAAAGCAACTTCTTTCAAATTAAATATTHTTTAACTCAATCGTDACTTAGATGAAAAACADCVAAATCATCAATTAAAGAGCAACGAATTAGTACTACCGTCACTATCTTTGAATTAACATGGAATAAAATAACACTTTTAAATCATTTGTAAATAATTTATTATTCCAATCAGTGAAAAAAAGCACTTTTTTCGTGAAAAATGCTGTTTTTTGTACTAATTGTCACAAATTAAGTCTTTAATCGTCATTTAAGACTCCGTTTGCAGACTTGATTAAAAATATTACTTGGCCATTTAATGACATATAAGACATCTAAAAAATTATTTTTAAAGCGATGTGCTACGTTTGTACCCATTATTTGTATTCTAATGGTTGGATACTCTGTATCTAGAGAGGCTATCGCTGATGGTTACTTTTCTTCGGAATTAAAAGATGTTACTCATGAGATGCTTTCGTCAACTCACTGGCAATCGACCTCAAGCGAGAATAGAATTTTTTATTCTACAAAAGAAATTCTAAATCAAAATGCCCAGTTATTTAAACAAAACCCTCATATGAATAGACTAGTTGAATTCCCGAATTCACTAAGCTTTGAGGAGATACGGGTCTCAATTAATAAAGCTAGCAAGCAACCATCTAGTCATCGTTATAATGCTAGTGGAAAATTAATTAACAATCAGCAATGGCTAAATTATAAGAACACTTTGAATTTATTTTCTTTACAAAGAAATAGTCAGAAGGAAAAGCGTATACAATTTGGACTGGTGGTAAAAAGAACGGCTCTTCGGAGTTTCCCAACTAATGATGCTGTTTTTAAAAAGCCAAACGAAATAAACCTCGACCGATTCCAAGAAACAGCACTATTTCCAGCTGAAGCCGTTGCAATTTTGCATCACTCATTAGATTCAAACTGGTTATTTGTGAGTAATTACAACTATTCGGGGTGGGTAAAAAAAGAAGATATAGCAACGGCTAACCGACTTGATGTTTTTAACTTTTCTAAAGACAAACATTTTTTAACCATTACTGGCGATAAAGTTTTCACTAATTATAATCCACATGATCTCAACGTTTCTCAAATCCAACTCGATATGGGCGTTACTCTTCCTCTGGTTAATAAAAGCGATATACCTGCTACTTTAGGTGATCAGAATACGTTTACTAGCTATGTCGTCAATTTACCAACAAGAACAACCTCTGGTGCGCTCAAAATTAAAATGGCATTAATTCCAAGAAACAAAGATGTTCAAATTGGCTATTTGCCTTTCACTGAAAAAAACATTATTGATCAATCTTTCAAATTTCTAGGTGAAAGGTATGGTTGGGGGCATTCCTTTAACGCGAGGGATTGCACTGGTTTTGTAGGCGATATTTATAAAAGCTTTGGTATTCTCATGCCTAGAAATTCAGGGCAACAAGCCCAAAGTGAGCAAGGCCAAAATATACGCTTTTCAAAATCTGCAAGTAAAGATGAAAAATTAAAAGAAATTAGAAAACTGAATCCTGGCGATCTGATTTATATCCCAGGTCATGTGATGATATTTTTAGGTTTGCAAAACAATAAYCCTTATATTATCCATGATGTTTCTGGATTAAGTTACTACAATAGAGATGGAAACTATATTAATAGCAAACTTAACGGAGTATCCGTTACGCCATTATTACCACTTCAAATCAACGCAGAAAAATCCTACTTAGATGATGTTTATAGCCTAAAAAAATTGAGATAATAAAATAATGAAAATAATAGATATTCAGTTCGGCATGCTAAAGGTTCCTTTAAAAACACCTTTTAAAACAGCCCTTAGAACGGTCAATGAAATTGAAGATGTGATTGTGATTGTTAAAACCGATACCGGTCATACGGGCTACGGTGAAGCACCTGCCACTGCCTCGATAACTGGCGATACCCACGGCTCTATCATTGAAGCGATTAGAGTCATTATTGGCCCTGCATTGATGGGTAAGTCAATTGCTAACCTCAATGAATTGACGGATATTATTCAGTCTTCTATCGTCAAAAATTATAGCGCTAAAGCGGCCATTGAAATTGCTATTTATGACCTATTTGCACAATTATATGATGCACCTTTATATAAAATATTGGGCGGTGGAGAACCACAATTAGCTACGGACATTACCATCAGCGTTGATTATATTGATAAAATGGTCGAAGACTCCTTAAAAGCAGTTGCTTTGGGATTTGAAACCCTAAAAATTAAAGTGGGTAAGGATATGGGGCTCGATATTGAGCGTGTCAAAGCTATTTACGCGGCGACTAAAGATACTGCCCTTTTGAGACTAGATGCCAATCAAGGTTGGACGGCTAAAGAGGCTGTTTACGCGATTCGAAATTTAGAAGACTCAGGAGTTAAACTAGAGTTAGTAGAACAACCAGTAAGAGCAGATGACCTTGATGGAATGAAATATATTACAGAAAGAGTTCACACTCCAATTATGGCCGATGAAAGTACTTTTGGACCTAAAGAAGTAATTGAATTAATAAAAATGCGAGCTGCGGATATTATCAACATCAAATTGATGAAAACCGGCGGAATTTCTAATGCAATAAAAATAGCTGACATCGCAGCAACTTATGATGTTGAGTGTATGATTGGTTGTATGTTGGAATCAAGTATTAGCGTTGCAGCGGCAGTTCATTTTGCTGTTTCTAAATCAAATGTGATTAGCAAAATTGATCTCGACGGACCCTCTCTATGTCAATACGATCCGGTATCCAGTGGTGTTAATTTTAACAACGCAGAAATAAAAATATCTGAAGCGCCGGGGCTTGGCATTACTAAAATTAAGGGATTGCAAATGTTGGATATTTAGCTATGAGTTAGACTTAGTTTGATATATTAGTTTTGCTAATTATTTAGTGCCATTGCGAGCAAAATATCAACAATGTGTTGTTGTGCTGCTCGTTTAGCAAAATCATGTTTTAAAATGTTTTCCGTACCAGACACCGTTGAAAGGTGAATATCTAACAAGTGAGTATTAGTATTAGATGAATATTTGCCAATGTGAAGTAATTTAACGCCTCTTTCACGCATTTCAACCACCAAAGAATGATCTAACTTCAATTCATCTACTGGCGACAATAGAATTAATAGATCACCTTTAACCAGCCGTGACAAAAACTGTTTCTGATAGGCCGAATCATTTAAAGCAAAAGCGAGCTTGTCACTATTCAACAAACGTATCGCTAAATGCTCAGCGACAAAACGTGACACACCTACTCCAAATATTTGGATTTTTTCTGCTTTTTTTATGGCATCAATAGCTTCAATAAAAGATGATTCTTTATTGAGATCAATCGTTGCTGATATTGCTTCCAATTTACTTTTAAGCAATTGATCTGAGATATCATTGAGTGCTGAATCAACGAATGAACTAACCGCTGGTGCGCCTGCGCTACCTGAACTTCTTGCAACCGACTCATTAATTGCCAATTTAAGATCGGGATAACCACGATATCCTAACTTTTGGCAAAATTTTACCACGCTAGACTGACTAACACCGACAGCTCTCGCCAGTTGTTGAGAGGAATAATCTCGTAGAAGTGCCGCATTATTCAAAATATAGTCAGCGAGTTTTTTTTCATTGGCTGACAATTCGTTTCTTATTGAACGTATTTGAAGGAGGCAACTCATTTTGCGGTTTTTATTTTTATATTTTTAATTTTCATGTCACTATCATAACCATTTTGAATAGTTTATTCCAACCAAGCTGTAAAATGCCTGTTATTTGAAACCTTTCATATAATCACTATCAGGGTATATCAGGTACTTTTCTCTTAAAGTTTTATATTTTAAAAGTCCTTTATGCCATCGTTTTTCAATTTGCTTAGCATCTAAACCCATTTTTAGCCATTTAGACAATTTATTTGAACCCGACAATTTGGCTAGAAACTTTGGCCTAGTAATCAGCTCTAATCCGTTAGCTTTAAATTTTTGATGCCAATTAACCAAAAGTGATAGATTCATTTTAGAAAGATTTTGTACCTTATCATCATTCTCATGTTTTATTGACAAGTCTTCGCCATACAATAATTCATCAGCATGGTTTAACTCCTTCCAACTACCTCTTATTTTGCCCGGTGTAAATTGAAAGTCACCCATGTTTCTATTAGGATAACCTAAAACTTGAAAGGGTAATTCACTCCCTCTACCAACACTTACTGGTGTAGCTTCAAAAAAACCTAAACTTGGGTACAGTCGAATAGAACGATCATTAGGTAAGTTTGGAGAAGGTTTAACTGGCAAAGAATATTGCATTCCGTGATGATAATTCTTATTGGCGACGATATGCAGTTCACAAGTATTCTCAGTTTCTAACCATCCCTCGCCTTGAATCATCATTGCAAGTTCAGCGACCGTTAATCCATGTACAACAGGTATTTGATGCATACCAACAAAACTTTGAAAAGCTAAATCTAGTATTGGTCCGGCTATATAATCGCCATTAGGGTTTGGTCTATCTAAAACTATCAGGGGTATATTATTAGTCGCACAGGTTTGCATAAAATAATGCATAGAAGAAATATAAGTATAATAACGAACACCCACGTCTTGAATATCAAATAATAAAATATCAAGTTGTTCTAAATATTTTTGTAGTGGCCGTTTAGTTTTTCCATGTAATGAAATTATTTCTATTCCAGTCGTTGAGTCACGATTATCCTTAACCATTTCACCTGCGCCATGCTCGCCTCTAAAACCATGTTCTGGTGCAAAAATTAACGCGACATTAATCCCCTTACCTACTAAAAAGTCAACTAAGTGTTGTCCCTGAGTTCTGGATGTGGGGTTAACTAAGACTCCCACTCTTTTACCTTTTAAGCGAGGTAAATATTGTTCAGATCTATCTGCACCTGTTTTGATTTCCAAGTGGGGATTAGCGTTTTTAGCCATTCCAATAGATAAGAAAAGACTCATGGATAATAATATTAACGCTACCCATAATTTTAATTGAAACTCTTTCATTCCTTTGCCTTCTCAATTGCATTCCGTAAAAAACCATTTGTTTCATCAAGGAGTTGACTAGCGTTCTTTGCATTTTTTCCTGTTAAGCCCATTAAAATGGCTAACTTAACTAAGCCTCCCGCTTTAAGTAAAGTTTCATTTGAGTCTTGTTCATTTAATCCTGTTACTTGCATTAACATTCTGGTACCACGAGCGTGTAATTTTTTATTAGTGGCTTTAACGTCAACCATCAAGTTATGATAACTTTTTCCTATTCGGATCATGCTGGCGGTACTTAAAATATTAAGTACCATTTTTTGCGCGGTGCCAGACTTCATTCTTGTCGAACCTGTTAGTGCTTCTGGTCCCACAATTGGTAGTAGAGAGATTTCAGCGTGAGCCGCAATTTCTGCTTTTGGATTACAACTTAAAGCAATCGTTTTAGCGCCTATTTTAGTTGCATAGTCTAGTGCGCCAATGACGTAAGGTGTTCTACCGCTAGCAGCTATTCCCACAACAACATCTTCACTTTTTAACTCTATATTGATTAAATCTTTTTCACCTTCATCATATTGATCTTCTATACCTTCCTTTGCTTGATACATAGCAGACTTTCCACCAGCCATTAGACCAATCACCATACCATGCTCAATTCCAAAGGTTGGAACACATTCAACTGCATCTAAAACACCTATTCGACCACTAGTACCAGCGCCTAAATAAATTAAACGACCACCACTATTAAAGGCATTAACAATCGCATCGACCGACTCAGTAATTTCAGGAATGATTTGTTTTATGGCGTCAGCAACTTTATGATCTTGATGATTAATTTGTTTAACGACTTCTTCAGTACTCACTTGATCAATATCAAGCGTCTCTGGATTTTGATTTTCTGAAATTAAACTCGCTAATTCAGAAATTAGATTATTATTGCTCATAGACTTTCATTCATTTTTAAATTAATTTTAAAGATTCATTTTGTTCCAGCAAATATTTTTCACCTAAAAATAATGCGCCGTCTAATGCACTACCTTTTGATGAAACTAATATGTTAGAAAATTCTTGAGGCAGATAVGGCTTTATCGCCTGTGCAAGCCCACCTATAATAGCAATCGGGAGTTCGCCAAAACGTTCGCTTTTATAGCCTGCCGTTTCAGCCAGATCTTCAATCCATAAAGCCGTATCTTTCAATATTTTTTGTGCAAACAAACTTTGATCGGCATATTCGAAAATAAGCAGTGCGAAAGAAGCGTAGTCAGTTGGCGTTGCACTTTGTATCCATTCTGCGATGGCTTGTTTCATCTCTTCATCATTCACGTTTGCTTTGCCTGACATTCGAGAAATAGTTTTATTCATTAAAATATCACACTTTAGTTGTTGTTTATCTAATTGAACTAGCGCTAAAGAAACCAATTGTTTCCCCATGTAGGCACCACTGCCTAAATCACCTGCAGTAAATCCCCAGCCACCAAATTGAGCTTCTTTTTTTTCTTTATCAAGACGCATCGCAACACTGCCTGTGCCCATAGCTAAAACAATAATTGGCTCACCTAATCCAGCACCATACAGTGAGGTGCGCCCATCATTTGAAATTAACACATCTGAGAAGGTCAGATTTAATTGGTATTCTAAAACTTTTCTATTTATGCAATTTCCTGCTCCTGCAGCACCACAAACCAACACCACCTGCTCAGCTTTACAGGATGCTTTTTCTAGTAGCGTTTTTGCAACCTTATCGATTCTATCGCAGGCGCGTGATAAGTCATGGGAAAGTGAGGCACTACCTTCTCGAAAATACCAAGTTTCTTGAGTCTTTAAACATTTCAAAAGACCCAATGTTTTTGTTCCACCTGCATCGATGGCTAATATATGAGTTTTTGATAAATCAGCCATTTAATCGGCACTTTTGTTGGTCAGGTTTACCAGCAAAACAAATCAGAAATGCAATTAAAGTAGCTATGCACAACTGATAAGGAAAGGCTAAATCAAACTTAAGTGCGTCTATATTAATCAAATCTTGAATGTAGGATTGAAAAAATAGTGTGGATATAAAACCAGCGATTAAAGCTGCAAACACACTTGATTCATTTCCCCTATTGGTAAAAAGGGCATTAAAATAAACGCCTAATAATCCACTATAAGAAAACACCATGACACTTAACGCAAAGGCTAAAAGTGGCATGTCAGTATATCGTTGCCAGTAAAAACTTAGCACTGCCATTCCGGCTAATGCAATGGCGGCTCCAATCATTCCTACGCGCCCAGCTTTAACAAAATGGTTTGCATTTTTTTCGATACTTTTTCTCTTCAACCAAGGTCTATAAAGATCTTGAATGACAACTGATGACATTGAGTTTAATCCAGAATTTAATGTAGACAATGCAGCCGCGACAATTCCAACAGTAACTAAACCACGCAATCCAGATGGCATTTCATTTAATACAAAATTCATAAAAACGGTGATTTTTTCACCTTGAAATTCTCCACCCACTTGAACAACTTCGCTCATACCCATTAAATCAGGACGCTGGTAAAAAATGTAAAGTAATAAACCTATGGAAACAAATATGAATACCACTGGCAAAACTAGAACAACCGAAGACAACATGGCTTTCGAGCTTTCTTTCGCTGATTTGCAGGTCAAAATTCTTTGCGTCATATCTTGATCCATTCCGAAAGAAGCAATACTTAATAAAAGAAAACCTGTAATAGAAGCCCAAACAGTAAAAACACCTTTAGATGTAAAATCTAAATCAAAATTAAACAAGGTTAATTTTGAAGCACCACCATCTTTAGGATGTTCTAACGCATGAACAATTTCGGAAAAATCAGCAGGGATAATACTCAGAAGATAAATGACAACCGCCAACGCGGCACCGACATAAACGGCGGTTTGAATAGCATCGCTGTAGATAACCGATCGAATGCCTCCGACAAATGAATAGAGAAGACCGACTATTGTTAAAATGACTATTGCTAGGACTACGCTGGTTGCTTCTATATTTCCAAAAAGTACCATAGAAACCGCAATAGCGGCCATATAAAGTCGTGCTCCACTGGCAAATACTCGGCCAAACAAATACATAACACCGGCTCGTTTTTTTGACTTTTCACCGAATCTAATTTCTAACAACTCGTATACGGTTGCAACTTTGTATTGGTAAAATTTTGGAATTAAATATTTTGCGACAAAAACGGCGGCTAAGATTGTCCCGATATTTGTTGCCAAATAACTTAAATCTGCACGGTAACCTTGGTCAGGGCCTCCTAAAAATGTTGCTGCAGATTGTGCCGTAGCTAAAACAGAAATAGCGACTAGCCAAACAGGCATGGTATTTCCGCCGAGAAAAAAATCGTCTGTACTATTTACTTTTTTACGACTAAAAAACCAGCCCGTTATCGCAAGAAGCAAAAAATAGCCTACGAATATCGACCAATCAAAAAATGTTAATTGTATTGCCATTAAACCTGCCCTCTCAAAACCTACTCTATAGAACCCAATTATCTAAAACCAGGCTCTCTTTTAGATTTTTATTTTATATTTCTACCGGAAGTTTTCCTTGCACTTCAGTTCTACCAATAAGCGCAGAAACCACTGCTTGAAACCCTTTGCCAATTTTTTTATTGTTTTTCGCATCCCAGTATATACTTGCATCGTAGGCAACTAAAACACTGTTAATCTGCTCTTTATATTGCTCAGTTAAATAAGGGATAACGTCATAGGGTGATTGAGATGCAACCAAGGTAACGGGAATCGATTGCCGACTAGCCAACTTTAAGTAATGGCTAATAATCAATTTTCGTTCTTCTGAATTTAATACAGTTTCTTTCAAATGATTAGCTGCGTTTGTTATGTCGTCACCGGCTTCCCCTATATCTACCGCACTAACATCGCCGTTCTGTTCAAATATAATTAAATGTTCAATGTTTGGGCTGATTACCTCAGATCGATTGACTAAACTATTCAACAAAGTAAAACTAAGTTTGTAAGTCTCATTATTTTCGAGTCTCGAAAAACTTTCAAACGCATCTTTAACCACTTCTTTTTGATCATCATTTCTGATTAAAATATGAATGGGTACTTCACTTCGTTCTTTAGATTTTCTTTTATTTAACGGAAATGTATTTCCGTCTACCTTTATTGCCGAAACCGATTTTTCAGCCAAAGTTTGCTCGAGTTTTCGATATTTATTATGCGTCCATGCTGATTTTGAAATAGTTCTGCTGGTCGACTGATATCTCGTTTTAACTGACTCTATTGTAGAAACTGATTGAGTTGTTAATTTCTGCAACTCTCTTTTTGAGAGTTTATTTAACGAGTTGCTCTCCATAAGATAAGCTATCTTTTTAACAAAAGGAATAAAACCATCAATGTCTTTTTGATTTCTCACCGGATAAGGCATTAAACTGATATCGACCCCGGCTAAAAATGAATGAGCGGTTGCTTCGGCTAAATTAAAATTCGCACTAATTCCAGCCATATTCATGGCGTCAGTAATCACAACACCTTTAAAACCTAACTCGTCTTTAAGAATTTTAGTCATTAATTTATGTGACATAGTCGCAGGCACGACGATTGACTCACCATGTTTATTGGTGAGCATTGTAGGATCAAGTTGAGGATATTGGATGTGAGCAGTCATCACCATCGCTGGATCGCCTTTTTCGAAGGCGTATTTAAAAGGCGCAAACTCAATTTTATCCATTTCAGTTTTCGAAAAATCAACGGAAGGTAAACCGGTGTGGCTATCAACATGAGTATTTCCATGTCCAGGAAAATGCTTTAACGTAGCCATAACATTTTGTTCCTGCAATGAATTCATCATCGCCAAACCAAGCTCAGAGACTCGATCAGGATCTTCACCAAAAGAGCGAATATTAATCACCGGATTATCGGGATTATTATTAACATCAATATCCGGCGAAAAGTTGAGGTTTATCCCAAGTAAATTGAGTTCTTTACCGATAATACTGCCAACCGTAATGGCAAATTGATCGCCAAACTGATCGTAAGTAGCGCCAATTGCCATATTTCCGCTAAATGAAGTCGCAATATCTCTAGGGATTCGAACAACTCGACCGCCCTCTTGATCAATGCCTATCAGATAATTCGAAGAACCTGCTTGACGTCCAGCAGATTGCAAATCGCTTGTCAGCTTTTTAGTTTGCTCTACGGATACAATATTTTCAGAGAATAAAACCACGCCAGCTAATTCGATTTGACTTAAAAAATTGTTTAAAGACGCTGGTAGTGTTACGACGGGATTTAAACAGCGTTTTTGCCAATCAGATGTACTTTCATCAATAACATCGTCTTCACAAAAGTAGCGAATGCTCAACATCAATTTTTTAGCAATATTTCGCTCAAACTGAGTCAGTGAATCGATACGTTTTAATTTGCTAGATGCTAACCCATTATTTTCATTCATTTTTTTCGTCTGAGATCCCATCTTTGAAGAACATGCAAAAATCATAGTAGAACAAGCAATAAACAATATTACTCTGAATAGTGATTTTAGCCTCATAATAATCTATCTAGTATGTTACTGAACTGTTGGAATACTTTATTCTTACATAAACGAATAATTAATTCACGGATAATTAATTCATGGATAAAGTGTGCCACGTTGTTATACCGGTTCGGAACTGTCGCCATTTTTAAAAAAACTATTTTTATAATACCAACCTCCGTATAATTCATAATTCTTCGCTAATGCAAATTAACAATAACTTATCAGTTGATATTTAAAAAGTCTGACTCACTAATGCCGAACAAACTAAACGCCAACCAACTCCCTTTTACCCTTGATTTCAAACCTGGATTTCATCATTATTTTGATAAAACTCACGGTAGCGCACTTGCGCTATCCATAGCCAAAATAGCGGTTAGTTATAATAAACTTAATCTTGTATTTTTACCTAATGCGCGAAATTTAAACCGTTTAAAACAAGAGATCGAGTTCTTTTTGGGGGAAGATAGCGATATACAGGTGTTTACCTTGCCTGATTGGGAAACTTTGCCATACGATTACTTCTCGCCCCATCAGGATATTATCTCTGAACGGCTTGAAACGCTTTATCGATTACCAAGACAAACTAAAGGCGTTCTTTTAATACCAATCAATTCGGCACTTCAGCGATTACCTCATATCAGTTTTATTGAGCAACAATGCTTACTGTTAGAAAAAGGGCAAGAGATTGACGTTAATAGTTTAAGGCTGAATTTAAACGAAAATGGCTATCGAAATGTTAGTACCGTGATGGAGCATGGGGAATATGCGGTTAGAGGTTCTATTATTGATTTATACCCAATGGGCGCGAAATCGCCTATTCGTATAGAATTATTTGATGTTGAGATTGAGTCACTACGCTATTTTGATTCAGAGTCTCAATTAACCACTCAAAAAGTTGACTCTATCAACTTATTACCCGCAAAAGAATATCCGACATCAGAACAAGGGATCAGCCGTTTCAGGCAGGCGTGGCGCTCGACTTTTGATACTGACATTAAACAGAATACAATTTATCGAGATGTTAGTAATGGCATATTTCCGGCGGGAATTGAATATTACCTGCCATTATTTTTTGAAGATACTTCCTGTCTTTTTGATTATTTGTCGCCGGATAAGACACTCTTTATATTCCCTGAAGCAACCGATGAACCTATTCGCCAATTTTGGTCTGAATTAAATTCTCGATATGAACAACATCGCTATGATGTTGAACGCCCTATTTTACCGCCTGAAGAATTGTTTTTGAGTATCGAAGATTTTAATCGAAGTAAAAAATCGTTTCCGCAGATCATTTTTTCAAAAAGCTACGAAGAATCTGAAAAAAATCAACATCTGTCTATCGGCAAGCTCCACTCTGCATTACCCAATCTATTAATCGAACACAAAAATAAAGAGCCTTTGACTCGTCTCAAACAGATAATTGATGATCATCAAATTAATGTGCAGAAAAATAAGAAGCATCAAGATTCACAACATATCTTGATCTGTGCGGAGTCCAAAGGTCGCCAAGAAGTTATTAGAGAATTACTTTTAAAACTTCATATTGAGAGTCGCTCGATTAATTCTTGGAATGACTTTGTTGAGATTAACCAATCAGCCGTTGGGTCTGAACAGCCATTAAAACAACCTATCCATTTAATTAATATGCCGTTAGCTAGTGGGTTTTCATTGGAAAATGCACTCATTATCGCCGAAAGTGATTTGTTTGGCAGTCATGTCTTAGTTGACAAACGTCGAAGCAATAAAGCCATTTCTCCCGATCAATTAATCCACAGTTTAGCGGAATTAAAAATAGGTGATCCCGTCGTCCATGTTGATCAAGGTGTTGGACGATACCAAGGATTGCAAACCATAGAAACAGGCGGGATCACAACCGAGTTTCTGACGCTCGAATACGCTGGAGGTTCTAAACTCTATGTTCCTGTTCAATCGTTAGAGTTAATTCATCGGTTCTCAGGTACCAATCCAGAAACAGCACCATTACATAAATTAGGTAGCGAAGTCTGGTCAAAAGCGAAACAAAAAGCCATTGAAAAAGCGCGGGATACCGCCGTAGAATTATTAGATATTTATGCAAGACGCGGTGCAGAAGTTGGGTTTAAACACAAAATTAATGAGATTGAATATAATAAATTTGCACAGGAGTTTCCGTATCCATTAACGGATGATCAATCAACCTCGATTGACAATGTTTTAGACGACATGAAATCCTCTCAACCGATGGATCGCTTGATTTGTGGAGACGTTGGCTTTGGTAAAACCGAAGTCGCAATGCGAGGCGCTTTTGTTTGTTTACAAAGTGGTATGCAAGTCGCAATGTTAGTTCCGACGACCTTACTCGCCCAGCAACATCACAACAGTTTCCTCGATCGATTTTCTGAATGGCCCATTAATATTGCGGTTCTTTCTCGATTTCAAACTAAAAAACAACAAGCTGAGACTTTGAGTAAATTAGAGTCTGGGCAAGTTGATTTAGTGATTGGAACCCATCGTTTAATCTCAGGTAATCTAAAATTTAAAAACCTTGGTTTGTTGATCATTGATGAAGAGCATCGTTTTGGTGTGCGTCAAAAGGAAATTTTAAAATCTTACCGCGCTAAAGTCGATATTTTAACGCTAACCGCAACGCCTATTCCACGAACTTTAAATATGTCGATGTCAGGTATGAGAGATCTATCTATTATTGCCACGCCTCCCGCTAAGCGACTAGCTATAAAAACTTTTGTTCGCCAGCGTAATCTACCATTAATTAAAGAAGCCATTCAACGAGAAATTAGCCGAGGTGGACAGGTTTTCTTTTTACATAATTCAGTCGATACAATCGATAGAACGGCGAAAGAGATCTGTGAACTGTTACCAAATATTGAAGTGGCGGTTGCCCATGGGCAAATGCCGGAAAGACAACTTGAAAATATCATGAGCGACTTTCAACATCATCGTTACCATGTATTAGTTAGTACCACCATTATAGAAACTGGCATCGATATGCCCAATGCCAATACCATCATTATGGATAGAGCCGATAAACTTGGTTTGGCTCAGCTTCATCAGTTACGTGGACGAGTGGGTCGATCTCATCATCAAGCATATGCCTATTTGTTAACGCCAAACCCAAAAACAATTACCAAAGATGCCTCAAAACGTCTGGAAGCCATATCAAAATTAGAAGAATTAGGTGCGGGCTTTATATTAGCCACACACGATTTAGAAATACGAGGTGCAGGTGAATTTCTAGGTGACGAACAAACGGGACACATGCAAACCATTGGTTTTAGTTTATATATGGATTTATTAGAGCGAGCGATTAAAGCACTAAAAAGTGGTGATGAAGGGTCTCTGAGTGATGTGAAATCTGAACAAACAGAGGTTAATCTTGGTATTTCAGCTCTGCTTCCTGATGATTATGTTGTGGATGTCAGTGTTAGACTTTCGCTCTATAAAAGAATCGCAAGCGCCAAAGATAACCGTGATTTGCGTAGCTTACAGGTCGAATTAATCGATCGATTTGGATTATTACCTAATTCAGCAAAATGTTTATTTAAAGTCAGCGAACTTAAATTAAAGCTAACACCTATGGGCGTTACTAAACTATACGCTTCTGAATCAGGCTGGACCCTAGACTTTAACACCAATCCGTTAATTAGTACGGATAAACTGATTCAATTGATACAGTCTAACCCGGCTCAATATCGCCTTTCTAAGGGTACGCAGTTTAAAATCACACAGAGTGCACAAAACCTTGATGAAAGACTGCAACAAATTGATTCTTTGATTGAAAAACTGGCTGTTTAAAGGTTAGTATCAATAAACTATTAAAGTATTAACATCATAGATATGAATCAAACATTTAATAATTTCGTTACATCTGCAAAAAGAACAAATGAGTTAGGGTTTATAGCTACTTTGTTGGTGTTTGTATTGGTTATTATCCCACCTACCCTGTTCGCAGAAGAAAAAGAAGAACGCTGGTTTGAGTTTGAGGTGATCCTATTTAAACTTAAATCTGAAGACGGTTTGTACGCTGAATCTTGGAAAGATGATAGTCAATTAAAACTTTMTSAARWSKMMGWYKAWWWWYYGCAMYYYTRYSRASTMKWASAWYCSMYSMKRMRTAYTRMMAMTYYWGWWAYYSAWSWTTYMYYSYYYRRTAAAAGTGTAGATGGGTCAACCGAAGAGGTAAATGCGCCAGTTTCTGATGCTGATGCGAATTCTGGCCAATCTGACTCAAACGAAGCGCTAGTCGAATTTGATAGTCAAGAAGGTTTTGATAGTCAAGAAGGTTTTGATTATCAAGAAGAAAGGGGCGAACAAGCTTTTATTCGATTAGCAGATGAATTATTACAATTAAATTCGGAATCAAAATCAATAAAGAGACAAAGTCGTTACCAATTGATTGAACATTTTTCATGGAGACAACCGGTTGACTCAAGAGCAAATGCTACCAAAGTAAGAATTGCAGGTGGTTTTGATTACAGTGAATTTTTTGAATATAGTGGTGAAAAGAAAATTGAGTTTATTCCAATTGTTGAAGATTTGCTCGATGCAGGTGACGACTTAATCAATACAGGCCTAGAAAACAATTTAGAAACGTCGGATGAAGTTATAAAAACAGAAGAACAAACGTTAGTTTTTGCAGGAAATGAGAACCAGGGATCCGTAGTAAAAACTCTAACTGAAATGTCTGATAACGAATTAATTAATGATAGTTCAACACAAGAAGCGTTAGTTCTAGCCGAACCAAAACCTCTCGACTGGGTGCCTGAAATTGACGGTGAAATAAAGGTCTATATTCATAGAAACTATCTTCATGTTGACACCAATTTAGTTTATAGAAAACCTCAAGAAATAACCGTTGATATTTTTCATTTAGATGAACAGCCTCTTGGTTATGATTTTACCACTTCAAATCCTATAGCAATTAACTTGTTAGATGAGACTGTTGCAGAAAATCATATTTCAGAAAAAAACAATTTAGCCCCTTCCTCCATTTCAGAATTGACCGATAAAAATAATACTTTTTCGGTACCATCGACCAATTTTAATTGGGCGTTTGATTCTGATTTTTTAAACCAAAAAGCTGAAAAACTATTTACTCAAAAATTATTTAATTATCCTTTAATTCAAGAAAGACGTGTAAGAAGTGGCGAACTTCATTATTTTGACCATCCATTAATTGGAATGTTAATCATTATTCGTCCCTATGAGACTGAAGTTTTTGAAGATGAACTAATTGAGTCTGAAGAAAATAACTTAACGGAATAAGAGGTTGAAATGGCAAAAATTATAATTTTTGGTGCGGGACAAATAGGCACAGCCATTGCTCTGGATCTAATCGAACACCATTCGATTACCTGCGTTGACGTTAACCGAAAAGCACTCGAAAAAATAACAAAACTTAATTCAAAAATTGAAACCACTACATTTGATTTACAACAAGAGAAGGACTATTCAGAACTAACTAAAGGATTTGATTTAGTCATTAACGCAGTTTCTGGTTTCATTGGGTTTGAGACTTTAAAGCGAATTTTAATCGCTGGAAAAAATGTTGTAGATGCCTCATTTTTCCCCGAAAACTGTTTTGACTTGCATCACCTTGCGAAAAAAAATGACGTCTATGCGGTAGTGGATTGTGGCGTAGCCCCCGGAATGGATAATATTATTCTCGGTTACTTAGATACAAAAATGGAAGTCACTAAGTTTGAGTGTTTGGTTGGCGGATTACCGACTAAAAGAATTTGGCCATTTAACTTTAAAAGCTTGTTCTCACCAATCGATGTAATTCAAGAATACACACGGCCTGTAAGATATATAGAAAATGGCGACATTGTAGAAAAAGCAGCGCTAAGTGATTGTGAGTTGATGGATATTAAACGAGTAGGAACGTTAGAAGCTTTTAATACCGATGGACTAAGAACATTAATTAAAACAATGGAACATGTTCCATCAATGAAAGAAAAAACCCTTCGCTATCCAGGCCATTGTGAATATATTCAAGTATTGCGCGATTCAGGCTTCTTTTCTGATGCTCCTTTAGAGCTGAAAGGTGTTGAATTTAGCCCGCTAGAAGTCACCGCCAGAATTTTACAAGACAACTGGATGTTATCAAACAACGAAGAAGAATTTACCGTCGTAAGAACGACCATTGAAGGTGATGAGAATGGCAAAAACAAGCGCTATATTTATCGTATGTTAGATAAAACCGAAAAAGGCTTTACCCACTCTTCAATGGCGAGAACTAATGGATACACTGCGACGGCTGTGGCAACATTTTTAATGCAAAACAGAATAGAACCAGGAATATGTGCTCCAGAAACGTTTGGAGCACTGGATGGCGCCTATAAATTTGTTATTAATTACCTCGAAGAAAGAGGCGTTCATTATAGAATTGAGGAAACGACGTTGAGTTAGCCTGTTTCGTTCTGAATCAAATACTTACAATCCTGAATTTTTCCAAATTTTATCATTAGAGTACAACTCATATAAGCTTTCAGCCCTAGTTGTTAACTCTTTAATAAATTTTTCTTGGGTTTCTTTATCCTGAAGTGAAATTTTTCCTTCCGCTAAGCCTTCTTCTAATTTTGCTGATTGTAGCTGCCATGACATAGAAAAGTATCTTAAAGCTTCACGAGCATTCTCAGCCACTTTTGAATTAGCTAAATCGGTTGGAAATTCTCCGGCAATACACCAAAGATCAACTTTTTTATCCCGCGTTTTCACAAACCACAATCCTAATACCGGAGGAAGTGACTGGCAACGAGATTGATCGACTCCGGTAACTTGGTGTCCTTTTGAATTACAGAATTTGCTTATTTTCACGTATTCTTTTTGCGACCAGATTTTAAACTCTTTTTCAACTTCTTCTTGTGTCATTTGATTAAATGGTTTTACTTGTGCTGCTTCGTTTACCATGTCAGTACCTCTATATTAATCTAGCCCTAGCCTTTAGTGTAAATATTTAATAACGGTGTAGGTCTTAATGAGGCGCTAAATTACGGCATTTTCTTGAGATCTTCAACCTATATTTGCATTTGTACTTAATCTTACAAATAAGAGCTTCTCGATTGTGGTCAGATGAGCCTACATACTGCTAAATGCGACGATTTGCTTATAATTTGAACTAAATGAAGACTAAAAAACTAGCTTAAAAAAGCAAGCAATGGTATCTTTGCGAAAATTTTCGGCCTTTACGTTACCGTAAAGGTTAGCTTCATTGGTTTTTAACCAAAAATCAATCAGTTAGGTGTTAATTAGGAGTAAATCATGGCTGTTTTTAATTTGCGAGATTATGACGATCACGAGCAAGTAGTTTTTTGTAAAGATGTAGAATCGGGTCTAGAAGCCGTAATTTGTATTCATTCAACTGCATTAGGTCCTGCCGTTGGTGGTTGCAGAATGTGGGAGTATAATTCAGACGAAGGCGCATTGATTGATGCACTACGTTTATCTCGAGGTATGAGTTACAAGAATGCATTAGCAGGATTAAAGATGGGAGGTGGCAAGTCCGTTATCATCGGAAATTCCCGTACGATGAAATCGGAAGCGTTATTTAGAGCTTTTGGGCGTTTTATAGAAAACTTAAACGGCCAGTATATTTCAGCTGAAGATGTCGGTATAAACCCGTCAGATATGGCTATTGTGCATAAAGAAACCAATCACGTAGTTGGCTTGGAAGGACGTAGTGGCGATCCTTCTCCAGTAACTGCTTACGGCGTATATAAAGGCATGAAAGCTGCCGCAAAACATCGTTTAGGTCGTGATGACTTAGCTGGTTTGAAGATTGCTGTGCAAGGTCTTGGTCATGTTGGTTACTATTTATGTGAATACCTTAAAAATGAAGGTGCTGAATTAATTGTCACTGATATCAACAAAGAATCTGTCGACCGCGTAGTAAGCAATTTAGGCGCAACCGCTGTAGACCCCGATGATATTTATTCTCAAGATGTTGATATTTATGCACCTTGCGCGTTAGGGGCGACTATCAATGATGTCACTCTTCCACAGTTAAAATGTAGCATTGTTGCCGGCGCAGCTAATAATCAATTGTCTGAAGATAGACACGGAGAGCAGTTAAAGAAACAAGGGATCCTTTATACACCTGATTATGTCATCAATGCTGGAGGAATTATTAACGTTTCATTTGAAACTGAAGGCAAAAAGTACTGTAAACAAGATGCGTTGAATAAAGTAGATGAAATTTACGGGACATTATTGGAGATATTTGAAATTGCAGACTCTGAACAAAAAACCACCAATATAGTTGCTGATGAACTTGCTAGACGCCGAATTTCGGCTGCGAAATAGATTTTCGAAGCTTACCAATTAGGGTTTTATCCGAATAAAGGAAGTATTTGTAAAATAAATTTGCATAATCTAAAATTTGAACTATCTTTAATATTAGAAATAGATTTTCTCCTACAGTTTTTCCCCTAAATTAGGTCTTTTTCTGGTTGTTAGTTATTATTTTAGGTTCATGCTTACAAGCTTGACCGAAAATAGAAAACAGTTACTTCCCCTACCCAGGTACTCTTAACGGAGCCTGGGATTTTTTTGCCTTTTTTTTACAACTAGTTATTTAAGCAATCCATTTAAACTATTTCATAGACGATAAAAACAACCTCTCATAGTTTTCAGTGGTTGCTTTGCAAAATGTTTGGTAATCCTCGCCTCTGATTTCGGCAACTAACTTTGCGACATCCGCAACATACATCGGYGAATTAGGTTTTCCACGATAGGGTTTTGGGGTCAAATATGGACTATCTGTTTCAACAAGTATTCGGTTTAAAGGGATTTTTTTAGCAGTTTGTCTGAGTTCATCGGCATTATTAAACGTCACAATTCCAGAAAATGAAATGTAAAATCCCATTTCCATAGCAGTTTCCGCCATTTCTAAAGACTCAGTAAAACAATGTAAAACCCCACCCACTTTATCCGCATTTCCTTTCGATAATATTTCTAAAGTATCTTCTCTTGCATCTCTAGTATGAATAATGAGAGGTAAATTAACATCTACAGCCGCTTGAACGTGAGTTTTAAACAATGATTGTTGTTCTTCTTTACTTTCTTTCGCATAAAAATAATCTAAGCCTGTTTCGCCAATAGCCACCACTTTAGGATGCTGGCTCGCTTTAACCAAAGACTCTACACTGGCAGTTTCTCCTTCGGTATACAGAGGATGAACACCCACCGACGCATGAATATTAGGGTGAGATTCTGCTATTTGTATCACTTCTTGTTGGTTTTCTGCGTTAATGGCAACACAAAGAAATTGTTTTACACCTCTTTCATTGGCCGCTTTAATCGCATTTTCAAATTGATTATCAAAAGGTTCAAGATCAATCCGATCAAGATGACAGTGGGAATCGGCTAGCATGGGAGGCTTCTTTTTAAAATAAGTAGGTCTAAATAAACGGCTATAATAAAATTACATTGTATGAGTGATTCTGTCAGACTCTAAAACACCTGCTAAGTGGGTCTCAATTTTCCCTCTTGTCACGCCTCTATCTTGCTCACTAAATTGAACACCTATACCGCTCGCTTTATTTCCTTGTGCGCCTTTAGGCGTGATCCAAATAATTTTGCCTGCGACGGGCAAACGATCGCTATCATCCATTAAGGTTAATAACATAAAAACTTCATCACCTAATGAATATTTTTTATTGGTTGGGATAAAAAGACCACCATTTTGAATAAATGGCATATATGCCGCATAAAGTGCGCCTTTATCTTTAATCGTTAATTGTAAAATGCCACCTTTAGGAGCGGCTGCTGGTCCTGCCATAAATAACTTTAACCTTGTCTAAGTAGTTTATATCTATAAAATAGCCATCGACTTATCTTTGAAATCACTCAGTTTAAGGCAGGAAATGTGAACATAGCCTAACTATGTGAAGCTACCGCTCCTGCTAACGCCCCTTACCTACATCCATGTAGGCAACCATTTTTGAACGCAGAAATGATTGATTTCAAAGATAAGTCGCTGGTTATTTTGAATAATGGACTATTTTCCTTCCTAATTCAAACCAATGAATCAAAATAGCCTCTAGCTGTAATGTTAATTGTAGATTACTTCCACTAGATTGCGCTCTATTTAAGTTAATTATTTGCTCATAAAGGTTCATCACTGTCTTTTGAGGAACATTTCCATAACGTTGAGCCTTTTCTAATGACGCTGATTCTAACGAAATAGATTGGCTAACTTGGTGAAAATAGTTTGCAATCCAGCCGATTAACGAGAGCATATGTTCTTTATGCTGCACTAACAACTCATTTGCGGAAAGTTGATTCGCTAATAGGGCATCAAGATCACTAAATAGTTTTTTGTATTCACTTTGATAGCCTTGGACAATAAATTCAAGACTTGCATAAGGAGCTCCATAACAAACTTTCATTGCGTTGGAAATTTCGTCATCATTAATTTGATCTGAATTTTTATTAATCAGCCAGTCTAACGTTCGATTTTTATCCGCATTCAAATTTAACACTTGGCACCTGCTCTTTATGGTAGCGGGAACTTTTCCCATACCATGACTAATCAACATGATTAGCGTATCTTGTCCCGGTTCTTCTAAGGTTTTCAAAATCGCGTTAAAGGAAGATATATTCATATCATCGATAGAATTTATTATTGCAACTCGCCATCCATTCAGTTGAGAGGTTTGCACTAATTTTTGCGATAACTCTCTCATTTGGTTAATACTAATATTTTGTTTTAGTTTTCCTTTTTCGAGCAATCTTTCAGCTAAATAAAAATCAGGATGGGTGTTCGCTTGCAATAATAAACATGACTTACAGTTACCACATGCGACACTAAAATTTAATTGACTATCGGTCGCCACTTTCTCGATAGCACCGGTTTGATTATTCTCTTTTAGGTCGCTATGACATTCTTGATTGACTCGACATAATAGGCTGGCACCAATCGCTTTTGCCAATTTTAATTGACCAAAACCTTTGACAGCATTAATCAATAATCCGTGGGGAAATTTATTTTGTTGATAGGCTGACTGTAATTCTTTAAACGCATCATTTAACCAAAAATCTTCTTGTGGTATCATTAATTCAAAGGATTCTAWTTCTTCACTGCTCAATTCGGTTATAGGCATGATTCTAATTCTTTTTTAATCGCCTGCTGTACTAATTCCGGCGATGGGCTGGCATCAATAATTTTTATTCTTCCCATAGATTTTTCAGCGCGTTTTAAATAGGCTTTTCGAATGGTCTTAAAGAAAGTGATTTTTTCATCTTCAAATCGATCCGAATCGCCACGCAATCGAGTTCTCGCCATACCTTCTTCAACGGACATATCTAGCAGTAAAGTTAAATCCGGTAAAAAACTACCCATACTCCATTTTTCGATTGCTTCAATTCGCTCAAAACCTAAACCTCTACCGCCCCCTTGATATGCATAACTAGCGTCAACAAAACGATCACTAATTACCCAAACACCATCACTTAAAGCTGGTTTAATAACATTTTCAATATGTTGAATTCGAGATGCAAACATCAAAAGCAATTCTGCACTTGCGTCCACTTTTTCTTCACGTTTGTCTAAAAGTAAGTTTCTAATTTCCTCGGCTAAGGGTGTTCCGCCAGGTTCGCGAGTCACTAAGACCGTGTGCCCTAAAGATTCGATATGTTTTTTTACAAAGCTAAGGCTTGTAGTTTTTCCAACACCTTCACAGCCTTCCAAAGAAATAAATTTTGCTTTGCTTTTCATATTTTCAATTTGCATAAATTTTATCTTAATTGTTAATTTGTAGTAGAGTTTTTTACTTTTTACTTTTTACTTTTTTTAAGCCAACGTCTAACCGCTTTGTTATGTTCTTCTAGCGTTTTACTAAAATGATGCCCGCCTGTTCCATCGGCAACAAAATACAAGACTTCTTCTTTTGCTGGGTGAAGAGTCGCGTAAATAGATGCTCTGCTAGGTGATGCTATTGGCGTTGGAGGCAATCCCTTTATTATTCTTGTGTTGTATGGTGTTGGTGTTTTAAGATCTTTCCAAGTGATATCACCATTAAAATTTTCGCCTATTCCATAAATAACCGTTGGATCGGTTTGTAAACGCATTTTCTTTTGCAATCTTCTAATAAAAACACCCGAAATACGTTCTCTTTCAGATGAAATGCCTGTTTCTTTTTCTACAATCGACGCTARAACCAATGCTTCATAGGGCGTTTTCAAAGGTAATCCTTGTTCTCTATTAGCCCATTCTTCCGCTAGAACGCTTTGCATTTGATTAACAGATCGTTGCACTAAAGAAAAAGCCGTATCACCTTTAGAGTAATAATAAGTCTCTGGATAAAGCCAACCTTCGACACTATTCGATTTAAGTCCTAATTTTTTAATGACTTCATTSYYWMWRMRYMAKKTWYCTTWTWTGTTTTNNTKTYSTYWYYWWYYAAWWYAMWAYWSRMAWSWKSRWSWTCATTTAAAAGATGATTCAAAATTTCCCATTTATTTTGCCCTTCTACAATTTGAAATGAATATTGAACAACATCCCCTTTAGTCAGTAACTGCAATAAGTCCAAAGGCTTTATTGTTTTTGGCAATTGATATTCACCCGCTTTAATATTTGATAACAGCGGATATTGTTTAGCTAACACTTTCAAATAAACGGAAGATGAAATTAGTTCTCTTGATTCCAAGTGATGAGCCAGATGTCCAACGCCCCAACCTTTTTTTAAATCGAAAAGAATCTCATTTTCGTCAAATTGAATATCGGTTTTTTGAAACTCTTTATAGTCCAGCCAAAACCAATAGACGGTTAAAAATAACAGGATAGAAGAAATTCCAAGAAGATGACGTATAACAAAGTTTTTATTAATTGCGTCACCCATTTTACAAACCTATTTCCAGTTTATTTTTAAGTTGTAGCACACAATCTACATCCAACTTTAAATCTACACCCAACTCAGAACTTTCAAATGAAGCGACAGGCCAAATACCGACAATACTATTAGTGACAAATGATGAGGTTATTTTTTTTAAATCCATTTTAACAATATTCTTGTACTTACAAGCGATCCCCAATTCATTCATCTTCTCAATCACACGATTTTGAGTAACGCCATTTATTCCGCAGTCACTAATAATGGGGGTTATCCACTCACCATCTAATTTTACAAACAAATTGCTACGACTACCACATATCACACGCTCATCATTACACATCAAAACTTCTTGATTGGGTGCATCGCATTCGCTAGACGCCATCACATTGTCTAGTCGATTTAAATGTTTGATTCCCGCTAACATTTCATTCACCGAAATAGGCGTTTCGGCAATTTTTAAATGACAAGTTTCATATGGAAACTCTTTCAGTTTTTGCACGGCTATTTCACATTGTATTGTCGCGTTTGCACTAAATGCATAACCCCTTTCTTTTTGCTTTCGACTACAGCTAATTCTTAAAATTGAATCAGGATATTTTGTTGCAACGTCATCCATTGATAATTCAATTTTTTTTGTATTCCATTGATTAAACTTTAATCGTTCAGCCGACTCTTTCAACCGTGACAAATGTCGAGATTTATTAACGATGCAACTATTTCTAACGATGGCAGTGGTAAAAAAACCATCGCCAAATAGGGCATCTCTAGACAAGTATGCACTAGACTGGGCATTAGAGGATCTATTCTCATCATCTATATAAATTTTAGTGGTTATGTCCATTCAAACTAATTCTTTTCAACAATTTTCTATTTTACATCAATCAAGCATCAATATTGTTAACATCTTCAAAAAAGCTCTCATTGAAATGGCTACGACAAACTGACACATAACGATCATTACCACCTATCTCAACTTGCATGCCTTTTGTAATAACCTCTCCAGACTCATCTAACCTCAGAACCATTGTTGCTTTACTGCCACAATGACAAATTGCTTTCAATTCTTTTAAATTATCAGACCAAGCTAATAGATATTTACTACCTTCAAATGGTTCGCCTTGAAAATCCGTCCTTAAACCGTATGCAAGAACAGGAATATTAAGTAAATCGCTTACTCGACCTAGTTGAAATACCTGTTCTTTTGATAAAAATTGAGCTTCATCAATTAACACACAATGTAGTTTCTCTATTTCGCTTTGACTTTTGATGACTTTAAACAAATCATCCTCTGGAACAAAAATAGTAGCATCAGTTTGTAAACCAATCCTTGATGTTACTTTTCCAATATCGTAACGGTCATCAAGCTTAGGCGCTAAGACTAAAGTATTCATACCTCTTTCTTGATAATTGTAACTTGATTGCAATAGAGCTGTTGATTTGCCAGCATTCATGGAGGAGTAATAAAAATAGAGCTTTGCCATTGATTTTGTTTACCTTAGTTATTGTTTTTATGTGTTTATTTAGTGAATATCATGGATGGTAATTTTACGCCTCAGTTGATCTTGACACAATGGTCAAGATACGTATATATTCTTCTATGTATCCTATGGGTTTTATCGTTTATTTTACTTAGTTAAAAACCCATCAGTACTACTGATTCGGTCGGTAACCCTTATATTTGGGTTAATGATTGTCTCGCAAAATAATAACAACGAGGTCAGGATAACGTATCTAGTGCTATAACGTACTTAATTATCAGTACTTTCTTAACACTAAAATGTCATTTCTGATCAATTTTCTGCTTCTACAAAGGAATAAATTGATGCGATTGTTTTCAATACCTGATGTTCGAAAAAAACACAGCTCTAAAACCAACCAAAAGCTTAAGCTAAAAACACCTAGCCTTTTGTTGACTGCTTTAGCTACAGCATTTGTAGCTCAATCAGCGATGGCCGACGTTTTTATAAATGAAATTCATTACGATAATAGTGGAGGTGACACTGGTGAAGCGATTGAAGTCGCTGGCGATGCAAATACAGACTTAACAGGCTGGAGCATTGTTTTATATAACGGCAACAATCAGCAGTCTTATAATACGGTTAATTTAACTGGTTCAATACCCAATCAACAAGATGGTTTCGGAACTTTAGATTTTGCGATCAGCGGTATTCAAAATGGCGCTCCGGATGGTATTGCACTAGTTGATGCCAGCAATAATCTTATTCAATTTTTAAGCTATGAAGGTTCTTTTACAGCCATCGGCGGTGTTGCTGATGGCGTCACCAGTGAAGACATTGGTGTTTCAGAACCTGGTAGCACGTTAATTGGAGATTCTCTTCAGTTAGGTGGTACAGGTAGCGTGTATGCTGACTTCTCTTGGGAAGCTGCAAGCGCAAATACCTTTGCATCAATTAATACAAACCAAACCTTTGGTGGAGGCGGACCACAAGTAGACGCAGCTCCTACAGTCATCAGCTCAACACCAAGTAACAATTCAGGTGTAAATGCATTAGATACTAATATTGATATTAGTTTCAGTGAAGCAGTTGATTTAGCGGACGGTTGGTACGCTATTGATTGTAATATCAGTGGTTCTCATACCGCTGTTGTTGCAGATGGCCCTCAACACTATAGCCTTAACCCAGATACTGATTTTGATTTTAATGAAATTTGTACCGTCACGATCACGGCTTCATTGGTAACTGATGTGGATGCGGATGATCCACCCGATGCAATGGAAAGTGATTATGTCTTTAGTTTTTCTACTGAAGTTGATTCGCCAATTCGTATAAACGAAGTTGATGCGGATACTGCTGGTAGCGATACTTTAGAATTCATAGAGCTTTACGATGGCGGTGTTGGAAATACTCCATTAGATGGACTCGTTGTTGTTTTATATAATGGCTCTGATAGTCAATCTTATAATTCTGCTTTTGATTTAGATGGTTACTCAACTAACGCCGAAGGTTATTTCTTGTTAGGTAACGAGTTAGTCTCCCCTACTCCATCTATCATTATTAATAATAATGGTATTCAAAATGGTGCAGATGCAGTGGCTATTCATGTGGGTGATGCAACTGACTATGAAAATGATACGCCGGTATCTGCATTAGGATTAATTGATGCGATTGTTTACGATACAAACGATAGCAACGTGGCAGGATTAATCGATGTATTAACCCCTAACCAACCTCAGAAGAATGAAGATGATAACGATGATAAAGACTCGCATTCAAATGCCCGTGTACCAGATGGTGGCGATGCGTTAGATACTGGTTCTTATATCGCTCAACTTCCTACACCTCTAGCGAGTAATGTAACCGAGGCTGAAATCTTTGAGATTCAAGGTGCTGGTATGTCTTCACCATTTGCTGGTGCATACGTTCGAACTTTAGGAAATGTTGTAACTGCTTTAGATACCAATGCTTTCTTTATGCAAACGCCTGAATCAAGAAGTGATCTAGATGAAAATACTTCTGACGGTATTTATGTCTTTACTGGTAGCGCTCCAACAGTTGTTGTTGGCGACATGGTTGATGTTGAAGGTCAAGTGATTGAGTATTTCGGTTTTACCGAATACAGCCGTCCTTTAGTTACAATTACTAGTGGTGGACATGCTTTACCCGCTATGGTGACTTTTGATGCAAACACACCTTCACCTATCCAACCTCAAATGGAAAATGAAGTAGAGCGTTTTGAAGGTATGATTATTACCTTTGATGGTATTGCTTCAGCCGCTACAGGTCGTTTTGGTGATACTGCGGTAGTCGCAGGTGATACGAGAGCATTCCGTGAACCAGGAATCGAATATCCTGGCGAAACAGGTCTACCTGTTTGGGATGGTAATCCTGAAATATTTGAAGTTGATCCGAATGCATTAAGCAGTGATAACCCAACTATTTTTGCTGGACAATCTGTTTCTGCAACGGGTCCTTTAGGATTCTCTTTTGGTGATTACCAAGTTTGGCCTACTGAGTTAACGCTTGGCGAACAACCAGATCTATTAGTTAAGGTTCGTGATAGAGCCGATGCTGAAATGACAGTTGGTTCACTTAACATGTTCCGTTTATTTGGTGATATGAATGAGACGGCAGTGCGTTTAAGTAAAATCTCGCGATTTGTCGTCAATATTATGGATTCTCCCGATGTTCTCGCTGTTAGTGAAGTTGGCACACTTGCCGTTCTAGAGTCGTTGGCATTAGAAATAACCCTTTTGAATCCAGACGTTCAATATACCGCTCACCTTCAAGAAGGTAATGATGTCGGTGGAATAGATGTTGGATTCTTAACCAGAAGCCATATAGAAGTGGACGACGTAACGCAGTTCGGTTTAGATACTGTTTTTGATTTTGATGGCTCAATGCTAAATGACAGGCCACCACTACTTTTCAAGGGTCGCAACACAGCCAATGGAAGCAATTTTCCCATTCAGGTACTAGTTGTCCATAATCGTTCATTAAGCAGAGTAGATACTAGCGAACGAGTTAGACTGAAAAGGCTTACACAAGCTCAGTTTGTGGCTAATCTTGTACAGGATATTCAAGAAGAAAATCCTGAGGTTAATCTAGTTGTGACTGGTGACTTCAACGCCTACCAATTTAGCGATAGTTACGTTGATGTAATTGGTCAAATCAAAGGAACTTCAGTTGAAGCAGATAACCTACTTTGGGAACAAAGCCCTGTATCTCCAGAGCTGACTAACCAAGTAGATAGTTTACCTGCGGAAGAACAGTATTCCTTTATCTTCAGAGGTAGCTCTCAAGTGCTTGATCATGCTTTAACCACTAGTAACTTGGAAAGAATGATTACTGGTTTTGGATTCAGCAGAGGAAACTCAGATGTTCCAGCTAGCTTTGTGAATGATGATGCTGACGAACTTCGTTCATCGGATCATGATGGTGTGGTGTTATTCATTAAAATGGATAGCGATAACGACACAATCTTTGACGATGCAGACCAATGTGCGGCAACATCAATTCCTGAAACTACTCCAGCGAAAGGATTGAAGCCAAACTACTATGCCTTGTTAGATGGCGATACGACGTTTGATTCAATTGATTCACCTTACTCTCGTGAAAAACGTGACTTCACTATTGAAGATACTGCGGGTTGTTCTTGTGAGCAAATAGCTGAGAAACGTGGTGCAGGTAACGTTCCAGCAGGTGCATTAAAACACGGTTGTAGTCTTGGATTAATGAAGAAATGGATCCGTCATGTAAAATATGATGAACCTTTTAATGGTTAATCTTTTATAGTACAAGGCACCGTATTTTAAGTGCCTAAAAAAGCCGACTTATTAGTCGGCTTTTTATTTTTTTGAATTTTAGCAACGTCCCTATTAAAAATAATAAGTAACGCTTCGTTCAAACCTTGCTAGGATGCAACCGATAAACCTCTACCAATACCGTAATATGAAAACCCTTGCTCTTTCATGTCGACCGGATCAAATAAATTTCGGCCATCTATTATTAGTTTTTCTGATATTGAGCTTTTGATCAAGTTAAAATCAGGCGCTCTAAACTGGCCCCACTCAGTACAAATAACCAGCGCATCTGCACCATTTAAAGCGGTTTCTTTTGTTCCTGTTAATAAAAGGTCATCTCGATTCCCATAAATTCTTTGGCACTCTTCCATAGCTTCCGGATCATATGCTTGTACTTTTGCACCGCTTTTCCATAAAGACTCCATCAAAACTCGACTGGACGCCTCTCTCATATCATCTGTATTAGGCTTAAAACTTAATCCCCATAGCGCGATCGTTTTACCCTTTAAGTCACCATTAAAATGCTTATTTAAATAACTAAACAATTTATTTTTCTGTGCATGGTTAACTTGTTCAACCGCATTTAATATTGATGCTTCGTATCCATGTTGAGAGGCTGTTTTTGCTAGCGCTTGAACATCTTTTGGAAAACAAGATCCTCCATAACCGCAACCAGGATAAATAAACTGATAACCGATTCGAGGGTCGCTACCAATTCCATGTCTTACCGCTTCAATATCAGCGCCTAAAATTTCGGCTAAATTAGACATTTCATTCATAAACGAAATTTTGGTTGCGAGCATACAATTGGCTGCGTATTTTGTTAACTCAGCGCTTTTCACATCCATCACAATAATTCGGTCATGGTTTCTATTAAATGGTGCATATAATTGGCGCATACTCTTTTCAGTCTCACTATTATCGGTACCAATTATAATTCTGTCTGGTTTTAAACAATCACTAACCGCAGCACCTTCTTTTAAAAACTCAGGATTTGAAACAACAGAAAATGACAAGTCTGACTTTCTTGATTCTAGTTTTTTTCGAATAACGGCCGCAACTTTATCTCCAGTTCCCACAGGAACAGTCGATTTATCAATAATTATTTGAGAAGAAGTCATATGCTCAGCAATCGTTTCCGCAACCGCTAAAACATACTTCAAATCCGCCGATCCATCTTCGTCTGGAGGCGTGCCTACTGCGATAAACTGAAAGTCACTATGTTCAACCGCTGATTTAGCATCAGTTGTAAACTGCAATCGACCAGACTCATAATTTTCAATCACTAACGGCGTTAATCCAGGTTCGTAAATCGGGATTTTACCTTGTTTTAAAGATTCTACTTTGGCTTCATCTATATCAACACAAATGACATCGTGCCCAACAGACGCAAGTACTGCTCCTTGAACAAGCCCTACGTAACCAATTCCAAATACTGTAACTTTCATTTAAACCTCTATGTTTTTTTCTAATCTAATTAATTAGATTCTCTCCGCGACCAATTCCAAAATAGCGAATACCATCTTTTTTTAATAAATCTGGTTGATATAAATTTCGACCATCAAATATAGCTGGGAAGTTTAATTCTGATTTTATTAATTCAAAATCAGGTGCCCAGAACTCTTTCCATTCAGTACATATCGCTAATGCGTCACACCCCATTAACGCTTCATCTCTATTTTCAGCAATCTCAACGGAATTTTTATTTCCAATTCCATTTCCACTACCATAGAGCGCTCGAATATTATCGCTAGCTAGAGGGTCGTATACTTTAACCGACGCTCCTTGCGCAATAAGAGAATCAATTAAATTAATTGCTGGGGCTGCAACAATACTGGGGCTTCCAGGTTTAAAAGAAACACCCCAAATAGCAATTTTTATTCCTTTTAATTCTGTCGCAAAAAATTTCCAAATTTTCCTGAATAAAATATCTTTTTGTTTTTCGTTGATTTCAGCAACCACATTTAACAAGCCCAAATCACCGGTTCTTGTTTTCAAAGCATCTGCGACTTTTGCAAGATTTCCAGCCAAAGCACTTCCGCCATATCCACAACTTGGATAAAGGTAATCATTACCTATTCGTGGATCGCTTCCGATACACTCTCTTACGACCTCAATATCTACGCCAGTTTGTTCTGCTAAATCCGCCATTTCATTCATAAAACTAAGTCTAGTAGCTAACATTGCATTTCCAGCAAAACAAGAAAACTCAGCATCTCTTGCAGAAACAACTTTTACCACATCTTTTGCGCGATTGAATGGATAAAAAAGAGCCTTTAAACCTTCAACTTGTTGACTATTATCACATCCCAAAATAATATTATCGGGACGAGAGAAATCTGAAATTGCACGACCTTCTCGTATCAACAAGGGGATACAACAAATCGGCAAATAGTTTTGCGTGTCAATTCTATCTAAGTCTTCATTTAATTCATCATTTACTTTTAGACTCGCTATATAATTTTTATATATCTTTTCTGACTCCCCTATTTCTGTCGGCGAAAGATTAATAATAGTTCCTTTATTTTGTAGAGACTTCGATATTTGTTTTTCAAAAAGTACAAAAATAGAAGACAACTCAATATCTGCAACTACAATGTAATCAAAAACAATCTCATTATTAATTTCTTCTTGAAATTCAATTAATCGAGTGGATTTTTTTTGTTGTAAATATAACGCTTCTAACTGTGGTTCGTTATCAAATGCTTTTTTAAGGCCTGTAGCATTAAAAACAAAAACTTGATTGCCCACTGAGGCAAATATTGCGGCGGCTACTTTTGATTTTAAACCTTCACCAAAAATTGCAATATTCATTTTGAATCACTCCCGTAAGATGAAGCCTTGACCAAATTCATTAAACCATTAGTTGAAGCATCAAAATCAGTCACTTCCTTTTCTGATTTAAGTGCCACCAACGCATCTTCTGCCATTTCTTTGCCTAACTCAACGCCCCATTGGTCAAAAGGATTGATGTTCCAAATTGTCGCCATTACAAAAACTTTATGTTCATACAGTGCGATTAATTTACCAAGTGTATTGGGTGTTAGTTTTTCAATTAATATTGTTGTTGAAGGTTGATCGCCTGGGTAATACCGATGTGCAAGATCTATCTGATCAATATCTATCTGATCAAGATCTATCTGATCAAGATCTATCTGATCAAGATCTATCAAATCGATGGACTTTTTATCGGTTACTTCTGGTCGTTCTGTTTGACTACCTAACATTAACGCTCGGGATTGAGCAAAACAATTTGCCAAGGTTAATTTATGTTGTTCATGTAAGGACGCTTGATGTTTACCAAAATCATTAGAAAATCGCTTGATAGGCGCGATAAAATCACAGGCTACTCTCCGAGTACCTTGATGCAACAATTGATAAAAAGCATGTTGCGCGTTAGGTCCAATTTCTCCCCACAAAACAGGACAAGATTCGTAATCTAGCTTTATGCCTTCTAATGTTACTGACTTACCATTACTTTCCATTTCTAACTGGGTTAAATAACTAGGAAAAAACTTAAGTCGAGCATCATAAGGTAATATAGCTTGAGCTTTTATTTTTAAGAAATTGCTATTCCAAACCCCCACTAAACCTAATAAAACGGGTAAATTACTCTCCAAATCACTTGAGTGAAAATGCTCATCCAATTCGTGAGCACCTTTTAATAATTCTAAAAATCCATCCATTCCAATCTTTAATGCGATGGTTAGCCCAACCGTAGACCACAAAGAAAAACGACCACCAACCCAATCCCATAATTTTAAGCGTGCATCTTTAGCAATTCCCCACTGCTCCATCTTCTGGTCATTGGTAGAAATACCAATAAAATGTTGTTTGGTTACAATAGTTTCATCACTACAAAAACCCAGCAACCAGTCTTTTGCCGACGATGCATTTGCCAGCGTATCAATGGTGCCAAAGGATTTAGATACAATAATGAAAAGTGTTGTTTCAGGATTAAGTTCGCTAAATAAATGAGAAACTTGCGAGCCGTCCATTGTCGATGCAAAGTGAACGTTAATAGGGTTTTTAGGGTTAACTTTATATTCATCCAAAGCTTCACAAACTAAAAGAGGACCAAGATCCGAACCACCTACACCAATATTAACCACATCCGTAATTGGTTTACCGCTATAACCTCGCCACTGACCTAAAGTTAGCTTGTTGACCATTGTTGACATATTATCTAACTGTTGTTTAACCGATTGATGAATATCAATATCATCTAAGATTAATGCATTATGTTCTTCAAACAGATTGCCTCTCAAAGCCGTATGTAACGCCGATCTTTTTTCGGTAGTATTAACAACCTCACCAGAGACTAATGCATTGATTGCATCGGTTAAATTCATTTTGTTTGCTAATTCAATTAACAACTTAAATGATTTTTTATCTAATTTTTGTTTTGAAAAATCAATGCTTAATTGTGCAAAACTAAAACAGAGATCTTTAAATCGGTGCTTATCTTGAAATAACTCACCGATCTTTTTATCTGCAAGATCAGTGTCAAAATGTTCTTGAAGTAACTTCCACTCTAATGTTTCAGTAATAGACATATCGATAGCTATTTGTTTTGATTTTTTGAATTTGTATCTAAACTTGAATCATTAAGTAAATCGCTTACGAAAGATTTAAACGCCTCGCCTTGTGATTCATGGCGAATACCATATTCAACAAAGGCTTTCATATAACCCAACTTAGATCCACAATCATGTGACTTACCCGTCATATTAAAAGCTTCAACCGTTTCTATGTTCATCAATTCATCAATTGCATCGGTTAACTGAATTTCACCGCCCGCTCCTGGTTTGGTATTTTCTAATAATTGCCATATTTTGGGAGACAATACATAACGCCCCACCACGGCTAAATTGGAAGGTGCATCTTCTAAATTTGGCTTTTCTACTACACGACTCATTTTTGCAGATTCGCCTTGCGAAATATCTGCCCCATCACAATCAACTACACCGTAACTTGAAACTAGGGAATCAGGCACTGGCTCAACCATAATTTGACTTGCTCCAGTGTTTTCAAAGCGCTTTATCATAGCTGATAAATTATCCTTAGTTAAATCACATGCTTGGTTATCAATAAGGACATCAGGTAATATAACCACAAAGGGGTTATTTCCGACAATCGGGAATGCTTTTGCGACGGCGTGACCCAATCCTTTGGCCTCACCTTGCCTCACAGGAAGAATAGTGACATGTTCAGGCCGAGTTCTCTTAACCGCTTCGAGCAAGTCCGCTTTTCTCTTATTTTCTAAACTTGTTTCCAGCTCAAACGTTTTATCAAAATGATTTTCAATTGCTGCTTTAGATGAATGAGTCACCAATACAATCTCTGTAATTCCTGCAGCCACACACTCTTCAACGATATATTGAATAAGAGGTTTATCAACAATAGGAAGCATTTCTTTGGGGATAGCCTTACTAGCTGGGAGCATTCTAGTTCCAAAACCAGCTACGGGAATGACGGCTTTGGTGATTGTTGAATTTGAGGTGTTTTTTGACAAAATTATTCTTCCTTGCAAATTTTTTGATATCAAAACGATATTTTTGATTGGGAATTATCCCCGTTCGGACAATAATGTCAACTACCCTTTAACCAACATTATTACCTATTTATCTGAATCATAGAGCTATGCACTTATTTTAGTCTAAAATGTGTGATATAAATTGAATATTAGTCTGAATTTTGGATAACTCTATGAAAAAATTACATTTTATTGCTCTATCAATAGCGACTATGGCCAGTTCATCTCTTTTTGCTAACAGTTTACCGATCTGTAAATCTACTTTAACTCAACAAATGAAACGTTTTGAAAAAATTGAATTTACGATTCCAAGAAAAGTGCCTAGAGGAATGTTAAAAAAATATGCTACTAAAATGGAAATACTGTGCCCATGGCAGTTAGAATTAGATTTAAATGGTGATAAACAGACTGATTGGGCTGGGATTATTCATAGGGAAGGACGGTTTGAATTAGTAGCGTATTTATCAGCAAACAAAAAATTCTCACTACAAGTTTTGCATCAATACCACTTTTTTCCAGAACAAAATTTACTAAGAATCATTCGTAATCAAAAGTTTAAAAAGAATGTTTATGGTTCAATCAAATACAACTTACAGGAAATGTCTTTTAATAGTGACAGCCGAGTTTACTCTTTTGTAAACGGTAAAATGAAAGTTGTTGAGCARKWTYTWGYASARRRMMMRACNAAAGARWYYWAYRAGACTAAAAAAGAACTTGTAATCAGAAACAAAAAAGAAATAGAACAACTTTTAAAGCACAGATAAAATTGCCCTTTTAAACAGATTATTACATTAGCAACTATTTCCACCTTCAGGCCAGCAAGTATGTAATGTCCCATCTCCATCAGTCCAATTTCTTACTCCTGCGTTAGTTATTGAAATAACTCCATCTTGACCTGCTAGAACTCCTACCGGAGTTGCAGTTAAAGTATAAGACGACGCATCATCAACAACAGATAGCTGATAATAAGCGGTTCCTCCATCCACCGGAACTTGATCACTAAAGACTTGAGTTATATCGCCCCCGGTATCATAACTATAGTTATTTGCTCTAAATCGTTCCATAGCTTGAGAGGCCAAATTTAAAGCAGCCATACCGTCAGAACGTTTAGCTCGAACAGTGTATTGGGTATAAGATGGATAAGCTATCGACGCTAAAATCCCGATGATTGCCATAACAACCATTAGCTCAATAAGGGTAAATCCTTTTACTTTTATTTTCGTAATTTGCATCATATTATTCACCTAAATAGTTATTATGATATTAGCCTGCTGGATCTCTTCTCCATCTTATGCCCATGATGCCATCTGGCGTCGGTGGAAGCAAATTACCTAAATCACACTCAGTTCCTACACAAAGCCTAATTTCATCATTAAATAAGGGCTGAGGCGGTGGTGAAATGCCTGGGCTAGTTAATTCAATATATCGATCTTGCTCATCAAATGTTCCATCAGCCAAATTGTCAACATAAGGATTTCCATCTAGAATTTTTACGGCATACAGGCGAGAATTTCCAGTTACAGCTTCACAAACGTTTGTTCCACTTCCTGGTGGTAAATAGGTAGTAAATAATACGGCGTTGTTAAAGGTTAATGAGCGTTCAATTACTTTCTCCCCATCTGTTGAAAAAGTTAGATACCAACCTCTTGCTCCTAACGAATCGATTTGAGCTGCGGCATCTGAAATACCATCACCATCTGAATCTCCAACTAAACTTGTAATATCGGCAAGATCGCTACGAGACACATTCATATCAAAAGTAGCAGACAAGCCACCAACATCTTTTATCATATAAAAATTATCATCTATATTTTTGTCTAGTGGATGTGCTCTATAACCCGAACCTATTGAGACACTTATAAAAGTTTCATTAGTTGTCCGGATTAAAGCGGTGTCAGGCTTGTAATAAAAACGTCGATTATTAGCTGTATCTGAAGCAGATTGCAAAGAAGCAATCTTACCACCCGTAATAACCTCAGTTTCATTATTAATATCAAACCTAAATATCTGAGCTCTAGTATCCGATACGTAAAATGTATCAATCAACCCATCTGCATCTAAATCAAGTGCACTTATTTCACTCGGTACACTATTCATATCAGTGACTGAACCAGCTGGCGAGCTAGCTTGAACAACCGTTCCCCTAGAATTCCATAAATGTTCTCCAGTGATCGCATCGGCAATATAGACAAGATTTCCAATTGAGTCGGTAATAACAGAAGTACCCGCGGTATCTTGAACTTCGTCGTAACCACCACCAAAAAGCAGAACTAATCTGTCTGTTTGTCCGCCAATGTTCATTCTTTTAATAATCGGCGTAGACCAAGTTTGTCCTAATGAATCAAATCCGCTTGTCTCTGGATTAATAGTAAACATATGTAACGGTACATCCGGATCACTTATATCAATCGCATAATAGCTAGAGCCACCTCTACGCATACCAACGTATAAATAAGCTTTCTCATTTATAGCAACATCTACAACGCCATTGTTGTTATCATCGATAATTATTGTGGCAATTCCACCATCTAAGCCATAAACATGTCCAACGTCATTCCCTTTCTGGATATCAGATAATATTGGCAGTAATTCTTGTGGAATAAAGGACCATTCATTCGCACCATCTTCTGAATCAAAGGAATGTAAAAAACCATGGTTAGTTCCTACATAAATCTTTGTTTCATAAGTAGGCGAAGCGACTGACGTCGTATTATATATAACTAAACTTGGTTGAGAATGTAATGGATCACCAATGACATTGTGTGCAGTCGTGGATGCAGCATCAACATCAAGTCCTTGAGCCCAATCTAAAATATCTGTTCTATCAGAAGAACTAGACGCTCCAAGCATTTCTTGTGTAATAGCAGAATTGGAATCTCGAACTGCATTTGCTCCAGTAGATAAATCATCTCCACTAATATTAGAATAAACAGACTCACCATATGCTCTTTGCGAAGCAACACCACCAGCACCGACTTCATTGCCATCTACAAAACCACCCCACCAACTTTCTGACGATTGAGTAAATTCACCATTAGTTCCAACCGCGGAGATATCATTAATGTCACTTATTTGGCTTCCACTCAACTTATATCTTTTTATATTTCCCGGCCACACGTTACCAGAAGCTGGTGCGAACAATGAAAAATAAAGCTCGTCATTATGAGTTAACCGGTTATATTGATTAACTGAAACACCTGATGATACAAATGAGGTATTTACGCTAGCAATATCTGCAACAATACTCTCAATTGCATCAACTAATCCATCCTTAGTATCGGTTGTATAATAAGTACCTCCACCAGCTTCAGCCATGTCTTCTAATAGCTGAAAATCGATATCAAACCCTATAGTATGAGTGGTTACTGTTTGAATACCTGTTAATATGCTATTTTGGTCATTATCATGTAAATAGCCCGCGATTTTTACAGCACAATCAGTACCGTAACTCGATGAACTACAAGTATTTCCAGACCATTCGTTATAGATATCATTCGTAGCACTATGGTGACTGGTTGGATAACCATCCGTTAAAAAGACAATGTGACTCGTTTGACAAGAGTCTTCTATTGGCGAAACGTAATCCGGATTCCCTGTGATTTTTTCACTGGCACAAGCTGATGCAGAATAATTATCTTCGGTACATCCTGCGGGGACCACCAAAGTTCCAGTATTTTCAAAAGAATCTATATGGCTGGTTCGGTTAGTACTGACATTATCTCGGTCAATACCGTAATATACTTCTTCACCACGAAAATACAGCCCAGCTTCAGCCATGGTGTCACTGATTGGTGTCCATGCATCAGCTGGAAGTAGAGCAACTTCAGCTTTCATTTCTTCTCTTTTAGTGACAATTCCTGATACGAAAGTACTGTTGTAAGAAATGGTGAGCTTTGGTGAAAGCGTTGTACTAAAATCTGCACTATATGAATATTGATAACCATCAATACCTTCTATATAAAAAGACATTGTATTCCCAAGATTCCATCCAGCTAGATTCACAATATCTTGAACCATTGATGTTAAACTTGGTGAGTTTATTGGTTCTAATCTTACCCAATCACCATGAACCCAATTGACAGGACCAAGAGTTGCATTATCGTATAACAAAGTGTAATCGTCAGGGTCTCCATTAGCCAAATTAACACCTTTAACATCGACTTCACCATCACCAGTTTCATTGGTTTGGGAATAAAGCGTTATGTAAGCATCTTTTACTGTTGCGCCTTGTGGTATATTTATATTAGAAAAACTTAGTCCAAACCCATTAGCATAACCATTATAATAGGCAACGTTATAAGTAAAACTATTGCCAACAGTACCATCGTCAAACCTTACCCAATCATGATCTTCATCTACAATTTGAGATGATAACTTTATATCGGTACAACCATTTGCACCAGCAGGCAAAGTATTAGAGTATTTTATTCTTAATTTGGGAGCTGGATAATAATCATCTTCATCGCTATCTGAATCACTTCCCTCTATAGTATATGCTGCTCTTTCAGCATCGCCAGTTATAAAAAATGTCATGGCATTACCACCACACCAACCAGCTTGATCCACGACTTCTTGAACAACCGTTATAAGTTCGGGTGTGGAATATGCAGAACCACTATTCCAAGACTCAGGAGTCCAGTTTACAAATTGAGTTGTTGCACTAGCCTTTTTATCTGTAATTGAATTAGTAGTATCCGTTAATGCGTCTGAGTCATCCGTTAGCTCTGCATCAACAATTAAATTGGCAGTATCAGATGTATCACCATTTGCCGTAAAAACGATATTAGCTGATAAAATGGTTGCTCCTTGAGGAACCAATAATGATTCAAACCTGACAGCAACATAAGAGTCGGTTGATCCTCCCAAAGATAATAGTTCAGCATTAAGAACGACCGTACCAGCAGAGTCAATTTGTTCTGCATCGTTATCACCATCTGAAATAATAGATGTAACTATTGGATCTGAAGGATCGTCAATAAATGTAGCCGGAAAAAGTACAGGCCCGCCCTCAGAAGAATTAGCACCGCTAGTATCACCTTTGTTAAAACGCATAAGCCCTACGTTAACATTACTAATGTTAGATAAAACATCATCCATAACTTCTTTAACGATTTGGATTCTAGTCTGACTGCTTCCAGAAGGCTTATTATTCATACTTCCTGAAGTATCAATTATAAACATTACGTTAGGAATAATATTTTCCACATCATCTTCTGGTGCGAAAAATATTTCGGTATCATCACCAAATACTGCCTGCATAGAAAAAAGCATATAGAAAAACAACACTAAAAACGATTTTTTAAATATTAACGAAAAATTCATAACAATCACCTCAAACATTTTCTGAACGGCAAACTACTAAACTTAAAAAATTTATTTTCAAAAAAATAAAAAATTAGCCACTGCAAGCAGTTACCTCATACACCCAAAAATTATTAGTTACACTCTGATTACCAACAGTTCCGGTACCATCTATCTCTATAATTCTACAACCAATTTGACCACCAGAATTTCCGCCTACACTAAACCCTGCACACATAACAACATTGCAATCATCTATAACTGTCGCGGATGCCTTGGCCTCAATAGCATTACCTGAATCTAACCACAAAGTACCACAATCTCCTCTAACACCTTGCGAATCGTAACAAAAAGGGCCTAAGGCTCCCGCAGTTCGAATTTGATAAAGAATATGATTTGCATCGTTTATTCTATCCCCAGAATTAGCTTCAGTAGCAAATCCACCTAACGCACTTTCTGCGGCATTAAAAGCCAAATTTCGAATGTGCACATTTCCAGCCATTCTTTCTTGCATTTGACTTCGTTGTGATGCTGCTAACCCAATAACCGTTAACGCTACAAGCATGATAAGCGATACAAACAATGCTGCACCTTGTTGCCTATTCACAAAATTTAACTTCTTTGAGTTTTTGAACTTAGATGTTTTCATTGAAAACTCCATAATAATTATCAGATCCTATAAACAATCAATTGATGTTTGAGGATTAGCAGCTGTAGCCAATACAGCATTCGGCATAAATATTGTTTGCTGAAACATTCTACGTATTAATCTATCGTTTGAATTAACAACAGTATCCATTACTTGAAATGATTTAGCCGTATCTTCTGGTAATACGTCACCATCGCTAACTAGTAAAATTCCTAAACGAACTGATATCACTTTATCAGTTAAGCCCTCTGAAACGACGTCCGTAGCATTAAGATATCTAGCAACTTGCCCTGAGGCACACCCTCCGGCTGAAACTGTATCTACACCATAAAGCACCTGGAAGTCAGCCACGTTAGCAATTAACGGTTGAGAGCCACCGCCACCGTTACCTCTACAAGCTAATTCATTATTAGCATTTAAAGAAAAAGTGTTAATTATTTGGCCAGTTGCTACATTATTGCCATTACAATCAACATTTTCTATACCATCAACATTCATATTATATTGAATAGCAACTGTGTCCGTTGCTGCGTCTGCTGATTGAGTAAAATCAATTGCTGGAGGGATATTTAAATAATCAGGTGTCCAACTAGCTCGTTGAATCTGATCTTTCATATACATCAGAGCTAAACGGCCATCTTCCTGCATAATCGCTAAATCATCTTGTACTCGATAATTTTGACTACTACCTAAAAATAATTGAATAACGCCCATAATTAGGAATAACCCTAATGTTCCGGCAATCATAAACTCAATCATTGTAAAACCGGCGTTCCGAACAAAGCTCTTACCCATGCTATTAAAATGGCTCATGGTACTAACTCCATCAAAATACAGTTTCGATCGGCATTTCCAGTAATTGCGAAGCAAGAAGCGTTTACATTACCTATCTCACCTAAATCTTTTCTTGCTGCTGTTGATGCCCAATCAATGACAATGCTCATTCGATTACCGTCATTAACAACTCTTACTTCTGAATCGGGTAAAGTTTGTTCAGCTGTCCAACAGATATCTTGCAAATCAAATGTTGCCAAAGTTTGCATATTACAAACTGCGGGAACAGCACCGTTACTACGGCAATTAGTCGGCATAGCTGCACATACAATCGGATTTGCATCTAACAAATAATTATTTAAGTAAGTGCCATATGGAATATTAGTTCGGCCGTTTGATGTTGGAATCATAGTCACGACTTTAGATGAACGCATTCTGGTTGCTAATTCTTCTGCTAAAGACGTTGCTTGAGAGGTATAAAAACCTTCTAGATTACTGCTAATACCTGAGATTTGTAATGCCGCGACGCCTAACAAGCCAATACCTAAAATTAATGTCGTTACCAAAATTTCAACTAACGAGACACCTTTTTGATATTTTATCTTCGCAAAATTTAGCACGTTGCACTCTCCGCTCTAGTAACGCTTCCGCCGGTGCTAATTGTAATATCAGTTCCATTACCGTCGGAATCGCAAACGTGAATATCTCCTACAACATTATCGGCAAAATCCCTAAAACCCGTGGACGTATAAGTAACGGTATCAACAGCTGCATCAGCTACAATAGTAATGTCTTTATTTGAGGGCGTAAATTGTTTTAAAACGTTTCCAGCATCTACTCCAGTTGCGATGACTAATTGAAAACCGTCTGCAATACCTTCAACTCTAACTGACTCTCCTAGCCTTACCGCTTCTGAACGCGCTAAATTAAGTGCGCCAATTACTAGATTAGTATTTGATGTCAAACGTGAGCTCTCAACAAAACTATTAAAAGCAGGTACGGCCATTGTGGCAAGAATGAAAGCTATCGTCATTGTAATAATCATTTCTAACAAGGTAAAACCGTTCAATTTTAGACGGCTTAGCTGACTTTTTGTTTTATACGTCTTTTTATTGGCTGTGTTTAGCATTTTTAGCTCTTTATTTTTAGAAAAATAGCACGACAAATGTGCTCTCAATAAAATTATTTCTATGGTGGACTATGGTCGGTTATTCGGAAATTAGCAATCAACAACCGATAACAGTTTAGGATTGTTAGATAAGTGGATTGTTTTTGCAGAAAAGTGTGAAGTAAGCCCTAATTAATGGGATTCACCTATACTCGATCATTAAGTTTAACCAGGCTTTCTAGCGCAACTCAATCGGTACAGCAAAGACCATATTCTCAGGATTTTCAGTAGGGAAATCGATCATTTCACCACCTTTATCCTTCAAACATTTTAGCACTTCATCCACAAGAATTTGTGGTGCTGATGCTCCTGCAGTAACGCCGACGCATTCTACCCCTTGTAACCATTCAAGCTCAATTTCCCTTGCATTATCAATAAGATAAGCCGTACTTCCTTGTTTTTCAGCAAGTTCTTTTAAACGATTAGAGTTAGAACTATTTTGACTACCTACTACAAGAATTAATTGAGCATCTTTTGCGAGCTGTTTAACCGCATCTTGTCGGTTTTGGGTGGCATAACAAATATCGTCGCTTTTAGGCCCTTTAATTTTGGGGAAACGTTTCCTTAAACTATCAATTATGACTTTAGTGTCATCGACCGACAATGTAGTTTGCGTCATATAGTGAAAATTATCGGGATCGTTAACCTTCAAATTGGCTACATCAGAATCTGTTTCGACTAAATACATGCCCCCTTTAACGCTYGAATATTGCCCCATAGTGCCTTCYACTTCMGGATGACCTTTRTGRCCAAYAAAYACACATTCTTCATCACGYCGACTACGWCGATTCACTTCCAGATGTACTTTTGTGACTAACGGACAAGTCGCGTCAAAGATTTTAAAACCCCGAAGCTTGGCTTCATCTTTTACCGCCTGAGAAACACCATGAGCGCTATAAATTAACGTACTACCAGGCGGTACATCAGCCAAGTCTTCGATAAATATGGCACCTTTATCCTTTAATCCATCAACCACAAATTTATTATGAACCACTTCATGCTTCACATAAATTGGCGCACCAAAAATATCGAGGGCGCGATTTACAATTTCAATCGCTCGATCAACTCCAGCACAGAAACCTCGAGGATTTGCTAAAAGAATTTTCATATTAAGTATTTAGTTTTTAACCTGAGTAATTTCAATTTCAAACACGATCATTTCACCGGCCAAGGGATGATTAAAATCCACTTTAACCGAGCCACCTTCCACATTGCGAATAATTCCAGGTATTTGATTTCCACTCGGTTGATCAAAGCCAATGATCGCGCCTTCTTTTAGCTCTATATCTTGCGGAAATTGACTCAAATCCATAAAGTGAATTTGATCGGGATTACTTTCGCCAAATGCATCTTCAGCTTCTAGTTCAAACGTTAAATTATCACCCGCTTGTTTTTCTAAAAGATAAGATTCAAAAGCTTTACTAAAACTACCGTCACCCATTTTAAGCCAAGTCGGTTTATTAGACGGTTTGGTGCTATCTGCAATACTTCCATCTTTCAACTTAACCGTAACATGAGCTAAAACTACGCTATCGTTTTTTACTAATTCCGGATTGTTTATTGCATCTTTCAATTTAGAGTCATTGTTCATTAGCGCTTTCATTTTCTTTGCTATCTTGATTTTTTTGAGTTTTTTGAATAGCCGGCGCAATCACAAAACTATCCCACAACATCATGGCCGCTCCTAAAAATATTACTGCATCGGCAATATTAAATGCGGGGAAATGATAAGTACCGTAATACCAATCGATAAAATCAACGACTTTACCCATGGTTACACGATCATAAAGATTGCCCATCGCACCACTTAAAATTAAGCTTAAAGAAACACTCAGCCACCACTCTTTTTTTGCATCTAAAGTATATAACCAAAACAACAATCCTAAACTAACAACACTAGAAACCGTTGTGAAAAAGTAAACTTGCCAGCCACCTTGATTCGCTAAAAAAGAGAAAGCAGCTCCTTCATTATAAACCAAAGTGAAATTAAAAAAGGGCATGACTTCAAACACTTCTCTATAATTTAAATGGGAAACCGCAAACTGTTTTGTCCATTGATCAAGAATAAAAAATATTACTGTAATCCATAACCATTTCATTCCAGTTGTTAAAACAGGCTTATTAAAAATATCTTTAAAACTAGGCATAATGTCTAATTTCACCTTTGCCATCAACATTTTCAACACAACGTCCACATAATTCAGGGTGTGATGCTTCAACGCCAACATCCTCTCGTCTATGCCAACAACGATCACACTTAGCATGTTCCGAAGCTTTAACTTCAACACTTAAACCATCCATATCTGAAGAGCCTGAAGAGTCTGAAGTTTGTTTAACATCGCCCACAATTACTTTTGCTTGAGAGGTAATTAAAACAAATCTTAACTCGTCCTCTAACTTATTTAGACAATCAGATAACTCTTGATTAACCGTCAAAACAACTTCAGCTTCAAGTGAAGATCCAATACCTTTTTCTTTTCGCATGGACTCAATTTTTCGATTCACTTGGTCTTTAACTTTCGCAATGGTTTTCCAATCAGCATCATTGATTTTTGAATTCTGATCTTGTAAAAATAAACCTTCATACCACGTTTCCCAAAAAATGCTTTCGGCTTGTATTTCAGAAGATTGATTTCCCGGAATATGTGACCACAGTTCTTGCGCAGTAAATGACATCACTGGCATAAACCATCTTACTAATGCTTGCATGATATGGTAAATCGCGGTCTGACAAGATTTATGTGCTAGCGACCCCGCTTTCGCGGTGTACTGTCTGTCTTTAATAATATCTAAATAAAAGCTTCCCATATCCATTGCACAAAAGTGATGCATTGATTGAGTCGCGACTAAAAAATCATATTCATTATAATCTGACTTGAGTTTCTCTTGAGTTTTAAAAGCACAATCAACCGCCCAACGATCAAGTGGCAACATGTCTTTAGGCGCAACAATATCTTTTTCTGGATCAAAACCATTTAAGTTTGATAAAAAGAAGCGCGCTGTGTTTCTAAGTCGACGATAAGTATCAGCAGTACGATTTAATATTTCATCGGATGCGGTAATTTCAGAACGGTAGTCCGTTGACGCAACCCATAAACGTAATATATCAGCGCCAAGACGGTTGATAATCGTCATAGGAGCGACAACATTACCGAGCGACTTCGACATCTTTTGCCCTTTAGCATCAACCACAAATCCGTGGGTTAAAACTTCTTTATAAGGCGCGTGTCCATTAATAGCAAGACCGGTTAATAAAGACGATTGAAACCAACCTCTATGTTGATCCGAACCTTCCAAGTATAGATCGGCTGGTTCAGTCAATTCATCTCTGCGATTCAAAACACATTGATGAGTCACACCTGAATCAAACCAAACATCCAAAGTGTCATTTACTTTAATGTAATCATCGGCGTCATCGCCAATTAGATCATTTAAATCCTTGTCCTTCAAATCTAGATCGAACCAAGCTTGCATACCTTTTGTTTCAACTTGCTCAGCAACTTGTTGCATTAATTCAATGGTTTTAGGATGCAATTCATCGGTTTCTTTATGAACGATTAAACAAAGAGGAACGCCCCAAGTACGCTGGCGAGAAATACACCAATCGGGACGACCATTAACCATGCTCTCAATTCTTGCTTGTCCCCAATCAGGGATCCATTTAACCTTCTTGATATTATCAATCGCTTTTTGCCTTAAGCCACCTTTATCCATCGAAATAAACCATTGAGGTGTCGCTCGATAAATAAGTGGGGTTTTAGTTCGCCAGCAATGGGGGAAACTGTGTTTAAATTTTTCTTTGCGGATCAAACGTCCGCGTTCCGCCAATAATTCACAAACAGGCTCATCTACTTTATAAACATGCTGACCCGCAAAGTGTTCAGTTTTATCAGAATAAACACCATTTGCATTCACAATATTAATGGTTTCTATACCGTAATTACGAGCGACATTAAAATCATCTACTCCGTGATCCGGCGCTGTATGAACTAATCCAGTACCCGCTTCAGTTGTCACATGATCGCCAAGGATGACTAAAATATCTCTGTCTAAATAAGGATGATGACAAACCAATTTTTCTAAATTTGTTCCTTGAGCTGTTCCTACGATTTTATAATTCTCAATCGCATAACGAGTCATTACCTGATCAACCATATCGACAGCTACAACGATACGTTCTTTACCGATACCAAATCGTTCATCTTGCTCTGTTTTGGCATCAATTTCGACAAGCGCATATTCTAAATCAGCGCTGATTGAGATTGCTTGTGACGCTGGAATTGTCCAAGGCGTGGTTGTCCAAATAACTAACGAGACAGCACCTTCACCTAAGTTATCGCCGGTAGGTGCGAATTTTTCAAGAAATGCACTTTCATCTTTAGGTGAATATCTCACATCTATCGAAGTCGAAACTTTATCTTGGTATTCCACTTCGGCTTCAGCTAAAGCCGACGCTCCAACTACACTCCAATACACGGGTTTAAACCCTTTATGTAAATGCCCGTTTTCAACAATTTTAGAGAGTGAGCGAATGATGTCCGCTTCAAATTGAAAGTCCATAGAGAGGTAAGGTTTGTCCCATTCTCCAAAAACGCCTAAACGGATGAAGTCCTTCTTTTGACCTTCTACTTGTTTGGCTGCGTAATCTCGACACTTTTGTCTAAACTCATCAAAGGGTACTTTAGCCCCGGCTTTACCAATTTTCTTTTCTACACGATGTTCGATAGGCAAACCATGACAATCCCAACCAGGAACATATGGTGCATCAAACCCTGATAAAGTTTTACTTTTAACCACTATATCTTTTAAAATTTTATTAACCGCATGACCAATATGAATATCACCGTTTGCATAGGGAGGACCATCATGCAAAACAAATTTAGGTCTGCCCGCACAGGCATTTCTAATTTGCTGATAAATCCCTTTCTTTTGCCATTTGGCTAACATTTTTGGTTCGTTCTGCGCCAAATTACCGCGCATTGGAAATGCGGTTTCAGGTAGATTTAATGTTGATTTATAATCAGTCATAATTTTAGTCTTTTACTTTGTTTTATTTAAAGATAAATGAATTTCTATCTAGTCTTGTTGAACCAAACGATTACTCACTAACTCTTTAGCCTTTTCTACATCTTTTTTTATCTGCGCTTTTAATATTTCAACGCTATCAAATTTCATTTCTTTACGAATAAAAGCGTAAAACTCTACTTTCAATTCTATTCCATAGAGATCGGGATCAACATCTAAAAGATGAACTTCAAGTCGATAATTTTTTCCATCAACTGTAGGACGATAACCACAATTAGCCACTCCCCAACATGCTCTAATGTTAACACTGAAGGCTTTTCTTTCAGTCCATTTTGCACGAACTAAAAATACGCCTGATAAAGTCGGCTTACGACGATTAAGTGCAATATTAGCCGTAGGAAAACCGATGGTTCGACCTAACTGTTGACCGTAACCTACTTTTCCTGTCATTGCATAACGCCTAGTTAGCAACATTTTGGCAAACTCTAGATCATTATCAGCCAACGCATTTCGAACTAAGGTGCTACTCGCTCGGTGTTCTTGAGGATTATCGCTAAGATCTTTAACAATAACGGTTGGAGTCGGCTCCACAGTATAAAGCGCTTTTCCGTTATCGTTTAATAACTTTCCGTGTTGTTTTAATAAAGCATAATTACCTTGCCTTTTATGACCAAACTGAAAATCATCTCCAACCACAAGGTGCTTTATTTTCAAATTTTCGACTAAAACCGTTTGAATAAAATCTGTCGCTTTCATTTGACACAAAGCGGTATTAAATTTTAAAACCAATAGCTTATCAACGCCAAGCGCACTTAACTGCAAATATTTTTCGGTAAAGTTAGTAATTCTTGCGGGACAATCATCACCCATAAAAGCTTCTTTAGGATGAGGTTCAAATAGAATCACACAGGACTGGTGATTGGATCGCCTAGCATGCTGAATAACCCGCTTGATAATTGCTTGATGACCAAGATGCACCCCATCAAAATTACCAATGGTTGCCACACAGGCATCAGCTTGATGATTGAGATTAACCAGCCCTCGGATTAATTGCATAAATTCGCTTATTTAAGTTATTTTTAGCTNTAAAGCGCGAGATTATATCTTACACRGRGATCGGATGATAGAGGTTGATCATGCATGTTTTAAATGACGACTTCTCACACCTAACAAATACATTGCTATGACATAAACCAAAACGGACAACACAATTAAAATGATCATATTTTGGACTCTTTCAGCTACCGACCATGCTTGCCAGAGACCAACTTCCGCCATTTGGAATTTGATAAATGCGAATAGAGCGACATTTCCACCAATCAATTTAACTATCCAAGACAACCAACCACTATCAGGTGTAAATGCACCTGATTTTTTAAGTGCGAAAAAGAGTAATGTAGCATTTAAAATAGCCGATATACTCGTCGCTAAAGCTAAACCAACGTGAGCAAAAGGGAAAAATAAAATAAGATTGAAGACCATGTTAACGACCATAGCGATAATTCCTATTTTTACCGGTGTTTTAGTATCTTGACGTGAGAAAAAGCCTGTCGCCAAAACCTTAATGATCATAAAACCCAATAAACCGATAATGTAGGCCTTTAGACTGAGCGAAGCAGAGTATGCATCGGATAACGCAAACTTACCATGCTGAAACACGGTCAAAATAATTGGCTCAGCCATCATAAATAATCCAACCGCCGCTGGCACACCCATTAGACAGACCAATTTTAAAGCCCAATTTAAGGTTTTGTTAAAATCATCTTTATTTTTAGAGGCGTGTTGCCGAGACAAGGAAGGTAAAATAACCGTCGAAATCGCAATAGCAAACATTCCTAACGGAAATTCTAACATTCGATCTGACACATAAAGCCAGACAATACTCCCCGTTTGCAAAAATGACGCAATCACAGTATCCAATAATAAATTGATTTGCCCAACCGAAACACCAAATAAAGCCGGCCCCATTAATTTTAATATTTTTTGAACCCCGGGAGAATGCCAACCCCAAGTAGGTTTAACCAAATAGCCTTCTTTCCATAAGAAGGGTAATTGTAATAATAGCTGAATAATACCCGCCGCGAAAACGCCCCACGCCAGCGCTATAGCCGTTTGTTCTTCTAAAGTGGGCGAAACAATAATCGCCGCCGAGATAATGCTGACATTAAGTAAAACCGGTGTAAAAGCAGGGATCGCAAACTTTCCAATACTATTTAAAATAGAACCACAAAAAGCGGTTAAAGAAATAAACAGAATATAGGGAAAGGTTATTTTTAATAGTAAGGACGCTAAATCAAATTTATGGGGTTCGTCAATAAAACCTGGACCGAATAATGCCACCAATACAGGTGAGGCAAACACGCCAATGATTGCAACAATGGACAAAATAATGGCCAAAGTGCCAAAAGTTTCGCCGACGAGTTTTTTAACTTCTTGCAGATCTTTATTCGTCTGATATTCTGATAAGATTGGAATAAAAGCTTGGGAAAAAGCGCCTTCTGCAAATAAACGACGTAAAAAATTAGGGATTTTCTGAGCCACTAAAAATACATCAGCAGCCCAATGAGATCCCAAAATATGGAACATCACTATATCCCGAATTAATCCAAGAATGCGAGATATAAAAGTCATTGCGCTAACGATAACGCCAGATTTAAGCAATTGTTTGCTCATGAAAGTCCAAAATTGGGTGAGTCAATAATACGAAGCTAAAAAGGATGTTTAGACTATAGCCTTTGTTGTTCTTAGTCTAGCGGGATGGCAGCAAATAGAGTTAATTTGACATAATTAGTCATTGCAACAACCGTCAATAACCACAATTTTTGCATATTAGCAGAGAATATCTTCATTAGAAGAGTTCAATCCCAACATCTTCTTCAACTTCTTTAGATTGTTCTTTTAAGTTATCGGCAAAATCGCCAATAATAGACTCTTGTTTTACAATAAGATTTTTAAGATTGCTCAAAATATAATCCAACACATCTCTTATTTCTGCACCCGAATTCATTTTCTCTAATATATTTTGAGAAACTGAGTCAATTTGATCGATTAAATAATCTTCTTGATCTTGCTCTAACCCCATGCTTAACAGATCAGCATGTAAGGATTGAATCAGTTCATTCGTCATTGTTTTACTTTCATCTCTACCATTAACGATAGCGGTTCCCATATGAAATAAGTAGCGACGTATGTTTTTAAAGGTTTCTAACATTTCTCCATTCTGGATAATGAGAGATTGCTGGATATCGAAAGCACCTATTTTAACATTTGCAGCAGCGACTAGGACTGGCAAAATATCTTTGACTCTACCGTATTTATCTATATCGTCTATTGGCATATTCTTAACCAATAAACTAATTACCGGATAATTTACTAGCGTTTTCTCTCCGAAATCTAAAAATCGAATTTGATTATCAGACATATCAATCAAATCTTTTTCAATTGGACTCACTGCGCCAATTTGTGAATACCAACTAACTTGATTATTCGATGTCAACATAAGATAACTATCGAGATGAAATAGAGACATGGTTTGAAAAAGCCCAGAGACTAATTCATCGATATTGGCATAACTGATACTCTTTTCAAGGAATTGCATTGCAGTACCGAGTTCTCCAAGGCCCGTTAATGCTGTTGTAGCCGTAGATTGAGCCGTTTGATATAACTCCTGCAAAACTCTACTCTGCTCTTGGTATTTTAATAAAATATTTATTCGAGCTAATAACAAATCATTATCAAAAGGTTTCGCAAGATAATCATCACCACCAGCCTCATATCCTTTCATTCTATCTTTTAAAGAAGAGTGAGCCGATAAAAACAGAATGGGAATTTGTTTTGTTTTTTCATTCTCACGCAGGCGAAGGCACGTTTCATATCCATTTAAAATAGGCATTTCAACATCAAGTAGAATGATATCTGGCATTAGTTGGTCCACCATTTCGATGCCTTTTGCTCCGTTATCGGCATAACGAATATTAAATTCATCGATAGTAGGTATTTTAGAAATAATATTATGCAAGAGGTGATCGTCGTCTATGACTAGCAACTCGATTTGATTATTTGTAGACTGCTCCATTCCGTTTGAAACCTTATATTTTTCAGATGCTTATTAATAGCATATTCAAGAAATGTACAATAATAAGAATAGACCATATATCAATAAACATACATATTGTATGGTTTTATTTCAGCATAAAAATAGTTTCGATATTTTTATGCTGGTAATGACTGATGTTTATATAAAATATCGCTTGTTATACTTGATATCAAAAGAGATTGCCTGTATATTCTCGCACCTGAATTTTAGACTCAGATCGAACGCTAATTTGGCGTTTTGTCCGATAATCATTTTATTAAATAACATTTTGGAGCAAAGCCTTGGCTAATATCAAATCCGCAAAAAAGCGAGCTCGTCAGGCTGAAGGCCGTAGACAGCACAACGCAAGTCGTCGTTCAATGATGCGCACGTTCATCAAAAGAGCCGTTGCAGCAATCGCATCAGGAAACAAAGAAACAGCAACTGCAGCATATACAGCCGTTGTACCAATTATAGATGTTGCTTCTCAAAAAGGGCTTATTCATATGAATAAAGCTGCTCGTTATAAGAGCCGTTTGAATGCACAAGTTAAGGCTATGGCGTAATATTTAAACTCTGTTTAAATATCCATATCAAAAAAAACCCGCTAAGCGGGTTTTTTTATATCTAGTTTTCAGGGGAGGAGTCTCAATTTAGTAAAACCCACTCTAAATCAGGCGCTAACTAACTTTGGTTATCTTCAGCTTCTGCTTCAATTTTATCCAGAATATCAAAACATAACTGTTTAGTACCAGTTCCATCTAAACCTGAAATTACGTAATGCTTCCCTTGCCAATCAAGTGCATCTAATATCTTTTGTTTTTTCTCAACTAAAGATTCTTCATCGATTAAATCGCATTTATTAAAAACTAGCCAAACCTCCTTACTAGATAAAGCCTGCTCATTTTTATCGAGATGCTTTTGATGTTCATCTGAGTATTTTTTTAACTCATGAGTAATGGTTTTAATATTTTCCAATGGATCCGACAGATCAAATGGTTCTAAATCGACCAAATGTAAAAGCAGCCGGGTTCTTGATAAATGTTTTAAGAAACGGACRCCTAAACCGGCACCTTCAGCTGCACCTTCAATAACTCCTGGAATATCRGCTATTACAAAACTTTTATACGGTACCGGCGCTACAACCCCTAAATTGGGGATTAGTGTCGTAAATGGATAATCCGCCACTTTCGGCTTAGCAGAAGATACACTACGAATAAATGTCGATTTGCCTGCATTTGGAAGCCCTAATAGACCAACATCCGCTAAAACATTCAATTCTAGTTTAAGCTCTCTAAAATCCCCATCACTTCCATGAGAAGTTTGTCTTGGTGCGCGGTTAACACTACTTTTAAAACGCGTGTTTCCTAATCCATGAAAACCACCTTTGGCAACTAAAACTCTTTCGCCGTCTTCTTCTAAATCACCAATCACTTCATCGGTATCAATATTAACAATTTTAGTTCCAACGGGGACTTTTAACTCTAAATCTTTACCGCGGGCACCGGTACAGTTTCGAGTCTGACCTTTGGTACCATTTTCAGCTCCATAAAAGCGTACAAACCGGTAATCGACTAAAGTATTTAATTCGGCATCCGCAACCATATAAACGCAGCCGCCATCTCCGCCATCTCCGCCGTCGGGTCCGCCTTTGGGCACATACTTTTCACGCCGAAAGCTACACATACCGCTACCGCCGTTTCCACCTTTAACTTTTATTTTTACTTCATCTACAAATTTCATGGACTTTGTGTCTCAAACGAACATACCACCATCCATGGTTCTATATAACAAATATTCCATCCATGGAAACAAAAAAGCTCCGAGGGTATCGGAGCTTTTTAAAACAATCTAAACTGCAATCAAATTAATTACAAAATGTCGTAATCAATTCAAATTATAAAAGCAATCTCTAGTGAACTAGAATGCTAACAGTTTTACGGTTTTGACGACCTTTAACTTCAAATTTCACTTCACCATCTGCTTTCGCAAATAATGTATGGTCACGCCCCATTCCAACGTTTGTTCCAGCATGGAAACGAGTTCCACGTTGACGAACAATAATGCTTCCCGCAGGAATGTTTTCACCACCAAAACGCTTAACGCCTAAACGTTTACTTTCGGAATCGCGACCGTTACGAGTACTACCACCGGCTTTCTTATGTGCCATTGTATTTCTCCTACTTGCTTATGCTTGTAATTTTYACATCAGTAAACCATTGACGATGGCCCATTTGCTTACGGCTATGCTTACGTCTTTGGAACTTAATGATTTTAACTTTCTTGCCACGACCTTGCTCGATAATTTCACCAGCAACTTTCGCTTTGTCTAAATAAGGTGCGCCTAACGCTAAATCGTCGCCTTCACCAACCATTAAAATCTTATCGAAATCAATCGTTGAACCTTTTTCTAGGTCAATTTTTTCTAGGCGAACAACTTGGCCTTCTTTTACTCGGTGCTGTTTACCACCACTTTGAATCACCGCGTACATAGCGACACTCTCCGTCTTGATCTTCACAGTAAATGACTGCTCGATCTTATTGTTAATTGCTCGAAACTCCCGTTTATAACGACTCGCTTAGCAAGACAATTTTAACGGCAATCCCATAAATAAGGGCGCGCATTTTAAGACATTAGAGGCAAGGTCGCAAGTATTAATACGAATATTCTTACCAAATACTCTGACAATCTGATTAATACCTAATAATTGTGTTAAATTTGCATTTACTCTCTTCTATTAGCCAATTTTTCCTTGACCAAACAGTTTGTAAAACATAGCATTCTGCCTATCATTATAAAGCCCACACCGAATAAAAAGGGAACATTTTTTGTCTGACCTCAACCCCAACAAAAAAATCGATCAAAAGCCCGATATCAAACGCATTACTAAACTAGTCGACCAGGATTTTTTAGCGACAAATCAAGTTATTGTGGCCCAGCTAAAATCCGATGTCGCTTTAGTTAATCAATTAGGTCACTACATTGTTGCGGCTGGCGGTAAGCGTTTACGCCCTTTACTAGTTTTAATGGTGGCTAATTCGTTAGGTTACCAAGGTAATAAACACCACCAAGCTGCCGCTATCGTAGAATTCATTCATACAGCCACACTTTTACACGATGATGTAGTTGATGAAAGCGATAGACGACGAGGCCGAGAAACTGCAAATGCCCTTTTTGGCAACGCCGCAAGCGTATTGGTGGGTGATTTCTTATATTCTCGATCATTTCAAATGATGGTCACTATTGAGAAAATGGAAGTGATGACACTTTTAGCAACAACCACAAATCAAATAGCTGAAGGCGAAGTTTTGCAATTAATGAATTGTAATGATCCTAACGCCTCAGAAGAAAGCTATTTCAAAGTCATTGAAAATAAGACAGCCATTTTATTTGCAGCCGCCTGTGAATTAGGCGCTATTATTTCAGATAATCAACAACATAAAGAAAAACTTCATCAATACGGCCTTCATTTGGGACTGGCATTTCAGTTAATGGATGATGCTTTGGATTACACGGCGGACAGTGAAGAGTTAGGTAAAAACGTAGGTGATGATCTTGCCGAAGGGAAACCAACTCTGCCTTTAATTCACGCGATGGAAAACTCAACTGGCGGTGATGAAAAACTAATTAAGCAATGTATTGAAAATGGTGGTATCGACCATTTGGAAGAAATTCAAGCTATTATTAAGAAGACTAAATCAATTGAGTACACACTAGAAAAGGCGGACAAAGAAGTCGCGATTGCGAAAGATTGTTTATTCGATTTGCCTGACAACGTATTCACTAAGGCTTTATTTGAACTTGCTGAGTTTTCTGTATTAAGAAATAGCTAAGAGATAGTGAATTTATAAATAAAATGACATTCTCTTAGTCAAGACCAATTTAGAGCCAAATAGAGTTCGACTCATTTATTTAAAGATTCAGTTTGGAGCTAGTGTTTAGTTTCCTTACCTGTTCACGCTGTTGTTTTTTCATTTCACGGCGAGCGATTAGATGCTTTTCTGCATCACCGCCCACATGTTGTTCTCCTCTAGCTTTCGCTAAGCGAATTTGTTTTTCTCGCTCTTGATACCGGGATTTTTGCTCAGTAGTCGTTTTATCAAAACAATGCGGGCAACTAACTCCTTGTAAATAATGTTCACTTTGCTGTTCTTCATCGGTAATTGGCATTCTACAGGCATTACATTGTGCGTAACTTCCAGGATTTAAATCATGGTCAACGGTGACACGATCATCAAATACAAAACATTCGCCTTTCCATGTGGTTTCTTCTTTAGGGACTTCTTCTAAATATTTTAAAATGCCTCCTTTCAAATGATAAACCTCTTCATAACCTCGTTCTTTCATAAAAGCCGTAGACTTTTCGCAACGGATCCCGCCTGTGCAAAACATCGCTATTTTTTTATGCTTTGCTGGCGACAGGTTGTTTTTTACGTAATCTGGAAAATCTCTAAAAGATACAGTGTTGGGGTTAACTGCATTTTCAAAGGTTCCTACGGCATATTCGTAATCATTTCTTGTATCAACTAGCAAAACATCTGGATCAGTAATTAAAGCATTCCAATCTTTGGGTTCCACGTAAGTGCCAACCACTTTTCTAGGGTCAATTCCTTCAACCCCCATTGTCACAATTTCTTTTTTCAATTTAACTTTAGTACGTTTAAACGGTTTTTCTTCTGAGATAGATTCTTTTACCACAATAGAATCTAATCCTGATTGATTTTCAAGCCAAACTAATAGCTGATCAATTGATTTTCTGGAGCCTGCAACCGTTCCATTAATACCTTCTTGAGCTAACAATAACGTACCACAGACTTCATGGGACTTCATAAAATCTAATAAAGGTTTTTGAATCGATCGGTAATTTTCAAGCGCTACAAATTTGTATAACGCGCAAACGACATAAGATGTATCTAGTGACATAGTCTGTCTAGACATAGGTAGATTCCTCAGCTAACCAGAACGTAAATCTGGTGCTTTAACAATTGTATAAAATAATTTTAGGTCAAATACTGAACACCGCTATTATAATCAATCAAAACAGTTTTTAAAGCACTATTTCTTAGATAGCTAAAACTCTATTGACTTAGATCAATTCGGCTTATGCCTGCCTTGCTACCCTTGCACCAAAGTAAAAACTCAATGCCATTTATTATCTGAAATAAATGGGGGGATGCTCATGGTAAGTCATAAAACAAAACAGAATTCTGTTCTAGCGATGAACACCATCGCATTCGCGTTTAATTTTGCAATTTGGACCATGTTTTCAATCATTGGTCTTAAGATAAAACAAGAACTTGGTCTCAGTGATACTCAATTCGGAGTGCTTGTTGCTACTCCTATTTTAACAGGCTCTTTGACTCGTCTACCCTTAGGGATTTTAACTGACTACTACGGTGGAAGAATCGTTTATTTTATTCAAATGATCTTAGTAGCAATCGCGACTTATAGCCTTGCATTTGCTACCGAATATTGGCAATACCTTGTCGCTGGTTTATTTGTCGGTTTAGCCGGCGGATCATTTGCGATTGGAATTGCATTTACCTCAGCATGGTTTGAAAAAGAAAAACAAGGTACTGCAATGGGTATCTTCGGAGCAGGTAATGCAGGTGCTGCAATAACTAACTTAGTTGCGCCAATGATTGTTGTTGCCGTTGGCTGGCGAATGGTTCCAACTTATTATTCAATTGCGATGGTTGTCATCGCGATACTCTTTTGGTTTTTGACATTTGATGATCCCCACCAGCAAGAGCGAAAAGCGAAAGGCACTCATAAGTCTCTTGCTGAACAACTTGCCCCACTAAAAGAATTAAGGGTTTGGCGTTTTGGGCTTTATTACTATTTCGTATTTGGCGGATTTGTTGCACTAGCTCTTTGGCTCCCTCGATACTACATGGGCGAATATAACTTAGATCTTAAAACAGCTTCGCTCATCACCATGGTCTTCACTCTTCCTTCAGGTCTTATTAGAGCTTTCGGTGGTTATGCGTCAGACAAAATTGGTGCGAGAACTGTCAACTGGTGGGTATTTTGGATTTCTGCGACTTGCTTATTCTTTCTATCATATCCAGAAACAAGCTTCATCGTTAAAGGCGTTGAAGGAAATGTTGAATTTAACATTGGTCTTAATGTTTGGGTATTTACCGGTTTGGTATTTATCGTTGGTATCGCACAAGGCATCGGTAAAGCCAGTGTTTTTAAACTAATTTACGATTACTACCCTAACAACATGGGATCAGTCGGTGGCATGGTTGGTGTCATTGGTGGTTTAGGTGGATTCACTTTACCTATTTTCTTCGGCCTGCTTTCGGATTACACCAACATTCGATCTTCTAACTTTATGTTGATGTTTGGATTGGTTGCCATTTGTATGTTTTGGATGAACTACTCAATCATACATATGAAGAAAGATAGCGAGATTTTATAGGAAAAAGACATTTCACCACGGAGACACTGAGCGCTCGGAGAAAAGAGTAGAAAAATTTATGACTTTATTCTCCCTCCGTGCCTCCGTGGTGAATGATTTTTAATTTTTAGTTTTAATAATACGAGGAGTCAATAACTCATGTCTGATCTACAAAAGTGGGATGTCGAAGACACCCAATACTGGGAATCTGAAGGAAAGAAAATTGCAAGCCGCAATCTTTGGATCTCAATCCCAAGTTTACTCACAGGATTTGCTGTGTGGTTGTATTGGGGGATCATTACTATTCAAATGTTAAATTTGGGTTTCCCTTTTGCTAAGAGTGAGTTGTTTACTCTAATGGCAGTAGCCGGTCTAACCGGAGCCACTTTACGAATACCCAGCAGTTTCTTTATCCGTTTAGCGGGTGGAAGAAATACCATTGTTTTTACAACCGCTTTATTAATGATCCCCGCCATTGGTGCAGGGATAGCATTACAAGATAAAAATACACCGCTTTGGGTTTTCCAAGTTCTCGCATTATTATCTGGTTTTGGCGGTGGTAACTTCGCTTCGTCAATGTCAAATATCAGCTTCTTTTTTCCTAAGAAGCAACAAGGTCTCGCATTAGGTCTTAATGCAGGTCTAGGCAATTTTGGTGTAACCACAATGCAAATTCTAGTGCCACTGTTTATGACTTTTGGAATTTTCGGTGGCGAGCCAATGGAATTAGTCAGCACATCTGGCACATTGATTGGAAAAATCCCTGCAGGTAGTGACGCTTGGATCCATAATGCTGGTTATGTTTGGTTATTGTTTTTAGTTCCTCTAGCCTTTGTCGGTTGGTGGGGAATGAATAATATTAAAGTGCCTCATGTTACGCCCAACTTACCCAACCCAATTAGTTCGTTTTCAATTATTTCAGGCATGTTGTTAATCGGTTTTATAACAGCAGTTTTTGGATTATGGTTAATGCTTCCTGAAAAAGTCGGAGGTTCCGGATTTGAAATTAGTAAATGGATTGTTCTACCAATTGTAATTGCTTTAACTGTTTATTTATTAAAATTAATTCCAGGCCAAGTTAAAGAAAACCTATCTCATCAATACAAAATTTTTGATAACAAACACACTTGGGTAATGAGTATTATTTATACCATGACGTTTGGCTCTTTCATCGGTTTCGCTGCTGGTTTTGGATTATCTATTAAAGTTATTTTTGGTTATCAGCATGTCATGATCGATGGTGTCATGAATCATGACTTAGCTAACGAAAATGGGCCAAGCGCTCTCATGTATGCGTGGATGGGTCCTTTTATTGGCGCATTAATTAGACCGGTTGGCGGATGGGTTTCTGACAAGGTCGGTGGCGCTTTAGTGACGCAAATCTGTGCTGTAGTCATGGTAGGAAGTGCATTAGGTGTAGCTCATTACATGCAATTAGCTTATTCCTCCGCTACACCCGAAGAGTTTTTTGTTCCTTTCCTAATACTCTTTTTAGTTTTATTTGGTGCTACTGGCATAGGCAATGGTTCAACATTTAGAACCATTTCAATGGTATTTGATAAGGAACAAGCAGGCCCCGTATTAGGTTGGACTTCTGCAGTTGCGGCTTACGGCGCATTTATTATTCCTAAAGTACTAGGCGAACAAATCAAATTAACAACACCTGAAAATGCGCTTTACGGTTTCGCTATTTTCTACTGTGTTTGCATCGTGATTAACTGGTGGTTCTACCTAAGAAAAGGCGCAGAATTCCATAATCCATAAGAACAACAAAAAGATTAAAAGATATTCACCACAGAGGTCACAGAGAACAAATAATGTTTTCACTCTGTGTCCTCTGTGTCCTCTGTGGTAAAAATGTCTTGAATTTAGTTTTAGTTTTAGTTTTAGTTTTAGAAAAATTTATCTCAATCAATGGAGAATAATATGAGTCAATTTTTGGATCGCTTACAGTTTTTTAAAAAGAAAACAGGCGAGTTCTCAGACGGGCATGGTGAAACGACCAATGAAAGTCGTGAGTGGGAAAATAGTTATCGCCAGCGCTGGCAGCATGACAAAGTGGTTCGTTCCACCCATGGTGTAAATTGCACGGGTTCTTGCTCTTGGAAAATTTATGTCAAAAATGGCTTGGTAACCTGGGAAACACAACAAACAGATTACCCACGAACTCGTCCTGATTTACCTAACCACGAACCCCGAGGCTGTCCTCGTGGTGCAAGTTACTCTTGGTATTTATATAGTGCAAATCGTCTCAAATATCCGAAAATTAGAAAGTCACTAATGAAACTCTGGCGCGAAGCTAGAGAAACTATGGAACCCGTTGAAGCTTGGGGCTCTATCGTTGAAAACAAAGAAAAATCACAATCCTATAAAGCGAAACGTGGTCTTGGTGGTTTTATTCGATCATCTTGGAATGAAACGAACGAAATGATTGCGGCTGCCAATGTTTACACGGCAAAAACATACGGTCCTGATAGGATAATAGGCTTCTCTCCTATACCTGCTATGTCGATGGTTTCTTACGCCGCAGGTTCACGCTACTTATCGTTAATAGGAGGCGTATGTTTAAGTTTTTATGATTGGTATTGTGATTTGCCTCCCGCCTCACCAATGACTTGGGGAGAGCAAACTGACGTGCCAGAATCAGCTGATTGGTATAATTCGAATTATATCATTGCATGGGGATCAAATGTTCCTCAAACTCGAACACCGGATGCACATTTTTTTACCGAAGTAAGATACAAAGGCGCTAAAACAGTTTCCATCACTCCAGATTATGCAGAAGTTTCTAAACTAACTGACGAATGGTTAAATCCAAAACAAGGAACTGATGCTGCTTTAGGCATGGCGTTTGGCCACGTTATTCTACGTGAATTTCATTTAGATAATCCAAGCGAATACTTCACCAATTATGTTCGTCAATACACAGATTTTCCAATGTTAGTGGTGATGGAAGAACATGAAGAAGGTTCTCTGAAATCGACTCGTTTCTTAAGAGCTTCTGATTTAGCCGGTGATTTAGGTCAAGAAAATAATCCAGAATGGAAAACCATTGCGATTGATGAAAATWCCTCTTCDATGGTTTCMCCACAAGGTTCHATTGGTTATCGTTGGGGCGAAAAAGGTAAATGGAATATTGAAGAACGTGAAGGAAAAGAAGGTCTAGAAACTAAGTTACAATTATCGCTAATCGGCGAAGATGTTTCTGCGGTTGCCTTTCCTCACTTTGCCTCTGACAAGTCAAACACCCATTGGAATGCCTGTGACTTAAGTGAAGATATTTTAATCCGAAACGTTCCAACTAAAACAATCRAGGGCGCGGATGGAAAAACATTTATAGTCTCAACGGTTTATGATTTGATGATGGCTAACTATGGTTTAGATCGTGGTCTTGGCGGTGAACATGTCGCATCAAGTTTTGAYCAAGATATTCCWGGAACGCCAGCTTGGCARGAAAAAATTACCGGGCTTGCTCCAGATAAAGTCATTCGTATTGCCAGAGAATTTGCYGATACMGCACATAAGACAAAAGGYAAATCAATGATCATCGTCGGTGCGGCAATGAACCATTGGTACCATATGGATATGAACTATCGTGGCCTAATCAACATGCTAATGATGTGTGGTTGTATTGGTCAATCTGGTGGTGGTTGGGCACATTATGTAGGACAAGAAAAACTTCGTCCGCAAACAGGATGGTTACCATTAGCCTTTGGGTTAGATTGGTCTCGTCCCCCTCGCCAAATGAATGGTACGTCATTTTTCTATAATCATTCGTCACAATGGCGACATGAGAAAGTCAGTATTCATGAAGTCTTATCTCCACTAGCCGATAAAAATGAATTCCCTGAGCATATGCTTGATTACAATATCAAAGCAGAGCGAATGGGTTGGTTACCGTCTGCACCACAGTTAAATTGTAATCCGTTACAAGTGACAAAAGATGCAGAAGCCGCTGGCATGGATGCAAAAGATTATTTAGTTCAAGAGCTGAAAAGTGGCGGAATTAAATTTGCATCTGAAGCCCCTGACTCACCAGAAAACTTTCCTCGAAATATGTTTATTTGGCGTTCGAACTTACTCGGCTCTTCAGGTAAAGGTCATGAGTATATGCTTAAGTATTTATTAGGTGCAGAAAAGCATGGCGTGATGAATGAAGATGTCGGTATGGTTGACGGTATTAAGCCAGAGGAAGCCGAATGGGTTGACGAAGGCGCTAAAGGCAAACTGGATTTAGTCGTCACTTTAGATTTTAGAATGTCATCCACTTGCATGTATTCCGATATTATTTTACCAACCGCTTGTTGGTATGAAAAAGATGATTTGAATACCTCTGATATGCATCCGTTTATTCACCCTCTTTCTACTGCAGTTGATCCCGCATGGGAAGCAAAGTCGGATTGGGATATTTACAAAGGCATTGCAGAGAAATTCTCTGAAGTTTCGGTTGGGCATTTAGGCAAAGAAAAAGATATTGTCACGGTGCCAATGCTTCATGATACGCCCGGAGAACTATCACAACCTTTTGACGTGAAAGATTGGAAAAAAGGTGAATGTGAGTTAATCCCTGGATTGACTGCACCTAATATGGTGGTAGTAGAAAGAGATTATCCAAATACTTTTAAGAAATTTACTTCGTTAGGACCTTTGTTAGAAAAACTAGGAAACGGCGGTAAAGGAATTAATTGGAATGCGAATGAAGAAGTTAAACTTTTAGGTGATTTAAATCATCGCAATACCGACGAAGGAATTAGTGAAGGTCGCCCTATTATTGAAACAGCGATTGATGCTTGCGAAGTTATTTTGACCTTAGCGCCTGAAACCAATGGAGCAGTTGCGGTGAAAGCTTGGGAAGCCATCGGTGAATTTACGGGACTTGATCATACTCACTTAGCGAAACCTAAACAGGATGAAAAAATTCGATTCCGTGATGTTCAAGCTCAACCACGAAAAATWATTTCATCCCCTACTTGGTCWGGTCTTGAAGATGAGCATGTCAGTTATACCGCAGGTTATACCAATGTACATGAGTATATTCCTTGGCGGACAATTACCGGTCGACAACAGTTCTATCAAGATCATAAATGGATGCAAGCCTTTGGGGAGCAGTTTGTTTCCTATCGTCCACCGATTAACACCAAAACTATTGAGGCAATAAAAGGTAGCAAAAAGAATGGTAATAAGGAAATTTTATTAAATTGGATCACTCCTCATCAAAAGTGGGGAATTCATAGTACTTACTCAGACAACTTGCTAATGCTCACTTTATCACGCGGTGGTCCTATTATTTGGCTGAGCGAAAAGGATGCTAAAGAAGCGGACATTGAGGATAACGATTGGGTAGAAGTGTTTAACGCAAATGGAGCTGTGACCTGTCGTGCTGTCGTGTCACAAAGAGTTATGCAGGGCATGGTAATGATGTATCACGCACAAGAAAGAATTGTGAATGTACCGGGCAGTGAAATGACTGGCACACGAGGTGGTCATCACAACTCTGTTACCAGAGTAGTGATGAAACCCACTCATATGATTGGTGGATATGCACAACAGTCTTGGGGATTTAATTATTACGGAACCGTTGGTTGTAATCGTGATGAAATGGTGGTGATTAGAAAAATGTCTAAAATTGACTGGTTAGATAATGACGCAGGCAATAAAGAACATGATGGCCTCCCTCACCCACTTGCAACTGACCCGTTCGCAAAATCGCCTAACCAAGCATAAGGAGAAGATCCATGAAAATAAGATCGCAAATAGGCATGGTACTAAAYCTCGATAAATGTATCGGTTGTCACACTTGTTCCATCACCTGTAAAAATGTTTGGACATCCCGTGAAGGAATGGAATATGCGTGGTTCAATAATGTTGAAACTAAACCAGGTATTGGTTATCCCAAAGAATGGGAAAATCAAGATAAATGGAATGGTGGTTGGGTAAGAAAATCAAGCGGTGACATCCAACCTAAAATTGGTGGTAAATTTAGAGTATTAGCGAATATTTTTGCTAACCCAGACTTACCTGAAATTGATGATTATTACGAACCTTTTGATTTTGATTATCAACATTTACATACGTCACCAGAAGTAAAACATCAACCAACGGCACGTCCTCGTTCGTTGATCACTGGCAAGCGTATGCAAAAAATCGAATGGGGTCCTAACTGGGAAGACATTCTTGGAACGGAATTTGAGAAGCGAAGTAAAGACAAAAATTTCGAYAACATGCAAMAAGAAATGTATGGCGAGTTTGAAAATACTTTTATGATGTATTTACCTCGTTTGTGTGAGCATTGTTTAAATCCAACTTGTGTTGCAGCTTGTCCTTCTGGAGCTATTTATAAGCGTGAAGAAGATGGTATTGTCTTGATCGATCAAGATAAATGTCGTGGTTGGAGAATGTGCATTAGTGGTTGTCCTTATAAGAAAATTTATTTCAACTGGAAGTCAGGGAAATCTGAAAAATGTATTTTCTGTTACCCAAGAATTGAAGCGGGAATGCCTACTATCTGCGCGGAAACATGTGTTGGTCGAATTCGTTATCTAGGAGTTATTTTATATGACGCCGATAGAATTAAAGAAGTCGCTTCAACTGAATCAGAAACTGATTTATATGAAAAACAGTTAGAAATATTTCTTGATCCAAACGACCCTAAAGTAATTGAACAAGCACGTAAAGATGGTATTACTGATTCCATTTTAGAAGCTGCTAAGAAATCGCCCGTTTATAAATTGGCAATTGATTGGAAACTCGCTTTACCACTTCATCCGGAATATAGAACATTACCGATGGTGTGGTACGTACCTACGTTAAGCCCCATCCAAAATGCGGTTGAAGCTGGCACTTTAGGATTGGCTGGCGTATTACCTGATGTTCGTTCGCTGCGAATTCCAATGAAGTATTTAGCTAACCTTTTAACTGCTGGTGATGAAGAACCTGTTATTCGAGCGTTAGAACGATTACTTGCCATGCGAGCCTATAAACGAGCAGAACATGTTGAGGGCGTAGAAGATCTTGAAGTATTACGCCAAGCCGGTTTAAGCAAAAAGCAAGCGGACGAAATGTACCGTTATTTAGCCATTGCAAATTACGAAGATCGATTCGTTATTCCAACAGGTCACAGAGAAATGAACGTGCCTGAAGCTTATGGTGAAAAAAGCGGTTGCGGTTTCACCTTTGGTAACGGTTGTAGCACAGGAAATAACGATATGAATATGTTTGGTGCTAAAAAAGTTAATAAACGAGACGTGATTAAAATCACAAATGTTGGAGCCTAATAGGAAAATTGCCATGATGATTTTAAGAGTTATTTCCCGACTATTGGACTACCCAACTCAAGCGCTTTTTGACGCTAGTGATGAGCTAGTCCAAGTAGTTAAATCTGCAAAGGTTAGTGAAGAAAATAAACAATCACTAATTGCATTTATTGAGTCGCTTAGCAAAAAAGATTTATATGATGCTCAAGAAAGATACGACCTTTTATTTGATAGAGGTCGTTCTCTCTCTCTACTTTTGTTTGAACATGTTCACGGTGAATCCCGTGATAGAGGTCAAGCAATGGTTGATTTAATGAACGTTTACAAATCAAAAGACTTTGAAGTGATGTCCTCTCAACTACCTGATTATATTCCTTTGTACTTAGAATTTTTAAGTGAACAAGAAGTAGAATATGCGGAAGAATGGTTAGGTGATATTTGTCACCTTATGACCATGCTTTCAGAAAGGTTGATTGAACGAGAGTGTGACTACTCGGTTCTTTTTGATTCATTAATTGAGCTTTCTGGTATTGAGGTTAATCGCCAAGAAGTTGCTGCGGCAGTAAAGAAAGAAGAACGCGACGACACCATTGAAGCGATTGATAGAGAGTGGGAAGACAAAGAAATTAAGTTCGATGATCCCCTTTCTACAAACAGTCAGGGAGGCGAACAATGCCCTAGTGCAAGCTCCGGAGTTCAAAAATCCGTTAATTCACTTAACCCAAACGATATCCAGAATGTTCCGATTAACTGGCACGATCAAGACGCTGCCCAAGTTTCAGGATTATAAGGAGAAGAACTATGTTAGATACACTTATGTCAGACACATTTTTATCAAACCTTAACAATACGTTATTCGGAGTTTATCCGTATGTCGCAATAATGGTAATGCTAGTAGGGAGTTGGATCAGGTTTGACCGCGAACCATACACTTGGAAAGCCGATTCAAGCCAAATGTTAAGCAACAAAGGATTTCGCATTGCGAGTAATCTTTTTCATGTTGGGGTCATCTTTATTTTGATGGGGCACTTCGTTGGATTGTTAACACCTGAATGGTTATATCACCATGTAATTTCTAGCGCGGATAAACAAATGGTTGCGATGGTCAGTGGTGGATTCTTTGGCATTCTATGTTTGATTGGTTTGTTGATGCTAATCAAACGTCGGCTAACCGATCCTAGAGTAAGAGCCTCTTCCAAATTTTCGGATATTTTTATTCTGTTAATGTTGTTGATGCAATTAGTTCTCGGTTTAATCACTATCGTTATCTCAATGGATCACTTAGATGGTTCAGTAATGATTATGTTAGGTAATTGGGCACAAAACATTGTGACATTCCAATCAGCCGCGGCTGCAGCCGCAATTGAACCAGTACATGTTATTTATAAACTGCATGTATTTGTTGGACTCAGTATGATTTTTGTTTTCCCGTTTACGCGATTGGTTCATATTATTAGCGTGCCTGTTTGGTACTTTGGAAGACGTTATCAAGTGGTTAGAGAACGGTAAGAATTTAGATTGTTTTCACCCTCTCCCCGCCCCTCTCCCGTCACCCATTCAAGCTCCCTCTCCCTTGACGGGAGAGGGCTGGGGAGAGGGTGAGCAACCTTGCAATTAAATAAAATTAGAGAATAAAATTATGTCATGTAGCAAACATAACCATAGCCAAAACCATGCGGAACAACAATCACCTCCGTCAGCACCACTTCCTGTCATTAGCGTTGATGGGTTTATTATTGAAGAAGAAGTTCTCGCAGCGGAGTTACAATACCATCAAAACAAAAGCTTCGATGTAGTCGTTCAAGAAGCTGGACAGTCATTAGTGGTTAGACAATTATTCACAAATCATGCGAAAAATAATGGCATTAAGGTCACCAAAGAGAACGAAGAAGAAATTTTACAGCAGATAATTTCAGATAACGTCACTTACAGCGATCCAACCAATGAAGATTGCGCTCGTTATTTTGAGAATAACCAAGCAAAGTTTGCGACCCTCCCCCTGATGGAAGTGGATCATATTTTACTGGCCGCCTCCAAAGATGATTTACCCGGCAGAGAAGTCGCTAAAAATAATGCTAAAGATATTATTACAAAGCTAAAAAATGACCCGATGTTGTTTCCCGCATTAGCGAATGAGTATTCCGCTTGTCCATCTAAAAAAATGGGTGGCTCACTAGGGCAACTTAGTAAAGGTCAAACCGTGCCCGAGTTTGAGCGTCAACTTATGACATTAGGACAAGGGCTACCGGATAAGCCGATTGAATCTCGTTATGGCTATCACGTTGTTAATATCACTCGTAAGATCGATGGTAAGCCTCTGGAATATTCTATGGTCGAAGACAAGGTGAGAGGTTATTTAATCCATAGAGCGTCGCACTTAGCTATTCAAGCATTTATTCAGACTCTTATTGAAAAAGCTGAAATAACCGGTATTACTATGAAGTTTCGTGAAGAAAATATCCATATTTAGCTGACGCTTCATATTTGAGGTTCTTCGCTACTTTACATGGGTTACTGAACGGGGTCGGAGCCAAAATACACCGTCACTGCAATTAAACTCTTTGCTTTTTTTAAGAATATTGATAAAGTTTAATAATCAACCTAATTGACTCCGACCCCTTGCGAAAATTCTCAGTATGAATGATAACAAAGCGAACTATACAGAACACTGCATGGTGACATTCCAAGAGGCCTTGGATTTTGTCGCCAACAATACCGAATTATTAAGTTCAGAAAAACATCCTTATGAAGAATGCTTTGGCCGTGTTCTAGCTTCCGACATCCATGCTCCCTACTCTATTCCTTCATTTAATAACTCTGCAATGGACGGTTATGCAGTTCGGTATTCTGATCTTGCTAATGCAACTGAATCATCACCGATTAAATTGAAAATTGAAAGTATTTCTGCTGCCGGTGATTTAATTACGGAACGGCAAAATACAAACCACACATTAGAAAAAACAGCCTGTAAAATTATGACAGGTGCTGCTGTACCCCATGGTTATGATGCAATAATACCTGTAGAAAACACTCAGTTAGAACAAGATCATGTTACTTGTTTTTCAAGCCCTAACAAGGGCGCACATATTAGAACTATTGGACAGGATTTTGAACAAGGCTCTCTAATCGCAAAACAGTCTGAAGTAATCAATGAAAATCATATTATGGCATTTGCAGCATTAGGGATAACCGAAGTAGATGTCATTAAGAAACCTAGCATCACCTTATTCTCAACTGGAAAAGAATTAGTAGATGATGCACGTATCGAATTAAAGCCTGGTCAGATTAGAAATTCAAACAAACCTTATTTATTAACTTACTTGAAAAATAAACCTGTGAATGTATTTAATGCTGGCACTAACTTAGATCAAGTTGAAGAATTCGAAAAATCGTTAACTGAACAACTTGAATCATATACCAACATTATTATTTCTACCGGTGCCGTATCAATGGGCGATTTTGATTTCATTCCATCAACGATTAAAAAGCTGGGTGGTGAAATCATATTCCACAAAACAAAGATAAGACCTGGCAAACCCCTTTTATTTGCAAAGTTCCCTAATGGGACACTTTATTTTGGTTTACCTGGCAATCCTATTTCAGCCAATATAGGTTTACGCTTTTTCGTGATGCATTGTTTAAGAAAGATGCTAAACCTAAATCCAGAAAAACCTGTGAAAGCTAAAATAAATCATACTCATACAAAGCTACATTATTTTGTTGGTATTCAAAAGGCAAATGCATACATAGATGAATTAGGAAGCCAAAGAATTGATATTTTAGACGGTCAAGAGTCTTTTAAAATTCAACCGTTACTTAATGCAAATGGTTGGGCTGTTTTATATGAAGATGAGCATTCTTGGGATAAAAATGATTTAGTTAGTTTTTATCCTTCATAAAATAAATAGTGAAGACAGACATGTATATTCGAATCCAGAACAATAGTATCCGTTTTAGAGTTTCTGAACAGGAAGCTAATTTCTTAATGGATGGCGTAAAACTTAAAGATTCTTTTATAGTGCTTAATCAACAACAGTTGGATTATTCTATCTCAACCGCTGATAAGGATTCATTTGATTTTAAAACGTCTAACCATTTAGAATTACAAGTCAGTCTCGACAAATTAAGATCTGAATTATCTATACGTCCTAGTAAAAAAGGAATTCAAATCGAATCAAGTCATTCACACGGCATTGACGTTTTTTTGGAAGTTGACATTAAGAAAAAGAGATGATTGAATGCACTAAAGAAATCTAATCTGCCAGTTCATTTAAGTGTTTTTATTCTTTATTCAATCCATACTAAATGATTCCATATATATTTGAAGTAGGTTCTAGAATGTATTAACACTTGAATAAAGAATGTATTTCCTCACTTCTATTTAACTCGGTATAATCGAAAATCTAACAAGCAAAAAACAATCTAATCTGTGTTTGAGTTAGGTTCGATGTGATAACCAAAACTTCATTCTAAAGCCAGCTATGAACAATCATTATCTCCAACGCTCAATTTTAAAGCTATTTGTAAACGTTGAGTTAGATATTTCGGATTAGCTTTAGTCAATGATACTGTCTCACAATTTTGAAAATAACAAAACGATGTAACAGCACCTACAAATGCTTTAATTATCAAATCTTCATTAAAATCATTCTGCTCAAAACCGTCCAATTCAAAATAAAGCGCTTTAATTTCAAAATGATTAGTTTTTCGATGAGCTTTTGCATCCATCCGCCCAATAAACTCGCCCTGATAAAGTAGCGGTAAACAAAAATATCCATACTGACGTTTAGCTTCTGGTACATAACATTCTATCTGGTAGTTGTATTGAAATATTGATTTGAGTCTATCGCGTTGAATGACACTATTGTCAAATGGCGAAAGGATCAACATGCGATTATTCAACCGTGGAAGCCGACGCTCTAGTGCACCAGTTTCTAATATAAATATTTCTCCACCGCTGACTTTTATTTGTTCAAAAGTACCTCGTGCTAACCTTTCATTTATTAATATCTTAACTGCTTTTCTTAGCTCAGTATTTCGGCGTAAATAGGTCAGTCCTTTTAGTGAAGCAAAGCCGTGACAACGTAACTGTTGATCGACAATATGAGTTGCAAATTCATCCATACTTGGCACTTTTGAATCAACATTAGATGGTAATACTCTCTCGGTTAGGTCATAGATTTTTTGAAAACCTTCACGATTACTCACCATTAAATCGCCTTGCATATACAATTGTTCGAGTGCTTTTTTTGCGGGCTTCCAATCCCACCACCCTGATTGTTTTTTTGTCTTAGGTCTAGCTTCAACATCACGAGAGCGTAATGGACCTTCTGAACGAATTCGCTTCAACAGCTCTCCCATCAACTTCTTATCACTATTTTTATACCAATGGGTTTGACCACTTTTTATGGCGTGTTTGTAGGGTAGAGAGAAACGAAAATCATTGATTGGAATAACCGCTGCAGCGTGCGACCAATACTCAAAAATATTTCCATCGAGCAACATTTGATTAATCATGGCAGGCTTAAACTTTGGAACTCTAGAATAAAAAACATGATGGTGTGCACGCTCCACTACTGAAATAGTGTCGAGTTGCACATAACCTAGGTGGTTAATCGCTTTGCACGCTCCGACTAAACCACTTCCAAAGGGATTAGCCTTTAATAAACCTTGCGCGTCGAGAGCAATACGGCGTAAACGAGATAAATCTTCTGCTTTTTTAAGTTGAATCATGGACATGTATGTTTAAAATAGACCTCAATATAAATGAAAAGTAAGTAATTATTCTACATTGCTTAATAGTATTAAAAACGCGCTCTTTTAGTATTTCTTTTTGGCAATTCAAGTTCTACTCCCTTTTTCTCGCCAAAATACTAACTTGCAAGTTCCTTTATTGGCAAATCATTATAATCCCCAACATCATTTAAGTTCTTAAAAACCTTCTCGTCCCAACCAAGATTAACGGCTTGTCCTCCAACTTCTTCAAGGTAAGTTTTAACTCTTCTTTCGCCTCTACTAACAAAACTATTCAATGAATCATAACAAGATGTGTGGAGTAAGAGGTGCAAGTAATGCTGTCGCTCATCTGAAACAAGATAAAAAGCTTTTGTCTCACTTGTTTTTACATTGTTTAAATTCAAGTTCTCAAGAAGTTGATTGATTGTATCGAGTGGTAAATTTGGTGTATCAATCGGTTGAATGTAAATCCAATCGGTTTGGCAATTCTTTAATCCATTCAATATGCCTTGCAGCGGTCCATCAAATTGACTTGCCTTGTTATCTAGACCTACCTTCTCATCTAAGTAAGTCTTATCTTGATAAACAGGAAAACCGTATGCCCTATAAATATCCAAATTACGATTGGCCGATATAGCTAAGGCTGAAACCTGTGGCTTTAGAAAAGCTATTTGATGCTCAATTAACGGTTTATCACGCCCCTCGGCTATTAAAAGCCCTTTATCTTCGCCACCCACACGCCTAGCCGCGCCACCACAAAGAATAAGCCCTGATATATTTGATTGTTCTATTTTAGTGTTTATTTTTTTCAAAATACTTAACTCAGTTTTATTCGTCATGATTTAGATCAACTTGGATGAGTGAATTCTTTCGTAATATCGGTAGACATTCGATTTTACTCATACTCGATCATTATTAATCATTCTTTTTGGAATAATGCTACTAACGGATATTACTATGAAGCCTTTAAGTAATGAAACTAAAACTGAAGATGAAAATCAAACGCTTGAAAATAACCTAGAATTTTTGAGTCCATACTTTCTTGGTGCCTATGCCGAAAATAACGATATTCTAGAAAAACTATTATTAGAGTTTGTACGTGATCATATCTACTGGCGTCGAAATTACCATCCCGAAGATAAGCCACCAATTACTCCAAAAATGATGAATAGTGAGTCTTATCAAAACTCCATGTCTAAAATCCGCGAAGAGTTGCATTCTTTAACCGCAAAATTAAAACGCTCGGTTCCTTTTTACAACCCGCGTTATATCGGCCATATGTCATCCGACTTAATGATGCCTGCACTTTTAGCACAACTCATCACTTGTTTTTATAACCCAAACAATATAACCGGAGAGTCTGGAGCAGTCACCCTAGAAATGGAGCTAGAAGTCGGCCAACAATTTTCGCGCATGTTTGGATTTAATACCGATCCTACTAAAACTCCTTGCGCCTGGGGACATTTAACTAGTGGGGGGACTAATGCTAACTATGAAAGTCTTTGGAACTTTAGAGCAGCAAAACTTTATCCTGTTGCAATCAAAAACACATTAAAGAAACTCAATTTAGAAATTGATTTAAGTGAACAAAGTGATGACTACAAAAATTTTAATGATTACAGTTTATGGGAGTTGGCAAACTTTAGCATTGATCAAGTCATTGAAATGCTCATCGCAATACCCAGTTTAATAAACGTGAAATATGGCGAAGAAAAGTTACACGAATATAAGATTGAAGTTGATAAAAATAGAATTGAATATCTCGGTCAAGCGTTGTTTTATGCTGAAAATTGGCAACTAAAACCGCCCGTCGTTATTGTTCCCGCTACGGCTCATTACTCTTGGGAAAAGGCGATGCGAGTTTTAGGGTTTGGTTCATCCTCTCTAATAAAAGTTCCATTAAATAGTGCTATGCGGATGGATGAAAATGAGCTAAAAAGAATACTATGCAATCTTAAATCACAAAATGTACCCGTGTTAGCGGTCGTTGGTGTTTTGGGGACAACTGAATATGGCACGATTGATCCAATAGACTCAATTGTTAAGTTGAGAAAGGAATGTATTAAGGAAGGCTTAAATTATTACATTCATGTTGATGCTGCCTGGGGTGGATATTTAACTAGTCTTTTCAGAGATGAAAACGACCAACTGTTGCCATTATCAGAAATAAAACAACATTTAAATTATTTCCCTTCTGAAAAAATTTACAATTGTTTTGTAGCTCTGTCAGAAGTTGATAGCGTTACCATAGACCCACATAAACAAGGCTACCTACCATTTGGTACTGGCGGGTTTATCGCACGTAATAGAGATATAGTCAGACTATTAAGTACAGATGCCGATTACGTCTTTTCGCAAACCGAAGAACCTGATTTTATGCAAATCGGGCAGTATATTCTTGAAGGCTCAAAGCCTGGCTCTAATGCAGCTGCAGTATATGTTGCGCATGCTGTATTACCACTCAATAGTGAAAGTTTTGGAAGAGTGATTAGACAAACGGTGCGATCTGCGGAATATTTTTTTGACCAATTAAAAGAGCTAAAAAAGAAACTCAAAGATAAAGTCTGCTTAACCGTACCATTTGATCCTGATAGTAATTTAGTCACTATAGCCATCAATCCAGATGGTAATCAAAACCTTGCGGTAATGAATGAATTTGCTGAGACTGTATATAAAGAGCTTACCCACGATCCTAAAGCACCGATTCAAACAAAAGATTTTTTGGGCTCTAAAACGCAACTGTCAATTAAAAATTTAACTAAAGATGAACAATCTGAATTATTTAAAAAATTACATTTGTTTGATAAAAATAGCAGTACAGAAAGAGATGACAAAATTTTTCTTCTTAGGCATACATTAATGAATCCATGGCTAAGCGCTGAAAATGATGGGCTTAACTATATAGATCAATACTGCATTTATTTAGAAAAAATCTTGTTAGAAACGGTTAAGAAATATTAAAAGAATAATTCGCTAAATAATTCAAAGAACTATATTAACTAATGATGACAAGAAACGCCTGCCAATTGACTCAAACCCTCTTTATCTAATATATTGAGATAACGATCTTTCATATTAATTAAATTTTTCTTTTGTAATCGTGTAATTAATCGACTAACAGTTTCTACAGCCAGACCTAAATAATTGCCTATATCGCCACGAGTCATTGATAAGATAAATTCACTATCGGATAATCCTCGTCGTTTATATCGAGCAGATAAATTCATGACAAAAGCGGCAAATCGTTCATCAGCATTTTTTTTATTTAAGAGCATCATCAATTCTTGATCATCTCTAATTTCAGAACTCATCACTCTAAAAAGCTGACTTTGCAATCCCGGTAAATCTCTCGCTAACACTTCTAGTTTATTAAAAGGGATGGAACAAACAAGAGARGTTTCTAGAGCTTTTGCAAAACTAGGAAAAGTTTCAGAGCTTACAGCATTAAGACCGACCATTTCCCCTGGTAGGTGAAAGCCAGTTAATTGCTCTGTACCATCCGAGGCAATAGTGTAGGATTTCAAACTGCCGGAACGTATCGCATGAATAGCATCAAAAGGCTCACCGGCTTTAAATAGAAACTCACCTTTTTTAAGCACTTTTTTGCGCTGAATGATATTCTCTAAATGTTCTATTTCAGAATCTGCCAACATCACTGGCAAGCAAAGTCTTCTTATACTACAAGTTTGACATTTAATTTGGGTTTCAAATGCTGGTTTAGAACTTATTGTATTGGCTTGAGGCACATTAAACACGCTTGTCAGGTATTGATAAGCGTAATTATAACTTCAAAGCCATCCGTTTTGAAGCGGATTTATTAGTTAGCTATAATTTATATCAATAGTCTAAAATGACAAGCTTAAATAACCTTTGAAAAACTATTGAGTAAGTGAAGCTCATTCATATAGGCATCAAAGACCATACAGATATTGCGAATTAATAATCGCCCTTTACTGTTCACTTCAATTTTTTCATCATTAACCGCTATGAGTTCATCATCAACAAAGGGTTCAAGGGCAACTAATTCAGTTTGAAAATACTGTTTAAAGACGATATTAAACTCTAATTCGATTGAGAGTATATCCAGTTCAAAGTGGCAAATTAAAGCAAATATAACCGCTTTCCTGACCCGATCGTCGTTGCCTACCCCGGTTCCTCTCCAAGTCGGAATTTCGTTTTTGTCAATCGCGTTATAATAAGATTCAACAACCTTCAGATTTTGATGATAATGTCCATCAATGCTACCAATGGAGGATACGCCAATCCCAATTAAGTCATATTCTTCATGGGTTGTATAACCTTGAAAATTACGGTGTAATTTTCCCTCTTGCTGAGCAATTGCCAACTCATCTGTCGGTTTTGCAAAATGGTCCATACCTATATATAAGTAGCCATTAGCTTGCAATTGTTTGATGATCGCCTGGAATATAGCCAGCTTTTCTGAAGCGGAAGGTAAGTCGTCACCACTGATCCTTCTTTGTGGTTTAAAACGATGGGGTAAATGCGCATAGTTGAAAACGGATATTCTATCAGGCGAAATATCAATAACCTTTTTAATTGTGGCATTAAAAGTTTGAGGCGTTTGAAAAGGTAAACCATAAATAAGATCAAGGTTAATCGATTTAAAACCATGTAACCTAGCTTCTAACAACGTATCACGAGTTAATTCAAAAGACTGAACTCTATTCACCGCTTTCTGTACTTTGTCATCAAAGTCTTGTACGCCAATGCTCATGCGGTTAAATCCTAAGTCTGCTAGTTTTTTCACATCTTCGATGGCGATTGCTCTTGGATCAACTTCGATTGATATTTCCGTTGATGCTTCATCAGGCACATAGAAACACAGACGCACCTGTTGCATAATTTGGGTAATTTGTTCTATGCTCAAATAAGTTGGCGTTCCCCCGCCCCAATGAATTTGTCTAAGCGGGTTTTGCTTTCGATTTGGCATTTTTTCTGCCACCAGCTCAATTTCTTTTATCAAATATTCCACATATTGTTCTGACTTGGAGCGATGTTTAGTAATAATTTTATTGCAGGCACAGTAGTAGCAAATATGTTGGCAAAACGGAATGTGGATATAAAGTGATAATGACTTACCGTCGGGTAATTCTCTTAATGATGCGGAATAATCGTCGGCAGTATAGTCTTGATTAAATTCTAAGGCTGTTGGATAAGATGTGTAGCGAGGTCCTGAAATATTATATTTATCTAGTATGTCGGGACATAACTCAACAGAATCTAACTCAATTTTTTCTCTTCGATTCTTTGGCGTTCTTTCGATTATTTTAATTGGACACATTAGTTGATTTCTTTGATATCTGGCTATACGGCTAGAATATCAAAGCTAGAGAATAGTTTTATGATCTGAGTCAATCTCTTTAAATTTACTTATTTGTCCAATTTTCACTTAGGATTTTCATCCAGAATCTTTATCGTGACATTCAATCTTTTCTGACTTTCCTAATAACCACTGAGACATTTCATCTCTAAAGCTTGGCATTTGCACCTCCTCTGGTGATAACAGTGGATGAACATCAAACTCGACATCGCCTCTCAAAAACAAACAAGCCACCATTGATCCCGGAGAAGCAACACCAGAAACTCGTACCGGCAAAATATGACAATCCGTCAACTTGCTTAAACGCATAATCCCAGGCTTAATAATTTCTCTGGGTGTTTCTTTGCAATGAATACCCCCCTGAGGAAAAACCGCAACAATTTCGCCTTTTTCTATAGCTCTCATAGCGCTTCTAAAAGCACCTTCCACTCTTCCACCTCTATCAACAGGGATACACCCTCCGGCCTTAAATAATCGATTTAAAATTGGTTTGTCATATTCTTCTTTAGCAATCATAAAACGAATAGGTCTGTCAGTTGCCGCAACTAATAAAAAAGGATCTAACGCTGAGATATGATTAGCAGCAAGTAATATTTTCTTATCTTTAGGAATATCTATTTTGTAATTCCATTGCCGATGATATCTTTGACAATAAAAACGCAACAATCCATCTAATATATTCATAAATGGATGACCCCAATCTGTATTGTTGTATCGTCTAGCGATATAGATGGCCAATATAATAAAATTAACGATCAGTACCAACATGATCACCAATATAATGATGAACGTTTTATCCATTTTGACTATTATCCACTTTCGACTCTATTCGCTTCATTTTTGCTCACTTCTTTTTTCTATCCAAATTAAACTTGCCATACGTCCGGTTTCAGCATCTCGCCTATAAGAATAAAAACGCTCAGAATCTTCAAAAGTACAAAGATCGCCTCCATAACTTTTGATGTTTAAGAAAGATAATTTTTTGCGCGCGATAAAATATAAATCAGCCATATAATAATTGGGTTTATGAGACTTAAATCCTGATTCATAGTCTTTATCAACGGCTAAAAAGGCTTCTCTCACTTCTGCTCCTACTTCAAAATGCGTTTGACTGATTGCTGGACCAAGCCAAGCTATCAACTCTGCACTTTCACCTTCATATTTTGCAACGGTTGATTCAACAATCCCTTTACAAAGTCCTCTCCAGCCCGCATGTATGGCTGAAATCCAAGTACCATTTTTATTAGTGAGGAAAAGAGGTAAACAATCTGCAGTCATTACCACACAAGGTAATTCTTTTTGTTTAGTATAGCTCGCATCTGCTCTAACGAGATTATTTAGCTGTCGATTATCAGCACTATTGTTAGCAGGGCTATAATCGGTTTGCCTGTTTTCATCTTTTAATAACTCAATTGAGTTAATGCCATGAACTTGTTCTAGCCAAAAGGGACTATTTATTATCGATAGGTCAGTTATCAATTGCTCTCTATTGGAAGCGACTTTTGCAATATCGTCGTTGACATGAAATGCAATGTTGAAAGAATCATATGGATTCTGGCCAATTTTTTTCCTGGTTGAAACCGCTGATTTAATCCAACTCGGAGCAGGCCAATCAGGGATAATATATTCATTATTATCCTTTCTTTTCATAGCTTGCATGTTAACTTTTGACAACTCCGACACTGAGCTATTGTTCAGTTTTCAACTGTTCAATTAGACTTCTCATATCTTCAGGAACATCAGTTTGCCAACTAACAAACTCGCCGGTTGAAGGATGAATCAAACCAAGCGTTTCCGCATGCAAAGCTTGTCGTCTAAAGTTGTCAAAAAGTGTTTCAAACTCTTCCGACATATTACGCGGTCTTAAATTTCTAGGTAAATATAAAGTATCACCAACTAGAGGGTGATGAATATGTGAAAAATGCACACGTATTTGATGTGTTCTGCCGGTTTCTAATTGAACTCTTAATAAAGTGAAATGCTTAAATTTTTCTGAGATACGAAAGTGAGTGATCGCTTCTTTACTTCGAGAGCTATTTAAAATTGATTCACCAAATTCATCCACTCGCTCATCTTCAATAACAGCCATTTTCTTACGCTGCTGAGGATGACGTCCGATTGGTAAGTCAATCGTATCGCCAGCCACTAAAGTATGATGCACTAAAGCAATATACTCTCGTTTAAAGGCTCTATTTTGCAATTGCTCTACCAGATTAAAATGGGCTTCAGGTGTTTTCGCTACCACTAATAGACCAGTCGTATCTTTATCCAGTCGATGTACGATTCCGGCTCTTGGTAATGTTCTGAGTTCTGGATATCGATACAAAAGTCCATTCACAAGCGTATCTTGACGATGCCCTGGCGCTGGATGAACAACTAACCCTGCTCGCTTATTAACAATAATAAGATCATCATCTTCATAATGGACTGTAAATTCAATGTTTTCAGCGGTCCACTCTCCTTTTGGCTCGTTTTTGGGAGTAACCGATAACGTCTCGTTGCCCGTTAGTCTAAATTTGGGTTTAGCCTCCACGGCTCCATCAATTTTAACTTGGCCAGCTTTAATCCATGATTGAATTCGCGAGCGAGAAATATTGGGATAAAATTTAACCAAAGCGAGATCTAATCGTTCACCAAAATTATTTTCATCTAATTCAAACGCCTCTTCTTCAAGCAATTCATTTTCTTGCACTTGATTCTCCTGCGATTGATCCTCTTGGGATTGATTCTTTAAATCATCAGTAATTTGATTAAATTCACTATCTTGATTATTTTCGGAACTTTTTGTCACTTTACGAGCCTTATCTGTTGGTTAATTAGTTGCTTGCTATGGCGGTAATTGATTGCCTGCGGTAGAATATCCGCCGTTTTAGACTGATAACTATCCCGATTTAAGCGTAGCATATTTTAAAAATATGCTTAAAACTGAATTTAACCACTTTTTAAGGATAAATTCGTTAATAATTGGGATCTATTTTAACCGCTTTGAGTTTCTATGAGAATGATTAAAAAGTTTATCCTACTGGTATTTATTACATTGTTTGTTTCAGCCTGTTCTGATGACAATAGTCAATCGTCCGCAGCTGTCAAAATAAATAACGCTTTTAAGCTCTACGAAAAAGCGCAATATTCGATGCATTCAGGTAATTATCGTAGTGCGGTTCAATATTTAGAACGACTAGATGGCTTATATCCATTTGGAGCGTATTCCCACCAAGCACAATTAAATCTTATTTTTTCTTATTATAAATTAAATGACTTTGGCTCTGGAATTGCTTCTGCCGAACGCTTTATTAGACAAAATCCTCGCCATAAAAATTTAGATTATGCCTATTACATGAAAGGTCTAATCAATTATTCCACTGAAACAGGATTTGGAAAGGAGTTATTTTCCGCACCTATCGAAGAACGTGATGCTGGTGCAACAAGACAAGCATTTGATGACTTTGCTGAGTTAATTCGATTATTTCCAAATAGCCAGTATGCAAAAGATGCAAGGCAGAGAATGGTTCACCTTCGCAATCGATTAGCAAAGTATGAATTACACGTTGCCAATTACTATATGAAACGAGAAGCCTACCTAGCGGCAGCAAACCGTGCTAAATATGTTGTTGATCACTATCCTAAAACGCCATCTGTACCTCATGCTTTAGATATGATGCAAATTGCTTATAACTTATTAGATTTACCTGAATTGGCTGAAAATAGCCGAAGAGTGTTACTTTTAAACTACCCTAACTATAAAGGTTAGGGTTTTAGCTATTGTCAAGTATTTATATCAACTCCGACTCCAGTTAGCTGAAACTGATTGGTTTAAATCGCATCCTCATTTTCATCGCCTGTTCTTATACGAATTACTTTATCTACGTCAGAAATAAAGATTTTTCCATCACCAATTTTACCCGTTTTAGCCACATCCATAATCGTATCAACACAAATATCTAGAATATCGTCAGAGATAATAATTTCCAATTTAATTTTTGGTAAAAAATCAACCATATATTCAGCACCACGATATAACTCAGTGTGTCCTTTTTGGCGTCCAAATCCTTTAACTTCTGTTACCGTCATACCCGTAATCCCTGCCTCACTTAACGCTTCTCTCACGTCATCAAGTTTAAAAGGTTTAATAATCGCTTCTATTTTTTTCATAATGGATAATCTGTTGCTTTGGATTTGTTTGGTCGTTCTATCATAGCCTATTAATTAGCAACTACGAAAGTCCATATTTCTAACAATTCTTACCAAACAGCACGCTTGAATATAACCGTCACTATAACCAAAGCGCCTATTTTATGCTGAACATTCACCTCTTTTGCACTATAATTCTATTAAAATCAATAACATCAATGCTTTTAGCCACTGACAAATGCTAAAATTACTTGGCTCGTTTAGAATATTAAATAAAGGTAATAACAAAAATGAATCAGGAACCAATAAAGAGCAAAATTATTGAGGAAATGAGAGTTCTGCCTGAAATTAATGTTAAATCGGAAATAAGACAAAGATTAGACTTTATTAAAAAGACTTTAGTCGACTCAGGTTTAAAAACGCTAGTACTAGGAATTAGTGGAGGTATTGATTCAACAACACTCGGTAAGCTCACTCAAGTAGCCATTGACGAACTTAATGAAGAAAAGACTTCAACCGACTCCCCTTCAGACTTTAGGTTTATCGCAATTAGGTTACCCTATGGTTCTCAGGCTGATGAGCAAGATGCTCAAATGGCGCTAAGTTTTATTGAGCCATCAGTCAAACTTTGTATTAATATTAAAACCAGTGTAGATACTATGGAAGAAATGACACTAAAATCTCTAAATGAATTTAATGAAATTAATATTAGCAATGAAAAAATTGATTTTGTTAAAGGCAATTTGAAAGCGAGAGCAAGAATGGTCGCCCAATATCAAATAGCTGGATTAGAAAATGGTTTAGTTTTAGGCACCGATCATTCCGCCGAAAACATCACCGGTTTTTTTACAAAATGGGGTGACGGCGCTTGTGATTTTGCACCACTTTTTGGTCTAAGTAAACGTCAAGTTAAACAAATCGCTAAACATTTGGGCGCACCTCAGAAATTGATAGAAAAAGCTCCCACTGCAGACTTAGAATGTTTAGCGCCATCAAAAAGTGATGAGTCTGTTTTAGGAGTTAGCTATCAACAGATCGATGATTTTTTAGAAGGCAAATCAACGGATACTACTGCTGATGCTCATATCATTTCTTTATATCAAAAAACACAACATAAACGTCATGCAATTCCGACGATTTATTAACTCAATTATCATGCATTTTATTATTAAAAACAAAAAATCATGTCACTAAATTCATCGCCCAACTTAGCTTCAAGCAGACAAAATCCGTCAAACCACGAGTTTCCTGTTTACTCTTCTTTTGGTTCGAGAGATACTTTTTCTTGGCGTGCGTTACGACTTTTTACTCTGTACCGGATTACATTTACAATTGCTTTAACTTTTTTAACTCAATTTGATAATGAAAATCCATTCTTAGGAAGTTTTTTACCCCAGCTATTTTTGCAAACAACGTTACTCTATATGTTATTTGCGTTAGTATTTTTTCTTGTTTCATTTTATCGCTTATTATTTAAACTGCAACTTCAATCTCAAGTACTCCTCGACATTATTTTTCTTACTGTTTTGATGCATACAAGTGGTGGCATCACCAGTGGTCTTGGTATGTTGATCGCAATTAGTACTATTAGCGCAAGTATTATGATTAGTACACCAACCAGTTTAGGTTACTCCGTAATAGCTTGTTTAGCGATTCTGGCTGAAGAAAGTTACTCTTCCTATTTTATTCCTGATTCACATCGAAATTTTACCCAAGTTGGTTTTTTATCGGTTACATTTTTGGGTACTGGTTTAATGGGATATTACCTATCTCGAAAAATTAGAGAAAGTGAAATTAAGGCTGAAGCTTCAATCCGAGGATTGGAAAATATGGAGCTCTTAAACGAAAAAATTATTGAACATATGTCAACGGGTGTAATGGTCATTGATGGATTTCAAAATATTCGATTATTAAATCGTAGTGCTTGGGCACACTTAGGCATGCCTGAATCCTATCAAAGTCGACGTTTAGAACAAGTATCAACACCTTTATCTAGGCAATTAAATTTATGGCGAAGAAAGAAACACTTCAGGGCTAAAGCATTTAGAAACACTGCGACAGGACCCAGTTTAATTCCTAGTTTTTCAAAAATTGGCGAAACTAAAGAAAACTCTATAATCTTTTTAGATGATGCATCAACACTCAACCAACGAGCTCAAAATTTAAAGCTCGCATCTCTTGGCCGGCTCACTGCATCAATTGCGCATGAAATTCGTAATCCTTTAGGTGCACTGAGTCACGCTGCACAGTTAGTTCGTGAAGGCGAAAATTTGGACTCAGGCAGTATTGAGCTAATTGATATTATTGAAAAGAATGCTTCAAGAGTGAATGAAATAATTGAAAATATTATGCAGTTATCTGTCAGCAAAGCTGGACAAATAAAAGAGATTAATCTTTCAAAGTACCTTGTTAAATTAAAAGAAAATTATTTGATTGCAAAAGACTCTGATACTGAAATTGATCTGCGGGTCGAATCAAACGATCTAATTGTTTATTTCGATGATTCGCAACTAAGCCAAATCATCAATAATTTACTGGACAATGGACTAAGGCATAGTCTTCTTAATAGCGGTCGATCATTTGTCTATATTACTGTCGGCGTTGAACCGAATGACCGTACACCCTTTTTGGATGTGATTGATATAGGTGAAGGGATCAGTCCGGAAAAAGCTGAAAAGATATTTGAGCCATTTTTCACAACATCAAGAAGCGGGACGGGATTAGGACTCTACTTATCACGTGAATTATGCGATGCTAATAAAGCTAGATTAGACTATATACCATTGACCTCTGGTGGTTCCTGTTTCAGAATAAGTTTTAGCGTTAATCCAAAAACCTTATAGAGTGTAAAAATATTTTTATGAATAAAGACCCTACAAATAAATCTTCAAGCAGTAAATCTCAGACACTCGCATTAATCGTTGATGATGAACCCGATATTCTACAACTATTAGGTATTACTTTATCTCGAATGGATATCTTAACCTGCAAAGCAGAGACAATAGCAGAAGCCAAAGATTTATTGGAGAATGAAGACTTTGATTTTTGTTTAACAGACATGCGATTGCCAGATGGCGATGGTATTGATTTAATTAAACATATTCAAAGTTCTTTCCCTAACCTACCGGTTGCTTTAATCACTGCACATGGAAATATGGACACGGCAGTTGAAGCTATGAAAGCAGGCGCATTTGATTTTTTATCTAAGCCCGTTAACCTTGTCGCATTACGCAGTTTAATTTCAAATGCGGTTAACTTAAATAAAATTAGGAATAAAGATTCTGATGTCGAAAATTTATCCGATAGCAATGAACCTATTAATACCATAAGCACTAAACTTGATTCATCAACTAAAACGCCACCTGAAATTCTAATCCAATCGTCTAGCCAAAAGAAACAACTAATTGGTAATTCTCCAGCGATGCTTTCACTCAAAAAAATGATTTTAAAGTTAGCTCGTAGTCAGGCACCAGTATTAATTAATGGTGAGTCCGGTACAGGGAAAGAACTTGTAGCTCGATTAATTCATCATAAAGGCCCCAGATTAAAACAGCCTTTTGTTCCAGTAAATTGTGGCGCCATTCCCTCAGAGTTAATGGAAAGTGAATTTTTTGGACATATGAAAGGAAGTTTTACGGGAGCCATTAAAGATAAGAAAGGTTTGTTTCAAATGGCCGATGGCGGAACACTTTTTTTAGATGAAATTGCCGAATTACCAGTAGCAATGCAAGTAAAACTGTTAAGAGCCATTCAGGAAAAAGCTGTAAGACCGGTTGGATCTGAGCATGAAATTCCCGTCGACACTCGAATTTTAAGTGCTAGTCATAGAGATTTATCTTTACAAGTTGAACAGGGAAATTTTAGACAAGATCTTTACTATCGAATCAATGTTATCGAACTAAAAGTGCCTTCGTTAAAAGATAGAAAAGAAGATATTCCGCAATTAGTAGAGTATTTATTTAAACAAATGAATTTAAATGATACAAAATCTAACCGAGAAACAGAAACTCGTTTGACTCAAAATGCCTTAGATGGATTAATGAATTATCCTTTTCCTGGAAACATAAGAGAATTGGAAAATATTTTGGAACGAGCCGTCACGTTAGTCGATGAGTATAATATTTCATTAAAAGATTTAAACTTACCCGATCTACATCATCCAAACACTTCTCAAACATCCCTCGAAGATTCCGGTAGAGGCGATATACCACTAGAAGAATATTTAAATATGCTGGAGTCGAAAGAGATTTTGTCAGCATTAAAGCTTGCCAATGGCAATAAGACTCAGGCAGCCAAAGCGCTCGGCATTGGTTATAGAGCTATGCGATATAAGTTGCAAAATCTAGACATTAATTAATTCTGCAAATAGCCAATATCTCACGCTCTATCAAGTCTTTTTATCACCCTACAAAACGTTTTTCTACTTTCACCCTTCAGAATTACCCTATTTTCTATTGTTTAGCGCTGTTGTAAAGTATTCAACAGTTAAGCTTCAGGATGAACTTAACTTTAACCTAGAATCATTAAATATAAGTTAAGGAGAACAAAATGATAAAAGAATCAATAAAAAGATTATCCACAAAACGTCTTTCAACAAACCTCTATCAAAAGCAATCCGCATTTACCCTAATTGAATTACTTATCACTTTAGCATTAATGTTTATACTTACCGGAATGGCATTGCCCTCTTTTCAGGAAGTACTTGATAACAGCAAATTAACGACCCAAGTTGATGGATTAGTCAAAACACTAAAGCTCGCACGTACAACGGCAATAACGTCTAATCAAAAAGTAACCATTTGCCCAACAGACGATTCAAAAAAATGCCTATCAGATTGGTCAGTAGGTTACATGAGTTTTATTGACGAAAATGGCGATAGAAAGCTAAATGGAAAGGAAACAATTATGTCTTTCTTTAAAAATCAAAATAAAAAATCGACTCTCAGCTGGAAGGCGTTTGGTTTTAGAAAATCATTACAGTGGTTAGCAACCGGTATAACCAATCATCAAAATGGCAGTTTTCAATTTTGTTATAATAACGATGCGAGCATGTCGAGAGCGCTCATTATTACTAAAGCAGGTCGCATCAGATATTCAAAAGATACTGATGACGATAACATTCATGAAAATTCTAGAGGGAAACCGCTTATTTGCTAAAGCTCATTGTGAACGGGGTCGGAGTCGCCTCTGACAACAAGTTCGATATCAAAATTAAAATATTATTTAAATGGAAAATATATTTTCCATTTAAGAGCGACTCCGACCCCGTTTAGACGCTCCTGATTATAAAATATAACTAAGGTTGATAAACTTTCACGTTAAAACCCTTTTCAATTAACTCTTCAGCCTGCAATTGGCTCATAATACCTTTGTCACAATAGAGTAAATAAGTTTTATCGTTTTTGATATCTGCTGACGATTGCAGTTTAAAAAATGGAATGGCTAACACTTCATTTTTAGTTAAACTAAGTGGTTTTGTTGCTAACTCTTGAGGATGGCGAATATCAATAATCACATCGTCTTTTTTAGGAAGATTAACAATTTCAATCGACTCAATATTCATATTACTTTTATAAAGCTGATCAATATTTTCAACTTTACGATCATCAAAGGCTTTATCTAGAATATCGAAATCAAATCGCCCTTCTTCTCTTTCGATCTTTTCAATTTTTGCACGTGTAGTTGGCTTATTTGAAATGACACCACAATACTCAGGCATTACCGCGGCAAATTCTTCAGTACCAATTTTGCGAGATAATTTAACAATGTCAGGTTTATCCATAACAATAAGCGGACGCATAACGAGTTGATTTGAAACCTTGTCGATCACTGAAAGGTTTGTAAGCGTTTGACTCGATACTTGCCCGACCGCTTCACCGGTTACAATAGCGGGAGCATTAAACTCCTCAGCAACTTTGTCAGCTACTCTTAACATCATTCGTTTAAGAATAACGCCCATTTGAGATTGATCGACCTTATTTAATATTTCTGCGACCACCGGCTCAAACGGAATAGTAATAAAGAGTACTCGGTGAGAGGAGGCATATTTTTCCCATAAATAGTGAGCCACTTGTTTAACACCCACTTCATGTGTAATCCCTCCCAAATTAAAAAACAAATAATGGGTACGAATACCTCTTTTAATCATCAAATAGCTGGAAACGGTAGAATCAAATCCCCCTGATATTAAACTCACACAAGACTCTTGTTGACCAATTGGAAACCCGCCCAAGCCATCATAGCGCTCCTGTACAGCAAATAGTTCATCATCCTTCAATTCTAGTTGAACCAAAACTTCAGGATTTTTTAATTTAACGCCCGCAGAGTTGCTATTTTGATACAACGCACCGCCAATCTGTCGTTCCATTTCTATCGATTTAAAAGGATGAGTCCCTGTTCGTTTAGCTCTAAGACAAAATGTTTTGTTTTCAACTTTATCTTTGTATTGCTCAACAACAATTTTAGCAATCTCATCCATATAATTAGACACGTTTGCAGATAATTGATGAGTATTCACTTTAAGAATGAATTCTATACCCGGTGTTCGTTGCAAGATATCAATCAACTGACTTTCAAGATGGTAGTCATCTTGCTTAAGATCAACTTCTAGCCGATCCCACGTTCCATGCACTTGTGGTTGCTCAATAATTGCAGATAGAATTTTTTTAATATTTTTACGTAATTGGGAAATAAATTGTTTACGAACCGGGCGGCTCTTTACGATAATTTCTGGGAAAAGCTTAATAACGAACTTCATAGATTGATCCAAAATAGCGCAATTATTGCCTCCGAGCACTCATTTCATAGAAGAATGATGTTTAGAGGATATAAAAAAACGCTATTCTAGCTTATCATTGAATATAAACCCAGCCTAAGTCTAATTGATTTAGGTAATAGACTTTAAGCTCGAATCAACCCAACAAAAAGCCCTTCAATCGCTAAATCTTCGGCAGGAAGAATAATAGGCTCATAAAAATCATTTGCAGGCTGTAAGACAGCATTAGCGCCCTGCATTTCCAATCGCTTTACCGTCACTTCATCTTCTATTCTTGCAACTATAATTTGACCCACATTGGCCGTTTGAGTTTTCCTAACAGCAATCAAATCACCATCGAGAATTCCGGCATCAATCATGCTATCGCCACGAACGCGTAGCAGAAAAGTAGGTTTCTTACGTTGCAAAACTTCAGGGATAGTGAYGAAAGMCTCRACATTTTCAATCGCTTCAATMGGTACACCRGCAGCAACYGAACCGATTAAAGGTATCTCAAATTCATTYTTTTCTTCAACYACTCGTATACCGCGAGGTTTATCWGGRTATATTTCAATGACATTCTTACGTTCTAGAGCCTTAAGATGATCTGCGGCTGCTTTAGATGAACGAACACCAATCAATTCAGCGAGTTCCACATGGGATGGCGCAATACCATACTCGTGAATATAACCTTTAAGTGCAACAAAGACTTCTTTTTGTCGATCCGTTAGTTCTTTACTCATAGCATAACTCCTACTGGTAATTTGTGAGATGCACATAATATAAGCAGGAATCAAATAAGCACTGCTTGTATGAATAGCAGTTTACGCTTAGATATTAGTAAAGTAAAGAGTTATGTTGGGTCTGTCATGTAAGATGTAAAAACCAATTCAGACATTTGCGAGGTTCATTCCAAAGCCTCAAATGCTTTCTGGAGTTTTTTTGCCGAAACTTTTCCTTTTGTTTTAACATTAAGTGCAAACAAACTAATACGATACTCTTCCATCAACCAAAAATGTTCCCATAGCTTTTCTTCTTTCTCAAAAGGCAAATCTGAATCTTTTAGCTCTTCCCACCATTCTAACCATTCACTCCAACCTTCCATAAGTAGACGTTCTCTGGGGTTATTCTCTTGCAGTCTAACTATTCTAGATTCTATACCTTGAAGATAACGTGAATAATCCGAAAAAAATTCTCGCCCTTTACGAATAAAACAATCACTACTCCAAAGATGTTTTAACTGTTTGGATATATCAGTTACCGATTCTAAATAAACATCACTTCTTAAATAAGTGAGTTTGGTAAAAATAGTTTGTGTCGCTTTTAAACAATTTAAAACATTTGCCAGCTTGTCCGCAATAACAGCGCGAAATTTGCTTTTTATATTTTTGCTTAGTTCAAAATATCCGTTTTCAGTAACAATCGTGCTTGCTGATTTCTCGATCAATTCGATTAACGACGCAGTTGCTACCCAATCTAACAAAGTTGAGAAACCTCCAAATTTCAAACTCAATTTTTCTAACTCTCTCCTATCAGGCCAAGAATTTTTCACCTCTTTTAAAGTGTTTTTATTTTCTATAATAAGTAAACGTGTGATGCCTCTAGTGTGTGCGCTGGTAGCAGAAATTAAATTGGGATACTGTTTGATTACTACGTGATCGTTACAGTCTGTAATTGCCGAGAATAGGCGTATTTGTTGATTACTTCTCTCTGTTAATGTTTCTATTTCAATGAATGATTTAGGCCATATGGTCATTTCTTCATTTGAATCATTTATCTGTGCAAGAGCAACATGTCCATTATTAGTCTTTTTACTTTTTCCTGCAGATGATAGATTCGCCTTAAATTGATTTTGTAATTCCGACAATTTAGAAAAATGCTGGGGGTTACTATTGTTTTTCGCTTTAACACCAATAAATTTCATCTTAAGATGCGATGGTAAATTTGACGAATCAATATCATCAATTGAAATATCAATCGCGTGCGTTCTAACAAGACTACTTTTCAGTGTATGTTTAAAATCTTTTATTTGATAATCAAGAGACATGATATGAGTAACACATTTATCAGCTGTATCTGACAAGGGGATCAATTGTTTTCTTATAACCTTAGGTAGGTTTTTTAGGGTCGCAACGATTTTATCTTTAAGATAACCCGGCACTAACCATTCAAAATCTTTTTCTTCAAACTGACTCAGCATTTCAATAGGGATAGATACATGCACACCATCTTCTGCTTCCCCCGGAGCAAAACGATATGACACTGGTAACATAAAGCCTTTCACAATAATTTCAGAAGGATAATCGTCAATGGTTGAAGACTCATTATTTACTAGCTGTTTTTTACTAAAAACTAACTCATCATTCCTCTTACTCCAATCTTTTTTCAACCAACGTTTCAACTTGAAAATAGCAACAATATTATCGGGTATTAAATCGTCATAAAGTTGACTAAATTTACTTTCGCTAATTAACATATCACTGCGTCTTAACTTTTCTTCTTCTAATTTTATTTCATCTACAATGACTTGATTTTTTTCTAAAAAAGGTAATCGAATGGTGACTTCATTTTCAACCAACCCATGTTTTAGAAATAGCTCGCGACCAACATCAATATCAACTTTCCCATAATCGATCAGTCGCTTATTGACAATGGGCAAACCGAAAAGCGTTTTGTTTAAAAAAGCTGCCGCGTGCCCTTTACTCTTACGCCAATGAATATCGTAATAATTACTTTTTAATAAATGAGCTGCGCTCTCTTCAAACCATTCAGGCTTCACTGGCACATTGGCTCGTGCATATAACTTATTCGTCTCAACCATTTCCGTAGATAATAGCCATTGAGACTTTTGCTTAAATAGTGCGGATGACGGGTGGATCCAAACTTTTAGTCCTCTGGCTCCTTGATAATGAGATTCAGTTGTTTTCATTAGAAGTTGGCTTACGAACCCCGGTATTAATGCTTGATGAATTTGATCTGGGGATGCTATCGCATTTTTGTTTTGAGCGATTTCATTTTGAGCCGCCTCTTTTCCTATTTTGATAGGTTTTGCATCATCCTTCTGGTGATGATTTTTTGAAAGGCTGTTTATTTTTTTTAATTCATCTTTAATTTGAAAATAAGTATTTCTCCACTCTAGCCAACCAACAAAATTGATAAAATGATCGTTACACCAACGTCGAAATTTTGAATTACTTAATGCTGATTTTTGTTTTTCTAAAAAACGCCACAAATTAACAATCGAAATAATATCAGAGTCCTTATCTTGATATTCCTTATGACAGAGTTCGGCTTTTTGTTGAGCGCCTTTAGCCGCGCCTTTCGGAGGTCTAACACGGACATCTCTAACACCTAAGAAACTAGAGATAATCAACATTTCTTCTAAGGCATTAGAGTTTTTATCAATCAATATTCTTGCAAGTTGAGGATCAAGTGGTAGTCGAGACATCTGCTTGCCAATCGATGTGATTTGCTTATCTTCATCCATTGCACCCAATTCAAATAATAAATTGAATGCTACTTTCCATTGACGTTCATTTGGCTCTTGAATAAATGGAAAACTTTCAACATCCTTTACTCCCAAAGATTTTAATCGAAGCACGACCGATGAAAGGTTGGTTCGTTTGATTTCTGGTTCAGTAAATTCTTGTCGGTTATTGAAGTCTTCTTCATCATAAAGGCGAATACAGATCCCCGGTGCAATTCGTCCACTACGACCTTTACGTTGATTAGCACTTGCTTGGGATATCTTTTCAACGGGTAGTTGCTGAATTTTATTTCGTTGACTGTAGCGACTCATTCTAGCTTGGCCAATATCAATTACAAAAAGAATATTAGGGATGGTTAATGATGTTTCTGCCACATTAGTGGATATGATCACTTTACGTTTACTGTTTGATGAAAAAATCGCTTGTTGTTCTTTTATTCCTAGTCGAGCATACAAAGGTAAAACAACTAACTGAGAATAATTTTGTTTTTGAATATGTTTAGTTAATTGGCGAATTTCAGCTTCACCATGAGAAAAAATTAAAATATCACCTGTCGACTCAGCAATACAAGCATCGATGGCTTGAACCACAGAATTTTCAATTGAGCCATCCGATGATGTTTCTCTATTTTTATTATCCTTATTTTCGCTTTCACCTTCAAAACCTCCAGCTAACAAAGGTTGATAGACAACTTCAACAGGATAAGTTCTCCCCTCTACTGTCATAATTGGCGCATTAGAAAAATAGCGACTAAAACTTTCAAGATCAATAGTTGCGGAGGTCACAATGACTTTTAAATCAGTTCTCTTTTTAAGCAGTTTTTTCAAAAAACCTAATAGAAAGTCAATGTTTAAACTGCGTTCGTGAGCTTCATCTACAATAATCACTTCATAGCGACTAAGCATTGGATCGGATTGTAACTCTGCTAGCAAAACACCATCCGTCATTAACTTTATTCGAGTTTGATTGGATGTTTTATCCGAAAACCGGACAGCATAACCCACAGTATTTCCTAGTTCTGTCTTTAACTCACTGGCTATACGACTCGCTACACTAGTTGCAGCGATTCGACGAGGCTGAGTATGAGCAATTTGCTTTCTAATGCCTAGACCGGCTTGTAGGCATATTTGCGGGAGCTGAGTGGTTTTACCACACCCTGTTTCTCCAGCAATAATAACGACTTGATTGTCATTTAATAACGCTTGAATTTCTTTTGATTTTTTTGATATAGGTAATTCTTGGTTTAACGGAATACTTGCAAAAGAGAGAATTTCCGCTTGAATATCAGCTTCACTTCTTTTTATTTTTTGACGATGTTGTTTATTTGTTTTGTTGTTCATAGACATTTTAAATGATTCATAGACATTAGTAACATAAAGCAGGATTGATTAGATCGAAAAAGCCCGCTAAGACATTCGAAGTATCTCAGCGGGCTTTATTTTTTTCACCCTTTTTGACTATGGCAAATTTCTACAAATTACTGCCAAAAAGCATGGGGAGCGCGTAATTCTCCAATAAACTCAGCAACGGGCTTATAGAAATCAACATCTTCCCAATAACCTGTGTGACAAGCTGGATTCCATGAAGTCGCAGCGCTACCTACGTTAATTTCAAAATCACCATTAACATGTGCATTGAAATCATCCGATAAACCTTTAAGAGGATAAGCAACGATATCGTCCTTGTCATAAAAATTATACCATCTCGCACGTTTAGCCATGTCTTCTGGCAACGCTTCACCTACGATATCACAAGAAAGTCCTAACTCAGAATTTGCACCATTAATGGCATAAATTCCTAAAGGATTACCAAAGGTGATATAACCGGATAAAGTCTTTAAAGTTTCAAAATTATTTAACTCTGAATTAGACTCTTTCATCATACGGATATAGTGTGTCATCATAACTCCACCATAGGAATGCGCCAATATAACTAACGGCGTAGATTCTGTATCTACTCTACGATGAGAAGCGAATTTACGTAAACCGTCTTTAATACGGTTATTGATTGCTTCGTATGTTTCAGTTCCAGGCGTATAAAGTAATGATAGTGCTTGAGTATCCGTCATGATTTGTCTCAAGTTCTGATACGCCAAATCACCTTTATAATTAGCCTTTGTTCTAAACGTTTCCAGCTCTTCTTTTACAAGATCGCCCCAATAAATTTCATGAAACAGCAAATCATCTTCCAAACGCCCTTCAGCGCCCTTAAGATATTCTTCAGTGATACGGTGCTTTAGTTCGACAGAGTAGAACTCTTCCTCACTCCCCAAGCCATGAATGACGGCAATTGCTAGTCTTTTCATTAAGTTACCTCTCCTAGGATTTTAATCCGAAATGTTATTCTTATTCGATTAGTCTGCACGTATAGTAAAAGAATCCCTAGCTATATGCTAGTGGGTAAAGCATCAAGATTTGATATTTATTGAATTTACGCTTAATTTCATGAAATTATAGGCTGTTTGTTTCCAAATCAATTGGTTAGTTGAAATAACTTTTCAGCTTTTCTAATCTAGCATTTCAATTTTCTATCCCGTTGAGCAAGACCCAAAATAAGGATGAAAAGAAATGCTAAACTTCCACCACCACTACTCGAAATTGGTTCTGGATTTACCACTGGACTGTTTACGGTAGCAGTTTGACTAACTGTATCATTTAAATCTGAGTTATCGGTGACGGTCAGAGAAACGGTAAATGTACCACCAGATGAATAAGTATGACTTGGGTTTTGTGCTGTTGAGGTATTGCCATCACCAAAATCCCATACGAAAGACTCAACGGTACCATCCGTATCAGTTGATGTATTGGTTAAATTAATAGTCACTCCATCAATCAATATAGAAAAAGATGCATTAGGTGCGAAAACGCCATTAGCGGCTTCAATTGCTGCGTTTACTGAATCCAACGCATTAACCAACCCATATCCGAATGAATTATCAGGCGTAAGGTTTCTATCAGCAGAATTTCGCAATATATCTCTTACTTGAGTAGCCGTTAAATTAGGATTAGCTTCAATAATTAACGCCACAACTCCCGCAGTTAATGGACACGAAAATGAAGTGCCGTTAACGTTTGCGTATCCAGTATCCGACGAAGCACTAGCCACCCTCACAGAAGATCCCATTGCAACCACATCGGGTTTTATTCGACCATCAGCCGAAGGACCTACCGAACTAAATGATGAAAGAGCGCCAGAAGCTTGAACAGCGCCAACCGCTATCACAAAATGACCATCCGATGGAGCGCCTATAGTAGTCACACCAGCACCACTGTTGCCTGCAGAATTAATCACTACAATACCATTTTCAGCTGCTATATCAGCACATAACGTCACTATTGTGGTTTCACCATCTAAATCACCTGCAGTATAATTTGTTCCTTCATCAAAAATGGTATAGCCTAAAGAACTAGTAATAATCTGAGCTCCATTAGTATCAGCCCATTCACTAGCGGCACACCAATTGTCTTCTTCTACATGTAATTCAGACTCTGTATTTTCTGTTTTCGCTAGATAATAAGTTGCACCATAAGCAGGGCCAATCAAATTACCAGAACTGAAGCCACCAATTGTGCTCAAAGTATTAGTGCCGTGAGATCCTGATCCCATATCAGAACTATCGCTAACATCACTGTCACCATTAACAAAATCTTGAGTACCCGCTATGTTCATTTGACTGAAACTTTCATGGGACAACCGATTAAAGCCAGAATCAAAAATGGCAATCACAACGCCACTACCTGTATATCCGAGATCGTGTACAGCGGGAACTTGAATTTGATTATTTTGTGTAAACGATGCGCCGTAATCTAAAGCAAAGGCATTAGATAGTTTGTCTGCATCCTCTTGGCTACTTTTTTCGTTAGAATTGAGAACGTCTGGTTGCCTTTTTAACTTTCTGATAATATCTATGCTACGAACAAAATCGAAATTAGCAATCTTATATATTCCTTCGGATTTCGCCTCAACAGAAATAGCATTGATGGTTTTTAATTGATGCCTAATTTTAGTCACTTGCTCTTTCACTAAAGTAAAATATTCCGCATTAATAGGAATATCTTTTTCGCTCACTAAATTATCTAACCCTAGATTCACAGTCCTACGTCTAAGTGAATTAGGTGATAGAGCCTTTCTAGCTTTTAATAATTTGCTTTCAATATCATGACCTTTATCTTTGAGATAAATAAATGCTAAAACTGTGCTTGAAGACGATGTTTTATTAGCGTGAAATTGTTTCTTCATGCCCGCTGAAATCTTATCTAAAGGATTTTGAGAAAAAGCATCTATAGATGTGCAAATCGCAATACTACTTAACAACAGCAAAAAAATCGTCTTTTGTTTAATCATATTGTTCCCTATTAAAATTAATTTTGTGAGTACTGTCAAATTAGTAGACTACCTAGAAGAGCATTAGTTGTCTATTCACCGCTCCACAAAAAAGCCCGCATCTCAATCAAGATACGGGCTTTTTTGCAAATAAAACGCTTATTTTTCTACAAGAATGACATAAATGATCTTAATGTTTCGGAAGAAACAGCACATTCAAAATTAGTTTCAGCGGCATAGTCGCACCCTTTTCTATAAACTCCAAAAGGTCCTTGAGGCGCTTGTTCACAAACTTTAAATGCAGCAAGTTTTCCTAAACATCCTTCATCAAGGTTCTCAAAATTTTCAACGACATCCATTGTACCTTCAATAGCGGCACCAGCCTTGGAAATTTTAACTGGTTTGGCTTTCACTGGTTGAGTACCCATTGACGGCAGACTTGAGCATCCCATCATAGATATTAACCCTACCGCAAAAATTACTGATATTGTTATTTTCATATAAACTCCTTTTAACATAATTTTTTAATAATATAGAATGATTAATTCTATAATTAATTCAACCAACTCTTAATTAGGCGTACTCTAGATCAGAGTTCCTTATTTTTATTAAACGAAGGTCGACTAAATTAAAGAATCCTTCAAACTATAGCAGCTTTGAGATATATTTGCATATTTAAATAGAGCCAAAGAAGAGAATCTACAATATTACCTAAGTTAAGGATTTAAAAATACTATTTCGAATATCATTAAGGCTACCAACGCCAGCAACAGCAACATATTTAGGCGCTTTGGACTCACCGGTACTTGCCCAGCCAGAATAATATTCAATCAAAGGTTTCGTTTGAGAATGATAAACGTCTAGACGCTGTTTAACTGTTTCTTCTTTATCATCTTCTCGTTGAACCAATTCTTCACCAGTTGCATCATCCTTACCTTCTGTTTTAGGTGGATTATAAACTATATGATAAGTCCGTCCCGACGCCATATGCATGCGCCGACCGGCCATTCTTTTAATAATTTCACTATCATCAACATCAATTTCAACCACAAAATCAACATCAATATTATTCTCTTTCATAGCATCTGCTTGTGGAATAGTTCTTGGAAAACCATCGAGCAAATAACCATTTTTACAATCACTTTCAGCAACGCGCTCTTTAACTAAGCCAATGATGATTTCATCAGAGATTAATTCACCAGCATHMATKHHVTTTTTAGCTTCTATTCCCAATGGAGTACCCGCCTTGACCGCTGCACGAAGCATATCGCCGGTAGATATTTGTGGAATAGAATATTTTTCTGTTAAAAATTGAGCTTGTGTGCCCTTTCCTGCTCCCGGTGCGCCTAAGAGGATAATTCGCATAAGTTCTCCGTATGTTGATAATGAATACTAATTTTTGGTTTTTGAGATGTTAAATGGCTATTTGCATTTACATTAGAAATATCTAATGTAATGTAATCTGTAGCATTATAGACAGCTTAGCACCTCTATTAAATGCTTTTTTTATTTTTTTTATGGGAGCATCTCTAAGATCAAAGATCGCATCAAGAATAATTTGTTCATTTTCTGGTTAGACCACGTGTTAGATTATTATTTTTAGTTTACGTTCACGTAAAGGTAAGCTACAATCTCAACATGAAACAATATCACCTAAATGATGAAAATCAGTCGCAAGAGAATCATTCCCAAGAGACTCTCACTTATTCGATTAGTGAATTATCGAAAGAGTTTGAAATCACGCCTCGTTCAATAAGATATTACGAAGCAGAAGGCCTTATTTCTCCGCAGAGACAGGGTTCTCAAAGAGTATACCATCGTGGTGATCTGATTAGGCTTCAGCTTATATTAAGAGGTAAACGAGTTGGTTTTTCGCTTTCAGAAATTAGAGAAATAATTAATCTCTATGATTCACCCAAAGGTGAGCAAAAACAAACTACCCTATTGTTAGGAAAAATTGAAGAGCGTCGCAATGCGCTTTACCAACAACAAAAAGATATAAAAACGATGCTCAGCGAATTAGATCGATTAGAAATTCGCATCAATCAACCGGAGAAATAATCAATGCAAGGTTTAAACTTTAATCTCGGTGAAACCGCCGATATGATCCGTGAAACCGTTCGTGGGTTTTCAGCWAAAGAAATTGCTCCTATCGCAGAACAAGTTGATAGAGATAACGAGTTCCCGAATCATTTATGGCTTAAATTCGGCGAATTAGGCCTTTTAGGAATGACGGTTGAAGAAGAATTTGGCGGATCGGGATTAGGATATTTAGAACATGTAGTAGCTATGGAAGAAATTAGTCGAGCGTCTGCAAGCGTTGGATTAAGCTACGGAGCAATGTCTAACCTCTGCCTAAATCAATTAAGAAAAAATGGTACTCAAGAGCAAAAAGAAAAATATTTGCCTAAACTTTGTAAAGGTGAATATATTGGCGCATTAGCCATGAGTGAAGTGGGCGCTGGTTCAGATGTCGTTAGCATGAGTTTAAAAGCCGAAGATATGGGTGACCATTACCGTTTGAATGGCAACAAAATGTGGATTACCAATGGGCCAGATGCTCATGTACTCATTGTTTATGCTAAAACCGATCCTAAAGCAGGCTCTCGTGGAATTACTGCTTTTATTATTGAGAAAGACTTTGATGGCTTTTCAACCGCTCAAAAGCTCGATAAATTAGGTATGAGAGGTTCAAATACCTGTGAATTAGTCTTTCAAGATTGCATCGTACCAAAAGAAAATATTCTTGGCGGTTTAAATCGTGGCGTAGCGGTTCTTATGAGCGGATTAGACTTTGAACGTGTGGTCTTATCCGGCGGTTCAACTGGTATCATGCAGGCTTGTATGGACATCGTTTTACCCTATGTGCATGAGCGAAAACAATTTGGCAAAGCGATTGGTGAGTTTCAATTGATGCAAGGAAAACTAGCCGACATGTACACCACAATGAATGCAACAAAGAGTTACGTCTATAATGTGGCGCAAGCTTGTGACCGGGGAGAAAACAGTCGTAAAGACGCCGCAGGTGTTATACTTTACGCAGCAGAAAAAGCAACACAAATGGCATTAGAAGCAATCCAATGTTTAGGCGGAAATGGTTATATCAACGAATTTGCAGCGGGTCGATTATTACGCGATGCAAAATTATATGAAATAGGCGCTGGAACATCCGAAATAAGAAGAATGTTAATTGGCCGAGAGCTTTTTAACGAAACAGCTTAACAAAAGATAAAGATAAAAGATCTCACCACAGAGGGCACAGAGAACACAGAGGAAAAGAAAAAGAATTATTTTGGTCTTTTAACTCTGTGTCCTCTGTGTCCTCTGTGGTAAATTTCTTTTAGTTTTTAGTTTTTAGTTTTACAGATAGGAAAATAGAATGTCTCAAGAATCAATCGTAATTGTTGGAATGGCGCGTACACCGATGGGCGGTTTTATGGGTGATCTTATGCCACTTAAAACACCTGAATTAGGCGCTGTAGCTATCAAAGCAGCCGTTAGTCGTGCTGGGGTTGATGGAAAAGATATTGATGAAGTCATAATGGGATGTGTTTTACCTGCGGCTTTAGGACAGGCTCCCGCAAGGCAAGCCACTTTAGGTGCAGATCTGCCACTATCAACTGGAGCTACAACTATCAACAAAGTTTGTGGTTCAGGAATGAAGTCTGTGATGTTTGCTAATGATTTATTAAAAGCTGGAACCAACACGGTGATGGTTGCTGGCGGTATGGAAAGTATGAGTAATGCGCCTCATATGCTACCTAAAGCTCGTAGCGGATATCGTTTTGGGCACGGTCAATTGCTAGATCATATGGCGTTTGATGGATTAGAAGATGCCTACGAAGGACAGGCAATGGGTTTTTTCGCGGAAGAATGCGCGGATCGTTATGAGTTTACCCGCGAACAACAAGATGCATTTGCGATTAACTCATTAGCCAAATCAAAAAAAGCGATTGAAGATGGTTCGTTTGATATGGAAGTTACACCAGTCACCATCAAATCACGCAAAGGTGAAACAATCATCGATAAAGATGAGCAACCTCTAAAAGCTCGCCCAGATAAAATACCAACATTACGTCCCGCCTTCAAAAAAGATGGCACCATCACCRMTKCWNAACGCSRRMTCARYYKCYRAYGSMGCKKMWKCYSYKSTTTTAATGACAGAAAGCGAAGCGACAAAACGTGGTATAAAACCATTAGCTAGAATAGTGGGTCATACAACCCATGCTAGAAAACCCGCAGAATTTACCATAGCACCGGTTTCTGCAATGAAAGATTTATTAAATAAAGTTGACTGGAAAATCGAAGACGTTGATTTGTTTGAAATTAACGAAGCTTTCGCTGTAGTGACAATGGCTGCAATAAAAGATTTAGATCTAGATGAAACTAAAGTGAATGTTCACGGCGGAGCTTGTGCGTTAGGTCATCCTATCGGAACTAGTGGCACGCGAATTATAGTGACCTTAATCGCTGCTCTAAAAAAGTACGGCAAAACAAAAGGTATCGCATCGTTATGTATAGGCGGTGGCGAAGCAACCGCAATGGCGATTGAAATAATTTAAAGATGTTTTTTTACCACAGAGAAAGAGAATTAGTCATATAACGGGACTATTTTAAATCTTTTAACTCTGTGTTCTCTGTGCCCTCTGTGGTAAAAGTCTTTTAGTTTTTAATTTTTTTAAAATGAGTTAACAATGTTTTTATCAGAAGAAGAAACCATGATCCAAGATGCTGCGCGTCAATACGTGCAGGAAAAAATAGCGCCTTTCTCAGCAGAATGGGATCGAAATAAAACGTTTCCTAAAGACGCATTGAAAGGATTAGGAGAACTGGGTTTCTATGGCATGCTGGTCCCAGAAAAATGGAATGGATGTGAAATTGGTTATTTTTCTTCAGCTTTAGTTTTAGAAGAAATCGCTGCCGGTGATGCTGCATGTTCAACTATTATTAGCGTGACTAATTCGGTTGGTTGCATGCCGATTTTAAATTTTGGTAATGACGAGCAAAAAGAAAATTTTCTAAAGCYGATGGCTGCAGGTGAAAAATTAGGCGCTTTTTGTTTAACAGAACCGCATGCAGGATCAGATGCTTCTGATTTAAGAACGAAAGCAAAATTGGAAGATGAGCATTATATTTTAAATGGTGTAAAACAATTTATCACCTCTGGTCAAAATGCAGACGTAGCGATCGTTTTTGCAGTAACTGATCCATCTGCAGGTAAAAAAGGTATTTCGGCTTTTATTGTTGAAACCACTACCCCCGGCTATATCGTCACTAATATAGAAAATAAAATGGGACAACACGCTTCCGATACGGCTCAAATAACTTTTGAAGATTGTAAAATTCCAAGGACTAATTTATTAGGTAAAGAAGGTGAAGGATATAAAATTGCACTTTCTGGATTAGAGGGTGGGCGCATCGGTATAGCGTCACAGTGTGTTGGAATTGCACGAGCAGCACTTAAAGCTGCAAGAGATTATGCTCTGGAAAGAACAGCCTTTGGCAAAGAGATATATAAGCATCAAGCGATAGGATTTAAGCTTGCTGATATGGCTACTCAATTGGATGCAGCACGTTTAATGGTACGTAGAGCCGCTCGTTTAAAAGATGCAGGAAAATCATGCTTAAAAGAAGCATCCATGGCAAAACTTTTCGCATCTGAAGTCGCTGAAAAAATATGCTCKGATGCYATWCAAGTRTTTGGTGGCTACGGATATTTAAATGACTTTCCGGTTGAACGCTATTATCGTGATGTACGAATYTGYCAGATYTATGAAGGTACYAGTGAAGTACAAAAATTGGTTATTAGTCGTTCGGTCATGACAGATTAGAAGACCAAAACTAAGATTATCACCACAGAGAACACAGAGGAACAGAAAATAAATAGTTTATATTACTTTAAGCCTTTTAACTCTGTGACCTCTGTGCCCTCTGTGGTAAAAAAATATTTTCATGTGTTAAAGTTAGGAAAAAAATGCCTGTAATTAAAACGAAATTAAATTCCAAAAGCCAAGACTTTATTACTAATGCAAATGCTATGCAGTCTTTGGTTGACGATTTAAAAGACAAAATGCGAGTCATCGCCGACGGTGGCGRTAAAGCGAGAAACGAAAAGCATTTAGGGCGCGGTAAATTATTACCGAGAGATCGAGTAAGACAACTTCTTGATGTCGGCTCTCCGTTTTTAGAATTTTCCCAGTTTGCAGCATACGATATGTATGACAACCAAGTACCGTCCGCAGGAATGATTTCTGGCATTGGCTTAGTTAACGGTCAAGAATGTGTGATCGTTGCAAACGACGCGACAGTAAAAGGCGGAACCTACTTTCCTGAAACAATTAAAAAACATTTACGCGCTCAAGAAATTGCCGAGCAAAATCATTTACCTTGTATTTATTTGGTTGACTCAGGTGGTGCCAATCTTCCTCAACAGGATCAAGTATTTCCTGATCGCGATCATTTTGGTCGCATCTTTTATAATCAAGCGAATATGTCAGCAAAAGGTATTGCACAAATTGCGGTGGTAATGGGAAGTTGTACTGCGGGTGGCGCTTATGTACCAGCCATGGCGGATGAAAGTATCATCGTTAAAGGTCAAGGCACCATATTTCTCGGAGGCCCGCCATTAGTTAAAGCTGCTACCGGAGAAGAAGTAACCGCAGAAGAGTTAGGTGGTGGCGATGTTCATTGTAAAAATTCTGGAGTAACCGATTATTTAGCCAACGATGATCAACATGCTCTTGGGCTCACTCGAAATATCATCTCACATTTAAATAAGCAAAAATACGCTCCTTGGAAAACTTCAACACCTGTTGCGCCAAATTACCCAAAAGAAGAGCTATACGGAGTGATTCCAACTGATGCGAAAAAGCCCTTTGATATCAAAGAAATCATTACTCGTATCGTTGACGCGAGCGAGTTTGATGAATTTAAAGCTCTCTATGGTTCCACATTGGTCTGTGGGTTTGCGAAGATTTATGGCTATCCTGTTGGAATAGTAGCTAACAATGGAATTTTATTTTCAGAATCCGCATTAAAGGGCGCGCACTTTATTGAGCTCTGTTGCCAAAGGAATATTCCGCTAATATTTTTACAAAACATTACGGGATTTATGGTGGGAAAAAAATACGAAAATGGCGGTATCGCTAAAAATGGTGCAAAAATGGTTACCGCGGTTGCTTGTGCTAAAGTGCCTAAATATACGGTGATAGTCGGCGGAAGTTTTGGTGCTGGAAATTATGGCATGTGTGGCAGAGCTTATAGTCCAAGATTTTTATGGATGTGGCCTAATGCTCGAATTTCAGTGATGGGTGGTTCTCAAGCTGCTGGCGTTTTGGCGCAAGTTAAACGTGATAATTTTAATCGCAAAGGCATTGAGTGGTCACTAGAAGATGAAAAAGCCTTTAAAGCACCCATTGAAGAAATGTACGAAAAACAAGGACATCCTTATTACGCTTCTGCTCGCTTATGGGATGATGGAATCATTGACCCAGCTGATACACGTAAAGTTTTAGGTTTAGGTTTAGCAGCTAGTTTAAACGCTCCATCAGAGAAAACACAATTTGGTGTTTTCAGAATGTAATGTTTCAAACATATCTAAAAGAATAAAATATTATAAGGACTTTTTTAAATGACAAACGCAAATAATGGCATACAAATAACAAAAACTAAAAATGGTGTTGGACGTATCACTTTAGATCGCGCTGAGTTACATAATTCATTTGATGATAAAGTGATTCAATCTTTAACTGACGCCATAAAAGATATTGATCAAGATGACAGTTTGAGGCTATTAGTCTTAGATGCAAATGGAAAGAGCTTTTCCGCCGGTGCCGATCTCAATTGGATGAAACGCATGGCGAACTATAGCTGGGAAGAGAATTATCAAGACTCTTTAAAACTCGCAGGCTTAATGCAAGCTTTATACGAATGCACCAAAACAACCATTGTAGTAGTCCAAGGAGCCGCCTATGGCGGTGGTGTTGGTTTAGTAGCCTGTTGCGATATCGTTTTAGCTAGTGACAAAGCTATTTTTTGTTTATCCGAAGTTAAACTCGGTTTAATTCCGTCCGTAATTAGTCCTTACGTTGTTAAAGCAATTGGCGAAAGAAACTCAAAACGATATTTTGCCACCGCTGAAAAATTTAATGTGAAGGAAGCCTTAAATATTCAACTGGTGCACAAAGTATTTCCTCTAGACGAACTCAAAGATTCGAGTGATGATTATATCAATCGTATATTGGCTAATGGTCCTAACGCAATGTATCAAGCAAAGCGGTTAGTTAATTACGTCAATAATAAAAATATTGATGAAATTTTAATTTTGGAAACTGCTCAGCGCATTGCCGATATTCGAGCATCCGTTGAAGGCAAAGAAGGCGTAAGTGCTTTCTTAGAAAAGCGTCCTGCTCACTGGGCGTCTGCTATTGTAAAAACAGTTGGCGATTTGTAATCTAGAATCTAAACCTAATGGTTAGTGAAATAATGAACAATGTGAAAAATAAAAATATTCAAAAAATATTAATCGCTAATCGTGGGGAGATCGCTTGTCGAGTGATCCGAACCGCTCAGCAAATGGGGATACAATGTGTTGCTGTATACTCCGATGCGGATCAAAATTCTCAGCATGTGAAGTTAGCTGATGAAGCTTGGTATATTGGAAACTCACCTGCGAGTGAAAGTTATTTAAGAGCCGACAAAATATTACAAGTAGCAAAACAATCGAACTCTGACGCTGTGCATCCCGGTTATGGTTTTTTATCTGAAAATGCAGGGTTTGCAAAAGCTTGTTCCGATAATAATATTATTTTTATTGGCCCACCAACTGGCGCTATTGAAGCAATGGGATCAAAGAGTGAAGCAAAAAACATTATGACTCTAGCTAATGTGCCTTTAGTTGAGGGATATCATGGTGATAGTCAAGAAGAAACACTTTTAAATCAAGAAGCCGATAAAATTGGTTATCCCGTGTTAATAAAAGCAACCGCTGGCGGTGGCGGTAAAGGGATGCGAGTAGTCGAAACTAGCGAAGAGTTTTTATTATCTTTACAATCTTGTAAACGCGAAGCTTTATCTTCTTTTGGTGATGATAAGGTCTTGATCGAAAAATATTTGACCAAACCTCGGCACGTCGAGATTCAAGTTTTCGCCGATAATTTTGGCAACGCTGTTCATTTATTTGAGCGTGATTGTAGTATACAAAGACGCCACCAAAAAGTAATTGAGGAAGCGCCTGCTCCGGGTTTAAGTGAAGACACTAGAAATGCGATGGGGCAAGTGGCAATTCAAGCAGCTAAAGCCATAAATTATAGTGGCGCCGGAACAGTAGAGTTTTTATACGATGAAGATGGTTCATTTTATTTTATGGAAATGAATACTCGTCTTCAAGTTGAGCATCCTGTCACCGAAAAAATTACTGGGTTAGATTTAGTTGAATGGCAAATTATTGTCGCCAACAATCAACCTCTACCTTTAAAGCAAGACCAGCTTTCATTTAATGGTCATGCATTTGAAGCCCGAATTTATGCTGAAGATCCAAATAATGATTTTTTACCCGTCACCGGAAAAATAGATTATCTTGGTTTACCCAAATTAAACAGTAACGTTAGAGTCGATTCTGGTGTTGTTACTGGCGATTCAGTTAGTGTTTTTTATGATCCCATGATTGCAAAACTAATTGTCTGGGACAAAGATCGAAACAGTGCATTAGCTCGTTTACGCGGTGCTCTATCAGAATTTCATGTCGCGGGCTTAACCACTAACATTGAGTTTTTACACGAACTAGCATCCCATGATTCATTTATGAATGCAGATCTTGATACGCACTTTCTAGATAAACACGGCGAAGAGCTTTGTAATTTAACCAATGACGTTAGCGACAGCATTATTGCTTCTGTTGCTTTAACTGTGATGCTTGAACAAAGTAGTCAATCGTTAGAGCAAGCATTAGACAACCATTCATCTCCTTGGCTGGATTCTACTGGTTGGCGACTTAATGAAGATAATCACCACATTATTGAAATAATCCACAACGAACAACTCATAACCGTGATCGCTCATTTTCGCGAACAAGGTTTTGTATTTGAAATATCAGGTAAAGATTATTTAGTTAAAGGCGACCTTTCTGATAATCAGCACGATTTAAGTTTAGATATTGACGGGCAGAAAAGTCGTGTCATTATTTCAAAGAAAGATAATGATATTGTTGTTTTTAAAAATTCAATGAGCTGGTCTTTTCAAATAAAAGATAATAAAAAATCAGTGGTTGAACAAGAAGAATCTTCAAACCTAACGGCGCCAATGCCTGGAACGGTAATTGAAGTAATGATTGAAGTTGGACAAGAAATAGAGAAAGGTCAACCGATTGTCATAATGGAAGCCATGAAGATGGAGCATACGATTAAAGCGCATAAATCTTTAGTGATTACAGATGTTTTATATGCCGTAGGCGATTTAGTTGAAGACGGCGCTGAACTTGTCGCGTTTGAAGAATTGTAAAATATGTTACCCAATAAAGTAAAAATAATTGAAGTGGGTGTTCGTGATGGATTGCAGAACGAGTCCAAAGTCGTTCCTATAGATGTCAAAATAAAACTAATAGAACTACTTGCAGACAGCGGTTTGTCCGTAATTGAAGCCACTAGTTTTGTTTCACCAAAATGGGTGCCTCAACTTTCTGATCATAAAAACATTATTGAATCGATCAATAGTAATCAATATTTATCATCCCTCAACAAAGAAATGAACTATCCGGTACTAACGCCTAACATGAAGGGATTTGATAATGCCATTTCTGCCGGAGTGAAAGAAGTAGCTATATTTGCGGCAGCTTCTGAAGCATTTTCTAAAAGCAATATTAATTGCTCGATTGATGAAAGTATCGAGCGATTTATTCCAATTTTAGAAAAAGCAAAAGATCTTGGGATCCCAGTTCGTGGATACGTTTCTTGTGTTTTAGGTTGTCCTTTTCAAGGCGAGGTCAAAGTCAGTCAAGTAGTTCAAGTATCAAAAAAACTAAAAGATATTGGATGTTATGAAATTTCGCTGGGCGATACCATTGGAGTTGGCACACCTTCAAAAACAACGCAATTAATTAGCGCGCTAAAAAATGAAATTGATGTCAGTCATTTAGCCGTTCACTTCCATGATACTTATGGTCAAGCATTAGCGAATATTTTAGCGTCCATGCAATCCGGCATCAGCAATATTGACGCATCAGTTTCCGGTTTAGGTGGATGCCCTTATGCTAAAGGTGCATCAGGAAATGTTGCCACAGAAGATTTAGTTTATATGCTAGATGGAATGGGCATTGAGACCGGAATAAATCTAGATAAACTAATTAAAGCAGGAGATTATATCAGCCAATATTTAGGACGTGTCAATGGTTCTAAAGTGGCATTAGCTAAACTAAATAGCGCGTGTTAAAAATAATGATTTTTTCGAATAAAGGTTAGGAGTAATTTATGTCAGGCTTTAATAAAATCGTGTCCAGCTATGACGAAGCAATGGCCGGTCTTACCGACAATATGACTGTCATCGCGGGAGGTTTTGGCCTTTGCGGAATTCCAGAAGGATTAATTGCACAAATCAAGAAAATGCAAACCAAGCAACTTACATTTGTTTCAAACAACTGTGGAGTTGATGATTTTGGTTTAGGTATTTTATTACAAGGTAAACAAATTAAGAAAATGATTTCATCTTACGTCGGTGAAAATGCAGAATTTGAACGCCAATATTTATCAGGTGAACTAGAAGTCGAATTAACCCCTCAAGGAACTCTGGCTGAAAAAATACGTGCTGGTGGTGCAGGTATTCCAGCGTTTTACACAGCAACAGGATATGGAACTCCCGTTGCAGAAGGTAAAGAAGTAAAAGAGTTTAACGGTCGAAAATATATTTTAGAAGAAGCCATTACCGGTGATTTCGCAATCGTTCGCGCTTGGAAATCAGATCGTATGGGAAATTTGGTTTACCGTGATACCGCAATGAACTTTAACCCTGAAGCGGCTACTGCTGGAAAAATAACCGTAGTTGAAGTAGAAGAAATCGTAGAAAACGGCGAGTTAAAACCAACAGAAATTCATACGCCGGGTATTTATGTTAACCGCGTTATTCAAGCAACTTTCGAAAAACGAATCGAAAGATTGACGCTAGCAAAAGAAGGATAGGAGAAGAATATGTCATTAAATCGCGAACAAATTGCTATGCGAGTTGCGCAAGAGTTGAAAGATGGAGACTACGTCAATTTAGGCATTGGCATACCCACATTAGTAGCTAGTTTTGTGCCAAAAGACATTGAAGTCATGTTGCAGTCCGAGAATGGTTTGTTAGGAATGGGTCCTTATCCTACTAAAGAAAATGTTGATGCAGATATGATCAATGCCGGAAAGGAAACGGTAACCGCAATTACAGGTGCTTCCATCTTTTCGTCTTCTCAAAGCTTTGCCATGATCCGAGGCGGTCATGTTGATTTTACCGTGTTAGGTGCTTTCGAAGTGGATCAAAATGGCAACATTGCTTCGTATATGATCCCAAGAAAGTTAGTAAAAGGAATGGGCGGTGCAATGGATCTTGTTGCTGGTGCTAAAAATATTATTGTCACAATGACCCATGCAAATAAACATGGACACTCTAAGTTGCTCAGCAAATGTACATTACCTTTAACCGGTGTCGATTGCATCAATAAAGTTGTCACTGATTTAGCCGTTATAGAAATTAAAGATGGCGCATTTCATCTTTTAGAAAGAGCACCGGGTGTATCAGTTGAAGAAATAATTGAAAAAACCGATGGTAAATTAATTGTGCCTGATGATGTTCCAGAGATGAAAATAGATTAATAGCAACTCAAATAAGGATAGGATAGCTTAAAGTTGCTTCCATTTTTAACAAATGAATGTCTCTTCCCTTCCGTTGAAACGGCACTAATTGAGCCCGACGGTTTATTATGTGCTGGGGCTGATTTATCCCCAAATAGACTGATATCAGCCTATTCCAAAGGCATATTTCCTTGGTATAGTGACGGAGAACCTATTCTTTGGTGGTCACCTAATCCGCGCACAATTTTTGATATTGCGAATTATAATCCATCAAAAAGCTTGTGCCGTTTTGCAAGAAAATCAGAATGGAAAATAACTTTAAATAATGCTTTTGAAGAAGTCATACAAGCATGCGCTGAACCGAGATCAGACTTAGATGGCACTTGGATAACTAACGACATCATTGAAGCGTATAACGAACTACATAAAAAAGGTTATGCCCATTCAATTGAAATATGGCAAGATAGTCCTCTAAAAAAGAGGCGCTTAATCGGCGGTATTTACGGTGTCGCGATCGGAAAGTTATTTTGCGGTGAATCAATGTTTAGTAGAGAATCACAAGCTTCTAAAATTGCTATATCTTGCCTTATAAGATATTTAGACGGTTTTGACTTCCCCATTTTAGATGCACAAATAAAAAACCCTCATTTATCCACGCTTGGTTCTAAACAAATTGAACGAGAGAGTTTTATTAAAATCATCAACAATCAAATAATTCGTTCCAATGATGAAACTATCTGGCAACCAAAAGAACTCAATATGAAAGAGCTTGTAACAAGGATTGTAATAGAAAAATGAGTGTTCAGAACAAGCCAATTACTTTAAGTTTTTATGTGACACCACCACATGAATGCCCATATGGCAAAGAACAACAAGCGTCCACTTTATTTCTAACGCCTGAAATTAGACCTCAAGAAGACTATTATCAATTACTTATCGAAAAAGGATTCCGGCGCAGTGGCGATCACATTTATCGCCCGCATTGTGGCGAATGCAAAGAGTGCATTTCTGTTCGCATCAATGTGAAGAATTTCATCCCCAATAAACAACAGAAACGATGTGGAAAAAAGGGAAAACGTTTCACAAAAAAAACATCTCCAGCAACTTATGACGATGAGCATTATCAACTTTATGAAAAGTATATAGAAGCCAGACATCAAGACGGTGATATGTACCCTCCGTCGGTTGAGCAATATAAAGATTTTTTATTTTGTGATTGGTTAAATACACAATATCTCGATTTTATTGAACCAACTACTGGAAAATTAATTGCTTGTTGCGTATTTGATGAGCTTAAAACCGGACCGTCGGCTATCTATACTTTTTTCGACCCAGAGTACGCAAAATTCAGTCTCGGTCGTTTAGCTATTTTAAGCTTAATCAACAAAGCCTTGCACGAAAATCAGGCGTACGTTTATCTGGGTTATTGGATAAAGTCCTGTCAAAAAATGTCTTATAAAGGTGAGTATCGACCGATTGAATGCTTTTCTAATGAACAATGGGTAAGTTTGAAATAGTTAATTGACGTTTTTCCACCAATACACAGGTATAATGCGACATATTTTTAAATAACAACCTGAATGAAGACCCAAATGACTATTTTCGCTGAGCTAGGTCTCAACAAAGCTATCCAAGCTAATATCAAAAAACTAGGTTACAAATCACCCACCGATATTCAAGAACAATCCATCGGCGCGGTATTATCACGCACTGACACTTATGCGATTGCTCCAACAGGAACAGGAAAAACGGCAGCTTATCTTTTGCCCATTCTTCAAGAACTTAGCCGAGAAGATCACTCCGCTGATCAAATCCGTCCAATTCGCGGGCTAATATTGGTGCCTACGAGAGAGTTGGCTCAACAAGTTAAAGAGTCTATTGCTGTATACGGTAAAGATTTAAACTTAAGGACTATTGCTTTATTTGGTGGGATACGAATTGAATCACAAACTAAGCGTTTCAAGCGAGGAGCCGATATTATAGTTTCAACGCCAAAACGATTAGCGGACTTAATGAAAGCTAAGGTTTTCTCATTAGAAAATATCAAGCATTTTGTTATGGATGAAGCCGATCGTTTAGTCAGCATGGGTATTCAACCGCTTCTCAATAAAATACTGGAAGCCATGCCAAAAAAGAAGCAGATGGTTCTGTTTTCCGCAACCGATTCAAAAGCACTCACCTTGTTTAGTAAAGAGCATCTTAGAAATCCAAAGTTTGTAAAAACAGAGCAAAACCAACCCGCGTTGGAAAAGATTTTACATACGATGTATCGCAGTCCTCAAAACTACAAAACTAAAAACTTATGCGAATTATTACTCTTACTTAATTGTGAGCGTGCTTTAATTTTTGTACGTACTAAACACGGTGTTAATTTATTAACCGACCAACTTAAAGAAAAGGGCTATTCATGCGAGGGTATTCACAACGAAATTCCGCAAAAGAAACGCTTGGAACGTTTAACTGGATTTAAAAACAAAGAGTTCAAATTTTTAATTGCTACGGATATCGCCTCTAGGGGAATTGATATAGACGATCTCTATTACATCATTAATTATGATTTACCCGTGAACAGTAATGATTATATTCACCGAGTCGGACGCACAGCAAGAACGGGTTCAACGTCAAAATTAGCATCAAAGGAAGTCGCAAGACAGTCAAGCGGTAAAACAAAATCTGGGGCATCACAACGTAATATTCAGAATCAAAATCAAGATGCTTCGTCTTCTCAAAAAGCAAAAATAGTGAATGTACTTGGACATGCTTTTTCTTTAGTCAGCCCAGAGCAAGAAAGGTTGGTCGCTAAAATATCAAAAGCCGTTGGTAAAGAAATTACTTTGGCTCGAATGCCTGTATTAAGAAAAAATTAATCAAATTTTCGGGTTTCTCTAGCCTACGGCGACCTTGAGCTATTTTAAATTATTGAGATATACAATTCCTCAACCTTATCTCTTGCCCATTGGGTTTTACGTAGAAATTTTAGCGATGACTTAATTGACGGATCGCTTTTGAAACAATTGATATTGATTTTTTGAGCTAACCCATCCCATTCATAGTGATCTACCAATTTTGTGACAATAGCTTCTAGTGTAACTCCGTCTAGAGAGGCTTTTGATTGTTCTTTAGTCATATCGTGTATACCATTATATCTTCTATCAATAGCTTATATTGTCGGGTTTCGCGAGCTCTACACCGACCTACTGTTTATCCTACTTCCTAAGTATACCAGAACGCACTTTTCCATTTATTCGAGCATATACAAATAAACCAATTTACCGACTTCCTAAAATAATAAAAATGTAAAATACTGAATCCTTGCTAGACTTAGATCAACGCTTTTGAAAATAAACTCAATCGTATGAGTTTTAGCTGACTTGTCTATTGACAATGGCTAACAATATGGCATTATTCGCCACGACAGACGCCCTCAATTAATGAGAAAAAAACATGAGCCAAGTTGATTTTAACCGCTTGATCTTAAAAGGAATAACTTCCGAAGGGAATAAGTTTAGACCAAGCGATTGGGCTGAGCGCTTGTGTGGTAATCTTTGCACATTTAGAAACCGAAGAATGTATTATTCTCCGCTATTAAGACCTGCCGTAATCGAGGGCATAAAATGCGTAATCGTAGATGCAAAACTCAATGTCGAACACCCGGCAATTTTGCAAGATGTTGTCCATTTTGCTCAAAAAAATGATTTAGTGACAGAAAAAGAAAACGAAAGCTAAATAATTAAAACACTTTCTTTGTGGAATTTATCGCATTCTAATAACAAAGCACTTAACATTTATACTCAAAAAGCGCTATATTAGACACTTCTTTATGCCGTTTTATAATAAACAGGCTATACAACAGCTAAAAATAGTCATTTAAGATAAGGAAATATCAATGAAAACCTTCGTTACTCTACTTCTCTCTATTGTTCTTTTAGCCGTTTCTTCCCATGTTTTTAGCGCTAAAAAAGTCATGTATAAATGGACAGATGATAAAGGAGAAATTCATTATTCTGAACGTGCTCCTAAAGGCTATGAATACAAAAAAATTACAACTTATGTTAATGAAAATGCGGTGACCAAAGTTGCACCAGAAGCAATACCAGCCAATAAACCCGATATTAGTGGTAAATACAATAATTGGAAAGATGAAAACTGCACCATCGCGACCCAAAATCTCGATATGTTAAAAAATACAGCTAGAATTGGTGTCGATGACGGTGATGGCGGTAAACGGTTAATGACCGATGAAGAAAAACAAGTGAAAATGGATAAAATGACGGAACAACAAACTAAATATTGTAAAAAAGAAGAATAAAATAGGGCTAGCTTGCGATTGAAAAATCTTCTCTAGTTCTAACTATTGAATGATCGCTTGATGTTTTACTTTTGTTTTTCTCTGAAACGTCTCTAGCATGACTCATTATGGCTAATAATTCAGCCTCTGCGGGGGCTACATCGCACGAATCAACGACTTCATCTATGCTTGCACCACGCTTTAATAATATACTAGCTTGGTGATAAGTTTTTTCTTGGCTACCCGGTTGCAGTTGGGTGATTTTATCGACTTCTACTTTAGCCATCTCTTTGCCAAATAAATTCATTTTTCGTCCAATTCCGATATTTCCGCTATTAATAGCCTTAATTTCGTTTCTCATTTGAAAAAGCTGTTTGGATTGTTGTTGCTGAATCCGGAGAATTTTTGATATCACTATAACGCTAGTGACTATCAGTAAAGACTGGACAAGAATAAGTAAATTTGCACTAATATAGTGCTGAAATAGCCATGTTTCCATCATTTAACCTTTGATTTAATATGCCTCTTTTATTTCTCTTCGATGAAAATTAAAAGACGCTGAAATTTATCAATTATTTAGAAAGTCCATATCGTCCCACTCCTCTTCACCCAAAAGTTTATTTAGGTCAACTAAGATGAGTAATTGTCCTTCTCTATGAGTGACACCTTGTATAAACTTAGCCGAATCATCATTTCCTACATTTGGCGTTGAATCAATATCCGAGCGCTTTAAGTAAACCACTTCTGCTACTGCGTCCACTAAGATCCCTATCACTTGATGATCCGTTTCAATAATGACGACACGAGTATTTTCTGTAATCTCTATTGGTGGTAATCCGAAGCGTTGACAAGTATCAATAACCGTCACAACATTACCGCGTWAATTGATAATACCTAAAACATAAGTAGGAGCTCCTGGAACCGGCGCAATATCACTAAAWCGCAACACTTCCTGCACTTCCATGACGTTAATCCCATAAGTCTCATTCGCTAAACGAAAGGTGACCCATTGTAATATGGTATCTTCATCTTCTTCTTTCTTATTACTGCTTGGCTCTGCACTCACGACATAACTTCCTATTTATTCGCTAAAAGGTCAATTTATTGTCGGTAATGCGTGATTTAACCGTCTATTAACTATTAAAAACAACAATAGTGATAGAAAAGCAATATGTATACCAACTAAAATTAAATTAAAAAGAACGGTCATATAACGCTTCACCCATGGCTTAAGTGATTGGTGCTAATAACTTTTCTTCTATGTAAATATAGTAAAAATATAGAAATTTGCGCGATTATTTACAAAATAACTGATTATTAACTAATGCAGACGTCAAAATTAATTACCCATAATTGAAAATTGACATATTAACTAGTTATAAAGTAAAACATTTTCTTGACCTAAAAAGCTCTTCCGCGGTATATTTCGTCCAGAGCAAGAATTTACCCATTCAGTTATCTGGAAAATACTTAAAGCAATGAAAATCAATTTCAACATAAACATCTTACCTCCACTAGTGAAAGCTAGCTTGCAAGGTAATTGGTGGCACTCCTTTTTAATCGAGAGGGGCTAAACTGTTTATAAATGAATATTATATAATATTTTAAAACAAACTTTAAAAACCCGCTCTTAGCGGGTTTTTTTATGTCCAGGGATGGACTGTATGACGAAAGGAGCCATGGAAGGCGGTTCGTCGATGCCTACATTAATTTATTTGAGCGTTAACTAGGAAAAAATTATGATTATCGTATTAAAGTCAAAAGCAACCGAAGCCGATGCACAAGAAATCTTATCTGTTATCAAAGATGCCGGATTAAAACCCTTATACATGCCCGGAGTAGAAAGGATCGTTTTGGGAGCGTTAGGAGACGAGCGTATTCTTGCTAACTTACCCATTAATGCCTACTCCTGCGTAGAAAGTGTTAAGCCAATACTGACGAGTTATAAACAAGTCAGTCGTGAAATGCAAAGTCACGATAGCCAAGTTCAATTTGGCGATAAAATGATTGGTGGTGGTAGTTTCTGTGTAATAGCGGGTCCCTGCGCAATTGAAAATGAAGAACAGATTTTGGCATCGGCGGCAATTGTAAAGAGACACGGTGGAATGGGTTTACGCGGAGGCGCATACAAACCAAGAAGTTCACCCTACAGTTTTCAAGGGTTGGAGGAAGAAGGATTAAAATTGATGCAACAGGCATCACAAGAATATGGAATTCCCTGTGTCACTGAAATCATAGATGCTAGTTTAGTTGATAAAGTCGGTGAATATATCGATGCATTTCAAGTAGGTGCTCGTAACATGCAGAACTTTCGTTTATTAAAAGCTGTAGGACAAACGCAAAAACCGATTATTTTGAAAAGAGGCATGTCCGCTACCATTGAAGAGGTTTTGCTGGCTGCCGAGTATATCTTTAATGAAGGTAATCAAAATATTGTGATTTGTGAACGAGGCATTAGAACCTTTGAAAATGCCACTCGGAACACTTTAGATCTAAATGCTGTTGCCTATATTAAAATGAAAAGTCATTTACCGGTTATTGTTGATCCGTCCCATGGTACCGGAATAAGGGAACTGGTTACGCCAATGGCAAAAGCGGCCGTAGCATGTGGTGCAGATGGTATAATTGTTGAAGTACATAATAATCCTCAAGTTGCATTATCAGATGGTATGCAATCTTTAGATGAGCAAGATTTTGAAAAAATGATGAAAGGTCTTATGCCTTTTATTAAAGCCGCTGGCAAAGTTTTAGCTTAGAATAATCGATAATAATTACCACTAGGTTTTTAAGAAAATGAGCCCATTTAAAAAAATCAATGACAACGACAACCTCCCCCTGGTTAAATCTTTAACCAGGGAATTGCCGTGTCATCTTGATCCCGTGACACTTTTTGAAAGTTGTATTGATCAAAAAGAAAATGCACTAACAAACAGAATTCTATTAGAGTCTTGCGAGGTCAATACTCGTAAAAACCTCAAAAGCATCATCGTTAACAAATCTGCTGTACGAATAACCTGTAATAAAAATAACGTTGTTCTGAAAGCACTGACTAATAATGGAATTAATGCATTACTATTAATTGAAAAACATTTTCAATTTCAATTAAAAGAACAAAAGGACTCTGATTTCAAATTAGAGAAAATTGATTCTGAATCACTTAATATAACCTATTTAAATAGTAATAGGAAAAATAGTAATATTGAAGAAAGCCAACGATTACTAAATATTACTAACCTTGATTGTCTACGACAAATTAATCAATTGTTTTTTAATCACAGTCAAGATAACGAATTCAAGAGCTTTCTTTGCGGATTATTTTCGTTTGATTTAATTGATAATTTTGAAATTCTACCTGAAGTATCTGTATCACTTAATCAGTGTCCTGATTACGTGTTTTATTTAGCTGAAGAACTGTTGGTTATCGACAACGAGAATCAACACCTTCGTATATACATGAATGTTTTTGCGGGTGATAACCAAAAAAATATCTACTACGATTTATCTCGAAAAATTGAAACGCGCATTCAACAGATCCGCGCAACCGAAGAAAACTTTAACATTAGATATGTTGAACATTGTGAGATTACAGATATTCAGGATAATAAAGTATCAATTAGTCAAAGCGACGAAGAGTATATTGATTGCGTTAAAAAACTCAAACAAGAAATCATTGATGGTAATATTTTTCAAGTCGTGCCTTCACGTACATTTTCTTTAAAATGCATTAATGAATTATCTAGTTATCGACACTTACGCGAAAGTAACCCAAGCCCCTATATGTTCTTTATGCAAGCTCAAGATTTCACTTTGTTTGGCGCTTCTCCTGAGAGCGCATTAAAATATACTACTTCAAGTAACTCTGTAGAACTCTATCCTATCGCCGGTACGCGAGCACGAGGTAGACAAATAGATGGTAGCATTGACCACGACCTAGACAAGCGCTACGAAATTGAATTAAAGCTGGATCAAAAAGAGTTAAGTGAGCATATGATGCTAGTCGATTTAGCTCGTAATGATATTGCACGAATATCAAAACATGCCTCAATTGAAATCCCTAGACTTTTAGAGATCGACAGATACTCACAAGTGATGCATTTAGTCTCTTGCGTGAAGGGACAGTTGCAAAAACACTTAGATTGTTTTCATGCATACCAAGCCTGCATGAATATGGGAACACTCACCGGCGCACCTAAAATTAAAGCGGCGGAACTAATTAGACAGGTCGAAGGTTCTCGCAGAGGAAGTTATGGTGGTGCTGTCGGATATATCAATTCTTATGGTGACATGGATACTTGTATCGTTATACGAAGTGCATATTGCAGGGATGGGGTTGCCCATATACAAGCGGGGGCAGGCGTTGTTTACGATTCAGATCCCGCATCTGAAGCGCGGGAAACTAGACAGAAAGCCCAAGCGGTAATAAATGCCATTCAACAATCAAATAAAGTACAAATGAAATGAATAACAATAGTAGTACTAGCAATAGTGCGAACAATACTAAAACGAATTTGTCCGAATACAAAATTATCATGATCGATAACTTTGATTCTTTTACCTATAACCTAGTCAATCAGTTGAAAACCTTTGTTAATGATGTGCAGATCTATCGAAACGATACTTCGATTGAAAAAATTGCCACAGTATGCGAAAACGAAAATAACAAAGTGATGCTTGTTATTTCTCCCGGTCCAGGCTCTCCAAAAACAGCAGGCAACGTGCTTGAACTGTTAAAGTTACTCAAAGGGAAATATCCCATTCTTGGCGTTTGCTTAGGTCATCAAGCAATCGTTGAAAGTTACGGAGGTACTGTTGGGCACGCTAGAGAAGTGGTACATGGTAAATCACATCAATTAGATATTACATCCAACGGTGAAACATTATTTGCAGGAATTACTCCATTTTATGCAGCTCGATATCATTCATTAGCCGCAACAACAATGCCTGAAAACCTAGATGTTTTGGCCTTTTGTGAAGAAGAAGTCATGATGGTACAAGAAGCAAAAGATAAAGTCATTGGTTTACAATTTCACCCAGAATCGATTTTGACACCCAATGGTTCTGAATTAATTAAAAGAATATTAACCAATCTAATCAGTTAAGTTGTTGAAAAAAGGTTTAAATAATGCCAAATGAAATACTTGAAAAACTATACGCTGGTAACTCTCTGAGCAGTTATGAGAGTTATGATGTTTTTAGTAAACTCATCACCGGAAAATTGGACTCCCATTTAATCACTAGCTTGTTAATCGCTTTAAAAATAAAGGGTGAGACACCTTTAGAAATTTCAGGTGCAGTTAAAGCATTAAAAGAAAACTCGATCCGCCTGCCTACATCAAATCAGATTGTTTCAGACTCTTGTGGCACTGGCGGTTCAGGTAAAAATACGGTTAATATTTCGACCATGGTAGCATTTGTTTTAGCCGAGTATGGATTGGCAATCGCCAAACATGGTAATCGTTCTATATCATCACAATGTGGTTCCGCTGATGTTTTAGAATCACTAGGAATTAATATTAATTTGACGCCAGAGCAAGCCCATCATTGTTTACAAAAAACCAATTTTACATTCCTATTTGCGCCAGGTTATCATCCTGGAGTAAAGCATGTTATGCCGGTCAGAAATGCCTTGCAAACACGTACTATTTTCAATCTTTTAGGGCCACTGATTAATCCAGCATCTCCGAAATATCAATTGATGGGTATCTATTCTAAAGACTTATGCTTTGCAGCCGCAGAATCATTGCATCTTTCTGGCTGCCAAGGAGCAATGGTGGTAAACAGCGGTGGTTATGATGAGATCACCTTACATAATGAAACTAACGTAGCAGAATTATGTAATGGCGTTATTTCAGAATATCAAATTTCGCACAGTGATTTTGGCTTACCAAAAACACAATCTAACGACATATCTGGACAGGCACCAGATGTTAATAAGCAGATCTTACAAGATGTACTATCAGGTAATATTAGCGACGAAAAAAATCGAGCAATCGCTTATACAATATCAGCTAATGCCAGTGCACTTCTGAAAATAAATAACAAAGTAGATAATTTAAAGGATGGCGCGGATTTAATTATGAGTTTACTTGAGTCCGGAAAATGTATGGGAAAAGTTGATCAAGTTGCCAAATTAACTCAAGAACATTGTCTGAAACGGTAGCGACTTATTATGAGTGATGTATTAAACAGAATAATCAAGCACAAACGTTCGGAAGTGGATGAACGTATCAAGTCACTTCCGTTAGCGATGATAACTGAAAAGTTAGAAAAATCCGATCGTAGTTTATATTCAAGTATTTATGATAAATCCGTCAATAAAAATCAGCCCGCCTATATCTTAGAGTGCAAGAAAGCTTCGCCATCAAAAGGATTAATCAATAAAACATTTGATTTAAGAAATATAGTTAACATCTACGATAAATACGCAAGTGGGATTTCTGTTTTAACAGATAGTCATTTCTTTCAGGGACGTTTTGAATATTTGACCCAAGTAAAGGGACTTACAGATTTACCTATTTTATGTAAAGATTTTTTTATYGACCGTTATCAAGTTTATGAAGCGCGTTATTTCGGCGCAGATGCCATACTRCTYATGCTTTCGGTTTTRGATRATAAAACTTATAGAGAAYTRGCTAAAATWGCKWCYGAACTTTCACTTGATATTCTAACGGAAGTCCATGATGAGGAAGAACTAAAGCGCGCGATAGAATTAGAYGCSAAAATTATAGGGATCAAYAATCGAAACYTGAAAGACCTYTCTATTTCGCTATCAACAACWAAATTRTTAGCNYMMAAAGNTACAMRAYTTAGYWRWATCAAATACAAAAACATTRATTATTTCKGAATCGGGAATTAGCAGTCATGGTGACGTCAATCAACTATCCAAACTGGTTGATGGATTCCTGGTTGGCTCTCATTTAATGGCAAGCGCTAATTTACATCAGTCTTGTAAACAACTGTTATTCGGTAAAGTTAAAATATGTGGTTTATCACGAGTGGAAGATGTTCAAAATACAAACGATTTTGGCGCAACTTATGCTGGTTTAATATTCTATAAAAACTCTAAACGTGCAATAGATTTGGCAACAGCTACTTCTATCACGAATAACATTGATTTAAATTTTGTTGGTGTGTTTGTTAATGAAAAACCAGATGTAGTCATTCATATAGCCAATCAATTGAAGCTCTTTGCGGTTCAGTTACATGGACGAGAAGATGAGATTTATATTACAAATTTAAAACGGTCATTACCAAACACAGAGATCTGGAAAGCAATACCCATCGATAAAAATATAACAACACAGATTTTGGCGGATCAAATAAATCAATGCAGTGCTGATAAAATATTGTTAGACACGCAAACGGAAACCTTCGGTGGGACAGGTTCTGCATTTAATTGGAATATCATTAATAAATTAGATGGCGTTCTAAATAAAAATAGACAACTAAACGAGGATGTAATCCTTGCAGGTGGTTTGTCCGATAGTAATATAGTTTTAGCGAAAAATTACGGGTGTCATATTCTGGATGTAAATTCAGGTATCGAAATTTCGCCCGGAATAAAATCAAAAGAAAAAATGAAAAACCTATTTAATCAGATAGCATCTAGGAATATAGCTAATGAATAAAATTGGAAATACAAATGCATCTGGATCTGGATCTGAAAAGTATAATTCAGAATTAGAACAGCCAATCCTTGACCGCTACTTTGGAGAGTTTGGCGGGATGTTTGTCCCAGAACTATTAGTTCCTGCATTATTAGAGTTGGAGCAAGCTTTTGTAAACTCACAATCTGACCAAGAGTTTAAAAATGAATTTGACGATTTACTAACGAATTATGCAGGGCGCCCGACTCCATTAACTTTAACCCGAAATTTTTCACCTAATAAAAAAGTTAAAATATATCTGAAACGAGAAGATCTTTTGCACGGAGGCGCGCATAAAACCAATCAAGTTTTAGGCCAAGCTTTATTAGCAAAAAGAATGGGCAAGAAAAAGATCATCGCAGAAACTGGAGCGGGTCAACACGGCGTTGCTACCGCAATCGCTTGTTCACTATTAGGTTTAGAATGCAAAATCTATATGGGAGAAAAAGATTGCCAACGCCAGCAACCTAATGTCTATCGCATGGAATTAATGGGTGCAACCGTGATTCCCGTTACCGCTGGAAGTGGAACATTAAAAGACGCCGTTAACGAAGCTTTAAGAGACTGGACAAGCTCTTACAAAGATTCTCATTATCTTTTAGGCACGGCTGCAGGACCACATCCATTTCCCACCATGGTTAGAGAATTTCAGAAAATGATTGGAATTGAAGCCAAACAACAATTAAAAAAACAAGCAAACTGTTTACCCGATTACGCAATTGCTTGTGTTGGCGGAGGATCAAACGCCATTGGTTTATTTGCAGATTTTATAGAAGAAAAATCCGTTAAACTAGTAGGCGTTGAACCGGCTGGAAAAGGCCTAGATAGCAATCAACATGGTGCTACATTAAACAAAGGTAAAAAAGGAATTCTGCACGGCACTCATACCTATGTTATGCAAGATAGCGATGGTCAAATCGAAGAATCTTATTCTGTTTCTGCAGGATTAGATTATCCTGCGGTTGGACCACAACATGCCTATTTAAAAGAAATTGGTCGTGTCCAATACGAAGCAGTTACTGATGAACAAGCGCTATCAGCATTCAAGCATCTCTCAAGATGTGAGGGAATTATTCCTGCCTTAGAATCATCACACGCGCTAGCTTATGCCTATGAATTAGCGCAGGAATTAAATGAAGAAACCATCATTCTCGTCAATTTGTCCGGACGCGGCGACAAAGATCTCGAATACGTTCGTTCACTTGATTTATCAAATTTAAAAAGCTTGGGAGAAATGAAATGAGCAATCGCTATGATGTTCTTTTTAAGCAATTAGAAGAAAAATCTGAACGAGCATTTGTACCTTTTGTCACTCTTTGTGATCCAAACTTTGACCTTAGTTTAAAGATTGTCAGAACGCTCATTGAAAATGGTGCGGATGCTCTAGAGCTAGGTCTTCCGTTTTCCGATCCGGTTGCTGATGGTTTAGTTATTCAACAAGCTTCCATTCGCGCGCTGAAATCAGACGCTAGTATCAGCGACTGTTTTCGGCTAGTAAAAACTATCCGAGAAGAATATCCCGATATTCCGATTGGCTTATTAGTTTATTCAAATCTTGTTGTTAGCAACTCGATAGAAAAATTTTATTTAAATGCGAAAACGGCAGGTGTCGATTCAGTGCTAATCGCCGATGTACCCTTTTTGGAATCACAACCTTTTACCTATGAGGCAAACAAAATCGGAATTCAACCTATTTTCCTTGCACCACCCAATGCATCTAAACATTTATTAAAATCAATTGCATATGAAGCAAAAGGCTATATTTATTTGTTGAGCAGAGCGGGCGTTACTGGAACAGATGTTTCCGTTGAAATGCCGATATCAAATGTCCTCAAACAACTTTCTGATTATAACGCGCCACCTAGTCTTTTAGGATTTGGCATATCAAATACAAGGCAAGTTGAAGAAGCGATTAAAAGTGAAATTGGTGGTGTAATTAGCGGTTCAGCTGTAGTGTCTATTATTGCTAAAAATATAAATAAAGAAATAGTGAATGAAGACAAAATGTTGAAAGAACTTGCTATGTTCATTTCTGAAATGAAACAAGCAACGATTTAACTAGAAAATTTTATGGCAAGGTGAAAAGATGTTGCTGATGAAAATCAGCCTATTTTTCAATCGAGTCCATTTTCTTAACGTTATAAACTTCGATCCAATCTCCAGCAGAACGAGTCCCAATGCCTTTTTTTAGTTGAGCTTTAATGGGTTCGAAATGAAACAAACTAGTTTGTTGCTCAGCGTAATGTTTTACTTTCTCAGAAACAAAAATCTGACCTGGTTGAGCCATTGATTCAATACGCGATGCCATACTTACTGCATTACCTTCTAGATCAGAATTATCCGTCACTTCATTATGCACGATAGTGACTTGACCTAAATCAATTCCAATCCTCAATTCAAATTGAGCAGCCATTAAAACATCTCTAACCATCCAAGCACATTCAACCGCAGCATTTGCGTTTTTAAATGTTGCTCTTAGTGAATCACCTTCCATATTAGGATAGCTTGCATTCCACCTTGCCAAAATTGGTTTTAACAATCCTCTAAACAAAGATAGTTTTTCCTTAATAGTCGCATCATTCCATTGTGTGAAATCTTTTAAATCAATAAACAAAACACTAAAGTTTCTAATCTGATCAATTTCATATTCAGCAGCTAGTTCTAACAATCTAGGCCAAAAACGATCTTTAATTCCCGCAACCGCTTCTTTTAATTCTTTTTGCATTTTTCGATCAGCACGTAAAGAAAGTTGTGCATTTTGAATTCGACTTGCCTCTTCTTTTAGCGAAGTTTCTAAATCTTCAATCGCAAAGGAACCCGCTTCATCCACCACTAATTGAACTAATGCGCCACCCGCAACATCGTTAACCGATCGCAAGCGCAATGAAACGCCCCAATGACACGCTTGCAGATGTTCAATAAGAATTGGTAGAGTCGCAATTTCTGTATTAGTTAATCTAAAATCGTATTTTAGATCAATGGTTAAACACTCAGCATACATCCGTTCAAATTCGTGAGGTGAATATTGCGTTTTATCATTTGAATCTTGATCCCAATAAGCAAATTCACATCTAATCCCGCTGATGTCCCAACCAATCGAGTTAATATTAAACAAGGTGACATCGGTTATGTTGGCTTTTGATAAATTCGCATCGGATAAATTCGCACCACTGAGATCGCATGATTTCAAATTCGCGGATTCAAAAATAACACCTGAAAGATCTAAGGATGATAGGTTAACCTTGCTTAAGTTAGCATTTCTAAATTGTGCGTTCTTCAATATGGTAGCGGCTAATAAAGCAGATGAAAGATCCGCATCATTAAAAATAGCTTTGGATAAATTTGCTCCTCGTAAATCAACTCTCTGCAAACTCGCATTACTCAAATCTTTACCGCTTAAATTCTGTTTTCGTAAATCACATCCATCAAGATTAATGCCTCTTAAATCAATGCTTTGTAGGTCAATACAACTTAAATCTGTATTAACAATCATGGTCTTCTTAAAAGAAGCGGTTAGAAAGTTTACGTCATTAAGCAGGCACTTTCTAAAGGAAGTTAATTCTAATTTGGTTGCTATGAGTTTTGCGCGACTAAAGTCACAATGAGTAAATTCAGAACCGGTTAAATCGGCTGATATAAAGCTAGTTCCACGTAGATTACAATGGTAAAAGTGACATTTAATAAACTTGACGTTGGAAAAATCTAAACCCGATAGCTCTAAATCGTGAAAATCTTCTTCTTCAAAAACAATATCTGAATTCTTATTGGTTTGCTTCCATCCCGGCCAAATAACAGGATCGAGCAATGCTAAGGGTTCCGACAAGACCACAGGTTCTATATAAGTTGATGATTCGACTTGGTTTTTTCTTAATGTATGTATCGTATTTAACATTGAGTAGTGTATTTATTGTTATTCCTGAGCACAAAACAATCAGTGAGCAAGCTGTTAAAAGAGCCTAATTCTTTCAGGTACCGATGATTAAAACACTTTATTTCAATAATATCAATAACTAACATGCGTTTGTTAAACCAATTTATAGGTGCTAGTACTTATTTGAAAATAGCTTCCCTTAATAAGCTAATCTCATCTCTAAATTTAGCGGCTTTTTCAAATTCTAGATTCCTGGCGGCATCCGTCATTTTATTTTCTATCTCTTTTATCGCTTTACTCGCTTGAGCTGGAGTTCTAACTTTATACTCCGCCGATTTTTCCGCGACTCTTCTTTGTTTTGACAGTTGAGAAACGCTAAATTTCTCACCCGTTTGCATAATGTCATCAATCCCCTTGCTCACTCCGACGGGCGTTATATTATTGTCAAGATTATGCTGATGTTGAATGACTCGTCGCCGATTAGTCTCATCTATAGCGCGCTTCATAGAGCCAGTTATTTTATCCGCGTACAAGATAGCCCTTCCATTTAAGTTTCTTGCTGCGCGTCCAATAGTTTGTATTATAGAGCGTTCGGATCTTAAAAAGCCTTCCTTATCCGCATCTAAAATAGCGACTAAAGAGACTTCTGGCATATCTAATCCTTCTCTCAATAAGTTAATACCTACTAACACATCAAAGACGCCTCTGCGCAAATCTTGAATAATTTCCATTCTTTCAACGGTATCTATATCTGAGTGTAAATAGCGTACTCTAGCGCCATGTTCAGTTAAATAATCAGTTAAATCCTCGGCCATACGCTTTGTTAAAGTAGTCACTAATACACGTTCATTAATCGCTGATTTCTTCCTTATCTCGGAAAGTAAATCATCAACTTGAGTTCCAACTGGTCGAATTTCAACTTGCGGATCCAATAACCCTGTTGGTCTAACAACTTGCTCGACAATTTGTCCAGAATTCTCTTTTTCATAGTTAGCCGGGGTGGCAGATACGAAGATTGTTTGTGGTGCAAGACTTTCAAACTCTTCAAACTGAAGGGGACGGTTATCAAGCGCAGAAGGCAATCGGAAACCATACTCCACTAAATTTTCTTTTCGAGATCGATCSCCCTTATACATHGCGCCAATTTRNGAAACCATCACATGGGATTCATCAAGAATTAATAGTGCATCTTTAGGCAAGTAGTCGAAGAGTGTTGGCGGATGCTCACCCGGTTTTCTTCCCGACATAAATCTAGAATAATTTTCAATCCCTGAGCAATAGCCTAACTCCTGCATCATTTCAATATCAAAACGAACTCTTTGTTCTAAACGCTGATACTCAACTAATTTATTCATTTTTTCGAATTGAACTAAACGCCCTTTTAACTCAACTTTAATTTCTTCAATTGAATCTAATATTGTTTGCCGTGCCGTAACGTAATGAGATTTTGGGAAAATAGTGGCTCTTGGTAACTTCTTAAAAACTTCACCAGTCAGCGGATCAAATAGGCTGATATTATCAACTTCCTCATCAAATAGTTCGATACGAATTGCATTTCTCTCAGATTCTGCAGGGAAAACATCAATCACATCGCCTCTTACACGGTAAGTTCCTCTCTGTAGATCAGTATCGTTTCGAGTAAACTGTAATTCGGCTAGTTTAATCAGAATGGCTCTCTGACTAATTTCATCGCCAAGCTTTAAGTGCATCACCATGCCATGAAACTGCTTAGGATCACCTAATCCATAAATCGCAGAAACCGACGCCACAATAATTGAATCTCTACGCTCTAATAAAGCTCGAGTAGCCGATAGTCGCATTTGTTCAATATGATCATTAATCGAAGCATCCTTTTCGATGAAAGTATCGCTACTAGCGACATAGGCCTCAGGTTGATAGTAATCATAATAAGAAACAAAATACTCAACCGCATTCTCGGGAAAAAATGATTTCATCTCTCCGTACAATTGAGCTGCTAGTGTTTTATTCGGCGCCAAAATAAGCGTTGGCCTGCCGGTTTTTTGGATGATATTGGCGATGGTAAAGGTTTTACCTGATCCGGTTACACCTAAAAGAGTTTGATGACTCAATCCATCCTCTAATCCTTCCATCAATTCTTCAATCGCTTTGGGTTGATCGCCAGCAGGTTTGAAAGGAGACTTTAAGTTAAATTTTTGCGTCATTTTGTTCCAATTTACTCATAGTATTACTTTTAGATCTATCTTATTTTATTCGCTGTCGGTTACAATTACCATGTTATTCATAGATGAATGCGTATCCAGTAAAAATATACAAATGAGGCTTAAAATCGTGGGAATCCAACTTTCTAACCGAATTCAAAAAGTTAAACCATCTAGCACCTTAGCAGTAGCTGCAAAAGCGGCTGAATTGCGAGCACAAGGGAAAGATATTGTTGGTTTAGGAACCGGTGAACCGGATTTTGATACGCCAGATCATATTAAACAAGCCGCTATTGATGCCATTAATGCAGGTCAAACGAGATATACAGCGGTAGATGGAACACCGGCATTAAAACAAGCCATTATTAGCAAGTTTAAACGCGATAACAACTTCGACTATGAACCCAATCAAGTGTTGGTTTCTAGTGGGGGAAAACAAAGCTTTTTTAACCTCTGCCAAGCATTACTTAACGAAGGCGATGAAGTCATTATCCCCGCACCTTATTGGGTTTCATATCCTGATATGGCTATTCTTGCGGATGCTACTCCCGTAATCATTGAGACTAATATCGATAATGATTTGAAGATAACACCCGAGCAATTAAAAATTGCCATAACAGATAAAACAAAGCTATTTGTAATCAATAGTCCAAGTAATCCTACCGGAGTGGCTTATTCTGAAAGAGAATTGAAAGCGCTTGGCGAAGTACTTTTACAACATCCAGGTATTATTGTTGCGACGGATGATATGTATGAACATATTCTTTGGGAAGCCAATAGTTTTGTTAACATTCTAAATGCTTGCCCTGCGCTTTATCCGCAAACTGTTGTTTTAAATGGTGTTTCTAAAGCTTATGCAATGACTGGATGGCGGATCGGCTATGCAGCCGGACCCACCAAGCTAATTGCCGCGATGAAAAAAGTACAATCGCAAAGCACTTCCAACCCTGCATCCATTTCTCAAGCAGCTGCGGTTGCTGCTCTAGATGGCGACCAATCATGTATAGCACCGATGCTAAAAGCTTTTAAAGAAAGACATGACTTTGTAGTGGCTGAGTTAAACTCAATTGAGGGATTCAAATGTCTTCAAAGTGATGGAACATTTTATGCCTTTCCCGATGTGACTAAATTGATAGATAAAGTAGATTGTAAGGATGATACGGATTTAGCGGAGTTACTTCTCAGTGAAGTCGGTTTAGCTTTAGTACCGGGTAGTGCATTTGGTGCGAAAGGTCATTTAAGACTGTCATATGCGGCGTCAATGGATACATTAAAAGATGCTATCAGTCGGTTAAAGACGTTTTCTTCTAAATATTTTTAATCAAATAAAGTACCTGAAATTGATATTCAATATTCGCTTTCATGAGAAAAAACCTTCGAGTTGAAAAAACTTATAAAAAATCGGAATTGAAGGTTGACCACCGGATCATCATCCACTATTATAGCGCTCCCTCATACAGAGGGTTGTTGTTCCCCCTTAGCTCAGCTGGTTAGAGCGACGGACTGTTAATCCGCAGGTCCCCTGTTCGAATCAGGGAGGGGGAGCCAAATTTCTGATTTCTAAATATCTAGTTTTCTAAATATCTTAGTCTCCAAGTAAAAAGCCTCTTTATTGAGGATTTTTTATGTCCAAGGATGGACGGTCAGGATTTTGTTCCAGACAAATCCTAAGTACCTACATCCATGTCATAGGTAGGATCTTAAGAAATTGAAATAAAGCTCAAATCATGATCAAATAGGAGTTACCACACAACTAATTAATCATGACGAGAGCTTCAAATGAAAGTTAGCACAGTTACAAAAAAGCTGAAAGATATTCTCAGCGAAAAAAAGTTAAACCGGCTGGGAAAGCAGGTTGGATTTACAAAAAGAAGGCGAAATATTGATTCTTTTCAAATGGTTATAAGTTTAATCGCAGCATTGGGAGATAAGAAAACAAGATATTTATCAGAAATCTTAAGGTATTATAATCAGCTAACAGAGCAGAATATTAAGTACAAACCTTTTCATAATCAATTAGCAAAACCTGAGCTGGTAGAGCTAATGAGAGAAGTGGCTGATAGAGTATTTAAACATTGGGTAAACGATACGCTCGAATATACAAAGGAGAGTTTCTCGCAATTTGATAAAATTTTGATCCAAGATGGTAGTTCAATTATGGTTGATGGCTCATTGAAGGATATTTATCCTGGTCGGTTTTCGAATACTTGCCCTGCCGCGATTGAATTGCATGTTACGTTAAATTTGAAGAAAGGCTGTTTTGAAAAAACGAGTATTACGCCAGATAGTTCTTCAGAGAGAAATGAATTACCAGCATTAGACACATTAAGAGGGCAATTACTACTTGCTGATCGCGGTTATTATTCAGCAAAGTATATAAAAGCATTAGATAATATTGGTGGATATTTTGTATTGCGAGCAAAAGGGTTAAAGACAATACCAGTGATTTCGGCATTGTTACTGAATGGCAAAAATTTGATTAAAAAGAATACGGTTAAGCTGTGTGAGTTGATAACAATATTGCCTAAAGATGATCTGATTGATATGGATGTGGAAATTAGTGGTCATCCTTCTAGGCTAATTGGATACTGGTCTAAGAAAGAAAAACAATACACTTTCTTAGTCACCAATTTAAGTCGAGAAAAATTTGATGCGAATGAAATTGGAAAGTTATATCGATTACGCTGGCAAGTTGAATTACTCTTTAAAGAGTGTAAATCCTACAATAGCCTACGAGGTTTTCAGACCTCAAATGGCAGCTTGCAGGAGTCGCTTATTTGGGCAAGTTTAATAGCGACAACTTTAAAACGCTTTATTACAGGAAGTATCGAGCGATTGTATGGAGTTGAAATGTCAACGATGATTGTTTCAAAAACGACGAGCCTCTGGTGGCTTGGAATATTGAAAGCCATCGTGAAGAAACAAAAGAAAAAACTATTAAGAGCCCTCAATAATGCTTTCGAATTTTTGAGTGAAAATGCCACTCGAGCTCACCCCAAAAGGGATCGAGTAACGGGGGTTTTACAATATGGTTTAGAGCCAGTTTTAAATTAGGTACTTAATTAGAAATTCTTAAGTACCTACTTATGAYWTACAAGTAGGTGCAAATGTTGACGGTGTAGGTGATGCADTTAGCCAAAGATTCTTCTTTGCCGGCATAAAAGGCGGATTTGGCAAGCTAGTTTACGGTAGAACCTCAACCCCCTATAAAATGGCGGGATTAAGAATTGACCCTTTTTATGATACGGCTGCAGGCAGTGGTCTGGGTGGTTCTAATTTTGGTCTTTCACCAACCACTAACGGTTGGACGGACAACACCATCGCCTATTCAAGCCCCAATTTTGGCAATGTGACTCTAAATGCGAGTACCTATTTAGATGATTCAGATGCTAATGAGCATGATATCAATTTAGGCTTACTATTTAAGCAAGATAGTATAACCGCGGGCATTCAGTATATGACTATTGGAGATACCGGCGTCATAGCAAAAAGTGTAGCGGATAGTACTGGAATCAGAGTTCATGCAGCATATAAAATGGGGAAATTAAATATTGGAGTATCCGTTGAAACTATCGATGTTAATAATGCTGACTCTCAACAGTATGCGTACCTTTCCGCGACCTACCAAGCGTCAGATGATATTAAATGGGCTGGCTCCTATGGCTCAGCTAGTGATGTAAGTGCTGAATCAGACGGAACAGGGATCACGTTAGGCGTATTTTATAAACTTTTAGATAAAACTACAGTTTATGGTTTATATAGTAGTAAAAGCTCAGACGATTATTCACCTCCTTCAAGTGCAACTAACCTTTCAAAACGTTTAGGGTTGTTTGATCGAGATGTTTTGAGTATCGGCGTTAGTCATAAGTTTTCTTTTAGTTTGTAATACTCAAAATTTATAAAAACCTCTGCATAAATGCTAAAATTAATGCAGAGGAAATGACAGACTTAACTTACACTAGATTTTGGCGCAAATTCCATTCCACTCTTCGCGACACAATCTCAGACAAAAACATCACTTTCTCTTAGATTTGGTTTAAGCAACAATAGCTCTTTTTTAAGATTGTCAGATACAAGCATTCTCGTTGATTTAGCCCTATTACCCTCAATACTTAAGTCAGAGCATCGCCATCATATAAAACAAACATCAGTACTCTTAATATTACTCCTCAGCTATGTTTTCAATAGTTAAATCGCTAGAACAATGCTTACAAAAATTTGCTTCTAGTAAAATCCTTTCTGCACATTTAGGGCACTTCTTCACAGGTGCACTGATAACTTTCTCTACACTTTGAGCTCCATTCTTATCTCCAATAACCAAAAGAATAATAAAACAAATTAATGGTGAAATAATTAAAGACAATAAGAAAAAACCAAATCCGCTTCTMYCYYYTCCACTTGCATAACCACCAACAAGTGCTGCAAATATTAACCATAATACAATAATAAACATTTTTCTCTCCTAAGTTTTGCTAAGTTGATCGTGGTTGGAACTATTTCCAACTACTAATTAAATAACCTATTTCTGTTAATCTTTTTTACTAATAAGCTTTTGTTCTACTAGGCTAGTGATTCCCAAACGAAGTAAAGTTTATTTTATTCCCTGGTAAATTTGACAGGTATCTCATTTTTCTACTTATTCAATAATGCCCTGCCTCAATGCATTCACCGCTGCTTGCGTTTTAGTAGAAGCCTCAAGTTTTCTTTTACAATTATTTAAGTGGAAATAAACAGTCCTCTCCGAAATACCGATAATCTTTGAGATTTCCCACGCAGTCTTACCGTTTGCTATCCATTGAATAACTTGTAATTCTCTTGGTGTTAATGGTTTCATTAACGCTTGTTTCCCATAATTTTAAGCTGTCCAACACTACAGATATTGCAGTTGTTAAATATCTCAGTTACAAAATCTGTGAAGGCTAGATATAATATTTAAACTTCTCGGACCCGCTCCTAGCTATGCAACTCATCGCATCTTCTTAGATTTAATCTAATATTCATATTACTCTGACGACAAGCGTTATCACTTAGCCGACAATCATTATTTTGTTATGTTTTTCAATCAGTTATGAATAAAATAAACATGTGAATAATGACATATCCTGCAATTAGCCTTTTCCTATCAGTAAAACCATAGTCAACTAAGCCTTTCTGAAGTTATACTTGAGATAGATAAGAGTCCTTTTACATACTTAGATAGGTAGTGAATGCGTAAAACAAAGAGTATTTTTTTGCTGATAGCCAGTACTTTGCTATTTTGTTGCTTTCACCAACATTCATCAGCCATTGCTATCCAAAAAATTGGGGTTGAGCAAGGCTTGCCTCAAAGTGCTATTCGAGATATAAAACAAGATAAACATGGGTTTATTTGGGCGGGAACAGAAGATGGTTTAGCCCGCTATGATGGATATACTTTCAAGCAATACTCTCATCAACTATCTAATAGCCGTATATTTAAACTTTTTATTGATGACCATCAATCACTTTGGGTCGCCACTGCACAAGGAATATATAGATACCACGAAGATACTGATACGTTTGAAGGACTAAAAAGTCATTCACCATTACGAGCTGAAATTCAAAAACAAGTTATTCGCGGTTTTGAATCAACTACAGATTCTTTATGGATAATGACTGATAACGCTCTTTATCGTTACCATTACCAATCACAATTTATTATTAAAATTTTGTACTTAAAAGAAAAACAGACAGTTCCTCGATTTATCATTCGAAATAAATTAACCAATACTATTTGGTTGATGACTTACGAAAATAGTTATGCAGTAAATACCGAAACAAACAAGTTAATTTCCGTTTTTAATTCAGAAAATAATAATAAGGTTCAGTTTACTGCGCCATATCTTTTGTCAAGTGGCGAAGTACAATTTTATTCACAAGGCATTATTTGGTGCTCAGGTGAGGTGCTCGGAAGTGTATCAGCTTGTGGTCAAATTAATATCTTTAAAGACTTTGGTGCAAACGGTTTTACTGAGTTAAAGCAACATTCTAATGGTCATATTTGGGTAGGCATTGGTAGTAAAGGGCTTTTTCAATTCAATGAGAAATTTACATTAATTAGTCATTATAAGTATACAAAAGAAAATAACATTCAGTCTTTAAGCAATAATGATGTGACCTCGATCAGCTTCGATAGACAACAGAACATATGGGTGGGTATTTTAGGCGGTGGTATCAACAAAATATCCCGCACTTCCTTAAACTTTGAACTTTATCAGTCATCTACTAGTGATAAAAACTCGCTAACACATAATCATGTCAGAGCATTTTATGAAACCGATAAAAACAATATATGGATTGGCACCTATAACGGATTAACTCACTTCAACAAATTAAAAAACACTTTTAATAGTTATCTATTAAAACCTGATAAAAAAGTGCTGCATCCTGAAAATTTTATTAAAGATATTGAAAAAATTGATAAAACAAATCTTATGATAACCATTGCAACTCCCTACAAAGGCACCGCTTTTTGGCGTTTTGACTTAAATGGTTTTTTATGGTCTCCCATAGCAATACCTGACGAAATGTTTGAGACTGGTGGTTTTGACCTACTTAGAATAAAAAATAAAATATGGCTCGCAGCCACAAATCTTGGCTTGTTTTATTTTGATATTTCATCAGGTCTTTGGCAAAGACCTGATTGGCTAAAAAACTCGAAAAGCCCTAAATTTATTCAACATCTTTACTACGATAGTAAAGATAATCTTTGGATAGGTAGCTTGAGGGAAGGCATTATCCGCTATAATTTTACTAATACAGAAATTTTAAGGTATGAAAATACAGATACGCTAACTCAACTTAACGGTAATTGGATTAAGTCGTTTTTAGAAGATTCAAAGGGAAGTATTTGGGTAGGATCGACTAAGGGATTAATGAAGTATCAACCTWAAACCGATGATTTCAAGTCTATTAGTCTAAGAAACGACAACACATCAGAAACCATTTACGGACTATTACAAGATAAACATGATTATATTTGGGCATCAACTAATCGCGGTTTAATCCGTTTCCATGCTGATCAATTTTCATCTAACAATAGTCAATACGATGCTATTCGATATTTTACCGTCGAAGATGGTTTACCAGGAAACGAATTCAATACCGGCGCATTTTATAAAGCTTCTGATAATCAATTTTATTTTGGTGGGACACAAGGATTCACTTCGTTCGATCCACTTGACTTTTCCCAAGTTAATCCGGAAACATCATTGATTTTTTCCAATTTGAAAATTTTCAATCAAGAAGTCGCGATTAATGAAACGATTGGAGACTTCACTTTAACAAAACCGATTCATTTGTTGGATGAATTAAAATTATCTTATCAACATCAATTATTTTCGATCAGTTTTTCAGCAATGAATTTTGACAATCCAAATAATGTTAAGTATGCCTACCGATTAAAAGGTTTATTTGATAATTGGATCGAAGCAGATAATACAACGCGAACAGCCACCTTCAGTGGGTTACCATCTGGACAATACCAACTTCAAGTTAAGAGTCAACCTTTAGGGAGTCTTTGGCATAATGACCAGCAGCAGACTAAGACTTTATCCATTACTATCTCTCCTCCGTGGTGGATGAGTTATTACGCTTATTTTGTTTACCTATTAATGCTAGTTTTGATACCTTTTCAATTTTTTCAACATCGTAGTAAATTAGTGATAAAACGAGCTAGTGAATTAGAGAAAGAAGTAAAACTTCGGACTTCTCAATTAAAAACAGCACTGATTCAAAAAGAGGAAGTTTTCACCAATATATCCCATGAGTTTCGTACCCCACTGACCTTGATGTTAGGCCCCGCAGATGAGCTAATCGATTCCAAACAAAGCTCTGAGGTTCAGCTAGCTGGCGATAGAATAAAACGAAATGGAGAATTACTTTTACGCCTAGTTAATCAATTATTAGGAATTGCTCGTAGCGAACAAGAGGAGATAGATGAACCCCATAACGTTCTCGACATAAGTCAATTAGTAGAACACATTTGTCAACGCTTCGATATCTATGCTAATAGTACCGAGTTAAAGTTTTCTTATCAAATAAAACCTATGTGTTTGATTAACGCTTCAGCAGAACAAATAGAGCCGATAATCTCAAACCTATTATCTAACGCATTTAAATATACGAAAAATAATGGCATAATTAAATTAGAACTGATTCAAAAAGACTCTACAATTACGTGCAAAATATCCGACAACGGTCAAGGGATTGCAACAAATGAATTAAATAAAATATTTGAACGTTTTTATCGTTCCTCTAACAATAGAGAAAACAATCAAAGTAGTGGAATTGGACTTTCATTGGTAAAAGCATTAGTCACTAAAACCAAAGGGAATATTAAAGTTTCAAGTTCGCTCGGAAAAGGGTCTCAATTTATAGTTAGTTGGAATGATGGAGTTAATATTAATGGCTCTATAACAGATTTAACTCAATGCTCGAAGGATTTAGTTAATACCACSTATACAAAAAATGAAATTTCAATACTAAATTTTCCACACTATCAACCTAAAAACATACCACTAAACAAAACCAAACCCGGTTTATTAATTGTCGAAGATCATACTGAATTGAATGATTATTTGATGACTCGTTTATCAACTGACTATGCATGCCTGTCTGCTTCCAATGGAGAGGAAGGTGTCGCTCTTGCAATAAAACATCAACCAAGAGTTATCATCTCAGATATTATGATGCCTAAACTAGATGGTTACGGGCTATGTGAAGAAATTAAAACTAATCACATCACTAGTCATATACCTATTATTTTACTCACAGCAAAAGCCGATCAACCCAGCAGAATAAAGGGGTTAATTAAGGAAGCCAATATTTACCTTAGCAAGCCTTTCGACTTTAATGAGTTAAGTCTTCATATTAGAAATCTATTAAGTGAACGAGAAAATTTGAAGAAACAATTTTGTATCGCTTTAGACAATGATCATTGGGAACAAGTTGAATTACCAAGAGAAGATAAAGATTTCTTAAACTCACTAAATAATGCGATGAAAGAACATTATTCAGATCATGAATTTCAAGCAACAGAATTAGCAAAAATTGTTGGTTTTTCTGAGCGTCAATTACAAAGAAAATTCAAAGCATTTTCAGACATCACTCCCACCCATTTCATACGTCAATGGCGATTAAATCAAAGCCGACGATTATTATTACAAGGTCATCCTATCGGAAATATAGCGTTAGATTGCGGTTTTAGTAGTCAAGCCTATTTTGGTAAATGCTTCAAACAACAATTCTCAATGACGCCAAGTGAATACTTGAATTCAAAAAGTAAAGATTCAGAATTCTAAGCCTCCTCCATAGTCATCAAAGAAGTATTTCCACCGGCAGCGGTGGTGTCGATGCTAATTGTTTTTTCCGTCACTAGTCGGTAATACAATGTTTTCATTTTAGATTCACAGATCACCGGTAAGATTTCCCCATCTCGGTTGGCAATTTTTTGAGTTAAATAATTTTGSMAWWMAMKAWCSWWWTSAWSKAAMYYWMMTRRGAGAGATTCTGAAGCTAAAACGGCATTTAGATAGCTCAAAGGTAAAATATTAAATACTTGTTCGTTAATGCCAATTCGGCTGAGTAACCGCAAAAACAAGGTCGCTAAATCTTCTTTCACATTTAGTTTCACGTTTACTTCATCAGCTGTTTCTTCAATTATACCTATCATTGTATTACCCGAAGTCAAAGTTGAAATGAAGCTTAACAACCAAGTATCAATGCTCGATTGATGATCGAGCAAACTAACAACAACCCCTCTTGGTTCAAATGATAATTGATTCGACTCACCGGTTGGACCCGGTAAATTGATGGTTTTAGAAAACTCATTTTCAATTGATAACAATAAGTAACGTGCTTTAATTATTGATTYAKMYRWYYWMSRARRYAAWGRMWYYRYYKTYKGGCTAGTGGCTAATTGAGCAAGCAGTTGTCGCATCACAGAAACACGATTGGCTATGGATACATATCGCCATTCTGAAAATCCGTTGGCTAATTGACTAAGTTTTCGTTGAACCACTTCTTTAGTTTTATTTTCTAACTCGGCGCTAACTGACGCTAGATTTTCCTTTTTCATAAATTCATCTGTTGATAATATCTTGACCTTAGGACGATTCACATCAATCACTAATCGCGATAAATAATTAGGGCCTCCCGCTTTCGGTCCTGTCCCCGATAGTCCACGACCACCAAAAGGTTGAACTCCCACAATCGCACCAATCATATTTCGATTCACATATACATTTCCTGCCGGAGAACGCTCGGCAAGATAGGCACATTTTTCGCCTATTCGAGAATGAATCCCCATGGTTAAACCAAATCGAGTTGCTTTTATTTGTGCCATCACATTTTTTAAATGCTCTGGTTTAAATCGTATAACATGAACGCAAGGGCCAAAAACCTCTCGTTCTAAAATAGATAAGTCACTTATTTCATACAAACGAGGTGCAAAGAATGTGCTTTGATTATTAACCGAATGGTCAACATCACATTGGTATAATAATTTTGCTTTTGTTTCCATTTTCTTTACATGTTCTTGCAAACTGGATAGTGCTTTGTCATCAATAACCGGACCAATATCAGTGCTCAGTTTTGAAGGATCGCCAACTTTTAATTCTTTCATCGCGCCAATAATCATATTGATCACTTTGTCAGCAATACCATTTTGAATAAACAAAACCCGCATTGCAGAGCAACGTTGTCCCGCACTTTGAAACCCCGAAGCAATCACATCATCCACCACTTGCTCTGGCAATGCGGTTGAATCAACAATCATACAATTTTGACCGCCGGTTTCAGCGATCAAAGGTATAGGCATGCCACCTCGTTCAGCTAATGTTTTTGCCATCCAACTACCAACCTCGGTTGATCCAGTAAACATCACCGCTTTAATTCGCTCGTCCGGAACAATAACTTTGCCGACTTGACTACCACGCGCTTGTAGTAATGAAACAACCCCTTTTGGCAAACCACAGTCTTCAAATAATTCTATTGCGCGCACCGCAATTAACGAGGTTTGTTCCGCAGGTTTTGCCACCACGGTATTACCACAAGATATCGCGGCCGTGACTTGTCCTAAAAATATTGCCAATGGGAAATTCCATGGACTAATACAAAGCACAACACCCAATGATTTTAATTGTTGCTCTTTAGACGAACCGTCACCCATAATTTTCTCAGCTTGAATCGCGTAATAACGACAAAAGTCGATCGCTTCTCGTACTTCCGCCACACTGTCTTGCGCGGTTTTACCAGCTTCTTTAATACAAATTGCGATTAACTCATCCATATGTTCTTCGAGTGAGTCAGCCATTTTATTCAGTATTTTCGCTCTCGCCTTCACTGGTGTTTGCGACCAAGTTTTAAAGGCCGTTTGCGCCACTTCCAGTTTATTGAGCATTGCTTGATCATTATCTTTTTTAAGCAACGCTAATATTTCTAAATGATTGGCAGGATTGATAACATTTAAAATTCCAATATCATCTGTTTGCGATTTTTTTATAGACGCACGGGAAGCGAGCCAAGTATCGAGATTAGCTTCTAAAACCGTTAAGCGATTCGCGTCGGTTAAATCTAAACCAACTGAATTTTTTCTTAACTCTCCATAAAGGTTAGAAGGTAAGGCGATTTGTGAATGACGTTTATCCGTCCATCGCATCACGGTTTCAAGCGGATCGGCTAGTAGAGATTCGACAGAAACTTTTTCATCCACAATATTATTAACAAACGAGCTATTCGCGCCATTTTCTAACAATCGCCTTACCAAGTAAGCCAAAAGATCGACATGCGCGCCGACCGGAGCATAAACACGACAAGCCACTTTTTCATTGTTAACCACTTGATCAAATAACGACTCACCCATTCCATGTAAGCGTTGAAATTCAAAACCTGAATGAGTGTTATTGGCGCTTTTATAGAATTCAGAATCCGCATCCATTTCCAAAATCGTAGAAACTGTATAAGCATTATGGGAAGCGAATTGCGGGTAAATACTTTCTCTAAAATCCAATAATTTCTTTGCACAAGCTTGATAACAAACATCCGTCGATGCTTTTCGAGTAAACACTGGAAAACCATCATAACCTTCTGCTTGGCTATGTTTTATTTCTGTATCCCAATAAGCTCCTTTCACTAACCTCACCATCATTTTTCGGTTAGCCACTTTTGTTAATTCTTTGATCCAATCAATCACATAAATCGCGCGCTTTTGATAAGCCTGAACCGCCATTCCAAAACCTTGCCAATCACCTAAATCATCATCATTAAAAACAGCTTCGATAACATCTAAAGAAATATCCAATCGATCCGCTTCTTCGGCATCAACGGTGAAACCAATATCATATTTTTTTGCCTCCATCGCCAATATTTTTAATCGAGTGACTAACTCTGTCATCACTCGTTCATAGTGAGTAAATTCATAACGTGGATGAATAGCCGATAGCTTGATAGAAATTCCCGGACTTTTAATCGGCCCAACACCTTTTGCAGACTCACCAATCGATTTTATTGCATCCATATAACTATCAAAATATCGATCAGCATCTTCCATGGTACGCGCGCCCTCGCCTAACATATCGTAGGAATAGGTATATCCTTTTGATTCCATCGGTTTTGCGCGTTTTAATGCTTTAGCAATCGTTACACCCATTACAAACTGTGAACCCATTAATTCCATAGATTGGCGAACCGCATTTCTAATAACAGGCTCACCTAGTCGACCGACCATTTTTTTCATAATGCCAAACTGATCTTTATTGCTTTCTTTTCGATAGTTAACTAACTTCCCGGTCAATAACAATCCCCACGATGAAGCATTCACAAACATCGAATCGCTCTGACCGATATGAGAAATCCAATCACCGCCACTTAATTTATCTCTAATTAACTCATCGGCGGTCAATTTGTCGGGTACTCGTAAAAGCGCTTCGGCTAAACACATTAAAACAACGCCTTCTTCTGAAGAAATCGCAAACTCTTGGAGCAATGCATCAACCCCACCTTTACCAGATTGAATGTTGCGAATTTCCACAATTAATTGCCTCGCTCTTTCCCACGTTCGGCTTCTGGCCATGACTCCCATCTCTGCTAATGGAATAATAGTCTCAAGCACCTCATTTTCATCTTTACGATAGAAGTCTCTAAGCAATTGCCGAGTTTTAGATGGTGTGGTTAATGAATGAGTTAATAACATTATAATAATTCCTAATACATGACTTAGTAAATAGATTGACTACCAGAAAAACACATAAGTCATCTAATATACAATAAATTGATTTTATTGTAATTTACGCAGTATATGTTACGTAAAATCATCTTTGTGCAGTATAATCACCAATATAATTCAACTTATACAGTATTAAATAATCATGAAAAATGAATTAGACAAAGTTGATAAAAGGATTCTAGATGAATTACAAAAACAAGGGCGGCTATCTAACGTTGAGCTTTCAAAACGGGTTCATTTAAGTCCTAGCCCGTGTCTAGATCGTGTCAAACGACTAGAAAAAGAAGGTTACATCAAACACTATAGTGCCGTGCTAGACCATCAAAAACTAGGCTATGATATGGTTGCCTATGTAACCGTGACCCTAGACAAAACAACTCATAACTCATTTAAACAGTTTAAAGAAGATATCATTCTTGTAAATGAAGTGATCGAGTGTGACATGGTTGCAGGCGGTTTTGATTATCTATTAAAATTGCTAATTAAAAACATGAAGCACTACCGAAATACGCTAGGTGTCATTTCAGAAATATCCAGTGTTTCACAAACGCACACTTACATGGTAATCGAAAAAATAAAAGAAAATGCTGATATTCAAATCTTGTAAATGATATGATTTTTAGACTCATGATTTTCAATCTCGTGACTTAAAGACTAGATGAAAAATACCTACTCAAAAATTGAAGAATTAGCTAATGCAATAAGTCACGGTATTGGTGCTTTATTTGGAATTGTTGCTTTATATCTGATGGTGTCAATTTCCACAGATGATAATCATAAGTTAATTAGCTCTATTATTTATGGCGGTAGCATTATTCTTTTGTTTACTGCATCAACATTTTATCACTCACTTAAATCAGATTCGTTAAGAAGTAAATTAAAGACGCTCGATCACGTCGCCATTTACATTTTGATATCCGGTACTTACACGCCCTATATGCTCATTAGTTTAGCGAACAATAACGGTATTAATTATTTAACCAGTATTTGGATTTTTGCGTTATTAGGTGTTTGCTTTAAACTGTTTTTAGGACATAAATATCAGAAGTTGAGTTTGGCTTCCTATATTGGCATGGGTTGGTTTATTGTGATTGCGGGAAATGAGATGTCCCAAAGCGTTTCTCAAGAAGGAATAAAATTTCTAGTCATTGGCGGGTTAACCTACACGTTAGGCGCGGTATTTTATGCCTGGAAAAGTCTCAAATTTAATCATGCGATTTGGCATTGTTTTGTTCTTGGAGGAGCCTTTTTTCATTTTTGGTCTATCTATTGGTATGTTTTGCAATAATCAGTTCGACTTTATTGATCCGGTAATTCAACAGGATTAACCGCCTTCTTTTTAGACCGCCCCGATTTACGCAATGCTTCACGCAATACATATTCAATTTGAGCGTTCACGCTACGCAACTCGTCTTCAGCCCAACCTTGCATAGCGTTCAACACGTCTTCATTTATTCGTAATGGATATGCTTTCTTTGCCACGTTAAACTCCACTTCTTTTCAATTCCCTCTTCAGAGGAAGAGGGTTAGGTAATTACACTTAAAACTTAATACAAACTTCCCGCATTAACAACCGGCCTAGCTGCTTCATCACTACATAAAACAACCAACAAATTACTCACCATTGCCGCTTTTCGCTCATTATCTAGCTCAACGATACCTCCTTTCGACAACTGTTCCAACGCCATTCCAACCATGCCAACAGCACCTTCAACAATGGTTTTTCTTGCGGCAATAATTGCCATCGCTTGCTGTCGTCTTAACATTGCGCTGGCGATTTCTGGGGCATAAGCTAAATGACTAATGCGAGATTCAATCACTCGTACACCTGCTTTATTAAGTCTATCTTGAACTTCCTGCCTCAATTCTTCGGATATTTCTTTTGGATGACTTCGTAATGAAATTTCTTCTTCATGGTTATCATACATATATCGAGTCGCTAAATTTCTTACCGCGGCTTCACTTTGTACTGAAACAAATGCTTTTAAATTATCCACTTCAAATATTGCTTCTGCAGTGTCAACCACTTGCCAAACAACGACGGCAGCTATTTCTATCGGATTACCATTTTTATCATTCACTTTTAGTTGCCCACTTTCAAAATTGCGAACTCTAAGTGAAACTGCAAATTTCGTATAAAACGGGTTAGCCCAGCGTAACCCTTCCTCTTTAACCGTTCCAACATACTTTCCAAACAACTGCAAAACTCTGCCTTCATTGGGGTTCACCATAAAAAAACCGAACCAGCAAATAAAAATAAGTATTGCAATTAAAATAGTAGCTACGGCTATTAATCCGCCCGCACGTCCTATGGTAAAAATAAGTCCTATGGACGCAATTTGTGCAATAAATAGTACAACTAGCGTTGTGATCCCATTAGGGGCTTTGATTTCTTTTTCTGTATACATAGTATTCTCCTTTCTAACTAACAACATTTCAAAATAACACCATTAAGATATCATTGTGATATCAGGTTGTCAACCTACGTAAATGTAACAAATAATAGGAGGCACGGTGTCATTCATAAAATAGGTTAAATTCATGGACAGGGAAAAGAGTTCGTCAAGATAAAAAGACAGAATCAGAATTCGACTATTATTTTAATTGAAGAGACATTTCATGCCAGCTCAATCCACCATGATTAGAGCCGGATTCGCCTAAATGCTTGAAGCCGTGATGAGCATACAGATCAATTAATTCAGTTTGGCAAATTAAATAGATATTTGATTTGCCCATTTCTTTCATTGAGCCAATAAAATGATTCAATAACAAATTCGCAAATCCCCGCCGTTGATATTTTGGATGTATTACCACTGACATGATGACAATATGTAGCCCGCTCGGATCATGACCAACTAATTCTTTAAATTCTTCATCGGATAATTCAACATTATGAGTCGCGCCGGAATTAACAAAACCAATAATTTCTTCCTCATTTTCCAAAACGATGAAACCTTCAGGGTATGTCTGAATTCGTTTGAGTATTTTTTCTTTTGTTGCAGCTTCATCCCCAGCATATGATTCCGCTTCAATTTTGAAGCATCGTTCAAGGTCTTGTTCAGCAACTATGCGAGATTTGATTATTGACATGCTTATTCCCTAATTATTTTTATTCGGTAGCCATAATTGTACCCAAACACCTGATAACAACATAGCCACACCCACAAACCAAAAAGGCAATAAAAGGTCCGCCGTCATTTGCGCCATTAAGCCCATTGCGAGCGCACCAATCGCATAGCCCATATCGCGCCAAAAACGATACACTCCGATCAAACTAGCTCGTTCTTTTGGTTGGGCATAATCACCCACAGCAGCACCTAAATTCGGATAGACCATTGCCATACCGACACCTATCAATGCAGACTCTAAACTCCAATAAATAACAGTTGTAGTCAAAGGTACCAGCATGACACCTATACCGCAAAACCACATACCCCACACTATCAAGCCACGACGCCCAATCTTATCGGAAAGAGGTCCTGTTACCAATTGGCAAGCTCCCCAAACAATGCCGTAAATGGCGATGATGGCGCCCGCTTCAATTAACTCCAAGCCTTGAGCAATAAAATAGATGGGAAAGAATATCCACACAATTGCATCGGTAAATTTTTCGACTAGACCTGCTTGGTTGAGTGCAATTAAGGGCTTTGATTGTAGCGTAGAATACTTAAACAATTGAGCAAACGATTTATTTTCCTCTTTTACGATTTTATTAGAATCTTGATTTTCTTGATGAGACTCTAGTTGATGTAACTGTGCCCATGGTAGCGTCTCTTTAATAGTAAAAAGAGCTAAAATTAGTCCCGATGATATAACGATTAAACTAAAATAAAATAATCCCTCTCTCGCTCCAAAAAGACTAACAACGTAAGCGGTCGCCAATCCTGCGATACCAACGGCCGCATAACCAGAGAATTCATTGAGACCATTAATTAAACCTTTCTGATTAGTTTTCGCTAAATCAAGTTTGCTGTTTAATGCCATAGACCAGCAAAGCCCTTGATTAAATCCCAATAAAACAGTAGCGCCAATGATCCAATTCCAATTAGGTGCATACAGTAAAATAAAGGGGATTGGCAAAGCAATGATCCAGCCTAAAATTAAAACGTTTTTACGCCCATACGTTTCACTGAATTTACCTGCTAACAAATTCATAATTGCTTTAATAAAACCAAACACCACGACAAAAGATGCAAGGAGAAAAAAAGATTGGTTCGCTAAACCAAATTCCGACTCTGCTAAGCCTGGAATAACAATTCTAGTCATACCAATGGTTAAACCCACCAGAAATATTTGTACTAACTGCATACTTATTTGAGAAATGTTCGTTTTGATACCTAGAGATATAGTATTACTATTTGCCATGTTTTATACCTATTCAAAATACTTTTATCTAGCTTACTATCATCTGACAGAAGCTTCCACACCTTACACTCTATCTAAAATCACTGCACCACTTCCCTCTATCGCCAATTTATCATCTTGATTATAAAGAGGGCACTTTTTCATGGATAAACAACCACAGCCAATACAACTAGTCATCGAATCTCTAAGTTTTTTCATATAGGCAATTTTCGCATTTAATTCATCGCGCCAGAGAGTACCTAGCTTTTCCCAATCTTTTATTGATGGTGTTCTATTTTCAGGTAATGTTGCAATCGCTAATTTAATAGACTCTAGATCAATGCCTACTTTTTGCGCTGCTTTAATCACTGCAACTCTCCGCATAACGTCCGGTTTGTAACGTCTTTGATTACCAGAATTACGCCAACTCTTTATCAAACCTTTCTTCTCGTAAAAATGTAAAGTACTCACGTTAACGCCACATCTCTCAGCAATTCGACCGACACTCCACGTTGCCTCTGCCATAAATATCATCCTTCATTGAACTTTTCTCTATTCTAATGAAAATAAGGCTTTACCTCAAGCTTGGTTGAGGTACTAAGATAGTCACATCAACTAAAAACTTTAATGGAACAAAATATGATTTACCTAGAACATATCAACCTTGTCGTAAATGACATTGAAAAAATGYTAWCKTTTTACCAAGCMGCTTTTCCYSACTGGCGARTMCGWGAYAAAGGYCAARGMGAMTGGWAYGGRAAAGARCGCACWTGGMTTCAYTTTGGTGAYGAYAATCAATACATYGCTTTGAGTGATAATGGTGAAGGMRAAAATCGMRATCTWGAAGGACATCAAGTTGGGCTAGCTCATTTTGCATACGTGACAAACAATCTTGATGCAATGATTCAAAGACTAGCTCAAGCCGGATTTCCAATCGATAAAGACGGCTCTGAAGAACCTTTTAGAAAAAATGTTTATTTTCTCGACCCAGCAAGATTTGAAGTTGAGTTCGTCGAATATTTAAGTGATTTACCATCTGAACGTAACGCCAGTTAATATCCATCTAAGACGGAATTAAAAATGAATCTAAACCAGATAACGTTACCCGTGAATCAAATAGATGAAGCAAACGAATTTTATTTAAAGTTAGGATTTACTCAAATTATAAAAAGTCAAAATTATTCACGATTTTCTTGCCCGGAGGGTGATTCAACTTTTTCTCTATCACTTATCGATGATGAATTTGAAAATCGCTCAGTTATTTATTTTGAACATGAAAGTTTAGATGATTGGGTAAAAAAATTGCAATCGAAAGGGATCGAGTTTGAACAAGAACCGAAAGATGAACCCTATCTATGGAGGGAAGCGATTCTTTATGATCCTTCAGGTAACAAAATAAAATTGTATTGGGCTGGTGAAAATAGAGTCAGTCCTCCATGGCGCGTGAACATTCGAGAGCAGTAAAAACTTAAACCTACAATAAATATTTGTAAACAGGAAATAGACTAATCAAAGTACTAACTTTGGCAGCAAGTAATAATAAAGAATCCAGACATCATTTCAATTATAAATCTCACTAAATCCCATCAATAATTTGCTTAGCTAATTGAGAAACCAAAGCCCTCATTTTTTCAACTGAATGAGGATACCCATCTTTACCAAGTTGTAACTCAAAGTGAAAAGACTGATTATTATATTGTCTATTTTCCACAGAACTTTCCAACCAATACAAGCCAGACAACACAACCTTTGATTCAGCTGTCGAATGGAAGAAATCGACATTTACAGATAGCGTTGTTAAGTTATCTTGATTCAACTCTCTACTTTCAACAATAAAATTAACCGCTGAATTATGCTTTGTTAAATCTGCAAGTAATGCTTTTGTAAACCCTTGCTTAAGAGGTTCTGCCCACATATGAAAATTAGCATAATGCAGTTGATGATCCGCCATTTGCATAACTAAATGAGATTGCTCTAGGTATTCAGGTAAGTCTATTACCGATACAACAATTATTTGTTTTTTTTCAACCTTGGACTCATTGTTAACAACCATCATTGTTGGTTGGTTATTTAGTAAGTAATAATTAGTCGATGATGGCGTTGAACTACACCCTGCGATTAATAGCGATAACGCAAAATAAAAATAATGTACTAATTTCAATTCTTGTCTCCCGTATGTTTTTTCGGTTCAATTATGTCAGTTTGTCCGGAATTGAAAATCAACCCATTGGGTTGACGATTTAGTTGATTTAATAATGGACTTAATTCTTGCATGGTATCAGTTAATGCTTTGAGTGTTTTACGTAGTTCTTTATGGCCTTTAGAGCCGGATGAAAAGTCGTTAGTCAAAGTAGAAATACCTTGTAATGCTTTTGATAATTGTTCGCTCAATTTTTCATTGTTTGCACTAACTAATAGCTTGTCTAAACTCTTACTAATACTTTGTAGCTCTTTTGCTGTTTGTGTAAATTCACTGAAAAGTTGATTCGCATTATTAGAAAGGTTATCCAAGGGAAGTTTATTCAAACTATCGACAAACTCGCCTGCTTTTTCGGTAATTTGTGAAAACTCATTAGTAATTGTTGGCATCACTGGATAATTACCATAAGTCTCAATTTTATCTACTGGTTGATCATTATAGTGTTGGAGATCAACAAATAAACTACCCGTTAATAAATTGCCGGAACGTAACATGGCTTTTAAACCGCCTTTAACCCAATGTCTATTTTGTAGCGTCATTCTTTCCACGCCATCTTGATTATCTGGCAGTCCAACCCTTCCTGGCTGTAATCCAATTAAAACAGGGATTGCAATTTCATCTTTCAACATTTCGTCTGGCGCAGTACTGGGTAGCATATTGGTTGAAATAACTTTACCAATGAGTACTCCGCGATATTCAACCGGCGCACCTACTTTCAAACCTCTAATCGTATCACTAATTAAAATGATAAATTTAACTGATTCTTTATAGCGTTCATCATCGGCTGATTCATAATTAGGGTAAATGTCAAAATAAGAGCGTTCAGATATTTTATTGCCCATTTCCAACCCAGAAAGGATCCCAAAAGTAACGCCATTTGTGATCATCGATTGAACGTTTCCAGTATTAATCGATAATCCATCAGCATTTAAATCGATTCGCAATCCACTGACATCCCAGAACTTGGTATTGCTGGTCACTAATTCATGGTACGGCGCTTTTATAAATGCATTGTAATAGACAACTCTCTCATAAAAATTGAAATGTATATCCTCAAACTGTCCAACCGTTAGCCCCTTATAAATAATAGGATCGCCTTTAGAGTATGCAAACTGATCTTTGCTATTCAAAGTAATATGTAAACCTGGCGTGTTCTCGGGCGTCACCGGCGGATCGTTTAAACCAATAAAATCTGTTCGTTGCTTAACTGACTTACCTGGCGCAATCTCAATATATTCGCCGGAGACTAACGTACTCAACCCAGAAATTCCGGTAAGCGTTATTTGAGGTGATACCACCCAAAATTTACTGTCTTCGACGATTAATTTTTCCGCCGACTTTGTCATTTGCGCAGTGACTAATACACCATCTGATTTTTCATTTAAAACAATACTTCTTACTTCACCGATATCAACATTCCGAGATTTTATCTTCGTTTTTCCAGCAACTAATCCTTCCGCAGTGCTAAATTCAATGGTGATTAATGGCCCTTCATTGCTCCATTGGTAATACACCATCCAAAGTCCAATTAATACGGCTATAAGCGGAACAAACCAAATAGAAGAAATAGATTTCATTGGTCGAACGTCGGCTTCGTCCACCGACTCATTAGTTTTAGAGTTATTAATGTCAGACTCTTTATTGTTCAGTTTTTTTGTCATAGGATTTTGAATTATTCCAAATTAATTGCGGTTCAAAACTCATCGCGGCTAACATAGTCACTATCACAACACCGGAGAAAGCAATGGTTGCGGATCCAGGGTATATGCTGATGGTATTTCCTAACTGAATTAAACTAGCTAGAATGATCACAACAAAAACATCCACCATTGACCAACGCCCTACAAACTCGGCTATTCGATAAAGTTTTATGCGCTCAGTCGTCAAATTAGTTCTCTCGGATTGTACACTATAATTTAACCAAGCTAACGCCAAAATTTTAGTCACCGGCACAGCAACGCTGGCGATAAAAATAATAAGTGCTATAGGGTAAGAACCCATACCCCAGAGTAAAATGACGCCGCCCAAAATAGTACTGGGATCATCTTGTCCAAATAATCGGGTATTCATAATTGGCAAAAGGTTTGCTGGAATATATAAAACCACTGAGGTAATTATGAGCGCCCAAGTAGTTTGTATGCTCATTCGTTTATCCGATATAGACTTTTTTTGGTGTGTCTCTTGTTTTATGGGAAATGGATTTACTAATTGCAATTGCTGGCTCAAACGCACTCTATCAATATGAAGCAACGCACTTGTCATGCTAACTGAGAAAAAGATAAATGCGTAAAAAGATGGGCCTAGTTGAACATCAGCAATACCAATAATTTTCACCAAACTAACAAGTGCACCAACTAAAAATATTTCAACCATACACCAAGGCATCAATTTATAAATTATTTTCAGTAACCAATGCCCTCTTTTAGGATAACGTCCTTTCCTTAGAGGTATTAACAATATCATTAATAGAAGTAGTAATACCGTTGGGATAATAAAAATAGTAAACAACTCTAAAAGAGCTAGTATCTCGTAATCGTTTTCGATCAATACATTAAAGCTGGAAATAATACTAAACTTATTTTCTAAACCGTTAGATTGAAAAGATAAAAATTCGAAAGGTAAAGAGGAAAACAAAAATATCAATGCGGTTATCGAAAATGCCAAAATTCGTTCAATTGAATTACGATGAATTGCAGTAATTATAAAACCGCAACGAGGACATTGTGCTTTTTCCCCCTCCTCTAACGGTGGAACATTAACCTCAAGATCGCATTCATGACATTCTAATGTTTTAGAATTATTAGAATGGTTAATGTTCTCTTTATTGGCTTCGTTATTCATTTATTCGTATTCGTTCCAAACCCTCAAACTATACTGCATGATTTTAGCCCTATAGAAAAGAATAATATCAAATTTTATCCAACTAGTCGGCCTAATCGATAATCATTAAACGCTTGTTGAATTTCTTGTTTAGTATTCATTACAAAAGGGCCTGCTCTTTCAATCGGTTCATTTAAAGGTCGTCCTGCAATCAACAAAAATCGACTATCGCTGTTAGCAATCACTTTAATTTTTTCACCATTCTCTAAAATAACTAAGTCACCTTTTCTAATCGATTCTAAACTCGAGTCTTGTGAATTCTGATTTTCATCATTATTCTTTTCCACAGAAACACTCCCCTCATAGACATAAATAAAAGCATTATGATTCAAAGCAATTGTATCAATCAGGCGTCCACCTTTTTTTAAATTTACATCCCAATAGATAGGGTTAACAAATTCGTTAGCAATCACACCTTTTGTCGATAAGTTTGTTTCACCAGCAATCACAGTAACGCTACATTTCTCATCACGAATTTCTACCGGTATTTGTTGCTTAGAAAACTCCTGATATTTTGGTTTATCCATTTTATGTGACCCTGGAAGATTCACCCACAACTGAAAACCAGCAAGCAAACCTTCTTCCTGCTCAGGCATTTCAGAATGAATAATTCCGCTACCCGCGGTCATCCACTGAACTCCTCCAGCCTCTATTACTCCATCGTTACCTGCGCTATCTTTATGTCTCATTTTACCATCTAACATATAGGTTACCGTTTCAAATCCTCGATGCGGATGTGCCGGAAAACCACCAATATAATCTTGTGGTTTATCGGAACCAAAGGCATCAAGCAATAAAAAAGGATCAAGATGATCTAAATAAGGCGTTCCAATAATCCGTGTTAACTGAACACCGTCACCATCGGATGCAGGCATGCCTTTTATGATCTTTTTAACTCCACGATAAGTATTCATTTTAATTCGATTCCTGTTCACCTGATTTTACCGGTTCTAGCAACTCTGCAATTTGCGCTTTTGCAACCTTTTCATTCTTATCGCCTGCCAAATTGATACTTGATGCATCAACAATTGTCACATCAGTCAATCCAATAAAACCTAAAGCCTGTTTTAAATACGGCGATGCAAAATCCATAGCGCTTCCTATCGGCACGCCACCAGAGGCAATAGCGACATAGATTTTTTTGTTTTCGATCAAACCGATGGGCCCATTTTCTGTATATTTGAAAGTTAACTGTGCACGAGCAGTTAAGTCAATCCATGCTTTTAATACGGCTGGAATACTAAAATTGTAGATTGGCGAAGCTATAACAATAGTATCAGCTAGCTGTAACTCATTAACCAGTTCATCTGAAAATTCTAATACGTGTTTCTGTGCCTGATTACGGTTTTCTACTGGCGTAAATGTCGCGCCGATCCACTCTTCATTGATAAAAGGAAGACCTTCTGTTAATTCTCGCGTGACAAGGTTTGAATTATCAGCGCCCACTTTAAGTTGCTCAACAATCAATTGAGACAATTGCCTTGTGACCGATCCTTCAAATCGACCACTTGAATTTACTAATAATATATTTTGCTGTGTCATCACTTTCTCCATTTAATTTTTGTCCCCCGCTTTGCTTAGGTCGTGACATGGATGTCACTTAGTAGAACAATGCACGGAGCGATTGTCGGGAGGTTGGGGGGATTTGCCTTTAGACTAAATCTACTGGCTAACCAAAGTTGCCACTATTATATAGTTGATAATATTTTGATAAACAGCCAAAAATTGAATACAATGTTCCAAATATGTGAACATTGAGTCAATTTAGAACCATGAATCAATACGAAGAGATGCAAACCTTTGTTCGAATAGTAGATGCCGGAAGCATTACAAAAGCTGCAGAGCAAATGAATACAGTGAAATCTGCCGTCAGTCGTCGGTTAACCGACTTAGAAAAACGATTAGGCGTCAGCTTAATTACTCGCACTACGAGAACCCAAACCCTCACCATTTCAGGTAAGAGCTATTATGAACAATGTTTACGCTTAATCGACGACCTTGCCGAAGTAGAATCACAAATACGTAACGAGCATTGCGCCTTAAAAGGAAAGATAAAGATTGCAGCTCCGTTATCATTTGGACTCAAGCATTTAGGCTCAGCGCTTAGAAAATTTAATGAAATAAACCCTGAAATACAATTTGATATCGATTTTAATGATCGTAAAATTGACATAGTTGAAGAAGGGTTTGATCTAGCAATCCGAATATCTAAACTAGAAGATTCCACTTTAATTGCACGAAAGATTACTACCTTTAGCTCCGTATTATGTGCAAGTCCAGGCTATTTAAAAAAATATGGCCATCCAAAAACACCTAAAGATTTAGAAAAAGGGCATGTAAAACTTCACTACAAAGGCCAATCAGAACTTTGGTCTTTTTATAAAGGTGATAAAGCGTTTTCAGTAAAAATTCCGAAAGCGATAGCGACTAATAATGGCGACTTTTTATGTGATGCAGCTATCGATGATTTAGGGTTACTCTATACACCCGACTTTATTTGCTACAAAGCCATTCGTTTAGGACAGCTAGAAGTTATTTTGAAAGACTACACACCCCAGAATCAACTCAACGCCTATGCAATATACCCACAAACACGACACCTAAGCCAAAGAGTTAGAAGTTTGGTTGATTATCTTGCTCAATATTTTGGTGATAGGCCTTATTGGAGCGTTTAGTCGATTGTTCTCAATAAAAGAATTATGATTTGTAATTTAACCTATTTATCTTGTTTTCGATAGCCAATAGAATAGTCAACATTAGACTTGTTCGAACAAAATAGATCGTATTGGAGAAAAAGGCGTCAATCAATGAAAAATACACGACAACATTATGGCTGGCTCGCAATTTCATTACATTGGATATCAGCCATCACAATCATATCTCTTTTCGCTCTCGGTTTTTGGATGGTTGATTTAGGTTACTACGACAGCTGGTACAAAACGGGGCCTGCTTTACATAAAAGTATCGGCATAAGCTTCTTTTTACTCATGCTATTTCGCCTTATGTGGAAAGTGATACAAATTCAACCAGAGTCATTATCTAGCCATACAGAAATCGAGAAAAAACTCGGTCACTGGATGCACTTAGCTTTATACGCTTTAGTTTTTTTCATCATGATGAGTGGCTATTTAATTTCAACCGCTGATGGCAGAGGAATTGAAGTTTTTCAATTTTTTGAAGTTCCTGCTATTTCAGCCTTTATTGAAAACCAAGAAGATGTTGCTGGCCTCGTTCATCAATATGCCGCATATACACTAGTTTTTATGGTAGTTTTGCACGCAAGCGCAGCGTTAAAGCATCATTTTATTGATAAAGACAAAACCCTCACAAGAATGTTAGGCCTTAAGTAGTTTTTACTTTTTAGATTAAATAATAACCAACGGAGAATACAATGAAAAAAACTTTACTCGCAATCACTTTGTTAGCAAGCTCTTTATCAGCTATCGCTAACGCAGCGGACTATGTAGTAGATTACAAAGGAGCCCACGCATCCATCAACTTCAAAGTTCAACATTTAGGTTACAGCTGGTTAACCGGACGCTTTGATAAGTTTGATGGCAAATTTAGCTATGATCCGAAAAATGTATCGGCTACAAACATTGAAATTAACATTGATACTACCAGTGTTAACTCAAATCATGCCGAGCGTGACAAGCATTTAAAAGGTGGTGATTTTTTAGAAATCAGCAAATTTGCAACTGCTAAATTTGTTAGTTCCAGCGTAACCGATAAAGGCGATAACCAATTAGTCGTAAAAGGTGAACTAACTTTACACGGCATTAGCAAAGAAATAACCATCAACGCGCATAAAATTGGCGAAGGTAAAGATCCTTGGGGCGGTTATCGAGTTGGTTTTTCGGGAACTTCTGAAATAACTATGAAAGACTTTGGGATTAAAATGGATTTAGGTCCAGCATCCGCTAAAGTGATGTTTGACCTTCATATTGAAGGAGTTAGACAATAATTTAAATAGCTGGTTTTTCAGTAACCAGAATTTAGGTCACTAGCTTTTTTGACTAGACTTACGCCTCGAAAACTTACAAGGTTTTCGAGGCGTAATAGTTTATAGCGTACAAATTTACTTTTTAAGTGAACGAGCCGCGAATCGTTTACGGAACTTATCAACACGTCCGCCAGTTTCAGCTGCTTTTTGCTTACCCGTATAAAAAGGGTGACATTCTGAACATATATCAAGGTTTAATGGCTTACACATTGTAGAGCCTACTTCGATAACGTTGCCACAACTACAAGTTGCTGTAATTGTTTCGTAATTTGGATGGATATCAGTTTTCATTGTATTGTCTCGTTTTTTACGTATCGCCAAATGAGCCGTTATTTAATATTAATTATAGCGGTCAAACACCATACATATCTAATGGAGCGCGGATTTTACAGAGAGTAGTCTTTTTTTGCAAGCATTAATCAGCATAAACAACCAACCGTTTAGGTGCCAGCATATCTTGATCATCAACTTCAGCTATACCTAAAAACCGCTCATTTTCATCGTATACCCGAATCATTTGACCTTCTTCTAAGTTGCCCATATTAATCGCTTGACCATGTGAAAAGTAATTGGCACTTTCTAAATCGATGGTGACGTCTTCTAAATGCAATATGGCGCTATCCATAGGAAGCAAATAATCATCTAAGCTAATTTCATTTTCTCTGTCGGCTTCTAACTGCTCAAGCGTTAGCATTTGCTCAATAGGATAGTCAGCTACAAATTCTCTATGGAGCATCGTTACATGCGCTCCACAGCCTAGTGCTTCGCCTAAGTCATCAATGATATTGCGAATATAGGTGCCCTTGCTACACTCAATAAATAGCTCAACTTCTGTACCATTATCCGTTTCTTCAAAACGAATTAATTCCAATTCATAAATAGTAACCGGACGTGCGGGCCGCTCTATTTCAATTCCTTTTCTAGCATATTTATAAAGTGGCTGTCCTTTGTGTTTAAGTGCAGAGAACATAGATGGGATCTGCATAATGTCACCGCGAAACAGCTCTAATTCTTTTTCAAGTTTTTTCTTTGTGACTTTGACTTCTCTGGTACTAATCACTTCACCGGTAGAATCACCGCTGTCTGTTCTTTCTCCTAGCTTACCGATGACTCGGTAACCTTTATCGGAATCTAAAAGGAATTGAGAAAATTTAGTTGCTTCACCAAAACATAACGGCAACATGCCTGTTGCTAAAGGATCGAGAGCACCGGTATGGCCAGCTTTTTGAGCATTAAAGAGTCGCTTTACTTTTTGTAAAGCGGCATTTGAGGATAAGCCTTGAGGTTTGTCTAGCAATAAGATCCCGCTAATTGCGCGACCTTTTTTTCTTCGTGCCATGGTAATTTTCCAGAAAAGTGAATATGACTAGATTTCGACTGTAGTACTGATTAAAAAGGTCTGATTAAAAGGGTCTATTTCTAGTCTTCGTCAGTACTCGTGTTGAGATCTGAAGATTCTGTAGAGTTTAGGTCTTCATCAGTATCAGTCCCACGCGCTTGACTGATTAATATCGACAAATCTCGTCCCCGGGAAATAGATTCATCAAATAAGAATTTTACATGGGGAACTGCTCGCATTCTCATCCGTTTGCCTAGAGAACCGCGTATATAGGGAACCGCTTCATTAAGAATATCGACCGCAGTTTGTGTTGCAGGCTTAGTTTCTTCGATACCTAAAAACGTAACGTAGACCGTTGCATAATGTAAATCGCGAGATAGATCGACCTTACATACGGTTACCATACCCAACCTAGGATCTTTGATTTCTTGCTGGATGATTTGAGCTAGTTCGCGTTGCAATTGCTCTGCAACACGATCTGTTCTTTTAAATTCTCTTGCCATTTAAATTTTTACTTTGTTATGAGTCGTCTGCAGGTAAATTAATTAATCACTTAATCGATTGTTCTAGCGATTTCTTTAATTTCAAAGACTTCTATTTGATCGCCAGGTTTAACATCGTTGTAGTTTTTAACACCTATACCACATTCCATTCCATTTCTCACTTCGGTGGCTTCATCTTTAAAGCGTCTCAATGACTCTAATTCACCTTCGTAAATAACGATATCATCGCGCAATACTCTGATAGGTAAGTTTCTTTTCACAAAACCATCAATAACCATACAACCAGCAATTGCGCCAAATTTAGGCGACGTAAATACATCTCTAACCTCAGCAAGTCCTACAATTTCTTCTCTTAGCTCAGGAGAAAGTAAACCGCTCATTGCTGCTTTTACGTCATCGATAACTTCATAAATGATTTTATAGTATCGTAAATCAACACCTTCTTTTTCAATGGCTTTTCGCCCAGTAGCATCCGCTCTTACATTAAAACCAATAACAATAGCATTTGCAGCAGATGCTAATACGACATCAGACTCTTTAATCCCACCAACACCAGAAGAAATAATATTTACTACGACTTCATCCGTTGATAAGTCAGTTAAAGAACGTGAAATAGCTTCTGCAGAACCTTGTACATCAGCTTTTACAAGAACGTTAACATTCATAACTTCGCCTTCGCCAACATTAGCAAACATATTTTCTAGTTTTGCTTTTTGTTGTCTAACGGCAATGGCTTCACGATGTTTTGAATATCGGTAAGCAGCTACTTCTCTTGCTTTTCTCTCATTAGCTACAACGGATACTTCATCACCCGCTTCAGGTACACCCGATAAACCAATTAATTCAACTGGAATAGACGGACCTGCATTTTTTATTTTTGCACCGTTTTCATCATTAAGTGCTCTTACTTTACCGTAATGGAATCCAGCAAGAACAATATCTCCCACTTTCAAGTCACCCGATTGAACCAATACTGATGCAACCGCACCGCGACCTTTATCAAGACGTGCTTCAATCACAACGCCCGAAGCCGAGCCTGTATCAGATGCTTTTAATTCTAACAATTCGGCTGTATCCGCAATACTTTCTAATAACGCTTCAATACCATCACCTGTTTTTGCAGATACATGGGCAAAAACCGTATCGCCACCCCATTCCTCTGAAATAACTTCATGTTGAGATAACTCATTTTTAACCCGATCTGCATCAGCAGCTTCTTTGTCCATTTTATTAACAGCGACAATCAAAGGAACCCCAGCAGCTTTTGCATGCTGAATCGCTTCAATTGTTTGAGGCATCACGCCATCATCTGCTGCGACAACCAAAATTACGATATCGGTTGCGTTTGCTCCTCTAGCACGCATTGAGGTAAATGCAGCATGTCCCGGAGTGTCTAAAAATGTAATAACACCTTTAGGCGTATTAACATGATAGGCGCCAATATGCTGAGTTATACCGCCAGCTTCGCCATCTGCTACTTTACTGGCTCGGATATAATCAAGTAATGAAGTTTTACCATGATCAACGTGCCCCATAATAGTTACAACGGGTGGTCGAGACTTTTCTTCACTATTGTTCATAGCTTTCTTAAGCAACTCAATCTCTAACGCATTATCAGCGACTAAAGTTACATCGTATCCCATTTCTTCCGCCACTAATTCTGCGGTTTCTTGGTCAATACTTTGATTGATGGTTGCCATGATACCCATGCCCATCATTTTCTTAATCAATGCAACGCCTTTAATCGACATTTGCTGAGCTAAATCAGCCACACTAATCATTTCGCCGATATTTAAGTCTGATTTTTCCATTTCTTTAGTCGGTATTTTGAATCCGTGTTTCATAGATTTAGGGGCTGCTATTTTTCTTCTACCATCGGATAGAGGGTTTTCATCGTCATTTCGTCGATGAGTCGGTCGACGGAATTCAGAAAGCATGTCCATCTTAGTTTTTGGTCCATCGCCACGGGTCTTCTTTTTCTTTTTCTTGCGTTTTTTATCGCCTTCAGCTTCTGAAGTAGGTGTGGCAACCGCTGTTTTATAGCGCTTTTGACGGGTGTCTTTTGAGTCTTTATCCGCTTCTTTTTGAGCTTTCTCTGCGTCTTCTTTCTCTTTACGTTTGACAGCCATTCTTGCTTGAATATCGGCTTCTACTCGAGAGCTTACAATTCTATGCGCTTCATCTTTCGCCTTCGATTCAATCTCCGAACGCATTTGAGCTTCAACTTCTTTACGGATTTTCGCCTCTTCTAATTTGGCCTCTTCTTCCGCAATCACTTGTAATTCAGCTTCTGTTTTTTCTTTTGTTTCTTCTACTGCTTCGTACTCGTTTTCCACAACCGATGTAGCAACGTTAGTATCCTCAACATCATCAGCATTAGCTGGTTTCTCGACCGCAGATTCGTCGTCCACAGGAGGCGCAACTTTTACAAAAGTTCGCTTCTTTCTAACTTCAATAGAAACACTTTTAGTTCGCCCTGATTTCCCAGACATTTTGAGGGAGCTTTTTTTAGAACGATTAAGCGTAATTTTCCTAGGGCTAGCCTTACCATCACTTTCACCGTGACTCTTTTGCAAGTGCGCAAGCAAGGTTTGCTTTTGATCTTCAGAAACTACGTCAGTAGCACCAGATAAATCAACTCCAGCATCTTTCAATTGCTCAAGTAATTTATCAACTGGCGTTCCAACTAATTTTGCTAATTTTTCTACTGTCACTTCTGACATTAAGATCTCCCCGTAGGATGATTTTTATTAATTTATAAACTTTCTTACAATCTATTACAATTGATGGACGTTAACGTTTTCTTAGCTACGATATTTCGAAGACTATTCAGAATCTACAAACCACGGTGCACGCGCAGTCATAATTAATTCAGCAGCCCTGTCGTCATCAATTTCTTCAATATCACTAATTTCGTCAACCGCTTGTTCTGCTAAATCTTCCATTGTGATGATGCCACGACTGGCAAAAATATAAGCTAAATGACGATCCATGCCTTCCATTTCTAATAGGTCTTTCGCTGGTTCATTTTTATCCAACTTTTCTTCACTACGAATCGCTTTTGTTAATAATGCATCTTTTGCTCGAGCCTTCAGCGCTTCTACCAACTCTTCATCAAAACCTTCAATGTCGACCATCTCAGATACAGGCACATAGGCGACTTCTTCTACCGTGGTAAAACCTTCCATTGCTAACACTTCAGCCAAATCTTCATCAATATCAAGCTCTTTAACAAATTTTTCTACAAGGCCTTGACTCTCTTCTTTAGCTTTACTATCGGCATCTTCTTGAGTCATAACATTTAACGCCCAACCAGTAAGTTGACTGGCTAAACGAACGTTTTGGCCATTTCGACCAATCGCTTGTGCAAGTTGATCTTCTTCTACTGCTATATCCATAGTGTGTTTATCTTCATCTAATACAATTGAAGCCACTTCAGCAGGCGACATTGCATTAATTACAAACTGAGCAGGATTATCGTCAAATAACACAATATCAATTCGCTCTCCGGCTAATTCGCCCGAAACCGCTTGAACTCTTGAACCTCTCATGCCAACACAAGCGCCAACCGGGTCTATTCTTTTATCATTACTTTTAACCGCTATTTTAGCGCGTGAGCCTGGGTCTCGCGCGGCTCCCATCAAATCGATTGTTTCTTCTGCAATTTCTGGCACTTCAATTCTAAACAATTCGATCAACATTTCAGAATTTGCACGACTCAAAAATAATTGAGGTCCTCTAACTTCTGGATTAACCGCATATAAATATCCACGTATACGATCACCGGCTCTTACCGTTTCTCTAGGCATCATTTCTTCACGCGGAATTACCGCTTCAGCATTTCCACCAAGATCCAAGATAATCGATTCACGATTAGCTCTTTTTACTACACCGGTTAATAATTCACCTATACGAGGCTCGTAAGCCTCAATAACTTTTGCTCGTTCTGCTTCACGTACTTTCTGGACAATAACTTGTTTAGCTGTTTGGGCTGCAATTCGGCCAAATGCGATAGAATCAATTTCTTCTTCAACATAGTCACCATCAACTAAATCAGGCTCATCTAAGTTGGCAGCTTCTAGACTTATTTCAACTAAAGGATTTTGCACTCCAGTACCGCGGATAGCTTCATCTTCTTCAGTTAAGATAGCATCTCTAGCATCAAGATCGATGGCTTTCCATCGTCTAAAAGTATTATAACTACCGGTAGATCGATCAATTTCGACTCTTACCTCGATTTCAATCCCTTTCTTTTTACGGGTTGCAGTTGCAAGTGCAGCTTCTATCGCCTGAAAAATAACCTCACGGTCAACATCCTTTTCATTTGAAACAGCTTCAACGACCAATAATATTTCTTTGTTGTTCATATTTCTATTAACCTCAAAATTCTTAAAATTTTGCAATGTTTTTAATCAGTTTAAATCTTTGCTTCTTTATATACTTTATATTTTATGTCTATTTCAGTGCCTTTCTACATCTCAGTGACTGTTTATATATCAGCGACTAAATGAGCCTTATCAACATCTCGAAAATCTAACTCATAAAGTTGGCCATCAACTTCTATAACCAATAATTGCTCCGAAACTTCAATCATCTTTCCTTTAAATTTACGACGTCCATCAACACCAATATGACATTTAAGACTAATCGTTTCGCCCACGACTTTTACAAAATGAGGCAAGCTAAATAATGGTCTGTCTAATCCCGGAGATGAAACTTCTAGCGTGAACTGGCTTGTAATAGGATCTTCTACTTCTAAGATACCGCTTACTTGGTGACTTACTTTACTACAATCCTCTACACCAATACCGTTTTCATGATCAATATAGATCCGTAATACGGAATTAATACCTTGCCCAACATACTCTATCCCCAAAAACTCATAACCTAAAGCCTCAGCAGCCGGTTTAAGCATTTCAGATAATTGTTCAGTTTTTGTCATGTTTTAACTCAGTTAAACTAGTTCGTCACCAAAGACGAGCTTTAGAAACGACAAATGGGCCAAAAGGCCCATTCCAAATACTGCTGGAGTTCAATAAAAGATAAAACGCTAACTTTTATATAAACTTCTATGTCCGTCTATCTCGCCTGAAAAAATAAACGTTTAACTAATATTAACCTTTTTTAATGCCTAGTAACTTAAAAGACGTTAATATTAATTTAATTGGTAGCGGGGGCTGGATTCGAACCAACGACCTTCGGGTTATGAGCCCGACGAGCTACCAGGCTGCTCCACCCCGCATCAACGTGGACGGCATTCTATCTAAAGGTAGTGATTAAAACAAGCGATATTATCAATTATATTTGGAATTAATTGAAAATACAGAATAGGTTAATCTAACTAACATCTCATATGGTATATTAATGCTATATGATTCAAATAACCGCACCTCTATTAATCCTTACTCAACAGCTCCGATGGTTGCTTAGTCGAAGCTTTAACTCTATAATTTTTTATTTTTTACCTCTTCTTAGTCTCATCTTAATACCTAACGCTTATTCCAAAAGCGAAACAGAACTTTTGTCTACAATCAAAATTACCAGTCTAAAACAGCTGTCGCCTGAAGATGGGTTAAGTGAAAATACCATTAATCAATTATATGAAGACAATCAAGGTTTTATATGGCTGGCTACGGAATTGGGGATCAATCGGTATGACGGTCATCGAATAAAAAATCTAATCGGTTCGCAATCAGCCCTTCCGCATAAATCGATTACTCAAATCAGTCAAGATAGTGCAAATAATTTTTGGATCAGTACCGAAAATGGACTTTCAATTTTTGATGAAAACCATAATGAAATTCTCATGTCAAAATTTCCATCCTCCGCAAGACAACAAAAAAATGCCAATAGAATAGTCGGTAGCTTTGAAGTTTTAGATGCTTCTAATTCTAATAGCGCTAATTCAAAAGGCACTAATTGGGTTGTCACTTGGAATGGCCTCTATCGTTATAGCATCCAAAATAAAGAAATTAACCAACCACAATCGATGAAGCTTTTTCAAAGAGATAAATTTATTTTACTTTCATATTATAAAGATAAAAACAAAGTTTGGCTTGGCACTAGCCAAGGCGTTTATATTTTTGGACTTGATAACCATCGTTTAACAAGGGTTGTGACTGGTCACGAAGTAGACAACTTAGCGATTCACCGACTAAAGTCACTAACGGAAGACTCGATTTTCTTCACAACTAATGAAGTCTTCTACCAATTAGACATTACTAATATCGATAATATTGAAAAATTAAGCCCCACTCAAATCGAACTACCTGTCCATGCAATCAGTGATACTTTGATCACGGACTTTATATTGTCAGAAAATTCAAGCCAAAATGAAATTATCTACGCATCAGAAGATACTCTCTTTAACTTTGATTCCAAAAGTCGTCAAGTCTCAAAATTATTTTCATTAAACGATGTTTTACTTAAAACCGCCACCTACCATATTAGAACTCTTTTTTTGGACTCACAAGGACTTCTTTGGATTGGAACGCATAATAGAGGGGCGTATATTTGGGACACCAAAAGTCGCAGTTTTACCGTTTTTAACAGTCGAGCCACTAACGTAAATGAGCGTCTAAACAGTAACGAGGTATGGAGTATCGACCAAGGTTTAAAAGGAAATTATTGGGTAGGTACAGATAAAGGTCTAAATTACATAGATGCTAAGTCGTTAAAAACAACTTCACCTTTTGACTTTACTGAACCTAAAGTCTTAGAAAAACAAGCAAAAATATACGATCTTATTCAACATGACGATAATTTATGGCTTGCTACCGCAAATGATCTTAGCCAGCTCAATATAAAAACAAATCAACTCAATCATTTTAGACCTCAATGGTTAAAACAAGATGATAAATTTATTATTTTTTCTTTAACGTCCATGACAAATGATACTCTATGGTTAGGCACAAATATTGGAACTTTAAAGTTTAATACTCATTTAAATCAATTTAGTTACGAAAAAATAATAAGCATTAGAAATAATAAAAAAATGACTCGTTATATTACCCAACTTAACGGACACATTATAGTCGCAACTGAAACCGGCGTTTTAGCTTACTCTCCGAAAACTGGATTAACAAAATCACTCTTACCATCTAGACACAATGAAAAAGGTCAACTTTATTCACTAACAGGTTTGTTGTATATCAACAGTCAACTGTGGCTTTCATTTAATGGTGACGGGGTTTATATCATCGAAAACAAACTACTCAACGCATTATTTTCTGAGAAGAAGTCGAAAAAAACAGTATTTAATAAAGACAAAATCACACACCTAAATAAAACCAATGGCTTTCCTGACAATTCTGTTTATTCATTAGAAATGAGCAATCATTTTATTTGGGCAAGTACCAATACGGGGCTCGTTAGGATCCAACCAGAAAATTTGACACACTCAATTTATGACTCAAGTTTTGGATTGCCTAATAATGAATTTAATGAGGGTGCCTCTCTTTTAGCAAATAATCGTCTTTTTTATGGAACGCCTAACGGGTTAACTATTATCAATCCTGCCACACTCGCCTCATTAAACAAAAAACTACAAACGCCGAGAATTACACAAATAACCTTAACCCATAAAGGTAAAATAGAAACACTTACATTCCCTAACAACACTACGTCTGGAATCACTTTTTCAAAAAACACTTTACTTTCCATACAAATGACCATATTAGATTATAGGGAAACTAAAAGCTGGGAGTTTGAGTATTGGCTTGAAGGTACTTCGAGCGTATCAAAACGAAAGACTCAACGTGCAGAAATTTCAATTAATAACCTAAAACCCGGACAATACTCATTGAATATTAAAGCACACTCTAAACATTACCTTGAGGAATCAGAAATAATACAACTTAAACTGATAGTCAAAGATGACTTAATTCTTGATAGAAAAGTTAATTTAATGATCTTTGCAACTATGATGATGTTATTTCTTTTTATTGTCATTTATTTATTACGTTATAACAGTAAAAACAAACAAAAATTAAGACTGTTAACTGAAAGTGAAAGACGCCTAGAAAACGCGTTACTAGACAAAGAAAGAGGGATCTGGGAATTAAATATTTCACAAGACGCATCAACTAAACTAATGGTCTATCAGGAATCATCATCTCCAATGGGTTTAAGTCTCGAAAGATATTTTGATTATATCCATAAAGATGATTTAGATAGAATGAAAATAATTTGGTTAGATTTTTCGAGAGGTAAAGTATCAATTATTTCTGAGGCCTACCGTATTTATTTTCATGGTGAGCTTATTTGGAATTATGTTCATGGAAAAATAACTAACTACCATTCAAATGGCACACCGCTTAAAGGATCTGGAATATGGGTAAATGTAGATAAACAGAAAAAAAGGGAAGAACGATTAAATTCATTTAGTCATGCATTTGAAAGCACTTTAGATATTATTATTATTTTAGATAATGATTTAACCGTAATAGCGGTCAATCAAGCCTATGAAATTTCAACAGGATTTATGTGCGAAAAAATGATTGGTAGAAATATGGAGGATATCACATTTTCTAGATTTACATCGACAGAAACTAATAATATTAAAAAGAAGGTTATACAAAACAAACACTGGAAAGGAGAAAGTTCTGTTCCGCGCAGAAACGCATCAAGTTTTCCAGTAGACATTAAAATCAACTTGATCACTAAAGATGGTCAAGATAACGGTTACGTAGTCGTAATGAGTGAAATTAGCGGATCGAAAACAACCGATTCCGAAGACTTTGATAATCGTTTTCACGATCAAGTGACAGGATTGCCAAATAAAGTACTAGCCTTTGACCGACTAAGAGAAAATATTAGTAGAAGTGATAAAAATCAAACAAGTTTTTCACTCATTTTATTAAGCGTTGAGCATTTCACTCAATTAAAAAAGCAACTGCATAGTAGTTCCTTAGCTGATCTATTTAGACTTTTAAGTGCTCGTTTATCTCCCTATATTGATGGCGATGATCTACTGGCTCGATTTGATGAGACTCATTTTATAATCATTTTAAATCACAAGCTAGGGGACGAAGAAACCATCACAACCATTAATCAGTTGATTGCTGAAACACTAAAGCCTTTTCAACTAAATGAAATAGATTATCATATCTCTGTTCAAGCGGGTATTTCAAAATTCCCCGATGATTCTGACAATTGGAGCGGATTAGTATCTAAAGCACAACTCGCTTTGGAAAAGACAATTCAACAGAATTCTAGTTTGCAAAAAAACATCCCTTTTAGTTATTTTCAAGAAAGTCGAAATAAGCGGGCGATCGATCGAAATGAAATGGAAAGAAAACTCTCCCAAGCTATTGTTAAAAACGAATTATTTTTAGTCTTTCAACCAATCGTTGATATTGAAAACCACGTTATGATTGATGCTGAAGTTAGCTTTCGTTGGCAAATGAGTAAGGACAAAATTATTTATCCCGCACAAATTTTTCTCATTGCATCAAAAATTGGAATGCTGACTAAAATTACTAACTGGATGATTGCCAATACGATGACAAGTTTGCATCGTTGGAACCAAGAAGAGTTACAAATTAACCTTAATTTAAACCTTTCAAGTCAGTATTTATTACCTAATGAAAATTTGGATTTTATCGCAAAATCTCTAGTCGATAATGACATTAATCCGGCCGACATTATCATTTCAATTAATGAAGAATGTTTAAATAACGACGCAGTTCAATTGTCAAAAAGTCTTAATCGATTAGAAGATTTAGGGATTGCGCTAATGCTTTCAGAATTTGCAAAAAACAATGCTCCTTTACAAAAAATTCAGGCATTTAATTTTTCGGCAATTCGTTTTGATAAAGCCTTAATACGAAAGATAGGTAACCATCGGTTTAGTGAGATATTACTTGAAAGTATGATTGACGTGGTTAATCAGTTAGGGATTAAAAGCATTGCGAGTGGAATAGAAAATAAAAATCAAGAAACATTCTTAGTAAAGCACAAATGCCAATTAGGGCAAGGCTACCTTTACTCCGATCCGTTGACTGAAAATCAAATGAGACAGTTAATGCTAGATAAGCAAGGGTAACACCTTCTAAAAAATGTAACCTCTAATCTCAAGTAAAACGTTTTTGCCAAGATTCTAAATCGGTTGTTTTGTCACCATCTAACTCTAAACCAGCGATAAACTCATTTTCAGTTGTTTCAGTCACCCACATTACGTTAGCAGTCAATTGATATTGACTGTGATTAGATTCAAACTCAACTAACAAATCTAATTGAGCATCTTTTTCTAATCGATGTTTACCATGTAATCGAATGCCATTGCTCGAGACGTCTTTTAATACACCTTCATACCTGATTTTATCGTCAACTTTTTCATTGGATGCTTTTAGAATATCCACATGTACTTGTTCGATCGTAGCGATTCTTGTAAACGTTCTTTTTTCAGACATAATTCTTTTCCTGGTAGTTAAGCCAAAATCAACCTAGATTGATATTGGTTTAATTTTTACTAATAGGAAAAGTATAGACCTAAAAAAGCCCTCTAAGAGGGCTTTTTTAAGTTTTTAAAATGACGAATCGAAAAAGACTGATTACTTTTTATCTTTAGGTTGCCTAGAAGCTCGTCTTCTTTCACTTTCAGTCAAAAATTTCTTACGAATTCTGATACTTATTGGTGTTACTTCAACCAACTCATCATCATCAATAAATTCAAGACTTTGCTCTAAGCTCATAGTAATGTGTGGTGATAATACAGTTGCTTCATCAGTACCTGATGCACGAACGTTAGTCAGCTGTTTGCCTTTAATCGTATTAACGGTTAAATCATTATCACGATTATGGCTACCAATAACCATACCTTCATACACTTCAACACCGTGACCAATAAATAAACGACCTTTGTCTTGGAAATTCCAAAGTGCATAAGCAACCGCTTTACCGCCACAATTAGCAATTATGACGCCATTACGACGTTGCGCTACAGCACCTTTAACCGCTGGCGCATATGAATCAAAGGTATGGTAAATTAAACCGGTACCTGAGGTAGCTGTCATAAACTCAGTTTGAAAGCCTATCAAGCCACGAGATGGCATGAAAAAATCAAGTCGAACACGACCAGCGCCATCTAATTGCATGTTACGCATTTCTGCTTTACGCTCGCCTAAAGTCTCCATAATAGTGCCTTGATGCGCTTCTTCAACATCAATCGTGACATTTTCCCAAGGTTCGCACATTACCCCATCAACTTCTTTCATGATGACTTCTGGGCGAGAAACCGCCATTTCAAAACCTTCACGGCGCATGGTTTCAATTAATACAGATAAATGTAATTCACCTCGACCTGATACTTTAAATTTATCGGAATCATCTAATTGCACAACACGTAAAGCAACGTTATGAATTAATTCTTTTTGAAGACGGTCATGTATTTGACGTGAAGTTAATAACTTACCTTCTTGACCAACAAATGGCGAAGTATTCACCTGAAAAGTCATAGTCACAGTAGGTTCATCAACGGTTAAAGGAGTTAATGCTTCAACATGGTCTGGATCACATAAAGTATCAGAGATTTTTGGTTCCCCAATACCAGTAATCGCAATAATATCACCGGCCCTAGCTTCTTCAATTTCAGTTCTTTCTAAGCCCATATAGCCTAATACTTGACCAACCTTAACTTTTCTTGTTTTACCTTCTGCATTAATACTAATTAACTGTTGGTTTTTTCTGATGGTTCCGCGATTAACACGGCCAACGGCAATAGCACCCACATAACTTGAATAATCAAGCGAAATAACTTGCATTTGAGTTGGTCCATCCACTTCAACTTGAGGCGCTTCAACATGCTTAACAATGGCTTCAAAGATAGGCGTCATATCACCTTCTCGAACACTATCATCTAGCGAGGCATAACCATTTAAAGCAGATGCATAAACTACGGGAAAATCGAGTTGTTCATCAGTAGCGCCTAATTGATCGAATAAATCAAAGATTTGATCGATTACCCAGTCAGGGCGAGCGCCTGGACGATCAATCTTATTAACAATAACTACTGGCTTTAAGCCTTGAGCAAATGCTTTTTGAGTTACAAAACGTGTCTGAGGCATTGGACCATCAACCGCGTCCACTAACAATAAAACTGAATCGACCATAGACATGATACGTTCAACTTCGCCACCAAAATCCGCATGTCCCGGAGTGTCTACAATATTGATACGGTAATCATTCCAGCGAATAGCCGTGTTCTTAGAAAGGATCGTGATACCACGTTCTTTTTCTAAGTCGTTAGAATCCATCATCCGCTCAGTCGGCTCTTTACGAGATTCAACCGTACCGGACTGCATTAATAATTTATCCACCAAAGTTGTTTTACCATGGTCAACGTGTGCGATAATTGCGATGTTTCTTAACTTACTAATCACTGGAACAGCCTCAAAAAAAGAGCTAAGTTGAAATAAAGTCTAATACAGAAATTATCCAACCAAAATAAAGGCGCGTATTCTAAAGGTTATTTGCTTTGAAAGCATTGTTTTTGGTGAAAAAATCATCAGATCACAATGAAAAAGAAGGAAAAACCATAAAAACGGTTTAATGTTTAAGCAAAACAGATAACTTTGCTTAAGATAGCCAAATTAAAGTACATTCGTTGTTTGCTCCTCCAAAGAAGTACGTGGTTTTTCAATGTCTAGCTCGTTGTTTCCCTCTTTTCGCTCGTCTCTAATAAATCTGGGAAAATATGGCCTAATTGATTCCAACTAATTCTGCTGAAGAGCCATATAATTAAGTGCCCTGTTTCGAGAATTAGAATACTAAAGTTTTATTTTTGGTGAAAAAAATCATCAGGTTTCTGTGATATTCTATTAAAAATGCTTTATATCCTTACCAAACTGACAACTTAGCCATGAAACTCGATCTAGACTCTATCCGCGTACTCAATACCATCGTAGAAGAAGGTAGCTTTTCGGCCGCCTCAGGGGACCTGAGGATCAAGTCTTGCAACGTGCATTAATCACTCGGCTAACAGTCGAATAATGCACGCCAAAATAATTTCCAACCTGTTTCATGCTATATCCACCACTTAAATAGGCCAAATAAATAGCGTCATTTCTATCTTTGCCATTCATTTTATACTCATCCAGTGATTTCACTTTTTTTCTTGATTGGATTTTTGTTAAGGTAATTTCGTTATCTGTGATTTTAGCTTTCAATCGTTTGATTGATCCTTTCACAAATGGCTCATCGCCTAAAAGAACTTGGTTATTGAGTTTCTTCCATGGGTTAGATTGATTTCTACCTTCCGAGACAAATACTCTATATTGTTTAATGGCTGCTTGATAGTTTTTTGAGAAGTTCGCTAAGACCCAAGCGGAATTCACCCAATCGATAGGGCTTGATAAATTGGCAGTTGCACGATAACTACTCCATCGCCAATCTTTTGCCGAGCGAACCATACCCGCTCTAACCGGATTAAGAACGATATATCGGCATAACTCTAATAAATATAAATCCGCTTGCACCAATATAGATTTAAAGCGACCTTGAAAAAGATGACCAGTTGAATTATGAGAAAAGTTATATTTTT
>NVVT01000030.1 GCA_002733465.1 Kangiella sp.
TAAGCCACCGTGTTAGAAATGAGTTAGGTGTAGAGAGTGAAGAAATAGACATTTCATTTCTCTGGCCAATCGATGATCAATGGCGCGTAGTGGGTAAATGGTACAATGATCTTAAAAACAATCGTACAATAGAGACATTATTTGGCGTCGAATACAAATCTTGTTGTTGGGCAATTAGTTTAGTATCTAGGCGTTATTTAGATGTTCGCTTAGACGCTTTTGGTAATCCGGTAGATATCGACTCAAGCCAAGGATTAGGAAATGAGTTTGAAAATAGCCTACAGCTTGATTTCAATATTATTTTAGGACAAACATCACCTAAGAATACGGGCGTTGCTAAGTTAATTAGAAATAGTATAAGAAATTTTTAGGTTTTTAATATTCTAATTTTCTGGTTCGATAGMYTTWAMMWRGKTTMWATGRCTAAAGTGTATTAGTCRCAATTTATATAATYATCACAACTTAAAAGTAAAATTTATGAAAATGTTAGTACGAAGAAATAAAAACTTAGTTTCTCTCCAGTCGTTTKTTKCGAYGGCGATWATTTTAATAGCCTCTTTTTCATTACAAGCCGAAGTGAAAATGCTCGATCGGATTGTGGCTATWGTTGATGGTGATGTGGTTTTAGAAAGTGAATTGGTTAGGCGCTCAAATGCGATCATCAAACAAATTAAAGAAAGAAAGCAAAAAGTCCCATCTAATAAAATTTTAAGAAAACAAGTATTAGAAAGATTAATTGTTGAGGCTTTACAATTAGATAGTGCCAAGAGAGTAGGCGTTAGAATTAGCGACCGAGAATTAACCGCAACAATTGAGCGTATTGCAGAAGGTAACAATTTTTCATTAGCGCAACTTAAAACGCAGGTTGAATCGGATGGCACGCCGTGGCCAATATTTTCGGAAGATATGCGCAATGAAATAATGATTTCTCGAGTAAAAAGTGGGATGGTGCAAAGACGTATTCAAGTTAGCGATAAGGAAGTTGATAATATCGTTGCGCTAATGGATAAAGAAGGAGAGAGTAATCTTCAATATCATTTAGGTCATATATTATTAGCAATGCCYGAARGYGCYAGTCCTGAYGAGGTTAMYGCWAAGAGAGAGCAGGCRAAAAMRATTGTTAGCGCRCTCCGAGGYGGTTCTAATTTTGAAGARTTCGCGATTGCATTTTCMAATGGCCAAAAGTCATTAGARGGTGGYGAYTGGGGATGGCGTCCATTGAGTCAACTTCCTAGTTTATTTGCTGGTACCGTTAAAAATATGGATGTGAACGATGTAAGTGAGCCCCTTAGAAGTGGAAGTGGACTGCACATTTTATATCTGAAAGATAAAAAAGGCGGGTTTGAAGCGAAAGTGGTAGTTCAAACTCATGTTCGTCACATTCTTGTTTCACCGAATGCAATAACTACTGAAGAGCAAGCTTTAGACAAGTTGAAATTAGCTATAGACCGCATAGAAAAGGGTGAAACCTTTGAAGATTTAGCGGTTGAGATATCTGATGATAAATCGAACGCTTCACAAGGTGGTGAAATGTCATGGGTTGATCCCGGAACTTTTGTTCCAGAATTTGAGCAAGCAATGGATGATTTGGCTGTTGGTGAGCTAAGTGAGCCGGTTAAAACTCAATTTGGTTATCACTTAATCGAAGTATTAGGCCGAAGAGATCAAGATCAAACTGAGGATAAAAAAAGAGAAAGAGCTTATCAAATTTTATCTAATCGAAAGTTTGAAGAAGAATCTCAAACTTGGATCCGTGAATTAAAAGAAAAGGCTCATATAAAAATTATTAGTGATACTTAATTGGTTTTGTATATCTACGACGGAGGTTGGCTTGGAGATGTTGGTTTTTAACTTGTTGATTTATAAGAGGTAGATTCGAAATTACAAGTATGACGTAGTAGTTGATTTATTGTCTGGGTGGAATGCACCAGTCAGAGTAGTGGTGCAGGCTCTGTTGGAGTTGCGACTTTAGGTGTACTTGGAACAGGCGTCGCTATTGGCAGTGAGGGATTAGCTGTCGTGGGTACTCTTCTTGCTGAATCCGTTCCAATTGTTGCGCTTGCTGCTGTTGTTGCTATTGGAGCCCATGAAGGCATCGAGGCTTTTTATGACAACATGCTAACACCTGATTTATCTGGAACGCCAGCTACTCCACCAGAAGATCCTGATGATTTTGAAAACATTGATCACAGCTCCCAATTGGATGTTTCTGGTAAAAGAGCAAGGGTTAGGTTAAGAACGGCTCTTAAAACACCTAAAGGTCAACAAGCTCACCACACAATTCCATGGGAATTAAGAAACCACACTGTCGTTCGTCAAGCAGCAAGAGGCGGGTTTAATATGAACGGCAAAATGAATGGAATCAGCTTAGGCCCCACAAGGCACATGGGAAGCCATCCTCAATACACACGAATTGTTGAAAGATCTTTAAATCGTATGGGTAATAAACCTATGAACGATAGACAAGCTGCTCTTGCACTTCGAAATTATGCAATAAGGGCAAACCGGATAATAAGTAGATCTAGCGCTAAGTTGAGATAAAGTATGTGGGTTAATGAAAAAGATAGTAAAAAATCTTATTGGGTTCTCAAAAATCCATCTTTGACAACATTAGATCACGAACTAGATTTTTCATTGACTCGGATTAGTAATGAACAGAAAGAAACTTGGGATACGATCAAGGTGGAGTTATGCTTGGAAACTGGGAGTATTATAATATATCCCAGTTTATTAACTAATTTTGATAGAACTGAAGATGTAGTTATAAAAATAATATCTGAGGAACTTATAGATAACTATGAAAAGATAGCCATCATGTCAGAAGATTTATTTGAAAAAGAGTATCAATTGGTTATTGAAAGTTTAGCAGTTAAAACAGGAACCCACTTAGCTGGAAAAATGTCAAAGTTTTCAAATCTTAAAAATATCAAAATATATGATCCTGATTTCGATATATTATTCAGCGCGTAGGTTGGGTTAGTTTTATCAACCCAACATCAATGGTTGAATAAAAGAAAAAATTTAATTGTTGATTGATTAATAGTAGAGAAAGATCTACCCCATAGCCCAGTCAGAAATGATTGGGCTTTTTTGTTTTTAGTGGCTTATTTTTAGTTGCTGTTATCGAACCTTTTGTACAACCCTTGCCATATGAGTTTTTCTAACAAAACTATCAATCACTAAAATTAAAGCTTGTTGATCTTCATCTGATAAAACATCTACTTGTTGATAGAGAGATTGCAACTCATGATTATGCAGTTGTATATTATTAGTTGGCTCTTTACGTCCAGCCAGCTCATCAATACTAACTTTGAGAATATCGGCTATTTTAATGATTGTTTCAAATTGTGGTGTTGATAAACCACGCTCCCAACGGTTATAAACTCTGGGATCAACTTCCAATAGCCCAGCTAATCTGGCTTGGGTGATCTTACGTTCAGTTCTAAATAATTTAAGTCGTTCAGTGAAGATGGTCATATCCAACCAAAGATGTAGATCTCGAATAACCATATTGTAAGCCCTCTACTAAAGTGTCTTGATTAAAGTCTATCATATGGTTTATGATTAAATCTACTAGTTTGTCTATTGACAGGTTTTAGGGGATATCACGATATGGCAAGAATAAAACAAGAAATGATCGAAAAGCTAAAAAATGAAGTCTCTATGGTTCGATTAATGGAGTCCCAAGGCTTTGAATTGAAAAAACATGGCAAAGATTATATCTGCCGTTGTCCATTCCATAATGATAAAACGCCTTCTTTAGTGGTGACGCCATCCAATAACCTCTGGAATTGTTTGGGTGCTTGCGGTGAAGGCGGTTCAATTATTGATTGGGTAATGAAGCGTGAGGGAATATCGTTTAGACGTGCGGTTGAAATCCTACAAAATGATATTGGTTTGATTAGTGATAATCAACAAGGCCAAACGAAAGTCGTTAAAACCTCTACCACTAAACAATTATCATCTAGCTTAGTCGCTGAAAAAGATGAGCAACAAGCACTAAAACGCGTCATTGATTTTTACCATGAAACGCTTAAGCAATCACCAGAAGTAACGGACTATTTAGAAAGTCGCGGATTGAATCATCCTGAATTAATCAACACCTTCAAATTGGGCTTTGCTAATCGAACATTAAGTTATCGATTGCCGGAGAAGAATCGAACGGCTGGCTCTGAAATTAGAGGGCTATTGCAGAGTGTTGGAATATTGCGAAAAAGTGGCCATGAGCATTTTAATGGCTGTTTGGTTGTTCCTGTTATGTCCATGGATGGACGGTATGACGGAGCGCCAGGAGGAAGCGCTTCGGCCTTGAATGAAAATAACCAAATAAAAGAAGTTTATGGCCGTAAAATATTAGGTAATCGACTCAGAAAAGGTACGGCTCAACATCTGTATTTACCAGGAGAGCATCAAGGCGTATTTAACTATTTATCATTAGCTGCTAATGAAGAAATTATATTGTGTGAGTCATTGATTGATGCCATGACATTCTGGGTGAATGGTTTTAAAAATGTCACTTCAAGTTATGGTACGAATGGCTTTACTGAAGAAATATTAAACGCCTTAATCAACCATGAAATCAAACGAGTATTGATTGCTTATGATAGGGATGAGGCGGGGAATAATGCGGCTGAAAAGTTAGCCGAACAACTGGCCAAATATGATATTGATTGTTATCGAATCTTGTTCCCTAAAAATATGGATGCCAATGAATATGCCATGCAGATGAGTCCTGCGAGTAAAGCATTGGGATTGGTTATTAGAAAAGCAGAGCCGATGCTCAAGGCAAAAAAAAGAAGCAATAATAAACCTCTCGATGAAAAACAAGTTAACCAGGAAAAGAAAACTGTTCCTTCATTAGCTGCCAAAATATCTGAACCAACGTCAGAAGCTCAACCAAAAGCACCAGTCGAAATCGATGCACAAATCAATGATCGCGAGATCAAAATGATGTTTGGTGATCGCCATTATCGAATTAGAGGTTTAAGTAAAAACCTGAACTATGATCAATTAAAAGTGAATATCATGGCAAGTCAAAATGATTGTCTTCATGTGGATACGTTAGAGCTTTATAACGCTAAACAACGACAAACCTTTATTAAAATAGCCGCCAGTGAATTGGCAGTTGACCCTAATATCATCAAGAAAGATCTCGGTAAAGTGTTATTAAAACTAGAAGCCCTACAAGATGATCACATTGAGAATGGCAAGAAAGAAGTTGATAAAACGATTGAGTTAAGCGAGCAAGAAAAAGCGGAAGCAATGGCTCTGCTGAAAGATAAAAACTTAACGGATCGAATACTGGAAGACTTTAATCAATGCGGTATTGTTGGTGAGCAAACTAATTTGCTAATGGGTTATTTAGCCGCTGTCTCACGCAAACTGGATAAACCCTTAGCGATTATTATTCAATCCACTTCGGCAGCCGGTAAAAGCAGTTTGATGGATGCGGTATTGGCGATGTTCCCACCAGAGGAAAGAGTCCAATACTCAGCTATGACCGGACAATCATTATTTTATATGGGCGAGACCCGACTTAAAAATAAAATATTAGCCATCAGTGAAGAAGAGGGCGTGGAGCAAGCGAGTTATGCGTTAAAACTCCTACAAAGTGAGGGTGAAGTCACGATTGCATCAACCGGAAAAAATACCACAACGGGCAATTTAGAAACTCAGGAATATCATGTTGAAGGGCCGGTGATGTTGTTTTTAACCACGACCGCAATTGATATTGATGAAGAGTTATTAAACCGCTGTTTGATCTTGACAGTGAATGAATCGTTAGAGCAAACCGAAGCCATTCAAAAAATCCAACGAACGAGTCAAACCTTGGATGGCTTACTCACCAATGAAAATAAAAAACAGAAAGTGGCGGTTCATCAAAATGCACAACGATTATTACGCCCTTTAAAAGTGGTGAATCCCTTCGCTGAGCAACTGACCTTTAGAAGTGATCAAACGCGAACCCGACGCGATCACATGAAATATTTAACCCTCATACAATCGATTGCTTATCTGCATCAATTTCAGCGAGAAGTTAAATCGGTTACACAAAATGGTCAACGGATTGAATACATCGAAGTCACCATCGAGGATATTAAAATAGCCAATCAATTAGCGCATGAAGTCTTAGGAAGAACGCTCGATGAACTGCCACCGCAAACCCGAAAATTATTAGAATTACTCTGTGAGTATGTTCAAACGGGATCAAAAACAAAAGGCATGGAAATGACTGATTACCGTTTTAGTCGCAAAGATATAAGGCAAGTCACCGGCTGGGGATTAACCCAAGTGGCGGTTCATTGCCAACGACTAGAGGCAATGGAGTATTTAATTGCTCACAGTGGTAAACGTGGCCAATCGATGAAGTATGAACTCTGTTATGACGGTCAAGGAAATGAAGGTGATAAATTTATGCTAGGACTGATTGAATCCAATAAATTAACTTATGATGAAAAGTTATCGGGGGTAAATGAAAACCTATCGGTGTCAAATCGGCCTCAAATCGGTGGGAGATCGGGGGCAAATCGGGGGAAAGAAAAGACCATCAAACTCAATGAACATCAGTGCTCGAAAGTGATTGAGTTAGACACACATCAAAAGGAGCAACAGAGCACCCAAAAAATAGACGTATCGTACTTAGATATTCCCGCGTTCATCGAGAACTAAGATGCCAAAGAAAGGAGCGATACTGACTAAGAAATCCTACGGTGATTTAAGCGATCCAAACGGCTTTGCCGTCTTTAGAGAAAAATATTTAGAATGGATGGGGATTAGAAATTACTCCGAAAAAAGTGCAGAATCACGCGCGCTTTATATCAATTATTTTATCAAATGGTGCGAGGAAAGAGGCTTAACTCAACCGTGTGAAATCACCACTCAAATCATAGAGCGATACCAGCGATATCTGTATCACTACCGAAAAGAAAATGGCGAACCATTATCATTCCAATCACAATATTCAAGACTTGGTGCGCTCCGAGCTTACTTTAAATACCTGAGTAAACAAAATTATATCCTCTACAATCCGGCGGCTGATATTGAATTACCCAAGTTAGAAAAACGATTACCCAAACATATTCTCACCATTGAAGAAATGGATATCATTCTCGATGTTCCAGATTTAACTAAACCAATGGGCATTCGAGACAGAGCTATTATCGAAGTGTTTTACTCTACGGGGATCAGACGGATGGAATTAATCAATCTGAGGCTTTATGACCTCGACAGAGAGCGAGGTACTTTAATGGTCAGACTCGGCAAAGGAAAGAAAGACAGAATGGTGCCGATTGGACAACGAGCCATTGATTGGTGCGATAGATATCTCACTGAAACTCGACCACAACTTTACACCGGTGCAGACAGTGAAACTTTATTCCTGACGCATTTAGGTGAAGCGTTTACGCCCACCAGAATGAGCCAGTTAGCGCGAAACATTATCAAAAAAGCCAACATCGGAAAAAGTGGCAGTTGCCATTTGTTCCGCCATACGATGGCCACGGTGATGCTAGAAAATGGCGCGGATATTCGCTACATCCAAGAAATGTTAGGACACGCCAAAATTGATACGACTCAGATTTACACTCAAGTAAGTATCAAACGATTGAAAGAAGTACATGATTTAACGCATCCGGCGAAATCATCAAGGGATGATGAATCAGACGAAGAGCCAGAAGGAGAGGGAGAGACGGAAAAAGAATAATAACAATTAATAACAAAGATTGTTATTATTAGGGCGTATATACGCTATCGAGGGCAGAATGATGAATATCTCTTTAACTCCACAATTGGAAGGTTATGTGAAGCAAAAGGTCACAACAGGGCTTTATAACTCGTCCAGCGAAGTGATCCGTGAAGGGCTTCGATTACTGGAAGAACGTGATGCGATAAAAAATATGAAACTAGAAGCTTTAAGAAAAAGTCTTAATGCAGGAATTTACTCACTGGATGCTGGCAAAGGTCGCCCATTCGACAAAGAATCGATTAAAGCCAAAGGTCGAGCGATGCTGGATAAAAACGGATGAGTGAATTAATTCTCTCGCCAGAAGCCGAGCAAGACTTAATTGATATCTGGGCTTATATCGCAGAAGACAGTCCCGTCAATGCCGATAATTATACGGATAAACTCCACGACAAAGGCTATATCCTGGCTGACAATCCGCAGATGGGTACTGTGCGTCCTGATCTTATGGATGAGCTTAGGTGCTTCCCCGTTGATCACTATGTTCTGTATTATCGCGAGATAAATAACGGGATTGAACTGGTGCGAGTTTTACACGCATCAAGAGATATTTACGCAATCTTCTGATTAGAAATGTCACCGGCGAGGAAATGCCCGTGACTCGCTGTTGTTGAGTATTGATCTATCTTCAGCTTCGAATTCAGATCGCAATCCCACCGTTTGGAATGACGTTTGCGACCAAAAGTAGGCGCTCTTAAGCGAAAGATGCAAACCAAATTCCAAACTAGATCAGAGTAGCTCGACACAAGACCCTTCCCGCTTCCCGCACTGTCACAGTCTTTGCTAAAAACACCGCAAAGTCTGCGCCAGTGCTACCTTAATGATCATCCATTAGCATCGCTCACACTGACAAACTTTTAAATCAAAAGACCGGTTAATGCATCCTTGCAAAACCGGCATACATCACATCCATGTGAATAATCCTCGCTTCGCTCAGGCTTGTATTTTTACTGAGAGTTTATTATTCCATCCCGACAATTTAATGCACGCTGATAATGTAGACAGGCCAATAATGCTGGTGTTTCTTGTTAAAACTTTATTGTCACTTTAGTTGCAAAAAGACCGCAACTAAACCGCCAATAAACTTTTACCGCGAAACACGGTCTACCTCTCCCGCTCCTCCCCCACCCGCCAATTCCGCCTGCCCACGTTAGAGGTGAGGTGTGTTGCGAGTTTATCTCACCAATCAAGTTGGTTATGTGCTGAGCCAAATTAAGCGGAAATTAGCGGTCGGGTGTCGTAGCTCCAAATTAATTCCTGCCAGGGCCGGAAAACCAAAACCAAAGTCAAAATCAAAATCAAAAGAAGCAACTAAAGACCAGTTCCTCGCTGTCGGTGGGCCCGTGGTTGTTTGTTTTAACTTCCCAGTTTAGCAACGTGCTCAAAGCGTCAAGGGTAAATACACGGCGCAAAAAGACGCGCCGCCCTTGACACTCCTGCGCGCGATGCTGGTGGGAAGTGAAATCAACCATCCACTAGGAGCTACAAAATGAAACATCAAGATAACTTAATTGAATTAACTGAGCACATGAAAATGCTTTACAGTGAACTGCAAAAGGAGCGTGGTAAGCCCGTTAAAATCCGTAATTACCTTTACATTAAATTACTGGAGCAAGAGTTAGGCTTTGAACTCGCCAGTGAATTACAGGAGCAAAATCGCCACTTTTAATAGTGGCTTTATTTTTTATATTAGCCGCTGAAAAAAAACAGCGACTAAAAAAATAACACTTGACCCAGAAAGGCGCATCTGGGAAAATTTTTACATTGTCGGGTCTGTGTCCCGAAACTCGCTCTTTAAGTCATTGATGCACTAGGGAAAAACGGTTGTTGGTACGATTGCCATGTCAGGCTATCCTGATGCACCAGTCAGAGTAGTGGTGCAGGCTCTGTTGGAGTTGCGACTTTAGGTGTACTTGGAACAGGCGTCGCTATTGGCAGTGAGGGATTAGCTGTCGTGGGTACTCTTCTTGCTGAATCCGTTCCAATTGTTGCGCTTGCTGCTGTTGTTGCTATTGGAGCCCATGAAGGCATCGAGGCTTTTTATGACAACATGCTAACACCTGATTTATCTGGAACGCCAGCTACTCCACCAGAAGATCCTGATGATTTTGAAAACATTGATCACAGCTCCCAATTGGATGTTTCTGGTAAAAGAGCAAGGGTTAGGTTAAGAACGGCTCTTAAAACACCTAAAGGTCAACAAGCTCACCACACAATTCCATGGGAATTAAGAAACCACACTGTCGTTCGTCAAGCAGCAAGAGGCGGGTTTAATATGAACGGCAAAATGAATGGAATCAGCTTAGGCCCCACAAGGCACATGGGAAGCCATCCTCAATACACACGAATTGTTGAAAGATCTTTAAATCGTATGGGTAATAAACCTATGAACGATAGACAAGCTGCTCTTGCACTTCGAAATTATGCAATAAGGGCAAACCGGATAATAAGTAGATCTAGCGCTAAGTTGAGATAAAGTATGTGGGTTAATGAAAAAGATAGTAAAAAATCTTATTGGGTTCTCAAAAATCCATCTTTGACAACATTAGATCACGAACTAGATTTTTCATTGACTCGGATTAGTAATGAACAGAAAGAAACTTGGGATACGATCAAGGTGGAGTTATGCTTGGAAACTGGGAGTATTATAATATATCCCAGTTTATTAACTAATTTTGATAGAACTGAAGATGTAGTTATAAAAATAATATCTGAGGAACTTATAGATAACTATGAAAAGATAGCCATCATGTCAGAAGATTTATTTGAAAAAGAGTATCAATTGGTTATTGAAAGTTTAGCAGTTAAAACAGGAACCCACTTAGCTGGAAAAATGTCAAAGTTTTCAAATCTTAAAAATATCAAAATATATGATCCTGATTTCGATATATTATTCAGCGCGTAGGTTGGGTTAGTTTTATCAACCCAACATCAATGGTTGAATAAAAGAAAAAATTTAATTGTTGATTGATTAATAGTAGAGAAAGATCTACCCCATAGCCCAGTCAGAAATGATTGGGCTTTTTTGTTTTTAGTGGCTTATTTTTAGTTGCTGTTATCGAACCTTTTGTACAACCCTTGCCATATGAGTTTTTCTAACAAAACTATCAATCACTAAAATTAAAGCTTGTTGATCTTCATCTGATAAAACATCTACTTGTTGATAGAGAGATTGCAACTCATGATTATGCAGTTGTATATTATTAGTTGGCTCTTTACGTCCAGCCAGCTCATCAATACTAACTTTGAGAATATCGGCTATTTTAATGATTGTTTCAAATTGTGGTGTTGATAAACCACGCTCCCAACGGTTATAAACTCTGGGATCAACTTCCAATAGCCCAGCTAATCTGGCTTGGGTGATCTTACGTTCAGTTCTAAATAATTTAAGTCGTTCAGTGAAGATGGTCATATCCAACCAAAGATGTAGATCTCGAATAACCATATTGTAAGCCCTCTACTAAAGTGTCTTGATTAAAGTCTATCATATGGTTTATGATTAAATCTACTAGTTTGTCTATTGACAGGTTTTAGGGGATATCACGATATGGCAAGAATAAAACAAGAAATGATCGAAAAGCTAAAAAATGAAGTCTCTATGGTTCGATTAATGGAGTCCCAAGGCTTTGAATTGAAAAAACATGGCAAAGATTATATCTGCCGTTGTCCATTCCATAATGATAAAACGCCTTCTTTAGTGGTGACGCCATCCAATAACCTCTGGAATTGTTTGGGTGCTTGCGGTGAAGGCGGTTCAATTATTGATTGGGTAATGAAGCGTGAGGGAATATCGTTTAGACGTGCGGTTGAAATCCTACAAAATGATATTGGTTTGATTAGTGATAATCAACAAGGCCAAACGAAAGTCGTTAAAACCTCTACCACTAAACAATTATCATCTAGCTTAGTCGCTGAAAAAGATGAGCAACAAGCACTAAAACGCGTCATTGATTTTTACCATGAAACGCTTAAGCAATCACCAGAAGTAACGGACTATTTAGAAAGTCGCGGATTGAATCATCCTGAATTAATCAACACCTTCAAATTGGGCTTTGCTAATCGAACATTAAGTTATCGATTGCCGGAGAAGAATCGAACGGCTGGCTCTGAAATTAGAGGGCTATTGCAGAGTGTTGGAATATTGCGAAAAAGTGGCCATGAGCATTTTAATGGCTGTTTGGTTGTTCCTGTTATGTCCATGGATGGACGGTATGACGGAGCGCCAGGAGGAAGCGCTTCGGCCTTGAATGAAAATAACCAAATAAAAGAAGTTTATGGCCGTAAAATATTAGGTAATCGACTCAGAAAAGGTACGGCTCAACATCTGTATTTACCAGGAGAGCATCAAGGCGTATTTAACTATTTATCATTAGCTGCTAATGAAGAAATTATATTGTGTGAGTCATTGATTGATGCCATGACATTCTGGGTGAATGGTTTTAAAAATGTCACTTCAAGTTATGGTACGAATGGCTTTACTGAAGAAATATTAAACGCCTTAATCAACCATGAAATCAAACGAGTATTGATTGCTTATGATAGGGATGAGGCGGGGAATAATGCGGCTGAAAAGTTAGCCGAACAACTGGCCAAATATGATATTGATTGTTATCGAATCTTGTTCCCTAAAAATATGGATGCCAATGAATATGCCATGCAGATGAGTCCTGCGAGTAAAGCATTGGGATTGGTTATTAGAAAAGCAGAGCCGATGCTCAAGGCAAAAAAAAGAAGCAATAATAAACCTCTCGATGAAAAACAAGTTAACCAGGAAAAGAAAACTGTTCCTTCATTAGCTGCCAAAATATCTGAACCAACGTCAGAAGCTCAACCAAAAGCACCAGTCGAAATCGATGCACAAATCAATGATCGCGAGATCAAAATGATGTTTGGTGATCGCCATTATCGAATTAGAGGTTTAAGTAAAAACCTGAACTATGATCAATTAAAAGTGAATATCATGGCAAGTCAAAATGATTGTCTTCATGTGGATACGTTAGAGCTTTATAACGCTAAACAACGACAAACCTTTATTAAAATAGCCGCCAGTGAATTGGCAGTTGACCCTAATATCATCAAGAAAGATCTCGGTAAAGTGTTATTAAAACTAGAAGCCCTACAAGATGATCACATTGAGAATGGCAAGAAAGAAGTTGATAAAACGATTGAGTTAAGCGAGCAAGAAAAAGCGGAAGCAATGGCTCTGCTGAAAGATAAAAACTTAACGGATCGAATACTGGAAGACTTTAATCAATGCGGTATTGTTGGTGAGCAAACTAATTTGCTAATGGGTTATTTAGCCGCTGTCTCACGCAAACTGGATAAACCCTTAGCGATTATTATTCAATCCACTTCGGCAGCCGGTAAAAGCAGTTTGATGGATGCGGTATTGGCGATGTTCCCACCAGAGGAAAGAGTCCAATACTCAGCTATGACCGGACAATCATTATTTTATATGGGCGAGACCCGACTTAAAAATAAAATATTAGCCATCAGTGAAGAAGAGGGCGTGGAGCAAGCGAGTTATGCGTTAAAACTCCTACAAAGTGAGGGTGAAGTCACGATTGCATCAACCGGAAAAAATACCACAACGGGCAATTTAGAAACTCAGGAATATCATGTTGAAGGGCCGGTGATGTTGTTTTTAACCACGACCGCAATTGATATTGATGATAAAATAATAATAGACACCCCGGTTTTGAAACAAATTTCAAAAAACTAAAATGCTCATAATTCACACGAATATTTCACTAACTATTGGGAATTAATAGAAACACATTTTATTTGAGTAATGGCATGCTATTAAAATAGTAAACGGTGATTTTTAGGCAGGATCAAGCCCTGCTGTAGGTTGGTGTTTTTTGTTTTAGAGAGTTTTTTAAGCTCGCAAATAATATTTTCTAGAAGCGCTTACACCTTTAATCCATTTTTTCTTAAGTGCTTCGGCTTTATCTTGTAACTTAGCTAAGCATCCTATTGAATGAGGTGAACCTTTGTTAAAGTTTTTGATTTGGGTTAACCAATTATCAGATTGTAAATTCATGGACGTTAATAGCGTTTTGATATGCGCAGGCATTTTTGCTTTGTTTGGATGAACAATTGATGGTTTTGATGAATGGTTCTTTCTTAGCGAGAAGAGATTAGGAGAACTAGGGGAAAATGCCATCAAAATCTTCAATATAAGA
>NVVT01000006.1 GCA_002733465.1 Kangiella sp.
AGTTATTTATAAAATGTTAAAAGAAGATAGAGATTATTATATCTAAAAAATTCTAATATTAATGGTCAAAAAACTTGAAATTTCAAGCGGGATGTTCAATGCAGTTTTACCATGTCTAAGCTGATTTTTAAGATTGTTGTTTAATTTATAAAAATGAAAAGGCTTCTCTAAAGCTCAACTGGAAACGGTTGAGCTTTTTTGCTTTTAGTGGCTTAATTTTTTTAGTTGCTTTGACTTAGTTGAACGGCTTCAATAATTGTATCGTTGATTTGAAATAACCGTTTCTTTTTAGTCGTTTCCAATAAATCTATTTTTTGAACTCTTCTGATAAGTCTCGTATTTGGTAATTTATTTGATCAGTTTTGAGTTTTACTCTGAAATTCAGATACACTAACGGTCTTGTGTTCCAACAAAAATAAATCCTAAGAGGAATCGTGAAATGTCTTTGCAAATGTTACAACTAATCAAACAAGTGGTAGGGAACGTCAAATCGCTACTTTCTTACTTTTTTATCGCATTCGTCATCAGCGGGTGCTCTGAACAAAAACAGCAGTCGAATAACATCTCTGAACCGTCGAATTTTCAGGCCGTTTACGACGATATTTCAATCGATAACCTCAAAAACCACATTAAATACCTATCCTCAGATGAGATGGCAGGCAGAGAACCCGCTTCAAAAGGCGATCGATTGACCGCCGATTACCTCATCAAACATTTAAAAGCCTTGGGTATTAAACCTGGTAATGGCGATAGTTACTTACAAAAAGTCGACTTACTTGCGATTAATTCCAATGTCAGCCAAAACCTTAAGATTGCTGATATTGAATTTGACTTCCCCAACAACTATGTCGCTAATACACGCAAAAAAGAAACCATTCGTAGCATTGAGAATTCAGAATTGGTTTTTGTCGGTTACGGCATTAGTGCCCCAGAATATAACTGGAATGATTATGCTGGATTAGATGTTGCCGGTAAAACAGTCGTTATTTTAGTTAACGATCCTGGCTATGCAACGGGCAATTCAGAATTATTTGCGGGTAAAACGATGACTTATTATGGACGTTGGACCTATAAATATGAAGAAGCTGCCAGGCAAGGCGCAAAGGCCGCAATTATTATCCATGAAACAGAACCAGCGAGTTATGGTTGGAGCGTAATAAAAAATGGTTGGACTAGCACTCAATACCATTTGCCTAGAACATCGAATAGTAGCCCAGTGGTTGACGTTGAAATGTGGATTAATGTCGAAAAAACACAAGAGTTATTTAATAAAGCGGGTTTAGATTTTTCGGTAGAAAAAGCCAAAGCCCAACTGGCTGGGTTTAAAGCTGTCGATTTGGGTTTAAAAGCATCCGTTGAAATCACTTCAACCTTTAAACAGTCAGGCTCGAACAATATCGTTGCAACATTGGCGGGTACTGAAGCCGCAGACGAACATATTATCTATATGGCTCACGTTGATCATTTAGGTCAAGACAAAACACTAGAAGGCGATCAGATTTATAACGGYGCRCAYGATAATGCSASYGGYAYKGCMGSYWTRCTAGMWATSGCYARRGCYTAYKCRAGCTTGAACAAAAAACCTCGACGTTCAATTACTTTTGTGGGAGCTGCGGCGGAAGAACAGGGAACTTTGGGTTCCAAATATTTTGCCGATAACCCAACAATGCCACTTTCTAAAATAGTAGGTTTGATTAACATGGATAGCTTAAATATTGTTGGTCGGAAAAAAGATATAAGCGTTAAAGGCCATGGAAAATCCGAGTTAGAGGAAGTGTTAGCGACGGCTGCCGAAAAGCAGAATAGGAAATTAACACCAGAGCCTCATCCCGAACGCGGTTACTATTATCGTTCCGATCATTTTAGCCTAGCTATAAAAGGTGTACCTGCGCTTAGTGTTGGCGGTGGCTCTATTTCTTTGAATCCAGAGGAAGCGGAAATTGCAGAACGTATTGGTGCTAGAGTAGCAAAGTGTTATCACCAATTATGTGATGAATACGCCGAAGATTGGGGATGGCACGGCGCTAAAGAAGACTTACAGTTGTATTTTAATACCGGTTATATTTTATCGACTAATAATCAATGGCCTAACTGGTACGAAGGTACAGAATTCCGACTATTAAGAGACAAAATGATGAGTTCTGAAAAATAGATGTTTTTCAGATTACTCACCTGTGAAATCAAAAGAGCTAAATGAGTTAATAACTTAGGTCAATGAAAATTACCGAAAAGATCAATCTGAATATTGAAGAGCTAGAACTTACAGCAATACGTGCTCAAGGGGCTGGCGGACAAAATGTTAATAAAGTTTCGTCAGCAATCCATTTGCGATTCGATATTCAGCAATCTTCACTGGCCGATGATATCAAAGAAAAATTATTAAATATTTCTGACTCTAGACTAACGACTGATGGAGTCATCGTTATTAAGGCACAAAAATTTAGAACTCAAGAGAAAAATAGGATAGATGCAATCGAACGGTTAGTTGAATTGATAAAACAAGCCACCCACGTAAAAAAATCACGTAAGGTAACTAGGCCAAGTAAAGCGTCTAAAACCAAAAGAATGGACAAAAAAACGCAAAAGGGAAAACTAAAAAACCTCCGGCAGAAAGTAGATTATTAGCAAAGAGAGGTGCTTAATCCTAGAACATTCGAATTAAAGGGTAAATGCGTTAGATTTGCGGATCTATTCTCCAGTTCTATTCGCCGGTTTTAAAACGATGGATCTGTCTCCGCTGTTTTTTATCAGGTTTACCTTGGGTCGCGGGTGCTGATAATTTACGCATTTGAGTAATTTCTTGCCTCTTAATAACACTTTCTTCTGTCTCTTGATAAAGTGTTTGGGCAAAAGTAGCGTTTTTACGAATATCAGCGAGTTGTACAATAATGACGGTCTTTTCATCAAAACCTTGGCGTAATTTAATTTTATCGGCTATTTTTATTATCTTACCGGTTTTGGGTTTAATGCCATCGTAATGTACTTTACCTCCTTCAATTGCTTGTTTGGCAAGCGCTCGGGTTTTGTAAAATCGGCAAGCCCATAGCCATTTATCTAAGCGTATTTTGGCGGGAGTTTGGTCATCCTTTGCGATATGGGTATCTTTTTGTTTAGGCATATGAGTTATTTAATGACTCTTTTGAATCTAATGTTTAGCACCGATTAACCCCTTTTGAGGGCTACTACGTTTAGTTATTTTGTTAAAATGAAGATTATGCTCAATTTTACCTGAAAATAACAATTAAAACCCACTGCGTTTTGGGTTAAACTAAATGGTTCAACGAAGCATTATTGGCAATTGTCCTAGATGATCTAGGGATTATATTAAAAGTTAACTTATTTAATGAATTTATCGACGAATACAATACTAAATTGGGGCAAAAACTACTTTAATTGGTTGCCTATTATCCAATGGACGGCGTGGATCGTTATTGCTGTGCTTGGTGCTAAATTGTTTTGGATACTCTCTTTGCACATCATGGCGGATGATATATCTAAGAAAAAAGCAGTATTAGTCGCTTCAACTCAATCTGCTCAAACCAATAGCTCTGTAGATGTGGGTGGTTTAGTCAGTATGCATTTATTTGGTGATCAAGATAAAGCGCCGGTGGCGGTAGTTGAGGATGTTGTAGATGCACCTGACACACAATTAAACCTTAAATTGAGAGGGATTTACGCAGCGACTAATAAATCGCACTCTAATTCAATCATCGAAGATGGAAAGGGCAAGCAAGCCGTTTATTTTATAGATGACAAATTAGAGGTGTCTGGTCGGGTATATTTGCGGATTGTCTATAGTGATCGAGTGATTTTGGAAACCAATGGACGAAAAGAGGTTCTTAGATTAAAAGACTCTTTACCAGTCAATATGCAACGAAAAAAATCTAGCCAGTTAACCTTAAAAAAATCGACCGATAAAAAAGTACAAGATAAACGAAAAAATAAGCAGATTAGTAAGTCTTTAAATGAATATCGAAAAAAACTATTAGAAAACCCCATGAGTTTGTCTGACTTGGTTAGAATGAGCCCTTCAACTAGAAATGGCGAAACCATCGGTTATCGGATTTCCCCCGGTAAAGATAAACGACTATTTACCCAGTTGGGATTAAGACGCAATGACGTCATTACGGGAGTTAACGGTATGTCCCTAGCTAACCCAGCCGATGCGATGCAGTTGTTTGGTGAGATTCAAAATATGCAAGATATTCAAGTTGATATTCTACGTGGAAAAGAAAACATCAGTCTTCTATTAGACTTAAATAATGCTCAGAGTAGTCAATAGTATGCGTATTGAAAAAAATAAAATAGAGAAAAATGCCGTGGTAAATAATCTTAAAAAAGTAAGAAAATCAGATTTAGGAAAACCGGAATTAGGAAGAAAGTCCATGTTTAAAAATGTCACCACAAAACTAACCTTGATTTTAGTCAGTTTAGTTATTTTATCCACCAGTGTCTCCGCAGATAAAGCGACAATTAATCAAAAAGAAACCGACATTGGTGTTTTTATTGAAATGGTTAGCCGTTTGACGGGTAAAACTTTTATTGTCGATCCTAGAGTTCGTAATAAAAAAATCACAGTCATTTCGCAACATGAAATGGATGAAGATGAAATTTTTGCATTATTTTTAAGTGTTTTAAAAGTGCATCAATTTAGTGCGGTTAAAACAGGTAATCTTTATAAAATAGAGCAATTGCAAACGGCTAAGCAAGATTCCGTAGAAGTTTATACAGAAGGAAAAAAATATGCAGGTGATCAGCTAATCACACGAGTGATCAAAGTTGATAATGTCGATGTCAGTCAGTTAGTGCCTTTGTTAAGAACACTGATACCTCAACAGGGACATATGGCTCAATACAAGCCAACCAATGTGATTGTGATCCACGATACAGCTGCCAATCTAGACCGATTAGTCAAAATTATTGAAAAAATCGATCAGGAAAGTAACCAAGAAATTGAAATCATTGATTTAGAGCATGCCTCTGCGACTGAAGTAGTTAGAATTTTAGAAACTTTAGAAAAAGCAAATAGTAGTTCAAAAAAAGGTGATGCCAATAAACCTCGCTTTGTTGCTGATGAACGGACAAATAGTATTTTATTAAGTGCAAATAATAAGTCTTCATTACGATTAAAGCTATTAATCGCAAAATTGGATTCACCAATTAAAAATGCAGGTAATACGAAAGTTAGACATTTGCATTATGCTAAAGCGGAAGAAATTGCCACATTGCTTGAAGGTGTCGGAGACTCTATTCAAACAGATGATTCGAAAAAGAAAAGTTCGAGTTCAAGACGTGGTTCTAATAAGGGATATTCAATTAAAGCACATCAAGAAACTAACTCTTTAGTCATTACTGCACCGCCTGATATTATGAAATCATTTGACTCGGTGATTAATCAACTAGATATTCGTCGTAAACAAGTTCATGTTGAAGCTATCATTGTTGAAATTTCAGAAAGTTTAAATCAGGAGCTAGGTGTTCAATGGGGCGGTGCCGGTGGTTTAATTAATTTTTCTAATACTTCGGTTCCCGCTACAAGTGTTATTGGGGGGTTACTTAGTAATAGAGGGCAGGACGGCACAACCACTGTATCCTTTCCAGATGGTGTAAGAACTGAAATCAGCACACCCAATCAAGGTGATAATGGTGCAGGCATTGGACAGGCCATTGCAGGTGTAACTGGAGCATTGTTAGGATTCTCCAACGGAAACTCATGGGGAGCATTATTAAACTTATTGGCATCGGATACTGAGTCTAACGTTCTATCTACACCAAGTTTAACCACGCTGGACAATGAAGAAGCAACTATTAGTATTGGACAAGAAATTCCGATTATTACCGGTTCTCAATTAGGTAGTGGAAACAGTAATCCCTTTCAATCCGTTGATAGACAGGATGTGGGGATTAAACTCAAAATCACCCCACAGATTAATGAAGGTAACGCTGTTGTTTTGTCAATAGAACAAGAAGTGTCTGGCATAGCTGGAAGTACATCGGTTGATGTAGTAACCAATAAGCGAGTGATTAAAACAACGGTTCTGGTGAATAGTGGCCAAACGATTGTTCTAGGTGGTTTGATTGATAATGATGTGCAAGAAAGCGAACAAAAAGTGCCGATATTGGGTGATATTCCATTTTTAGGTGCTCTGTTTCGTTCAAGCGGAACCACTAAAAGAAAAACCAATTTGATGGTTTTTATTCGCCCAACAATAATTACTGACGCCGCAGACATTAATGATATTAGCTCAAATAAATATAATTATATGAGAGCTCTAGAGTTAGATAAAAAATTAAAAGGGATTTCTTTAATGCCTTTTACTGACCCAGCTGTATTGCCTGAGTGGGATGAATCTCTTGCATTACCTCCCAGTTTTGAGAAAGCTGAGAAATTATTGGAAGATGTTGAAGCCTCAACTAATATGCCAATTACACCCTTGCCACCTAAAGCAACTAACGAATAGGCAATACTATGGCAGTTAGTGATTTGATCAGAGATTCTGGTAAAGAAGAGACTGACGACCTAGCCTCTGAATTAGTTGTGGATGGCGAGAGTGCTAGTATTGATGATAGTGTGGATGACGTTGCTTCAAAAGAAAGATTAATGCAGGAAAAGCAAAATATTCGTTTACCTTTTTCCTTCGCAAAAAAACATGGTGTGTTAATTACCTACAACAAAGAAGATGATATTTTAGTCGCTTTAGTAAAACAAGATGTCAGCATTAAATCAATTTCTGAAGCGAGACGATTTGCTAAACAAAAGATTCATTTTCAAGAAGTTTCAGATGAAGATTTTGAATTTAATTTAGGTAAAGTTTATCAAGATAATGCCGGTGAAGCTATGGCGGCCATGGAAGATATTGGCGATGATTTAGATTTATTTAAATTGGCAGACGAACTTCCTGAAACCGAAGATTTATTAGAGGCGGATGACGATGCGCCAATTATCAAATTGATTAATGCATTGTTAACCGAAGCCATTAAAGAAAACGCTTCCGATATTCATGTAGAAACATTCGAAAATGATTTGAAAATTCGATTTCGCGTCGATGGTGTTTTACGAGAAGTTTTAAGTCCTGGTAAAAAACTGGCTCCACTTTTAGTTTCAAGAATAAAAGTTATGGCAAAACTTGATATTGCCGAAAAACGAGTTCCCCAAGATGGCCGAATCGCCTTAAAAATTGCTAACCGCGGTGTTGATGTTCGTGTATCAACGATCCCATCAAGTCATGGCGAAAGAGTGGTGATGAGGTTGCTTGATAAACAAGCGGGAAGATTGGATTTTTCTCATCTAGGGATGCCAGATCATATTAAGAAAGAAATGGATAGCCTACTGCATAAACCGCACGGAATTATTCTTGTAACAGGACCCACGGGTTCAGGTAAAACAACAACACTTTATGCGGGATTAACACTACTTAACAATGCCACTCGTAATATTCTTACGGTAGAAGATCCCGTGGAATATTTGCTAAATGGAATCGGTCAAACCCAAGTGAATAGCAAAGTAAAAATGACTTTTGCTACCGGATTACGAGCAATTTTAAGACAGGATCCCGATGTGGTGATGGTGGGTGAAATTCGTGATTTAGAAACTGCAGAAATTGCAGTTCAAGCAAGTTTAACCGGACATTTGGTACTTTCGACTTTGCATACGAATACGGCCTCAGGTGCGGTAACCCGTTTACAAGATATGGGAATTGAACCATTTTTATTATCGACTAGTTTGCTCGGCGTGTTAGCTCAACGATTAGTCCGCGTGCTTTGTCCAATTTGTAAAGAGTCGATGCTTGCTAACCCAAAAGAATGCGAATTAATGAATTTTGATATTGGAAAACCGCCAACAATTTTTCATGCAAAAGGGTGTGGTGAATGTAATCATTCGGGCTATAAAGGTCGCCAAGGGATCTTTGAACTGGTCACCGTTGATGAAGAAACCAGAGCAATGATTCACAGTGGTGCTGGGGAGTTACAAATTGAAAAACACGCAAGGCAAAAAGGTTTTAGCATTCGTGAAGATGGTAAACGCAGAGTGCTAGAAGGGCTCACGACCGTCGAAGAAGTTTTAAGAGTCACTAGAGAAGACTAATGGCTGCATTCGAATACGTTGCTCTCGATACCAAAGGCAAACAAATAAAAGGTGTCATGGAAGGCGATACACCTCGCCAGATTAGACAATTGTTAAAGGAGAAAAACCTAATTCCGATTGATGTGGAAAGCATCAATAAACGAGATAAAAGTAGCGGAACATCCACAAAAGCTGGAGTGAGTAAATTAAAAATAGGTGCTGCCGATTTAGCGTTAATTACAAGACAAATAGCCACGTTAATTCGAGCAGCTATTCCGGTTGAAGAAACTATCAAAGCAGTCGCTGAGCAATGTGAAAAAACTAAACAGAAAACCATGCTATTAGGAATTCGCGCTAGAGTAGTTGAAGGACATAGTTTGGCTGATGCATTAAGTGAATATCCACGCGTTTTTTCAGAATTGTATCGCTCTATGGTCGCAGCCGGTGAAAAGTCGGGACATTTAGAATTAGTTTTAGAGCGTTTAGCTGAATATACAGAATCCCGCCAAGCAATTTCTCAAAAAATAACCGGTGCTTTGGTTTACCCTGTAATTTTATCCGTAGTCAGTATCGGTATTGTTGGATTTCTTCTGGGATCGGTTGTTCCCGAAATTACTAAAAGTTTTACTAAATCGGGACAAGAACTTCCTTGGCTAACCGAAGCACTCTTGTCATTAAGCGATTACGTACAATCTTGGGGAGTGCTGACATTTATTATTATTTTTGCAATGGTTTCGGGATTTAAGTATTTATTGAGAACACCGAGTTTACGGCTAAAGTGGGATAAGTGGAAAATAAACGCTTGGATTATAGGTAAAGTCATTCGTGGACTAAATGCTGCAAGATTCGCAAGAACTTTAGCAATCCTCAATGCCAGTAGCGTGCCCTTATTAGAAGGACTGAAAATTGCGGGCGATGTAATGACAAACGCTGAATTAAAAGTTGCCGTAGCAGAAGCCGCAACCAGAGTGAGTGAAGGTTCGGGCATTAAAGTATCTTTGCAGCAATGTGGTTATTTTCCACCAATGATGTTGCATATGATCGCCAGTGGTGAAAGTTCAGGCCAGTTAGAAGAAATGCTAGACCGCGCAGCCGATAATCAAGAAGTACAGTTTGATAATATGGTGAGTGTGATGATGGATTTAATCGGACCCATTATGATTTTAATCATGGGCGCGTTTGTTTTTATGATTGTACTGGCAATTATGTTGCCGGTATTTGAATTGAGCAATACGCTGACCTAAAAAGATAAAAGAAACAGACTCCTCATTTCCAAAAGAGGAGATAAAGAAAATACCTCCCCCTTTGCGAAGGGGGACTGAGGGGGATTTAAAGCTCTAACGTATCAGATAAGTATTCTGGTCTTGAGAGTTATTTAAATCTCCCCTAACCCCTCTTCGCAAAGAGGGGGATTACAAAATAGCTTCCCCCTTTGCGAAGGGGGATTGAGGGGGATTTAAAGCTCTAACGTATCAGATAAGTATTCTGGTCTTGAGAGTTATTTAAATCTCCCCCCAACCCCTCGACAATTGCTCCGTGCATTGTTCTAATAAGCGACATCCGTGTCGCGATCTTCGCAAAGAGGGGGGATTAAAACATTTAGAATTAGATTATTTATGAGGTTTAAAATGAAACAGCGAACAAATATAAAACAACAATCCGGTTTTTCGCTTTTAGAAATTTTGGTAGCTATGGCAATCATGGCAATTCTTGGTGGCGTCATGGTGGTGCAGTTCGCGGGTAAAACAGAGGAAGCCAGTTTGATCCGAATTAAAGGTGATATTAGCGCTATTAAATCTGCGTTAATTCAATACAGTTCGGATAATTTTATGTATCCGACAACAGAGCAAGGTTTGGAAGCTTTATCGCAAAAACCGTCAAGTCGTCCAATCCCTAGTAATTATGCAAGACGAGGATACATTGAACTTAATAATGATCCATGGGGGAACCCCTATCAATATTCGTTTCCAGGTGAATTTGGTGAGTACGATATATATTCATTAGGTGCTGATGGTGAAGAAGGTGGCGAAGGAATCGCTATAGATATTGGTAATTGGAATGTCGATCAAGTCATCAAAGCATTTAAAACCGGTGAACAGTAATTTATTAAATAATGAACTTAATAAGACTGCATTAAATGATTAAGTTAAAAAAGTATTCAGGTTTTAGTTTATTAGAAATACTGATTGCTATGGCAATCATGGCGATAATGGTAGCTTTTGCTTTACCTAATTTAAGTGGTTCATCGGACAAACAGGCGAAGCAAGAAATTTTTAGATTAGTTGCCGCGATTGAAATGGTAAGGGATCAATCAATTCTTTTAAACCGCGAATTTGGTTTAACCATCGATGAAAAAGGGTATCAGTTTCTAGAGTTGGTGGATGATGATGACTCGACCAATAAGCCGGGTTCTAAGCCAAAGATTGGCTCTGACTTAGGGATTGGAAATAACGACGAGAATAATAATTCTGATAAAAACTCAACCGATGGCAAAAGAAAATCTAAAAGTGCAGAATGGCAGGAAATTTCAGAATTTCCTGAACTCGGAAGACATGAGTTTGCTGAAGGTTTAGAAATAAATCTCACTCTAGATGAAGAAAACCTATTTAGCACTTTTGATGATGAGGTTAATATTTTTGAGGAAGAAATCGATATCTTTGAAGAAGATGATAAATCTAAGAAAAAACTAGATCCTCCGCAGATTTATTTTTTATCCAGTGGCGAACAAAACCAATTTTCAATAGGCATTGCCGTTTCAGATAAAAATATTGGAAATGATGATCGTTATTTTTTTAGAGTCAGAGGCTTTTTAACCGGCGAACTAAAATATGAAGGCCCGCTTGAAGGGAATTTATTTCAAGATHTCGATCGAGATTTTGAAGCAAATGAATTTTAACGTAGAGTTTTAGGAAAGAGTTTAAACGATTAAAATGCAGTTTTATAAAACCAATAATATTCTAAATCACTCTTGTCGAAAGATGAGAGCTTTTACTCTATTGGAAATATTAATAGCTCTCGCAATTTTTGGATACGCCGCTGTTGGTTTGATCACTCAAGTATCTAACTATCAGTCGGCTCAGAAAAATGCATCACAAAAAACCATTGCTCATTGGGTTGCTATGAATCGACTGGCAGAAACTCGATTAGAAAAAAGCTGGCCTAATATTGGAGTAACACGCGGTAGCGCTATTATGGCTGGCTCTGAAGCAGAACCAAAGACTTGGTATTGGCTACAAACTGTTTCCAAAACAACTGAAAAAGAATTACGACAAGTTGAAGTAGAAGTTAGGTTTGAAGAGGCGGATGAAAATGCAACAACTCGGTTTATCGGTTTTATCGCCAATAAGGCCATTAAAAAATGAAATTCTATTTAAATCAAAAAATTAATTTGGCCAAAACTAGCCAGCATCAAAATGGATTTACACTTTTAGAAATTCTGATAGCGATGGCAATTGCTGCTGTTATCGGTGTGGCTGCGTTCACTTTATTAGACCGTGCGACGCTAGCAAAAACCAGTATAGAAAATACTGGAAATCGCTATAATTCGATTGAGCGAGCTTGGTTATTCATTTCAGATGATATACAGCAGTTAGCGCCTAGAAAATTCAGAGATGAATTCGGTGACAAAAAAGATAATCTATCCAGTGATGATGGATTAGGATCACCTCATCTTAATTTGACTCGTATGGGAAGACGAAACCCCGCTGGTTTAAAACGTTCTAACCTAGAGAGGCTTACCTATTTTGTGAAAGATAAAATCTTACGCAGAGTAAGCTTTAGTTTCCCCGATGGTATGATTTTAGAACAAGGTCTAAATCGACCTTTATTAGAAAATGTTGAAAGTATTAAATTTGATTTTTACGATGGCGAAAACTGGAATGACTACTGGCCTTTGAGTATCGCAGAGTCTAATGCACAGGACGGTGTGAATTCAGATTCGTCAACTATCAAAGTTTTGCCAGTTGCGGTAAGAGTGACGTTAGAGCTATCTGATCTCGGATTAGTCAATCGTTTATTTGTATTATCCGATCCTAGTGTTTTGCGATGAATTATCAGTTAATTAAATTCAATAAAAGACAAAAAGGTACAGTATTAATTACTGTTATTTTAGTGGTAGCCTTTGTTGCTCTGTTAATCGTAGAAATTAACAAAAGAGTAAATTATCAAAGTACCTTAGCAAGAAACATGATTCATCGCGATCAAGCATATTCTTATTTAATTGGTATGGAAGAGCTGGCAAAAATTTATTTGCAAAAAGGTTTTGATAAAGAAAAGGACGATAAAGTGCACTTGAATCAAGCTTGGGCGCAAAGTGATATTACCTTTCCGATTGAAGGGGGCGGTATGACGGCGACCATAAAGGACATGCAAAGTTGCTTTAATCTCAATACTCTAGGTGACAAAGAACGAAATAATCGTAACCAGACAGGAAAAAATAATCAATCCAATCAGTCATTAGTTGGTCCACAACCGATAAACCCTTCTTCAAATCAAAATCAAAAAACAATTGGTGAAGAAATATTTACCGATTATTTAGAGTCGGTTTTAGATGATTCACAGATAAATCCAGCTGCTTTAGCTGCTGAGCTAAGAGATTGGATTGATGAGGACTCTACACCCAGTGGGCCTGATGGTGTTGAGGATCTCTATTATCAAGGATTGGAAACCCCCTATTTACCTGCTAATGATTCAATCGCTCATAAAAGTGAATTATTGGCCGTGCGCTCATTTACTAGAGAGATTAGTGCCTTGATTGAGCAAGATGTTTGTGTATTACCAAATATTAAAGAAAACCAGTTAAATGTGAATACCATAACTTCCGAAGGCGCACAGCTGTTGCACGCAGCATTAGGTAAAAAGGTCGAACTTTCGAAGGTTAAAGAACTGATTAATACTCGACCATCAAAAGGGTATGATATGCAAGGATTTTGGGATGCATTAGGAACACAAGCAAAGATAAGTAGTCATTTGAAATCGCGCCTGACAGATACTAGTCGTTACTTTCAAATGAAATCTAAAGCACAAATAAAGACTACAAAAGTATTTATGACAACTTTATTTGTTAAAGACGATAGCAACCGCTTTAAGGTTGTCTCACGATATTTTGGGAAGGACTAATGAAAGATTTATTAATATTTTGGGGTGATAGTGAACAAGTCACTTTAACTTGGAAGCTTGAAGGTGCTGATAATATCGATTTATCTGATACTAATTTGAATAAAGAAGAAAACATTAGTGAGAGCTATGAATTAAAAAGCGAAGAAATTTTGAAAGCGGATCTAAGCTGTTTGGCCGATATGGCAGAGTTTAAAAAAGTGAGTTTAATTTTATCTTCCCAAGATATCGTTAGTGCTGAATTAGAAATTCCTAATCGTAATCCTAAACTGATGAGAAAAGCGATCCCTTTCATGATGGAAGACGAAGTGGCTACATCAGTTGCTTCATTATTTTATGCGTATAAGGAATTTGGAAAAGACAAACTGGTAAGTGTAAGGGGAGTTGAAACAGATTACTTAGAATCTCTTCTATCACAATTTGAATCTGCAGAAATAAAGCTAGAACAAATTCTATTAGAACAAGATCTGATTTTGACTCCTGAGGATGGCTATAGTGTCTTACTTGAAGAGTCAAATTGTTCGATAATTAATACAAAAGGAAATGTTTGGACCTGTCRTCCAGATGATTTTAGCTGGCTAATTCAAAAACAGTTATCTGAAGACATGAATTCTAATGCGGACACTAGTTCTAACTCAGACTCTCAAGATGAAAGTAATGATGAAATGCTAGCAATTGCAATATCACTCAATATATTWYYWTMWKYAGWYAMYTSWKMRYYYRWYAWMGAKTYKYYYAKWGRMYGAWYYRSWASWWRCAWAWCKACYAWWKMWWSTRAAMRAWCWYYAMWAGCTAAAACCTTCTCTAATGCTAGCGTTATCAATTTAATGCAAGATAAATATGAGCCAAAGAAAGAGAAGTCTGAGTTGGGTTTATTTTTGACTAAAGTCAGCAGTATCGCAGCTGCTTTATTTATTGCATTCATTGTTTTCCAGACTAGTAAAATTATCACTTTGGGTGAGCAAAAAGAACAGCTAGATACTAGGAAAATGGCCTTATACAAACAAGCGTTTCCAACTCGAAAAACACCTTCATCGCCAGCTAGAGCCGTTAAAAATATGAGAGCCTATATGAAGTCGATAGGATCGTCGTCTGATTCAGCTGGGTTTTTAAAAATATTAGAATCAAGTGGTCAATCGCTAACGGACCTCAGCAAAGTGTATCCAACTAATATTAGTTATGATATTGCTCGAAACGAGTTACGATTTGATCTAATTGCATCTAGCTTGGTTGATTTGGATAAATTTGCAGATTCATTAAAGTCAAGCGGACACCAAGTAGAGCGTTCGTCAGAAACTCAACGTGGTGCAGGTTTTTCAAGTCGTCTAACTATTAGAAACTAAAAGTTGTCCTTAAGAAATAATTAGATAGAAAAAGCAAGTAATAACGATTAAGAGGAATTCAAAATGGATCCGATAAAGAATTGGTTTAATGAACTTTCAGAGCAAGATCAAAAAATCACTGTAGCTGCAGGAGCCGTAGTTTCTGTCATTTTAGTATATTTATTAATAGTCAATCCTTTAAATGAAAGTGTTAATAAGCTGGAAATTGAAGTTGCTTCAAAAATCAAATCGGATCAATGGATGAGTCAGCAAGTCTCCATAATAAAATCTACAGGTGCGACAAGTAGTGTTGTTGCAGGGTCTTTGCCGTTGACGTCGATTATAAACAATACCACTAGAAAATTTAATTTAGCCGTTTCCCGAAGAGATAGTAAGAGTCCAAACGAAATGCAAGTTTGGTTTGATAATGTCAGTTTTGATGATTTTCTCAGATGGGTAGCAGAAGTTGAATCAAAACACGGGGTATCAGTTGCTACGGTGAATGTTCGTAGTCGAGAAAATAATGGTATTACAAGTATTAACGTGAAATTACTCAAATAGCCTTGTTACGGTAATTCATAGAAGTATCCGTTAGCAAGCTTTAACTCTTTTTACTAAGACGCTCAAAATAAGACAAACATAATGAAAAATAAAATTATTCTTTTTACATCATTTCTGCTCATTCTAATTATTATTTTAATGCCGGCAAAATTAATTACAACGTTTATTCCAGAGAAAAGTGGTCTTACACTTGTTGGCTTAGATGGAACTGTTTGGTCAGGTAGCATCAACCATCTGCAAGCAAAAGGTTGGACATTAGGTGAAGTTAAGTTTAATACAAAAATACTCGCACTTGTTACGGGTCAGTTGGGTGCAGATATTAGTATTTTAGAAGGTGATTTAAAAGGTGATTTTTCATTTAGCTTAAAAGATGATAAAAATATTGAATTAGAAGATGTAAGCATAAAAACAMAGCTTTCCCAYTTTGAAAAATAYATTCCTTTTAAAGGGATTGAATTAAATGGAAATATTGAAACCCAAAACCTTGCTCTTAAATTAGTTGATTCAAAACCGAAACACCTCTCAGGAATTACACGGTGGAATGATGGTGCAGTGGTTTTTAATGGCAAGTCTTGGCAACTTGGCAACTTTGCAATCAATTGGAAAACGAATGAAGATGGTTCGATCAATGGCACAATAATGAAAGAAAAGAATGTATTAGATCTTCAGGGTAATATAAATATATCAAACCAGGGGCTTTTGGACTTCAGTGGTAGTATTTCAACCCGAGTTGATAAATCAATGTTTAATGCTTTTATATTCTTTGCAGATGGAAAGCCGTCAAATGGACGTCAAGGCTTAAAGTTTAAAAAGAAAATTTGGTAATTCCTGAATTAGTATTATAAGTTGCTATTAGTCATTAAAAACCACCTATTAAAAGAAGATAATTAATTGGAACAAGCATTAAAACAAATCAATTTGGATTGGAATAACATTGATACTGTTCTACTTGATATGGATGGTACATTGCTCGATTTACATTTTGACAATTATTATTGGCACGATCTATTACCCGAATTATATGCGAAAAATAGCGGTGTAAGTTTGTCTGACGGAAAAGAAAAATTAATAGCATTACAAAATAAAGTGAAAGGAACTTTAGACTGGTATTGTTTGGATTACTGGACTGAAACTTTAAAAATTGATATTAAAAAATTAAAGCATGAAATATTGCACAAAATCACTTTTAGGCCTAACGCGGTAAAATTTTTAGAGTCTTTAAAGCTGATTCAAAAACAAAGACAACACGATTCAAAAAAGCACTCTACTTTAAAAATCATTATGGCAACCAATGCTCATCCAGACGCGATTGAGATTAAAATGATGAAAGCTGAAATGAGCCAATATTTTGATTCCATATGTAGCTCTCACGAATTGGGTTTTGCCAAGGAAGACCAACGTTTTTGGCATCTATTGATGGAAAAACATCAGTTATCACCCTCTAAATGCCTATTTATAGACGATAGCTTACCGGTCCTTAATTCAGCCAAGAAATTTGGTATTGGCTCTCTGTTAGCCATAGATAAACCAGATTCAAAAAAAGAAAGAAATGATACTAATCCATTTGAAGCAGTCAGTGACTTTTCACAACTAATTTGAGTAACAGATTTCCCTTGGATGACAGAGAGTAATAGTTTTAATTATGAATAAAAAACCTGAAATTACGCGCATAAAGGAAATAGCTAGAACTCGTCTATTTAAAGTAGAGGAGTTAGATTTAACATTTTCAAATGGTGAAAAAAGAACTTATGAAAGGTTAGTCGCTGGGCCTCGAGGCGCAGTAATGATTGTGCCAATCTTGGATGACAAATATTTTGTGATGATCAAAGAGTATTCTGCAGGTACAGAGGATTACCAACTCGCATTTCCAAAAGGTCTTATGGAAGAAGGTGAATCTGTTTTTGAGTCGGCTAACCGTGAATTAAAAGAAGAAGTTGGTTACGGCGCGAGTAAAATGATATCTATGAAGGAAATGAGTTTGGCGCCCGGTTATTTAACTCACAAAATGAATTTGGTTTTAGCTGAATCGCTTTACAAGGAAGAATTAGAAGGTGATGAACCTGAACCGCTCGAAATTATTCTCTTTCCTTTAAGCGAGATAAATAAAATATTGGAGCATGAAAACTTTACCGAAGCGCGTTCAGTGGCGGCATTATTCTTAGCTAATAAAATATTAAGTGATCGAAAAAACAAACTGTAAGGAAAGTAAAATGGAAGCGTTAGATTTAAAAGCAATTTTAGATGATGTAATTTTCATTTCTAAAAAAGCAGGTAAGGAAATATTAGAAATTTATAATAGTGATGATTTTGATGTGAAAATCAAAAGCGATGACTCACCTTTAACACGAGCCGATTTGGCCGCACATAATATAATTGTTGATTTCTTAGAAAAAAAATATCCCGACCTACCCTGCTTATCTGAAGAGAGTACAGGAATAGAATTTGAAGATCGAAAAGATTGGAATCGCTGTTTCATTATTGATCCACTGGATGGAACCAAAGAGTTTATTGCTAGAAATGGTGAGTTCACAGTTAATATCGCTTTACAAGAAAATGGTAAATCAATATTAGGAGTCATTCATGTGCCTGTTGCCGATATTACTTATTCGGCCGCTAGAGAATTGGGAGCATTTAAACAGTCGAAAGAAGAATCTTCTAAAAGTATCAGCGTTAGATCTCTACAACAAAAAAATGGTAAAAATCATTTTACTGTTGTCGCAAGCAGAAGACATGGATTAGATAAAGTTGAAACACTTTGTCAAAATTTCGCGAGCTATGATTTAACTAGCCGAGGTAGTTCTTTAAAAATGTGTATGGTTGCGGAAGGCTCTGCAGATTTATACCCCCGTTTAGCGCTAACGTCAGAATGGGATACGGCTGCGGCTCAAGCAATTGTTGAGCAAGCTGGCGGAAAAATTGTCCAGCTAGATTATAGCGATATGACCTACAATCAAAAAGAATGCTTGCTTAATCCTTTCTTTTTAGTTTTAGGTGATCCGAAATTTAATTGGCAGAAAGAACTAGTTATTCCAGTTGGATAATAAATTTGTTTAAATCAATCAAAGCTAACAATGTATTAGTTATAGTTTTCGAATTTTCTTGAAACTCAAATTCTGAACTTAATCCCTATTACAGAAATAATATAAGAATTTATCATAATAAACATTTACAGGAAAATCACATAAAAGGAGAAAGTTTTAATGAAAAATAGTCTAATAATTATTACCATTTTGATTTTACAAAGTTGCAGTATGAATCAAAAATTAGTAAAGCAAGGAACCCCATTGCCTTTAAAAGAAAACGAAGGATATCTTGGGTTAACTATAAATGCGGTAGAATCTCTAAGTGCTATTACTATTAAAAATACTGAAACTGGTAGTAAACACTTGATTGGACCAATAAGCTACGGTATTCATCAATATACACTTTTATTGACGGCAGGAGAATATTGTATTTCTAGAGTTGATGCTCATGGTTATCATTTTGATTACAATAATGGTGGGTTTTGTGTATATCTTGAAGAGGGAGAGATGAATTATTTAGGAGAATTGGCCGTGAGAACACCTCTTTCTTACTTGAATCAACGTTTCACTAGATACAGAAAGTTGATGAATAGAGATTATCCTGAACTTTGTAATAAATATATTGGAAAGGGGTGTGAATAGTGAAAATTTTGATAGCAATATTTTTAATGTTTTTTGCTACAGTATTATCAGCCACAGATTGTAAAAATGAAAATAAATTTTATAGTTATAAAGCCGCAGTGTTCGCTGAGAAAAAAAATAAATTTCCTCAAGCTTTAAATATATACTGTAATTTAGCATACAAAGGAGACCACAGAGCTCAATATAAATTGGCAAAAATCTATTTTAATGGCATTGATGGTGTCGTACACAAAGATAACGCTATTGCTTTTTTATGGGCTTTACTTTCTAATTCCGTTATAAATAGTGTGAAAAAAGAAAATCTTATTAATGAAATTACTGCAGTAATGGAGGAACATGAATTAGAGTTAGTAATAGAAAATAATAGACACATTTTAGAAAACATACCTTCAGGTAGAAGAATTGACCAGAAGTATTCTGATATAGATCTAACAAAGTATCTAAAAGATCAAAAAATCACTTATACTGGTTCTAGAATTAAACGTAAAAAAGGTGATTTGCCGAGCAATATGACCATATTTGAATAAAATAAAACTAGATATAAAACTAGATCTAAAACTAGATATAAAACATTATATTACTTAAATCGTGAAAGCTAGAGGAAGAATTGTTCAGTTAAGTTATGGTGCGATGACCTACAACCAAAAAAAGTTTACTTTTACCTTATTTTTAGTTTTAGGCGATCCCATTTTTAATTGGCAAAAAGAATTGGTTATTCCAGAGCTTGATTAGAATAGTAAATATTGAAGGAGCGAATAATGAATAAAATGGCCCTAATTTATAAGAGATTTTTAATTTGTACTTTCGGTTTAATATTCTCTAGCATTGCGCATTCAAAATCTGAGACTTTAACTTTGGAAGAGTTATCTGAACTTTCCTATGTGGGTTACAGCAAAATATCACCTAATGGAAATCATATTGCTTATACTTTGATTAAACCCAGAAACGCTTATAGTGATGATGATGGTGTTTCTTATGTTGAACTTCATGTAACTAATAAAGATGGCAAGTCGCGCGCATTTGTAACGGGCGAGGTGAAAGTTTCCCATGTTCAATGGAGTAGTGATAGCTCATTTATTTACTATTTAGCAAAGCGTAACCAGGATAAGCATCAATCTATCTATCGGATTGCAATTGATGGTGGAGAATCTGAAAAATATATCTTTACTAAGTCAGACATTTCTTCATTTAGTATCAATCATAATCAAACTCACCTTACATATTTAGCAAAACCCGCTAAAGAAAAAGATCATGAAAAATTAACTGACAAAGGATTTAAGGCATTAGTTTATGAAGAGTCTAAAGAAAAAATGGGTGCGTTTGTTGTTGAATTAAAGTCTAAAGATAAAGTACATATAAAATTATCTATTGATTCCCATTTACTTTCTGCGGTTTATTCACCTACGAATAATGATCTACTAATTAAGACAGTTCCGACGCCTTTAGTCGATGATAAATATATGAAATCTCAATATCGTGTTTATGATCAGTTAGGGAGTTTGAAGCATACAATTAAAACAAGGGGAAAGTTAGGCGTTGCGCGGTGGTCTAAAGATGGAAATCGCATTGCATATATTGGCGCACAAAATGAACACGATCCTCAAGCAGGAAAATTGTTTGTAAATAATATTAAAACAGGGGAAACAGTTGAGTATGTAAAAAATTATCAAGGACATATAGTTGATATTAAATGGCAAAGTGAATACCAACTAGCTTTTTTAGGTAACAAGGGTACGGGTGTTGAATTATCTAGTGTTAACTTAGATAGTAGTAATGTGAAAAATATATTCGAATCTAACCAGAATATTATTAAAAAAATCGACCTCGACAAATCAGGCACTAACTTTGCTTTAACGGTTAATAGCAGGTCTCACCCAAATGAGGTTTTTGGTCTTTTTAGTTCTGATAAAGACTCTCAAGAGTTAAAACAATTGTCCACACATAGGAGTATTCTAAAAAACAAATATATCCCTAAACAAGAGAGTATTACTTATTATGCTAGAGACGGATTACCGTTAGACGGTTTGTTAATATATCCAAAGAATTACAAAAAATCTAAACGATACCCCTTAATTTTGATGGTTCATGGCGGTCCTGAAGCACACTATCAAAATGGCTGGTTACAATCTTATAGTAGACCNATTAGTTATGCGAGTGAAAAAGGGTTTGTAGTATTCTTACCTAATTATAGAGGTAGCACAGGAAGAGGCGTCGATTTTTCAAAATTGGGTCAAGGTGATTACGCCGGAAAAGAATTTGATGATTTAGTCGATKYRAWMAMYCAYTTRGWYAAWMWWGGWWTWRTWAACRARRAWARAGTRGGMATTACTGGTGGCTCATACGGCGGTTATGCTTCAGCATGGGGAGCAACGGCACTAAGCGAACATTTTGCAGCCAGTGTGATGTTTGTTGGAATTAGTGACCAACTTTCAAAGTTTGGAACCACAGATATTCCAAATGAAATGTATAATGTACACGCACGAAGTTATCCGTGGGAAAAGTGGCAATGGATGTTAGAACGTAGTCCCATTTATCATACAGATAAAGCGAAAACGCCATTATTAATTATGCATGGAGATAGCGATACTCGAGTTCATCCGAGTCAGTCAATGGAGTTATATCGATATATTAAAACTCGCACAGATACACCGGTTAGACTAGTATTATATCCAGGTGAAGGGCATGGCAATCGGAAAGTGGCTGCTAAATTGGATTACTCTATACGTTTAATGCGATGGATGGAGTTTTACCTAAAAGGCAGGTCAAAGGGTAATAAGATTCCAAACTATAAAATCGATCATGCAAAAAAATTAAGCAAAACTAAATAGGCAAATCAAAGGAGTTTTTAAAATGAATAAAATATTATCATTCGGATTATTATTAACTTTGTCGTTGGCGGTGCAAATTGTTTCAGCGACAGAACTAAAGCGTTCTTTATCAATTGAAAATGCGCAAGTTTACATCATCACACCAAAGAATGGCGAAACTGTTCCAACGACGTTTAAGGTGGTTTTTGGATTGTCTGGAATGGGAATTTCTCCAGCGGGATTTAATAAAAAATTCACTGGCCATCATCATTTGTTAATTGATGGAAAAACACCAGATTTACTAAAACCTTTAGGCGGTGAAGTAAAACATTTTGGAGGAGGTCAAACCGAAGCGTTCGTAACCTTGCCAAAAGGTAAGCATACGTTATCGTTAATTTTAGGCGACTACTTACATCGCCCCCACAATCCTGCCGTTGTATCTGAAGAAATTATTGTTCACGTAAAGTAAATTAAAGATGCTTGAGAATAGACTCAAGCATTTTCTAATTATGTCCTCTTTAAACGTATTCTTTACGCCATTCTAACTCGCCAGTTTCAACTAAGTTTTTGATTAATGGTTCTATAATCGTTTCTAATGCAAATCCCATTTTTCCGCCAGGAATAACAATGGTATTTTTACGAGACATAAACGATCCATTCAACATATCAAGCAAATAACTATAATCAATTTGACGATATATTTTAGTACCAAATCTTATGACTACTAAACTTTCATCCATGGTTGGAATGTCTCTAGCGATAAATGGATTGGAAGTATCAACAAGAGGAACTCGTTGAAAATTAATATGTGTGTGAGTGTATTGAGGTGTCATGTAGTGAACATAATCGTGCATTCGTCTTAGGATAGTATCTGTCACTTTGTCAGTCGCGTAACCCCGTTCTTTTGTATCTCGATGAATTTTTTGGATCCATTCCAAGTTAACGATGGGTGTGACACCGATTAAAAGATCGACATGCTTGCCAACATCAATATCCCCGTCTTTTGCAGCGCCATGTAAGCCTTCATAAAAAAGAAAGTCTGTACCTTCTTCAATATCTTCCCAAGGGCTAAATGTGCCGGGATCTTGATTATAAGGTTCAGCTTCTAAATCGTTGTGTAAGTATTTTCGATTTTTTCCGGTGCCAGATTCACCATACTGCTTAAACAAGTCTTCAAGTTTTCCAAATTCATTGCCAGATGCGCCAAAGTGACTTAATACTTGCCCTAATCGCTCGGCTTGAATTAGCGCTTGTCCCATTTGTTTTCTTTCGTATTTATGAAAACTATCGCCTTCAACAACCACTGGTTTAAAACCATTACGACGATAGATATGTTGCATGGCTGTTTTTACCGTAGAGGTGCCCGCTCCTGAAGATCCGGTGACGGCGACGATGGGATGTTTTTTAGACATGGTGTTACCTCGTTTAGTAAACTTGAATGCTTTTCAAATTCGAATGTTTTTCAAATTCGAGAGAATGGCTTTTACATTATAAAGAGTAAGATCTTGGCCTTGGTTATAGCCATAATCAACGCAAATCATTTGCATATTGGCGGCTTGTGCTGCCTTTATATCATTGACCGAGTCGCCAACCATAGCGCAAAATTCATTCTCAATGCCCAGTTTATTTGCAGCATACAATAAAGGTTCTGGATGTGGTTTTTTGTTCGATAAATCGTCACCGCAAACAACAATTTCAAAATAAGAATCAATTTTTAACATTTGTAAAAGTGGCAAAGTAAAGGCTCTATTTTTGTTAGTAATACACGCCATCGGAATTTTATTTTGTTTTAAGTACTCCAGTATTTCATTTACACCGGGATAGAGTTTTGATAATTTTCCACTTTGTTTTAGGTATGCATCAAAAAATATTTTTCTAGCGCTCCAGAATTGATCATCACCAGCGACGCCATCTACAGAATTAGTCAATGCACGGTGCAATAATTTATCGACGCCATTACCTATCCAACTTTTCACTTTCTCTTGATTAGGCGTTTCTAAACCTAGTTGATTAAATGTAATCGAAATCGAATCAGTAAGATCCGGCTCACTATCCACTAGTGTTCCATCTAAATCAAAAAGAAAGGCTTTGCAGTTGATTTGTATTGATGAGTCGGGCATTTTAAATTATTTGGCCAATTCTGCTTTCATGGCGTCGATTGTTGCCTTGTAATCATCAGTATTAAAAATAGCCGATCCTGCCACAAACGTGTCTGCACCCGCATCGGCTATTTCCCTAATATTATTGATTTTAACGCCACCATCTATTTCTAAGCGTATATCTCTTCCACTTAAATCAATCAACTTGCGAGCGATCTTTAATTTTTCTAATGCGTTAGGAATAAAAGATTGCCCGCCAAAGCCAGGATTAACCGACATAATTAAAATCATATCAATTTTGTCCATGACAAATTCAAGACAATCAAGTGAGGTAGCAGGATTAAAAACTAAACCAGCCTTAACGCCCGCTTGTTTAATAATTTGCAAACTCCGATCAACATGCTTTGATGCTTCGGGGTGAAAGGTAATCATGGACGCACCCGCTTTAATAAACTGTTCGATTAAATCATCTACGGGCTCCACCATTAAATGCACATCAATGGGGGCAGTGATTCCGTAGTCCACCAGGGCTTTACAAACAGGTGGCCCAAAAGTCAAGTTAGGAACATAGTGGTTATCCATCACATCAAAGTGAACCCAGTCAGCTCCCGCTTTGATTACCTCAGCAACATCGTCGCCTAAACGAGCTAGATCTGCTGAAAGAATAGAAGGCGCAATTTTGATAGATTGTTTCATTATAATTAACCTTTGTTAAATAGAATCTTTCTTGAATTCAAGTCTATTATAATCCAACTACGTTAGATAATTTTTGTTGGTTTAAATTTTTTGAAAAAAGACTCTTACCAAAATAGTTTTGCCATTGAACCATCATTTTGTCATTTGAGGCTGCAATCACGCTCTTGCTATGCAAATTATTTTGGAAAACCTTTTCACCATCAAATGTAAGTAAGCTACCATTAGCATTTTCTAAAATTATTGCTCCTGCAGCATGATCCCAAAGCATTTGTTTACCATGTAAATAAATCTGACAACGATTAGCTGCTATCCAACATAAATCAAGCGCGCTGGCACCAAAACTTCTTTGTGAACGATAGGGTTGGTTGGTCACTAATTCGGTTGCTATTTCTGCAGTTAATCGTTTGAAGTCTATTAACGCCATAGCTTGCGAAAGTGAGGGTGTTTCAGACTCAGATATCTCAAGGATTGGTTTCCCATTGATTGTGGTGATTCTATTTTTCATCGTAGCAAAACATTCATCTCTATTAGGATCGTAAACCACACCAAGCTCTACCACTCCATCGATGATTAAAGCAATACTAACGCACCAATAGGGGAGCCCTTGAGTATAGTTTGATGTGCCATCAAGTGGATCAATGCACCAATAACTAGGTCGTTCTTGGCTCAATAAATCTTCTTGTTGCTTAGTCGTTAATTCTTCACTTAATACCGGCAAATCATACAAACGAGGTAATTCGTCAATTAGCATATTATGCGCTTGAGTATCGGCCAGAGTTACCCAACTTCCGTCATCTTTAACACTGGTGGAATCCTTTGCAGTATTAGATTCAAAAATAGGCATTAGAATTTCATTAGAAACTCGAATCGCTAAATTTGACACTTTTGCTAAAAGACACATGAGCTTTTTCACCAATTAATATTAGGTTTAAGAATAATTGAATGGTGAGTATGCACATTCCTTAATATAAATAATAATCAATATTTTTTAGACTCTTGATAAGCTATACTTTATGCATGGGCTACCCAATAACATTTAGACAATTAGAAATATTTAACTCTGTGGCTAAGCATTTAAGCTATACACGAGCTTCAGAAGAACTCCATTTGAGCCAACCTGCTGTATCTATGCAAGTTAAGCAGATGGAAAATTTATTGGATGCTGCATTAACAGAAAAGATAGGTAAAAAACTATTTTTAACTCCTGTAGGGCAAGTCATTTGGGATTATGCGATACATGTTCTGTCCTCTAAATCGGCAATGGAAGAAACCATTGCGTCAATGAGAGGTTCAGAAAAGGGGCATTTACGCCTTGCGGTACCTGAAACAGCTAATCAATTTGTAACGCTTTCCCTCGCTCAATTTAGGAAGTTGCATCCAGGCATTAGTTTTGAATTATTGATCCATAACCGTCAAGGTTTGTTGGAGTGTATGAAAAATAATGAAGCCGATCTGGTGATTATGGGGCAAACTCCAGAAGAGTTAGACTTAGAAACGCGTTCTTTTATGAATAATCCATTGGTTATTATCGCTCCGGTGAACCATCCTTTAACCAAACGGAAATCAATTAAACTATCAGATTTGGCTGAGTTAGAATTCGTTGTTAGAGAAGTTGGCTCCGGGACTCGGTTAGCCATGCAAAAATTCTTTTCTCAACATAAAGCTACCTTAAAAACCTCGATGGAAATGCCCACTAATGAGGCAATTAAACAAGCTGTTTCTGCAGGACTAGGCTTGGGTATTGTCTCATTGCATACACTTCAACAAGAGCTAGCGTTAAATCTTGTAGAACTATTGAATGTTAAAGAAATGCCGATTATGAGGATCTGGTATATGGTTCATCAAAAACAGAAAATAGTGACCCCCGCAATGCAGGTATTTATGGATTTTGTGAGTGAAAAAACTGAGAATATTTGGGTTGAGAAATACCCTAGTTTAGATACTTATTTATAGTTTAGACTGTCGCAACAACTGTTTGATTACGTCCATTAGACTTTGCCTTATAAAGAGCGTTATCGGCTATCGTTAGCCATTCACTATAACTGTTCATTTCTCCAGATAATTCTGAGATACCTAAACTGATACTACCTTTTATATCCAATTTTGAGTGAAGATTAGTATTTGCTACTTTTTCTCTTAAACGTTCAGCTAAAATTTCGGCCTCTAATTTACCCGTTTTAGGTAATAGGATACAAAATTCTTCACCGCCGTACCTGCCACAAATATCGGTTTCTCGAGCGGTTTCTTCGATCAATGAAGAAATTTTTTGCAAGACCTCATCTCCCACTATATGTCCATATTGGTCATTGATTTTTTTAAAGTGATCAACGTCTATGAAGATGACGCTAGTACTGGATTCTTCTCTTTTATTCAGTTTAAAAGAACGATCAAGTTGATTTTCCCAATATCGACGGTTATTTAGTCCTGTTAAACCGTCAATTCGACTAAGGCTGATCAGCTTTGCTTGTTTGTCCGCAACTTTTAAACCGAGTTTATGAGAGGTGAAACCAACCAAAAGAGGATATATCACTAACACGGGTATGCAGGCAAAAACTTGATACATTTCTGATTCCATTTTAAAGGTAAAATCAAAAACAAGTGAACTAACAAATATGCCTACAAATTCTATAACTAGCGCGAATAAAGCACTTCTCAGTCCAAGCAGAGTTATTATGGATAGGATATGCATGCTAAGTATCGCAAGGCTTGGAATGAAGTTGAAAGACATTAATGGGATCCAAGCGCCCATTATAAATGCATCAATATAAAGGTGTGTTACTTCTCTTTTTGAAGGATTCTTAGATTTGATTGCTAATAGGTAAGATAAATGTGGCCAAACTAGGCACCAAAAAAATAAAGTCGCCCAAACTCCAATGTGTATATTACTTTCATAAAAGCTAGCCGAAATTGCTAGTAAAGCTAATAATAAGCCTATTATTTTGGGTCTATAGATTCTTTTTACAAAACGAATAGAAGATTTATTTAATGTGTTATTCAAGTCTAAAGATCCCTCGAATACGATTTTTGATGGTGATTTTTATTATTAAATGTCATTTTGCATCGCAATTGAATTTTTCCGTCATTTGTAAAAGCATAGCAGATATTTTAGATAAAACTCAGTTATGAATGAGTGTTGTGTGATGAGTTTACTGTTCTGTAAACTAGTTTAAAATGTGAAGAGAGTCATTTGAATACTGATAAACGTGACGCGGCTACGAGGGCGTCCTTGATTTTAGGATTTCGTTTTAATTCTTCTGCAGTAAAATAGCGCTCAAGAATTTTTTGAATGTTTTCTTTAAACCGCAAAGCATCTCTTTTTCTTTTATAGTTTAAGAAATCAAACTCACCTTCAATGATCTCTTTTTTAACAATACTGTTAGCACTACTAAATCTAATTTTTTCTGCTTGCATCATTTCGTATTCATAGGAATAGATGTCGAGATTTAAGGAGCTTGCAAGTAAAGGATAAAAATTTGGTAACGATTGATTACTTTGAATGATTGGATCTAATTCCAGATCTATCGAAGCTGAAATTTTTTCTCCCTTAAAATAGAATTCAATAGATGCCGTAATAAGATTCTTCATATAAATTAATTTCTTTTTTTAAGAGGTAAGTGCTGTGAAAATTAGCGGTAATTTTTCCGGCAATTTTTCAATATTATCAATGATAGTATATCCACCTTTGCCGAATATAYCTTGAACATAATCATCCGCTTTTCGATCTAAACTAATGCAATAGCTGTACATGCCTTTTGATGAAATTTCGGCAACGGCTTTTTTTGTATCATTGATTAAGTACTGCGGATCATCAACATCAATATCGGATGGTTCGCCGTCAGTTAAAATCAGCATCAGTTTTTTCTCGGCTTGTTGTGCTTCTAAGTAATGAGAGGCATGTCGAATAGCACCGCCCATTCTAGTAGAAAAACCAGCGTCCATAGATGCTAATCTGGCTTTCACCGTATCATCGAACTTTTCACTGTAACCTTTAATATGATAATAACGGACATTATGTCGAGTATCGGAGTGGAAGCCTGCTATGGCGTATTTATCCCCTAACTGGTCGATTGTCCAAGCTAATAGAGTGACGGCTTCTTGGCTAAGTTGCAGGATAGTATGTCCCGATCCATCAACCGTTTCTTTTAAAGATGCGGATAAATCCAGTAAGATCATTACCGCGATATCTCGCCCATCATGTTTGTGGCTCATATTGATTCTTGGATCAGGTTGGCTACCGCATTTGTAATCAATTAACGATCGAATAGCGATATCTAAATCAAGTTCACTGCCTTCTTCTTGATAACGTACTCGCACAAACCTTTGAGGTTTTAATTGATCTAGCAGTTGTTTTAATCGTTTTGCTAACGCTTTATGTTTGTTTAAAATATCATCAATAATAGATACATTACCCGCAGGATGAATCGACTCATATAAACTAACCCACTGGGGTTTATAACTGCTGGTTAAATAATCCCATTCAGGATAATGCCTTGGCGGTAATCCTTCATTTTCTAGCTCTTCTACTTGGTCTTTTTTCTGCTGATTAAAATCTTCAGCTTCATCATTTTCTTCTATATAAACCCACATATGGCGGTTATCATCTCGGTAATCAACGTGGGTATTTTTAAATCGAATTTTAGGCAGTTGATCACTTTGTAGTCGTGTTCGTGCGGTAAATAAAATGGCAATATCTGCCATCGCTTTAGTACTGCCACCGTCCTTTTTTACCACTTCAAAAAAGCGATCCACAAACTGAAGAATTTGAGGGTTAGTATAGCCGTGGTTATCATCCAAAATCGCTCTAGATAACATAGCTAACCGATGGCGAATGCAAGACTCGACTTCGGTATTACATGACCCTTCAATTGGTTTAGGATGTAATAAAAGTAAGTGCTTACGTAACCCCGGGTTTTCTTTTAACATTAGGTATTCCACTCGGGAATCTTCTAGGTGTTCAATAGCGATGCGTTGAAAAGGACTAAAATTATCAGCGATAATTCGGGTTGTCCAACGTCGATGAGCGGCTATGTGGGCAATGGTAACGCGATAGCGATCGATACCTAAAACACAGCCATTCTCTGTTTTAAAATCATCATAAACATCTGGTATGCGTATACCTAATTCATCGTAATAGGGGATCGGTTTTCTTAGCTGATCAAAACGCTGATCAGTCAAAGCGGAGTAAGGTACAAAATAGGATTCATCTTGCCACATGCTTCTCAAATAAAGATCGAGTTTTCGTTCATTATCCATAAATAAAGTGCCATGTCGTTCACGTTGCAACATGGCTTTACTATCCGCGGACTGCAATGAAAAATAATTGATTTGTCGTTCAGGATGAGAAAGATAATTACGAGCGCCATACTCTATCCAGTTTTTCAAACCTTCGAGTGATAATTGACTGAGTAAAAAAGGCAATTGTTTCAATAATTCAGGTAATCCAGGGCTCGGATGAGAGGCGTGAAAGCCATGAATCGATGTGGTTGTTTCTTCCATAAAATCAAACATAATTTTTAGAAATTTTTCAACTTGTTCTATTGCACCTAAGCGTCTTGATGCTTCAGGTAAACATTGCATAAATGGAGGGATCGAATTGCCATTAGGAGACCGTGACATTTTCCAAATTGATTGCGAGACTATTTCTAGAATGGGTTCACCTAGTTTATTAGCAATGCTAGGCATTTTTTCAAGGTAAGTAATAACCGGCTCAGATCCTCGTCCGATCATGCAGACAAGTGAAGCGCCTTCAAAATATTTTTCCACACCGTCATTGCTTAATCGACTTAATGCATCACGCGTATAGTCTTCAAAACATTCTTCGATTTGAGGAAAGTTACATCGCAGTTTTTCGCGGTAGAATTTTAATTCTGTTGGTTGCATAGTTTTGTGATCTAAATTCAAATCCCCCTCAGTCCCTCGACAATTGCTCCTGCATTGTTCTACTAAATTACATCCATGTAACGACCTTCGCAAAGGGGGAGGCTTAATCTATCATAGTTGTGAGTCAAATCCCCCTCCCAATAGCTCCATGAGGGAAGTTCCTCGCATGCATTGTTCTACTAAGTAACATCCATGTAACGACCTTCGCAAAGGGGAGGTTTAATTTTTCAAAACTGTGGGTCTGATCCCCCTCTTTGCGAAGATCGCGACACGGATGTCGCTTATTAGAACAATGCATGGAGCAATTGTCGAGTGGCTAGGGGAGATTTAAATTAGTAAAAATAATTTACGTCACCCAAAAATGCTATCAATGGAATGATCTAAGGTACTGCGAATATCTTCATCATCAGTAATCGGTCTTACCAAAGCCATTCGACATGCTGCTTTTGCTTCAATACCATTATTAATTAGTGTCGCCGCGTAAACCAAGAGTCGAGTTGAAATACCCTCATCTAATCCATGCCCTTTTAAATTACGTGCAGATTGTGCAACTTTAACCAGTTTAGTGGCGGTGTCTTTATCGGTTTTGCCTTCATTTTCAACGATTGATATTTCAGTTTTACTGTTAGGGTAATCAAAATCTAATCCGGTGAATCGTTGCTTGGTCGATTGTTTTAAATCCTTCATTAAACTTTGATAGCCGGGATTGTAGGAAATGACTAATTGAAAGTCGGGGTGTGCATCAAGCAATTCACCTTTTTTATCCAATGGTAATTGCCGTCTGTGATCGGTTAATGGGTGAATAACTACGGTTGTATCTTGACGCGCTTCAACGATTTCATCTAAGTAGCATATTGCGCCAATTCTGGCCGCCACCGTTAATGGACCATCTAACCAACGAGTTCCGTTGGCATCTAAAAGATATCGACCGACTAAATCGGAAGCGGTCATATCTTCATTACACGCAACTGTTATTAAAGGCTTACCCAATTTCCAAGCCATGTGTTCAATAAAACGAGATTTACCGCATCCCGTTGGTCCTTTAATCATAATAGGTAAGCGAGACATATAGGCAGCAGTATATAACTCAATTTCGTCGGCTTGAGGTTGATAGTATGGTTCTGTGGTTATCTTGTATTGTCCGATATCTTGCTGGTTAGATAGATCGGATGATTGAGTAGTCATGCTAGTAATCCTTGTAAAAAACTAGATTTAACACATCTTGCAGAGGGGATAAATGGTCTTCAAACCTCACAAAAAGCATGAAGACCCTTTTAACAATAATAGGAGAGTTTACTTATGAACGCCTAACTTATCTCTCCAACCTGGATATAATAGATCGGCATCACCTGGGAATGATTCGAAAGCTCTAGCAAATTCATTGTGCTCTTTTGCATATTCAATCGGATCAGCACCTGATTTCCAACATTCGTATGCTTGAGTCAACGACTTTGCGCCAGCAGCAGGAGAATCGATATGTCCGTAAGCGCCACCACCAGAGGTATTAATCAAGTTTCCGTGACCAAGATTTTCAAAGAAACCGGGTAATCTTAGGGCGTTCATTCCACCGGAAATAATGGGTGTGACGGGTTTCATGCCATACCATTTTTGATAATAAACCGGCCCTTGACATTCATCTCTTTCAATCATGTATGCGATTAGTTTGTCTTCATTTCCGCCTTCCATTTTACCAAAACCCATTGTCCCTACGTGAATACCCGATGCGCCTTGTAACCTTGATAATTTAGCTAATACAAATGCATCGTAGCCTCGTTTAGCGGAAGGTGAAGTGACCATTCCGTGCCCAGCTCGGTGATAATGTAAATATTGATTTGGGTAATTTCTTCTGGCGGTAGTGATCATGCCAGGACCGCCTACAAAACCGTCCACTAAAAATGCCACATGTGATGCATTTTCTGCAAAAGTTTCTAAAACATAGTCTGCACGGGCTAACATTTCATAGTGATCATCAGCAGTAATATTGGCAGAGAATAATTTAGCCTCACCGGTTTCATCTTGCGCTCGTTTCATTGCATCAGCGACTAACGGCAAAACCTTTTTCATTGGACAGAATGTTTGATTGCCTTGAGGTTCGTCATTTTTAATGAAATCGCCTCCTAACCAGAATTGATAAGCCGCTTCGGCAAATGGTTTTGGACGCAGACCCAATTTGGGCTTAATGATGGTTCCTGCAATATATCCACCATCCTTTAATGGACGACCTAAAGTTCTCCACATATCGGAGATATCCATTGAAGGTCCATCAAACTGTTGTAAAAACTTAGGTGGAACAAAGAAATCGTAGATTTTGGCTTCCTTTACATCGCCCATACCTTGGTTATTACCAATAATTAAGGTTAATAAAGAAACCACCATGGCTCGACCATCAATTACATTGCGATCAAATAATTCAACAGGATAAGCTATCCGCATTTCTAATTTTGCTTCATCGATGTAGTAAACCATAGCATCGACACCTTTGGTAAAGTCATCGGTTGTACAGACTTCGACGTTGGTACCGGTAGATGATTCAGCGGCGAAATGAGCGGCTGTTTCTAAATAGCCTCCAAAGCCCTTCTGTGGCTCCATTTTATAGGCTACAAGAAAGTGCTCGCCATCTGACATTAAGTCCTCTTCTTTTAAGCTTAAATCTGCGTAACGACCTGACTGATCCATGATGATTTCCTCTGTAGCAAATGAATGGTATTTAGTTGAAGGAACTATACCGACTTGCATGTATAATTATAACTCAATATTTTTGATGTTTTGTATAAGGTTATCTTTATGATGAGGTTGATTTGGAAAATGCGGGATTGAAAAATGCTTGGATGCCGAGTAGAAAATATTAATTTAGAAATGACGCTAATGTTTTTATCATTTCATCAACTTTAATAGGTTTTGCCAAATGATCATCCATACCGGATAGTTTGGATAGTCTTTTGTCGTTTTCCATAACATTTGCAGACAAAGCGATAATTGGTAACTTAAGTTGAAGAGTTTCTCGAATGATTTTAGTCGCTTGATAGCCATCCATTTCTGGCATTTGTATATCCATTAATATGAGATCAAATTTATCTTCCGAAGCTAGTTCGACCGCTTTTTTACCATTTTCAGCGGTAGTGACGTTAACATCGTAGCCATTTAATATTTTTTTAGCGATCATCAAATTGACTAAATTATCATCGACTAGAAGGATTTCTTTTTCATTTAAAATAGATTTGATCTCCTCTAGTGAGCGATCATCAGTTACGGTATTTTCATTTGCTTTAGATTTTTTCTCAGAACTTTGATTTATCGCCTTTTCTAATTGCACCGTAAATATAAATTTACTGCCTTTATCGATTTCACTTTCAACTTTAATATCACCATCCATCAAAGTACAAAGTTTCTTACAGATGGCTAAACCTAGCCCGGTTCCGCCGTACTCTCGAGCGATTGACGAATCTGTTTGAGAATAAGCTTGAAATAGACGGTTTTGCTGGGGCTCAGTCATGCCGATCCCACTGTCTTGTAACTCAAAGGTTAAGGTTGTTTTATTTTCTATTATAGGTAGCCCCATAGGGTTTTCTGTACTAACTTTTAGAATAATCGCCCCCTCTTTTGTAAATTTAATCGCGTTACTCAAAAGGTTAGTAATAATTTGGCCCAAGCGATGTGAATCACCCAATAAATCAGAAGGAATATCGAGTGAAATATGATGTTCTATAGCTATATTATCACTACTATCTTCTGAATATGAGAGATTGACTTTAGCTTGAGAAAACACATTCTTTAGTAAAGTATTTAAATTAAAGGAACTACTATCAAGCGATAAAATACCCGATTCAACTTTAGTGAAGTCGGAAATGTCATCAACCAATAACAAAAGAGAATTTGCAGAATAATTAATTGATTCGATATAGTCCAATTGAGGTTTATCAAGTCCAGATTGTTCTAACAAATGTGCTGTTCCAACCAATGCATTGATCGGTGTTCTCACTTCATGGCTCATATTGGCTAAAAATTGTTCTTTATTTCTATTAGCAATTTCTGACGCTTCCTTTGCATTTTCAAGCCTGCGTTCTACTTCAATACGTTTTTTAATATTTTTTGATAAGTCGATATTTTTCTTGATAATAAAACCAGCAATAAGTAGTCCTAAAAACACTAAAGGACTCCACTGCAAAGCATAATCAAAAAAGTTTTTACCTTGCTTCAGTTCGGAGCTCATCCATACGTTTTGGATGTCCAATTTATCTTCGGCAGGAATACTCTTTAGCCATTTATTGAGGATCGGTACCAAGTCTTCCAAACCTTTTCTTACGCCAAATGCAACATCGATATTATATGGTGTTATGGCAACGACTTCTAATTCCGTATAGGTATCTTTTATTTTTGGTCCTATGGTAATTAGATTGGCGATAAAAGCATCAAGCTCACCATCTTGAACTGCTTGTAATCCATGACTGCTTGACCTAGTCGGTTGTAGCACAATATTTGGGTATTGTTTAGACCAAATATCATTGATTGGATTAGATTGAGATGCGCCAACACTATAGCCTAATAAATCCTCTGGTTTTTGGATGAAAATACCATTCTTCTTAACCACAATGACCATTGGTATTTGAAGATAGGGAGCAGTAAAGTTTAAATACTCTCTTCTTTTATCGGTGATGCCAACGGCTGTTAATATATCAATATCGCCACTTTTTACGCGATCATTAACTTCTGCCCAAGTTAATCGGTAATCAGATTCTAAATAAAGTCCGAGGTCACTCTTTAGACGAGAAATATAATCTGAACTGATCCCTTGAAGTTGTTGGTCTTCATTTAAAAACTCTATTGGTTTCCAAAATTTACCAATGCCTATTTTTAAATCTCCTAAACTATCGAGCCAATACCTTTCACTTTGAGTTAATCCAATTGAGGAATCAATACGTTTGTTAAAATACATTGAGTTTTGATTAGGTAACCATTTGTTAGCAAGTTCAGACAATTCGCTTCTTGCCATGGCGCGAATACCATTATTTATTTTTGTGACAAGTTTTTTGTTTCCTTTTGGAACTAATGCGTAAACATTGTTTGACGTTACAGATAATTTGGCCTGAGCAACAATGCTTTGAGCTCCGATTTTTCTGAACGCGTTTTTTAATGGATAAACTTCGCCAATGATGACATCTAGTTCTCCAGAAATTAATTGATTAATTAGCTCATCAAATGAATCAATTGGTGTGAAGTCAATTTCAGGATACTGCTTAGGTAGCTCGCTCGCTTGAGCAGAGTAAGGTTGAATAGCGACTTTTAATCCCTTTGTATCGAGTATTTTGTTAATTGATAGTTTTTGAGAGTTTAAATAAAACAGGGTAGTATTAATTCGATCAAAAGGTATCGAATAGTCAGCCCAAAGGTCTCGATTATCAGTTGCAAACAAGCCTGAATGAAAGTCAACTTTCTTTGATTTTAAAGCAGAAATATTTTGATCATAAGTTCCAACTACAAACTCGATATTAATATTATTAGTTTTTGCCCATAGCTGCCAAAAATCAACGTAGTAGCCAATCAATTGACCATTTGGTAGTTGGAGGCTATAAGGTGAATTTTCTTCTAATATCGAGATTTTGAGAGGTTTAGCTTGCTCATTTTCGATGGGGGCATTTTCTTCACTAACATTAGCAAAACTGATATTACAAAAAACAAACAGCAAGGCAATTATTAGCCATTTATTATGTGTCAATTTCAAATGACTAACTAGCTTCATTGACTAGTACCTGAGTTAATTGCTCAACATCAATTGGCTTATTTAGATAGCCATTCATTCCAGCATTTTTAGCCAGATTTTTTTCTTCTTCATTGGTACTTGCGGATAGTGCATAAATAGGTATCTGTGGATTGTAATGACCTTCGCGTATTTTTTTTGTTGTCTGTGCACCATCCATTCCGGGCATATACATATCCATTAATACGACTTGAATATTGCTTTTTTCTAATAACGAGATTGCTTCTGAACCGCTATTTGCAGTGACTACTAATAGATTCATTTTTTCCAAAGTCTTTTTGGCTACAATCAAATTAACCGGGCTATCATCAACAATGAGAACCTTTAAGTTGGTTAACCTAGACGACGAGTCATCTTGAATCAGCTCAAAATCGGTATTCCATTTAGTTTGTATCGTAAAATAAAAACGGCTACCGTTGCCTAAAGACGATTCAATTTTTAGCTCACTTCCCATTAGTTTGCAAAGTGCATAGGTTAACTTTAAACCAAGTCCTGCACCGGAATTCTTTCTGGTTAATGAAGCATCGGTTTGGTTATAATTAGAAAATAGACGTACAAGTTGCTCCGAATTAATTCCAATGCCTGTGTCAACAACTTCAAATAAAAGAGAATGTTTTTTTTCATCTTCATCTACTTTACTAACGATTAAAGAAATTTTACCTAGTTGCGTATATTTCTTCGCATTAAAAATAAGATTACTTAGTATTTGTTTTAATCGATAGGAATCTAGAATGAGCTGCTTGGGAATGTTTGTGTCAATGTGTAAGTTCAATTCAACATTGTCTTGTAAATTTTCTTCACCAAAAACGTTTTGCCGGAACTCTTGTTCAAATAAATTTTCGCATAAAATTCTAACATCAGTTTTTTTTTCTTCTAATTCAAGTTTTTCCGCTTCAATTTTAGACAAGTCAAGAATATTATTAATAAGTCTTAGTAGACTTTTTGCAGATGTGTTCATCACCTCTACTAGTTTATTTTGTGAATGAGTAAGCGAAGAACTTTCGAGTAAAAAAGAGGAGCCAACGATCGCATTCATAGGCGAGCGTAGTTCGTGACTCATATTTGCAAGAAAATCATCTTTGGCTCGATTAGCTCTATCTGCAACTTCTTTCTCGTCTTGTAACTTTGCTTCTTTAATTTTTCGGGTAACGATCTCGGAGTTCATTTGTCTGTTGAGATAAGTTACATAGAATAAAAGTAATAAAATGGCCAAAAATGTTGGTATACCTATTGTTAAGAACTGCTCATATTGATCATTGATCTCTATTATTTCATTCCCCTTCCAATGATTTAGAATAGCTGTTCTCTCTCTATTACTGATGCTCGCAAATAACTTATTTAGGATAGGGACTAGTTTTTCGTATTGTTTGTGCACTTCCATTTTCAGATTTACTTTGTATTTTGTAAACAGCGCAACTTTTAATCCACTATCTTTAAACTTTTCAAGATAGTGAGCTATCATAAAATGATTACCTAAAAAGACATCAATGGTTCCGTCGCTTAAATCTTTCAGACCCTGCATAATGCGAACGGTGTTTTTTATTGGAATATCGGGATGTTTTTCTTCAAGAATCGATTTTAATTCGCCTTCTAATACTGCTCCAATGGTCAATTCTCGCATATCCAAAAAACTACCGAGTAGAGGACTATCCGGTCTGACCATTGCGACCACTTGGAATTGTGCATATGGTTCGGTTAAAATTAAATTGTCTTCTCTACTGTATTGTTCGACAACAGCGGAAAGGATTTTAATTTCTCCGTTTTTTGCTTTGTCCATTAATTGCACCCACTCAAAGCCTCTTGAATGTTTGAAGTTGATATCTAATCTCTCGTGAATGATATTCAAAAAATCAATCGCAACGCCTTGATACACTTTATCCGTAACAAATTCGATTGGAGGCCAGTTGGAATCGCTACCAACTAAAATCTCGGGTAAATTCTTTATCCATTCAATTTCATTAAGAGTAAGACTTGGAATAGATTGGTGAACCAATTTAGAAAAATAAGGTTCAAATCCTTGGATCCATTTTCGTTCTAATTCGATGATTTTATCAATAGGGATATTTTTTATTCCATTATTGATTTCGTTTATAAGATGTTTATTTTCTTTCGGGAATAGAGCGTGTACAAAATTGGTTAATAATTTTTCCGTGCTCTTATATAAGATACCGTTAATCCCTTGTGTTAGAAGTACATTATCTATATAAGGTTCTTCTCCTATGATTGCATCAAATTGACCCTCTAGTAACTGGACGATAACTTTGTAACTATCAGTGAAATAATGAAACTTAACATCTGGATATTTGGAAGTGAAATATTCGGCTTGGTAAGAATTCTTGCGTACGGCTACTTTTTTACCCGCCATATCCTTAAAATCTGATCGTTTGTGCTTTTGTTCATAAAAATATAAGCTTGTTTTGACTTCATGAAAAGGAATGGAAAATTCTGCCCAGGTTTCTCGCTCAGGATTTTTAAATAAACCACTATGAAAATCGACACGAGAATTTTTTAAATCGTCAATATTGTTGCCAAACTCGCTGACAACAAATTCAATCTCTCTATCGTTGACTCTAGACCAGAGTCGCCAGAACTCCGCATATAAACCGGTGATATGCCCATCTGCAAGTGTAATACTAAATGGTGGAGCTGATTGTATCATCGAAATTTTAAGAGGTGGTTTTTGCACTTCTTTTTGCGATGACATGTATGATTCCGCAAGGCCGACGGTACCGAAGATGCTTAAACAGTAGGTAAATAAGAGTAAGGAAAATTTAATATAGCAGGCTTTAATGGAGGTTATTTCCGAGATGATACGTTCTCTATATAGAATAGCTTATATACTATCAAACTGCTAAATATTCACTTAAAGTCTAATTGAATGATAACAAACTGAAATAAACCTAATTTATAGTTGCACTACTTGAACGCATTCTATACAATGCGCGTCCCAATTTGGTTAAACCCCATTTTGTCTGGCCTCTAACAGGGCGCAGTGGCACAGTTTCTATAGGGTGCTAAACAATCGACCTAATTTTGGTTGAAAAGAATTTTAATCCGCGTTCCTTATATAGCATAGGGGAGGGCGGTTTTTAACTGTTTATTAATTAACTTTGGAGTTTCTTTGCTATGTCAAAGCAGCGAATCCGAATACGCTTAAAGTCATTTGATCACAAGTTAATCGACATTTCGACACTTGAGATTGTAAATACTGCTAAGCGCACAGGCGCSCAAGTTCGWGGCCCTATTCCATTACCWACTCGTAAAGAGCGGTACACAATATTGGTTTCACCGCATGTTAATAAAGATGCGCGAGATCAATATGARATCCGTACTCAYAARCGTATGGTAGATATCGAAGAACCAACAGAAAAAACAGTTGACGCTTTAATGAAGCTCGACTTGGCTGCTGGTGTCGACGTACAGATTAGTCTTTCTTAAAGGCAAGATTGAGTCGTTTAAAGCGTTTTAACTGATTAAGTTAAAACACATTAGACGGAATTTTAGTTGCGTTGTTAGTTATTTGGTTCAGCCATCTAATTGAACAACAAGAAATAGCAACATTAATAGAGGGTTTTAACATGACAATCGGAATTGTTGGTCGCAAATGCGGCATGACCCGAGTGTTTGATGAAAATGGYGTTTCAACGCCAGTTACTGTAATTGAAGTAACATCCAATCGAATTACTCAGGTTAAAACAAAAGACAACGACGGCTATCAAGCAATCCAGGTAACAACTGGTGAGCGAAARGCAAATCGTGTTACTCGTCCAGAAGCAGGACACTTCAARAAAGCRGGTGTTGAAGCGGGTCGAGGATTATGGGAATTTACAACTGATTCTTTAGAAGGTTTTGAAATTGGTGGTGAAATTAAGTTAGACATCTTTACAGATGGTCAGCTTATTGATGTGACGGGYCAAACTAAGGGTAAAGGYTTTCARGGTGGTATYAAGCGTTGGAATTTCACSATGCAAGATGCRACTCATGGTAACTCTGTATCGCATCGTTCAAACGGTTCTATCGGACAAAATCAATCGCCTGGTAAAGTATTCAGAGGCAAGAAAATGTCTGGTCATATGGGCGCTGAGCAACAAACAACTCAAAGTTTAACTTTGGTGAGAGTTGATGCTGAGAGAAATGTTCTTCTAATTAAAGGTGCCGTACCCGGCTCTAAAGGCGGCGACGTAATTATTCGTCCTGCAGTTAAAGCTAAGGTTTAGGGGGATTAGAGAATGGAAATAAAATTATCAGTTACCGGTAAGCAGAAAGGCGGATCAGTCGAATTGTCTGATGAAGCTTTTGGTCGTGAATTCAACGAAGCACTTGTTCATCAAGTGGTTGTTTCATACCAAGCAGGTTCTCGCGCTGGAACAAGAGCACAAAAAACACGTAGTGATGTMAGTGGTGGYGGAGCTAAACCTTGGAGACAAAAAGGAACAGGCCGAGCAAGAGCGGGTACGTCTCGTGGACCAATCTGGAGAAAGGGTGGCGTTACTTTTGCTGCACGTCCTCAGGATCACTCACAAAAAGTTAATCGTAAAATGTATCGCGGTGCAATGCAGTGCATTCTTTCTGAACTAGTACGCCAAGAACGTTTAATGGTKGTTGAGTCTTTTTCAGTTGAAGCGCCAAAAACTAAAGAGTTAGTTAAGAAGTTATCTGATTATGGTTTAGACGATGTATTAATCGTGACTGAAACAGTTGATGAAAACTTATACTTATCAGCAAGAAATTTACATAAAGTTGATGTGAGAGATATTCAAGCATGTGACCCAGTAAGTTTGATTGGTTTTGATAAAGTGGTCATGACTGTTGACTCAATAAAGAAATTTGAGGAGTTATGGGGATGAACCAAGAAACTATTATAAGCACTCTACTAGCTCCAGTTGTTTCTGAAAAAGCAAGTTTCGCGGCGGATCGCGGTGAGTTTGTTTTTAAAGTGGCAAAACGTGCAACTAAGCTAGAGATCAAAAAAGCGGTTGAACTTATGTTTGACGTTAAAGTTGAAAATGTAACAACTTTGGTSGTTAAAGGTAAGAGCAAGCGAACTGGTCAAATWGCTGGTCGCCGTTCCGATTGGAAAAAAGCTTATGTCTCGCTTGAAGAAGGCCAAGACATTGACTTTGTAGACGCAGACGCGAAGGGGTAGCATCATGGCTTTAATGAAAGCAAAACCAACATCTCCGGGTCGTCGCTTTGTTATCAAAGTTGTCAATCCAGATTTACATAAAGGCGCGCCTTATGCTCCTTTATTAGAAAGTCAATCAAAATCCGGTGGCCGTAATAATAACGGTCGTATCACTACCCGTCATATTGGTGGTGGTCATAAGCAACATTACCGTTTRGTTGATTTTAAACGTAACAAAGATGGTATTCCTGCAAAAGTTGAAAGACTRGAATACGATCCAAATCGYAGYGCTAACATTGCTTTGGTTTTATATGCAGATGGTGAAAGAAAATACATCATTGCAYCAAARGGAATGAAAGCMGGCGATCARATTCAATCAGGKCAGGATGCRCCMATTAAAARTGGTAATACTCTCCCGATTAGAAAYATCCCAGTAGGTTCTACWATACATTGTGTCGAAATGAAGCCTGGTAAAGGTGCTCAAATGGCTCGAAGTGCAGGAACTTACGCTCAATTGATAGCTCGTGAAGGTACTTACGCAACGCTTCGTTTACGAAGTGGCGAGATGCGCAAAGTTCTTTCTGAATGTAGAGCAACAATTGGGGAAGTTGGTAACGCAGAACATATGCTACGTTCGCTCGGTAAAGCGGGTGCATCTAGATGGCGTGGAATTCGTCCTACTGTTCGAGGCGTTGCTATGAACCCAGTCGATCATCCGCATGGCGGTGGTGAGGGAAGAACCTCAGGTGGTAGACACCCCGTTTCACCATGGGGAACACCAGCTAAGGGCAAGAAAACTCGTAGTAACAAGCGTACAGACAAGTTAATTGTCCGTCGCCGTAATCGTAAATAGGGGATTAAATCGTGCCACGTTCACTTAAGAAAGGGCCATTTATCGATCTTCATCTTCTCAAGAAGGTTGAAGACGCTGTGGCCTCAAATAGCAGAAAGCCGATTAAAACTTGGTCGCGCCGTTCAATGGTTTCTCCGGAAATGGTTGGATTAACGATTGCCATTCATAATGGTCGTCAGCATGTACCAGTATCTGTCAGTGAAGACATGGTAGGACACAAGTTGGGTGAATTTGCACCAACTCGTACTTACCGTGGTCATGTTGCTGAYAGAAAAGCGAAATAGGAGATAATGATGGAAACTCAAGCTGTTTTACGTCACGCAAGAATCTCTCCTCAGAAAGTTCGCTTAGTTGCTGATCAGGTTAGAGGATTGCCGGTAGAGAATGCGCTTAACTTATTAAAGTTTAGCAATAAAAAAGCTGCTGAAATGATTCAAAAAGTTCTTAATTCCGCCATCGCCAATGCTGAGCATAACGACGGTGCAGATATTGATGAACTTAAAATATCAACTATTTTTGTTGATGCTGGACCTACTTTAAAACGTATTAAGACACGTGCTAAAGGTAGAGCCGACAGAATCATTAAGCGTTCATGTCATATCACCGTTAAAGTTTCGGATATTTAGGAGATAAACCATGGGTCAAAAAGTACATCCAACGGGTATTCGCTTAGGTATCGTAAAGAAACATAACTCTGTGTGGTATGCAGAGCGAAGCGAATATGCAAGATTATTAAACAGCGATATTGAAATTCGTAATTGGTTGTTTAATAAATTAGCAAAAGCATCAGTTTCAAGAATTGATATCGAAAGACCAACTAAGGCATTGCGTGTGACTATTCACACAGCACGTCCTGGTATTGTTATCGGTAAAAAAGGCGAAGATATTGAGAAGTTACGTAAAGCCATCGGTAAGTTGGCTGGTGTTCAAACTCAAATCAATATCGAACAAATTCGTAAGCCTGAACTTGATGCAAAATTAGTAGCTGACGGAATTGCCTCTCAGTTAGAACGCCGTGTAATGTTCCGTCGCGCTATGAAGCGTGCTGTTCAAAAYACAATGCGAGCTGGTGCTGAAGGTATAAAAGTTCAAGTTGGCGGTCGTTTAGGTGGAGCAGATATTGCTCGAGCTGAATGGTATCGAGAAGGTCGTGTGCCACTTCATACATTGCGTGCAGATATTGATTACGCAACAGCTGAAGCAAACACAACTTACGGAATCATTGGCGTAAAGGTCTGGATATTTAAGGGTGAAGTTTATGGTGATCAACCACAAACTACAACTGAAGATAAGCCAAAGAAAAGACCTACTAGAGCTAAGAAGTAGGGGAATAGACCATGTTACAACCTAAAAGAACAAAATTTCGTAAACAACATAAACTACGTAATCGTGGTGTTGTAGAGCATAAAGTTAGCTTTGGTGAATTTGGACTCAAGTCTGCTGGCCGTGGCCGAATGACTGCGCGTCAAATCGAAGCAGCTCGTCGTGCTATGACTCGACATATGCGAAGACAAGGTAAAGTTTACATTCGTGTATTCCCTGACAAGCCAATTACTAAAAAGCCATTAGAAGTTCGAATGGGTAAAGGTAAAGGTAGTGTGGAATATTGGGTAGCACAAATTCAACCAGGACGTATGTTGTTCGAAGTTGAAGGTGTACCAGAAGAATTAGCTAGAGAAGCTTTCGAGCTAGCGTCGGCTAAACTGGCTGTTAAAACAACGTTTGTTAAGCGGACGATCTTGTAAAGGGGACTGGCGTAATGAATGCTACCGAGTTAAGAGAAAAAAATACTGATGAGTTGAATGCTGAATTAGTTGAGTTACGTAAAGAGCAATTTAATTTACGTATGCAAAGAGCGACTAATCAGACAGAACAATCTCATAATATGAAAAATGTAAGAAGAAATATCGCGCGTGTTAAGACGATTTTAAATCAGAATGCACAAGCGGCCGGAGAAACAGAATGAGTGAGCAAAAAGTACAGCGTACTCTGACTGGTAAAGTCACTAGTGACAAGATGGATAAAACCATCACAGTTAAAATAGAGCGTCAAGTGAAACACCCTTTATACGGTAAGTTCATCAAACGTTCTACAAAAGTACATGCCCATGATGAATCAAATGTATGCAATATGGGCGATACAGTTAAAATAGCTGAATGCAGACCACTTTCAAAAAGTAAGTCATGGCAGTTAGTTGAGGTGATTGAAAAGGCATAATCCTCAGGTTATTTTTTATAATCTTTAGGTTAGCTGAATCAATTAAATGATGGTATACTCCCGCGTCTTTTTGCTAGTGGCTTTGATTAGCACTGGGTTTAGCTCGGGAAAAGTTGGAGAAAACCAATGATCCAAATGCAAACACAACTTGATGTTGCGGATAACAGTGGTGCACGTCGAGTACAATGTATTAAGGTTCTTGGAGGCTCACACCGCCGATACGCAAGAATCGGAGACGTGATCAAGGTCAGTGTTAAAGAAGCTATTCCTCGCGGTAAAGCGAAGAAAGGTGATGTAATGAACGCTGTCGTTGTTAGAACTCGAAAAGGCGTGCGTCGCTCAGAYGGATCRGTGATCCGTTTTGATAGTAACGCAGCGGTTCTTCTAAATGCTAACTTACAGCCTATAGGAACACGTATTTTTGGACCTGTAACTCGCGAGCTTCGCGGTGACAAGTTCATGAAAATAGTTTCTTTAGCGCCAGAAGTTCTTTAAGGAGACACGAAAAATGCAAAAATTAAAAACAGGTGATGAAGTCATCGTTTTGGCCGGAAAAAGTAATGGTCAAAAAGGTAAGATTTCTAAAATAATTACTGATAAACGTCGTGTGGTTGTTGATGGCGTTAACATGATAAAAAAACATGTTAAACCAAATCCACAGGCTGGTGTTCAGGGTGGTATCATCGAAAGAGAAGCTGCTTTGGATATGTCAAACGTTGCGCTGTTTAATGCTAAAACTGGCAAAGCAGACAAGGTTGGTATCAAGGTTCAAGAAGACGGTAAACGCGTTCGATTTTTTAAGTCGAATGGCGAGTTAGTTGACTAGATTTTAAAACGTTCGAGGCTTTACTTTTTATAGCTTTTATTTCTAAGTTATATTAAAAAACTCTCGACTAATTATGGTGTTAAAAATGGCGAAACTGCAAGACTACTATCAAAGCGAGGTTGTTTCAGCTTTGACGGAAAAGTTTAAATACAAGTCTGTCATGCAAGTCCCTAAGATAACCAAGATCACTATTAACATGGGTCTGGGTGAAGCTGTTGGGGATAAAAAGGTTCTAGAGAACGCTTGTAATGACTTAACTGCTATCTCAGGTCAAAAGCCTGTTATCACTAAAGCTCGCAAATCAATTGCGGGATTTAAAATACGTGATGACTACCCTATTGGCGCTAAGGTAACTTTACGCGGAGAGCGTATGTGGGAATTTTTGGAACGTTTAGTTTCAATTGCAATTCCTCGTATTCGTGATTTTCGTGGACTTAATCCAAAGTCGTTTGACGGACGTGGAAATTATTCCATGGGCGTTAAAGAACAGATCATCTTTCCAGAAATTAACTACGATAAAGTAGATAAGATCCGCGGAATGGATATCACTATTACGACTTCAGCAACAAACGATGACGAAGGCCGCGAATTATTAGCAGCGTTCAATTTCCCAATYAAGGSACAGGGGTAAATAATGGCTAAAGTATCAATGGTACAGCGTGAAAAGAAGCGCACTAAGCTAGTTGCTAAGTACGCAGTAAAGCGTGCTGAACTAAAAGCAACAATTGTTGACCTCAACAAAAGTGATGAAGAACGTTGGGATGCACAAGTAGCTTTACAAAAGTTGCCTCGTGATTCGAGTCCTGTTCGTCAACGTAATCGTTGTAGTATTACTGGTCGTCCACATGGTTTTTTACGTAAGTTCGGTTTAAGCCGTAACAAATTACGTGAACATGCTATGGCAGGCGATGTTCCTGGTTTAGTGAAAGCTAGCTGGTAGTTGGGAGAAATTATATGAGCATGCAAGATCCAATTGCTGATATGCTGACACGGATCCGTAATGGACAATCAGCAGGTAAAAAATCAGTATCTATGCCTTCATCTAAAGTWAAGTTATCAATTGCTAACGTACTTAAAAATGAAGGTTATGTTTCAGAATTTAATAAGTCTGAAAATGATGGAAAGCCAGAACTTTCTATCGAATTAAAGTATTACCAAGGTCGCCCGGTTATTGACATGATTAAACGTGTTAGTCGCCCAGGTCTTAGAATATAYAAAAAATCAAATGAGCTACCTCGTGTGTTAGATGGTTTAGGTATTGCCGTTGTGTCTACTTCAGCTGGAGTAATGACAGATCGTGCAGCACGTAAATCAGGGCACGGCGGCGAAGTTCTCTGTATTGTGTCTTARGGAGAGCGAATATGTCTAGAGTAGCAAAAGCMCCMRTAGCACTTCCATCTGGCGTWACAGCTGAKCTWAARGGTCARTTGATTTCGGTTAAAGGTGGTAAAGGTAGTCTACARCAARATATCCATTCTTCTGTTGAAGTTAAAATTGAAGATGGTGAAATTCGATTCGCACCTAAAGACGGCGCAGATAATGCAAGTGCTTTAGCTGGAACCATGCGTTCTTTAGTGAACAATATGGTTGAAGGTTGTGCAAACGGGTTTGAAAAGAAATTACAACTAGTGGGTGTTGGTTATCGTGCCAAGTCCGCTGGCAAGGTACTTGATTTAACTTTAGGTTTTTCTCATCCTATAAAGTTTGAAATTCCTGAAGGTATTACGATTGATACTCCTACTAATACAGAAGTTATCGTAAAAGGGATCGACAAACAGTTGATTGGTCAAGTTGCAGCTAACATTCGAGCTTACCGTCCACCAGAGCCTTACAAAGGTAAAGGTGTGAAGTACGCGGATGAAGTTATCCGTCGTAAAGAAGCTAAGAAAAAGTAGGGCATTGAGATGAATAAAAAACAAGCTAGAATTCGTCGCGGCACTCGTAGCCGGGCAAAAATGAAAGCGTTGGGTGCTGACCGCTTAGTGGTTAACAGGACTCCTCGTCATATCTACGCTCAAGTTGTTTCTGCAGATAACGGCAAAGTATTAGCCGTTGCATCAAGTGTTGAAAAAGACTTTAAAGCAGATGGTAAAGCAACGGGTAATGTTGAAACCGCTAAGAAAATCGGTTCTCTCATTGCAGAAAGAGCAACAAAAGCTGGTGTTTCAAGTGTTGCATTTGATCGCTCTGGTTTTAAATACCACGGTCGTGTAAAAGCATTAGCAGATGCAGCGCGCGCGAGTGGTCTCCAATTCTAAGGGTGTAATGATGGCTAGACATGAATCAAATAATAACGGCGATGACTTAGTAGAAAAGTTAGTTAACGTTAATCGAGTAGCAAAAGTAGTTAAAGGTGGTCGAATCTTTTCTTTCACAGCATTGACAGTGGTCGGTGATGGTAAAGGCAAAGTAGGATTCGGTCGCGGTAAGGCAAGAGAAGTTCCTGCAGCGATTCAAAAAGCAATGGAACAAGCTCGTAGAAACCTTATTCAAGTTGAATTGAAAGACGGACATACACTACAACATCCAATTAAAGCTGACCATGGTGCATCTAAGATATATATGCAACCAGCTTCTCCAGGTACCGGTATTATCGCTGGTGGCGCAATGAGAAGTGTGTTTGAAGTTGTTGGTGTTGAGAATGTTTTAGCAAAAAGCATTGGTTCAACCAATCCCATTAACATTGTAAGAGCAACCATTCGTGGTTTAAAAGATATGTTTTCTCCAGAAGATGTAGCTTCTAAGCGTGGAAAAAGCGTTGCTGAAATAATGGAGTAGAAAATGGTTACTAAGAAAACGGCTGCTAAAAAGACAGTTAAAGTGACTCAAATTAAGTCATCCATCGGTCGTCTTAAGAACCATAAAGGTTGTTTGACCGGTTTAGGTTTAAGACGTATCGGTCATACTGTGGAAGTTGAAGATACACCATCAACTCGCGGTATGATAAATACCATTTATTATATGGTTAAAGTAGAGGACTAATGTTATGAGTTCAGACATGCGTTTAAATACAATGAGTCCTGCAGAGGGTTCAAAAAAAGCTGCAAAGCGTGTTGGTCGTGGTATCGGTTCTACTTTAGGTAAAACTTGTGGTCGCGGGCATAAAGGTTTGAAGTCTCGTTCAGGTGGTAAAGTCTCTCCAGGATTTGAAGGTGGTCAAATGCCTTTGAAACAGCGTTTACCTAAGTTTGGTTTTACTTCRCGTAAATCTTTAGTTTCAGCTGAAGTACGTTTAGGTGAATTAGCTAAAGTAACGGGTGAAGCGGTAGATTTATTATCTTTAAGAGCTGCTGGTCTTATTACAAAAAATATTGAGCAAGTGAAAGTCATGCTTTCTGGTTCAATTGACCGTGCAGTAACAATTGGTGATGGTGTTCGTGTTTCTAAAGGTGCTCAAGCAGCTATTGAAGCAGCCGGTGGAAAAGTTGGCGCTTAATTTAGCCAACTAAATACCAAATAGTTATACGAATATTTATTATTACTGACTAAAACCAGATTGAACGAGATAAAGCAGGACAAATAAAGATGGCCAAAGCTCCAAAAGGACAAAAAACTTCCGGCGGTGGATTAACAGAACTCAAGCAACGATTATTATTCGTGCTGACAGCGATAGTTATATTCCGTTTAGGATCTTTTGTGCCTGTTCCAGGCATTGACTCAAATATACTGGCTCAGTTTATGGGACAGCAGACTGGTACGTTGATGGAATTATTTAACGTATTTTCTGGTGGAGCATTAGAGAGAGCGAGCGTGATGGCTCTTGGTATCATGCCTTATATATCTGCATCDATTATATTRCAGGTTTTAAGYTTTGTTGAYCCTCGKTTACAAGARATTAAAAAGGAAGGTGAAGCCGGTCGAAGAAAGATTAATCAGTACACTCGATATCTGACTTTGGTTTTAGCTTGTTTACAAGCAATTGGCATAGCAACAAATTTCCCCAATATGATGCCAGGACTAGTACCAGACCCTGGGTTTAGCTTTTATTTTGGAGCGGTGGTTAGTTTAGTGACYGGAACCATGTTTTTAATGTGGTTAGGTGAACAAATTAACGAGCGCGGWATTGGTAACGGTATATCTGTTYTAATCTTTATTGGTATTGTTTCTGGYCTACCYAGTGCAATGGGACAAACTTTTGAACAAGCAAGACAAGGTGAAATTAATCCATTAGGTTTAATGATTATCCTTGCAGTGGTTATTATGGTAACCGCATTTGTGGTCTTTATGGAACGTGGACAACGACGAATTGTTGTTAATTACGCACAAAGACAACAGGGAAGAAAGATGTATCAAGCTCAATCTTCTCATTTACCTTTAAAAGTGAATATGGCAGGTGTTATTCCCGCAATATTTGCATCAAGTATTATTTTGTTTCCTGGAACAATCGCTGGAATGGTGGGTGCTGGAAATGAAAATATGTTGTGGTTGCAGAGCTTTGCTCAGCAAATGCAACCGGGTGGTCCTTTGTATATGTTGATGTACGGTGCAGGAATTATGTTTTTCTGTTTCTTTTACACCGCTCTCGTTTATAACCCACGAGATACAGCAGACCAACTGAAAAAATCTGGAGCGTTTATTCCTGGGATCCGTCCTGGTGAGCAAACTTCCAAATATGTTGACAAAGTTATGACTAGACTGACTTTAATTGGCGCTCTCTACATCACTGCAGTTTGCCTTTTACCTCAGTTTTTAATTTTGATCTTTAATGTGCCTTTTCAATTCGGTGGAACGTCNCTANTGATTATTGTGGTTGTTATTATGGACTTTATGTCTCAAGTACAAGCGCAYTTAATCTCTCGTGATTATGATTCTGTATTGAAAAAAGCGAATTTTAAAAACTATGGTTCATCTGGAGTACGTTAGATATTAGAGTAAAATCTAATTTTAGCGATAGTTTAGGTACCACAATTAGGAATTGGAGTACGAAATGAAAGTTCGAGCTTCTGTTAAAAGAATGTGTCGTGAATGTAAAATCATTCGTAGAAACGGCGCTGTCAGAGTAATTTGTACTGATCCGAGACATAAACAACGTCAAGGATAGTTGGTTAATTAATTTCAGCAAAGCGTGTAGCCCGCAATAGTTTGAAGTGAATAACTTAATTTTAATATTCGGTTGATTTTTAACCGTTTGAACGCTATCATTGCGCGCCTTTTTGGGAGCAACCTTTGATAGGTTTAAAATTTAATTTGGGAGTAGGTCAATGGCCCGTATAGCTGGTATTAATATTCCAGTCCACAAGCACGCGGTTATTGCGTTAACGTCTATTTTCGGTATCGGAAGTACACGTTCTCAGCAGATCTGCGATGCAGCTGGCATCGAGCAAAGTCGTAAGATCAAAGATCTTACTGAAGCGGAAGTTGAATCTTTACGTTCACAAGTTGCTAAATTCACTATTGAAGGCGATTTGAGACGAGAAGTTTCAATGAATATTAAGCGTTTAATGGACTTAGGTTGTTTCCGTGGTATACGCCACAGAAGAAGCCTTCCAGTTCGTGGACAACGTACAAAAACTAATGCGCGCACTCGTAAGGGTCCACGCAAACCAATTAAGAGATAACGATTATGGCTAAAACTCCTCGTTCTCGTAAGAAGGTAAAAAAGCACGTTGTAGACGGAATGGCGCATATCCATGCWTCATTCAATAATACAATTGTGACAATTACTGATAGACAAGGTAATGCATTGGCTTGGACTACTGCTGGTGGTTCTGGTTTTAGAGGCTCTCGAAAGAGTACACCATTTGCAGCGCAGGTTGCAGCCGACAGAGTTGGTGAAATGGTTAAAGAAATGGGTATGAAGAATATGGAAGTATTCGTCAAAGGCCCAGGACCTGGACGTGAGTCTGCGGTTAGAGCTTTAAATAATGCGGGATTCAAGATTACTAACATCACTGATGTTACGCCTATCCCTCACAATGGTTGTCGTCCGCCTAAAAAGCGACGCGTGTAACGCTAACTTAATTATTAGCGAAACCAATTTGCTGGAGAATAGAAAATGGCAAGATATATAGGTCCTAAGCTCAAGCTCTCACGTCGTGAAGGCGTTGATTTGATGCACAAGAGTGGCGTTCGCGCTATTGAGGACAAGTGTAAGATTGATCAAGTACCGGGAGTTCATGGCGCGAGACGTACTCGTTTGTCTGACTACGGTGTTCAATTACGTGAAAAGCAAAAAGTAAAACGTTTATACGGTGTACTTGAAAAGCAATTCCGTAATTATTATAAAGAAGCTGCAAGAATAAAAGGCGCTACAGGTTCAAACCTTCTTCAATTGTTAGAAATGCGATTGGATAATGTTGTTTACCGTATGGGCTTTAGTAGTACTCGTAGTGAAGGTCGCCAATTGGTTAGCCATAAAGCGATTTTAGTTAACGGTAAAGCGGTTAACATTCCTTCTTATAAGGTTTTAGCGTCTGATATTATCAGTATTCGCGAAAAATCTAAGAAGCAAGCTAGAATTGTTGCTGCGTTRGAAYTAGCAGCTCAAAGAGAGCGTCCAGTATGGGTAGAAGTTGATGATAAAAAGATGGAAGGCACATTCAAAAACGCTCCAGAGCGTACGGATTTACCTTCTGATATCAACGAAAACCTAATTGTGGAACTTTACTCTAAGTAAAACTGAGAGGATTAACTATGGGCAATGTCGCTGAACTTCTGACCCCGCGTCAGATCAAAGTGGAAACTGTTGGTGAGCGTAAAGCTAAAGTCACTTTAGAACCTTTTGAAAGAGGTTTTGGACACACTTTAGGTAATTCGCTTAGACGCATTTTATTATCGTCTATGCCAGGGTGTGCCGTTGTAGAAGTAGAAATTGATGGTGTATTACATGAATATACTACCATTGAAAATGTACAAGAAGACGTAATTGATATTCTTTTGAATCTTAAGGGTTTAGCAATTAGGTTAGAAGACAAAGAAGAAGCTGTATTGATTCTTCAAAAGAAAGGCGAAGGTCCAGTGACTGCCGCTGATATTGAAGAACAAGCGGGCGTTGAAATTATCAATCCAGATCATCATATTGCAACCTTAACGAAAAAGGGTTCATTGAGTATGAGATTGATAGTTAAAATGGGTCGTGGTTACGAAACAGCTGCATCTCGTAAGTCTGATGACGACGATAGTTTAAGTATTGGTCGTTTACAACTTGATGCGTCTTTTAGTCCAGTATTGCGCGTATCTTACGTAGTAGATTCTGCGCGAGTTGAACAACGTACTAACTTAGATAAATTGACTATCGATTTAGAAACTAACGGTACCGTTGATCCAGAAGAAGCAATTAGACGTTGTGCAACTATTTTGTCACAACAACTTGCCGCTTTTGTAGATTTACAAGATGAAAAGCAAATAGAGCCAGAACAGCAAGAGCCTGAAATTGACCCAATCCTACTTCGTCCAGTGGATGATTTAGAATTAACAGTTCGAAGCGCTAACTGTTTGAAAACTGAAAACATTCATTACATTGGTGATTTAATCCAGCGTACTGAAGTTGAATTACTTAAGACACCAAATCTAGGTAAGAAGTCTTTAACTGAAATTAAAGATGTCTTGGCTTCAAGAGGACTATCTCTTGGAATGCGTCTAGAAAATTGGCCACCATCAAGTATTCTCAACGAAATATAGATAGACCCTGCGTCTATTTATAACGATATTTGCTTAAATGCAAAAAACTCAAACCCTGCTATTTAGCAGGGTTTGTTTATATAAGAGTTTTGCGCTAATAAGATAGCTCAAATAAAACTAACTACAAAATCTCAGTACTGGCTTTTTATTGTTAAGTAAAAAACTAAGGCTGATAACTAAGTAAAAGGTAATTAATATGCGTCATCGTAAGAGTGGTCGTCAACTAAATAGAAATTCAAGTCATCGTAAAGCGATGTTTAAAAATATGGCAGTGTCAATGATCGAACATGAATTGATCAAAACAACTGTTCCAAAAGCAAAAGAATTGCGCAGAGTTGTAGAACCTCTAATCACATTAGCAAAAGAAGATTCAGTTGCTAACCGTCGTTTAGCTTTTGCWCGTACTCGTAGTAAATCTGCAGTAGGTAAATTATTTGATGAACTTGGTCCTCGTTACCAAGAACGTCCAGGCGGATATTTAAGAATTATCAAAGCTGGTTTTAGGACCGGTGATAAAGCGCCAATGGCCTATGTTGAATTGGTTGATCGTCCGATTATTGAAGAAGAGGAAGAAGAGCCAGAAGAAGAGTAGAGATTGCTTTTCAATAGTTCTTAAAAAACCGAGTTTATCTCGGTTTTTTGCATTTGAAGTAAAAATTTAGATAAACCCTTCCTGTATAGTCTAGTTGAGCAGCATGAAACCTCTTTAGAGCATCAAGCATATAATTTTTTAGTTATTGAATGAATTAATAAAATTAAAAATCAAGTTGATGTAAATTACCAAATGATTTAAAGTTTCTTGAATTCAAGTTTCATTTAGTTTGAAATATAAAGAGTATCTATGAAAAATAATTTCCGTTTACTGTATATTATTGCTGTTTTAACAATTTTGAATGCTTGCGCGACATCCGAACCAAAAATATTCATTATCGATAATGCGAAGTCAAAAAATATTTCTATTGGATATAAAAATCAATCAACTTTATCTGAAGGTTACTACGCTGGTATAGAAAAAAATGCTGATAAATGGAATATAGTAGATATATCAGACACTCCAATTTATGGAAGAAAAAATGATGAGCAAGAGGTTTTATACGTTAGTGGTGAGCTTAAACATATTCAACCATTCTTTCAGAGTCTTACATCTTTTAATGGTTATACTTTTGAATGTACCCCTTTATTTAATGAAAAAAAAATATACGCCATGTAACAGTGTACTTACCACCGTCAATTGGGGCAGGTCAGTTGGAAAAAATATTTTTGCTGCTTTGACCACCGTTGGTCTCGCATCTGGTTTTCATGTAGCGATTGACAAAGAAAAAATTGCAGTATTAGCTAAAAGTTTAGAATTGTTTGATTTAGTAGCTGATTTCCAGAAAGAGAAAATAAATCAAAAATATTTAGTTGATTACCGTAAAGCCTTTCATAGCGCACTAACTTATTTAAAACTAGATGCCTTTATTTTGAAATATTCTGGCAGAGACCCAGATGATCTTATCAATAGAGCTATTGTATTACATAATAAAGCAAAAATTTCAGAAAAGTTGGCGTTAGTAAGACTTCAAGAGGCAGAGTTAGCCAGAAAAAAATCTATGCGTGATAAACGACTAGCTGAAATAAAAGCCAGAAGAAAGAAGGAAGAGCTGAAAAAAATATTGAAAACAAAAGAGTGAAAAAACAGGAAAAAATAGTTCAATTGTTCAGAAGTCGTCTAAAAGTTGAATCTGAAACTAATTGTGGCCCGGTTATTGAGGTAAAAGGTGGGCTAATAAAGATTTATGCTCCTGTATCGAATTATGGTAATGAACATTGGGTTAGACTAAATGAGTTATTTCCAAAAGATTATAACTGTCGTTTCTATAATGGCAAATACATACCCCCGGCGATCTAGGTTTAAGGAAGGAAAATAGACAGTCTGATAAAAAAAGCATTAAAATCAAGTATCAGATTTCTTTTATTTGAATCAATGCAATAAACTGAGGCTTTTCTTTCTAAATTATTAACTTTCAATTGATAAGTCGTAACCAAACTAGACACTCTAAATTTTCGATAAAGAATAACTTAGACAATACGTCTAAATGAACTCGAAGAGGCCTGGAAGACTGGCTCTTCTGAGTTTTTTTCAGACCTACTGTTTAATGTCATGACGTTTGTATTGACACTTAGTCATTTAGTGCTAATCTATGCTAATGAAACTAGCAAAAGATGAATTCCTACAAATACGCCTCTCGTCTAAGCAAAAAGAGAGTATCCGAAATGCTGCCAAAATGGCCAATGCAGATATGTCATCATGGATATTATCTAAAGTGCTAAATAGCCAATCCGATGACTTTTTAAAAGTAATCGAAAAACTTGTTTCTAGCCAACAACAGTCTTATATATATGCAGAAATTCATGACCTTCTAATGAAATGTGACCACAATATTTTTAGTGAAACAGTAAAGCTTCCACCAACAGATCAACTCAACTCATTTCAATTAAATTATATTACTGCAATGGTAGAACACAGAGCTATGCAATTAAGTGAAAAGTCTCCAAACTGGTGTTCAGACATAAGTTCTTTACAAAAACCATATTTTGGCAGTAATTTGAAGAGCCTAAAATTGTACCTCTTATTGAACTCTCCTATAGCGTTTCGTAAAAGAAATATTTTTATTGATTCCACTGTTGGTCAAAGAGTTTAGGCAAAGAGTTAAGCCAATTGTCACAATTAACTAAACAAGATATTCTAAAGCTGTTTGATGCACTTAATTTGCGTTGTAAGAAACATGATTTTAAAGGTGAATTACATATCGTTGGTGGAGCTGTTATGTGTTTGGTTTACTCTGCGAGGGAATCAACCTTTGATGTCGATGGCTTATTTAAACCATCGAAAGAATTGAGAAACTTTGCAGCTGAGATAGGTCAAGAATTTGGAATTGATGAAGATTGGCTGAACGATGGAGTGAAGGGCTTTTTTAGTGGCGCAGGAACCTTTCAACAATTTTTGGAATTAAGTAATCTAAACATTTACACCGCATCTCCAGAATATCTATTAGCAATGAAATGTTTAGCTATGAGGATAGGTGAAGAGTTTCATGATGTGGCGGATATTAGATATTTAATCAGGTATCTAAACCTAATTTCCTATAAAGAAATATGTAATGTTATTATTCAATACTATCCGTTGAATAAATTTCCACAAAAAACAATGTACGCTTTGCAGGAGATTATGGAGGAGCAATAGATATAATTGCCACTAAGTGTAGTCGGCGTAGATTTACTTAACTAGTGAAATAAAAAGTACATTTTCACTCTTTATTCCAATGTTGTTTTGCCCAATCAGCCGTTTTCTGCATAATTCTTTTAGAGTTAACACTCACATTACCAAGAACCTGTGCATTCAATTTGATTAATTCATCAGACACTTCAAATGAATTATCATCCGCGATTTTAATTAAGCCTGTTTTACGCAATACACTAGTGGTTGTCTTAAACAAATCTTTGTCAAAGGACTCTGGTGCATTGATGCTATAGAGAGCCGCAAGCCTTTGGGCTACTTCTTGGCTGTGTTGTTCTAACTCTCTTCTACTAATACTTTTCCCAGCCTGACTTGACAATAACGTTAGTAAAATACCATATCGCAATAAAATAGGTTTAATAATTTCGGCCATTAAAAGGAGTTGATCTAACTCATCACATAGTTCGTTGGGTCGTATTATATGAGTATCCGATTTGGAGAGCAGTTTAAGTTCAATAAAGCTCTCTACGGTTTTTTCTATTTGGATCTCAAAGTCTTCTGAGCTCCAATGGATAAACAGTTCTCGCTTTAAAAAAGGATAAAACTGCAAACATCTTTTTACCAATGTAGAAAGAGCAACGCGTTTGTGATTAACAAAGCAACTAGCCACAAGTGAAAAGGCAATAAAAATATGGATGATATTATTTCGGTAATAAGTCATTAGAACAGCGGTTTCTTCAGTCGTAGTAATGATATCTCCCATCGGATTCTTTACTTCAAAAATAGTTCCCAAATCTTTTGCTTGTTCTATTAGCGCTTGTCCGCTTTCAGTCGGCACCATCGTGCAGTTTGAATAGGGTACTGATTTCATTAGAGACAATAAAATATCTAGCTGAATAGCTAACTCCTTTTTCCCAACCGCAGTTCGTTCTGAAGAGAGTAGAACTAAAGCAACTAAACTGATTGAATTCACCCGACTAGTTCCATTAATTCTTTGCATAATAAGTTCAGATAACGATGAAACTCTCGGTGTTAACCAGCTTGGCTTCGCACCCACTTGCCCTCTGTAATCTTTCCAATCAGGTTCATGTTGATCCAAATATTTATTAAGGTCGATTGGTGGGCTAAAATTCAAATATACTTTACCAAAATTTTGTTTAAGCGTTTTACGAATTCCCAAAAGTTGACCAAAAGACTCCTTTTTCTTTTCTCCACCTCTTAACTCTTTTAAGTAACTATTTCCTTCAAACATTCTCTCGTAACCAATATAGACCGGAATAATAGCAACAGGCTTTCGTGTGCCCCTTAATAATGCTTGCACGGTCATCGCTAAAAGTCCGGTTTTAGGTTGTAATAACCGTCCCGTTCGGCTTCTACCACCTTCTGGGAAAAACTCTAACGGCGTACCTCGATTCATTAGTTGATAAATATATTCATTAAAGACCGCTGTATAAAGTTTATTTCCACCAAAACTTCTTCTCAAAAAGAAAGCACCACCTCTTCTTAGCAGAGGACCAGCTGGCCAGAAATTTAAATTAATACCCGCTGCGATATGAGGAGGGACTAACCCTTCATGATAGAGTGTATAAGATAAAAGTAAATAATCGATATGGCTTCGATGACTTGGTACGTAAACAACTTGATGGGTCGATGAAATTTCTCTTACAAGCTCAGCATTTTGGACAACAACACCGTTGTAAATTTTGTTCCAAAGGTGGGTCAGCATTGACTCCATAAATCGAACCGCTTTGTACGAGTATGCAGAAGATATTTCCAAGGCGTATTTTTTAGCCAATTTTGTTGCTTTGGATTTAGTTAGCTTTTTCTTTTTCATCTCTCGATTAATGGCTTCTCGAACAGTATCGCTGACGATTAAATTGGTGACCATTTGGCCTCTATTGCTGACTAAAGGACCCATCGCGACCTGTCTTAGACGATGAAAATGGACTCTAAGCGTTCGTGTAAGTTTTCTAACTTGCACTTCGTGTTTTGTTTCAGAAAGCGCTACGCGGCGTAAATCGACGGGTTTTGTTAAACGAATAAAAGTATTTCTACCTTGAAAAATAAATAGAAAAAACTTTCGGATAAAACTGGCACTCTCCGTATCGGTAAAGATCACTCTAAAAAATGAATTTTCCTTACCRGGGTTTCTACCCCAATAAATGGATAACGGTAAAAGTTGATGTTTTGTTTCTATATCTGAACGTTGTTGTTCTAGCAGTTGAAAAAGACTTTTTTGATATCTCTGAATGGGGCTGCCACCAAGACCTAAGATCATTTTTGATTGAAGAAAAAAGACGCTACCGTTCTCTATCTTATTCGACTTTTTTGGAATTATTTTTGGTTCGGGTAATCCTAATGCTCTAGCTTTTTCTCGCAACATTAAAAAACTACTAGTGGAATTTCTTTGTAATACGTAATAAATAGGCTGCTCTAGATCGATCTCTAAATCTTTAATAGGATCTTCAGGTAAGAGTTTACTATTAACGAGAAGTTTTAGAGGAATTCCAACTAATTTCTGATAGATATTTAAAATCATATTATTTCTCTAATAATTGCACGAAAATAACTATTTCAACTTCGTCAACATGCTTCTATACTTCTCTAGAGATAGCTCTGTGGGCAATATCATCTCTAAAATACATGTTATCCCAGTGGATTCCTTCAACGCGTTTATAGGCGTTAGATTGAGCTTCTGTCACTGAGTCGCCGAGAGCAACTACACATAAAACTCTACCACCTGAAGTGACAACATTGCCATCAAGCTCTTTAGTTCCCGCGTGAAATATTTTTGAATTGTGATCGGATTTTAAACTTGTACTTTCCAAACCTGAAATAATTTTATCTTTCTTATAACTATCTGGATATCCGCCAGCGGCTAAAACAACTCCAACAGCAAAACGTTCATCCCACTCAACCGTTTCTGCATCCAACTTTTTATCAATAGCAGCTAAACAAAGTTGATTTATATCGGATTTCAAACGAAACATAATAGGTTGTGTTTCGGGATCACCAAATCGACAATTGTATTCCAACACTTTAGGAATACCTTCTGGTGAAATCATAATTCCAGCATATAAAAAACCAGTGTATTCATTACCTTCTTTTGCCATACCTTCAACGGTTGGGATGATAACTTGTTGCATAATGGCATCATGCATTTCTTTTGTTACTACGGCCGCTGGAGAGTAAGCTCCCATTCCCCCGGTATTAGGACCTTTATCGCCATTATCACGAGCTTTATGATCCTGCGAGGTTGCCAAAGGTAAAATATTCTTGCCATCAACCATAACAATAAAACTAGCTTCTTCACCGACTAAAAATTCTTCTATCACCACTCGGTGACCGGCATCACCAAATCGATTACCTTCAAGCATATCATTGATTGCTGCAAATGCTTGTTCTTTATCTTCCGCTATAATGACGCCTTTTCCGGCAGCTAAACCGTCGGCTTTAATAACAATAGGCGTGCCTACTTTTTCAACATAGTCTTTCGCCTCGTCAATATTGGTAAAATTTCCGTAAGCAGCTGTCGGAATATTATTTCTTGCTAAAAAGTCTTTTGTAAAAGCCTTCGAACCTTCTAGTTGAGCTGCATTTTTACTTGGACCAAAACATTTTTGCCCTGCGTCAGTAAAGCGATCGACAATACCTAAACATAAAGGGACTTCAGGACCAACAATGGTTAAAGAGATGTCATTTTCTTGTGCAAATTTTAGTAACCCATCAATATCTTCTGCATTAATATTAACATTTTTTATCTTTTCTTCTTTTGCTGTTCCAGCATTTCCTGGAGCAACATAAACGCACGCCACTTCCTTTGACTGAGCAGATTTCCACGCTAACGCATGTTCTCTACCTCCACCGCCAACAATTAAAATATTCATATTAATTAAACTCTTTCCAGTAAATTTGTTTCTAGTAATTCTTAATGTTTAAAATGTCGCATGCCAGTAAATACCATCGCTATTCCATGTTCATCCGCCGCATCAATCACTTCTTGATCTCGCATTGATCCGCCTGGCTGAATGATAGCTTTTATGCCTGCTTTTGCTGCAGCATCAATGCCATCTCTAAACGGAAAAAATGCATCAGAAGCCATTACACACCCTTCCACTTCTAGACCTTCATCAACGGCTTTAATTCCTGCGACCTTTGCGCTATACACACGGCTCATTTGACCCGCACCAACACCAATGGTTCGTTTGTTTTTTGCATAAACAATGGCATTTGACTTAACGCTCTTAGCTACTTTCCAGCAGAATAACAAATCATCAATTTGATCTTGAGTCGGCTGAATCTTTGAAACAACTTTAAGATCCGATTTAGTAACCACACCTAAGTCTTTTTCTTGAATGAGTAATCCGCCTGTGACTTTTTTGTAATCCCAGCAGGGTACAGATTCTGACCATTCACCACATTCTAATAATCGAAGGTTTTTCTTTTCTGAAATAACAACTTTAGCTCTTTCCGAAATGCTGGGTGCTATGATAACTTCAACAAACTGTCTATCAATAATCATTTTTGCCGTTTCGTGATCAAGCGTTTGATTAAAGGCAATGATWCCTCCAAATGCTGATGTYGGATCKGTYTTRAAKGCWAGATCRTAMGCTTCACTRATWYTKYTRGCWACSGCWACMCCRCAAGGRTTWGCATGTTTTACRATAACACAAGCGGGSTSTTTAAATTGTTTGACACATTCTAATGCKGCATCSGTATCKGCCATRTTATTAAARGATAATTCTTTTCCYTGAATTTGGCTGGCGGTTGAAATTGAGGCTTCTGATTGTTCCGAACTTACATAAAAAGCGGCTGATTGATGTGGATTCTCACCGTACCGCATGGTTTGCACTTTGTTGTACTGAACTGAATAGTTTTCTGGAAATTCGCAAGGTTCTTCTATGTTCTCTAAACGTTTGCCTAAATAATTAGAAATAGCAGAATCATATTTTGCTGTGTGTGCAAAAGTCTTCCATGCTAAACGGTACCTTGTTTGATAGTCTGTTCCTTGTTGAGCGCTTAATTGTTCAAGAATCTCAACGTAGTCTTCTGGTTCGACAATGACTGTCACATCTTTATGATTTTTAGCAGCCGCTCTTAACATGGTTGGGCCACCGATATCGATATTCTCAATGGCATCTTCAAGCAAGCAATCGGGGTTTGCGATAGTCGCTTCGAAGGGGTAAAGATTGACTACTAATAGATCGATACCTTGAATACCATGTTTTTCCATTACTGCTTCGTCAATCCCTCTCCGCGCTAAAATACCACCATGAATTTTAGGATGAAGTGTTTTTATTCTTCCGTCCATCATTTCTGGAAAGCCGGTATAACTAGATACCTCGGTCACTTTGACGTTGTTTTCCATTAGTAATTTTGCCGTACCGCCAGTTGATAAAATTTCAATATCTTGGCTTTCTAGTGCTTTTGCAAATTCTAAAATACCTGTTTTGTCAGAAACACTAATTAGTGCTCTTTGAATGGATCGTATATTAGTCATGGTTAACTCGTTTGCTTTGTTTCATAAAATAGTGAAAACAAAAACGGGCATTAGCCCGCTTTTAAAATGTTCTTTCTGTAATCGCTAATAGGATTTAGTTAAGACCATAAGCCTTTAATTTTTTCCGTAAAGTACCTCGGTTGAGCCCCAAAACTTCAGACGCTTTGGTCTGATTACCTCGAGTAAATTTCATCACTGACTCCATTAATGGGGCTTCTACTTCAGCTAGTACTAAATTATATAAATCTACCGGTTGTTGCTCTTCCAATTGAGAAAAATAATTTTTCATTGCAATTTCAACACTCTCTCGCAATGTAAACGCTTGAGCAGAGTTATTATCAGATCCTGTGTTAGAATTAGCTGATGATTCCGTTTGCAATGTGTTTGGCTGAAGTATATTTGACCGCAGTGTATTTGACGGCATTGTATTAGATGCCAGTCCTTCGGAATTTGAAGAGTTGTTAGAATTGAGACTAGTACTTTCAAGATTCATTTTTTACTTTATCCTATTATTTTTAATCTTTTTAAAATTCACATTCAAAGTTAGTATTCGAAATAGTCATTCAATGACCGGAGCTGTTCTTCCGCCGTATTGATGTGATTAAATCGTTTTTTAAAGTTGTCTATATTATGTTCTTCTATACTTTTGGCACTATCGTTAGCTAGATACCAGCCAACATGTTTTCGAGCAATTCTAAGCCCTTGAAGCTCACCATAAAACAAGTGTAAACCTTCAACATGCTCTAGTAATATACTTTTAATCTCTTTCCTTTCAATTGGTGGTAAAAATTGATTGTTTTTTAAAAAGTAGTCAATTTCTCTAAATATCCAAGGTCTTCCTTGCGCCGCTCTACCAATCATTAAACCATCGACTTTGGTGTAATCTAAAAGTCTTTTAGCTTCAAGTGGTGTATCAATATCTCCGTTTGCAATCACAGGGATGCCAATTGATTGTTTTACCAAAGCAACTGTATCGTGCTCTGCTAGACCTTTATATTTACATTCACGGGTTCTGCCGTGAATAGCTAATGACTGGATACCTGCATCTTCAGCCATATGAGCTATTTGCAATGCATTTTTATTTTCTTTGTCCCAGCCTGTTCTAATTTTTAATGTGACGGGTATATCAACTGCCGCTACTACCGCATTTAAAATTTGCTCTACTAATTTTGGGTCCTTTAAAAGTGCAGAACCGGCKGCTTTYTTRCAAACTTTTTTTGCAGGGCAACCCATATTTATATCGATTACTTGGGCACCGTTATTAGCATTAAATCGAGCCGCTTTTGCTAATGTTTCAGCATCACCACCAGCAATTTGCACGACTCTCAATCCTGGTTCACTTTTAACGGTTAAACCATTTAGCGTGTTAGCGACATGTAAAGAACTAGTATCTTGAGCTAATCGTAATTGCGTCTTTCGAGATAACCATAAACTCGGATCAGACGTTACCATTTCGCTAACAACTACCCCAGCTCCAAGTCGTTTACACAATCGTCTAAACGGTAAATCTGTTACACCAGCCATCGGCGCTAGAAATAAATTATTATCAAGGTTATAGTGACCAATTTTCATAAAATGTCAGTGTTTGATGCAATCATTACTAAGTTTTTTCAGTGATAGTAGCAAATCAATATCAACAACTTATTTAGAGAGGTCTGTACCAGAAAGAGCCGTAAATTTTACACCTTTTAACAAGGTATTTAAATGAGTTTTAACAATAAAGTGGTTTTTTTTGTACAATTATGGCTAGTGCTTCAAACAACTAAATAGTGAGTTTGGCTAATACAAATTAGTCTCTTTACTTAAACTAAGCGTTTAGGGAGTCGGTGGAAAGCTGATTACATAATACTATCAAAGAGTTACTAACAAATTGTTTGATTGGCTTGTTAATTGCTTTATCTAATAATGTACTCAAACGAAAGAATCACTAAAGGTTAATAGGAGAATATAATGATCGAGTTAATGATTGGTATCATCATTGGAGCTACATTCCATGAGTTTTGGAATCAAGTCTATAAATTCGCTAAGAAAAAGGTTTCTAGCTGGACTTCGGAGCAAGATAAAGTAGAAGGAAAAGATTAATAAGAAAGGATGGGTATATAGCAGGCTAGGTTTTATCTAAAAGCTTTGCGGTTTGGTGTGGATTTTAGGATAATTCAATTTATTCTCATTAATTTGAATTAAATGATGTCCAATAAAATGAAGCTCGTTTGCCAATGTGGAACAGTTAATCAATTCTCAATTGAAAAACTCGATCAAACACCAAAATGTGGGATTTGTCATCAAAATCTCTTTACTGGAGAGCCGATCGAGGTCACCTCAGAACGCTTAATTAAGCATATTGAGCATTCTGCATTACCTGTTTTAGTCGATTTTTGGGCACCTTGGTGTGGTCCCTGCGTTAATTTTGCGCCAACATATTCAGAATTTGCCAAAACAACCGGCAACCAACTCAGAATTCTCAAAGTTAATACCGAAGCAAATCAACAAGCTGGTATTGATTTTAACATTCGTTCAATTCCTACCTTAGCGCTTTTCTTAAATGGCGAAGAGAAAGGGCGTATGTCAGGTGCTATGGGATTAGCTCAACTACAGCAATGGGTTGTTCAGCAGTTGAATGGTTAATCTAGAACACTCAATACTAAATCATTTTTTTTAAATTAGGATCGCTTAAATTGTCTACTATTAAATCGACTATAGCTAAATTATTTGCCATATTATTCATTTTTCAATTTATTGCTTCTTGTGCAAACAAAATACATTCAGAATATATATCCCTATACGAATATCAAATTGTTGATTCCGCAAAAAAGAAAGATATTTCAAAAATAGATATCGTAAAAGATTTACAAACAACTGATGTTATTTTTATTGGTGAATTTCATTCACACCAAGCATCACATAAATTGCAACTTGATTTAATTCAAATGCTTTACCAACAAAACCCAAGCCTTGTTATTTCGATGGAGCAATTTTCTCGCGATGCACAGCCGACATTAGATGGATATTTAGCGGGTAAATATGGGGAAGAAACTTTGATTGAAGATGCTAATGCTTGGGATAACTATAAAGGTTCTTATCGGCCGATTATGGAATTTGCAAAAGAGAATCATATCCCTGTCATCGCGGCCAACGCGCCTGCTATGTTTGTTCGTTGTATGGGGCGCCGAGGGAGCGATTTCTTAGCCTCTATACCAGAAGAAAAAAAGTCATGGTCTGCCAGAAAAATAGACTTAACCAATAAAAAATATCAAGAAAAATTCTTTTCTTTTTTAGAAAGTTCAGGTACTAGCCATGGGCAGTCCAAAAAGGAAGCAAGTAAGAGACAAATAAAGACGTATTCAGCACAACTGTTAAGGGATACAACCATGGCAGAGTCAATTTTATCTGCGTTGGATAAATACCCCAATCACCAAGTCATTCACCTGAACGGAGCATTCCATAGCGATAATCATTTAGGAACCGTTGCAGTTATTGAAACAGAAAGACCATCAATTGCTATAAAGGTTATTAGTCCTGTATCGTCTAACTCGTTAGAAATTAAATCAATCGAATTGAATGAATATCAGCAGGGTGAATATCTTTATTTAATTAAAGAGCTTCCCCCACGTTTTTTGGATGATGATAAAGAAATGAAATCGATATCTAAATTGATCCGCTCGCGACTAAAAGAAAAATGTGAGTTGTAAAATGTAAATTACCCGGTATTTATACTTTTAAAAAGCCTAAAGTTAGAAAAAGAATCATTCTCTAGACTAGAGCATTCTTAATCAAGTTTTAACCAATTAACAAAGTCTCTTATTGAATGTGCAAGCCTAAATTTTGGCGTTTCCAAAAGTGCCGCGTGATCGCCTCCCGCTAACACTACCCACTGTTTGTTAGCGTTAGGTAGGCGAACAAAAAACCTAGCATGTGATTCAGATTTTGCTAAAGGATCATGTTCGCCTTGAAGTAGTAGCAGAGGCGTTGTTATTTTTGAGGCATCCAGCTGATTCCATTCATCAAGTTGGTTCCAATCTGCTCGAATAGGATCTGCTTTTAACGATTCTATTACATAGGTGTCTATAGTTTGCTGGGAAATCGATCCTGGAATAATAAAATCACTGGCTGCATTCTTTTTTGTATTTATTTCTCTTTTTGGAGTGGAGGCCGGAGTTTGTTTGGTGATGACTTGTTCAGGATCGATTGGGTATCCATAAAGAATGACAGATTTAGCTATATCAGGGTATTTTTGCACCACTAATTGCGAAACCATCGATCCATATGACCAGCCAAATAGCGTTGTTTTTTTAGATGTTTTTCGATTAATCCATTCCAACGTGTTTTTAACATCAAGCGCTGCTTTATTCGGATTGTTCCACCCACTAGCATCTCTTTTCGTTTCACCGTAACCTCTAGCATCAAGTGCCCAAACACTAAACCCAAGCTCAACCAAGTTATCCATTAGTGAGAGTTTTTCGCCGTTAACTTGTAAATCAAAGTCTGGAAGTGAACTCCATGTTCTGCCATGCAGTAATAAGATCTGCTCGAAGTTTTTATCTTTAGTTGAAGGTTGTTTATGCCACAAAACCATTGAATGATTATTTGATAAAAAGGTTACTTTTTCTAGTTTTTCAGCATTTGAATATTGCGTAAAAATTAGAAAAACGAAAAGGGATAATATTTTTAATTTTTTAGTTATAGACGAAATAGCTTTCATTAGATGGTTTCTCTTACAATTTGAGGCTGTAAAGATAATGGAATATGCTTTAATATATCATTCTACTGGCACTACGCAAGTATTTCTAACTTAGGATTGGGACAAATGTTAAAAGCAATAAAAATATTTTTTGAGAAATTATCTGAAAATCCTGAACAGTCCGAGGCGGATAAACAACATGCTATTCATTTGGCTGTTTCCGTTTTGCTTGTTGAAATGATGAGAATTGATGGTCATATCAATGATGCAGAGAAAAAAGCATTAAAGACATCACTAGATAATAAATTTGATCTTTCTGATCTCGAAAAGGACGATCTAATGTCGTTAGCCAATCAAGAGTTAGATCAATCGATTGATTATTACCAGTTTACTTCAATTATCAATCAGCATTTTGACAGGCAGAAGAAAATCAAAATGATAGAAGAGCTCTGGCGAGTCGCTTTTGCAGATGGAAAACTCGATGCCCATGAAGAGCATTATATTCGTAAAGTTAATGCGCTCATTCATGTCTCACACAAAGATTTTATGAGTGCGAAACATCGAGTGAGAGGATAGGTTTTAGGGGTTTAGTCTAGAACCTAACCTTTCAATTTATTGCCTAAAGTTGCTGAGTTAGCGCAATAGCAATCAGTAACATAACAATGCCAACGCTGATATCAATCCCTTTTTTGACCTTGGGTTTAGACAAAATATGTGACATCTTAGATGCCGAAATACTAAGTCCATAAAACCAACAAGTTGAAGCAATAATACAACCTAGTGTAAAAAGGATTTTACCATTCCCTAAAAACTGACCTCCAACACCGCCAAGAATAACCACGGTATCAATATAAGCATGTGGATTCAGTAAAGTGACGGCAAAACAAGTGATGACTACTTTTAGAAGCGTTCTATCGGTTTTGTCTATTTTATCTGTTTTAGTACAGGCGGAACTATCTATTTTTGATGGTAGGGCAGGTGTAAATGCCGATCGAAATGATAACATCCCATAACCAGTTAAAAATAAAATGCCAAACAAGGTTAATAGAAAGCTCAGGGTTTCATTACTAGCAATTATTTCACCGCCACCAAAAACACCCAAACTGATTAGCAATACATCCCCTAAAATGCATAGAGTTGCGGCTAGCAGATGAAATTGGCGCTTAATTCCTTGGTTAATAATAAAAGCATTTTGAGCTCCAATTGGGATAATCATGCTTCCACCTAAGAAAAATCCTTGAGCTAAAGGTAAAAAATTCATTGTGATTCTCCTATAAAAATCATTAATAACATTAAATATGTGATGCGTACCTCATTCCTGATAGCCGTGAGTATCGGTCAATGAGATTGTTAAGTAAAATTAAAGTTTCTAACCTCACATTAGAAATACTTATAATGTATGGCGAAAATGAAAGACCCACTAAAAAAGACAAATTATGAATCAGATAGACTATAAATTACTAAGAGCCCTCAACTCGGTTATTCAATGCCAGAGTTTTGAGGGTGCTGCAGGTAAACTTAGTATTTCTCAATCGGCAGTTTCTCAGCGAGTTAAACAACTTGAAGAGTTTGTAGGTCATCCTGTTTTGATCCGTGGACGTCCAATAACGCTTACGCCAATTGGTTCTCAGTTAGTTGGACATTTTAAACAAGTGGATCAGCTTGAAAGAGAATTAGTGCCTAAAATATTGCCGGAGTCACCGTTGCAACCGATTAAGCTGTCTATATCTGTCAATGCAGACAGTTTGGCTATTTGGTTTATTGAGGCGCTTGCACCATTGATAAAATTTAATCCAATTGAGTTAGATATTATCGTTTGCGATGAATCAAGAACCACCGACAAACTTAAATCAGGCGAAGCTTATGGTGCGATTAGTACTATGGAAAATCCATTGCCGGGTTATCGATGTGACTATTTAGGCGATTTAAAATATGTACTGGTCGCGTCCAAAGGATTTCAGGCACGCTATTTTTCAAACGGAGTCAATCAAGAAAGTTTAAAACATGCACCAGGCGTTGCTTATGATCAATTAGACAATATGCATCTTAAATTTATTCATGATAATTTCGGCTTACCGCCAGGAAGCTATCCTTGTCATACCGTTCGTTCATCTGAAGCATTTGTTGAATTAGCAAAAAAAGGACTTGCCTATACTCTAATTCCAGAGCTACAAATTGAAAATGAATTGAAAAAGAAAGAACTTGTAAACTTATTACCCGGCAAATCTTTGAGCAATAAACTCTATTGGCATTCTTGGGTTTTAGGAAAAGGTGTTTTTAAGAAGGCTTCTGAGTTAATTATTAATTATGCCCGTAACTATTTGCCGTATGAGTAGGATCCTTTATTTTAACAAATTAATAATTTGCAATCTTAATTGAGCTGGTTTAAGAGGTTTATGTAAAAGCTTAAAACCACTTTTTGAGGCATTAGCGATACAGTTTGGTGACGTATCACCAGTGACTAAAAGAGCTGGGACTTCTTTTTTAATTGCTTTAAAAACCGAATTGATTGCGTCAATCCCCGTTTCATTATTTCTTAATCGTAGGTCAGAAATAATCAGGTCAATATCAAAATTTAGAGCCGTTATTTTTTCTATTGCTGACGCTTTAGATTCACAGATTAATACATTACACCCCCAGCTTGTTAATGACAATTTCATTGCGTTAAGAACTTCAATTTCATCGTCGATCACCAAAATATTTTTTCCTTCCAGTTCTCTATTTTGATAAGAAACAACTTTTTCTTCTGCGACTATTTTACTTTCAACGCCGATTGGAATAAGTAGTTCGAACTGTGTTCCTTCGCTTATTTTAGAATTTACGTTTATTGGAATATCAAGAAGCGTGGCTAATTTTTTTACGATCGCTAAGCCTAACCCGAGACCATTATTTCTATCTCTTTCTGGATTCTTTATTTGATAAAACTCATCAAATATATGTTCCAGTTCTTCGCTATTAATACCAATGCCAGTATCTGAAACGGTAATGCTTATTTGCTTTTCGTTAAGTTGTCTTAAAATGATTTTCACTTCACCGGTATCGGTGTATCTAATGGCGTTACTTATTAGGTTTCCGATTAGACGTTTGAGTAAGTCGTGATCGCTATAAAGTACCGACATATCGTTTTCAATTATTAATATTAATCCTTTGTTTCTTGCGCTAAGTAAGTATTCATTCTCTAGGTTACTGACTAACTTTTTGCTTTTAAAATGTTGATAAGCAACAGAAATCACTCCTGAATCGAGCTTGGAAATATCTAACAAGGCATCAAATAGATCTTTTAAACTGGCAATAGAAGCATCTATTTTTTCAAATRATTCACGCGATTTTTTTGGTGATGATTTTAACGCATCAATAAAAAAACCTAAAGCGTGTAAGGGCTGTCTCAGATCATGACTGGTTGCGGCCAAAAATTTGGATTTTGCGATGTTGGCATTTTCAGCAATCTTTTTTTGCGCTTTTAATTCTTTAAGAACATCGACATTTTCAAAACGAAGGTAAAAGGACTCCAAAACTCGTTTGTTTAGTATGTAAGCCATATTTAAACACATTAAATAGAATACTATCATTAGTAATGCAAGAATGAGGTAATTACGAGTTTCCAAACCTAAAAGCAAATAGACGAAAGTTAAAATAAACGGCAGAGAGAATAGTAGGTAAAGCGAGAAGTAAATGGAGGTTGAAACTAGTGCGCCAGCTAACATTCCGCAAACTAACGCGGCTAATAGATAAATGGTTTGGTCGTCATAAGATATAAACAGATTTAAAAAAATGGCCCAACTAATTCCTATAATGAGCGCTATAAAAACACTACCGTAAAGTAATTCGGTACCTTTTTTACTATCGAGCGTTTTTCTTTTTATTCTAATCACTTCTATCGCTTGAAAAAGTGATATAAACAAGATAAAAGCGAACCAAATATTTTGGTAAGTTGAATTGTTGGATTCTGAGGAGTGAAACCCCCAAAATGCCAAAGCTGCAACTACGACATTGGCGAGAATGTTAGTTGGTGATTGCTCTAGAATACCGCGTATTTGTTCTCTTCTTAATAATTTGTGATATTTAGATTTATAAGCTTTCACTGTTATTTTTAACCATATTTAATTTTTCCGCTTTACGAATGCAATCAAGTCTATTATTCGCATCAAAACAATCAAAAAGAGCACTTATATGGGATTTTATCGTTACTTCCGCTATGCCTAATGAGTTACCTATTTGTTTATTGGTTAAGCCCTTTGCTAATTGTTCGAGCACTTCAGACTGGCGTTTACTAAGATTAATAATCGGGAGGCGATTGATATTGTTTGCGACTGATTGAGATAAATAAGTACCATGTTCTATGACATTTTCAATCGCTTTAATTAATTCATCTGGTTCACTACTTTTATGCACAAAACCCGCCGCATTTAGATCCAAATATTTTTTGATTAATTGAAAGTCTTCAGTTGCGGAAACTAGCAAAACAGGAACAAAAATCTCCTCTAAACTGAGTAATTCCGTAATGCTCAAACCATTTAGTTTAGGCATATAAATATCAGATAAAATTAAATCGAATTGAGGATCGTTTTTGACTAAGGAAAAGGCATCTTCAATATGTTGAAAGGATTCAATTTTTACGCCAGACAATCGTTGCTCTAACAGAGTGGTTATTCCCTGCAAAAATAAAAGATGGTCATCGATTATGATTATTCTCATAGATAGCGTCCGTTGGCTATATGTTTAAGAGATTCTATTCAGGTTTAAATTATACCTTAACTTTATTTATTACACTCCTACTAAAGTATTAACCGAACAAAGCTAACCGCCTTTAATATTGTTCAGCCTACAAAAACTAGTTTGAAATTGATTTAGCGTTTTATTCGGAATTAATCCGAAGTCAGAATTATAAAAGGAGCACCAAATTATGATAAAAGAAAATTTAAAAATAATATTACTGTCTTTCGTATTAATTTATACACCCATAGAAACGGCCTCCGCGTGCGAGTGGTGGGAAATTGCTGGTTGCGACGATGATGGCGGAGGTGGAATTGTTGATGATCCTTTTGACGGTTTAGATGATTGGCTAACCGATGTTGGTGATGATATTACAGATATTAGTAGTGATATTGAAAATGGGTTTAATGATATGCCTGGCTTTTTCGAAGATTTATATGATGATGTTTTCACTATAATCAACGGTATCGACCCAAATTTAGTAGCAAACGCGATTATTACAGAGTTTCAAAATGAGGCCAATTGTAAAGATTTGCCCAATCGATTAGATGAAATATCGACTTTAATCCTTAATAACTCTGGTGTTTATGATTTAAATATACCAGATGAAGTAAAAAATGCGATTTCAGTGGTTCGTTTTAGTGAGTTAAGTATTATTGGAATCGATCCCGCAACGGCCACTGGTGAAGACCTCTACTACTACAAAATAACAACGGTTAAGCCTCTGGAAACGATGAAGGGTATTACTGGCTCCTTCTATAAAATTCCCTTTGTAATAGGTGCTCAAATAGCAAATGCCTGTGCAAATGCAGCAGAATTTAGAATAGGTCAACGTGATAGTGCTGCAGACTTAGTTGCTCAAATCCATAGAATTTTAAGTACCGATGGTATCAACAATATTCAGTTTCATTTGCCTGAAAGTTCTGGCGGTAATTTGGAAGCGGTTGAATCCTTAGTAGAAAGCATTATGGAAACATATGATGATATAGATGTGCCGGTTTCTCATGATGCTCGTCATTCATTTGCAAAAGGTCAACGCTATTACGCGATGGGACAGTATCATAGAGCATACAAGGCCTATAAAAGTACATATCGAAAACTTTCAGGAGGATATAACCATCATTAGGATGATTCGAAGTATATTTATTTACGCTTACTCCTAGAGTAGGCGTATTTTTTTGATGTAAAAAGCGAATTTAACAAGGAAATGGACAAATTGTGCTCAAATAGTACAAAATACTGCTATATTTAACTGTATTGACTAAAAAAAGATTTCTAATAACAAGTATCAATATATGTATTTCTCCATTTCTTTCAAAATATTAATGTATCTGATTATTTTTTCAGTTCCCAATATTGTTTTGTCTTTTAACGACGAAAACTCAAGTAATATTGCAAACATCCCAAAAGTATCTTCAGATAAACCACTAATCAAAATTGGCGTTCTATCTAAAAGAAGCGTACCGATAACCATCGCTCGTTGGTCTGGCTTGGCTAGTTATTTAGGCGAACGAATTGATTCGCATAATTTCGTAATTGTTCCCCTTAGTTTTGACTCTGTTGATACGATGGTTGATAAAGAAAAAATTGATTTTTTACTGGCTAATCCAGGAATGTTCGTTAATTTAAGTTTCAAGTATAAATTGTTCGCGATTGCCACGTTAAAACGAAAAATTTTAGGCAAAGGATATACTGATTTCGGTTCAGTCATATTTGCTAGATCTGACAGCAATTCTATTAATCACTTTCAATCTTTAATTGATGCTGATATAGCCGCAGTAAGCGAACATTCCTTTGGTGGTTGGATTGCAGCTCTGAGAGAAATGAATGATCAGAATATTGATGTAGACTCTTTTCATTCTCTTTCTTTTTTAGGTAGTCATGATGCGGTTGTACAAGCAATCATGAATAAAACATTTGATATTGGTATTGTAAGGACCGATACGTTAGAGCGAATGGCAGAAGAAAAATTGATAGATCTTAACTCAATAAAAATCATCAAAGTGACTAATCTTAATGAAATTAATTTTCCTTTTTTAATATCTAGCCGTCTTTATCCTGAGTGGCCTTTGGCGAGTTTATCTCATATGTCCTCCACAATAGCTGAACAAGTATCTGCAGCTCTTTTAACAATGCAATCAAACTCCGTAGCGGCAACACAAGCAAAGATTATCGGTTGGACAGTTCCTAAAAACTATAGAGAAATTGATCACGCATTAAGCCAGTTGAAACTTGGCTATTATAAAGATATTGGAAATTACTCGTTCATGGATGTAATTGAAAAATATTGGAAATACATGATTGCGGTTCTAATTATTATGGTTTCAATTATTGTGGTAGGTATTTATATACTATCTCTTAATAAAAAATTGAAAGCTTCCGAAATTAGTTTACGAGAAAAAGCAACACATGATCCACTAACAGGTTTAGCCAATAGAGTATTGTTTTATGAGCTAGCAAGAAATTATCTTTTTATGGCAACACGAGAAAAACAAATATCAATGGTGCTTTTTTTAGACCTAGATAAGTTTAAATTAGTAAATGATACCTTTGGTCATGATGCCGGAGATAAGTTGTTAATAGACGTTGCTGAAAGATTATCTGACTGTCTGCGATCATCCGATATTTTAGCAAGAATTGGCGGTGATGAGTTCTTAATCATGTTAACTAATGTCGCTTCAATACCTGATTTTTCACTTGTTATGAATCGAATTGTAGACTCAGTGGCACGGCCATTTATTAGTGAAAATGGGGATGAACTAAATATTGGATGCAGTATAGGCGCTAGTCACTTTCCAGAGCAAGGTGATAATTTACAAAGATTAATCAAGCAAGCAGATATCGCTTTATATCAAGCAAAAGCGGATGGTCGAGGCCGTTTCATTAATTACCAAGAAGAAAATCCTCATCGATAAATTCAAACTTCAAGTTTCAAAATTTTAGCTCATAGAAACAGCAACTACTAATCCAATAAAGATCAAAATAGTACTTTGAAATATGCTAGCAGCAATATTTCCTTTTTTAATTTCTTCAATAAAATCAATTTTTGTAAAAACATACTTGTCGATAATAATTAAAGCAAACACACTGACTAAAAGTGTAATTAGCGCGTAAACTAAGTTAATGCCTAAAAATGTAATTGATTGTTCAATTGAGTTCATTTTAATTTTCCTTTAAAAAATTAACGTTCTAAAATAGTAAATGGCGCATTTGGTTTCGCTTCTTGCCAGCCAATTGCGTAAGCTGTTATCGGTGTAATATCGCTATTTTGCAATTGTTTGCTTTGATAATTCATAATGTCAGTAACAGCATAATCATTCGCATTTTTTATATTATAAAGATCGGCAGCACCGAAAACATGCATTACTTCATGAGCTTGTGCGTAATGGAGTTTATCCCAACGGTTACGTTTTACTTTTTCCATTAGCATGACGTATTCATCCGTGCAATTTGAAAAGAACTCTGTTTCAATTACTCCGTTAACTTGTATTTGTCTTTGATGCGTGTAACCACAACGTCTTGCAAAAGAACGTTGGTCTTGATTGGTGTGTAATATTAATACAGCTTGTGTCACTTGATTCTTTTGCATTTCTGTCAAAAGAAATTCGTTAACATCCTTTGCACCTAAACTATTCATAGTTGAAATAACAAACTGGTTGATTGCTTTATTACTACTCTTAAAACTAACCGTTTCGACACTAGAGCGTGGTGAATTGATTTTGTTTGATTTTAACTGTCTCAATAAAGGGTTTTTTCTCGCAACATAGGTTCTATTAATGAACTCTATCCCCGAAACATTATATTGTTTTGCTTTTTCAATTTGCCAAGATTGAGTACTCTGTAAAACTTGTAGACTTTTGAGTTTTGTTTTATTACTCCATCGGGTAGATAGTCCATCATCGACAAATACATAGGCTACTAGAATTTTTCCGCTGAGGTGTTTTGCGGGACCTGTATTTTTTGTAGCGATATATTGAGTTTTTAACCCTCGTTCTTGATCTATTTGAGATAGATGGCTTTGTAAGCGTTTTATATCTTTAGATATTTGAGAATCAAAAACTAGACTTTGGGCTTTGTTTAAGGACTTAATTGCATAGGTAAAATGCCAACGACTTTGGTGAATTTCAGCGGCTAGGATATGCAACAATCTGAGTATCGACTTATCGGGGAAGCCCTGACTATCGGCGATTATTAACGCTTGTTCAATTAGTTCGAGACTATTCTTGACGTCTTTTGCGTCAATAATTTTGTTATACAGTAAATAAAAAGATTTGTATTGATTAAAATCCTCTTTATTTTGCAACGAAACAATTTTCGGCTCAATTGTTATTGATGTATTAGTTGCAATTTTATCCTCGGATTGAATAATTAAAAGAAAACAAAAGAAGGCAAATAAGACAAAAAGTTTAGATAATAATCCACTGGACATAGAGGTTGATAACCTATCTCAATAATTGATAATTTTGATGGCTTACTATACCAAAAGCATCATCTAAGGTAATCAAATATTATTTATTCTAAGAATCGTGATTTAGAGCACTAAATTTAAGCTTTATCTGTGTGAAATCGCTAAAAATTGACTATATTTATAAGAGTTAGTGACAAATTATTTTGGGAAGATTGCGTTAAATGAATTTGATTATTGGTGTAATCATTGTTGTATCCGCCGTACTCGGTGGTTTTGTGCTTTCTCATGGTGAATTAATAGCGCTTTGGCAACCTTTTGAGTTGTTGATTATTGGTGGCGCGTCTGCCGGTGCTTTTATTATTGCTAACCCATCATCGGTGACAAAAAGAACGTTTCAGCAACTACCTCAGCTGTTAACAGGGCAAAAATTCACCAAAACATATTATATTGAAATGTTGTCGCTTTTTTACCAGTTATTTAATCTAATGCGTCGTAAAGGGCTTATAGCGGTAGAAGAGCATATCGATGATCCTAGAAATAGTGTTCTTTTTAGACGATTTCCACAGGTTTCTAAAGACAGTCATGTGATTGAGTTTATATGTGATTATCTTCGTTTAATGGTTATTGGCGATATGAATGCCTATGAAATCGAAAATCTAATGGATATCGAACTTGAAACTCACCACCATGAACAAATGGGTCCTTCGACAGCTTTGACTAAAGTAGCTGATGCGTTGCCTGGCTTTGGAATAGTAGCGGCCGTTTTAGGTATTGTTATTACAATGGGGGCTTTAGGAGGTCCACCTGAAGAATTGGGGTTGCATGTTGCTGCAGCATTAGTAGGTACTTTTTTAGGGATATTAATTGCTTATGGTTTTGTCGCTCCTATGGCAAATTCATTAGAAGCGAAGGCTGATCAAGAGTATAAATTTTATGAAAGTATGAAAGTTTGTTTACTGGCAAATATCAACGGAATGCCTCCGCAGATAGCGGTTGAGTTTGGTAGAAAAACATTAACATCAGATGTAAGACCAACTTTTTATGAGTTAGAAGAAATGGTTAAAGGTCGTTCGTAATGGAACAAAAAAAAGACGACCTAGAGATTGTTAGACCTATTATTATCAAAAGAATTAAAAAATCTGGTCATGCGTTTCATGGTGGCAGTTGGAAAGTCGCATTTGCTGATTTTGCAACTGCGATGATGGCATTCTTTTTACTGCTTTGGTTGATGGGTAGTACATCGGATGAAGAAAAACAGGCAATATCGGGTTATTTTCAAGATCCGTCGGGTATCGCAAATTTAAATGGCGCAACTACTAGTATAATAGGTGAAGGTGGTGCGGATAGTGCTGTGATTGAATTACAACAACCACAAAAACAAATTGTTTCAGAAAAGGCTTCAGTATCGGCTTCGGAAACTGAAAAAGATTTGTCAAATGAGCAAGCTGATAAAATAAATTTAGAAGAGGCTTTGTTGTTAGCTGAGAAGCAAGAATTATTAGAACTTGAACAACTGAAAGATAATTTAGAAGCATTAGTCGAAAACAATATCGTATTTGATGAGTATAGAGATCAGGTATTAATAGATATCACTGAAAGTGGTTTAAGAATACAAATTGTTGACAAAGATAAACGTCCTATGTTTGATAGCGGTAGTGCCGAATTAAAAACACATTCTCTAAAAATATTAAAAGGGTTGGCTTTAGTGTTAAAAAATGTTCCAAACAAATTAAGTATAACAGGGCACACCGATGCTACTCGATTTTCCCGAGAAGGTAGAATTTATGAGAGATTAGAAAATAATTATGGTAATTGGGAGCTTTCAGCTGATCGTGCAAATTCCGCAAGAAGGGCTCTTAATCAATCAGGTATTAACGAGAATAAAATAGCAAGAGTTGAAGGCTTTTCATCTTCAGTTCTTTTTGATAGAGATAATCCGCAAGCGCCCATAAATAGAAGAATAGCAATAATCGTGTTAAAAAATAGTGTCGCAAATCATATCCAGAATGAAGCTCTAGGAGTGCAGTTGAAATGACTTCTGTTAAGCGTAATTCTAACCAATATTCTGATAATATTGCTTCTGCACTTTATGAAATTACTGAATGCGGAATTACTAGTAAAAGTATGGADGAGTATTATGAGAAAGTTCATAHNGTACTTAGAGATTTAATTTATGCAGAGAATTTTTTTATTGCTCGCTATGATCAAAAAACCGACTCAATAAAATTTGTCTATTTCGTTGATGAGGTTGATCTTAGTTTAAGCGTTGAAAATTTCGATGTGTTTACCCCTGCAGACTTAAAAAACACTCTAACGGGCTATGTTCTAAAGACAAAAAAGACGCAACACCTAGATCAACAAGAAGTTAATGAAATAATCAATTCAGGTGTTGCAGGTGATACTGGTTCTGATTCTGTTGATTGGCTTGGTGTACCAATGCTATACCAAGATGAATTGCTTGGCGCTATGGTTATTCAGAGCTACAAAGAGGATGTTGTTTTTGGAGGCAAAGAAGTTGAATTGTTAGAGTTTGTAGCTCGACAAGTCGCGATGCTTTTGAAAAGTAAGGCGGCCGAAGAACAACTATTACTAGTCAATAAAGATTTAGAAGAAAAGGTTTTGGAAAGAACACACTCTCTACAAGAAATAAATATAGCGATGTCGCAAGAAATAAACGAAAGGCGACGCGGAGAACAAATACAGAAAGCACTTTTTGAAATAACCGAATTAGTGAGTACATCAACCAGTCAAGCAGATTTTTTCACCCAAGTTCATGCCATAGTTTCCAAGTTGATGTACGCTAAAAATTTCTACATCGCTATTTTAGCAGATGATAAAAAATCGATTAGTTTCCCTTATTTTATTGATGAAAATGACGAAAACCCCATTTCAAGAACTGTGAAATCATTAAAGTCTAGTGATGGGCTTACAGAAAAAATTCTATTTATAGGAAAAACCTATCTATTTAATAGAACACCAAAAGATAATGAGGCAATGACAGGTACTAACTGCAATTCATTTTTAGGTGTACCTTTAAAGGAAAGAAGCAGAACCTTTGGCGTGCTTGCAGTTCAAAGCTATGAAGCGGATATTATTTACGATGACAAGCATGAAGAGACGTTAACGACTATTGCAAATCAAATCGCAATTTCTATCTTAAGAAAAAAAGATTCCGACTCGTTGCTCGCAGCACATAAACACTTAGAAAATAGAGTTAAAGAAAGAACTTCTGAGTTAGAAGAAACGATTGTTAAACGTAAAATAATTGAAAATAAATTAGCTTATGATTCTCTGCATGATGCGTTGACGGGATTGCCAAACCGACTGTTTTTATCTAAGCAAGTCAATAAGTTATTGAGTTCGAATAGCCGAAATAAAAAATCAAGAAGCGATGATAGCGAAAATGATTTTGCTCTACTATTTTTAGATTTAGATCGATTCAAATTGATTAATGATAGTTTAGGGCACCATGTAGGCGATGTGTTTTTACAAAAGGTATCAGAAAAGCTAACAGCATGTCTTAGAAAAGATGACTTTGTGGTTAGACTGGGTGGAGATGAATTTTGTATTCTCATGGTAAACATTAGCTCTGCAAAAGCAGCTATTAATTTGGCTTCTCGAATATTAAAGGCACTCAAAGAACCCGTGATTGTAGAAAAACACTCCTTAATAACCAGCGCGAGTATTGGTATTAGATTGGCAAACACTCAAAATGCCGATGCTGACGAAGTACTTGCAGACGCAGATGCGGCAATGTATCAAGCCAAACATCAAGGTAAAAATTGTTTTTGTTTATTTGATTCTGACATTAAAGAAATAGTCACTAGCCGAATGACAATGGAGAATGATTTAAGAGAAGCGATTGCTCAGAAAGAGTTATATTTAGTTTATCAACCGGTTCTAAATATTGTGACCAATACGGTTGTTGGCTTTGAGGCGTTATTAAGATGGAAACATGAAACGAAGGGATTTATATCACCGGACAAATTTATTCCAGTAGCTGAAGAGACTGGACTTATTGTTGAGTTAGGCGAGTTTGTTGCTGAAAGTGCAGTTAATGCTCTCGTTGAGTTTTCAAAAAATGACATAACAAAAGAGTTGTTTATTAATATTAATGTTTCTACGATTCAAATTTTATCGCGGACTTTTGATGATTTTGTTCGTCAGTTACTGACAACAACTAATATCAAACCGTCATTACTTAATATTGAAATAACAGAAAGCATTTTAATTGAAGACTACAAAGCAGCTACTAATTTTGTTAGGGAATTGAAATCTATGGGGTTAGATATTTATCTTGATGATTTTGGTACGGGATTTTCCTCTTTAAGTTATTTACATCAATTCCCATTTGATGTGATTAAATTGGACAAATCCTTTGTTGATATAATGGATAAAGGAGAAAAAAACCTCGCTATCGTTGAATCAATTGCATCAATGGCTAATAATTTAAAAATGAAAATTGTAGCTGAGGGCATTGAAAGTAAAGAGCAGTTACAAAGGTTAAAGGATTTTAATTATGAGTTTGGACAAGGTTATTATTTCTCTCGTCCTATGCCTTTTTCAGATGTTGATTCCTACTTGATTGAAGCGAGCAAATAGACCCTGTAAATAATCGCAGAATAGATCTTTAGGGTTCCTCATTATTGTTAATTATTTTTATATAATTATCCCACCTTTCTTGCGCAATAAGTTTTTCTTTTACGGCATGAATAATTTCACAACCTGGTTCATTTTTATGTTGGCAGTCTCTAAATTTACACGTTCCAATATAAACTCTAAATTCAACATATCCTAAAGCAATTTGTTCAACATTCAAATGCCAGAGTCCATATTCTCTAATGCCAGGAGAATCGACTAAGTAACTTTTATTATTATCTTCAAATTGATAAATCCTAGAAGCTGTTGTTGTATGCTGTCCCAAACGAGAATTGGTAGAAATAGATTGTACCGCCAAGTCTTCATTAGGAAACAGCCAGTTAATAATGGATGATTTCCCTACGCCGGATTGTCCAACTAAAATACTAGATTTGCCTTTTGCATGTTTTAGTAATTCATTTTTTCCTAAATTGGCAACAGCGCTTATCTTGATTATTGGGTAGCCGATTTTTGAATAGGTTTTTAGTATTTCTTCAATCTGTTGCTCGCGAATTTCATCTTCGAGATCGCATTTGTTAATGACTATTACTGTTTCAATATTGGCATTCTTTGTCGCAATTAAATATCGATCTAATAATACACTAGAAAAATCAGGTAGTGGTGCAACAACAACAAATATCATATTAACATTGGCCACTATGGGCTTTAAACCTTTGTGTCGAGAAGGTCTTTCTAATAGGGTCTCACGCTCTTCAATTGTCTCAATAACACCTTTTGTTTTTGAAGTATGAATGGTTTCTGCGGATTCTTCTGAGTCCTGATCTTGAATAATTTGTAATCTAAAAGAGACTCGGTCGCCTGAAACAGGAGCGCCTAAATGTTGTCTCAGAAAACATCGGTAGGTTGTTTGACTATCTATATCTAGAACGTCTGCTTGATTACCAAATCGGCCAATAATCAGACCGTTTTTTAATTCTCCTAGAGTAGCTGTTTTGCTCAGTTGCTTGACCTTTCCACGGTTTTTAGCAACCTGTCGTATTTGATTTTTAGTTAACTTATCTCTTTTTGCCAAAGGGTTATCCAATAGTAGGCGTTAATCACAGGTTGATTGTATCATGGCTATAGCAAAGCCTCTATTTCCTGCTAAACTAACCATTAAGATGTTTTGCGTACTTTCTTGTAAAACCGATTGTTAAAAAAGGGTATGATTTTCGTGGATAAAAAAACAAATCTAATTTGGATAGATCTAGAAATGACAGGGCTTGATCCTAATCAAGAACGAATCATTGAAATTGCGACTATTGTCACTGATAAAGATCTTAATATTTTAGCAGAAGGTCCTGCATTGGTTATTCATCAGTCTAAAGAATTAATGGATTCTATGGATGATTGGTGTACGCAACATCATGGCGACTCTGGGTTGACGGCTCGGGTTTTAGCATCAGAAATAAGTGATTCAAAAGCAGAACAAGAAACTATCGAATTTTTAGAGAAATGGGTTGAACTTGGGCAATCACCGATGTGCGGAAATAGTATCGGCCAAGATCGTCGGTTTTTAGTGAGATACATGCCAAAACTTGAAGATTATTTCCATTATCGAAATATCGACGTGAGTAGTTTGAAGGAACTTGCTTCTCGCTGGAAGCCTGAAATATTAAAAGGTTTTAATAAACAGAACAAACATTTAGCACTTGATGATGTAAAAGAATCAATAGAAGAGCTGAGTTATTATAGAGAACACTTTATAAATTTAGATTAGCCTGATGTTTCTAGGATAATCAAAGCAAAAAAAGGGGCTATATTAGCCCCTTTCTTGCAACCTACAAACTCTAAAACAAGTCAGAACAGGTCTTTGCTTCTTCTTGTAATTCAGCTTCTGAAGCTTTCATTTTTTCAGTAATAAAATCACTGTTTTCAAGCCCTGTAACAATAGTCCACTCGCCGTCTTTACAAGTAACAGGATAAGAATAAATTAATCCTTCTTCAATACCGTAAGAACCATCAGAGTATACCGCCATAGAAACCCAGTCGCCGTCTTTCGTTCCAAGTACCCATGACTTCATATGATCTATAACGCCATTTGCTGCAGATGCTGCAGATGATGAGCCTCTAGCTGCAATCACTTCAGCACCACGTTTGGCTACTTTAGGGATGAACTCTTCGTTTGCCCATGTTGCATCAACAAGACTTGGAGCGGTATCTTCACCAATCATAGTGTGTGCGATATCTGGGACTTGAGTGGTAGAGTGGTTGCCCCAAATAGTCATCTTTGTCACTGTATTCATCGATTTATCCGCTTTTTCCGCTAGCTGATAAATTGCACGATTATGATCAAGACGCATTAAAGCGGTGATGTTTTGAGGATTGAGATTTGGCGCATTTTTCATCAAGATATAAGCGTTAGTGTTTGCAGGATTACCTACAACAACAATCTTCATATCTGGGTTAGCGACTTCATTGATTACTTTACCCAGCGTGCTAAATATCTTTCCATTGTCTTTTAATAAATCGGCACGCTCCATTCCTGGACCACGTGGCTTAGCACCTACCATTAGCCCATAATCAGAACCAGTGAAGGCAACTTTTGGGTCATCGGTGCAGATAACATCTTGTAAAAGTGGAAATGCACAATCATTAAGCTCCATTTTTACCGCTTCTAGAACGCCTAATGCGGGTGTTATTTCTAATAGTTGCAAAATGACAGGTTGATCAGTACCCAGCATCTCGCCGGATGCGATACGGTAAAGTAGTGAATAACAAATTTGCCCAGCGGCTCCGGTGACTGTTACACGAACAGGTTGTTTCATTTTTATATCCTCTTGAATGAATCGAGTATTAGGGTTTAGCTTAGTAAACTGGCAGGATTTTAACATGAAATATTAGGTATATCGCTAAAATAAAGAGCTAGCGTCATATTTTAGCGCTATAGGACAACTATTTCGTTTACAAGTGAATATATTGAGTAAAGCATGCAAAATTATTTATCGAAATAGCGCTATACATTGTTGAACACAACCACAAATGATTAGGCAAAAGAAAGATCTAAAATTGAAACTTTTTACTATTCCGTGTATCTTATATACATGTAGAGTGAATACTTTCATTTGGATTTTTACAAACGTGTCAAAAGGCAAAAATAACATTCTTGTATCGATAATATTGTTGATCTTTATAGGTCAGGCGATGGCATCTGTGGATGTGTCTTGTACTATGCCTGAAAAAACGAATGTGCCAGCTGAAATGATGAAGGAGTCTCAGTCAGAAAAAAGTAGTATGAACCATGATATGACTGCTCATGATATGAAAAGCCATGATATGTCAGCTATGAGTTCTTCAAGCATGGAAGATTGTTGTTCAGAGGATAGTTGCTCTGATAATAACAACTGCAACATGAGTAGCGGTCTTTCACTTGCACTTCCTAGTGAAACTCAATTACAAGCTAACTTCTTTTCTTACAAAGTAGTTTATTTCGAATTAACATTGGCTCTCCGCCAACAAACCTCTTCTTTATATCGTCCTCCCATACTTGGTTAATACAAGATAGATCCGTTTTGACGTATGTCAGCTTTTGGATCACCGTTCTATTTAATTTTTAACACCATTATTTGATCAAAATGTTCATTGAATTGTTTTAATAACGTCAATGAGTATTAGTTGATTTTTATTCATTAGGTTAACCAATGATAAATTTATTTTATAAATTAAGCCCATTTAAAAAACCGATGGTTAATGTTGTCTTATTATTTTTACTATTAGTAGGAAATTCAGTATTAACTGGTTTACACGCCCAGCCCAATTTACTAACTCTTAAGCAAGCGGTTCAATCAGCCATTCAATACGATCCTTGGTTGACGGTCAATAAACATCAGCAAGATTCTTTGGAATCTATGAGTGTCGCCACTGGAACTTTGCCTGATCCAAAAATTTCTTTGGGTATAGCCAATATTGCGGCTGAAACTTTTGATTTTGACCAAGAGATGATGACTCAATTTAAAGTGGGTATTTCGCAAACAATGCCGAGAGGGGATTCCCTAAATATCAAAAAACAGCAAATCAAATTGTTAGCCAGTGAATATCCATTTCAAAGAGAAAATAGAAAAGCGCAAATGACGGTGATGGCTGGGCAGTTATGGTTAGAGACATACAAAGCGCAACAGAGTATTGCATTAATTGAAAAGGACAGAGCGCTATTTGAACAACTAGCCGATATTGCGCAGGCAAGTTATGCCTCCGCTATTGGTAAAACACGCCAACAAGATATTATACGAGCGCAACTTGAGTTAACTCGATTAGATGATCGTTTGACCATGCTAAAACAACAAAAGGAGACTAACTTACAAGAATTGTCCGAGTGGCTAAATGGAAGTTTTGTAAATCGTTATTCAAACGGAATTGGATACTCATCAATAACAGATCCTATGACAGATTATAAACACCATGCTGGTAAACCGTCTTTCATGGTTGATGAAGCGTTACCTGTTATCAAAATGCTTAAAGAAGATTTATATCTATCAGAAAAGTCACTACGACCAGAGTTTTTGTATCAGTATTTTGTTACCCATCCTATGGTACTTGCTGTGGATCAGCGCATAAAAGCAAGCGATAGCGGAGTGAAATTAGCACAACAAAGTTACAAACCAGAATGGGGATTTAATGCCAGTTATGGTTATCGAGCTGATGATGTTTTAGGTAGAGAACGTGCAGATTTATTTAGTATTGGCGTATCATTTGATATTCCACTGTTTACCGGTAACAAGCAAGATAAAAAAGTGCAGTCAGCTATCTCAAAATCAGCTGCAGTTAAAACTAAAAAATGGATGACTGTCAGAAAATTAATCGCGTCATTTGAAACCGCCCGAGTACAATTGGTTCGGTTAACTGAGCGACAAACGCTGTATCAAACAAGATTATTACCACAAATGCATGACCAAGCAGAAGCATCATTAACTGCTTATACCAATGATGATGGTGATTTTTCTGAAGTGATTCGTTCGCGTATTGCAGTACTTAATACGGCGATTGATTTATTAGGTATTAATGTTGAAAGACAAAAAACAATTGTTCAGCTTAACTATTTTTTTATGACTGAATATGAGCAAATTATAGCTAGTCCAAAAATGGCTGATTCTAAAATGACTGATTCTAAAATAAGAGTCACGCATAAATTGGAGAATAACAATGAATAAAAACATGAACAGTATCGCATTAGGACTGGTTATTGGTATTGCAGTGACAAGCGTGGCTTATTTTCTTTTGCCACAGACAAATCAACGGTCTAACGCAAAAGAAGAAATGGCAGTAGAGAAACCGCTCTATTGGGTTGCGCCTATGGATTCTAATTATCGTAGAGATAAGCCAGGACAATCACCTATGGGAATGGATTTAGTGGCTGTTTATGCGAATGGTGGTTCTGGTTTAAGTTCTGGGTCAAATGCAGGAGCTGGCACGATAAAAATATCGCCTGAAGTGGTCAATAACTTAGGTGTACGAACGGTTATGGTGAAACTAGCATCATTACATTCTCAAATTAAAACCGTTGGTTACGTTAAGTATGATGAAGATCAGTTAGTCCATATTCATCCTCGAGTAGAGGGTTGGATCGAAAAACTTTATGTGAAAGCCGCCGGTAATCCGGTCATAAAAAACCAACCTTTGTATGAAATTTATTCACCGGCTTTAGTGAACGCTCAAGAGGAATTAATTTTAGCGTTAGAGCGAAAGAATAATCGTTTAATTAAAGCTGCAGAAGAAAGACTAAGAGCATTGCAACTTCCCAGTCGCGCGATTCAGTCGGTGAAAAAAACAAGAAAAATCAAACAAACCATTACTTTTTACGCACCACAAAGTGGAGTTATTGATAACCTTAATATTAGAGAAGGTTTTTTTGTGAAACCCGGGACGACTATTATGTCGATCGGAAAGTTAGATCAAGTCTGGGTAGAAGCAGAAATTTTTGAGCGACAATCGTCACAAGTTGAAAAAGGTCTGGCGGTGAGTATGTCTTTAGATTATTTGCCGGGTGTTGATTGGCAAGGTAAAGTGGATTATGTGTATCCAACACTTGACCCTAAAACACGAACGGTGAAAGTTAGATTGCGATTTGATAATAAGAATAAGCAATTGAAACCAAATATGTTTGCTCAAGTGATTATTCATCCTAAGAAAAAGCCACCCTCTCTATTGATCCCAAAAGAAGCTTTGATAAGAACCGGTAGTTTAGATCGAGTGGTATTAGCATTAGGTGAGGGTCGCTTTAAATCGATAGAAGTGAAAGTAGGACGTTTTGATGAATCTTCCGTTGAAATTTTAGCGGGGTTAGATGAAGGCGAAATGGTGGTTTCATCGGCTCATTTTTTATTGGATTCTGAATCCAGTAAGTCATCGGATTTTAAGCGTATGCATCATCCATTAGATGCCAATGCTGAATCAACAATGTTCATGGATGAAACGATAAACTCAGCGGAAGCTGAAGGCGTGATCAATAACGTTATGATTGGACATAGAATGTTAAATATCAGTCGGGGTCCAGTAAAAGCATGGGGAAGAGAAGCTGCGACATTAGATTATATCGTCAGCGAAGATCTTAATATGAAAGGCTTAGAAAATGGCATGAGCATTCAGTTTACTTTTCATTTATCTAATGATGAATTTGTGATCACTGAAATTTATCCACAAGCTTCCGCGCATAATTCAACTTCAAGCCAGCAATAGGAGAGCAACTATGATTATATCGATTATTCGTTGGTCTATTGGCAATCGTTTTTTTGTTTTATTAGCCACAGTGATGCTAGTGGGTATTGGACTTTATTCACTAAAAAATACGCCGGTAGATGCTCTGCCTGATTTATCTGATGTGCAAGTCATTATCAAAACGACTTATCCGGGGCAAGCGCCTCAAGTGGTAGAAGATCAAGTGACTTATCCATTAACCACCGCCATGTTATCGGTACCAGGTGCGGTCACAGTGCGAGGTTATTCATTTTTTGGTGATTCTTATGTGTATGTTATTTTTGATGACAATACCGATCTTTATTGGGCGCGCAGTCGTGTTTTAGAATATTTAAGTCAAGTGGCACCATCTCTCCCAGCCAATGCTAGACCTCAATTAGGCCCCGACGCTACTGGCGTGGGTTGGGTTTATTTGTATGCACTAGTTGATAAAACGGGTAAAAATGACATTAGTCAATTGCGAAGTGTTCAAGATTTTTTCTTAAAATATGAACTACAGACCGTATCAGGCGTATCAGAAGTATCGACGCTTGGCGGAATGGTTAAACAATATCAGATCCGTGTTGACCCAGATAGGTTACGCGCCTTTAATATGCCTTTATCACACATTCAAAATGCGATTAAACGAGGCAATCAAGAGATTGGTGCATCAGTGATTGAAATGGCTGAAGCAGAATATATGGTAAGAGTGACGGGCTATATTAAAAATGAAACCGATTTGGGCAATATACCTTTAGGGGTCAATCAAAATGGTACGCCACTACTATTGAAAGATGTCGCTGAAATTGGCACTGGTCCACAAATGCGCCGTGGAATTGCCGAGCTGAATGGCGAGGGTGAAGTGGTTGGCGGTATTGTGGTGATGCGTTTTGGTGAGAATGCACAAAACGTGATTAAGGGTGTTAAGAAAAAACTAGAGCAACTTAAGAAAGGATTGCCAGAAGGAGTAGAGATTATTCCGGTTTATGATCGCAGTGCGTTAATTAAAAGAGCGGTTAAAAATTTGTGGTTTAAGTTGCTAGAAGAGTTTGGCGTTGTCGCGTTAGTTTGTATGATCTTTTTGTTTCATATTCGCTCDTCATTAGTCGCMATTATTAGTTTACCBGTTGGTATTTTRACSGCGTTYATTATCATGCATTGGCAAGGGCTTAAYGCBAAYATTATGTCRTTAGGCGGWATTGCDATTGCSATTGGTGCAATGATTGATGGTGCAATTGTGATGATTGAAAATATGCATAAGCATATGGAGAGAACGCCTTTAACCGATAAGAACAGATGGCAGATAGTCGCTGAATCGGCCTCAGAAGTTGGCCCGGCATTATTTTTTAGTCTGTTAATTATTACCGTTAGTTTTGTACCGGTGTTTACATTGGAAGCGCAAGAAGGGCGCATGTTTTCACCTTTAGCTTTTACTAAAACTTATGCGATGGCAGCATCGGCGGCTTTAGCGATTACTTTAGTACCAGTTTTAATGGGCTACTTTATTCGCGGTAGAGTATTAGCCGAGCATAAAAACCCGATCAATCGAATTTTAATTGCAGTCTATTTGCCGGCTTTAAAAACGGTGCTTCAATATCCTAAAATGACTTTACTGGGAGCTTTTGGATTATTGTTAATTGGTTTATGGCCACTCGATAAAATTGGCAGTGAATTTATTCCTCCTTTAGATGAAGGCGATATTATGTATATGCCAACAACTTATCCGGGAATTTCGATTGGTAAGGCAAGAGAGCTATTACAACAAACCGATAAACTAATTAAAAGTTTACCTGAAGTTAAAACTGTTTTTGGAAAAATGGGGCGTGCAGAAACGGCAACAGATCCTGCGCCGTTAACCATGATTGAAAGTTTTATTCAGCTGAAACCAGAATCAGAGTGGCGAGAGGGAATGACTTCTGAAAAAATCAGAAAAGAATTAGATGCTTTAGTGAAATTACCAGGCGTCACTAACGCATGGGTCATGCCAATAAAAACAAGAATTGATATGTTAGCAACAGGCATAAAAACACCAGTAGGTATCAAGATTTCGGGACCTGATTTATCAGTTATTCAGGATATCGGTTTGCAATTGGAAATAATTTTAAAAGACGTGCCGGGAACCGCTTCGGTATATTCTGAAAGGGTTGCAGGAGGTCGTTATATTAAAGTGGATATTCAACGTGAAAAAGCGGCGCGTTATGGACTTAATATTGCCGACGTTCAACAAGTAGTTTCAACCGCGATTGGCGGAATGAATGTTACTTATACGGTTGAAGGGTTAGAGCGCTACCCGGTGAATATTCGTTATCCGCAAGACTATCGTGATTCACCAGAGCAATTAGCCTTATTGCCGATAATCACACCTAATGGACAACGCATTTCATTGGCAGACGTCGCTAATATTTTTATTGAAGATGGGCCTCCAGGGATCAAAAGTGAAAATGCGCGATTAAATGGTTGGTCATTTATTGACATAGAAACGGACGGTGATAAAGCGGTTGATATAGGAAGTTATGTTGAAAATGCACAACAGGTGGTTCAAGAAAAATTAATTTTACCTGCTGGTTATTCTATTGGTTGGTCCGGTCAATATGAGTATATGGTCAGAGCCAAAGAAAAATTGACTTATGTTGTTCCATTAACCTTGATGATTATAATCATTCTACTCTTTATTAATTTTCGTAATTTTGTAGAGGTCGCCATCATTATGGGAACTTTGCCTTTTGCCATGATTGGCAGTATTTGGCTAATGTATTTACAAGGTTTTAACTTTTCAGTAGCGGTTGGTGTAGGCTTTATCGCACTCGCAGGGGTGGCGGTAGAAATAGGCGTGATAATGTTGGTTTATTTGAATCAGGCTTATCAGCAAGTTTTAAAGGATTGTAAAACGAGTCAAACGGCATTAACCGTAGATGTTTTATCAAAGGCGATATTGCAGGGAGCCGGCATGAGAGTCCGCCCTGTCATAATGACTGCTGCAGCCATTATCTTAGGACTATTGCCCATTTTGTATGGCACTGGTACAGGCTCTGAAGTCATGAGCAGGATTGCCGCGCCGATGGTTGGCGGTATGGTTAGTGCTGTGATTTTAACTCTATTAGTTTTACCTGTTGTGTATTTTATTTGGAGAAAGAAATCAATTAAATAATCGTCACATTAAAAAGCTCGGTTTTTTGCGGTTATATGAAGTTGAACTTCATATAACCGCACTTTTGCTCTAATATGCTTTCTAAACTTTAATTTTTGGTATCGATAACCGTAACTCATATGTTTAAACTAAGAAAAATACATAAATGGCTGGCGCTAATTGTTGGCGTACAAATACTGTTATGGGGAATTAGTGGTCTCTATATGACCATCGTCGATATCGATATTATTCATGGCGATCATCTTGTCAAAGATATTTCTCCTAGCATTATTTCATCAGAATCGATTAACCCAATTCCACAATCCATATTGGATGAATTTAATGATGAGGATAAAAATAAGGCTTTAACTAATATTAGTTTAAGAAATATTGCTGGCACAGCTTATTATCAGCTAAGGGCTAGACGAAAAAGTATTTTAATTGAAGCGATATCTGGAAAAAAACCAAGTGAAATTTCTAAATTAGAAATAGAGACTCAAGTTAAGCAATTTTATGCGGGTGATGCTGAACTTAAATCACTTGAGTTATTAAACCGTTATCCGAGCGAGATAGGTGGTAGAAAAAGAACGGTTTGGCAGGCTCAATTTGATGACTCATTCAATTCAACGCTTTACTTTGATAGTTCGACCGGAAGACTAATCTCTAAAAGAACGGATTTATGGAGAACCTTTGATTTTCTTTGGATGCTTCATATTATGGATTATCGTTCTCGTGAAGATATTGAAAATAATATTTTTAGGCTATTTGCTGTTTTGAGCTTGGTTTTTACGTTTATCGGTTGGTTATTACTTTATTTGAGATTAAATAATCCAACAAGGATGACCATAGCTATGAAGGCAAAAGAAGACTCGCCGTCAAAGTGGTTACTGATTATAAGAAAAACGCATCGTTGGATTGCTGTATTAGTGAGTATTCAATTGTTTTTATGGATAGCAGGTGGCGTTACTTTTACATTTATGGATATGCGAGAAGCGGGTGGAAATTTCATTTATAAGAATACGCCTAAAGATGTAATTAGTTCGGTTATTGATCATAAAACGATTTTAGAATCCTACCCCAAGGCAACTAAAATCACCCAATACTCGCAATTGGGAAAAACTTTCGCAAAGATTTTTTTTAATCAACAAAGTGTTATTTTAAATCAATCTTTTGAAGTCGTTGAGAAATTAACTAAGGAACAAATTAAGCTAGTGGCAATGAGTCGTTATGCTGGAAAAGGCGAGATTTTAGCGATTGATAAAATGACAGATCACACAGATGAGAACTACCAATTTTCATTACCACACTGGAGATTAACCTTTGATGATGAGTATTATTCTCGGATTTATTTATCAGAGGATACTGGGCAGTTTTTGGCCACAAGAACCGATACATGGAAAATTTTCGACTTTTTCATGATGGTTCATTTTATGGATTATTGGGAACGTGGTGATTTCAATAATGGGCTAGTGATCTTTTTTGCTTTGGTATTAGTATTTTTTAGCTTGTCAGGTCTTTTGCTTTTAAATCAAAGTTTTTCAAAAAATGACTTCTTACGAATTATAAATAAAATTTTGTATAAGAAAAAAATAGCGCTTGAAATTAGGTTAGGCAATGGAAAAATAGAACATGTTGAAGTATCTAAATACGAAATATTATTTGATACTTTAAAACGACTCAACTATCGACCCAAATCACAGTGTGGTGGCGCAAGCGAATGCCGGCAATGTTGGGTAAAACAGAAAAACAACAATAGTGGTAAGACAACAATTATATTATCTTGTCAAACTATTGTTACTAAAGATCTAGCGATAGAATTAAAATAAAAATAGCATCTAAATCAAATAGAAAATCGAATAGGAGATAAAAATGAAAAGACGTCACTTTGTAACCGCCGGAGCAACGGCAACCTTGTTGACCGCTTGTGGTCAGTCTAAAGACTGTTCAATCTCTACAGCCGGAGCATCAACGGAAAAACAAGAAGTCATCAAATGGACAATGGTAACAACTTGGCCTCCGGGTTTTCAAGGTTTAGGCACAGGTGCTGAATATTTAGCAGAACAAATCAATAAGTTAAGTAACGGGCGTATTAAAGTCAAAGTTTACGGCGCGGGTGAATTAGTACCCGCACTGCAAGTGTTTGATGCGGTTTCTTCAGGAAGCGTACAAATGGGGCATGGTGCATCTTACTATTGGAAGGGCAAATTACCATCGGCATCATTTTTTAGCTCTGTACCTTTTGGTTTAAGCGCACAGGAAATGAATAGTTGGCTTTTAAAAGGTGGTGGACTCGAATTATGGCAAGAGCTGTATGCGCCTTTTAATGTTTTTCCTATGCCAGGAGGTAATACTGATATCCAAATGGCAGGTTGGTTTAACAAAGAAATTAAAAGTTTAGAGGATATACAAGGTCTAAAAATGCGTATCCCCGGATTAGGAGGAGAAGTCTTAAAACGTGCGGGCGGTACGCCTGAATTAATTGCTGGCGGTGAAATTTTCTCAGCTTTAGAAATGGGACGTATTGATGCTGCGGAATTTGTCGGGCCATTTAATGATTTAGCTTTCGGGTTTTATAAAGCCGCAAAGTTTTACTATTATCCTGGCTGGCAAGAGCCTGGAACAACGTTAGAAGCTATTATCAATAAAGAGGCGATGGAAAGCTTGCCTCAAGATTTACAAGAGATCGTTAAAGCGGCTTGTTTAGTTGCCAATAACGATATGCTTGCTGAATTCACTTTACAAAATAGTAAAGCGCTAAAGACGTTAGTAGAAAAGCATGGCGTTATTTTGAAAAAATTGCCTAAAGACGTTTTAGATAAATTTCAGGAAATATCGGAAGAGCTTGTTAAAGAGTTAGGCGAAAATGATGAACTTTCAAATAAAATCTACGCTTCTTATTTGGCATTTAAAGAAAGTGCGATTGAGTGGCGACAAATAAGCCAAAGCCTAAGTTAAAAAAGATAGAAGTAATTTCAGTTTAAAATAACTCAATATTACTAGATGCTGTTTTTGCTACTTGCTGTCCATTGGAAGATATAACATTGTGAACAGAATGCTCTTCTTCCATGGTATAACTTTTTCGTAATTGCGCAGGTAGATTTGAAAATATTTCAAATCTACCTGCTGCATCCATTTCTTTACCTTCATGAATCGCTTGTTGGGCTTGAATAATATTTTCTTCAATATGTCTAAGTTGTTGGCTAACCCTATCTTGAAATTGTAAATCAACAATCACTTTTGAGATTTCTTCACTAACCTTTTTACTCATGTTGGCTAACAGTTTGTCTGACTCAGCTAAAGTATAAGTTGTTACTTTATGTTGAACCATGACCTCATGAATGATCTCAGTTGCTTTTGTTGCCATAGCATCCTCAGACTCAACTGAATGAGTAGCTTGATCTAATATTTTCTTGACTGATAGGCCAACCGCAGCCACTTTATTGCGAATGTTTTCACCGGTGCCTTTTGATTGATTTGCCAGATTTCTAACTTCATCAGCCACTACAGCAAATCCTCTTCCTTGATCGCCTGCTCTTGCTGCTTCGATAGCCGCGTTAAGTGCTAATAAATTTGTTTGTTCTGCAAGTGATTCAACGACGCTTGCCATTTTAGTTAACTCATCCATATATCCTGAGAGGTCGCGAATGTCAACAAGTGAAGACTGTTCAGATTCTGACATACCAACAAGGGTCGTTTTAAGTATTTCTAGATCGTCTTTAATTTTATTGGAAGCGTTTTGAACAGCGTTTTCGGAAGAAAAACGACCATCTTCTCCAGAAGTGACGTCTATAGCCAAATTAAGGTTACTAACAATCTCCATAAATTGGCTACTTAATCCGTTAACAGCATCAGTTGATTGCACAACAGACGATTCAATTTGTTTTTTCCATATAGGGAGTATATCTTCAAGTGCTGATGTTAATGCGTCATCAGCTTTGTGAAATCCTTCATCTTCATCACTGTTTTTATCAGTAATTTCTAATAATTGGTTTTTTAGCGTCGTTTCTTTTTTATGATAAAGGAACAAAATGGGTATCAAACAGCTTATTAAGCTAGCTGATATTATTTTTAAATCGGCAAAACCTAAGCCTGCAGATATTAAGATAACTATTAATATTGCATAAAAATAGCCATTATTAGATGTTGGCATTTTATGTGTTATGTCACCTTCCATGTATAAATCCCAGTTACTTAAAAAGTCTAAATGAATTAGATTACTAACACTTTTTGTAGTGTTATTTTTAATATAGCAGTGATTCTTGAGTTTTACAGGATATTTTCACAATATTTTTAAATTGTTAGTAAAGTAACTTAGTTAGTATTCAATGACTTACGAATAAATAATAGAAGGTAACCAAGTAGTGATTTGAGGATAAATGGCCAACAAAATCAAAAGTAATACCTGAATACCTATAAATGGCATTACACCCTTATATATATTCTCAGTTTTGACCGTTTTGGGAGCCACGCCTCGTAGATAAAAAAGCGCAAACCCAAAAGGAGGAGTTAGGAAAGATGTTTGCAAATTAACGGCTATCATAACGCCAAGCCAAATAGGATCAGCTCCTAAAGCAATTAATGCAGGTGCGGTAAGCGGAACTACGACAAAGACAATTTCAATAAAGTCTAAAATGAAACCTAGAACAAACATGGTTAGCATGACGACTAACATAGCGGTGGGTAAACCGCCGGGTAGGTTGGCTAGAATATTTTCAATTGCATCATCACCATTAAAGGCTCTAAAGACTAAAGAGAAAATAGATGCGCCAATTAAAATCATAAAAATCATACTAGACGTTCTGGTGGTCGAACGCATAACACTGGTTAGATTTTTAAGGTTCAGTTGTCTATTTAAAATGGCGAGTAACAAAGCGCCACTGGCACCCACTGCCGCAGCTTCTGTGGGAGTCGCAACACCAGACATGATTGAGCCTAAAACTAAAAATATCAAAGCCAAAGGGGCAATGATAACTTTTAAAGCTTGAAGCTTAGATTGAGATGAAAAATGGGTTTTATCAGCGGTGTTCTTATTATCTTGTTGACTGTCTACTATTGACTTTTCTTCTCTTGAGTTTATAGGGTGACTGTCTTCAACTGGTAGATTAGCACCGAACTGAGCAGGTGAAAATTTTGAAAGAAAAAGTAAATAGAGTATGTACATACCGACTAAAATAAAGCCAGGAATTAGAGCGCCAGCAAAAAGATCGCCAACCGATATAGGATCATTACCCATACCAACATCACGATTTGCGCTGGCGATGACATCGCCTAATAAAACCAACACAATCGAAGGTGGAATTATTTGGCCCAGCGTTCCAGATGCACAAATAATTCCGCTCGCCAATGAAGGTGAATAACCTTTCTTTAGCATCACCGGTAAAGATATTAATCCCATGGTAACAACCGTTGCTCCCACAATACCAGTGCTAGCGGCTAATAAAGCACCAACCAGAATAACCGAAACCCCCAAGCCTGATGGTTTTTCGCCCATTAAACGAGCGATTCCGTTTAATAAATTATCTGCAATTTTTGCTTTTTCTAATATACCACCCATAAAAATAAAGAGAGGCACTGCGATTAGAGTCGGATTTTGTATAATGCCAAATAACCGTGAACCTGCATTCTTTAAAATAGCCGGGTGAATTAATTCCATTTGTACACCAATCATGGCAAACAAAATTCCGGTGCCTGCGAGTGAAAAGGCAACCGGATAACCCGTTAACAAGACTAAACAAACACAAATAAACATTAAGAGAGCTAACCATTCCATTAGTTTGGATCCCTTGTAGCATTGTGTGTTTCTTTTATGATTAGTTGAATATTTTTTATGATTTGGTTAATGGCTTCCATAATTAATAGAAGAGGCATTAACAAAAGAAGCGCTTTTAGAACAAATAACATGGGTAAACCGCCAGGTTCCGGCGAAACTTCCGATACACGCCAGCTTAAATAAAAAGCTGGCCAACTTGCCCAAGCAATAAAAAGTGCGGTGGGAGTCAATAAAAATAGGCTACCAATTAAATCAACAAGCGCTTTATTTTTGAAGCTCATTTTGGCATAAAAAATATCAACTCTTACATGATCATTCTTATTAAGTGTGTAAGCGATTGCTAACAAAAAATTAAATCCGTGCATCCAAGTGACTGACTCTTGAATAGCGATGGAACTAGAATTAAACAGCCAACTTGACAGGATATTTAAGAGACTAAATACAATCATCAATAAAGTAAGCCATGCGACTGAATGACCAACAAACCGAGATAAATTATCAAAAACATTCATTATTACTTGCAGACCTTATATTTTGCGGTATTGATGTGATCTTTCGATTTTTCTTTCATGGTTATACACATGCCGATAAAGTTATTCACAGGTTATTCAATGATGTCGTTTTACTCTGCAAAAACAATCTAACCTATTGAATCTATTGAATAACAATTTTAAAAAACAAAAACACATAAAGTCTAAAATAAGATTTTCAAGAAAAAATAGAAAATCTATTCACTATTTTATCCACAGATTTTGGGTATAAAAAAATAGTAGTTTAATTTTAACGACTTAGGCGTTTTAGTTATAAATCCCTTTAAGTTTGCAAGCCGTTTCAATGACTAAATTTTAACCATTATTATCCGCTAATAGGTAGATACGCGCTAGGTGGAACAGCAAATAATCAGGTAGAATATAATCTGATGCGGTATAAAAGGTCAAGCAAAGATCTTAACTGCTGTTTACTCAATTCATTAAAAGACTAAAACATGCAAAAACAACAACCTTTGATTCTCGTTGATGGCTCTTCCTATCTTTTTAGAGCATACCATTCTATGTCACAAACTGGCTTTAGTAATTCCGCTGGACAGCCAACCGGAGCTATTTATGGCGTCATCAATATGATGAAGAGCCTATGTAAACAATATGATAGTCAACGAATAGCGGTAATTTTTGATGCAAAGGGTAAGACTTTTAGAAATGATATTTATCCAGAGTACAAAGCCAACCGTCCACCAATGCCAGATGACTTAAGAACCCAAATTGCACCGGTGCACAATATTATTCGAGCGTTAGGATTTCCTTTATACGCTATTCAGGGCGTAGAAGCGGATGATGTAATAGGAACAATATCGGATATTGCCACAAAACAAGGTCAAGAAGTCATCATCTCTACAGGTGACAAGGATATGGCTCAGTTAGTTAACGAACATGTCAGTTTAATTAATACGATGACCAATCAGTTTTTAGACATTGAAGGCGTAATAGAAAAATTTGGTATACCACCGGAAATGATTATCGACTTTTTGGGACTGATGGGAGATAAGGTTGATAATATTCCCGGTGTTGCGGGAGTGGGTCAAAAGACAGCATTAGGACTATTACAAGGCATTGGCAATATGAATGAGATTTATCAAAATCTCGATAAAATCGCCGATTTACCCATTCGCGGTGCAAAAAAGCTAGGCGATAAAATGCGTGACAATGAAGATGAAGCCAGACTGTCTTATAAATTAGCGACTATTGTACTGGATGTAGAATTACCATTTACCATTGACGATCTTTTTATGCAAGAGCCTGATAAAGGATTGCTCGAAGTCTATTATGAAGAGTTTGAATTCAGAACTTGGTTAAAGAATCTTAAAGCAGGTTTACCCGCATTACCTTCTGCTAACCAGTATTCAAGTAGCCGGTCTTCAAATAATCAGGGCCCAAGTTCTGGTAATTTAAATACGGACGTTCCTCAAGAAGAAGCTGAAGTTGCGAATATAGAATCAAGCATAGATACCAGCCAATATGAAATAATCTTGACCAAAGAACAATTAGATAAATGGATCAAACGTCTTTCCGAAAGTAAGCTTTTTGCATTAGATACTGAAACAACGGGTTTAAATATAATCGCGGCTGATTTAGTCGGGATCTCATTTGCGACCGAGCCAGGACAAGCCGCTTATTTACCTTTTATCCATAATTACCCAGGAGCGCCAGAGCAAATTGATCAAGGCTGGGCTTTAGAGAAACTCAAGCCCATTTTAGAAAATCCAGACATCGGTAAAATAGGTCAGAATATTAAATATGATCAAAGTATATTAAAAGGCGTTGGAATTAATTTACAAGGTGTTCAGTTTGATACTATGTTGGAATCCTACGTATCTAATAGTGTCGGTAATCGGCATGATATGAATACATTAGCAAAAAAATATTTGGGTCATGACTGTATAAGTTTTGAAGCGATTGCCGGTAAAGGTAAAAAACAGTTAACTTTTGATCAAATTGATTTAGAAATTGCAGGAATTTATGCTGCGGAAGATGCCGATGTCACCTTACAGCTTCATCAAGAACTTTGGCCGATGTTAAAAAAGCAAGAAGGGCCTCAAGGAATATTTAAAGACATAGAAATTCCATTGATTGAAGTTTTGTCTAGTATTGAACATCGAGGCGTTTTAATTGATTCAAAATTTTTGCAAAGGAAAAGTCACGATTTTGGCTTACGAATTTTAGAGTTAGAAAAGAAAGCTCATGAACTTGCAGATCAACCCTTTAATTTAAGTTCGCCTAAGCAACTACAAGAAATACTATTTGAAAAAATGGGTTTGCCGGTTTTAAAGAAGACACCTAAAAAACAACCCTCGACAGCTGAGGAAGTCTTAGTGCAATTAGCGTTAGATTATCCTTTGCCAAAAGTGATCATGGAATATAGGGGCTTAACTAAATTAAAATCGACCTATACTGATAAATTACCGTTGGCGGTGCAACCTCGATCAGGAAGAGTACACACTTCATACCATCAAGCCGTGACTGCGACAGGACGTTTAAGTTCTAGCGATCCAAACTTACAGAATATACCGGTTAAAACTCAAGAAGGACGAAGTATTAGAGAGGCTTTTATCGCACCAGAAGGTTATAAGATTCTAGCAGCAGATTACTCGCAAATTGAATTGAGAATTATGGCTCATCTTTCCCAAGACAGAGGACTATTAAAAGCATTTTCAGAAGGAGTTGATGTTCATAGCGCAACAGCCGCAGAAGTTTTTAGTTGTGATTTGGATAATGTCACTAGCGAACAACGCCGTCATGCAAAGGCTGTCAATTTTGGTTTGATATATGGCATGTCTCGTTTTGGTTTAGCTAAGCAACTTAAAATTACCAATGAAGAAGCTGCTCATTATATTGATACTTACTTTGCTCGATACCCCGATGTAGGCACTTATATGGAATCTACAAAGGAAAAAGCAAAAGAGTTAGGTTATGTAGAAACTTTATTTGGTCGTCGACTATATTTACCAGAAATTAACGCATCAAATGGGATGAGAAGACAAGCCGCTGAGCGAACTGCAATTAATGCGCCCATGCAAGGGAGCGCCGCCGATATTATTAAGATCGCAATGATCGAAATTAATAATTGGATCAAAGAAGAAAACCCTGATTGCTACATGGTCATGCAAGTGCACGATGAATTGGTATTTGAAGTGAAAGAAGAAAAGTTAGAAGAATATAAAATCAGGATTGATAAGTTGATGAGTGAGGCTGTTGAGTTAAGCGTTCCCCTAATTGTTGATATCGGAATGGGGGACAATTGGGAGCAGGCGCACTAAATTAGCCATTTGGATATACACATCGCGAAAAGCCGTGAGTTAAATCTTGCAGGAGTTGCCGTTTGTCGGAGTTATCATTATGAAAAATATCCCAGTAGTTTATATCCGATCGATAAAAAATAGTACTACCATCTATATCAATTGAACCACCATGGAAGGTGATGACAAACAATTGCTTATTAAAATATAACTCCTTCGCTTTATTAAAGACATTCGTAATTTTATTTTTATCTTCGTAAGAATTTAAAAAGTCACAGGGGAATGGGAGTGACGCAGTGATTGCTTCAATAAGATCGACTCTACTTTTCGAAAAGAGATGCATGGCGTATTGATCTAAATATTTAGAGGTGACTATCGATAAAATCATACCCAATATTATGATTAAGAATCGATGCAACCATTTTGATTTTGGAAAACGATTTTTTGTAAAGCGATAAACTAAAAAATAAAGTTGATAAATGAACGCAGGGATAACTAATAGAAATGCAAAGATGTTTAGATTACCAATCGATGGAATCTTTACTGTTGAATTAATTACCGATGCGATAATGACTAAATAAGTCAAAAGTAGAAAAAAAGAAATGAAGATTAACAACTTATGATAACGATAGTTACCTTCCGATGCTTCATATCCTTTTTTCAATTTAGCATGAGTTATTTGAGTAGCAAATAAAACAAATGCGAATAAAATAATTGTATAAATCATCCAATTAAAACCTATGTAAATAAATCGACTAGTCAGTAGGTGTTTTTATTGAAATTAAAATCATTCGATTTTGATGCATCGAAAAAATAGAAATTTCTTTCTAAACTAAACAACCAATCATATCATTTATTAGAGAATTCAAGGGATCAATTTGGTGGTTTTAGTTGAATTTGTATCATAATCAAAATTGATTAACACAAAAATGAATTAAAATTAGAGGTTGAAACAAGTGTACGCCAGATACCTGAAATATATTAAGGATGTGGATTCTGCCAGCTCAAGTAGTGCGTGCAATAAAACATTGGCTCCCGCTTCAAGCTCTTCTATTTTGACATTTTCTGCCTCGTTGTGAGAAAGTCGTATCGGTTAAGGAAGGTTATGGCGGAACCAATAAATTATTCACCGAATTCTTGCCACCTCTGGGCATAGAGGTATGCCTTTGTGAAACCCATAACCATGAAGAAATTGAAGCAGAAGTTGCAAAAGGATGCACTCTCTTATACTAAGAAACACCGACTAATCCGACAGTTAAAATAGTTGATATTAAACGATTAGCAAAGGCCGGAAAAGCGGTAAATGCAATGGTTGTTGTGGATAACACTTTTGCTACACCAATCAAGCAAAATCCTTTATCACTAGGAGCGAATCTGGTTTTACACAGCGCATCTAAATTCTTAGGCGGTCACGCCGATGCGCTTGGTGGTGTTGCTTGCGGTGCAAAAGACGTTATTGAAAAACTTTATCACTACCGTGAAATAAATGGTGCTTCTCTTGCACCTATGGATGCTTATAGTCTATTGCGCGGTATGAAAACCCTATGCTTACGGATCGAACGACAAAATGAAAGCGCTTTGATCATTGCCCAGTGGTTGCAACAGCATCCGCTTATTGAACAAGTAAACTACCCAGGTCTAGAAAGCCATCCTCACCATCAAATTGCGAAGTCACAAATGCGCGGATATGGTGGCGTATTGAGTTTTAGCGTAAAAGGTGGATTAGATTCCATCAAAACATTCTTACCAAAATTAAAATATGCTCACATGGCTGCCAATTTAGGCTGTGTAGAAACTGTTGTTGGTCCACCGGTTGTGACAAGCCATGTGGAGTGCACTGCCGAAGAACGAGCCGCCGCAGAAATTCCCGAAGGGCTTGTACGTTACTCTTGCGGAATAGAAGATGTGCAAGATTTGATTCAAGATTTAAAGCAGGCTTTAACCGAAATTGGTTAGGGTCTAGTTATAAATTTACCGAACACGATAGGCGCGGAATAAAAAACATACTTTATTTAGAGCAACGTCTTATATTATATGTGCAAAGTTGGCTGTCTGTTATTGATGCCATATGAAATTAAATTATTAGCTATTGTTCGTTACTGCAATCTTTAATCCAAAGCCTATTAACATGACACCAACGACTTTTTCAATGTAAACTTTGTAGTCAGTAAAACGTTTTAGAAACACTGGTTGAGTTAAAAAAATAGCCACTGATCCAAACCAAAGTAAATGAGTAATAGATATAATCGCTCCATAAAGAACCTGTAACATGATAGGTGTTTCGGGGTTAACGACTTGAGTAAATATACTTAAAAAGAAAATCGTTGTTTTTGGATTAAGTGCATTTGTAATAAAACCAACTTTAAGAGAAGAAAAAGCTGACAAACTACTTTGATTAGTATTGTCAGTTATTTCGAGTTTTGAATGAGAGCGAAAAGTTTTCCAACCAATATATATTAAATAAGCTGCGCCAAGATATTTAATAATGGAAAATAAGACAATCGAGTTTGAAATAACAACAGCTAAACCAGCTATTGAGTATGCTACATGTATCCATATGGCAAGACTAACGCCTAAAGCGGAATATAAACCTGCAGTGCGACTATAAAAAACACTATTTCTTGTTACCATAATAAAATCAGCACCAGGACTAATTGCCATAAATATCGCAATGATGCTAACGGAGATTAATTCAGGTAAATATAATGTAATTTCAATGTCCATATGCTTTCTCTATTAGTGATTTAAATGGTTAATTTTTGGCAAACTGAATGAACTTTAAATTATACCAATCCACACGCTACAAGAATTAAAAAGTGACTGTCTCTTGTCTCTCGTCACAACTAATAAGTTAAATACATTTAAAGCTATAGCGGAACGACTGTCATCGTATTTGCATCTCGAATTATTTGCCAGCGACCATCACGCTTTTCTAAAACCGAAAGGGAATGCCCGGCCATACGTGTGGACGGATCTCCATTTTTAGGAGAGCATACTAGGGTCGATTCTATCCAAAGATAGGCTTGGTCACCAGACACTTTTAGTTCACGAAGCTTACTATCGAGGTCAAAATCCATCGGGGAATCTTCAGGTGATCCTCCAGCGGCACCCTGAGCATATGTTTCCTTGTCCATCTCGCCAACACCAGGCACAAAAAAAACGGCGTCATCGGCAATGCATTGACGAGCCAACTCTAAATTTCCTTCAATCGTTGATTTTATCCAATTGTCGAATAATTCTCTTATCTCTTGTTGATCACTCATTATCCTACCTCAATAAATCTAAGTATACCCTTACCCACTAACTAACGGTTCCGACTCTGCACTTGAGGCATTATAACATCGAGCACACACGACAAACATGAACTCGCGAATAATTTTTCGTGTGCTGCGATTAGTTAACTTTCGTTCAGCTTTATTTAAATTGTATTGTATATTTCATGTCTTTTTGAATAACAGGACTACCATCTTCGAATTTTCGTTTGAACTTCCACAGTTTAATTGCTTGAATTGAATTTTTCAATTTGAGAACGTTAACTCGTCAGTACCGGCTAGAGGTTATTGTTGACCAAAGATAAGAAACAACATAGTATTTATTCTACTTATACTCGATATACTAAAATACGATTTCACCCTATAAAAATAGAGTGAAAATGCTTATAAAAGGAAAAATAAAAATGAATGTCGTTTGTTTGGATTTAGAAGGCGTGCTAATTCCTGAAATTTGGATCGCTTTTGCAGAGAAAACAGGCATTGAATCCTTAATGGCAACCACCCGTGATGTTCCTGATTACGACGTATTAATGAAGCAAAGACTCAGTATTCTTGCAGAACACAATTTAAAACTTGCAGATATTCAGTCTGTAATATCGACCCTTGAACCCATGGAAGGCGCACTGGATTTTCTGGATAGCCTCCGCGAAAGCTATCAGCTTATTATTCTTTCTGACACTTTCTACGAGTTTGGGACACCTTTTATGGCCCAGCTCAACCAGCCAACCCTCTTTTGCCATAAATTGATAGTAGATCAGGAAGGGGGTGTTAAAGATTACCAACTACGGCAACCGGACCCAAAAAGGAAATCCATTAAAGCGCTCCACGATCTCAACTTTAAAGTGATTGCCGCGGGTGATTCTTATAATGATACCAGTATGCTAGAGGAAGCCGATGCAGGCTTTTTGTTCCGGGCGCCCGATAATGTTATTGCGGAATTTCCTCAATATCCTACTTCTACAAGCTACTCAGAGTTGAGAACCCTCATAGATTCGGCATCCTCAAGTTTTTGAGTGTTTCCGCTTTAGTGTTCTGATCAGTCCAACAGCTACTAGGACACAGTGACGTATCAACCACTGAAATTTACACGCACGTAATCAAACAAGGTAACGCAGGCGTAAAAAGTCCGATTGATTTTTAATTGATTACTAATGCAGGTGATTAATCTAAGTTAAATGGAATATTGATGTTATTTTCCTCGTAAACACATAGCTATTACTGTCTTTAACCTAAGAAAATCGTTAAAATCCCCTCCTAAATGAAATACGCTTAAATTTTAGCTTTAAGTAACGTTTTAAAGCTCATTTAATGCTTTTTTAAAGCGCTCCAATTTACGCTAATTTTAAGAATGAAACCTTTGCACGAGACTATGGCAAAGGTCTCAATATACTCAGAAGAGAAAAATCAGGCATGCATCAAGAATACAACCCGCAAGAAATTGAAACGCGAGTACAAGCTCACTGGGCTGAAAACAAAGTTTTTAAGGCCGTGAAAGATTCATCTAAAGAAAAATTCTATTGCCTCTCAATGTTGCCATATCCTAGTGGTCGCTTGCATATGGGTCACGTACGTAATTAYACKATTGGCGACGTTATYTCTCGTTTTCAYMGAATGAATGGHAAAAATGTTATGCAACCAATGGGWTGGGATGCTTTTGGTTTDCCTGCTGAAAATGCSGCGATAAAAAACAAAGCGCAACCCAGCACTTGGACGGTTGAAAACATTGCTTATATGAAAAAACAGCTCCAAAGCCTTGGCTTTGCTTATGACTGGGATAGAGAAGTAACCACCTGCAAACCAGAATATTATAAATGGGAACAATGGTTTTTCACTAAGCTGGTCGAAAAGGATTTGGCTTATAAAAAGACCTCCGCAGTTAACTGGTGTCCAACCGATGAAACCGTATTAGCCAATGAGCAAGTGCATGATGGTTTATGTTGGCGCTGTGAAACGCCCGTTGAAAAGAAAGAAATCGATCAATGGTTTATTCGCATTACGGCTTATGCAGAAGAATTGTTATCAAGTCTTGATGATTTAGATGGTTGGCCAGATAGCGTTAAAACTCAGCAACGTAATTGGATCGGACGATCTGAAGGCGTGGAAATGTCCTTTCAGTTAGCGAGTGATTATGGCTCGAACTCAGGTTCAGAAGCCGGTTCAGATACAGGTTCGGTCAGTATTTATACTACAAGACCAGACACCCTAATGGGCGTGACTTATTTAGCGGTTGCTGCAAGACATCCTATCGCAGAAAAAGCTTCACAAGACAATCCAGAACTCGCTACTTTTATCGCAGAATGTAATCAAAGCACAACAGCAGAAGCTGATATTGCTACCATGGAAAAGAAAGGCATGGCGACTGGGGTAAAAGCGATTCATCCTGTCACTGGAGATGAAGTCGAAATTTGGGTTGCTAACTTTGTCTTGATGGATTATGGATCGGGAGCGGTTATGGCGGTTCCTGGACATGATCAACGCGATTGGGAGTTTGCTAAAAAGTATGGCATTGAAATTAAACAAGTGATTGCGCCATCTAAGGACTCAAAAGTAACTTGTGACATAGACGAATGTGCATTCACAGAAAAAGGTCAATTGATTAACTCCGGTGAGTTTGATGATTTAACATCGAACAAAGCATTAAAAGCGATCGCCTATTGGTTAGAACAAAAAGGACGAGGTAAAAAACAAGTTAACTACCGCATTAGAGATTGGGGAGTTTCTCGTCAGCGTTTTTGGGGCGCGCCTATTCCAATGATTAAATTGGAAAATGGTAAAATGGTCACCGCCAAAGAATTCCCCGTTGTATTACCGACAAATTTAACTCTTAACGATGCGAATTCTCCATTGATTGATAACGCTGATTTTCAAGATGTTGTGATTGACGGTATTAAAGGTAAAAGAGAAACGGATACCTTTGATACTTTTATGGAGTCCAGCTGGTATTATGCAAGATACACCTCGCCAGATTGTGACACAGCAATGTTGGATAGTGACGAAGCCAATTATTGGCTACCCGTCGATCAATATGTTGGTGGAATAGAACACGCTACCATGCATCTTTTGTATTTTAGATTTTTCCATAAATTAATGCGTGATGCGGGATTAGTGAGTTCCGATGAGCCGGCAAAAAAACTGCTAACTCAAGGTATGGTGTTATCAGATACTTTTGTCACTAAAGATGCAAAAGGAACTAAAAATTACCACACCTTAGAAGAAGTTGATGTTGTCAAAGACAGTAAAGGTAAATCAATTAGCGCCACTTTAAAAACGACAGGCGAAGCGGTTATTTTGGCGGGCATGGAAAAAATGTCAAAGTCTAAAAATAATGGTGTCGATCCTCAATCGCTAATTAATGAATATGGCGCAGATACTTCAAGACTTTATACCATGTTTGCTTCACCGCCTGAACAAACCTTGGAATGGAAGGATGATGGTGTAAATGGTGCTTATAAATTTTTAAAGCGTTTATGGAAAGCCTATAATGAAAATGCTTTAGGCAAGTTTGTAGCGATTAATTTTCTTGACCAATCGAGTGTTAAGTTAAATAAAAATCAGAAAGACTTGTATCGTAAGACTAATCAAACGATTGAAAAGGTGACGGACGATTTTGAGCGTCGCCATTCGTTTAATACGGCTATTGCTGCAATTATGGAATTGCTTAATACAGCCAGTAAATATTCAGGCAATGATAAGGTCGATCAGTCGTTGGTTAAACATGCGCTTGATATTTGCGTCATTTTATTGTCGCCAGTATCACCACATATTTGCCAAGAACTTTGGAGTCTTTCAGGAAAATCCGAACTGTTAGTCGATGTTGATTGGCCAAAATGTGATAAAAACGCATTAACTAAAGATGAAATATTAATTATTTTACAAGTGAATGGCAAGACACGAGGAAAAATTGAAGTCAGTGTCGATTTGGATAAAGTAGCAATAGAGGCGCTAGCAATGGCTGACGAAAATGTTATTAAATTTGTTGACGGTAAAACCATTCGTAAAGTCATCGTCGTTCCTGGTCGATTGATTAATATTGTAGCTAACTAAATGACTTTTAGTTTATGAATAATCGATTGCTGACACTATTAATTTCACTACCTTTATTTTTGGCATTAGCTTCTTGCGGATTTCATTTGCGCGGTAGTTTAGATAATTTGTCGACAAGTAGTTTGCAAGGGCAAAAAGTCTATATTAGTGTCATTAAAGATGAGCAAAGGCTTGAATCAGATATTCGTAAAGTTTTAGTTCTATCTAAGGTTAAAATTGTTAGTCAACCGGAAGAGGCGAATTTTCATATTTTCATTCTAAACTCTTCATTGGCTCGTTATGCCAGTGGTTTGGATACTAATGGAAGAACTAATGAATACGAATTTATTATGCAACTTGATTTTGTCATTGCTGAAAGAATGAAAATACTAAAAGAGTTTCAAAGGTTAAATGATGCTACAACTAATACTCGAATAGAGACTAACAATGAGCAAGTAGAAGAAGAAAAAATACTGAAAGTAAGTCGGTTTTATTACTTCGACACTAATGATCTTGTGGGTAAAAAAACTGAAGAAAAGATTTTGTTAAGAGAAATGAAAAACTATTTATCAATTCAATTGCTACAGCAGTTTACTGCTTTTAATAATCAGCGAAGTGTGAAGCCTGGTATGAGTAAAGAGTAAAAAATGCACCAACTTAATCTAATTGTTAGTGATGAAACATTACTGGTGCAAGAGGCTAGCGATGTCATTATTGCACAAGCAAAAGAAAAAGGCGTAGAAGAAATTGAAGTTGTGACCATTCATAAAAAATATGATTGGTCTGATTTGTTGGCTAATAGCGCAAACATGTCATTGTTTGCATCTCTTAAACTAACCGATATTCGGTTTGAAGATAAACCCAATAAAGAAGCTCAAAAAGCGTTAATAGAATTGTTATCCTTCGCTAGTGAAGATGATTGGTATCTCCTAAGGTTTCCAAAATTAGATAAAAAAGCGAAAGCAACTAAGTGGTATAAAACAATTTCTAAAGGCGCAAGAGTCCAAGAATTATGGCCTCCAAAAGTCAATGAATTTCCGAATTGGATTGTTAGTCGAGCAAGATCTAAGGGGATTAACCTTGAGTTAGACGCGAGTGCTTTTTTAGCAGAAAAGACCGAGGGGAATTTGTTGGCAGCAAGCCAAGCGATTGAAAAATTAGCATTGTTGAATACGGATAAAAGTACCTCGGTAGGAAAAAAAGAGTTATTAGAGGTGATATCTGATAGTGCTAAGTTTACCGTATTTTTATGTTTAGATGAGGCGCTAGAAGGCCGAGGTAAACGAGCAGTTAAAATGTTACAAAAATTTAAGCTAGAGGGACAAGCGCCCATTGCAATACTGGTTAATTTAACTAGAGAAATACAATATTGTAATCAAGTATCGAATGCGGTAAATAGTGGGCGACCAGCTAGCAGTGGCTTAAACGGCGTGTTTCTGTGGGATAGTAAAAAAAGAATGATTATCAATGCAGCTTCAAGATTGCCACATGGTATTTGGCAAAACTTGGTGATTCGTTGTGCTCAAATAGATAAAATGATTAAAGGGCAGGCGGACGGTAATGTTTGGTTAGAGCTAGAAGCGTGTTTGTGGATTTTAAGTGGAAAGAATATCTGGAAATCGGCCACTCAAAACCGAAAGGCTAGTTAGTGTGGCGTTGGAATTTATTTATGGTGGCAGTTTTGATCCTTTGCATAAAGGACATGTCAATTTGGTCAAAGAAGTTATCCGTTATGTTAAGGAACTAACGGAAGGTGAAAGTGCCACTAACATCAGTAATGACAGTATTGCTTTTCGGTTCTTGCCTTGCGCAACACCGGCTTTAAAAAAAGCATCTGAAAGTGTTTTTGTAGATAGAAGTGAAAAATTGAAAGAAATTTTCACCGATTATTTCTTAGAGCAAAAAATTGAAATGCAAGTTGATGAAAGAGAAGGATTGAGATCAGCAGAGCATGGGAATAAAAGCTATACTATTGATAGTTTAAAAGAGTTAAAAAGTGAAAATTCTTCAACTCTCCATTTTTTGATTATTGGAGCAGATAATTTTAACAGTCTTAATTGTTGGAAGAATTATAGAGAACTTCCCGATTATTGTAATCTATTAGTGATTAATAGACCGAAAGAGAGCTTGAATGATTGGATGAGCTTAGCCAAAAATTACGGATTTGAAGTAAAACAAAAAAGTAACCAATTGTTAGAAACAGAGACAACAGGAAGTTGTTTTTATTTAGAAATAGCAGAAGTCGATATTTCGTCTACTGAAATAAGGAAAAAAATAAAAGTTAATCAATCCGTTGAAAATTGGTTAGCTTGATAATTTGTTTATAAAAATTCAAGCGATTCTGATCCATCAGGAAACGATCGTTAGAAAATTAATTAAAGAGTAAAAGTTATGCATGAGTTAAAAGATTTTATCGTTGAGCARTTAGAAGAGATAAAGGCAAACGATATTAAAGTATTAGAAATTTCAGAAAAGAGTACGATTGCCGATTTTATGATCGTTTGTAGTGGAACATCATCACGACACGTTAAGTCAATTGGAATACTATTGATAAAGTCGTTAAAAGAAGCAGGCAAGCCACCGATAGGAATTGAGGGTGAAGGTGCATCTGAATGGGTATTAGTCGATTGTGGAGATGTGATTGTGCATGTGATGCAACCAACAACAAGAGATTACTATCAGCTAGAAAAACTTTGGGCCTAGTTGTGTTTCAGCTCACCTCAATAACTCACTAGCCCTGCGTTAGAAAATGCTTACATATAGTTATATGCGTGCATTTTCTGCCTTGTTCTAGCGAATTTTTGAGGCAACCTGAAACACAATATACGCATTATTTTATTTGCTTGTAAAAAACGATGAAGATTAAACTGATTGCTGTTGGAACTAAGATGCCCGCTTGGGTTGAGACGGCGTTTGTTACCTATGCTCAGCGGTTACCTAAAGATTGTTGTTTGGAACTTATTGAGATCCCTGTAGCCAAACGAACTAAGAATCAACTTGCCGATAAGTGGAAAGAGAAAGAAGGTCAATTAATATTGAAAGCGATTGATCCCACTGATTGGGTGGTGGCGCTTGAAGTTAATGGTCATAATTGGACTACTGCAAAGTTGGCTAAGCAAATAACTAACTGGCAGGGAAATGGGTGCAATGTTGCATTATTGGTGGGCGGGCCCGATGGTTTATCGGCGGAGTGTTTAACAAGAGCACAACAAAARTGGTCATTGTCGGCATTAANCTTTCCNACACCCTATGGTGCGAGTTATTTTAGCTGAAGCTATTTATCGCGCTTGGTCTGTGACCGTTAATCATCCTTATCATCGAGAATGATGCTCCTTTAATTTAAGTTACGGTCATTCTCACTATGAGTAAAATTATAAAAATTCATGTTAAAACAAACTAGCCAATTTAAAGCGCCTGCATTTAAAGATCACCGCCAAGAGCGTGAAATATTGGTTTCGCGTACTGTGTTTGCATTTATTATTGTTATCCTTCTATTTGTTTTACTACTGGCTCGAAGTTGGTTTCTTCAGATTATTGAGCATGAAAACTACCAAACCCGATCCAATAACAATCGCATTAGTGTACAACGAGTCGCGCCTAATAGAGGGCTTGTTTTTGATCGAAATGGTGTTTTGTTAGCGGAAAACAAGTCGGTCTACTCCATTCAAGTGATCCCCGAACAAGTGAAAAATATTGACGATTTATTGGATAGGATAAAGGCACTTAATCTCATTGAACAAAAACATTTGTCTCGCTTTAAGAGAAAGCTGCGAGGCACAAGGCGATTTAAAAGTGTGCAATTAAAAACACGTTTAACTGAAAAAGATGTGGCTGTATTTTCAGCCAATGGACATATGCTAAAAGGCGCTAGAATTGAAGCGCAATTGGTTAGATATTACCCCTTTGAAAATATCTTGGCGCATACACTTGGTTTTGTTGGGCGTATCAATGAAAAAGAACTAAAACAAATTGATACGGTCAATTATCGTGCCACTCGTTTTATAGGAAAAGTTGGATTAGAAAAACATTACGAAGAACTCTTACATGGAAAAATTGGTAGTCGTACCGTTGAAATTGATGTTCAAGGGCGAACAATTGGAAAAGCTTTAGACGAAGACCCTCCAATCCCAGGTACTAACATTAAGCTCTCTATAGATATTAATTTACAGAAAGCCGCAAGTGCGGCAATGGAAGAGTATCGTGGAGCTGTTGTAGCGATTAATCCTAGAAACGGTGATGTTTTAGCATTGGTTAGTACGCCTAATTATAATCCTAATAGTTTTGTTACCGGAATTTCAACAAAAGATTACGCAAAGCTTACTGGATCTAATTCTCAACCATTATTTAACCGCGCGTTAAGAGGCTTATACTCTCCAGGCTCAACAATAAAACCCATGCTTGCGTGGGTAGGGCTAGAAAACAGAATCATTACTACAAAAACGACGATAAACGATCCTGGCTACTGGGTTATGCCAACTAAAGAGCAACGTATTATTCGAGACTGGAAACCGACAGGACATGGTAGTCATGTGGATGTGAGTAAAGCCATTACGCAATCGTGTGATCCTTTCTTTTACGACTTAGCTTATAAAATGGGTATCGATTTAATTTCTTCCGAGATGTTTAAGTTTGGCTTTGGTCGTAGTACCGGAATTGATATGGGAGAAGAGCTTAAAGGAATTATGCCTTCGAGAGAATGGAAGCGAGTTGATAGAAGTCTGTCTTGGTATCCTGGTGATACCGTTAATGTCGGAATAGGGCAGGGATATTGGAATGCGACACCTTTGCAATTAGCCAATGCCGTTGGATTAATAGCAACCGGCGAGTCGCGTTTTAATTTACGACTTAAAACAGCGATAGAAGATAAGGATGAATGGCGGAGTGTTGAGCCTATACTTGCACTTGAACAACCAAATTTTGGGGATGCAAAAAACCTGAATCATGTGAGAAGAGCGATGGAAAAAGTCACGCTTTTTCCTTGGGGTACTGCAAAAACCGCATTTAGAGGAGCTACCTATATGTCGGCCGGTAAAACCGGTACCGTTCAATTAATAAAAATTGCTGAAGATGAAGAATATGATAAAGATGCAATAGATGAAAAATTCCATGATAACGCCGTTTATATTGGCTACGCGCCTTTGAAATATCCTGAAATTGCAATCGCGGTAGTGATAGAAAATGGCGGGCATGGTGGTGAAAGTGCTGCTCCTGTGGCGCGTGCAGTATTAGATGCTTATTTCGAATTTCAAAAGAAAAATAAATTGCTAGCGGAGGTTCAATAATGGCTTTGCTAAGCGGAGATATGTCTGACCGTCGTAACAAAAGTTTTGCCGCTAAAGTACATATTGATTTGCCTCTTTTAGCAGGACTTTTGATATTGATGGGATTTGGTTTGATGGTACTTTATAGCGCATCGGGTGAAAGCCAATTGCAATTAAGGGCGCAAATAATTCGTTTACTGATTGCTTTTGGAGTAATGGTGTTTTTTGCTTGGATCCCGCCTCGTGTTTATAAAAAATGGACACCGCTTGTTTTTTCCATTGGTATTATTATGTTGGTGGCTGTGATTTTTGTGGGTGAAATGGGTAAGGGTGCTCAAAGATGGTTAAGTTTTGGAGGTATCCGCTTTCAACCTTCGGAAATAATGAAACTAGCGGTTCCAATGATGGTTGCTTGGTATTTTAGCGAGCGACGTCTACCTCCCAATTTTAAGGAGTTATTTGTCGCGGGATTTTTAATCGGTTTACCCACATTTTTAATTATGATTCAACCCGACTTGGGCACTTCTATTTTAATTGCTAGCTCGGGGGCTTTTGTTATTTTTTTAGCGGGAATAAAATGGCGAATATTAGTTTCCCTTTTTCTCTTTGTTGTCATCTATGCACCTATCCATTGGTTATTTGTTATGCAAGGTTATCAAAAACAAAGAGTTTTGACCTTTTTAAATCCGGAGCAAGATAGATTAGGAGCCGGTTATCATATTATTCAGTCACAAATTGCGATTGGTTCTGGGGGAATGCAAGGTAAGGGGTGGATGCAGGGAACTCAGTCTCAATTAGAATTTTTACCAGAAAGGAATACGGATTTTATTTTTGCGGTACTGGGTGAAGAATTTGGATTCACCGGCGTACTAATTTTATTGGCGACTTATTTATGGATAGTAGGACGAGGTTTTTTGATATCTCTAAGAGCACAAGAAACCTATACGCGGTTATTATCTGGAGCTATTACTTTAACCTTTTTTGTTTATGTTTTTGTTAACATTGGTATGGTGACAGGAATTTTACCCGTTGTGGGCTTACCTTTGCCTTTAGTTAGTTATGGCGGAACATCTATGGTCACTTTAATGATTTCCTTTGGAATATTGATGGGAATTCAAACCCATAAAAAGTTATTGCCAGGTTAAATTTAATGGATTATTCGCTCAAAAAATTATTAAAAATTATCTTTTCTGTGGGTCTATTCATTTCTATTTTTTCATGTACTACTCATAAACCGGATATTCAGGATTCAGCACCTACAGGCGTTATTGATTTAAGTAGAGCTAAGCCTGTTGTTGTGACTAATTTAGAAAAAAGTCCCTATGGTAATCCTGCGTCGTATGAAGTTAGGGGGCGAACCTACTACGTTAAGAAAGATGCTAACAATTACATAAAAGAAGGTATAGCAAGTTGGTACGGAACCAAATTTCATGGACGTCGAACGTCTAGCGGAGAAGTTTACGATATGTTGGCTTTAACCGCCGCGCATAAAACCTTACCAATTCCCTGTTTTGTCAAAGTCACTAACTTAGAAAATGGAAAGTATTTGATTGTTAGAGTGAATGATAGAGGGCCTTTTGTTAAAGACAGAATTATTGATTTATCCTATGCAGCCGCTCATATGTTAGATATGACACAAAAAGGAACAGCTAAAGTGCGGGTTGAGAGTGTGAGTGTTAATGAAAAAAATACCTCTACAAGCAAAGATAAAGGAAATATTAAGCTAGCAAGCGCACCATCTAATTATGATTGGTTAGAGTCTCAACACAAAGGTAAAGACCGTTTTGTTCAAGTTGGTGCATATTCTGTTTATGAAAGTGCACAAAAATTGGCAAAAGTGTTAGATAAAGAAATCAACCTTCCGGTTAAAATTAGTAAAATCAAAAGAAAAGGCCAATATCTCTACCGAGTGAGAATTGGGCCAATCAATTCGTTAAAAATTGCAGAGAGTTTGGCTAAAACACTTGATATAAAGGAACTAGGTAAGCCTCGAATTGTCTACGAAGATTAAGTATAATACCGCTTTTAGTGGAAAGAGTACGCTTTCCACATTGACTGACTATCTATGGCCTATTGCATGAAAACTCTATTTTCAAGAATTATTGTTTTATCTCTCGCTATTATTACTTCTTTTTCCGCTATTGCGATTGTTCCCGCAGCACCTTCTTTGGGCGCTAAGTCCTATATTCTAATGGATTACACTAGTGGTAAAATTTTGGTAGAAAACAATGCTGATCTGCCTTTACCGCCCGCTAGTTTAACCAAAATGATGACAAGTTATGTAGTTTCGGCAGAAATCGCAGATGGTAACTTAAGTTTAACGGATAAAGTTCATATTAGTGAAAACGCTTGGGCGCAAAACCCTCTTTTTAAAGGTAGTTCGTTAACTTGGATTGAAGTTAATAGCGATGTGACAGTGGAAGATTTGCTCAAAGGCGTCATTATACAATCAGGTAATGATGCTTCCGTGGCGTTAGCCGAACATATTGCCGGTAGTGAAGATGTGTTCGCTCAGTTAATGAATCAACACGCAGCTAAGATTGGAATGACAAACAGTCATTTTGTTAATTCAAACGGGTTGCCAGCTGAAGGGCACTTATCCACAGCTAAAGATTTGGCTCTTTTAACCGCAGCTATGATCAGAAACTACCCTCAAGAGTATGCCTATTACAAAGAAAAGTGGTTTACTTATAACGGCATAAAGCAGCCCAACAGAAATTCATTACTTTGGGATGAAAGTCTAAATGTTGATGGTGTAAAAACAGGTCATACGGAAGCTGCGGGTTATTGTTTAGTTTCTTCGGCTACCAAAAATGATATGCGTTTGATATCGGTGGTTATGGGTGCTAAAAGTAAAAATGCCAGAAAAGTGGAAGGTAAAAAATTATTGTCATATGGTTTTAGATTTTTTGAAACGATTAAACCGCTGACTGCTGGAAAAGAATTGCATCAACAAAAAATTTGGATGGGTGATAAAGAAATTTTAAGTTTAGGGATCAGCAATGACATTTACTTAACAATTCCTAGAGGGCAAGCCAAGAATTTAAAAGCCAACTATGTAGTAGAAAAAAATATAGAAGCGCCAATTACTAAAAACCAAGAGATTGGAAAAATAACTTTCACTTTAGGTAAAGAAGTAATTGCAGAATTTCCATTGGTTGCGCTAGAAGAAATTAAAGAAGCGGGATTTTTTGGACAGCTGTCTGATGGGATTAGTCGTTGGTTTGATGGGTTGTTTTAATTTTGTCAGTTCAAGATTAAAAAACGCTGTGAACACATCCTTGTGCGCTTAGCTAATTCATCCCTGAATTAGACATTTTTAATCTTAAACCGACAAAATCTTGCGGTGTTTTGCGGTTCTGTAACACTTCCCCCTTTGCGAAGGGGGATTGAGGGGGATTTAATTTAGTAATGAATAAAGACGATATGACAGAAGAAGAGGCGGTTGCGAAACTTTGGAATTTCCCTTGCGATTTTGTTTTTAAAGCTATGGCTTTTGCTAATCAAAATGCTGAAGATGAAATTATTTCGGTGATTAATCAGTTTGTGCCTGGCGATTATATTCCCAAATTAAATCCCAGTAAAAAAGGAACTTACGTCGCTATTTCAGTTAGCTTTTTAGCAACGTCAAAACAGCAACTGGATGAAATATATCTAGCGGTTAATGATTTGGAATGTGTAAAGGTTTGTCTTTAACTTTTTATTCTATTTGAATACTGATACCAATGACTCAAATGAAACAGCATTGTCTTTTTAAACAACTGGGTCGTCAAGACTACCAGCCTATTTGGCAAGAAATGAAAGACTTTACGGTTAATCGTGATGAAAATACGCAAGATGAAATTTGGTTTGTTGAACATTCTCCCGTTTTTACTCAGGGTCAAGCGGGTAAAGAAGAGCATATATTATCACCTAAAGATATTCCTGTTGTAAAAGTGGATAGAGGCGGGCAAGTGACTTATCACGGCCCTGGTCAACAAGTGATATATTTTTTGATTGATTTAAAACGTAAAAAAATGGGTGTACGTCAGTTAGTAACTGCGATTGAAAACATTATTATAGATTTGCTGGCAAAATATAATATCACTTCATCCGCAAAATCTGATGCACCGGGTGTTTATGTTGATGATAAAAAAATATGTTCACTCGGTTTGAAAATAAAACGAGGATGTTCTTTTCACGGGTTGGCACTTAACGTGAAGATGAATCTAGAACCTTTTTTGAGAATAAACCCTTGTGGATATCAGGGTTTAGAAGTAACGCAGACATCTGCTTTAAGTGGGCTAAATGAATTGTCAGAAGTTGAAAAAAGTATAAAACCAATTATTATAAAATATTTAAATTACAATCATTCGAGCGATATTGCTGTTGGAAAATCAAATGTCCGATAACCAAATACATGAAAGTCAAATACCGATCAAAGTCATTTCTAGCGGTAAAAAATTTGAGACTGAGCAAGGTTTTTCTGCGATTAAAGATGGGGTTMAATCGAAAGGTAATTCCAGCACTAAATTAGTTGGCGGTAAACCAGATTGGTTGAAAGTGCGACTCCCTAGCGGAAAAGGTTATCAAGCGGTAAAAGCCAATGTGCGTGGTAATAAATTAAGTACTGTTTGCGAAGAATCAAAGTGTCCCAACATTGGTGAATGTTGGACGGCTGGAACCGCGACGATCATGTTAATGGGATCGGTTTGCACTCGAGCTTGCCGTTTTTGTTCCGTCGATACCGGCAACCCTAACGGTTGGCTAGATGAAAATGAGCCTGAAAATGCGGCCGAATCTGTCAAATTAATGGGATTAAAATATATCGTATTTACCTCTGTCGATAGAGATGATTTAGAAGATGGTGGCGCTCATCATTATGCTGAGTGTGTTAAAGCCGTCAAGAGAGTTAATCCAGAAACTAATGTGGAAGTTTTAACGCCAGATTTTAAAGGGGATTTAAGTGTGCTTGAAGAAGTGTTAGATTCTGGGATCGTTGTTTATGCACAAAATATTGAAACGGTAAAACGCTTAACTCATCCGGTGAGAGATCCGCGAGCGAGTTATGAAACGACGATGGACATTTTAGCTTTCGCGAAAAAATATCGACCCGATATTTTGACTAAAACAAGTTTAATGCTCGGGTTAGGTGAAACCGATGAAGAAATCAAAGAAACATTAACCGACTTAAGAAATATTGGCGTGGATATTGTGACGCTCGGCCAATACTTAAGACCGACTGTTAATCACCTGGAAATAGAACGATATGTAAAACCATCTGAGTTTGATGAGTATAGACGATGGGGTTTAGAATTAGGTTTTAGAGAAGTGGTTGCAGGTCCTTTTGTTCGTTCTAGTTATAGAGCGGAAAGAGCGCTTGAAGGGAATAATGCTGGGATTGAAAACTAGGGAAGACTATTTAGTTTATTATAGAATTATTAATATCTGGTGAACAATCTGCTTCTTTCTATTAGAAATATATACGGTAACGCAATTTAGTTGATTGAAAATTAAATAATACTTCAGTCAAACTAACAATAAAAACGAATAAGGATATCAATGAACATTAACCTCCGTCTTTATATTAAAATAAACCTCTGCTTTACTTTAATTTTAGTGCTCTCCGGATGTATTACTAAAATAGAAAGTATTAAGACGGATACTATTCGTGTGTTAGAAGAAGGTACAGGTTATTTGTTTATTACTATTAACTCAAATGCCTCGTTCCGAAAGTTTGCGATAAGTGGCGAAAAACACATAGTTCTAAAAAAACCTGATTTCTATAATGACGTTAATTATTATTTGGTTCCGGTACCTGCAGGACGGTATCATATAAAACAACTTGGCATATCTTATGGTGGCGAGTTCAACTTTGATGAAGATGATGATGAAAATTTATGGGGGTTTGAAGTTAAACCTGACATTATAAGTTATGTTGGAGAATTGCGGATAAGGCAACAAAAGTATCGATACGCTTCTTTTGAGTTGATCAATAATTCATCGCTAGCGTTAGAGTATTTAGAAGAAAAATATCCTAAAATTTTAGCGAAAAGAACGATCGAATATCATGGGCCAGGCGCTGATTCGTTTTTTGATTACATATTGAATGCCCCTAAAGTGAAAATAGTGAAGTTGAATGAGGAGGATGTTCGATGAAAAATCTGAAAATCGCTCTATTTTTAATATTTATCATGTTCTTTCTAATGGCATTTGGCTCACAGTCATCTCCTATTTCCGCCGATGATTTATTTCGTTGGCCAGATACTTATTCTTACAAATTAAATCCATCTTCTAAGTACTTAGCGAAACATTACTTTAGGGGAGAAAATTATAATGTTATTGAGATTCAAGATATAAAGACAAAAAAAATAGCTGATGCTTTCAGAATTAAGGTTAAGAAGTTCGCCCGTATAAATGATTACTACTGGATAGATGAAGATACGCTCTATATAGATTATCGAATTGGTGAAAATAGTAATAAACGTATATTCCTAGATATAGATTACAACGTTTTTAAAAATAGCGATAATGAAATTGCCAAGTCTGTCGAAATTAAGTCCAAAGCATTGATAATTGATCCTTTAATCTACCAAGACAACAAAGTATTAGTTCAGAAAACAAAATCTAATAAAGTAACGGTGTACACCACAACACCTGATAAATTATCAAAAAATATATTTTCGAAAAAAGATAGGTTTCAACATCCTTTAGATTCCGCTATTGGATATTCTACCGGCGAAAACGGTGAAATTCAATTTTCAGTTAAATTGGATGATGATAAATTACAATTTTGGTATTTAAAGAATTATGATAGTGAATGGATAAAACTGTTTGAATTCGACGGTACTGACGATTTCGCTTTTGAACCAGTAGCTGTTTTAAATGATCATACTTTAGCCGTCATTACTAATAGAGAAACCGATAAAAAAGCGTTGATCGAGTATGATTTTGTAAAAAAAGAATTTGGGAAAACAATCTATCTTCACGAGAAATATGATCTCCATAGTGCTGCTATTTCTGAAACTACCGGTGAGCTTTCTTTGATTCGTTATTACGATCATGGGCGACTGATTACAGAATATTTCTCACTCAGCAATAAACAAGTTGACGCTATGATTAGAGAGAAATTCCCTAATAAACAATATTACGTTTACTCAAAGCATGCTGGTTCAACCATCATGGTAATTTACGTGTTTTCTTCCGATGATCCGGGGAATTATTATTGGCTAGACGCTAAAATATCTGATTTTGTGAACCTAGGATCATCCCGTTCCTATTTAGATAAATATACATTTTCTAGTACAGAAACCTTTACCGTGAAGTCTAGCAACAATGTTGAAATTGAAGCGATTCTAACGAGGCCCAAAAATGCCAATGGTGTTCTTCTAGTCTCGCCTCACGGCGGGCCAATTGGTGTGAGACATGTGGATTCGTTCGATCGAAGCAACCAATTTTTCGCCAGCAGAGGTTATTCTATTCTTAATGTGAACTTTAGAGGATCGTCTGGGTATGGCAAAAAATTTCTTAGTTCAGGTGTTGGTCAATTTGGAAAGATAATTGAAGAAGATATCTCATTAGTCGTAAACAAAGTGAAAGAGAAGTATCATTTTGATTCTATGTGTTCAATGGGGGCTAGTTACGGAGGATACTCGGCCTTAATCTTAGCAATTTACCATCCTGATGAATATAAGTGCGCTGTAGGAGCATATGGAGTTTACGATTTACCATTATTATTTAATACAAGCAATTTACAAATGTCGAAAGATAATATTGCGTCCATCACTAAAACGGTTGGAGAATATAATGATTCTTTAAAGGAATTTTCGCCTTTTTATTTATCGGATAAAATAAATACACCTATTTTATTAATCGCAGGAAAGGATGATTCTGTTTCCGGATTTGAACAGAGTAATCGAATGAAATATCGATTGCAGCAATTGGGTAAAGAGGTAGAGACTTTGTTTTACGCCGAGACGGGGCATGGTCATTATAGTCTTTATTGGGAGAAACATCAGCATTTGATCACCGAAGAATTCATTAGGCGAACCCTTCAACAAGATTTACCTAAAAACATTGATCGAAAGGTGTTTGGTAAAGAAGCAATGATAATCGCGGATGGTTATGAGTTTGAAAATATCGTAAAAAGTGATAGCAAAAAAGCGTTCAATTTTTACAAAATCGCAGCAGATTTTGGTGATCCGAGAGGATTGTATAACTTAGGAAGTTATTATCATCGTGGTGAAGAAGTGGATAAAGACATGATGAAAGCCGTCGAATTGTATAAGAAATCGTCAGAAAAAAATTATATGGATGCGAGCTTTAGATTAGGTAATCTCTATCACGATGATGACCTAGGCAAACCAATTTATGAACAGTCTTATCATTATTACGTTTTGGCAAAAGAACAAGGTCACAAGAAAGTAGATCTTAAGTTGATGAATGCTATTTGTTTAGGGCGGGGTGTAGACATGAAGCTATACGATTGCTTAGAGAGTCTTGATAAACAGCTAAAAACAAAAATCATAACACCAAGCAATTCGAATGGAACTAATGAATTTAGAGATATTTTAATTGTAATGAATACGATTAAAGATCTTTTGTTTGAATCTGAGTTAAGTAGTAATAAATTGAGTAGAGTTATTGAGTTGTTAAATATGCATCGCTTTATAAACGTGCCAATTAAAAGTCAGTTAAAACTTGATGATTATGGGACATGGTTACATTACAGAACGGATAGCAATAAATATCGTAATGTTGATTCAGACACCAAACTTAATGTTTCATATTATCATAAGTTGGGTATAGTTTTTGAAATAAAAAATAGTGCTGCAACGGATTCAGATGCCGCGATTTATAAGGTAACATGGCATCACCCACCGTTTAAAAAAAATGAAAAGGACTTATCGATAGCCAAGGAAGAGTATTTAGACTGGGTATATTTTAATAGAGAAGTCTATGTTCTTTATGATTTTTACAATAAAAAAGAAACAAGAATCGACGGACTTTGGAAAGTTGAATTACATAATCTAAATGGTGAACTGTTAGTTTCTAAAGAATTTGACGTGAAATTCGAAGATTGATTTTTCTACAGAACTAACCGAACAACTTGAAAAGGTGTTAAAGACTAGCATCTTTTCAAAGCAAAAATTTACATCATAAACCCTAAATTCCTATTCTCAAAATTAACCAAATTAGGGAAAATATCCAACAACTCCGAATCAGATAACCCAAACCACTTTGCGATAGTTGCCACGTACTGATCCATCGACGTAGTAGGAATCATTCTACCATCAGCAATATCATCATCACTGTTAAGTGTTAAGTCTGGAAGTTGGCCATAAAATTGACCGCCATTAACAGCTCCACCCATTACCATTTGTACACCGCCCCAACCATGATCAGTTCCATCGCCATTACTGGTTAACGTTCTACCAAATTCAGACATCGTAAACGTGGTTACTTCCGAATCTTTATTAATCGAAGCAAGCGCATCATTAAAGTCAGACATTGCTTGAGTTAAATTGGTCAACGCATTGGCATGAGCAACAATTTGGTTATCGTGAGTATCCCATCCACCCACACCAACGAAATAAATCTGTTTTTCTTGTGGTAGTTGTTTCTCTACTGCAATCATCTGAGCAATCATAGCAAGCTCATCCGATACAGAATTTACATTAGTGAAAAAACTTTTCATCTCAGGAGCATCAACAAGCGCATCATTGACCAATTGTGCTAAATCCGAAGCTCTACTTATTGTATTCCCGTAAGCTTTTTGCATTGGATGAGTTGCATCTTGAGTGAGTCTTTGAATAAGAGCTAAACGACTTTCATTTCCATCTTCTACTCCAGGTGACAAAGCAGCCATCAGTGGAGCGCCTTCTGAACTCATTGTATAGGCAGTGCTGTTAAAACCCGTTTGCATGGTGTTCGTACCAAACATCGAAACGTTCATTGATAATTGGGTACTGGTATCAGCCATTAAATCCGCCATGCGTCCTGCCCAACCAGTCTTTTGACTTTGTTGTGGCCATGCGGTTTGCCAATGGCGTTGTTGATCATTATGTGAAAATAGCTGAGGTGGAAGCGGTGTATTGCCAAGCAAAATTTCTGCTTTTGTTACAGGCTGGATTAATGCGCCAACGTTGTTTACGAAAGCAATTTTTTGTTGCTCAAACATTGAATGGATAGGTTCTAGTGCTGGATTTAATCCGTAGGTTTCTGCCAAATCATTTGATGGAGAAATAGATAATAATGTGTCTTTAGCGATTGCCATATTTTGTCTTGTGGCAGAATAAGTCGCGTGACCCGCATCTGAACTTGGAATTACCATATTAAAGGAGTCATTGCCACCGAGTAAAAACAAACAGACTAATGATTTGTTCTCTCCGGCTTTACTAGAGCTAGTCGCTAGCGCTGAGGAGACCAATCCAAATTGATTATTGGTTGCCATCCAGCTTGCAGAGCCAACTGTTGAGAGTATTGATTTTTTAATAAAACTTCGGCGCTTATTATTCATAATAATCTCCTTATCGTTGGATGGAATATTGTGGAGAAGCTAAAACTAAAAAGAGCGTATTAACCACACGAAATAAATCTTCTGATTCGGGTATTACTTCAATGGATGCGATTAACTCTGTTTTCATATTGTCTTCCATTTGTCCGGATAGAAGAAGCAGATCTAGATGTTCTACTAGTGCTGAAGGATCGGATGCAAGCGCTCGCTCAGCGGAAATATCAATTAAAATTCGATCTTCATTGTAGTCAGGGCCGGTTAATCCTTTGTATCCAACATAAGTTGAACCAGCTATCCAGTTAAGTGTATGGGTGATATAAGACTCATTTAAAATTTGAAACTCAGGTGCGACTAGATCGGCATCTGAAATATCGCCCGCCGGTTGGAATGTTGGCGAATAAAAATTAAAAACAGATGGCGCGGATAACGGTGCTTGACCAGTTAGATAGTCACTAAAATCAAAAAAATATTTTCCTGAATCCGCCGTCGCATCAAACGCTCGCCACATTTGAGAAAAGCGCAAAAGTGGTTCTTTTAATTTCCCAAAATTATCATTATTTAAATTTGTTTCAGTAATAGCTTCATCATCCATCAAAATGGCCGTTACCACCGCTTTTAAATCACCTCGAACACCTTGTCCATTATCATTAAAAGTGGAAGCAACACGTTCGATATAATCCGCTGTTGGATTACTAGTGACCAGTCTTTGTATCAGTTGATGGGCAATAAACGGGCCGACGTTAGGATGGTTAAATATATTATCTAACGCGGACTCAAGATCGGATTGAGCATCTCCTCCAGCACTAATGACAAAATCATCCAATAAGATTTTTTCTCCGGTATCATGAAAGTCTTCATAAGCAGTCATAGAGTTATATAGATCGAAACTAGGTTCATACCAACTCGCACCATTAGCAAAACTCCAGCCGGTAAATACATGAGCAAACCCTTTTATGACATCTTGGTCGTAGGTTGGAATTGGCTGGTTATTGGAATCTAGAATGACTGAGCCATTAGTATTAAGTTTTACTAAGCCAATTGAAAAAAGTTGCATAACCTCTCTGGCATAGTTTTCATCGGGCCTTATATTTAATTCAAGGTTTGGTTTTTCATTGCCTAGCATGGATAAATAAAATCCCATCATCGGACTAAGTGTCACTTCTTCAAGTAAGTCCCTATAATTTCCAAATGCATTTTGTACTAAAATATCGTAGTAACCTGCAACAGCATAAGGATATAAGACCAACGCGCTTTTATCCGATACCACAAAAATTTGGCTTAACGCCCAGGCGATTCTTTGACGTAGCTGATCATCATGCGTCAATACAGTACGCCACCAAACTTCATATCGGTGTTTTTGGCTAAGTTCATCATCATCAGGATATTCTTCAACTAAAGGGCGATGCAAACTGGCAGGTAAATTAAATTGTTCGCTTAACCAAGCATCGTACCCAATCTCTGAAAGATGTGCGATAGACTCACTGTTTGCACCAAATGTTGATTGAGTTAAAAAACGAGCTGATTGTTTTTCAGAAACCAACGGTTCAGTCGGAGACGGTGGTGGGGGCGGAGGCGGAGGATCAACTTCTGTTTCTTCCGAACCACCACCACAGGCTGATAAGTAAGTGAGTAATATGGCAATGAAGGCACTGGTTTTAATTTGAGTAACGTTGAAAAAACGCATAAAAATAAACCTCGTAGGAATTTATTTACTTTTGCAAACTTGCTAATCGTTGAAATTTTACACCAAATTGATATTGAACTATGTGAATTAGCGACCAACGGCTATAAATATAGTCTAAAAGTGCAATAAACAGTCAATATTTGGCGCAACAACCTATCTCTTTTACTTAAAAGTAGACTGTAAATAGAATATTGTCGTTATCATAAGATTCACGTATTATTGGAAGTTAATTCAAACCGTAATGTTCGACGAATCAATGAATCAAGAATCAAACTTACCCTTATCAAACAATCCAGCCCTTCTTAATCTTGCTAATGAAGAGTCTGCTGAAATTTGTGCTAATTGTAATACTGCGTTAAGCGGTCAATTCTGTCATTCCTGCGGTCAATCCTCAAAAAGTATGATTAAATTTTTTGGCGATGTGATCAAAGAATTAATGGATGATGCATTAGGTTACGATTCAAGGTTTAAACATTCTTTAATGCCTTTACTATTTAAACCCGGCAGGTTGACTTTAGATTATGTCAAAGGCAAGCGCTTCCATTATGTCTTGCCTTTTAAACTTTATTTAATTACCAGCGTTCTGTTTATTCTTTTAATTAAAAACACAACTGATACGGATGGAATTAAGTTTGATAATGACGATGCAACCCAGCAAGAAATAGCGACTTTAAGCAAAGAAGAAAAGATAGAAAAAGCTAAAGAAAAAATTGAACAAACGCTAGAAAAACTACCGGCAATTACAGATGAGATTAAACAAGATATTTTGGATGCCGTAGAAGACGAACAAAAGACATCAGCGAGTGGCAACAAAGCCTTTACTCTAGGTGGTGGCAAGAAAGACATTGATTTGGAGTGGAATGCAAAAACCCAACAGTTAGATGGTGTTGAGGAAATAGAAAGCCCGATACTTAAAAAATTCTTTACCCAAATTAACCCTAAACTGAAGGAGTGGAAAAAAGATTCCGCACCTTTAGTTGAATCGATTATTGAAATGATCCCCTACATGATGTTCATCATCCTTCCAATTTTTGCAATTTTTCTGAAACTGTTTTATCTATTTTCTAAACGATTTTATACCGAGCATTTGATCTTTCTGTTACACAACCATTCTTTTATTTACATGCTAATGATGTTACAGATAGGCTTGGGAGCTGGTGAAAAACAACTTGATCCAATTAATCATTGGCTAGCACAATCCGCGTCTATGACATTTAGTTTTATATCATTGGTTTTCAACTTTTGGATGTTTATATACGTATTTTTATCAATGAAACGTTTTTATAGACAAAGCTGGAAAATGACCATTACTAAAACAATTGCTTTGGGATTCGTTTATTCTATTTTACTCTCCTTTGGGATTGTTATATCTATCGTTTTTGGCGCTTATCAAGCCTAGCTATTAGCCAGCTAATCTCTTATATGGAATTATTTTCTAACGATATTTTGCAAACTATTCAGGATAATACTGAATGGGCGTGGCTGGTTGTTTTTGCGATTGCTTTTGCAGAATCCTTAGCCATTATTGGTCTTATGGTTCCCGGTTGGTTATTGTTAGTAGGCATTGGAACTCTGATAGGTGCGGATATTTTACCATTCTACCCGATTGTTTTTTCTGCCTATTTTGGTGCAGTATTAGGCGAGTATTTAAGTTATTTGGTGGGCTATCATTATCACCAAACAATTCTAGGTTGGCGACTATTTCAATCACATAAATCATTATTAGAAAAAGCTAAGATCTTCTTTGATCGTTATGGAACAGCAGGCGTTTTCTTTGGCCGTTTTATTGGCCCTGTTCGAGCGGTAATACCTTTTTCAGCCGGAGTTTTTCAAATGAAAAAAAGCACCTTTGCATGGGTGAATTTAACTTCTGGCTTGATTTGGGCACCGTTGTATTTAATGCCAGGAATATTAGCAGGAGCCGCTTATAAACTTGATAAACAAACGGGTATTGAAAGCGTTTTTATTATTTTATTGATTATAATGATGGGTTGGTATGCTTTCAAAAAAGGGACAATACTATTTTCTATAGAAAAAAATAAAAATGGGGAAAAAAAATCAATTGAAACAATCAAATCAACTGAAGGAATTAATATAGCAAAAGCGTTAAATTTTGTTCTAGCTCTCTCTATTTTTGTAGTTAGCTTAGGTATTTTGATACAAAGCCACTATTATAATTTTTTAAAAGAGCTATTTAACATACTTTTCAGTTAGGTTGGTGAATTTAATTCTGTTTACTGTTGCTCCACTTCAACTGTTCCAAAATCAATCGATTCTTTTTTTGAGGTTTGCTCTTCACCAAACAGATTTTCAAAAGATTTCATATTCTGTTTTGCTATATTTTGCATCAACGATGATTTATTTGTTCCCAGCATGCTATTTAAAGGGCTTTTTAATCCCGCTCTCTTTTCCATAAATAATTTAACGCTATGCTCTAAAAAACGGCTCATCATTGTTTGCATAGAGTCACCATAAAAGCGCACGAATTCTTTTAAAATCTCTGGGGTTAAAATAGGTGTTCCATTGGTTTCTTCTTCTGCAATTAATTGCATCAAAGTACAGCGTGTTAAATCTTCATTGGTTTTTGCATCGATAACTTGGAATTCTTTATGTTCCATTACGAGTTGTTTAACATCGTGTAAAGTGATGTAACGACTGATTTGTGTATCGTATAAACGCCGATTAGGATATTTTTTTATTATGCGTTCGGTCGGTGTTTCTTTTTTAGAAATTCGATTAACTTGATGCGAGTTAGCTTGGTTTGAATTAGTTAGACTTGGTTCTGTTTTATTATTTTTCGCTACTTCAACTCTTTGCATATTATAATTCCTTGATGAGCTTATTTTGATCTAGAACGAGATCTCTATCTTAATTTTTATTTTCTATCTTTAATGTGCATCTCTAAGTCGTTTTATTAAAACTAACCGTCTTTTATTAAATGAATTACCAAAATAGTGTAACAATATATTTTTGTGCATACCAGCATTTTTTAGCGTAAAATAGGTGGCTAAATTCCTAACTTATGGTCATTCTATTTGTTTGACAGACATTCTGGCGGTGAAAACGCCGTTTTAGTTCATATTGAGCTACCCGATTCCCAACATAAAGAAGATAAAGATGAATTTATTGAGCTAGCTATTTCTGCTGGTTTAACCATTAAAGCAATGGTAGGTGGAAGTCGCCAAAGCCCCCACGCTCGTTATTTTATTGGTACAGGTAAAGCCGATGAAATAAAACAAATAGTTGAAGACACTCAAGCAGACATTGTTTTATTTAATCACCGACTAAGTCCCGCGCAGGAACGAAATATAGAAGAATTGGTTTGTTGCCGAGTAATTGATAGAACCGGCCTTATTCTCGATATCTTTGCCCAAAGAGCGAAAACCCATGAGGGTAAATTGCAAGTCGAACTGGCTCAATTAAGACATATGTCAACTAGATTGGTTAGAGGTTGGACGCATTTAGAAAGACAAAAAGGTGGGATTGGGCTCCGAGGACCCGGTGAAACTCAGCTTGAGACCGATAGACGATTATTGGGTGATAGGATCAAAAGCATCGGTAAACGCCTTGATAAAGTTGAAAAACAACGGGAGCAGAGTCGTAGAGCTAGAAAACGCGGTAATATTCAAACGGTTGCATTGGTTGGATATACGAATGCCGGTAAGTCGACTTTATTTAATCAATTAACCGGTGGCGATGTATATGCCGCAGATAAGTTGTTTGCAACGCTCGACCCCACGCATCGTCAAATTGAAGTTGTGCCTGGTCAACTAGTTATATTGTCTGATACGGTAGGTTTTATTAGACATTTACCCCATGATTTAGTGGCAGCTTTTAAGGCGACATTACAGGAGAGTCGACAAGCTGATATGCTGTTACACATCATTGACGCCGCAGATATTAGAAAAGAAGATAATATTGCGCAAGTTTATGAGGTATTAGACTCTATTGGAGCCGGAGACGTGCCGGTTATAGAGATTTACAATAAAATCGATCAGTTAGATAAGGTACAAGCCAAAGTAGAATCAATAGACGACGAACACGGTGATAGAAAGCTCCCTAATGGAGCCGGAATTACCAATGAAATTGTTGCAAGAGCGTGGTGTTCCGCTAAAACCGGTGAAGGTATTGAATTAGCCCTGCAAGCCATCAGCAAACAGTTAGATATTGACTGGTATGACTTGAAATTATTGATTTTACCCCCAGATTTGAACATCAGAAGCGAACTCTACGATCTCCATGTTATCATTGATGAATCTAACCTTGATGACGGCTCCGTAGAGTTAGAAATTAAAATAGATGCGGCGGATTGGCGCAGATTAAATAGACAAACTAATAGTCGGCTTGAATCTTGTGTTGTTGGTGATGTGCCAATGACAGAAATTCCAGAAGATCCAATTCCGCAGTATTGAAAAAAGAAAGAACGCTAAACAAAAGGGTCGGAGTCGCGAAACATTGAGAGTAATCACAAATGAATTCTCAAAGTTGTAAACTAGCATCTAGATAGCATTATGTTATGCGACTCCGACCCTCAACAGCTTTACAGACGTTAAATTATAATAATTAAATCTCAAAATGGGAGAAAAATATGGCTTGGAACGAACCAGGTAACGGCAATAACGGTGGTAGCAACAATGGAAACGGTAATAAGGATCCTTGGGGCAAAAGAAATAATCAAGACGGTCCCCCCGATCTTGACGAATTAGTGAAAAAAGTCGGCGCATTTTTTGGTGGCGGTGGTAAAGGCGGTAGTTCTAAATCGTCTGCCGGAGGAAAAGGTATTCTCATCACTGGTTTGCTAGTATTAGGCGCAATTTGGGGTGCTTCGGGCATTTACACCATTAATGAAGCGGAGAAAGGCGTGATTTTACATTTTGGTCAGTATGATCGAACTGTTGGCGCTGGTCTAGGCTGGATCCCTCGTGGCATAGAAAAAGTCATCAAGGTCAATACCGATGAAATGAGAAGTGCTTCAATCAGCGGTGTGATGTTAACCAAAGACATTAATATTGTTGAAGTGGATGTCGGTATTCAATATAAAGTGGAGTCTCCAGAAGATTTCCTTTTCCAATTAGGTGATGTTGAAGGAACCTTAATTCAAGCATCTGAAAGTGCCTTGAGGCAAGTGGTGGGTGGAACCAATGTGGATGCGATTTTAACCACTGATAAAGAGCGTATTCAAGACGAGCTTAAACGTGATATTGACGAAGTGTTAGCTCAATATAAGAGTGGATTAAGTGTAAGAACGGTAACGCTTAAACGGGTTAAGCCACCTCGTCAAGTTAATGAAGCGTTTGAAGAAGTTAACAGAGCGGCGCAAGATGCAAAACGTGAAATTCAAGATGCAGAAGCTTATGAAAATGAAAAACTGCCTTTAGCTATTTCCGATGCAGAAAAAGTAAAGCAACAAGCAGATGCCTATAAAGCGACTGCCCTAGCAAAAGCTAATGGTGAAGTGGCACGTTTTAAACAGTTATTACCTCAATACCAAGCAGCTCCTGAAGTAACGCGGACGCGTTTATATTTAGAAACGCTTGAAGAAGTGATGTCTAATTCAACAAAAATTATGATTGATACGGAGGGTGGTAATAACATGATTTATATACCGCTTGATCAAATCATGAAAAAGAATCGGGGAGAATAATAATGTCTAATAAAGGTTTATTTACAATTATATTTTCGCTTGGTTTATTGATCGTTGCATCAAAATCCATTTATATCGTAGAAGAAACCCACAAAGGGCTAATTTTGCGTTTTGGAAAGGTTTTAAGAGACGTCGAAAATCTACCAGAAATTTATCCACCAGGGATTCACTTTAAAACCCCGTTTGTTGATAACGTCGTATTGATTGATACGCGAGTACAACTAATGGATGGCCGTCCGGATGTATTTACAACTAAAAATAAAGAGTTTTTAGATGTTGATACTTACGTGCAATGGCGAGTGACTGATTTTGCCAAGTTCTATATTAGAACGGCTGGCAACTTTGCTAGAGCAGAAGGTTTTATTGAGGGATTTGTTGATAATGGTTTAAGAAATCAATTTGGTAAACGAACTCTTGAGCAAGCTGTTTCTGGTGAACGTGGAGAGTTAATGGGCGATATTCGTATTTTCGTTAATTCTAAACTACCTGAATACGGCTTAGAAGTGGTCGATATACGAGTGAAGAAAGTTAATTATACTTCACGTGTATTGAATAACGTTTATGAGCAAATTATTTCTGAGCGTCGCGCACAGGCAATCTTAATTCGAAGTGATGGTAAGCAAACAGGTAACATTGTTAAAGCTAAGACCGATGCGAATGTTTTAAGAACGCTAGCAGCCGCTGATGAATACTCAAGAACCACTCGAGGTAAAGCGGATGCGCAAGCGGCTAAAATTTACGCGGATACCTACAACAAAGATCCTGAATTTTATGCTTTTTTACGAAGTATTGATGCTTATAGAGCGTCATTTAATAGTAAAAATGATATTTTAGTGGTTAGTCCTAATAGTGACTTTTTTAAATATCTTAAGAGTGCTAAAGGTAAGAAGTAAGCATTCATTTACTATTTTAGTTAGCTCAAGAAATAAAAAGACCGCTATTAAGCGGTCTTTTTTTAGCTAAGTTAATGTTTTAGCTAAGTTAATTTAATCAATAATAGGAACAAAAAATTAGTTTAGATTTATTTTCAATTGCTCTTTATATCGACGTGAGAGTTTCAATATTTTTCCATCATTCAATTTTATTTCACTGTCACCACTGCTTAAAGGCTCGATAGAAGTAATCATGTTTAAATTAACGCCAAAAGAGCGGTGAACTCTACAGAAACCTTTGTCAGAGATTTTTTCAATTAGTTATGAGAGTGTTGAGCGAGTAGGATAAATACGTCCCTTAATATGCAAGTTGACATAATTTCCAGATGATTCAAGCCATTCTACGTCAGCTATTTTAATAATAAACTCTTTTCCAAATTTCTTGATTAATAATCGCTCACAATTTGTAGGTAAAACATTATTTTCACCATCTCCAATTAAACTTGCTTCACCTTGAATTCTGCTCAATGTAAATTGATAGCTTTTAATCGCAATAATAATAAAAACAAAGCCAAATAAATCTTTGCGGTATTCATAAAGTAACTCAAATGATAAATCGCCAAACGTATAAGTTAAATCTTGCATCCAATAAATAAATTTTCGCAATCCAACCATCATTGAAATATGAAAAGAAGAAAATATTACTGATGCAGTTAGGTAAATAGTAAAGGTTTTACCGATGCGCTTTCCATTCAAGGGAACGACTTTGATTAACCAGCTCAACGCTGGGATTAAAAGTAGGATTGAAATTGCGCTAGTATATTCGGCAGCAAATGGTTTCCACAACTCAAATGCTAAAATATCGGATCGTCTGTAAGCTTCCATAATTACTGAAGTCGCTAATATATTTGCATTAATAGCGAAAAAGCTGAATACCATCAGAAATTCATATTGGTTTTGATATTTTTGGTAATGTTGTAATTTTGATTTCATTTATTATTGGTGCTGTATTTTATTTTCAATCGAAACAATTGCTTTCAGTTGTTATAACGGCGTCAAATTGTCATTTATTTATCCCATTATACCACCGCTTGTCCCTACCCACTGTTAGTTAGCCATTTTCAACTTTAATCATTCGTCAATCCTGCCATTATCAATACTAGATTGTGACAAATTAAGTGCAGACACGCATTATTGTAAGGAATATAAATGAATAATCCAAATAACTTAGACCAAATGGCTGATGATTCACGAAGGTACGATGTTGACTGGTTAAGAAGTATAGCCTTTTTGCTTCTGATTTTTTATCATATCGGCATGTTTTATGTGGAAGGTTGGGGTTGGCATGTCAAAAGTGAATATCAAAGTCAATTTTTGGGAAACATCATGTTGTTAGTCAATCAATGGCGAATGCCGTTGATTTTTTTGATATCAGGAGCTGCGCTTTCATTAGTAGAGCACAAAATTGGTCTATGGCAATTGTTCAAAATGCGATTTGTTCGAGTTTTCATTCCCTTGGTGATTGGGATGTATTTGATTGTTCCGCCACAACTTTATTACCAATTAGTTCAGAATGAAGGGTTTAGTGAAGGATACCTAAATTTTTATCAGCTATATATTGATGTAGACACAAATGCCTACCCAAAATATCAACATCCACCTGCTGGTTTAATCACTTGGAATCACTTGTGGTATTTGCCCTATCTTTTTAGTTATACATTGGTATATATGCTAATTAAGCCAATATTACTAAGGATTAATTGGCCATCAATAACGGCAAAGTTACCTGTATGGTTAATCTTTTTAATACCGGCTTTAATGTTTACTTATTATTCGATCGTTCTCGAACCTCTGTATCCAAAGACTCATGCGCTTTTTGGTGACTGGTATAATCATGCGTATTCATTTACCGCATTTATGATGGGATACATTCTTGTTAAATCAAATCACATTTGGCAAATGCTCATCGAGAAACGGAAAATGTGGTTTGGTTTGGCGTTGGTTGGCTTTGCTCTAACCATTGCTCGGTCGAATCGGCTGCCTGGTTTTGATATTAATTATATGGATGCATCGGATAATGTTCGGTTCCTAATTCATTTTATTTGGAGGGCAAATACCGTTTTGTGGTTATTTGCGGTTATCGGGTTCTCTGGTTTTTACTTAAATAAGCGAAGCGCCGTTCTTTCTTATTTAAATGAGGCGGTATTACCTTGGTATATCTTGCATCAAACAGTGATTATTATCGTAGCGATGAATTTAGCTAAATATTCACTTGGCGGTTTTGCGGAAAGTTTGCTAGTGACTTTAGGTACTTTTTTGTTATGTTTAATTGGATATGAGCTAATCAAACGAAATAGAGTCACAAGATTTATGTTTGGAATGAAAGGATAGGAATCTTTAGAAGGGAACTCAACTTTAATCGATTAGCATAGGTGAATAATACGCAAAATTTTTAATCAAATAGACTTAAAAATACGGAAATTTAGGCTTGATAAGAGTACAATGCGCGGTTTCGTGTATAACTAATTACAAATAGCCTTAGAGAATTAATCAATGTCTACAAACGCTAGAAACCAGTCTCGAAACCAGTCTAGAAACATTGTCGTCCTAGGAACTCAATGGGGTGATGAAGGTAAAGGTAAGATTGTTGATCTTTTAACTGACAGAGTTTCTGCGGTTGTTAGATTTCAAGGTGGCCATAATGCAGGTCATACTTTAGTGATTGATGGCAAAAAGACCGTTCTACACCTAATTCCATCAGGAATATTGCGAGAAGGTGTTACCTGCATGATTGGTAACGGCGTGGTTTTATCGCCCGAAGCGCTTGCGACAGAAATGGCAATGCTTGAGAAAAATGGTATTCCAGTAAAAGAGCGGTTAAGAGTTAGCCCAGCTTGTACTCTCATATTGCCTTATCATATTGCATTGGATCAAGCTCGGGAAGCGGCTAAAAGCGAAGGCAAGAAGATTGGTACTACGGGTCGTGGAATAGGGCCTGCATACGAAGATAAAGTGGCTCGTCGAGGATTACGCGTTGACGATTTATTTTATCCAGAAAGGCTAAAAGAAAAATTAACTGAAATTCTTGAATATCATAACTTCATTTTAACTAATTATTTTAAACAAGACGCGATTTCTGTAGAAAAAACTTATCAAACTTGTTTAGAGGCCGCTGAATTACTAAGAGATTTAGTTGAAGATATACCTCATGCACTGCATATGGCTCGTGAGAATGGAGAGTCTTTATTATTTGAAGGGGCTCAAGGTACGTTATTAGACATTGATCACGGTACTTTCCCTTTTGTAACCTCGTCAAACACCACAGCAGGTGGAACGGCGACAGGTTCTGGTTTTGGCCCTCTATATTTAGATTATGTACTTGGAATAACTAAGGCATATACAACGCGTGTTGGTGGCGGTCCGTTCCCAACCGAACTTGACGATGATGTCGGTCAATATTTAGGTGAAAAAGGCCATGAGTTTGGTGCTACCACTGGCCGAGCTAGGCGTTGTGGTTGGTTAGATGCGGTTGCTTTAAAGCGCGCTATTCAAGTTAACAGCGTTACCGGTATCTGTTTAACTAAGTTAGATGTTTTAGATGGCCTTAAAATCATAAAAATCTGTACTTCTTACCAATGTCCCGAAAAAGGTAAACTAGATACTACGCCTGTAGGTGCTGAGGGTTATGAACGAGTGACACCTAATTATATAGAAATGCCAGGTTGGGATGACAACACCTTTGGCGTGACTGATTTTGACAAGCTTCCTCAAGCGGCACTTAACTATATTGCCAAAATCGAAGAACTAGTCGGTGTGCCTATCGATATTGTCTCTACAGGTCCCGATCGCGTTGAAACGATTGTTCGACGAGATCCTTTTTCAATTTAATATGAGATCAGTCAATTTGGGTTGATAGAACCGATAATACCGACTAAAGTTAAAGGACTTGTAAAAGACGTTATTTCCCCAGATAGAGAGTGTTATCTACGGAAAAAGGGTGTCGCTTATTTTTAGTTGTTGTAGGGCTTTAGTATGCTTAACACTGTCATTTTTGATTGGCAGTAGCTTTTCTTTTGCGCTTGATCCAGAGCGTGGACTTGAACAATATAATTACAAACAATGGGGTGTTGAAGCCCAATTGCCTCAAATAAGTGTCACTGCCTTAGCGCAAGATAACAAAGGCTACATTTGGATAGGTACCCAAAATGGGGTCGCTCGGTTTAATGGCAAAGATTTTGTATCCTATAATCGTGATAATACCAATGCATTTCAAAGCAACCTAATTGTCGATTTACTATTTGATTCCAATAACCGCTTATGGGCACTGACAAATAAAGGATTAACCTACTACTCATCTAACGGTTTCGTTGCAGTACACAGTCCCAATCAAGAAATTATCAAACCTTTTTCTATTGTTGAATATCAAAACAGACCATTAGTCTCTTCATTTAATGGATTGTTTAAAATAAAAAACAATCAATACAGTCCTTATAAAATATCTACGGAAAGTTTTGCCTTACATTCTTCATCGCGAGGCTTATTTGTGGGAGGTAGAGGTCGCTTTAGTATAATAAATGGCGATAATGTTTTTACAAAAACATTACCTACAGAATTTAAACATGCGATTGTTAACGATATTCAAGTTATTAATAATAAAGTTTGGCTTGCCACTACAAAAGGCCTAATTTTTTATGAAAATGACCGTTTCCAATTTCCGCTACATATATCGTCTTTAATAAAAGAACCAACTAATAAAATATATCTTGATGAAAATAGTATTCTTTGGGTAGCGACTGATGCGTCTGTTTACCGGATAAGGGATGACAAACTGCACGATAAAAACAATCATTCACAATACGCACGTATATCTGAATTTATGTTAGATAGAGATGGTACGCTTTGGTTTGGTACAAGTGATAATGGACTGTTTCATTTATGGGATAGTTGGGCTGCTCGATATAATAAAATTCACGGTCTACAAGAAAATTTAATTTGGAGTGTGGCTGGTGACAGTCTATCCAACTTGATTGTAGGAAGTGATAAAGCCGTTTATAAATATTCCAAGGGCGCTTTCAAAAAATTAATCGATAAAAGCCAACTTCCTAATCCAACCGCCTATACCTTGTTTATTGATTATGATGAATCGATATGGGTTGGCACAAAATCAGGGTTGGCACATTTTGATAAACAAGGAAAAACAATAACCCCATTAGCTTCCAGTTTTTTAAATGGTCTGCAAATAAATGCCATTTATAGAGATAGCCGAAATCGATTGTGGGTAGCAACTAGCAAAGGTATTTATCTGAAAAAACAATTCGGTTTTTCTATGTTAACAAAAAAAGATGAGTTTTCGAAACGCATTTATCGAGCAATAATTGAGTATAACAATGAAATCTACTTTGGCTCGCATACGGGGCTTATTAAACTTGGAACGGATTTGAAACTGGTTAAAGTTTTTAAACAAACATCAAATAGTTTTATTACCKCKATGACAATCTATAAAGATAWAYTAATTGTKGGYAGTTATAGCGAWGGRCTATTTTTTAACGATAATGGCGTATGGAGTAACATAAATAAGAAGCGAGGACTTGTTACTAATGATTCCTTTAGTTTGAAAATATTYTCTAATGCGCTTTGGGTCTCTGGTTTTCATGGGGTATTTAAAATCTCAASCGTTCAAATTGATGACTTTCTCGCTAAAAAAATTAATAGAGTGGTGAGTGAACCAATCCTAAAAGACAGTGGTTATCTTGTTGGCAGCCAACACGTGAGATGTTGTAATGGCGCGGGTCATGCAAAAGTATCTTTAGTTRATAACTCTCTCTGGTATCCAACTTTAGATGGTGTTTTAAAATTAGATCCACATAAGGTAATCAAGAATACAATCATGGTTGAGACCGAGATTGAATCTATCAGTAGTTCAGGTTTAACCATACCACTTTATTCTTTTGATGCGATTTCAAAAAAGCAAGATCAAATTAGCTTTGTCGAAAAAGATATTAGTTTTAAATTTATTGGTATTACAAGTTTTGATGAAGGCTTAGTTAACTATCGTTATCGCCTTAAAGGTTATGATGATAATTGGAAAGAAAATCAATCTCGAAGAGAAGTTTTTTATACTAATCTGCCGGCAAGAAACTTTGTGTTTGAAGTGATGGCCAGTAATAGTAATGGATTGTGGCCAAACAATGGAAAGTCTTTTAGTTTTACTATAATGCCAAGATATTATGAAACAACGATTTTCAAACTACTCGCCATCTTTGTGTTTTTCGGAATGTTGTATTTAACTTACCAATGGGTTRTTTTTAGTAATATTAAAAAGCTAAAAAAATTAGAATCTTTAGTCAACGCAAAAACAAAAGAGCTTACAAGTTCAAATCAGAAGCTAGAAAAGGCCAATCAAAAGCTATCCGTTTACTCTTATACTGATCCGCTTACTGGCGCATTTAATAGGCGATATTTAGTTAAACAAATGAGCAGTGATATTTCTCATTATATTCGTAATAACAAAAAATATGATATCGATCAAAACTTGGTTTTTATATTAGCTGATTTAGATTTCTTCAAGAATGTGAATGATAAATATGGACATGCAACGGGTGATGAAATATTAGAAAAAGTGGTTTCTCGTTTGAACTCAAATATTCGTGATGGCGATTATTTGATACGATGGGGAGGCGAAGAATTTTTAATTGTACTAAGACCTGATCATGTTGCACGAATAGAAGAGATGTGTGATAGGTTACTTAAAGATATTAATGGCACCATTTTTCATGGCATACATCGAGAAGAAATTTCCATAACTTTATCTGTTGGTTATTGTTTTTATCCGCTTAGCGACAAATTAGTTAAAAGTTGGCGGTGGGAGAATGCGGTGGATATAGCAGATAAAGCGCTTTATGAGTCAAAAAGTAGAGGGCGAAATCAATGGGTTGGCTATCAACTGTTACCTGACTTTATAGACACTATTAAACCAGATCTTACGAATGCCGCTAGCCATCAATTTAATATTGATATGGATAAATTTCAGCGCTTTGCCGGGAAAGGCTAAAGGTAATAAATAGACTTAACTTTCCTTTAAATTAAAGATAAAGGGAATGCCTGGCCAAATATCTATTTCCATATTGATATTCCAATCATTCATCAAATCATTGAAGTCACTTAAGTTTCTAAAGTCAGTATTAGAACCAAGATTTATTTTCACTTTGTGAGTTTCACCTGCCGGCAGAGAGAAACTGCTCAATTTTATTGTAGCAATATTTTTTTCTTTTTGAGTGATGTAAAGAATACTATTTTCCACTACTATATCAAACTCGGTTGAGTTGTTGACTTGCATGTCAAATGACAAATTAGAAAATGCTTTACCTTGGGTTAACTGGCTAAATGAAGGCAACTCATATTGTATCGATGACCAATCAATATCATAGTCGGCTTTCAGTAACTGACTTTTATGGTGCAAGCTAATCACAATCCGTGAATGCAAAAACAAACTAGCAATCAATATTAGGCTAATGACAGTGTAAAACAGGGTCATACTTTTCTTATGTGGGGGTTGGGTATTATTAATCAATGGAAATGTTTTATTTGCAATGGTCGTTCCTACAGGAATGGCAAATGTAAGGAGAAATAAGTTAGAAATGAAAATGAATCCGATTGTTTCTATAAAAGTATTTTCAGAATTAGCCAATAGGACTCTAGTTAAAAGAATTGCAGGCAAACTAAATAATGCTCCAAAAACAAAAGGTATAAGAGGGTGTTTAAATAGAGTCTTTAAAATTAATGCATATTTTGTTCTGTGTCTTTGTAACGTTGGCGAAATAAAATCTAACCCGAAAGTAAAAAACAAAAAGCAATAACTGAGTATAATTGATAGCCATGTCGACCAAGCATAAGGATAGTAACCAATCCATAAAATTAATGACTGAATGCTAAAATAAAACAATAATAACTTAGATTCCTCAATAGCTTGTTGAAATAATGAAAACTCTTGATATTCGCCAGAATGGAAGTTAGATTCCTTTTCAAAAACTTGTGATAGTTTTTCTTTTATTGGAAATAGAAAAATAGAAGCCAGAATGAACGACGTCGAGATGATTAAATTCCCTAGAACAACTTTTGCTTGGGATTCATATAAAAAATTAGCCAACATGTCTGAAATGCCGTGCCATGATTTTGGAAACAAATAATCTAAAATTGAATTTTTTATGAATACTTGATTCTCTGTTAGTTGCCAAACTAAAAAGCCAAAGACTAATAGACCAATAAAATAATAGATCCCAAGCCAGAGAGCGGTTTTAGCTCTAATATTTTTTAGTGATAAAAATGAGTCAAATGTTGCCAATTTTATTTGTTGAAATACAATCATTGGTAAACCTCTAATTTTTTACTTTGATGCGGTTTGGTTAGTAGAAAATCACTTATTATCATCGATTAAATTTTCAAATGTAGCTGTTTCCTTTGATAAACAAGCTTTTCGTTGTCGATCTATGTTCGAATTTATGGATTCGAGTTCACTGATAAACTTTAGATTGACTTTTGTTTGTGGAACTCTTATTGATTTGTCAGAATATACCCCAGTAAACCCCGTCATTTCATAATCACTAATTTTTTTCAATGCTTTTTTTGTTAACAGAATGCCACTTTTCTCACATTTAAAATACCCCGATCGGCAACTGCATTTATTGTCTGAGCGAGATTTATAACTGCCAATTCTACTTGCGGATTTTAAAAGTAAACTGTTTTTTGATATATCGCCGGTTATATTACTGCCAGGATCATAAGACGCATAAATGATAGCTGATATGTTAACTTGATAGGGATTTGAAATGTACCACTTAATTGCCGCATAGGAACTTAAAATTAATACGACTTTTTTTGAGTTTTGTTCAATATTTACAATAACAGTGGAATCTCTTGATGAACTCTCATACATGCCAACATAATTAATTTCATAGTCTCCTAATACATTATCAAGTAATCTGTTCTTAATATTGTTAAATGTTAGAGCTTCTACTGGTTTCGAAAGTGAGACTGAAAAATTTGTTGTGAACCAATTATTCATCAGTTCTACTTCGACTTTATGTTTTCCTCTTTTCAATTTCAAAAGAATCGTTTTTTTAGAGCCACCTTCATAAACAATATGTCCATCAATCATTACTCGAGATTTTGCTCTGCTTTGATTAATTGTAATGGCTCTTACTTCCGTTCGTTTGAGAGTTAATGTCCCTACCCAGTAAGCGCCAAAATCTTCTGATTTTATGTTATGAAATTTGTTATAATTATATTGAATACTTAGTTCTGAAACAAATTCTTTAGAAATCACTTTGTTTGGATAATTGGTGTTAATGTAATGCGCAATGTAGCCAGATTTTGGTATGTCATCAAGTGGGTTTAATATTTTCCCCCAGGTTTTATTTGCTAATGGAAATTCTCCAAGCTCTTTTATATTTATTTTTAAAGAATTCTTGTTTTTGCGGTTATTAGATAGGGAAGCCTTACGTTCGTTTTTTCTTTCACTAGAGAATGTTGAGTAACGCCTCCTATTGTTAAATACTATTTCTGCTTCGGTGCAATCTAATAAATATCCGTAACCAAATAAATATTTATTGTAAATACACATGGAAAGAGGTTTTTTGATTTCCTTTTTGTTGTAAATTTCAAGTTTCAAAAGACTGTCAGGGTAATTGGAGTTCTTATTAAAGTATCGGTTAACGTTTAAAACGACTAGCTTAGAAAACTTTCCAGAATTATCTTGTTTTTCTTTTTCCAATTCAAATTGTGTAAGGTACTCTTTTTTTAAAATGGCTCTTTCTTTAATTGCTAATGTTGCTGTCATAGTGTGCATATATTCTGCTTCTATACGTTCAAATTTTTTTTCGGCCATTTTTATATTATCGCTATTCCAGTTTTTAATGGCTTTATTTAATAGTAATCTAGCTTCTTGTTCGGCGTCTTCGCACCCAGTAGAGAATATGATTAAAATTATTAAAATGATTGATTTGATGTACATTTTTCAGTCCTTGAATACTTTGGTTCAGAATTGTTCGGCGTGGTAATTTTGAGCATGAAATATACGGAAGTTATGCTTTAATATCAATCAATATCAAATAGTATTATAACAAAGTGAAGTCTGTGCATGATTGACTTAATAGATAAAATGAAATAATTAATTCAAGTCGTAATGAAAAAACATCATGATAAGATTGAATTTCCTGAAATATTAAAACGACTTAGATTTGGGTTGGATTTGTTTTCTTCATCAATACCGATGCTAACCACTAACGATTCTAGAGCAGTTAAAAATTCATGGTCTTTTTCACAAATGATTTCTAGTTCCGATATGAATTTTTGAACACGGTTGTTTTTCTCATCGCTATTTAAATGTTCAGAGTTTATTAGTTGACCAATTTGGTCTAGCCAACTGTCAAAAACAACTTTGGGATTTTCCATTACCGAAATATCATTAAGGTCGGGCGTCTCTGTTGAGACAGAAGCATTAGGTTTTTCAATTACGATTTCATTTTGATGTTTAGGAGTAGCTTTTATTATTTCCATTAACCTTGCCGCCAACCTCTTAATACATCGGCTAGCCATGCAGTCAGGACTATATTTAATTAAAACTCTCTGACTTAATAGAGCCGCCGAAACAAGCGTGTCTTCGCGAATATAGCCTAATGCGGATATTTCAATGCCGATATATTTTTTTACCGCACTAGCAAAACGGCGATATGTTTTTGTTGCGGTTTCAGCACTGGAGACTCGGTTAATAATGATCTCGAAAGAATTCGATACATTTTTCATTGTGCGAATTAAACCAAAGCTATCAGTCAATGAGGTAGGTTCAGTGTTGATGATAACCAACGTGTGGTCTGCGACAGAAATATAATTTTTCACATCGATATCAATTCCTGCTGCCGTATCAATCAATATGACATCGTAATGAGCTTTCATACTGTTTAGCATTTGTGAGATCTGAGATTCGTTTGGTGCTTTATGAGAGTGTGATTTGACACTTAAACCTGAAATTGACGGTAATAAATCGATCCCTAAATCTGTTTTAATCACAAAGGGCAGAGGGTTACTATATTGATAAATCTGTTGATGAATTTCTTCAACAGAATATGAATTTTGAGATTGGTTAGCAGAAATACCTAAAACGATATTAATATTAGCGAGACCGTAGTCAGCATCAACAATACAAACTTTTTTACCCATTTCCGCTAGGCTCACAGCTAAATTAGCGCAAATCTGAGTTTTACCGACGCCTCCTTTACCGCTTGCAATTGAAAATATAGTAGCATATCTATCCATCGACAAATTCAACACACACTTATATATTAGTTAATGAAAGCTTTATATTAAAGTGTTAAACAGGCTGCATCAAGGTAATATCGGCTATTTTTCTCATTCAATTGATATACAAAGATTTATTGTGATGTTTTCGTTATAAACTCGTTTTTAATTTGTGAAGTATCGTATCGCTAGACTCTCTATATTGACCCTGCAACAAATAACATAATCAATAACGATTATATAACGGAGAGTCATATGAAAAAATTGAATATAAAAACTTTAACTATTAGCGCTGTTCTATTAGCAACCACGGCTTTATCATCTAGTGTATTTGCTGGCGGGTTAAAATATGAAGTGAGTATTACTAACCTAACCAAAAGCATCCAATTCACACCAATCATGGTAGCTGCGCATAAAAGTAAAGTGAGCTTATTTGAGTTAGGTCAGCCAGCATCAGCTGAACTTGGTCGAGTAGCGGAAGGTGGCGATACAAGTGGTGTTGCAGCAATGTTTGATGGATATCACGATCAAGTTCAATCAGTTGGCGGTTTATTAAATGGTGGAGAAACGGCTACATTAACGTTTGATAGCCTATCGCGTCATACAAAATTTACGATAGCGTCTATGCTTTTACCAACTAATGATGCGTTTATAGCCGGTCAGTCTTTATCTCTCAAAAAGAGACAACGAACTCAAACTTTCTATTTAAGAACTTATGATGCGGGAACTGAAACTAATAGCGAAACTTGTGCAACTATTCCCGGCCCTGTTTGTGGAGGCGAACCTTTCTCTCCAAATGATGAAGGTGAAGGGTATGTTTATATACATTCTGGTATTCATGGGATCGGAGATTTAAGTGCAAGTACCTACACTTGGAACGATCCAGTGTTAAAGGTTACTATTACAAGAATGCATTAATTTTTAACTGTTGAGCGTTGAGAGGATTTTCCAGTAGTTAACCGGTTTTGGAGATTGGTAGTCTTGCCATTTATGGTATGATTTGTTAATTCACCAATCTTTAATCGGAACAATTAACATGAAAACCTTTCTCAAGGTCTTTGGCAGTTTTACACTTCTTTTTGTTGTTGTTGGGCTTAGCTTATCCAATAACATCAATATCAGGCGCTCTATTACAATAGATGCGCCTTTTTCCGTTATACACTCGCAAGTAAACAATCTTAACCAATGGACAGAATGGTCGCCTTGGTTGACTATGGATCCCACAATTAAAACTACCATGGGTGACATCCAATCAGGTGTCGGCGCACATCAATCTTGGGTAGGTCAAAGTGGTGCAGGGAAATTAACCTTTACCGAATCCTCTGAAAATTCAGGCGTAGTCTATGATATGAGTTTTGAAGGTGATTCAACCATGTACCAAGCTGGATTCGATTATCAGCAAAGTGGAAATAAAACGCTAGTCACTTGGTATATGACCGGCGAAATGCAACCAATCATTATTGGCAATTATTTTGCGCAAATCATGGATGCTTTGATGGGTGACAGTTTTACCACCGGATTAGAAAAATTAAAAGACGTATCAGAAAAAATGTCGGTGAAAGATAGTTCAATGCCCGTTGCTGAATAAAGTAATGAAGCGAGTTGATAAACAACTAGCTGAAATAAATTAAACCTTGAATTCAAGAACAGTATAAGGATAAAAATAAAATGAATAATAAATCTCAAATTGATTACGAAAATGTCTCAGACGATTACCTAGAAAAAAGACAATTAAAAAAAGGCGTAGCGGGATGGATCTTGTTAGCTAGTCTTGGTGTTTCTTATGTAATCTCAGGTGATTTTGCCGGTTGGAATTTTGGCTTTGCAAGTGGTGGCTTTGGCGGAATGTTAATTGCCACTCTGTTAATGGCAACTATGTACGCTTGCATGGTTTTTGGTCTCGCTGAACTTTCTGCATCTCTTCCTACTGCCGGTGGTGGTTATAGTTTTGCACGTAGAGCCATGGGAACTTGGGGTGGTTTTTTGACGGGTACGGCTGTTTTATTAGAATATTCCATTGCCCCCGCAGCTATAGCGGTTTTCATCGGCGCTTATGTTAATGAACTCTTCGGATTCAATGGTCCCATGGTATATGCAGGAGCCTATATTTTATTTGTGGGCATTCATTTAATGGGTGCGGGCGAAGCTCTAAAAGTCATGATGGTAATTACGGGTATTGCTGTTGTAGCGTTAATTGTCTTTTCATTAGGACTCATTCCTTATTTTGATTCAAGCAATTTATGGGATATGGCGGTGAATGAAAGTGCCGTTGGTGCAAGTCAATTTTTACCAGAAGGTTACATTGGTATTTGGGCTGCCATCCCTTTTGCCATGTGGTTATTTTTAGCKGTTGAAGGTGTKCCAYTWGCTGCKGAAGAAGCGGATRATCCCGCTAAAGATATGCCYAAGGGAATTATTGTYGCKATGGYTATTYTAYTARTTTTTGCSGSRCTWGTATTGTTTATTGCRCCSGGAGTWGCMGGKACAGAAATGATGAAAGATCACGGCGCRCCATTAGTTGGMGCRTTRCAAGTSGTYTACGGTGAGAATTCKGGCATMGCCACKTTTGTTAAYGTKGTTGGRTTGTTTGGWTTAATCGCTAGYTTTTTCTCGATTATTTATGGTTATTCTCGACAAGTGTTTGCGCTATCGCGAGCAGGTTATTTGCCTCGGTTTTTATCGGTGACTAGCAAACGAAAAGTGCCGACCTACGCATTGATTATTCCCGGTATTATTGGTTTTTTACTTTCATTAACCGGTGAAGGCGATCTGATGATTACTATGGCCGTTTTTGGTGCAACTATTTCTTACGCGATGATGATGTTGTCACATATAATATTAAGAATTAAAGAGCCTGATTTGGAAAGACCATTTAAAACGCCGGGCGGAATAATTACAACTGGTATCGCTTTAGTTTTATCCATCGGAGCATTTATCAGCACCTTTGTTGTTAGCTTAGAAGCCGCTATGTGGTCAGGTGTTTTTTATATTTTATTAGTTGCCTATTTCGCTTTTTACAGTCGTCATCATCTTGTTGCTAGTGTTCCGGAAGAAGAGTTTGCTTTGATTTCTAATGCTGAATCTGAATTAGAATGAAATTCAATTATAAAAATAGAGTCAAAAGATTAAAAACATTTCTACCACAGGGGCACAGAGGTCACAAAGTTAGAGCATATAGTAAATAAACAAAATGACCTCATTTAGCCCCGATACATTTTTAGAAGTGTTGCTAATTTATAAAAAACATTCAGGTGTCGAAGTCAAATGAATGTAAATTTTCAAACAAGCTGTTTCTTATTGAAGGTCGCTAGATTGGCTGGTTAAGTTTATATGGGCGATTTGTTAAATACACCGTTGACACCATCCAAAACCGTAGGCAACATACGAATATGGATGCCTTAAATCGACATATTTCACTAAAAGTAAAGCGATTACTTGAAACTTTCCCTGTTGTTATTTTGGGAGGATGTCAATGTGGCAAAAACCCTCAGCTATTTGACGTTTTAAGAGGGGTGGTTGACTCTGATAGGCAACGAAAAGGTCGGTTTTTATTAACCGGTTCAGCTAGTTTTGAATTACTAAAACAGGTAAGTGAACCGTTAGTGGGTCGAGTTGCTATTCTCGGACAAGCTCCTAGCAAAAGAAAAGTTCAGTCATTGCAAAACTTTATAGAATTGCATGAGTTACCCTTTGGGGTTGTGATAAACAATTGCGAGCGACCGAACTATATTACCGAAAAAATAATTCAAATTCCTTTTGGATGTTTGTGAATTCTGATGTATTAACTGAATGACCTAGGTTCAATGAATTAATTTAAGAACTTGTTTGCAGTAAATTTTTAGTTATAGGACAAGGTGTTTACCCGACACTTGGAAAGAACTCGAATGTCGATAAATCGAATAGGAGAGAATATGCTAAACCCAAGAAACGTAAAATCTATAGAAGATGCAAAAAAAATTGTCGAAGAACGTCAACTGACTCACGTAAAAGTTGGTCTATTCGATATAGACGGCGTGATGCGCGGTAAGTACATGAGCAAAGAGAAGTTTTTTACGTCTTTGGATCATGGTTTTGCTTTTTGTGATGTGGTTTTAGGTTGGGATTCAGACGATCAGCTTTATGATAATATTAGATATACGGGTTGGCATACTGGCTATCCCGACGCACCGGTAAGAATATTGCCTAATACTTGTCGTTCCATTCCTTTTGAAGATAATATGCTTCTATTTATTGCGGAATTTAGCGAGGCTGCGGAGCCTCTTTGTCCACGCGGTATTTTGCGTAAAGTGATTGAACGAGGTAAAGCTATAGGTTTTGATGCAACCGCTGCTTTCGAATATGAATTTTTCATGTTCAATGAAACACCCGATTCAGTAAGAGAAAAAAATTATAAAAACCTAACCCCAATCACTCCCGGTAACTTCGGTTATTCGATGTTAAGAAATAGTGTTCACTCTGATCTGTATACCCAAATTCTCAAACTTAGTGAAGATATGGATTTTCCCATTGAAGGGCTACATACGGAAACTGGTCCTGGTGTTTTAGAAGCTGCTATTGCTCATGATAACGCTAGCGATTCTGCAGACAAAGCAGCCTTGTTTAAAACTTTTATTAAAATATGGGCACAACGAAACAACATGATGGCAACGTTTATGGCCAAGTGGTCAAAAGACTTGCCGGGACAAAGTGGTCATATTCATATTTCATTAACCAATAGCGATGGATCTTCAGCGTTTCATGATCCCAGCAAAGAACATAATATGAGTGATATTCAGCGTCATTTTTTAGCCGGGCAACAAAAATATATGCCTGAGTTTTTATCAATGATCGCGCCAACAGTGAATAGTTACTCACGTATGGTGCCCGGAATGTGGGCTCCGCTTGATGCCACTTGGGGAGTAGAGAATCGTACGACCGCACTTAGAGTAATTCCCGCCTCTGCAAAGTCCCAACGCTTGGAATACCGACTAGGTTCTGCCGATGGAAATCCTTACTTAGCGTTAGCAGCTGCTTTAGGATCCGGTATTTATGGTATTGAAAACAAACTAGAACCTCATCCACAAATTAAAGGAAATGCCTACGAGCAAGAACATCCAAAAGAAACTGCATTGCCACAAACATTATTTGAAGCCGCGATTCGATTTAAACATTCTGATGCCGCGAAAGAACTTTTCGGTGAGCAATTTATTGAGCACTATGCGGCTTCAAGAGAATGGGAAGAAAGAGAATATCGAAAGCATGTTTCTGATTGGGAATTAGAAAGGTATTTTGAAATTATTTAAATAAAAATTTGTTTGTGAGATATTTAGTTCCCTCTCCCTTGACGGGAGAGGGCTAGGGAGAGGGTGAAATGCTAGAGTCTCTGAATTGTACTAATTCTTATAACGCTACTCACTGAGAAGCTACGCCTTTTTACTAAAATGTTTATCCAAATAATAGTCAACACTAAATAATTTTCCACCGCCACTTAATACCAAAGCAAGAAGCATAACAAAATAAGTCACACCAAATTCAACGCCATTGTTAGAACTAGTGATCCCACCTTTTTCAGTCAGCCATTCGTAGTTACCATGTTCCTGTAAAATATCTTTAGCGATACCTAGTCTTCTCAATGCTTCATCTGCATTAGCATTCGCCCCCCAACTCATTAAATCATGAGTTGCTTGCCAACCGTTTGGCCAATGTACTGCAAAAATAGCCACAAGCATTGTCATCATTAAAGGAATTGAAATCCAACGAGTTGCAAAACCTAAAAGCAAGAATATAGCACCAATAATTTCAGTCGCTGTTGCCATAAAAGCCATGATGGTCGGAAATGGTAATCCTAAACCCTGATCAAACCATACAACGATATTTTCAAACCCTTCGAGTTTGTGAGTACCTGCAACCCAAAAAACAGGGACTAAAAATAAACGTAAGGCTAGTGGTCCAAGGCCAGAAATTACTGAACTATTAAATAGTGCATTATGAAARTTATAATATTTTTGAATCATTGTCATTGTTTTCTCCATTAAAGTTTTTAAAATAGGTTAATAATTTATTTAGTATTTTTGATGACTTAATCAAAAACGAAAGGACAGCCAGCATAATCGTTAAACTGGTCATCCCAACGACGCACGTCATTAGCTCTTCGCCATCTAGTATGATAAAACTCCATCAAGCAGTTTCCTTTAATTGTAATAGCCATAAACGTATCGAACTCTTTGACCTGTTTGTATGGTGGATATTTTGCTGATGCTTCCCAAGTTAAACCATTGTTTTTATCAACGAATGCTAGCCAAAAGTCTTCGAGGCTAATCCATCTATTGCTTTCAGCTTGCCAAGCAAAATAGTTTTGGTTCTCAATTTTTACTTTACCATTAATTGTTGACTCTTCAGCCTGTGGCACCGGATGTATTAAAAATAATGATATGCACAAAACCCCAGATATAAAGTGTTTCATAAAAATCTCATTGTTGTATTAGTTTTAAGAAAATCGTTACGAGGTTAATCACCAAGTTTTAGCACGGGAATCTTGCCAGTCCTGCTGCCAATCCTCAGGGATATTAATATTATTCTTTAAACAGTTTTGGCAAATATTGGGATAAAGCTCCTTATATGTTTTAACGATAGTTCCAGAGACTCGTCGATTAATGTGTTCTGGTTTTAATTCAGACAACTCGTTTAATCCAGCGGCAGCTAGTAGTTCTATCAAATTATGCACGGTCTCTTTTTGAAAGTTAGCCACTCGTTGACCTTTGTCGCTGACAACTAATGCTGTAATTCTAGATGGATCTTGAGTCGCTATGCCTGTTGGACATTTGTCAGTATTACAGGAACGAGATTGTATACAACCGAGTGCGAACATCATCCCCCTTGCTGAATTAACTGTATCTGCACCCAGTGCAATAATTCTAAGAAGATGAAAAGCAGAAAAGATTTTCCCCGATGCAACAATTCTAATTTTATCACGCAGTCCGCATCCTATTAGAGCGCTATTCACAAAAATTAAAGCATCGCGCAAAGGAGTGCCAACGGAATTTGTCATTTCGGTCGGCGCAGCCCCTGTTCCTCCTTCACCACCATCAACGGTAATGAAATCCGGCATAATACCGGTTTCTAACATCGCTTTACAAATAGCCAAAAAATCTTTTTTACGACCAATGCATAATTTGAAACCGATAGGTTTTCCACCAGATAATGCTCTTAATTCCTTTACGAATTTTAGCAGTCCATCAGGCGTAGAGAAGGACGTGTGCGCGGCGGGAGAAATAACATCTTTTCCCATTGGCACGTGACGTATTTCAGAAATTTCTTTGGTTAATTTTATAGCAGGTAAAATGCCTCCGTGGCCTGGTTTTGCGCCTTGAGATAATTTTATCTCAATCATTTTTACCACTTCATTTTGTGCCTTTTCTTTAAATAAATTTTTATCAAAATCACCATCTTCAGTTCGGCAGCCAAAATAGCCAGTACCAATTTGCCAAACAATATCGCCCCCATTTTTCAAATGATATGGGCTCAAACCGCCTTCACCAGTATTGTGAGAAAAGCCGCCAATTTTGGCTCCTTTATTAAGTGCCATTATTGCATTCTTGCTTAAAGCACCATAGCTCATGGCAGAAATATTCAAGGGAGAAGCTAAGTAAGGTTTTCTACAGTCAGGACCTCCAAAGGAAACTCTTGGGTTAAAATTATGCGCATCTTTAGGTGCTAAAGAATGATTGACCCACTCATAGCCATCTCGATTAGTATCAAAAATCGTTCCAAACGGGCGTGTATCTCTGGCGCCTTTTGCGCGTTGATAAATTAAAGATCTAAACTCGCGACTAACCGGTGTTCCATTGATATCTGATTCTACAAAATATTGTTGGATTTCAGGTCTTATAGACTCAAACATATAACGTAAGCGTCCAATAATAGGATACAAACGGCGGATTGCTTGTTTTTTTTGTAGCACATCAATTGTACCGATTATGACTAAAGGAATGATTAAAAAATAGGACCATAAAATCAATGGCCAGACAGTACTGATTAAATAAACTGAAGGTACCACAATAAATGATGACGCAATAAAAATCTGGCGAACAGACATACTGGTTTTCCTCTATAAATCCAATTCTCTACTAATTTTAGTTGTGTTTGAGAGTGTTGTTATGGTGTTTAAATAACTACAAAAGGAGCAAAAAGTTACAGGCTTTAATGATTTAGTGAATTTGTATAATATCATGTAACTTAAAAGTTATTTTTGAGTCACTAATGATCAAAATAATTAGCGTTTCACTCTTTCATGGAACTTGTTTACAACTGAAAATAATTGGCTAATTCATCAAAAAATAAACAATACAAAAATAATGGTAGGGGTAACGCTAGTAATGTTCCTATTAAATGGTTCCTAAAGCTGACTCCAGACAATGCCATACCGTAATTAAGAATTGGCAAAGTTTGAAATACACTTCTTAATATAAATACGCTTGTAATCGGTTTACTATCTAATTTGTTAAAAATCTTATTAGCCCATTGATATTTTAAGTTTCTTAGAATATTGCCTCCCATAAACCGAATGGTTGCAAAAGAAATGATGCAGGAAATAACCGCCACACTATAGATTACAATACCACCATAGGTTTTTCCTAAGGTAATAACGGCGGCCGCCAAAAACACTAACCCCGGTATCTGAATAAAATTACCTAAAACAAATAATAAAGTGAATACTAGGAATCCAGTAATAGAATTTTGTTGAATAGTCATTCTTAATTTATCAATACTGAAATCATCCCTTAGATCTAGCCACTCTACGATAAAAAATAATAAAATGAAGAATAATAGGATGTAGAAACTCTTTAAATAGTAATTTTCGGAATTAATAGGCATTCAATTTGACAGAATTCTTTTATAAAGCGAGTATCATAACACTTTTGTTTTCTGTGGTTATCTTTGATTAGATCCTATTAGATGGTTTGGATAATAGCAATTGACGTCATATCCGCCTTGAATATGATGTGAGGATGCTCCAAAATACTATTGTTTCCAGAATACCGAGTAGCTGAAATGAGATTAAAAACAAAACTTAAGAATTACTACTTCACAGCCATTTCTAGCGTGATATTTGCAGTGGTGGGTTTCGCTTATAATGCTTGGCGTATGGAAGTGACTGAAGATAACAATAATATTAGAACAGCAGCATTTGAAGTCCTCATAGTATTAGCTGAGTTTGAACAAATTCTCTATGCAGCTCATTATGATAAAAATACCATCGAAGGAAGTCCTAGAGTTGGCTGGGTGAAAATTGGTTTGGCTTCTGATTTGAGCGCATTGATTAGCCCTGAAATCGAGATGGAAATGGAAAAACTGACTGATTTATGGCATTCAAATTGGTCGTCTATTACAGAAATCCAAACATCGGTTGAACGGCTAGTTCAGTCAGTTACTTCAGCTAGAATGAAGATAAAAAGTACTCTTAAAAAACTGGATTGATTTTCGAAATTAGTGATTAACTTGGATTTCACCTGTTAGAAAAATTGAATAGGAATAAAATTAACATGAGTAAGCAACAGATTACCCGTTCTCCAATTGATGATTCAGTCTACGTCACACGAGAATTAGCAACGCAAGAACAAATAGAGCAAACATTATCTAAAGCCAAACTCGCACAAAAAGACTGGCGTAAAACATCAATAAAAGATCGGCAAGCTATTTGTAATAAAATGGTTGAATGCTTTGTTGCCAACCAAGATGAAATTGCAGAACAACTTTGTTGGATGATGGGGAGACCAATAAAATATGCTTCAGGCGAAGTGTCAGGAATGGCGGAACGTGCTAGTCATATGATCGAAATCGCCGAAACAGCACTAGCTGATGAAAAGATAGCCGATAAACCCGGATTTACGCGTTATATAAAACGCGAACCTTTAGGAGTGGCTTTTGTTGTAGCGCCTTGGAACTACCCCTACCTTACGGCGATCAATGCGATTATCCCAGCTATTATGTCAGGTAATTCGGTGGTACTAAAACATTCCGCGCAAACCCCTTTATGTGCAGAGCAACTTTTCAAAGCTTTTGAAAAAGCAGAACTTCCAGAAGGTGTTTTTCAGTATTTGCATCTATCGCATACAGATACGGAAGCCATTATTAAATCGCCTAGTATTGACTACGTTGCCTTTACTGGCTCAGTCGCTGGTGGCGAAATGGTAGAGCGAGCTAGCAGCGGTCGATTTATTGGTGTTGGTTTAGAATTAGGCGGAAAAGATGCCGCTTACGTTCGTGCAGATGCAGATCTCGATTATGCGGTTGAAACTTGTATTGATGGAGCTTATTTTAATTCGGGGCAGTCTTGTTGTGGCGTGGAACGAATTTATGTCGCAGAGCCCATTTTCGATGAATTTGTTGAAAAGGCGATCAAACTTGTTAATCAATATCAACTTGGTCGTTCAGATGATCCTGAAACAACATTAGGACCTTTAGTAAAACCTTCAGCAGCTGATTTTGTCAGATCGCAAATAAATGATGCGATTAAGTTAGGCGCCGTCGCTCATATTGACTCAAAATCATTTCCTTTAGATAAAGATGGTAGTTGTTATTTGGCTCCACAACTATTAACCAACGTGGATCACACAATGCGAATTATGACGGAAGAAAGCTTTGGTCCAGTTGTTGGTATTATGAAAGTTTCTAATGATGAAGAGGCTATTGGTTTGATTAATGACTCTGAGTTTGGATTAACGGCTTCTGTTTTTAGTGCTGATATAGCGACTGCAACTAGCATTGGGGAGCAACTGGATGTAGGCACATTTTTTGTTAATCGTTGCGACTATTTAGATCCTGCATTGGCATGGGTTGGGGTTAAAAATTCAGGCCGAGGTTGTACTCTATCTTCAATCGGTTATCATTCTTTGACTCGACCCAAGTCCTTTCATTTAAAAACGGAAATATAGTTTTATGACTGATTTAAAACAATTTTACGCCAATTGGAATTATCCAACCAACGTCAAGCAAGGTTTAGGGCGCATTAATAAATTACCGCAGTATTGCAAAGAGCTGGGAATGAAAGCGCCGTTGCTGGTCACCGATCCGGGACTGGTAAATTTGCCAATTATCCAAGACGCTCACTCTAGTTGTGTTGAACAAGGTTTACGTTGTGAAATATTTTCGGAAGTTGTTGGCAACCCAACGGATAAAAATGTCAATGATGGTGCTGCTGTTTATCATGCAGGAAACCACGATGGTGTAATTGCCTTTGGTGGTGGTTCTGCGATTGATGCTTCTAAAGCCATTGCGTTGTTGGTTGGTCAAGAAGGGGTGTTATGGGAATACGAGGATGTCGGGAGTAATTGGAGAAAAATTGATGGCGATAAAATGGCTCCAGTTATAGCCGTTCCAACAACCTCAGGAACAGGCTCAGAAGTAGGTCGTGCATCGGTTATTACCGATCCTGCAACTCATGTAAAACGAATTATTTTTCATCCAAACATGATGCCAGCAATCGTTATTTTAGATGCTGAATTAACGGTGGGACTTCCTGCAAAATTAACGGCAGCAACCGGAATGGATGCATTTTCCCATGCGCTTGAAGCTTTTTGCGCCAATTATTATCACCCAATGGCCGAAGGTATTGCGATTGAGGCCATTCGTTTAATTAAACTTTATTTACCTAGAGCTACGGTAGATGGAAGTGACCTTGAAGCGCGAGCGCAAGTGATGGTTGCATCAACCATGGGAGCTACAGCTTTCCAACGAGGGCTTGGTGGTATGCACGCTTTGGCGCATTCACTTGGCGCGTTATATAACAGCCATCATGGATTGTTGAATGCTATTTTGATGCCTTATGTTTTAAAAGCGAATAGAGTTGAAATTGAAGAACGAATAGCTCGACTCGCTCGGTATTTAGAATTAGATGATCCAACATTTGACGGTTTCTTGAGTTGGGTAGTATCTTTGCGTGAACAACTTGGAATTCCTCACTCATTATCGGCTATCGATATTGATACAGATCAAGCTGAAAAAATAGGTGAGATGGCTGTTAAAGATTCCTGCGCGGGTGGAAACCCAATTCAGTTTAATGCAGAAGAATATAGCAAAATTTTCGAATCAGCAGTTAATGGCAATTTATAAGACTAAATGAAAAAAGGAAATAAGGTGACTTTAAAATTAGGTATTTTAATTTGTGATCACGTTAATAAACTATTGCAAGGCGAGTTTGAAAGCTATCCCAAAATGTTTGATGATCTATTTTCATCTGTAGAAGATAATTTAGACGTTAAATATTATTTTGTGATAGATGATCAATTTCCCAAAAATATTAATGAGTGTGATGCCTACATGACTAGCGGAAGTCAATTTGGTGCCAACGATGATTTACCTTGGATTAAAAAATTAATTGAGTTTATTCAGACTTTATATCACGCTGATAAGCCCTTTATAGGCATATGTTTTGGACACCAGTTAATTGCAAAAGCCTTGGGTGGCAAGGTTGAAAAATCGACAAAAAGTTGGGGTGTTGGCGTTCATACAAGTAAAATTATTAGCCAAAAAAATTGGATGAATAAGGATTTTCAAGAATTTAATTTGATCGTTAGCCACCAAGATCAAATTTCACAACTTCCCACCGGCGCTGAAGTACTCGCCAGTAGTGAATTTTGCCCTTACAGTATGATTCAAGTAGGCAATCATTTTATTGGATTACAAGGACATCCTGAGTTTACGCTGAAATATTCAGAGTCTTTAATGGAAGTTAGAAAAGATAGAATATCTAGTGCTGTAATATCGAAAGGTCAAAAAAGTTTTTTGCAACCATTACATTCAAAGGATGTTATGCAATGGTTATTTGATTTCCTGAATTATAGAAAGAGTTTATAGACCCCAAAATTGATAACCGATATTAATTGTCGCGCCATACTCATATTTATCATCGTTAACGTCTGGAGATAAATTATTTACATACCAAATTCTTCCAGCACTTACACCAACCACCCAGCCGGCATCTGTAAAACCATTAAAGTGATAATTGTAGGTGAGGCCTGCAAATCTATGATCTGAAACAAATGTGGTAGCTTCTACAAAAATCGCACCAAAAGCATGTTTGGAATCTTTCTCCAAAGCTCTTTTAAATCCAATGCCGCCTCCAAACATGCCTAAAGATAAATAGTATTTTGTTAAATCTTCCTTATATGAAAATTGACCGCCAACGATTCCATATTGAAACCCAATACCTGCGGCACTTTGAAAATCGCCCGCTTTAGAGTTTGGGGCAAATAGAATTAAAAACAGAATTGCAACGACTAATTTATTTATCATCCTTGGTTACCAATTTTAGTATGAAAGTTATCTAAGGCAGTATTATAGCTGGATACCTAAAAGCTGTAAACTGTGAGGTTTGTGTAATTGTTACCATGAAATCTTGGAAATAATTAGAGTAAATGTATCATCGTGTTAGTATATTTTTTATAATTCCAAGTAGAGCTATCTAAATACTAAATTAATAAAATATAAGGCTATTTCTTGGGACATTATTCATTTTTTGGCTAATGGAAAAAATAAAATATGAAAATAACTGATTCAGAAAGGTTGGCCTATTCGCTCATGACAAAAGATGATGCGGAGATAATGTACCAAATAGATCAAGATCCTGAGGTAATGCGCTATCTAAATGGTGGAAAAATGACCACTCGAGAAGAAGTACAAAATATTTATATCCCTAGGATGGAAAAATATACGGATGTTGAAAAAGGATGGGGCTTGTGGAAAGTAACAAGCTTAAAAGATAAGCAAGTGATAGGTTTTATTTTAGTAAGGCCAATGAATTTTTTCACAGACTCACCCGAATATAAAAATATCGAGCTTGGTTGGCGATTTATTCAAAAATCATGGGGTTTTGGTTATGCAACAGAATCCGCTAGTGCTGTTTTACATGCAATGATAGAGTTAGGCGATGTAGATAGTTTCACCGCTATCGCCGTGGAAGAAAACTTAGCATCTATTAAAATTATGAAAAGGCTCGGTATGAAATATATTAAAACCTATAAACACAAAGACTCTTCGTTAGATGACATAAATGATACTGAGGTTGTCTATTATCAAGTATTAGTCAATAACACATAGTTATGCAGAGCCTATTTCAACAAGCTAAAAACTGTTTTCTTACAGCCGATCCAGAACAAAAAATCGAAAAAACATTTGAGTTAACCTCATCTTGGCAGGCTGGGAATTTATCTTGGGATAAAAATGAGCCGATAGAACTATTCGATGAACCCGGAAGATTGCCTAAACCTGAAATCGTCATGCCTAAAGAATTAGGTAAAAGAAAACCAGGAAGTGAAAAAGGGCGAGCTAGTTTAATTCATGCGCTAGCACACATTGAGTTGACCGCTGTTAATTTAGCTTGGGATGCCATTGTACGATATAGAGATATGCCTAAAGAATTTTATGATGACTGGACACAATGCGCAAAGGAAGAAGCTACCCATTTCTCCATGTTGAGAACTCGACTTCAAGAAATGGGATATGATTATGGAAGTTTCCCTGTTCACAATGAGCTCTGGAAAATGGCTATAGAAACTAAAGATGCTATGAGTGATCGAATGGCGGTTGTTCACAGAGTATTTGAAGCCCGAGCTTTAGATGTTGTGCCGGGAACCATTAAACGATTTGATAATATTGGTGATCACTTTATGGTCAAGACGCTTAATCTCATTTGTGATGAAGAAGTCGGTCACGTAAGTTCTGCCGCTCACTGGTTTCGATACCGTTGCCACCAACAACAAAAAGATCCCGATGCAGAATTTTTTCAACTACTAAAAAAATATATGAGAAGTCCTCCAAGAGGACCTTTCAATCATGTTGTTCGTTTACAAGCGGGTTTTTCTCAAAATGAATTAGATTTTTTAGAKAAAAATTCACCCAATAAAAATTGGGAAGTAAAGTCCCCTCTCCCTTTGGAAGAGGGCTAGGAGCTTGTCCGAGAATAGAAACCTACTACGGAAAGCCTGTTTTTGCCCTATTTTCTGCTTATTTTCGTCAAAGAAAGTGACTATTCTCCTCAAATAAGCAAAAAATAGGACTAAAAACTGGCTTCCCTCGCTACGGCTTCTATTCTTGGACAAGCTCCTAGGGAGGTAGTTATTAAATAATTATTTGATTAACTAAGATTACAAAAACCAATGATCCAATAAATACAGATCCCAACTTGAACTAAAAACAGTGCAAATCGAATGTAAACCGCAATGACTGATGTTGATATTATGTGGACGACAGATTGTAAAATACGAGCGTGAACTAAATACATCGCAAACTCTTCGGTAATTCCGGTGTTTCCCGTAGCCAAAGCGGCAAGCATTAATCCACCAGCAATCGGAAAAAACTCATAACAATTAGCATGGGCGCGACAAAGTCGTTCGGCAAAGGGTGACACCTCTGTTCCCGTTGGACTAAAGCTATTAGCTGCTTTTCCGCCAGCTAACGTAAGGTAACTTCTAAATAATCCTAGTACTAATAAAATAGCGGTAAACCAAGTGATGTATATAATGAGTGATGTTAATGTGTGATTCATAGATATTTCCTCTGTTATTATTATTGAGTTCTAAAAATTTAAGAACCTGTTGATAATAACATAGTTTCTAAAGCATAATTTATCGAAAAAAATGGGGGAAGATTTTCGTCCTCCCCCTAAGACAAACTAACTCTTGACTGCCACTAAGGTATTTCATTTACTTTGCAATATCATTAGTGGTTTTAATCTTTGGTCACACTCTAAATTCTCAGAAGTTTATAATAGAAACTTAAATGAGGATCCTCAATTCTAGTCATCATTGTACGGGTAGAGATTTTTAAAAACATGAGGATTTGCTAATGATTTACTATTAATCTGCTAATGGTTATCTATAGGCTAGAATAAGCTGATGTAATATGTTTTTGTAGAGAATTTGATAGGCTTTAATAGATGTATGCGACACGCTTTAACGTAGAACGACCTAGAAACGGAAAATTATTCTAAGTTGTTAAGATAACGTTTTCTGAAATCTAAGCTTTTCTGTTTGGCTTTGGCTACTATGGATTTATAAGCTATTTCAGATCGAACGCTATCGAAAAAACTGTTATCTTCAATGAATTGATAGTTAAAATAACCATCATCAACGGCTTTTGATAAGGCTTGAATACAACGAGTTTTATCACCCAACAACCCATAAAAAGAAGCCGCGTAATACACTGCTTCTGCATCAGCAATATTAGTTTGTTCTACTTGATGTACCGAATTAAGACCCGCTTCAGTATCACCATCGATAAACGCCAAATGTGCTCTTGACGCATGTTCTCTTAGACCACCAGGCTCTTCAAATATTGCTTTTTCAAAATATTTTTTTGCTTGAGCGAATCGTTTAAGTTGAAAATTCAGCCGGCCTTGCCACATCGAAGTAAATGGCCCTTTTTCATACTTTAAAATAATGTCCAAGCCTTTTGCTGATTCATTTAACCCGAAATAAGTATTCACAATTGTTCGAAACCTAATGTTGAATGGATCGATAAATATAGCGGTTTCCATCTCCTTTATTGCTTGGTCACTTATGCCCATATATCGATAAATATATCCGAGAGTGAAGTGTGTCTCGGCATGTTCTGGATTGATTTCTAACAGCACATTCATGATTTTCATTGCCTCATCAATTCTGTTAGTTTCAGTGTAGAAAAATGCCAAGTTTGAGAGTGCAATTGGTAACTCTGGATTTAGAGATATTGCTTTCTCATAATATTCAATAGTATTTTGGGATTCACCGGAGTTCATTAATCCAAATTTCTCGAGCCGTCGAATACGATTACCCAATTGCACATAGGCTGGCGCATATTCGTGATCTAACGCAATTGTTTTTTTCAACAGAGCTATTGCCAGTTGATGCCCTTCCGTTGAAAATGGCTGGGCGATACTTCTTAAATAGTATTCGTAGGCCAATGTATTTTTTGGAATGTCACGTTCTATACGATCAATATCAGCTTGTGAAAGTTCAATTTTTAGTCCCTCCATGATTTGCTGTGCAATAATATCTTGAAGTTCAAATGCATTTTTATAGCTGACTTCAATTTGGTTAGAGCGCCAGATTAATTCGCCGTTTTGCACATTTACCAGCTCAGCATTTAATCTGATTTTATTGGCAACACTTAAATAATTACCAGTGAGTAGATAGTCAACATTGAGGTTTTTACCAGCTTGATGAAGCGTGTACGATTGGTCATTGATATATTGTCGTACAGAACTAGAAGGACGAACCGTTATGCCTTTTAAATAATTTAAATCGCCAATAATTCTATCGGCCATAGAAAAACCAAAATAATCAGTATCTTTATTAGGCTTTGAATTTACAAAAGGAAGTACGGCGATTAAATAGTTTGATTTGGTCGCATCAAGCGGAGTCTTTAAAGATGGTGGAGAAATGAATAAATAGGTCAATACTAAACTAACCAACAAAACAAATATTGTTACCTTGTAAAATTTATTCTTCGACGGCGCTGGTTGAGAAAATTTCTGCGTAAGCTTTTTAGAAACATCCACTTTTGCAATAAACTGATAACCGCGACCATGAACAGTTTTTATTATTTGTTGAGTATGACCGTTATCACCCAATACTTTACGGGCACTTTTGATGTGATTACTTAATGATGTGTCACTGACTTCTTTATCATGCCATAGCGAATCAAATAATTCTTGGCGTGAAATTAATCTTTCTCTATTTGCGATTAGGAAAACGATTAAGTCAAAAACTTGTGGCTCTACCGCAATAGCGGAGCCTTTTGCCGTTAATTTAAATGTGGAGGTATCTACCTCATAACTTTCAAACCGATAAACCATAGTTTTCCCTGTTCTCTCGACGGAGCGACTATATAGCTAATATGACGGCAAAAAATATTAGATAGAACAGATTATCACATATTCATTACCAATTCATTATCTATTGATTATCAAATCAATAGTAAATCTTCATGTTTAAATAGGTTCAATATTCGATAATCTTGTTTCGCCAAAGGGATGATAAATAGATCTGAGATTAATAATTATTATTCGAGGATCAAACAATTATCACTTATTTTATACATACAAGGAGAACGAAAAATGCGAAAAATGAACATCCACATAAAAACGATTTCAATGATTCTAGTGGGCGTAATGAGTTTGGGCTTAAGTGCCCACGGTAACAAATCTACTTTCCAAACCGCTAACAGTACCAATCAAACAAGCGCTGGTATGCTTGTTAGAACTAATCAATCCGTTGACGCACGGTTAGCTTTAACAGGGCTTGATGCCGATGCGGCTTATACGGTTTGGTGGGTTGTTTTTAACAAACCAGATAACTGTATGAATGGGCCTGGGGCTTGTGGTCCGGGAGATGTGCCAAACGCTAAAGGCTCTGTTTTTTTTGCCACAGGATTTGTTACCGGTAATGATGGTAATGCTAATGTAACTACGCACTTGAAAGCTGGGAAACTCCCTAAAGGTTTGGAAGCGCTAGTTCCCGGCGGGCTTAAGCGAGGAAATGCCTTTAAAGCAGAATTCCATATGGTTGTTCGCTCGCATGGTTCGCCCATACCCGGTACATTGGCGGAGCAAATAGGAACAAATGGTGGCGGTTGTGATATTAATGCATGTTCCGACCAATTTGCGATTATTTTCCCTCCAGTTATGAGCCATTAACCGGTCATTAAATTCGTAATAAGGGATGAACGCATAGCATAAAGTGTTCGTCCCTATTTGAAGTATTACGTGAATTAGTAACTGCGAAATTTAATGGAAGATCCGATTAAATTTAGCCTTGCTAATTTTAAAGTAAATAAGATGGTCATAACGGAGGAGAGGGGAATAGAAGGGCATTTAGTTTAGTAGGTTAATCGAGGAGGTATTGAATCCCAACCCCTTTTTTATCACTCCATGCAATTCTGGCTTTAATAATAGGCGCATCTGCCAAGCCTTCATCTGATTGAACTGTCACCAATGAGCCAATAGCTAATTTTCCAAGCTCGTCGTCTTTCACGTATATACCACCTTCTGAAAAATCATTTGTTACCACTTTCCGAATGCAGTAAGTCTCGGTTGTTATTATCACTTTAACGTTAATCGGTAATCGTTGTTCTCGGCGTCTATTTGATGGTTTCATGGTATTATTAAAACTCAAAATGAATAGAATATGCATAGCACACATCGTTGGCTGTAGTAGAAGTATAGTTCAATATGCTATATGCACTAAATAATAAAGAGTAAGCAAATGAAAATAATTAAAATATTAGCCACCATTCTTTTGGTTCTAGCGGTTATCGCTGGATTCAATTGGAGCAAGATTGAACGATTAATCCACGTAAAATCGTTATTTGACGCGGATAAAATTGTTTATAATTTTTCTCACATGAATGAAGTTTTATATTCTTCGGAATTGCCTAGAAGTGGCCAAAAGCATCAATGGAAGGTCGAGTTGAACCCACTGCCTAAAACTTATGCTGATAGGGATATGACAAAAAACACCATGGCGATGTTAGAAGAATTACAAACGACGGGTTTAGTGATTGTTAAAGATGGTGTGATTGAATACGAAAATTACTTTAAGGGAACTACTCAAGCCGATAAACGAATATCTTGGTCAATGAGTAAATCTTTCGTTTCAGCGTTAACCGGACTAGCTTTGGAACGCGGAGACATTAAAAACATCAACGATCCCGTTACCAACTACGTGCCTAGCTTAAAAGGATCGGCTTATGACGGCGTGCCTCTTTTACATGTGCTTAATATGGCAAGTGGAATTAAGTTTGATGAAAATTATCTCGATCCAGGATCGGATATTAATAAAATGGGCACGGTATTAGCTTTAGGTGGTTCATTAGATGAATTTACCGCAGAACAAAAAAATATAAACCGACCTTCAGGCACCAAGTGGCAGTATTGCTCTATTGATACACACGTTGTGTCAATGGTATTGCGCGCAGCAACCGGAAAAACGCTGCAGGAATACTTTATAGAAAACATTTGGTCAAAAATAGGAGCGAGCGCAGATGCTTATTACTCAACGGATGGTGACGGAAATGCGTTTGCTCTTGGTGGGTTAAATATGTCAACTCGCGATTACGCTTTGTTTGGCGAGTTATATCGCAATCACGGCAAGCGTGGCGATACACAAATTATTCCTACAAGTTGGATTGAAGCATCAACGGTTAATTCAGCTCCTCAAGGCGATGTTAAGGCAACTACTAAAACACAAGAAGGCAAACGATTTGGATATGGTTATCAGTGGTGGATGCCTCCGGAATCGGATGGTGAGTATTTTGCTGTAGGCGTTTATGGACAGTATATTTACATTAACCCTAAAGCTGGAATCGTCATTGCAAAAAACGCAGCCCATAGAGAGTTTATGCAATCAGATGAGAAAGGCGAAAGTTATATGATGCAAAATATTACTTTGTTCCGACAATTAGCTGAGCATTATTCTGATTGGCGGTTTGAAAAACAATAGAAAAATGAACTTCTAAACAGAAAAAAACTGAAACAATGAAACTAGATGTTTCAAATAGCCGGAAATGAAATACTAATTTACATTCTTAAACGCACAAACACATTCTTTTGACSATAATGAAGTTGTGAGGCGAATAAAKGAATTCCAGATTTTATTTGCTTTGCAWAATTTGGATTTTCAGTCTGCACTYATTATCTTYAGGAGATAWATTATGAAAAAATTAGCMATYGTTAGCGCMATTTGTTTWTCAAGYATCGCTTTATCAGGYGCTGTTTCAGCWWSMCAWCARGTCACTTATTCWACRGWTGMATATTGTKCSTTRRAYAMMWCYWTWWATAAAWCRCMAYWWCAAAAACGTTTTMTAWMWGCGTATTCAGAAAAGTTAGGAGCAACACCTAGTAGAAGTTTTTGTAAGGAATTAAGAACTGAAAAATTTGCGACATTGCCTGCATTAGACAATAGTTGGAACTATAGTTTTAACAAGCCGTACGCAGGTTCAGTTCGACGTCTATCGAATAAAGTGATTAAACAGTTAAAGGCTAATAAAGCGTTGGCGAAGGATGTTTTGGCTAGTCGATAGTATGTTAGTAGTTGCTGTAAAGGTAAAATCACGCTTTTAAAAAACTTCCAGTTTTGCAGGTAGTGATTTTATCTTATTTAATTTAACAGTCCTTTTTCAATCGCGAATAAAACGGCTCTAGTCCGATCTCTAACACCTAATTTCGATAGTAAATTAGAAACATGATTTTTAATCGTTCCTTCTGATTTATGAAGCGCTTCTGAAATTTCTTTATTTGAACATCCGCTTGCCATTAAACCTAGTACCTCACGTTCTTTTGGAGTCAATGGTTCTATGTTCGAAGGTGCTTCAAAACTAGAAGTCGAATCGTTAATATTATCCATTCCCTGTAACAATCTTTCAGTCAACGCAGGTTGAATTAATTTGTTGCCAGCATACACCGTTCGAATGGCTTCAATCAATCTATCGAGCGATACATCTTTTAGTAAATATCCCCTAGCGCCAGACCGTATTCCTTTTAAAATAAATTGATGATCATCAAAGGTTGTTAGAATAATGCAAGGTGTTTTTATATTCTCATTACGCAATAAATTTAACGTTTCTATCCCATCCATAATTGGCATCGAAAGATCTAAAAGAATAACATCGGGACAATGCTCTTTTATTTTATCTGTTACTTGAGTTCCATCGGTAGCTTCGCCGACAACCGTAACTTTATCTGATAGATTGAGTAGCGCTTTTATACCTTCTCTGACGAGCATTTGGTCATCAACTAGTAACACTTTGATTGGTAGATTTTTTTCTGAAGAGTTATTCATCTGAGTTTTTTCTGAATTAGCCATTATTAATCTACCGGTATACAAATGTTTATTTTCAAAGAACCTGAGCTTGTGTTGAAATCGACTGTTCCGTTTAACATTTGAATTCGCTCTGTAATACCGGTTAATCCATGCCCTGCGTTTAACTTATTATCGCAACTTCCATCATCTTCAATTTTCAGCAACAGGTTACCTTTATTTCTTAAAATGACTAATTTAAATTGACTAGCATTAGCATGTTTTAAACAGTTGGTAATGGTTTCTTGAATACAGCTTAAAAACTGTTTGGCAATATCGATGTCATCTAGTTCAAAGTCGTACTTGATATCGATACTAAACTTTAAATTTGGTACTGCTTCAATCAATTTTTTTAACATGTTTTCAAAATTTAGCGACTGATTCTCTCGTATACTTTCGACAGCCTCTCTTACATCACTCATCAATAGTTTTGCAAGGGAATGGCATTTGACGATATTTTTTTTAGCATCGCCTTTAGTTGTATGTTCAGCAACTTGTAGATTAATTAATAAAGCAGTTAAATGGTGCCCTAACAAATCATGAAGATCTCTCGCTATGCGCGTTCTTTCATTTTGCCTAGAAGCTTCCCCTAATAATAGTTGAGTCGATTGCAATTCTTTATTTAATTTTTCGGCTTTTTCTTTAGCTTTCTCCGCGGATACCGCATTAACTGTCATGGAAACAGCAAAAAGATGAAAAGTGTAATAGAGCAATCCAGAGTAAATAATATTATCATCTTGCCATAATATCCAATCGAATAAGTTCCATAAAATAACCACGAAACTGGTAATAATGAAAGAGTTTCTAAAACTAACAAACGACGGCAATATACTTGCCCAAATTATTGTTAAGATTGGTAAAAAATCAAAAGAAATATAGAAGTTAATTAAAAAAGCTGAGAGTAATTGTAAGACAAATATAGAGGTTCTTAATTTTGGTTTTCGAATACCAATTGATTCATTAATGACAAGCAATAGACAGACGAGATAAATAACAAATAGAGTAATGACAGGGTATAAGCCAATTTTAACTTCCCAGCTAGACCTGTCCATTGCCATTAACGTTATGACGAATACCGTCAACCAAGTAAAGATTGCACCCCATTCGTTCAAAGATATTTTTATGGGTTTTATAGTCATAGATTGAACTTTATAATTTTTATTGTCTTAGGCTTGACAGTATTATGACCTAAAATAGGATTTTTCACTATAGGCCAAAAGTCATGGTTATTATTAGTGACTTCTGGCACTTATTCTTTTCAGCCCAAATCAGTAGACTTGTTTACAAGATGATTAACTCACTTTAGAAGCAAGGAAAACTTATGATACATTTAATACATCAATTTTTACTATATTTTCATATTACTTTAGGAGCTGCTGGATTGGTGGTTTTTTGGTTACCAACCTTGTCTAAAAAAGGCAGTCCATTCCATAAAAGAATAGGTAAAATATTTGTTTGGACTATGTTTGCTATATCAATTAGTGGCATCATTATGAGCATAATGGTATTGCTTGATCCTATTGGCGTGAGAGCGCCTGAGAGAAATTTGTCACTGGCTCAATCTTTAAGTTTAAAACAGCAAAGCAGGGAAACAGCGGTCTTTCTTCTAATGTTATCCATGCTAGTCTTTGTTAACGTTAAGCAATCAATTTTAGTTCTTAAAGTAAAAGCAGAGCGAGATTTGTTAAAAACACCGAGTACATTAATTCCTATAGGACTCTTGTTAGTAACGGGTATTATCGTAGGAATAGTCGCAATTATTATTGTTCAGCCTTTGTTCATTGTATTTTCAATATTATCAATTGTTATTTCTTACGGTTCCTTAAAATACATATTTAAGAAGGAATTAAAGGAAAGGGAATGGATCCTAGAACATATGGGAAATATTTTCGGCGCAGGAATTGCTGCATACACAGCTTTTTTCGCCTTTGGCGGTAGACGTTTCTTTGATGAAATATTTACTGGAAATATGCAATTGATCCCATGGATTCTGCCAAGTGTCATTGGCGTTTCAGCGACCATTTATTTCTCGAAAAAGTATAGTAAGAAGTATAGAGTTGAGTATAAATAGCTCTATTTAGAAAAATCTAAAATTAAACCCAAACAAATTTATATCAATATAAAGGAAAATCGAATGACGTTAATAAAATACTATCTATTCATGGCTCTAATGTTTTTAGCTCTTGGATCTGGGCTATCAAAAGCTAATCCAGCCGTTCTTGCTTTTGAGGATGAAAATTATGAGTTAGCTAAAGAGCTTTTTGAAAAAGACAAAGACAGCGCAATTTCCATGTTATACCTCGGACGACTAGAAATGAAAAGTGGAAACTTAGATGAAGCCGAAGAGTTAATAAAGGAAGCGTTAGAAATGAAACCGAATGAATCAAATTACCATTATTGGTTTGCCAGCATCAGCGGTATACAAGCTGGTAGCGCTTCCATTTTTTCAGCTCCAGGATATGCTTCAGATTCGAAAGAGCATTTTATTAAAGCGGTGGAACTTGATTCAAATAATGTGCAAGCGCTTAGTGGTCTAATTTCATTTTATACGCAAGCACCTTCAATTGTTGGTGGCTCCATTGATAAAGCACGCGAGCTGACGATTAAATTAACCGAGTTAGATAAAAAGGAAGGATTATCGGCACAGATTAATTTGCATAGAAGTGAAAATGAAACAGAGAAAGAGCTTGAAAAAGCGGAAGAGTTAGCAAAAGCATTCCCAAATTCATCTGAAGCGTTACTTAAAGTGGGCTTTTCCTATCAAGGAGCAAAAAAGTATGAAAAAGCGTTTTTGCATTTCGCAAGTGCGTCATCTATTAAAGAAAGTGAATTTGATAAGTCTCTAAATAAAAAGGAAAAAAGAAGCGAAAAATTTGCCTCGTCGAGCGCTTTATATCAAATTGGCCGTAATGCCGTTTTGGGCAATATCAAGATAGACGAGGGGATCACTGCACTAGAAAGCTATTTGGAATTAACACCCCATAAGAGCCAACCTAGTCACAATTGGGCAAATGTTAGGTTATCCGCCTTGTATCTTAAAAAAGGCAACAAAGTAAAAGCAAAGGCGTTAGCTTTGGTCGCAAAAAGTGATAAAAGTGAAGGAGGACCTAGAAAATTGGCGAAAAAATTATTGAGAAAGATAAAGAAGTCTTGATTTAACTGACCATACAATGACTCAATGTAAGAAGAATATAAATTCTTTCTTACATTTTACCATTTGCCTTTTCTTTGGAAAAATTAGACTATTACTCTCGATTTTTTTCGAAATAGCTATTTTTCCCAAAACCATAAGACTTAATTGTCTTAGATACTAATCATAAGAAAAGGTGAGCTCATGCAAAGAAGAAATTTTATCAAATTAACCGGGGCGGGAGTCGGTGGTCTTATTCTGCCAATTACCGGAAATATGGTCTCCGCGGCGCAATTAATCGATCGTCCAATGGACGTTGCAATGAAAAAGCAACTCGCTGATATCGCTTTAAATGCCGCCAAGAGTGCTGGTGCAACCTATGCAGATGCTAGATTAGGGCGTTATTTGAATCAATTTGTGACTACGCGTGAAAAAGTAGTTAATAACATCGTTAATACAGAATCCGCCGGTATCGGCATTAGAGTTATTGCCAATGGCACTTGGGGCTTTGCCTCAACGTCAGATGTAACGCCAGATTCTATCGCTAAAACGGCTCGCCAAGCGGTCGCAATAGCAAAAGCTAATTCCAAATTCCAAATTGAACCAGTGAGACTAGCGCCTGTAAAAGGTGTTGGCGAAGTCAGTTGGAAAACACCAATAGTCAAAAATGCTTTTGAAATCCCTATTAAAGAGAAAACAGAACGTCTTTTAGAAGTGAATAATGCAGCCTTGAGCAATGGGGCTAGTTACATTACTTCTATTTATTTTATTGTTAATGAACAAAAATATTTCGCTTCAACGGACGGATCGTATATCGATCAAGACGTTCATCGTTTATGGGCACCTTTCTTTGCTAGYGCGGTTGGTAAATCAGGCTTTAAACAACGTGGTGGHTTAGGTAATCCVGTTGGWATGGGATTTGAGTATTTAGATGGCAAAAAAGAAGATAAAGTCTACATTGATGGTGCCAACGTTGGTTACAACAATTCTTACGATATGCTCGAAGATGCAACCAATGCGGGTAAAGAATTACAGAAAAAATTAACGGCTAAATCGGTTAAGCCVGGTAAATATGATTTAGTGYTAGATCCTGCACATTTGATGTTAACCATTCATGAATCAGTAGGACATCCATTAGAACTCGATCGTGTATTAGGTTACGAAGCAAATTTTGCCGGAACTAGTTTTGCGACTTTAGATAAATGGAAAAGTAAAAAATTCCAATACGGTACTGATATCGTCAATCTTGTTGCGGATAAAACTCAGCCTTATTCATTAGGTAATGTTGGTTATGATGACGAAGGTGTTAAGACTAAGGAATGGGATTTAGTTAAGGATGGCGTATTAGTTAATTATCAAGCGATTCGTGACCAAGTCCATATGATTGATCAAAATGAATCGCATGGTTGTTGTTATTCTCAAAGTTGGAGAGATGTACAATTTCAACGGATGCCTAATGTTTCTCTGCAACCGAATCCGAAAGAGGACCTTTCTGCTAACGATATTATCAAAGGCGTTGAAAAAGGTATTTATATTGCCGGTCGAGGTTCGTTTTCTATTGATCAACAACGATACAATTTCCAATTTGGCGGACAATTATTTTTCGAAATTAAAGACGGAAAAATTGTTGATCAAATTGAAGATGTCGCTTATCAATCTAACACCCAAGACTTCTGGAATTCCTGTGTACAATTGGCGGGTAAATCAGATTATCGTGTAGGTGGCTCTTTCTTTGATGGAAAAGGTCAACCACCTCAGGTCAGTGCGGTTTCCCATGGATGCCCAACGACTCGTTTTAATAATATAAACGTTCTTAATACAAAACGTAAAGTATAAGGGGTGAAGCAATGTCTATAATAAATGAGAAAAAAGCAAAAGCCATTTTAAATAAAGTAATCGCATTTTCTAAAGCCGATGAAATTGAATGTAATTTGGATGGACAATTAACAGGTAATATCAGATACGCTAGAAATACAGTGACTACCGCGGGTGAAGTGAGTGATCTCACTTTGGCTGTTCAATCTTCTTTTGGCAAAAAAGTDGGBGTAGCAACCATYAATGAGTTTGATGAHGCWTCCTTAGAAAAAGTCGTVAGAAGAGCGGAAGAACTHGCTAAAYTDGCACCYGACAATCCTGAATCTATGCCTAACTTAGGCACACAAAAGTATACTAAAACCAATACATTTTTTGAGTCAACAGCCAAGGTTACTCCAGAGTTTAGAGCAAAGGCTGCGGATAACGGCATTACACCATCTAAGAAAAATAAATTAGTCGCCAGTGGTTTTTTAACGGATAGTTATACAATGTCCGCTATTATGAATTCAACTGGCGTGTTCGCTTATAATATATCAACCAATGTTAGTTTTTCTGCAACTATTCGAACCGAAGATGGGCGTGGTAGTGGTTGGGTTACTCGAGACTTTTCTGATATCAATAAAATGGATACAGCGGAAGCTTCTCAAGTTGCTATTGAAAAGTCACTTGGTTCTGTTGATGCGAAAGAGCTTGAGCCAGGAAAGTATACGGTTATTTTAGAGCCCGCTGCGGGAGTTGGATTAATTGGTCGGTTATTCAATAATATGGGGCAACGTGGCGCCGATGAAGGGCGAAGTTTCTTAAGTTATAAAGCCAAAGATGGAGAAAAGGATGCGCCCAAAAATAAACTGGGTGAAAAAATGTTTGATGAACGAGTCAATATTTGGTCGGATCCGAACCATCCAGATGTTCCCACACCTTCTTTTTCAGGTAATGGCGCCGCGGTAGGAAAAACCTACTGGATTAAAAAAGGCAAAATTAACAAGATGCAAAACTCCCGTTATTGGGCGGACAAAACAGGTACTGAGTATAATCCAACTGCAAGTGGTGGAAACCAATGGATTATGGATGGTGGCGATGAATCTGTTAAGGAAATGATCAAAAACACTAGGCGAGGTATTCTTGTAACGCGATTATGGTATATCCGCCAACTTGACCCTCAAACATTGCTATATACCGGTTTGACCCGTGATGGCACTTTTTATATCGAAAATGGGAAAATAAAATACCCGGTTAAAAACTTTCGATTTAACGAAAGCCCAATTGTAATGTTAAACAACATTGAAGCATTAGGTAAACCTGTTAGAATCAATGGTAATATGATGCCACCAATGAAAATAAGAGATTTTACATTTAGTAGTTTATCTGACGCAGTTTAGATAATACGACCCGATGTAGTTCTTTTGGTTTATGAAAAAATGAAACGACGTGATCTGATAAAAAATGTTTTGAAAATATCGGGTTCCGTTGTTTCTATTCCTGTTTTATCTTTATTAGCATCAAATGCTAGCGCGAAAGAGTTTTTCGACTTCTATTTCACTAGACTGAGTTATGAGTCTGGTGATTGGGATGTTGATGAGCGCATGCCGGCAAACCTTCTCAACTCTCTTATCGAATACACCAATATTCGAGTTGACCTCAATGAACGAATTATTGCGCTTTCCGATGATGAGATGTTAAATTCCCCATTTTGTTATTTAGCAGGTCATCGACTAGTAGAGTTCAATTACGAGGAAAGACAAAATTTTGAAACCTATGTACGAAATGGCGGTTTTGTTTTTGTCGATGATTGCAATCATGATATCGATGGCGTATTTGCCAAAAGTTTTGAAGAACAAATGGCAAAGATATTCGGTAAAAACGAGTTGAAAAAAATTCCCAATGATCATGAGATCTATTCATCATTTTTTAAATTTGATGGCCCGCCAGATACAAATCAAGAGCTAAATGGTTGGGGTGATGATTTAGTACATGACTATTTAAAAGCGATAGAAATAAATGGTCGAATTGCTGTTTTATATAGTAATAAAGATTTAGGTTGTGAGTGGGACTATGACTTTAGAAATAAACGTTTTTTAGCAGTGGATAATACCCGTTTTGCAGTGAATATTGTTGTCTATGCGATGACAGCCTAACGACAAATCTCCCCTGTTTTGTGAAGGTTGGAGTGAGCTGGATCTACACTTCCCACTTTGCGAAGGGGGACTGAGGGGGATTTGGGTTTAGAGAAAAGACGAAGTTTAATAAATGAAGTTTGTTTAAAAGATAAATCTCCCCTAACCCCTCTTCGCAAAGAGGGGGACTAATGAGAAAAAGAACATGAACGAAGAAATAATAATAAAACAATTAACAAAACTAGATGCCATTAAACAAGAAATTGCAAAAGTAATTGTCGGTCAAGAAACTGTTGTTAATGAATTAATGATTAGCTTACTTGCAGGCGGGCATTGTTTACTTGAGGGCGTTCCTGGTCTTGCTAAAACTTTACTCGTAAGTACCTTAGCAAAAACTTTAGATTTACAATTCAACCGAGTGCAGTTCACACCCGATCTAATGCCCAGCGATATTGTCGGAACAGAAATATTAGAAGAAGATCATTCCACAGGGAAAAGGTTTTTCAAATTTCAAAAGGGTCCTATATTCACCAATATATTTCTTGCGGATGAAATCAATCGAACCCCGCCTAAAACTCAAGCGGCATTATTAGAAGCAATGCAGGAAAAACAGGTGAGCTACGCAGGTGAAACTTATGATCTGCCTGCACCATTTTTTGTGCTCGCCACTCAAAACCCGGTAGAACAATCTGGTACTTATCCTTTGCCTGAAGCTCAGCTAGATCGGTTTTTAATGTTTATTCGAGTGGAATATCCCAATCAAGATGAAGAAATAGAAATTCTAAAGCGCACAACCGATAATCGTAAAGTGGATTTAGATTCTTTGCTATCGAGCGAAGAAATGGTGGCGATCCAAGGTTTGGTAAGAGAAGTAGAAATTTCCGATAGTCTTTTAGAGTATATTACTAACATTGTAAGGTTAACACGTCCTAAAAACACCGAATTGGATAAGACCAAATCGAATAAAGAAAAACTAGCTAAAAGAAATGAAGTTAGCGTTCACGAATATATCAGTTGGGGCGCAGGGCCAAGAGCGGGACAAGCATTAGTTTTATGTGCTAAAGCGAATGCATTACTTCAACACCGTTATTCAGTGACCTTAGCTGATATTGCTACAGTCGCGCCGGCCGTATTGCGTCATAGAATTTTACTTAATTTCCAAGCTGAGGCGGATAAAATCACAAGTGATGATTTGATTAAAGAGTTGTTTAAACTAGTTAAACAACCGCAAAGCCAGCTTGTTTGATTTTGTTAATTGGCTATTGTAGAAAATTTTATTTTGAAAAACTCTAATCAAGCAATTTCACCTCACAATATCGTTCGCATTAACGATTTACCGCTTGTCGCCAAACGAATTGCAGACGGTTTTTTACAGGGACTACAATCAAGTCGACAAAGAGGATTAGGCATTGAGTTCAATCAATATCGAGCTTATGAAGTCGGGGATGAGCTTAGCCGAATTGATTGGAAATTATTTGCTAGAAGTGACCGTTATTTTGTGCGAGAGGCTGAAAGAGAAAGCGAGATCGATGTTTGGTTTTTATTAGATTCTAGTCGTTCTATGTTGCAATCAAATAAATTAAAATATGCAAAGACCTTGATAGCTAGTCTTTCATACCTAGTACAAAATCAAGGTGATGAATTTGGATTTATTGGTTTATCGAGCGATAAACTATCCTTTGTTGAAAAAGGAAACGGACAAAAACATTGGCATAAATTACTATTAGCCTTAAATGATGTTCAGGCGGGACAATATTTTCCGCCATTAGATATGTTAAAGAATCACTTAGCTCAGCTTCAACGACCTTCTATTGTATTTCTGATTAGCGATTTTTATCAACAAGAAAATGAAATCATTCAGTTCCTTTCACAAATGAACCGATCTCGCTCTGAGGTGGTAGCTCTGCGATTATATTCAAAACAGGATGAAGAGTTCTCCATTTCGACAGAGAACAGAAATAGCATGATAAGATTTAAGGATTTAGAGACGGAAGAAGAACTACTGGTTTCTGCTAGTTCAGTTAAGAATAATTATGAAAAAAACTATACTGTATTTTTGGACAATCTCAACAATAGCTTTAGTGAGCTAGGAATTGAATCATCCTCTCTCGATATTGAAAAGCCAATGACTCATGCATTTAGATTCTATCTAAATAAACGATTACGAAATCGATAATGATTAACTTTTAGCCATGCTCGAATTTCTCTCAAACATTTCACTTTTTAACACTTCTAGCTTGATAGCGTTATCAGTCTTACTCATTCCAATTATTATACATTTGATTAATCCTAACAAAGCGACCCTTGTTTGGGTTGCCAGTATCAAATTGATTAAGGCTAATGATGTTAAACGAGTCTTTCAAATAAAGTGGCTAGAAAAAACATTGCTTTTTATTCGTCTAATTCTATTCACGTTAATAACGATTTTACTTGCGAAGCCTATTTTCTTTGAGGAAGTGAAAATTGTAGAGGAAGAACATCACTATTATAGTATTGACTGGTTAAACAGTACCTCAGAGAATGAGCGTTTAGAAGTGGCAAATAAAGCTAATGAAGAAGATAAGCATTTTATTCTAGAACGTCTTAATGAAAATGGTTACTCCAGCGTAGACAGAATGTTTGACTCATTTAAAAAACTGTCTGAAAAGTCACCTGATTTAACAGGAAATCAAGAAAGCTATATCGCGGAGCTAGAACAACGGACAACCATTCCTAGGTTAACCCATTTATATTTAACTAATCGTTCTTCAAAATATAATGAATCTATCTCTTCACCTAAAGTAAAGTACGCTATAGCGACTCATGTAAAAAAGCTGAATAAAAAAACGGTAAAAGAAACGGTCTCAATAGAAATTAGTTATGTTCTAAGTTTGTCTAATGAAAAAGAAATGTTGATGTTAGCTTTAAACACTATTGAAGCGAATTCACTGATAGATTTTGATGTTAAAGCGTATGAAGCCAATGAAGAACAGCAAGCGGATAGTGTAGATTTATTATTTGTTATTGGTGAGCAAATAACTAATAAAAATGAAAAAGAAACATATTCCGTCAACCCAACAGAAGCCGGTATGACTTTTACGCAACTAGGAGGCTTTTCTAAAACTTGGCATAAATCGTCTCCGATAGAGTTAATCTCGATACTGTCTAGCATAATTAATAGCTTGGAGAAACTAACTACGAATGTCCAACTTGATGTTTCTATGGTTACACGTCTAATCGATGGACAACTCTCTTTTGATAGCAATGAAATAGCTTTAGGTCTTTATCCTAAATCGCTGAATAAATATTTAATATTTCTATTTTGCCTATTGTTACTGTTGGAACGTTGGCTCGTATTGAACGGTAGTAAGTTCAATGAATAAGTATCAAAATAATTTGAATAATGCTAATTTAATCATTGATGGATTAGTTAGAAAAATTATTTCAAAAAAGTTAACTAGTTTAATTATAAATGTTGTTCTTTTTGGCATCTTAATTTATATGTTATTGGTTATATCAAAACCTCTAATTAGTAACTATGTGATTCTCTGTTCGGTGCTTCTCTTTTCTTTTGTTTACTTAACCATTTCAATAAATAGTCGTTCGTTCAAAGCGATAACTAAAACGAATGTTTTAGAACATATAAACAGAAGACTTCCACATTATCAAGAAAGCAGTCAAATAATTGTTGAAAGAAATAATAGCCCTATAAAAAACATATCAAGAAAAAACATTACCGAGCGGATATTGGCCGATGAGAAGTCGGGTCTTCTAAAACGTATAATGCCAAAAACTAGTTGGAAAACGCCAGTTGTACTATTGTTCATTATCGTCTTAGTTAATTACTTTACTGAAGACCTAAAATTCTTTTTTAATAGAGAGGGTTTGAAAGTTGAATTGGTACAAGATATACAAATGAAGCCAATTGAAAGTGAATTGGGTCTATCTATATTAATCGATAAAGTGAACATCGTTGTATCACCACCGATCTATACAAAGCTTGATGAGGGAATTCATAAAGAACTTAATTTAAATATTCCGGAAAACTCAGTTGTTAACTGGAATGTCAGTTTAAATAGAGAAGTAGATGAAATTTTTGTTGTTCTGACTTCTACAGGATTGCAAAAGACTAAACTTAAGATGCTTTATTACCCGGAGACAAATAGTTATTTCCTAAGTCGTAAGCTACAACAAACCCAAATATATAATTTTGAAGTCGTTGAGAAAGAAATCTCTCAAATCATTGAAGGCGTTTACAGTATTGTAATAATCAAAGATCAATCCCCTAAGATAAAAATAGCCAAGCCAAGACAATCTCTAGTCGAATATCCATTATCTGGAAATCATTCGTTCTCATTGACCGCTGATGTGATCGATGATTATGGTATAAGCAATGTCAATATCCTAGCATCTGTGGCAAAAGGATCGGGTGAAGCTGTAAAGTTTCGGGATAAAGTTTTCGAGTTTGATGAATCCGAAAGAATATTAAATAGCGATTCTAAAAAAACAAGTTTTCGATATAAAAAACAATGGTTCTTAAAGGACTTAGATATGGAACCAGGTGACGAAGTTTATTTTCATATACAAGCGACAGATAATAAACAGCCAGACATGCAAACTAGTAAGTCAGGTAGTGTGATTGTACGTTGGTTAGATGATGAAGAAATTGAGCTATCAGCAGAGGGGATCCGTATTGGGTTTATACCTGAGTACTTTAGAAGTCAACGACAAATTATCATTGAAACCATCGAGTTAATCGAGGATAAAAATGATCTATCGGACATCGAGTTTAAAGAACGCTCGGTCGATCTTGGTCATTCGCAAAAGGATCTAAAAACTAAGTATGGTCAATATTTGGGCGATGAGGTCGGAGAAGGTCCAGGTGAGCACTTTGGTTTAGCAGATGGGTATCACGGTGATGGTGAAGTCGTTAATGCTGGCACTATGGACACTCATGAAGAGGACAAAGAAGAGTCTGAACATAACGATGAGCATGAGTCTGAAGAGTCGGAAAAAGTTGGAGATGGGGATGCGCTTATTGCTAAATTCACCCATAGCCATGGTACTGTTGAGATAGCACCTCTTTCTGAATGCGATCCTAAAACATGGATGAAAATGGCGGTTAGTGAGATGTGGCAAGCCGAATTGCATTTAATGTTATCAGAGCCAATGAAAGCACTGCCTTTCGAGAAAAAAGCCTATAAATATTTAAAGGAGGCGAGAAAAGCTGATCGTATATACGCTAAACGTTTAGGATTTGAGCCTCCACCTGTTACAGAGGATAGGCGGTTAACTGGAGAACTTAATGAGCTTGGCTCAAATTACATTAATACAAAAGGATTCACTAATAAAAAGTCTAATCAGAAAACTATTCGATCAGCTTTTAAGTTAATTAATCAATGGAAGTTATTAAATGATAAACAGCAAGAATCATTTATATTTAGTTTTGAAGAGTTAAAAATTATTAGTAGCCTAAAGAATGAATTATTAGAGTTGACGAAAATCAGACCTGTGCTAATTAAGTATGTAGCCATATTGGAGCAAATTAATATAAGTAAAAAATTGTCTATAAGAGGCTGTTTATATTGCATTAATGACTTGCAACAGAGATTGTGGTCTCTGTTGGACAATCCTATTAGCCATCCGAATGTCAAAGACGATTCAACGGGGATAAGCAATCAGTCAAAGAAACAATTTTTAAAGGCGATTCGAAAGCTCATCGATACTTCGGATATTAATGCGAGGAGGAATAGCAATGAAGATTAATTCCTATWWSRAGYKSWWWCRKAWTARKKYAKWARAWMWSGTRKYGWWTRAWYWTKWWMKCGTWWTWTYARYMWKWRTWTCKTTCMWCKWYWWTYRAWWWWSTWTWATTAGTAAAGGTAATAAAAAGTCAACTATGAGTAGCATTTCGTTAAGCATTGCTAACATGATACTTTTATTTTCTATTGTAGGATTAATCGTACAACCTAAATTTAAATCAATGAGCAAAGGCGAGTTAGAAAATGTGAGAATCATAACGAAATCTACTAATGCTAACGTGGGCTTTATTCTCAATGAACTGAAAGCTGACAGAGAGCGCATGTTTATACTCTCTGATATACTCAAAGCATTGCCAACAAAAAACAGTTTTACCGACAATATAATTTCGTCACCAAATCAAATGTATTTGCGAATGTCTAATGATCCTAATCATAAAGGAATTGAAAATTATGCATTAGAAATAATTGGTGATGGGTTTACTAATCAGCAAATTAAATCGATGAATAAGTTCACGGGAAATTCATTTCAAAGAATTATTTATGAATCTCCAAGACATAAGAATTCTGGAATAATAGAACCTACTTGGGATAATCGAATAAACTTAGGCGAATATTCTTTATTTACGGCGAAAGTGCAACTAGGAAATTTGATAAGAACCGAAAATATAGATAATGAAAAGCTATTTGTAGTTAGATTATTAAATCCATCTGGGCAATTAGAGCAAGATAAAAAAGTCATCGATGGCGAGTTAATAAGCTTCCGGATAGTGCCAAAAACTTTCGGTCTAATGACTTATAAAATTGAAGTTTTAGAGGGCGATAAATTAATAAGCCAGGAAAATGTCGCAATAGAAGTAACTAATCATGCGAGTTTGAAGATGTTAATCCTGCAATCATCGCCGTCTTTTGAAATTAAGCAACTTAAAAATTGGGCGGGTGATAATCAAGCGATTGTTGTCGTCAATACAAGTATTAATCCTAAAATCAATATTTCTCGATTAACCAATGTTGAAGAAATAAATCGAACAAAATACAAATTAATGACTATTAGTGAAAGTGTTTTGGAAGATTTTGATGTGTTAATTATTGATTCACGACGATTCAATCAATTAAGTGTAGCTCACAAAAAAGCAATAACCAATTCAATAGATGATGGATTAGGTGTCATTTGGTTGGCGGGTAAAGATTCTCTAGAAAGCACTCTCCCTTTTTCAGAGTCCGATAAAGGCTCATTTATTATTAATAAAACAGGTAAAGATAATCAGTCAATTCTATTTATTGAAACAATAAATGGTACTAACAAGACAGATCGTCATTTAGCTTCTGAATTACCTATTTCTCATATAGCGAACAGTTTTCAATTTGAGAATAATAGAGGTGAGAAAGGCTTGTCTAACAAAAAGCTGACTCCATTGATTACTAATTCAAAAAAACAAATATTGGTTGCTCAGTTAAATATAGGTTTGGGGAAAGTAAGTTACAGCTTATTGAAAGATACCTATCGGTGGGTTTCAAATGGAGACCAGGTTGGTCACAGCCAGCTATGGCAACATCTAATAAAAACTACCGCAAGAAACCGTAAAGATAGCGTTGGGTTGATAAATAACAGTAAAAGATTAGTAGTCGGTAATAAAGAACGTCTATGTGTGTCAACAGACCTAATTGAGTCTGAGTTACATCCGTCAGAAATTCGTTCGCTTAGCGATAATAGTTTTTTCCAAATACTATTCAATAAAATCCAAATTTTAGAGAATCGATATTGTGCAAGCTTTTGGGCGGAAACTTATGGTTGGCATCAAATGAAAATTGGAAAAGGAAATAAAGAACAATATATAAGTTTCTATATTTATCCGAAAGAAAACTGGATTGCAGATAGTCAAAAGTCAAAAATTATTAGTACATCTCATTATAAGGATGAGATCAATAATAGGAACACTACAATGATGTCTAAAAGTACAATTAGATTCAGAAAAGTTGAGTTGTGGATTTATTGGATGCTAATTATATCTTCGCTTAGCTTTATATGGATTGAACGAAAATATACTGATTGATTTTACGACCTTGCATTAACTTAAACCAGGTCTATACTTTTAACCAATTGAAACAATTATCGGAATAAAGCAAATGAGTAATCCCGTCAGAGTATCAGATACACCCTACATCGAATCCGTTGAAGCAGGTAAAACCTATATGTGGTGTGCTTGTGGTAAAAGCTCAAAACAGCCTTTTTGTGACGGATCTCATGCCGGCACTGGAATGGCGCCAACCATTTATAAAGCAACGGAAACTAGAAATATCATGTTTTGTGGTTGTAAACAAACTAAGAAAGCTCCCATTTGTGATGGTAGCCATAGTAAGTAGTCCTTTGATACATGATGACTATGGTTTTAAAAAGTCCGCGTGAGAGTATTCTGGATTAGGATACTGATAGAAGCCTTCACCGCTTTTCATTCCTAATTTTCCAGCACTAACTAGAGGTTCCAATAGGCTCGCAAATTTCTTAGATTGGGATGTGTCGTTATTGTGCGCTATATGTAATGCGGTATCTAAACCGACTTGATCCATCATGCCAAATGGACCTATAGGTAAGCCAAAATTCCCCATAAACGATCGATCAATATCTTGAATACTTCCTATYTCCTTTAAYAATAAAKKRCTYGCACTGGTTAAAATATTCATYAACATAAARTTRAATAGGTAACCATTNKRWYYCTTTNTTTATATGAACTGGAATTTGATTGAGTTTTACACCTAGTTTATAAAGCAGATCAGGGATCCAGTTTTCGGTTGTTTGATGAGGCATGATATCAACTACTTTTGCAGTAAACACATCATGAAAATGGAAGGCACAAAATCGTTCAGAACTTCCTGAGTCATCGCAATACTGTGATGGTAATAGGAAAGAGCTATTGGTGGTGAAAATTGTATGAGATGGACAAAGCTTACCAAATTGTTTCCAAACTTGTCTTTTTATGTCTAAATTTTCAGTGACTGATTCATTGATGAAATCGGCATCTTTGGCAGCAAACTCTGCATCTGTTGTATAAATAATGCGATTCAAAATATTTTCAGAATCAGATTCGTCAACAGTATTACTTTTTACTAATGAACGTAATAATTTTCCGTGTACTTTTTTAGCTGTATCTAAACTTGTTTTTGATATGTCGAATAGGAAAGTATCAAATCCAGAAATAGCACATTGTAGCGCGACACGTAATCCTAGTGTTCCAGAACCCAAAATTAATATTTTTTTAATCTCATTTAGTTTTACTGCATTCATTTTAGTTTTTCTCTATTCAAAATTAATTAGCTATTTATTTCAAAAAATTGGTTTTAAAACGTATTTTTTTAATCTTTGAATAATATAACATATTTACCTAATGCGAATTCAAGTTATCATAAAGTCAAAGCAATAATATGATGCTCTGTCTCACAATTTGATTCAAGGTTATTTTCATGTATAGTCTTTTTGTAAAATTAACTTCCGACTAACAATAACTAATAGGAAATAGTCAATGAAGACAAGAAATATTTTTAGTATTAAATCAGTACTTCTAATTGGAGGGCTACTATTTAATCTCTCTGCTAATGCCGATATAACAAACGGAGATTTTGAGGAATGGGCTGGAGGCGTACCAACGGGCTGGACGACTATTGATTCAGGGATAGATGTTAATCAAAATTCTTCGATTGTAAAAACTAATTCTAGCTCTGTAGCAATTACGGTAAACACAGGTAGTCAAGGTTCTACGGATTTTAGACAAGATATTGATGTTGTTTCTGGGCAAACCTATGATTTTTCTACATGGGTTTATCATACTGAAGGAAATTTAAAAGTAAGACTTTACGTTGATGGTTACCGAAATTATTCAACGGCTAGTTTAACTAATCAATGGCAACAAATTTCTTATCAATATACGGCTAATTCAACGGGGCAGATTTCAATAGGATTAAGATTTTATGATCAGTCTGGTTTTGATGGATCAGAAATCGTTTACATTGACGAGTATCAACCAACCAGTGTTAGTGATGGCGGTGGAGATAATGGTGGAGGCGATAACGGTGGCGGAGACAATGGCGACGGGGGAAGCACGTGTACCGATGTTACTTTAGATCTGTTAACAGATAATTATGGCTATGAAACTAGTTGGGATATTAAAGATGCTAACCAAACTGAAATTGGTAGTGGTTCAAACTTAACAAGTCGTACAGCCTATCAAGAAACTTATTGTTTATCTGATGGTGATTACGAGTTTACTATTAATGATAGCTATGGTGACGGGATCTGTTGTGGTTATGGTAGTGGTTCTTATTCGATTACTTCTAATGATGAGACATTAGTATCCGGCGGAGAGTTCAATTCTACAGAAACAAAATCTTTTACTATAACAACGGATAATGGCGGTGGAGACAATGGTGGAGGTGATAATGGTGGCGGAGATAACGGTGGCGGAGATAATGGCTCAGGTGATTATTACAACACCATCTCTGGCGAAACAGGCTACGCTTTAAAAACAGCATTGCACGGTATTATCAATAGCCATACCTCACAAGGATACGGAGCGCTCTGGACGTTTTACTCAGACCATTCATTAGATACCAGCTATGAAAATGATGGCACTATTTTAGATATCTATTCGGAAAATCCTAATGGTTCAGATCCTTATAATTACACTAAAGTTACCAATCAATGTGGAAACTATAATAGCGAAGCAGATTGTTATAATCGTGAACATGGTTTTCCAAGAAGTTGGTTTGGTGGAAAGAATGAGCCAATGAATTCTGATGTACATCATATTTTCGCAACGGATGGTTATGTGAATTCTAAACGAAGCAGTTACCCCTATGCGGTTGTTGGTAGTACAACTTTTACTTCAGACAATAATAGCAAAGTAGGGTCATCTGTTACTTCGGGATATTCAGGAACAGTATTTGAACCGATTGACGAATTTAAAGGTGATCTTGCTCGAGCGTATTTTTATATGGCGACACGTTATGAAGATGTTATTTCTGGATGGGAAAATAATAGTAGCTCTAGTGATGCTGTACTGAACGGATCGAGTAATCAGGTTTTTGAAACTTGGCAGTTAAATATGTTGATCAGCTGGCACAATGCCGATCCGGTTAGTCAATATGAAATTGACCGTAATAATGCTGCGCAAACTTATCAGGGAAACAGAAACCCATTTGTCGATCATCCTGAGTGGGTTGAGTCAATATGGGTTAACTAAATTAGACTTGATAAAGAGTATTGGTTAAAAAAATAAAAGCCTAACGGTTCGTTTCAGTTAGGCTTTTTTATGAAAAAAAATAAACTATCTCATTAATTTATAAAATTTAGCATTATCTCAATTAATTAAGAGAAAATATTTTTTGCATTGCAACGTAAAATTGAGATATCTCAAGATTCGTTCTACTATTCTAAAATTAATTTAATTTAAACTAAATTATTCCTAAATGACATTTAGGTTCGTCTAAAACATGTTGCGAATGCAACAATATCAAGCGTTCCAATGCTTTTTGATCGAGCATTTATTATCTTCATTAACATAACTTATTTATTTCCCTCAGTTTATAAAGCGACATCTTATATAACCAATTTTGCGCAATGTCTCAAATTGATTATTTTGCTGTTGTAACTTGTATAAAAATTAATTAGTTTTTGCTGGTCAGTGATTTTTATAAAAAACAAATGGCAAATAATTAAAACAAAACATCTATAGAAATATTTTTTAAAAATTAAAAATAGATTTCCCAAAGGATCTAACGGAATTGTTTTAATCCAAAAAAATTAATCAAAACAAATTGGAGGAAATATGAATAATTTGAAAAAAACTCAAACTGAAATATTTACACGCTCTAAAAAAGTGTTAGCTATTTCAATGGCAATTGCATCGCTTTCTGCGATTAATGTGTCAACCATTAACGCAAGCGAAATAGATTCTAAATTTAGAACAGTCAGCTCTGCTAAAGCATTGAAGGGGCAATACATTGTAGTCTTAAAAGAACAGCAAGTTAATCAACAGGTTTCTGTGATGAGTGGGCACGCTCCMYYAARTGYAGTKRCAATAMKRRRRTRWSGWYKMARKKYRRTCSSAMWTWTRRYKWYTRRMWTKKSTAAWAWKSRWRAMGCAAAAATTAAGAAACAATATCATGCTGCCTTAAGCGGATTCTCAGCACAAATGTCTCAAAAAGATATGCGTGCGTTGTTAGCAGATGATCGAGTTGCATTCATCGAGCAAGATCAAATAATGCGAGCTAGTGCGACGCAAAGTGGTGCGACTTGGGGATTAGATAGAATCGATCAAGCTAATTTACCTCTTGATTCTAATTACACTTATACACCGGATGGAACTGGCGTAAACGCTTATGTAATTGATACGGGAATTATGGTTGGTCATAGCGACTTTAATGGTCGAGCACAAAACGGCTGGGATTTTGTAGACAATGATTCAGTAGCAAACGATTGTAACGGTCACGGAACTCACGTTGCAGGAACAATTGCTAGTACTACTTGGGGCGTTGCAAAAAATGTAACTGTTACTGGAATTCGAGTTTTAGATTGTGCCGGTTCAGGTAGTAACGCTGATGTCATTGCGGGTGTTGATTGGGTTACGGCTAACGCGGTTCAACCTGCGGTAGCTAACATGAGTTTAGGAGGCGGATCGTCTACAGCTTTGGACAACGCGGTACAAGCGGCTATTGATAGTGGTGTTACTTTTGCAGTTGCAGCGGGTAATAGTAATTCAGACGCATGTATCGGTTCGCCTAATCGAGTTGGTGATGCATTAACTGTAGCGTCTTCAACCTCGTCCGATGCTCGCTCTAGTTTCTCTAGTTGGGGTTCATGTATCGATTTGTTTGCACCGGGTTCTAGCATTATCTCTACATGGAACAATGGCGGAACAAATACCATAAGTGGTACTTCGATGGCATCACCACACGTTGCCGGAGTTGTCGCGCTTTATTTACAAGATAATCCTATTGCAAATCCTGCCGCGGTTAATGCCGCCATTGTTGGCAATGCGGTAAGTGGAAAAATTAGCGATGTTGCTGGTTCGCCTAATTTATTATTACAGTCTGATTTTGGGTCAACGATGCCACCACCTCCTCCAGAAGATGATAGCTTAGAAAATGGTGTTTCTAAAACTGGGCTATCAGGTAATCGTTTAGATGAAACTTTTTATACAATGGAAGTTCCAGCGGGAGCAACTGAACTTAATTTCGATATGAGCGGTGGAACCGGTGATGCCGATCTTTATGTGAAGTTTGGATCAGCGCCAACTACTTCGTCTTATGATTGCAGACCTTACAAAAGTGGAAATACTGAAAACTGTAATTTTGCAACGGCTAGTGCTGGTACATATCACGTTATGGTTCGCGCTTATTCTACCTACAGTAATGTTTCGTTAGTAGGTGATTACACTCCAGCAAGTGGCGGAGGAGGCGGTAGCGATACTTTCTTTGAGAACACAACCGATGTTGATATTCCAGATAACAATACAACTGGCGTCCGTGGTGATTTAGTCGTCGATCATGCTGGCGAAGCTGGAACAATCGATATTCACGTTGATATCAAACACACTTATGTTGGTGATTTAAAAATTGAAATATTTGCACCAGACGGAGCAAGTGCGGTTCTTAGAGATCAAACCGGTGGTTCTTCAAATGATATTGATGAGAACTATTCAATCAATGCAGGAAGTCGTGATGCTACCGGAACATGGCAGTTAAAGGTGAGTGATCATGCAGGCGCTGATGTTGGATATATTGATAGTTGGTCAATTACTTTTGAGTAATTAGAACCTAATTTAGATATTGAATAAAAAAGAGGCGCTAATGCCTCTTTTTTATTTTATAGTAGCGGAATCATAGTCTGATTAACAAAGGATATTTATTCCGTGTTTAGGATTCAAGTAGCATTAAAAAATATATTAGTGTTGAGTTTATTTATACCTTTAGTAAATTGTATCGCGTTTGAACGACTAATACCCATTGAGTATTTTACTGACCCTGTTTCAGCAAGGTCTATTAGGATATCACCAGATGGAAAACATTTAGCAATTGTTTTTAATAAAAAAGGAGAGGACTTTTTAGCAATTGTTGAAAGTGAAAGCAAAAAAAATATTGGTGTTTTTGGAGTGAAAGGTAAGAAAAACTCAATTGATAAAGTGTATTGGACAAGTAATAAACGGGTCGTTTACAGTGTTACAGAGAGCTATTTCTCGCATCGTGGTAAGCATAGTAATGGAGAGTTGTTTGGAGTAAATATTGATGGATCTGAGAACCGTTTAATATTCGGTTATAGAACTGGAATGCCAAATCGAAAAGGAGGGATACGTGAAGCAGAATTTGGAAATCACGTTATTATAAATAAATTAAAAGAAGATGAAAAACATATATTAATCGCTTTTTATCCATGGAAAGAAACGGCGAAAGCGTGGTTCTATGATTCTAAAGCAAAAACTACGATCTACAAATTAAATGTTTTTAATGGAAGAAAGGAAAAAATTGATATTTTACCTATTCCAGCATCTTCAGCACTCACAGATGAAAGTGGAATTGTTCGATTTGCATATGGATTCGATGACAATCTTAACAGACTTGTTTCTTATCGTTTAAATAGAAAATCGAAGTGGATCCCTTTCAAACCAAACAATATACCTAGTAAAGATCTTTCTCCTATAGCTTTTTCAAAAGACAATCAAAATGTTTATTTAACTGCCGTAGAAGAAAATGGGACAACAGCTCTTTTTTTATATAATTTTGAAACAAGAATTTCAAAATTATTATTTCATGATGAAAGTGTCGACATTGGATATATGAATTTCAATGAAAACCGAAATAAAATTATATCTGTTGCAACAGAAGAGACTTACCCAGAATATAAGTATATTGATAATAAGAATTTTATTGCGGTAATACACAAAAAATTAATTCATTCATTTAAAGGGTATGACGTAATAATTAGCGATTGGTCTGATAATGGTAAACATTTTGTTATGTATAAATATTCAGATTATTCTCCTCCAGAATATTATGTTTTTGAAACAGATGATCTAGCTAAAGGCAGTTATGTTCTAAATTCACGTCCTAAGATAAAACCTCACTTAATGAGTATTACAGAATCTATTGATATCAAAACTCGAGACGGCGAGAAGATTCATGGTTATTTAACATTGCCTAATGAAAAAGTTCAAAAGGATTTACCGCTTGTCGTTCTTCCTCATGGAGGACCACATGGAGTTAGAGATTATTGGGGATTTAATTGGGAGGTTCAACTTCTTGCAAGTAGAGGTTATGCTGTTTTGCAGGTTAATTTTCGAGGAAGTGGTGGGTTTGGTAACAAGTTTGAAGAGGCTGGTTTTGGTGAATGGGGAAAACGGATGCAAGATGATGTTACAGACGCCACTAGAAAACTGATAGATGATGGAATAGTAGCTGAAGACCGTATTTGTATTTTTGGATCTAGTTACGGAGGGTATGCGGCGCTAATGGGTACAATTAAAGAGCCTGAACTTTATCAATGTGCAATTGGAATGATGGGGGTTTATGATTTGTCACTTATGTTTGAAAAAGGCGATGTCGCAGATACCGAAAGGGGGTTGAATTATTTAGCAAAAGTACTTGGAAAAAATTCTTTAGAATTATCTAAACGATCACCAGTTAGTAACGTCGAAAAAATCACAGCTAACCTTTTACTAATTCATGGAAAAAAAGATAGACGAGCGCCAATAGAACACGCAATAAATTTAATGAATGCGTTAGATTTAGTTGACAAACCATACCAGTGGTTAGAAATTTGGAATGAAGGCCATGGCTTTGGTAATTCAAAAAATCGGAAGAAAACCTATTCCAAAATACTCTCATTTTTAGATGAAAATATAGGTTCAAAATGATAAAAAGTTAGATTCAGGGTATATTCTTTCAAATTTATTCGAACAGTTAGTATCTATTACATTTACAAACATCTTAAAAAATTGAATTTGAACTACCAATTATTTTTGCAAAATATTTACTTTGCGATTTAAAAATGCTGTTGTCGTAGATATTCGAAAAGAAAAAAAATCTGCTTTCAAAAAATTATGCCCTTATATTTGATCACGCTCATAAAACGATCTTAACCATTTATCAACGGGATAAAGGATTTTATAAAATGCGGGCACTACTAACAAAGCTAATATTGTCGAACTAATTAAACCGCCTATTACCGATAAAGCCATTGGCGAGTTGGTTTCATGTCCCGCGCCAGAGCCGAAAGCTAATGGCATCATTGCTCCTACCATCGCAAAGGTTGTCATTAGAATAGGTCGAAGCCTTTTTTTACCTGCAAGTATGAGAGCGTCATCAACAGAAATTCCTTTTTTAATGGCTCGGTTTGCAAAATCTACCACTAGAATCGCATTTTTACCGACCATTCCTAATAACAAAATAATTCCAATCATGACAAATAATGAAAAGTTATTTCCGCTAAGACCCAACGCCGTAATAACTCCGGTAAACGCTAAAGGCATCGTTATCATTATTATTATGGGTTGAATTAATGATTCATAGAGCGCAGCTAAAATAAGATAAATCAATATTAAGGCAAGGCCAACCGCCACACCAAATGCACCCACTGTTTTTTTCATTCTTTCCGCATCACCGGTAAAAGTATAGTCATATCCTTTAGGCAAAAATTTGCCAATATTAGCATCGACTTGATTGACTAGTGAATTTAAAGGGACGTTAGAAACATTACTACTAACCATTACTTTACGCTTACGATCAAAGCGACTGATTGACGCTATAGAACTACCTATTTCGAATTTAATCAGCCCATCTAATAAAACTTTATGACCGTTTGAACCACGAATTTGCAGCTTTTTTATATTCTCTATATCGGCACGGTTTTTATCGTCAAATCTAAGCGTAATATCATATTCTTTGCCTTTCTGTTCAAAATCGCTGATTTTGGTGTCACTGGAATAATTGGCATTTAATAACGATGCAATTTGCAGTGCTGTAATTCCAACTCTCGCTGTATTGTGTCGTAAAATAGTGATGGTTAGTTCTGGTTTTCCATCTTCAAAATCGGTATCAACATCTACTGCACCTTTATACTCAGCAAGCATTTTTGAAACCTGCTGAGAAATGCTTTTAAGTTTAACTAAACTGTCGCCAGTAATAACAATTTGTAATGGTGCATTGCTATTCCCCGTGTCGATTGATGGAATTTTTTCGACAGCGATAGTTAAATCCCTAATTGGCGAAAATAATTTTCGATAGCGATTGATCACTTCTGCTTGGCCAATGTTACGCTCCTCTATCGGATTCAGTTTAACGTAAACCAATGCCTTATGTGGCTCGTTAGCCGGAGTGTAACCAATACTCAATACCCGATAATCAACCATTTCATCTTTTTTTATTTCATCCATTATTGGCTGCATTTGTCGCTTCATTTCATCAATAGAACTACCAATTTTACCTTTTACAATAATTCGAAATTCACTGTTATCTTGCGCTGGAACGAAATCCATTCCCACGTTGTTAAACACTTTGCTGGATAAAACTAATAGCCCAAACGTTAAAAAGACTGTCACGTATTTGAATTTAATTAGGGGGCGAAGAATTTTTACATAGCTATCATCTAAAGCCTTTAAGTAAGGTTCGGTTTTAGCGTGAAATCGAGTTTGTTTATGTCTCAACAATCTTGCACCAACCGTCGGAATAAGCATTATTGCTACTAAATAAGAAAGCACAATTCCTGATGCGACTGTCATTGCAAAGGCATTAAAGAATTTTCCAACAACACCGCTCATAAAAGCAACCGGTATAAATACGGCTAATAGCATCGCTGAAATTGCTAACAGTGAAAAAGCAATTTCATGCACACCTTCATAGGTCGCCTGAAATGAATCCATTCCTGCTTCCATTTTTTTGCTGATATTTTCGATGACCACAATGGCATCATCAATAAAGATCCCAATGGATAATGTTAAACCAATCAGCGTTAGTTTGTTTAAGTCATATCCCATGTAATCAATGATCGCAAAAGTGCCAATTATTGACGTTGGGATAGCAAGTGCTGAAACGATTGTGGCGGTAACATTACGCAAAAAAGCGTAGACTATTAGAACCGCTAAGATTGCCCCGAAAACTAAATCAAATTTCACTTGATTGACACCATTCATTATTTTGTCTGACTGATCTTTGATTAATATCAATTCATAATCATCTCCCGCCAACTCGGTTAATGAGGGTAAAATTTTCTTTGCTTGATCAATAATAGCAATGACATTGGTTCCAGAAATTTTAACTAGATTTAACATCACTCCTACTTGTCCGTTGTAAGACGTAAAACTTTCAATATCGCTTAATCCGTCTTCAACAGTGGCAACATCTTTAAGACGCAAACCGGGTTTGATCTCAATATTTTCAAGTGAGGAAATTGACTTAGCATCTCCCTGAAATTTGATAATTAGTTCTTGTTTAGCGCCGATACTTTTTCCGGAGCTAGCTCGTAAATTTTCATTGCTAATTTTATTCTGCAACTCCAATGCGGTGATGTCGTATTTATTGAGAAGGTAGGGATCCACTAATATTCTTATTTCACGATCTTGATAACCATCAATGTCGACATCTCCGACATCTTTGATGCGTTGCAATTTAGGTTTTATTTTCTCATCAACTAGTCGCATTAACGCGCTCATATCGCCCGTTTTACTGACAACAAATAAACTAATGGCTTCGCCAGCCGTACTAATTTTTTGCACCAGAGGAGTCTTAGCATTGGTAGGCAAAATAACGCTGCCTATTTTGTCTCTAACATCGTTTGCGGCTTCGTTAATATCTCTAACCAAGTGAAATTGAACGATAACGTTGCTAAAGCCTTCATAACTGGTCGAGCTTAATTTATCAATGCCATTAATTCCTGAAATAGCTTCTTCGATTTTATCAGTTACTTTGGATTCAACTGTTTTAGCATCGGCACCGGGATAAAAAGTTTTGATGGTGATTATGGGAAATTCAACATTTGGAAACAAAGCGAGAGGCATGCTTGTATAGGATTTGATGCCAAAAATAATTAACGCCATAACAGCCATTAAAATAGTAATAGGTCGGTTAATTGCAAACTTATACATAAATCACTCTGACTCTAAAACTTTATTAGATGTATTTTCTGACGTCAATATTATGCCATCACCAAATAGTCCCACTTTCAAATCCTTTGCAATGACTTGAACTGATACTTTTCTAGTATCAGTGTTAGCTGTAGGATAAATTCTAAAAATACGACCTTGATATTGTTGTTCTTGTCCATCAACATTATAATTGAACAGGTCACCGACCTTTACATCCGCATGATACTTTTGATCAAATTCAGCAACTAGAATTCTATTGGATTCGCTTTGTATAATGAACGCTGTACTCGCTCTCTGAGCACTGACTAAATCGCCATTTTCGATCAGCCGTCTTGTTATTACTCCATCAAATGGCGCTCGTAAAATTGTTTTTTCAAAAGTTGTCTTTTCGATCTCAATTTTAGCCTTAATCGAATCATAAGCTAATGCAAATTTGTCTAATTGAGCTTTATCGATTAATTTGTTTGCTAGTAATTTTTCATGCCTTTTGAAATCCAATTCTGCGTACTTAAGGCTGACCTCAGAGGCGTTGTTAGTCGCAACTAAATCTTCGCTGTGTAACGTGGCTAATATATCGCCCTTCTTAACTTTACTCATAATGTCAACGTTAAATTTTTCAATAATACCGTTATAATTAAAAGCCAAATTGGCTGTCTTCCTCGCATGAACGGTAAACGTCGCGTAAATTTCTTTTGATTGAATAAAAGGGCTGAATGAAACTAACAGTAGAGCGCAGAACACTAAATTTTTCATATTATTTAATTCTCAATTAAAATGAATTACTAATTAAACTATTTTATTCTGCTTGTTTCTTTAAAAACTTAGCGAGTTGAGCTTGCAATGACTTAGGTACTTGTTTAAACGTCAGACTGCCTGACTCGGGATCGAAGGTGATATTTTCTCCCATTTGATCGGATGAAAAACTAATACTCAAATCCTTTTCTCTACCATAAAAACGAACATATTTTTTTAAACTATTTCGATGTGCGTAAATCTCTTCTTTTGGTTCTTCTAGATTGCCTTTTACAAAATCAGAAAATTTCTTCGGCTCTTTTTCGTTTAACACGCCCGAAAGTGCTTCGAAATTTACCGCGTTACCTTGCATATCTTGCTCAACACAATAATTAACAATTGAATGTTTGGTATTGTTTGCTTCTGTTTTTTCCAAGGTGTCGGCATATTGATCAACGATCTCTAAAAATTCATTGGTTTGATTTTGTAGATTCACACTTGATACAAAGCCAGTAGCATGAGTAAATGAATGAGAAAGGTTTTTATTTCCTCGACTCATTTGCAGAGTTAAATATTGCTGCCAATTTTCGACTTGCCATTGTGATATATCAAGTTTTAAAACAAAAGACTGTCTGCCTGTATCGATATATGCGAGATTGCCTACTTCAAGCTCGCTGTCTATGTAGTTAGCATTACTGTGAAAAATCCAAAACAGGTATAAAAACTCTTGTTCCATCAATTCTTCAATCACAAACAATAAATGACTATTAAAAATCTCCTCACTTTCATCGCAAGCAAGCTTCAAATGCTCTGATATTTTTTGTGTCATTGAAACAAAACCCAATTCATCTTTATTTCTCTTACTAATTAATCCAGGTAGTGGATTATCTGATTGCGCCGCGTCAAAACAACCGTATTGGCGGGTTGCACTTTTTTGTAGGTTTTGTTTTAACTGAATGAAAAGAGAGACTACCGCATCTTCGGCAGGTAACTCTTCTTTTTTGGTTTTTAGAATAGATGGTTTATCAATATTTTCTTTGCTAATTTGATGAATGATACAGTGCTTTATAGCCATTTTATGTCCGAGTAAATTCAGGGGTGGGAGGAGTCTTTATCTAGCGCGCTAGGATACCGTAGGTGTATATGAATAATCAATTAAACTGAATGTTATTCAATTATTGCTCGCAACACATCGAGTTTACCGTCAATATTGGTTGGTATTGGCAATTCTAACAAATGATTAAGCAATGGAAAAACATGGATGTTATCAAACGCGGGTATCGTCAGACCGTTTTTAAAGTCGGGGCCATTGGCAACAAAAAAAGCTCCCATCTCAGGAAGCAAATTAGGATCATATCCATGCATTCCTTTTGAAAAATGTGCCGATTTATCATTTTTTACAAAAACAGCGGGTGCGATTGCTTCAACGATAATATCCGCAATTCTATCATTATTGAAGTAGTGAGTGTCTTTAGGTAAATCTTCTTTTAAATACGCTAAATAATGACCTTTACTTTGATTGTTTAACCTTTTTACTAGTTGGCTTAAGTTATTCTTTGAGTTTTTATTTGTAGAATAAATCATTAACTGGGTAGTCCCGTTGACTACCTTATAATCTGAAAAATCAGCTAGTTTTTTCCAATTTATTTTTTCGCCTTTACTAATATCTAACATTCCATGATCCGAAACAATCACAAGATTCACTTCAAACTCTAGTTCGCTTTCAATGCGTTTTTTTAAATTTCCCAAGTGCCGATCTACCTCTATAACAGCATCTCTTACTTGATGCGAGTTAGGGCCGAATCGATGACCTTGGTCATCCACTAATGAAAAATATGTGGTAATAAATTGGGGGCGAGATTCTTCTGGCAGTTTCAACCAGTCGATAATTTGATTAATTCTTTTTTCATATGGCGTTTTTTTGTTATATTTATATGAATAGCTGGCAGAAATACCCTCTAATTTAGAATCAGATTCTGGCCAAAAATAACTAGCAGTTTTTACTCCATGACGTTCAGCATGGATCCAAATTGGTGTACCTTGCATCCATAGAGGATTATCAAAAGCTTTACCCATTCTATATTCGTCATTTAAAGAACGATCATAAAATTTGTTGTGTACAATACCATGGTTACTAGGGTACATACCTGTGACAATAGATATATGATTTGGGAATGTTTTAGAAGGATAAATTGGGTTCATTTTTTCAGCATGAATACCGTTCTCTATCAAAGATAGTAGAGTAGGTGGCTTATATTTCTCTATATAATCATATCTAAATCCATCTATAGAAATTAATATTAAAGGCGTGGCTTCTTTATTAACTGATTTTACCGCACCCATTGAAAAAGCAAAAAGAAATACTAGTAGTGCCAAATCAATTATTTTTTTTAAAGTTAAATTCATGCCTGTTTTCCTTTTTACCAAAATAAAGTGATATCTTATTTATCGTTCCAATTTTATTTCAAATCGTAGCTTTATAGAAGGAACAAAGGTCCCTTCTGTTTGTTCAATTGATTTAACATATGAATAAGCGGGTTCAACTTCAAAAAACAACCAATCAATGTCTGTTTTCATTCTATATCTTAGTGATAATCTATATTCTGAAACATCCCAGTCAAGTTCAGTTTCACCATTTGCACCTAATTGGTAGGCTATCCATTTTTCATCACTTAGCTGGTCGACTATGGCAATACCAGTAGACCATTCGTTTCCGCGCGTTTTTTCCGCCCGTAGAAAAAAATATCCCCATCTAAATAATCTTGTGGGTGAAATTGTTCTATTTAATTTTATTTTTGTCGATAATCCTGTACCGTCTTCTTCTTTCCATATTAAATAATTATAGTTTTTGATTGACAGTGTTTCAGATTTATACGCTTGAAATGTATGGCGTGCAAAACTAAAHGGTTTTAATCCAGAACCTAATCCGACTCTAAAATCAAATTTCGAGCGACTATAAATGTCAGTTTCATAATTGAGTGCTGCCGAAGATCTACTTGACCTATCTGAAATTGTTTCTAAATCGCTACTATCATCGGGGCCATTTCCACCTTCTTTTTGCTCGTTGCTTAGAATTAAGCTCACTCGATTACTCAGTTGTGGTAAGCGAACTTTCGCTTTAATTTTCAAGCGATAAACGGGACTATCACCTTCCTTAAAAATAAAATCATTTCTCAATCGTAAATAATCAAAGTCAGCATCTTCTAATTCTTCTGATTGTCCAAAAAAACCATCAACCCAATTAGCGAAGCCAACAGCTGATTGATAAACAAATTCTCTGGTCTCGGATGTTAGATCTTCCGAAGTCTCCTCGACTTTAGCTTCTTCTTTTTTTGTTTCGATTTCTTTATTTTTTTCAGCAGCCAAAGCATTAAATGAAACACTAAACAAAAGTAGATATAGTATCCATTTAATTTTCATTCCGATAATTCCATTCGGCAAAAAACTTTTGTTAGACAAACCAATATTATAATCAGTAATTAAAGTAATGATTCAATATGTTGACTAATGGACGATGGTTTATCTTTTGGTGCAAAACGTTTAATCACTTCGCCCTTTCTATTAATTAAAAATTTTGTGAAATTCCATTTAACGCCCTTTGAACCTAAAATCCCCGGTGCTTCAGATTTCATGAAATCATATATTGGGGTTGCATTGTCTCCATTTACTTCAACTTTTTCAAATAAAGGAAAACTTGTTTGGTAGGTTAAATCACAAAAGCTCTGAATAGCTTCACCATCTCCTGGCTCTTGACTACCAAATTGATTACAAGGAAATCCAAGTACACTAAATCCTTTTTCTGCGTATTCTTTTTGTAATTTTTCTAAACCTTCATATTGAGGTGTGAATCCACATTTACTGGCGGTATTAACAATGAGTAAAACCTTGTCTTTGTAATCAGACATTGACACAGGATTACCCTTAATATCATTACATTCAAATTGGTAAATTGAGTTTGTCATAATATATTCCTTTTCAGCTTAAGACCTTGATTGGTGACAGGTACGAGTTTTAGGGATTGGATTTCAATTTATTGAGTCTAACAGCAATTGTATAAACATTTTACCGGTTTTTCCAAGTGATTTATCCGCTCGCCACACTAAATGAGGAGTAAAACTAAATCGCGAATCAGCAATATAATTAACTTCCACTAGTTTTCCATGTTGGATCTCATCTGCAACAAGATACCGTGGCATCCAGCCAAACCCAATACCTTGCAAAAGAGCAAGCTTTTTGCTTTTAAAATCGCTTAGATAAAATAGACGTTCTCCACCAAAATGCATGTGCTCGACATCGTAAAGCGCCTGATTGCTTGAGTCGTGTACACTTAGCTCTATAGTTTGTTGTAGTTGATTAATGTCGACGTTAGTTAAGTTTGCAAGTGCATGCTGACTACTCACACATAAGAGGCATTCTACTTCAGGAAGCTTTTTAACGCTAAGTTGTGTTGAGTGTTGAAACTCTTTTACAATCATTAGATCCGCTTTATTTTGTTCAAAACGATGTTGAACACCGCCTAAATATTCCATTGTTAAGGATATTTTTGTAGGAACATCTTCTTCTATCAAAGATTTAATCACCTTCATTATTGGCGAGATATCTAAAATGCCATCAACAACCACTTCAAAACTAGGCTCCCACTCTTGATTAAGTTGCTTTGCCAATATTTCAATGTTTTCAGCCTGAGCGAGTAAACGCTTGCCTTCACTCAGTATCGCTTTACCTTCAGGGGTTAAAACTGCTCGATATTCAGTTCTATCAAAAATCGTCAAATTGAGAGAGTTTTCTAGTTTTCTGATTTGGTAACTGACTGCAGATTGCGCGCGATGGAGGGATTTAGAGGCGGCCGAAAAGCTACCTTCTTCTACGATGGTATTGAGTACGCGAATTGAGTCTAGATCGAGTTTCATGGCTAAGTAATCAATTTGATAAGGATATAAAGCATTTTTAATAGAATATCACAGAAGCCTGATGAATTTTTCACCAAACATAAACCTTTAATGCTGTAATTCTCGGGATATGCAGTTTATTTATATTAGTTGGGATCAATTAAGTCATATGTCCCAAGATTTCACCTGGACAGCTAATCGACAACCCGATCTTATTACCGTAGCTCCCCAAATAGGCGGCGGTAAAACCATGGTCGTGAATACCAATTACAACGATCGAGGTTTGCCGATTTTAGTTGAAACCTATGAACAAGGGCAATGGTCCAATAGGCGAACAATCATCAGTACCTATACCGATAACGGCACTAGTGCTAGCAGTAATGGCTACTTTGTCTATAAACTCACCAATGATTTAAACCATGTGGTGACCACGCTGAGCCACCCAGAAACCGGTTTACCCTATCAAGTAACCGATCCTAATGATTTAGTCGCAACTATAGAATACGATCCCTTCGGCCGAGTTGAAAAAACCATTCCAGCCATTGGTGCCAACAGCTATGTTCGTTACGCTTGGTGTGATGGTGGTTGTGATGGTATGAATGATTCGAATATCCAGTTCAAAGTGACCACCTATCAAGCGGGCGCACCTGAGACTACCGTGTATAAAGATCAATTTGGCCGGGTTCTCAATGCCAAAACACAAGGCTTTAATAACGAAACGATTTAYGCGTCYACTACCTTTGATGAATTAGGTCGAACCACCTTTACGGCAATCCCTTCATTTAATCAATCTGAAAGTAAAGGCACTTATTTTAATCAATTTGATGCGTTAGGTCGGTTAATTGACAAAGTGGTTGATCAACCCATGGGTCATAACATGGCGGTTAACTACAGTTACAACGGCGCGCAAACCGTGATACAAGCCACCTCTGATAACCACTTAATTGAAATGTCCCGTACCCATAATGGCGCGGGACAGTTAATGCAAACTATCCAGACTGATAATAATATCCAAAGTGTGAGTCAATACGCCTACGACAACCAAGGCAACCCTATCGTCTTGCAAGACGCCAATGGTAATGCGATTGAAGCTGAACACAATGCATTGGGACAAAAGCTTTACGTTGAAGATCCCAATATGGGGCGAAAAGACTTCACTTATACCGGATTTGGCGAGGTAGATACGGAAACCGATGCCAACGATGACACAACTGATTATGACTACGATATTCTGGGTCGATTAACGGCAAGAAAATTAAATACCATTCTTGAAGCCTCTTTTACTTTTGATGGTCAATGCAAAGGTCTGTTAGATGAAGAAAAGCGAGAGGGCTTGGGTGGAAATGACAGTTTTTTTAAGACGTACACCTACAATGACGATTGTTTGCCAGAAGACGTGACAACCAATATTGACGGTGCCGATTTTACCACCACCGTTCAATTTGACATGAACTATGGGCGTCCTAAAGCCGTCACCTACCCTAATGAATTAACCGTTAAAACTGCTTATAACTCTCGAGGATATGCCACCAGCATTGAAAATGCGGAAGATGGGTATGTTTATCATGAAGCGATTGCGATGAATGCAGGGTTGCAATTAATTGAGGCGAATAAAGCCAATGGTATATTAAACGAAATAACAGAGTATGCAGAGGAAAGCGGTCAAATGTTGAACGTGCGTACCAGTACCACTAACGGCAATAGCCAACGTCATCGAATAGACTATACCTATGCGAGCTTTGGTAATCTAGCGACACAAACCGTTGAAAATATGCAAAACAATAGCGTTGTCGTTTCAGTGGAAAGTTATACCTATGATGATTTACATCGTTTAATCACCTCCGATAGAACYATTGCMGRAGCCARYCAARSSRYSATTAATTATGCCTATGATAARGTCGGAAATTTCACTTTAAAAGACGATTACGTCAACAGTTATACCTATGGTAATATCAATAAAACGGCCGGCGGAAAAGCGGGTCCTAATGCGGTTCGCTCTATTGTTAAATCGGCGGGTGGAAGCACCACTTACAATTACGATGACAACGGCAACCTTAAAAATGGCGACGGAAAAACATTAACCTACAATGCTTTTAACAAACCACTCACGATTGCCAAAAATGGGATCACCAGCACCTTTCGTTACGGCGCTAATCAAATGCGCTACAAACAAGTTAAAACCGGATTAACCGCTGGCACCGTCACCACCGTTTATATTGATAAAACCTATGAAGAAATTAGTCAAAATGGGATCACTAAAAAACGGCTCTATTTAGGCGATACCATCATTACTGAAACAGTTGGTGGCAATGATGCCGGAACGGACACCCACTTTGTTCACCGTGACCGATTAAACTCCGTGGTGACAATAACCGATGAAACCGGTAGTGTAGTGGATAATAAAAGTTTTGATCCGTTTGGAAAACCTAGAAAAGGCTCACTTGAAACAGTCTCACCTCCCACCTTAAAGGATGTGTCCTTTATAAGTGGCTTTCTCTCAGCACCAGTCGCTTTTGATTTAGTTACCAAGCGAGGTTTTACCGATCATGAGCATTTAGATGAAGCTGAGTTGATCCATATGAATGGACGGGTGTATGATTACAACCTTGGCAGATTCCTCTCCGTAGACCCTTTCATACAAAGCCCTGGCAATAGTCAGAGTATGAATCCTTATTCATATATTATGAATAATCCGTTGGCTGGGACTGATCCAAGTGGTTACTCAATTCTCGCGGCTGCTAAGCTAAAGAAAAAAAGAAACGTAAATCGCAAGAAAAATAAAAAAGCTAGGGCTAAAATCAAAAAGTTTGCTAAAGAAAATGGGTTCGTTGCTAAATTTGGAGGGAGAGTCGAAACTCCAAAGCAAGCAGTCGATATTAAGAACGAAAAACCGACTCTTGATACTAATATTTCAAATAAAGGGAGTGGAAATAGTAAGGGTGGTGTAGGCAGCAGTAAGAAGATAGAACCTTCAAACATGAAAGCTAGTGAGAACGCAGTTGAATCACTCAAAGGATGGGAAAAGGTACCAGGTGGAGATTTTGCGGCTTCACCATACAAAGTTGGTGGTAAAGGCAACTGGACAGTAGGTTATGGTACTGAAATTACGGATGAACAAAAGGACAGTGGTGATTTCGATAACATAAATGAAGATAAAGCTGTAGAGTTACTAAGGACAGGTGTGGCGCGAGCTGAATCGAGAGTTAATCAGTTTATCCAAAATAATAACTCTGAGATTAAGCTTTCCCAACAACAATTTGATGCAATGGTACACCTTTCATATAACGCTGGTTATCTGGGAGCGGTGAAAAAAGACGGAGGGCTTAAATTCCCCAAGTTGGTGGGTAACTTTAAAAAGGGAAATCTAAAAGGAATGATTCGTGAATTTAAAGATGGTATGGATGGATTAAAGAAACGAAGAGCTCACGAAATTAAAATCTTTTTACACGGCGACTATACTGGAAGACCATAATGTTAAAATATTTAATTTATCTATTATTTATATCTGTTTCAACAGCATGTAGTGCTCAAAATACTGTGGATTCCTGCAACAAATTTAATATGGGATTTAGCGAAAAAATTGAGGCGGTTAGGAATGAGTTTCTTAAAGGAAACGTTGTTGCTCTAAAGCAAAGAATAAAATTTCCTATAAGAGGTCAGGTTTTTGGCTCAATAAGCAGCATTTATAGTGAGACGTTAGATTGGGATTGGCAGGACTTGGTAAGTCAAAATGTAATTTTACAGATAAGAAATGCAACTCATTGTGATTTAACGAAATATTTAGGGTTGAAATATGTGTCTGGTGACTTCGCAATAACTCAAATGATATTTAATTCTGATGAAAATGATCTAAAGTACAGTTCATCTGGAATTTCTTCTTATAATACTTTTGTTGAATTTATTGATAACGTTAATAGTCTAGTTTTGATTAAAGACTTGGATTCATTAGCGCCGCTATTTAAGTATCCTTTCCATGCAAGTAACGGTGTGCTTATTTCGTCTAAAACTGATTTTCATAAGAATCATAGAAATATTGTAGATGATTTTTTTATTAAGTTATTTGTAAAAGCAAAAACTGAAACTAATCTACACCCTCGAGTAACAGGAATTATGCTTAACCAACAGGGTGACATTTGGGTTCAACAATTTAACGGCATGTTAAAAGTAGTTGTCCTAAATAAACCTATTGCTAGCCTCTGATTTTAGTACAAGAAAAACATGGGGGTCAAAAAAGCAAGGGGGTCAAGCCGATTTTACAATGTTAAGTCGCTGTGCTAATCTTTATTGATGCCGAGACCGCACCAATAGGGTCAAGTCTTGCAACGTGCATTCATAATGTGTAAAATGAAAAAATGGTAAGACAAGCAAGAATAGAATACTCGGGAGCGGTTTATCACCTCACTTCCCGAGGAAATGCCAAACAAGATATCTTTGTTGATGACGGAGATAGGTTGGTCTTTTTAGAGGTTTTAAGAAACGCCCGAAATCGATACAATTGCATCATTTATGCATATTGTTTAATGGATAATCATTATCATCTATTAGTTGAAACACCTGACGCTAATATCTCCCAATTTATGCGTCAGCTTAACAGCGTTTATACACAAAAATATAATTTTRYTYRKRATKSAACTGGTCATCTTTTTCAAGGTCGTTTTAAATCAATCTTAGTACAAGCTGATTTTAAAACATGGGGGTCTACCATTGAAATTAGTAGTTGCTAGACCGGTATTATACTACACTAAGAATTGACAAGAGTGTGGCTGTGGGGGTCCGTTATCGCAAGATTAACTCGATTCTTGAAATGCCGCTCTTGTCACCTACATCGTCCATCAAGGATCTACCGGGATGATGTCAATCTTAAACGATCGTGACTCTGTAAGTAGACGAGATTAGATGGATGAGATTTTAATCTATCTTAGGAGATCGTTATGACTCATGTTGATTCACAAGAATTACATGTCAGTGTTGATGTTGGTTGTTATCAACATGACATTTCAGTTGGACTCGCTAATGGAAAGTTTCTTGGCCGGTTTGAAATTAATCATAATAAAGCAGGTTTTGCAGATTTTTTCCAACAGATAGAGCAGTATAAAAAATCAAGTAATGGGCAAGTCTCCGTTGCGATGGAAGGTTACAACGGTCATGCGCGACCATTGGATAGTTTAATCCAATCTAAGAACTATCGTCTTCTCAATATAAATAATCTAAAGTTAGCTCGTTTCAAAGAAATTTTTCCAGGGGCAGCCAAAACCGATCCAATTGATTCAAGAAAAGGGCTGGAACTATTTCAATTACAGCAAACGTTACCCTTAGCAAAAAATGTTTTACAAGAAGTTCATTTCATCCCTCAAGTTAATCAAGAGCTAAAACGATTAACTCGTAGACGTAGACGATTAGTCAATGAAAGAGTCAGTTATATCAATACGTTACAATCGGATCTAAGAGCTTTAAGCCCCGGATTAGTTGAAATAACAAAAGACGTTAAGAATGTATGGTTCTTGAATTTTATATTATCATCAAAAGATTTGAAATCTCTCGCCAAAAAAAGTAAGAAATCACTGATGAATATTAAACAGGTTGGAAAAAAATATTTAGACATTATTATTGAGTGGCAAAAACAATCTAGTTTTAGTCAGGATATTGATTTTATGTCACCGATGGTAATGCAAGACGTCCAACGAATTACTACGTTAAGAGAAATGATAAAAGCAATTGACCAACAAATTTTAACACGTTTAAATCAATCTCAAATTGGACAAAGGTTAATTACCATAAATGGTTTTGGTGTAACGTCATGTGCCGAACTAGCAGGAGAAATTGGTTGTATTGAACGATTCAAAAAAGAGTCGAGTTTAGCGTTATATATTGGTATGGCTGCACTCGATAACTCTTCGGGTAAATACAAAGGAAGTAAAGCATCAAAACAGGTTAATCGCAATGCTAAAATGGCGATGATGGCTGCGGTTGATCACAATAGACGGAGGATTGAGCAATCGCAAAAATATTACGATAAAAAAAGGTTAGAAGGTAAAAAACATAATCAGGCTATTCGATCTTTAGGCCGACATTTAACAAGAGTTATTTATAAAATGTTAAAAGAAGATAGAGATTATTATATCTAAAAAATTCTAATATTAATGGTCAAAAAACTTGAAATTTCAAGCGGGATGTTCAAGTCTTGCGGTGTGCGGTGGTGAATATTTTGGTATTCATTATTTGACAGTGAGTAGAGTCATTGCTGTGCAATGAAATACTTGACCCTAGTGATTCCGTGACAGAAAACACGCTAACTTATTGAACTTCAATGACATCAACAAAACATCAAGCAATCATCCATGGGATATCACCCTCTGACTATTGTTGCTCGACAAACAAATCGATATAAATGAAGCTCATTCACATTAATTGGAAAACACTATGAAACAAACACTTCAGCTTCTGGCTTTTATTTTAACCATCAATATATCGGCATTTGCAATAACCAATACTGCTGTTGCCAATGCTAGCTCCAGTAATCATACAGAGAGTAATGCAATCCACAAAGCACTTCATCATGAAAATAGACCGCAACAAGATAAGGCTCGTGATGCTGCGAGAAAACCAGCCGAAATAGTCAAACTAGTCGATATTAAACCCGGTATTAAGATCGTTGATCTTATTGCTGGTGGTGGTTATTACAGTGAGATTTTCGCCCGTATACTTAATAACAAAGGTGCTTTATACAGCGTTAAAGGCAGACTATCTAAGCGAAATTTAAAGGAGTATAACAATATAACTATATCATCAGAGCTCGATCTTTCTGATTTGAAAGAGCCTGTTGACAGAATATTCACGGCACTTAATTATCATGACATGATCAATAAAAATGATATCGACAGAAGCAAAGTGCTAAAAACAATTTATAACAAACTAAAAGACGATGGATATTTTATTGTTATTGATCATAACGCTGCCCCTGGTACAGGTGCATCTGATACCAAAAAGAAACACCGAGTTGAAAATACTTTTGTACTTAATGAAATTCAAAAAGCCGGATTTATCTTAGATCGCTCTTCTTCGGTACTAGCTAACCCTAATGATAACTTTGATTTAGACGTATGGCAGGAAAGCACTAAAGGAAAAACAGATCGATTTGTTTATCGTTTTAAAAAAGCTAAATAAGGTAATTACTGATAACTTCTCTTATCATTGCAATAGCAATCATGTTAGCCAGCATGATTGCTATTGCAGATAACTTTACTGTTAAGCCGCTTGTTATTTTGGCCTGAGAGTCTCAATAACCTGCGATCAAGGGGAACATTAAGTTGATTTTACAATGTGAAATTATTATATTAATAAGACTTGGACTCTAATAATACGATATCTTTTTTTATATTCAAGCTACTCAACAATAGAACGCCTTCTTTATTTACATCCAGAACCTGCTCAAACTGGCTATCAATAGAACCCAAAAAAATTACTGCCCCATCAGAATAATCCATTTTCCATAATGACTTTTTTCCTTTGTCATTTAATTGATAATAAAGATAATCTGATTTACCAATAAAGGCTGTGACAATTTCACCATTGAATTCCTTTAGTCGTTTCTTTGCCCCTTGTTGATCTATTTTATGAATAACGTTTTTTTTCAATAATAACAATTCGTTTTTTTGCGTCAAGAGGGCGGTGCCTTGCAATGATGAAACCAATGGTTGTATATTCCCATTTTTCAAATCTAAACGAGCAAACCAGCGTTTCCCTTCTATTAAAATATCAACCAAAACCGCTTCTTGTTCAAAATACCAATGCAATACACTATCAACATAGAATTGATGCTTGATAGGTTCAATTACACCGGAATCGATATCAATCAGTTGAACAACACCGTTCAGGCTTACCGCTAGTTTTGAACCAGTCCGATTTGTTTTCGGTCTGGTTAATAGTGCTTTCCTATTATCATTGGGAAAAATTAATTTCTCATTATTTGAATCTTTCAAATAAATTTGTGGGTAACCACTACGCTTAGAAATGAAAATAATGGAATCACTATTACCCAAATATGCAGCAGCATCGTCGACGCTATTAGAGTTAACAACTCTGAAAGCGCCGCTATTACCATCAAGCGATGTTTGCCAAATATCTATATCTGTATTTTCCAGAGTGAGTAAAATAGAAGTTCCATCGACATTAAATCTTGGGTAATAAATGCTGGCATGTTGATGATAAGGAATAATACGGGTTTCACCGGATAGAGATAGTAAAGTCAGGTTTCGTCCATTACTCATTAATAAGGTTTTATTATCAGGATGCCAGTCCATTTCAAAAAGACCCGCAGGATAATCAGCAATATGAGTTATATCATTATTAGATATAGACAAGCTAACAATCGAAGCAGAGGTATCAGCAATTAATCCTGCAATGGCGAGAGTATTATTATCCTTCGATAACGCTATAGAATAAGGTTCATAATCAGAAGTTTGTTTTAACAATATATCATTTTGGCCTGTTGTCAGGTTACTTTTAAAAACAATACTTTCATCGGTTGTTGCACCTATATAAAAGATGCTGTTATTTGCAGACCATTCCAGGCCAACCATAGCGACTAGTTGATCTCTGCGTAATACCTCATTGACCGATATGTTTTCATAAGTACTTTCTTTTAAGCTCAACCGGTAAAATACGTACTGATGCACCTCTCTTGCGACAAATAGCAACGCTCTACCATTTCTTGACCATGCAAAAGCTAATACATCCATTTCGGTTAAATGCAATTTTGACTCATTCAATGTGGTTAAGTTTTTGATCCAGATAGCTTTGCTTCCATCAATTTGTTGACGTATAAAAGCAACATGTGTGCTATCAGGTGAGAATCTTGCAAAAGATTCGATGGCTTCTGTTGCTGTTAAACGCCGAATGTCAGCAATTTCAAACTTAAGTTCATCTATCTGAAACAGCCACACAGCAGCAATAACAAAACTGATTAGAAACAATAAAAAGGGGGCTGTCCAATGAGAGAGTTTAAAATTCTTCTGAGGTAGTGCAATGAACTCTAATTCAGGCTTAAGGCTGTAGCCTCTTTTAGCATAGGTTTTGATCACGGCCTGATGTTCCGTATCATCACAAAAAGCACGTCGGATCACAGAGATACAACGTTGTATAGAAGTCGGCGTGAAAATCGAATTAGGCCAAATATGCTCAAAAATTGCTTCTTGGGAAACAACCTGTCCTTGTTTTTGCGCAAGTAAAATTAGCACCTGTAAAACTTTTGGTTCAAGTGACGTTATTTTATCGCCTTTTGACACTTCACCTTTTTCCAGATCAACGATAAAGCCGGCCACTTCAAATATAGAAGGAAGATCACCTATGTTTTTTTTGTCGGTCATTTAGCAGCTCTAACGTGTTGATTATATTCATCTGTAGAAATCCTTCAGGAAAAAAACAGGGTTATTCTATTGTTTATAAGTTGATTCATATAGATACTTCGCATCTTTCTGTTAAAAGGAATTTCTGCATGAATAATTGTTGTACTACTTCAAAATTTTGCAGTCATTTTAACCATTAAAGTCTGTTTTTTTAACTACTGGAGATCCAATTTAATGAAATTTTTATTAGCCTTTATATTTGTTAGTAGCCTCATTCCAATATCGACTCAGGCATCTTATATCGATTCTAGTGAACCGGTAGACAAACCAGCCCAGTCGCTTATTAAACCATTATTAAATGCGCTTAACTCTGGTGATGATAAACTCATAAGAGAGTTTGTCATCAATCACTTTAACCGCGATTGGACCGCACAGATTGACGAATCGGTACTCTATCTAAACCTTATAGCAACAACCAACGGTAAACTAAAACTACATTATTCCCGCGATTATACTAAAAAGCTACCAGATTCTGAAATGGTCTTTATTGTTTATTCAGCTTTAAATGAGTCTTGGCGAGCAATTACACTTATCACCGATGAGCAAGATGAAGATCGGATCAGTCTATTAGATCTTAGCCCTGCTCGCTGGCCAAGTGATCTGCCAAGCCCAGCAACTATTTCAGAATCGCTGGCGATCAGTAAATTGAGCCAATTTGTGCAAAAAATGTCCGACAAAGACGTTTTCTCAGGCGCAATATTATTTGCCCTGGGGAATAAAGTGCTGATGAAACAAGCCTTTGGAGAGGCGAGTAAACGCTATAATGTAATTAATCAAACAGACACCAAGTTCAATTTGGCCTCGGTTGGAAAAATGTTTACTGGCGTAGCGATCGTCCAATTGATTCAGTCACAAAAAATAAAATCTGGAGACAAGCTTAGCCAATATTTAGGCGATAACTGGTTAGACAAATCAATTAGTCAAAATATTACCGTCGAACAACTTTTAACCCATACCTCAGGACTTGGAAACAATGCTTTTGGAAAAAATAACTTTGAACTCCTTTCAAAAAATACATTCCGAGACTTAGTAGACTATCAACCTTTGATCAAAAAAGAAAAGTTGATAAGTGAACCTGGTAGTCAGTTTAACTACAGTAATACAGGTATTTTTCTTGCGGGGGTTGTAATAGAAAAAGTAACCGGAATGAGTTATTTTGATTACATTCAGAAAAATATTTTTGACGTGGCAGGAATGGATAATAGTGGGTTCTTTGATATGGATGAGCCTGTTAGCAATGTGGCCACAGGTTATGAAAGAACACAATCAAACAAAACAGGTTGGAGAAATAACTGGTTCGAACATTTCATCAAGGGCTCACCTGCTGGAGGCGCAGTTTCTACAGTCGAGGATATGCATAAGTTCGCCCAGGCTCTAATGGCTAACCGATTACTTGACAAAGCAATGACCAAGAAATTAATGGCTTATTATAACCCTTATGGTAACAATTTTGTTGGCCATACTGGCATGCACTTTGGGATCAATACAGAATTTGTGATGTTTCCACAGACTGAATATATAATAGTTATTTTATCTAATTATACCACTGGTGCGAGTTCTGTTTCAGGCAAGCTCCACCAACTTATCAAACAAATCGAGAGTGTCAAAAATAACCAGTAATTTCCTTCACAATTTTGGTCTTACATTCTCAATAACGTCAGTGCTCACCCAATAAAGATTTAATGCGTTGCCTTCGGTACGTCGGCTAAAAATTAAATATTTTCCATCTGGAGTGACAGTCGCAACTGTTTCATCAAACGTTGAGTTTACTGTAATGCCAAGGTTTATTGGTTTTGTCCATGCACCGTCTTTCTTTTTAAAATAAACATAAAGATCCGCTTTTTGATTTTTGTCTTTTTTGTTTCGAGCATCTACGATTAAATAATCTTGAGACGGGGATATAAAGGCGTGACCTCCAAATTCAATTTCAGCTTCCTGAAACTTAGGGTATTTGCCTTTGATATTAGGAGCATAGTAGGTTCTCATTCTTTTAGATATATTGGTATAATAAAGATCGCCGTTCCTCGCGAGAGTTGAAGTCATCACTTCATGCTCATTTAAAGGTGAATCAAGTTTTATTGCATTACTCCAACCATTGTTCAGACGGTTTACATACCAAATGCTAGTGTCAGTAAAGTCAGCGTTATACGCGGTGAAAACTATTTTATTACCGTCATAACTTACAAATGGTTCCATTTCTCCGGCTTTTTGTCCTTTGGTAAAATTTGCTTTTTTAAACGGTGTCCATTTTTTATCTTCAAGTTTTGAAAAATAGATAGCAGAAGGTACGCCCCTTTTTTTCTGAATTGTAAAATACATTTCATCTAAATCAGGAGAAAACGAAACACCCATTTCGGATCTTCCACTCATTGAAATAATGCCAGGTGCAAAAACTTCAGGAATTAAGCCGGGTGGCTTTTGCCCAAAATAGGGGCCTTCCAAGACTGGAAACTCATCTTGACCATAACTTTTGCTACTCATCATCAGAGCGCAGCCAAGGCTAACTATTAAAGGTAAAATAGATCTCATAATTTAGTCCTTTTTAGAGGTTAGAGAGAGTTTATTCTTCGGTTGTGATTTAGACTTAAGCGTCTCAATAATCTGTGCATCCACCCAGTAGATATCTACATTTAAAGGTTTCTTATTCACTGTTCTGTTGAAGAGTATGTACTTACCGTCAGGGGTTACGCTCGCATAGAAATCCGCTTTATCAGAGTTAACCTTATCGCCCATATTGATTGCAGGCCCCCATGAACCATCCTTTTGCTTGAAACTAATATAAAGATCAGAATCACCCAAACCGCCTTCACGCTCGCTATCCCAAATTAGGTAGCTTTCGTCTGGTGCGATGAAAGGATGGGCAGTCCATTTGCCAATGTTGACCACAGAACTCATCTTTTTGGGTGCTTGGCGCTTACCGTCCTTGAGTCTTGATATGCGGACTACTTCGTTTTTATAATCGTCAAAAACATAGGTGCCTTTGGCGGATGCTGATAGGCGCATAATGCCCCAGTCTTTGCGGTCAAATAGTGGCCCAAGGCTTTTACGTTCTGACCAGCCATTACCGGTGCGCTCCTTGTATTCTTTTGCCATGTGCATACGTTTGCCATCGGGTGAGAATACGATTTCACCAGTGCGCGGAAATTCAGTGTGTTTCTTCCAAACATTGTTTTGCTGCCGAAAGCCAATGACGGTCGGTCGGAATTTTTTAACGTCGGTGGGACGATCTAAGGTGAAGTAAAACTCCTTCATGCCGGGTGCAAATACCCCTTCAAGTTCCCAGCCTTGTTTGGAGATAATGCCGGGTGCAAAAATTTCTGCAACCATGCCCGGTGGCGTTTGCCCCATGTAGGGACCTTTCAAAATTGGAAATTCATCTTGGCTATAAATTTTGCTACTCATAGCTAATAGAGTAAGTAGCAGAATAATTGAAATAGAAATACGTTTCATGGTTGTTCCTTATTTAACAAATGCAGGTAGGATGATTTTTGAAACTTGAGTCATTATTGTGTCTTCCCGATCAACGCCAGTGATCACAATAATTAAATCAAGCTCTTTAATCGCAATGATGCGTTGTCCACCACCACCCCAAGAAAATTTAACATCATAGTTTTTTTCACCAACTATTATGTTCGCTTGATACCAAAAATAGCCGTAACGATAGGTTTTGGGCATCCAATCTTGAGTAGGCTTAACAAGCCCACTGGTCGCCTTAGCCAGATAATCTGCTGGAATAAGCTGTTCGCCCTTCCATTTTCCATTGTTTATCACTAGGCTACCCCACTTGAGCATATCGCGAGACGTCATTTTTGCGCGCCAACCAGCTTCAGGCAAGCCACTAACGTGAGTCTGCCAGCGATAATTAATGATGCCCATTTTGTCGAGAAGTTCACGTTTAATAAAATCTTTGGCGGTCCCCGGCACAACGGCCTCGATGACTTGCATTACCAACGGTGGATTGTAATTACCATATGAATAAATCTGAGACTCTGCAGTAATAGGCGCGCTATGTTCAAGAAGCGCTTGAACGAAGCCTTGACCTTTTAATGCAGCGGGGTTTTTCTCAAGTTCTTCCCATTGATCGCTACTAACACTAAGCCCTCCGTGCATGGTCAATGCCTTATGAAGTGTGATTTTTTCTGCGCCCTCAACAAATTTTGCTGGGTCTAACTCTTTAAGAAAACTAACCAAGGGCTTGTTCAAATCGGCCATGGTTAAGTAGCCCAACTGGATTGCTCGGCCTAGCGCCAAGCTGGTGTAGGCTTTAACGGCTGACGCTTGGCCGTGGGCTAGATTAATACGGGCACGCTGATAGTATGATTCAAACAGGAGCTTACCTTTATGGGCAATAAGCAAGCTGTCGTAATCACCGTGTTTACTATCTGCGATTTCTTGAGCCAGCTTGGCAATTTTGTTTTTATTACCACCATCAACACCTAATTCGCCAACGGCAATACCGTCTTTTCTATTGGCTGGAGTTGAATCAATATAGGCGTTTTTGAGAAAAGGCATATCCCTGAATGAGAGCGCGGCTTCGGCAACTGTAACCTCCGGCGCTCGACTATTCGCTCCTTCGCTATTTGCGAAAACAAAGCTGCTAAAACCGCTTATTAGCGTAATCGCGATTATATTTTTAAAATTTAAATTGAAAGTCATAGAACTTCCCTTTGGTTGATTAATTATCAGTGTCAAAGGTAACGGATTAAAAAATAAATACTTGATGTTCTACTGACTTTTAGCTGACTTCTTGCTGACGTTCAAATATAAGTTAAATATCAAGTGGTTAGATATTGTGTGGCAGAAAAGTAAAGTTTCATACAGTGGAGTAGAAGTTCATTTTTTATAATTAATACTGTAGAAGAGTCGTAGTTTGTGTCCATTCAATTTACATTATCCTAGTTGTACTTGCGCAAAAGCTCATTTAACTCAAAAAATTGAAGTGTGAAAGCTCATGAAGGTTTTGTATGGCTTAATTCGCAACAAGCTTGCCATTCGGTGTTATTACACTAAAGTCGAGAAACGGCCATAAGCAGGCATTAGCTCAAGTGCATAATTTTCTATGATTTAGATTCGTTATTGTAATATGCGCCTTATGTTAGTTGGCTACGCGTTGCTTGTTTTAGCCAGAAAAGTTATATTGCTTTTTTTTGAATAACCAAGGTATCAATTGCTAACCTGTGTTAGGTAGCTTGCTTACCACCCAATAATTTAGGGTTAATTATATGAAACTTCGTCAGTTATCACTTATCTTTGCGCTTTGGTTAATGTCTTTTTTCAGCCTGGCTGGTGAGCCGATTGTCATCGGTGAAACCCTCATTATCGACTCAAAAGTTTTGATGAAACAAGTTAGCATCAATATTCGCCTGCCGACTAGTTATCAGGCATCAAAGCAAAAACGATATCCCGTATATTTTAACCTCGGTGCTGATGACAGTTTTGCGGCTACCGCAGGGATTCTGCAATCGCTAAGTCATAATCAAGAATATCCAATGCCAGAAACCATTTTCGTTTCTTTGAGCACCGAAACAGCAGTAAGCATTATCAATCGTGGCGTCAAAAGTGAAGATTTTATTAACTTCCTCGAAACCGATGTCATTCCCTATATTGACAAACATTATCGTACACAACCTTTTAGAATATTAGCGTCTGGAGAAAGATTTGGCATGGCGCCCTTATATGGGCTTATCCATAACCCCAAATTATTTCAAGCTTATATTTTAATAAGTCCATGGATAACAGACAAGTCTGGCTTGTTAAGCGACTTTGAAACCTTTTTAAAGAGTAGCAAGGAAACCTCAGCCTTTTTATGGTTAAGTTCTGGTGACGAACCTAAAGTCGTGCCAAACTACAACAAATTGATCTTGCTTTTACAACAACATGCTCCGGAAAAGTTGGACTGGAAAAATGCTCAGCACAACCAATATATCAGTTCGGTTCAATCTATGATCAGCCTGCCAAACGCATTAGTGTCTTTATTTGCTGATCGGGTATTAGCGCCAGACTCACCAGTAATTAGCGCCGGAGTCGAGTCAATAAAAAGCTATTACCAGCAGCTCTCAGATAATAAATACGGTTATGCAATCTCTTCAGAAAATGCAATACGTGCTCTAGGCATGGCAATGTTCAACAAAGGAAGGGTTAAAAAAGCTATAGAAATCTTTCAAATCAATATAAAAGATTATCCAAACTCACCACATGTTTATGCCACCATGGCCAGTGCTTTGACGGAAAAAGGTGATCTGACCGGAGCATTAGCAATGCAAAAAATTGCCTCTGAACTAGCGACTAAACAAAATGACGCGTGGGAAAGCTACTATAAGAAAGTGCTTATTGACATAGAAAATAAATTATCGACCAATTGAGAATAAGTTTTCTGTAAGAACTTTAACTAAATTAAATGCAATAAAAACAGTCAAATACTAATGACTTAGGGGTAAAGGAGTCTTAATGATTTTCTATGATTTAGACTAGTTATTGTAAAATGCGCCTGACCCCTTGTTCTTTTCAATGCATTTCTGCCAGGACCACGAAAAGCTTCATCGCCTTTGTTATTAAGTTCTGTTTGCCATTTGTAGAGAAGATTTCGTCTGATCCCTAATTCTCTAGCGAGTACAGTGCCTGGTGTTTCTCCCAACTCAAGAAGTCTGATTGCTTCAAGCTTAAATTCTTTGGTAAAAGTTGATTTGTTCGTCATAATTCACTCCATTTTTAGTATTGTCTACTAATTAGTGCCTGACCGAAAATACATAACTTATTGAAATAAAACAACTATTTCGAATAATAGTGAGCGAAGATAAACAAAAAGGTACGCTAAAGTGTTATAATAGACCTCAAATAGGCACTATTGACTCAATCTTCGGTGGAAATATGCGTGAAATAACTCCCTCTCAGTTACAGCTCGGTGAACTTGCCATTGATCAGATTAAAATCAACCCTCGTTCAAGAGATGATATCCCACAACTGTTACGAGGCTTACAATATCTTTACACCGATGAAATGCTCCGGGCAGAAATTTTTGAAATATTAAAGGCATTAAGCCCGTCAAACATCAGCACATTGCACGGTCGACCCGGCATGAATTGGTGGAAGATTTTGATCATGGGAACGCTCAGGCTAAACCTTAATTGTGATTATGATCGCCTTCAAGAGCTGGTTAACGAACATAAAACTATTCGTCAAATGTTGGGGCATGGTTTCAGCGATGATGAAAAAAATTATAGTCTTCAAACGCTGAAAGACAATGTTCGATTATTCACACCTGAAATACTCGATGAAATTAATCAAGTCGTCGTTAACGCGGGCTTAAAACTCAAAAAAAAAGATCAAATAATGGCACGTTGCGATTCTTTTGTGGTTGAAACGCATGTCCATTATCCAACCGATATCAATTTATTATTTGATGCGATGCGAAAATTAATTCAGCTTACCGAGAGATATGCAACGCAACAAAATATGACCGGTTGGAGGCAGTATCAATATAATGTCCGTCAAATAAAACAAGCTTATCGGAAGTGCCAACAACTCAAACGTTCCTCTTCAAACAAAGAAGAAAAGAAAAAAGAAAGGCAACTATTGATCGAGAAAGCCCATCAATATTACATATCGTTATCAGAATGCTTTATTCAAAAAAGTCGTTTAACATTGTCTCATCAAATCGACAACGCACCTTTGAATATTTTAACGTTAAGACTTGAAATAGAGGGTTATATCGATCATTCCATTAGGCAGATTGAACAAATAAAGACGCGCGTTCTTCAACATCAAGCGATCCCTCATAATGAAAAAGTGTTCTCTATTTTTCAGCCTCATACAGAATGGATCAATAAGGGTAAGGCGGGTGTTCCGGTGGAACTTGGTTTGCGAGTTTGCATTGTTGAATCATCGGCCGGTTTTATTCTTAACCACCAAGTCATGGAAAAGAAAGTCGATAATCAAATTGCTGTTGAGTTAATCGAGGACACTCAATCAAAATTCAAAAGTATGAGTGGCTGTAGTTTTGATAAAGGATTTCATTCACCAGCAAACCAAGCCGAGCTGTCAGAATTACTCGATCATTTAGTGCTACCTAAGAAAGGTCGTCGCAATAAAAAAGAAACTGAGAGAGAAAAAGACCCAGCATTTAAAACCAGTAAACGAAAACATTCGGCGGTAGAGTCTGGGATCAATGCTTTAGAAATTCATGGACTCGATGTTTGCCCTGATCATGGCATCGCTGGATTCAAACGATATGTTGCACTAGCAGTTGTTGCAAGAAATATTCAAAAGTTAGGTTCAGAGTTGATAAAAAAAGAGTATGAGAAAATAAAACGTCAATCGAAGTACGCCTTTCTCTTAGCCGCCTAATACCAAAAACTATCATTTCCCAGGATTAGTGTGTTCAAAAATCGACAAAAGCGGTTCTTTCTTGAGTCTAAACAAAAACTTCTCCATTTATATTAAGAATATTTGAATGTTAATTTTTAAGGATTAACAAAAATGGAATTTTATTGCAATAACCGCTTTCTCGGTCTGGCACTAATTAGAGTGTCCGATAAAGTCGGGGAACATCAACTTGACCCTACCAGGCCAATTTTAGTTGACCTTTAGGTAAGGGAATAGGAACGAAGCATTCTTTGAGCTAAGGTTAACTAAACGTTAGCTTCAACTTTAGATTAAGATTGTCTTTAATCGGTATGATAAGAAAATAAGCGCTTGAGTAATGTTTTTTTCGAAGGTCTATTTACGCTTAAAGCTAATTCTATTTCAGTCTGGTTTAATATCCTTGCATGATGAGACGATACATATTGATCGACCTCTAGCCCTAGTTGCTTGAGTTTATTGGTTAACACTTCAAGCCTGAAATATGTGTCTCCATTAGGCCAACCAGCAGGGGAGTGAAAGGCTTTTTTAAAGCTACTACCAAAAATGTCTTCGCTGAACAATATTTTGTGCTCGGGTAGGTAGATTATTAAATTGTGATTAGCATGACTGTTTGGCAGATCGAAAAGCATGACCTTGCTGTTGGTTAAGTTGCTGTTATTTGAAATTGGTACAAATCGATCATCAGATAAAGGCGTTGGTAGGTGTTTTTGTACCGATGAAATATCCGCTGGATGAATGACTAAATTTGTACCTTGCATTAATACATCACTCAATCCCATCATATGATCGTGATGGTGGTGAGTAACAATATGTTGTTTAACGGGTTTGTCGCTTCCTGTCTTTTGTCTGAGTAAATCTAATCCTTTTTTCCAAGCATGTGACTTATTGTCTATTTGCCAAGAACCCGCAGAAATATAGTATTCACCTACATCAATAAACAAGGTATATCCCCAGTGCTGCCCCACAAAATAAACGTCTTTTGCTAGCTCTCTTAAAGTCAGTTGTGATACATCTACCGCTTGAGTTTTTGGCCTAAGTTGATAGCCTGAGGGGATGTGGAATTGACTCTCTTTGGCTGAATTAAAAACAATTTTCCGTGAGTTTGTGTGGTAAACAGGTTGGTTTTCGGTACCTACAAGTAACTGTTTAGCCCATGTGATCCCTTGGGTTTTTTGATGTTCTAGAAAGTCATAACTGTTTAATTGCGAACCTTTATTTTTTAGCATACGGGTCAAGTAGCCCGTTTTTTGATTGAGGTAAACCGTATACTCTTTATCGGAGCCTGAATTGACCATTAGTACATCGTGAGCCTCACCTTGAATGTAAGCGATATCTGTCCATTGGCTGAACCTTCTATCTTGGTTGAGTTGTCTAATGATCAGTGAGTCCACTAGTTGACTATTACCAATATCGGTATTGTCATAACTTATGCTGTTGACGGGGTGATATTGCTGTAAAGCATGATCAATTGAATAACCTTTGCCATTAGCAAAAACTCTATGAGTAACGGTTGGCATGTTGCTACCGTGACTTCCTACTAGTCTTGTGGTGGCTTGTTTAAAGACTTTACGCTTGTTGAGTAGGTCTTGAGTTAATTCAATTTGATATTCACTCAAGTAAGTGATCATTTGGCCTTGCGCAGAGTGACCGCTTTGCCATTGGGAGTAATGAATCATTTTATCCGTGAGACTCAAACTTTGTAATTGGATTAACTGATCACCGCCATAGGTCTTGACAGTTTTATCGATAATGCGGTTTTCTCTGTCGCCTGCAAACGTCGCTGTACTGAAATTCACTAGCATCAATATCAGTGTACCCAGCGATAATTTTTTGAAATGGCTATTTTGGTCGCGCATTGTTTTTTCCCTAAGGGTGTTGTGTTTTGAAAGTGTGTATTTAACAAAAGAACTGTGCTGATGGCAACAAAGGCAAGGTTATGAATTGCTTATGAAATGCTTATGGCGCTAATTACAAGGCCCTAATACTCGACAATTAATTTAATTGCCCATACACTTCTGCCCTAGAGTTTATTTGAATAAGAAGCAAATGACAGAAAAGACGATATTTTATATTACTGACTTTCAGATTGATCTGTCTCGTTCCTCCTTAATAAAAGGAGACCATGAGACTCAGGTTGAGCCTAAAGTTCTAAAAGTATTGTATCTCTTAGCTCAGCGACAAAATGAAGTGGTGACTCATAAAGAGATCATGCAGCATGTTTGGCAAGGCTCTGAAGTGGTCCCCAGTGCATTGCAACGATGTATTGCCATATTACGTAAAGAGTTGGGAGATGATGCCAAATCTCCGACTATAATCGCGACCCACCCCCAGAATTGGTTATCGACTGTTGGCACCAGTGTGTTGGCATGAACCACGAGTTGCTGATGGGGTAAATGAAGTAGTTGAGGCAGCGGCTAAAGCTATAAAGTCAAACAGAGATAAATATTCTAGATTACTATTGATAGTGATTGGCTTATTGTTAACGGCAACTTTGTTGACATTGATAGCCAATGTATTTTGGCCGTATACTCAATCTGATAATGACAGTCAACCCAAGCATGACTTACCAAATAAATACTCCCAGATTAAACCGTTAACTCAGACTGATGCCCATGAGTCTCACGCTTTATTTAGCCCTAACACAAAATATCTGATATTTAATCGTTATGCTGGTTCATGTAAAAGCCATATATGGGCAAGGCATTTGGCGAGCGGAAAAGAAAGTCAACTGACTGCTCAGCCAGGCCAATTTGGATCGGTGAGTTTTACCGGTGATGGGCGCGAGATGATATTTGCGGCGAATAACCAATGCGACACACAAAATAACATTCAGAAAAACATGACTGAGCAACAGAATAAAAGTATTGAGCAAACGTGCTGGAGTTTAGCAACATTAGACTTTTCCCTTTCACTCAATGCTCCACAGATCCCTAACTTTCGTCATCAATGTCAAGCTGATAGGTTGCTAACACCAAAAGCGCTATCCAATCATCAATATGCTTTTTTACAATCTGACGGCGGTCGATATCAATTGATGCATTACAACGATCTGAACAAAGAGCTTAGGACGTTATACTCTTCAGAATCACACTACATTTATCATTTTGATTATGATCAAAAACATAAACGCTTTGTTGTGATCAGCCGAGATGATGAGTTTAATAATATCGTGGAGTTGTTAGATGAAAGTGGCCAAGTGGTTAGCCGTGAAACGATCAAGATCACGCCAAAAATGAGCCGTTATCAACTATTTGCTGGCAACTTTGAACCGCAGGGAGAGTATTTACTGGCTGTTAGCAATAACAGGCTCTACAAAATAGCATTAAATGGGAAGTTACAATGGGTGCAAACACCCACTAGCAACTTGATATCAGTGACTAAACATTCCACAAAACACACCATGTTGGCAGTGCAAGGTAAAAAAGATATCGATGTAGCCCAGCTTAGCTTGAAAGATAAATCATTAGCGGGAGAAAAAACGTTGGTACAAGTTGAGTCAGACTTAAACCAGGCTGATTTAAACGCGATTGATCTAAATCATACGGCTCTACCTTTTTTGAGTTTTGCGCGGACTTCTGCTCAAGACCGCCGTGCACTCTACCAACCAAACGGGGATAGGGTGGCTTTCATTTCTGATCGCAGTGGCAGTGACCAGCTTTGGATTTGGCACAATGGCGAGGCGTCTCAATTGAGTTTTGAAACTAATCAAAATAAAATCCAAAATTATAGTTGGTCGCCGGATGGAACTCGTTTGTCGAGGGCTTCCGGTGATAAACTGGTTATTGTAGACTTAAATGGCAGGGTAGAGTATTTAAGCACTAGTAAACCAATCCATTCCGTTCTTTCCTGGTACAAAGAAAATCAATTTTTAGTTTTGCTAAGTGATCCTGAGCCTGGGGGGTTGTATCACTTGGACATCAAGCAAAATAAGCTTATTGCTTATGGCGTTAATCAAGTAGAAAATGCTTGGGCTTTGCAAAATAAAATCATCTTTAGCAATATCAATGGAGAGGTTTTTACTCGTTCTATTGATTTTGATAAGCCTGAAACCAAACCACTTTCTGAGCTAAATGTCAGGGCAATATTTATGGCTGATCAGATTATTTATGGCGTTGATAAATATAGCTTTATGCTCAATCAATATAACTTAGACGGACATTTGATTAAGTCAATGATGCGCCTTAAACCAACGGCCTGGAAAGTGACAGGGTTAAAAGATGATCAACTATTACTAAGCCAGTTTATTGCCATTAACCAAGATATCGTAATATTAGAAGAGTAACCGGGGTCAAACTGATACTGTCTTTACACTATGAAGCTTACCGTTAACAGCGTAAGATCATACTACTTTAGAAAATTAAGTTTGCACTACGGTGCACTAACATCAAAAAACATGAAATTGACAGCAAAAGAATCACTTAATCACACTTTACTTATTTCTATTTGTACACCGAAATTTAGATCTCTCAGGGTCAGAACAACTTGAGATGTTTTATTAAGATATACCCTACAAGAGTTTTATTTTTCTCTCAATAAAATATACAGATTTGGGCTGTTGCCTTGCTGACAAGATAAATTCAAAATACAATATCACTTATTTCAAGGACGAATATGCCAAGACTACCTAAATTTAATTTACCCGAAATACTTCAACATGTAATCCAAAGGGGTAACAATCGACAGCTGTGCTTTTTAAGCGGTCAAGATTATAAAGTTTATCTTAATCGTCTAAGAGAATATTCAACCCAATTCATGTTTATGCTTTAATGGCTWRWMWGSMWKKYWWYCATAACTCTTTGATAAGGGATAATTTTCCATTGGTGAATCCAAATAAAGCAAGGTATTGATCAGTCTTTTTCCATTGCCCATCTTGTTGTATTACACCATGAGAGTATTCAACCGCTACATGATTTTTACCGGCTATCGATTTCAAAATGCGTATTTGGTTTTTATCGCTATTTTGATATCTATCTATTTCAAGATTTCGAAGAAAAGCCTTACGCCAAGTTTCTTTGGTAAAACTGGCTTCATATTCAACATGAATATACTTTACATCGTCATGAGTTAAAGCAAGTAAATCATCAATATTCTTAGAAGTTGAACCCTTTCTTGAAACTTTATCTAATGCAGAAAAATAAGCATTTACCTGTTGTAGCTGACAACTAGAATTACATTCTTGAGCGAAAGTAGGTTGCATTATTGCTAGTAGGGTTAAAATGCCAGCGGTTTTTAAAATTTTATTCATTATAATTCCTTTGTTCGATTGATGCCTAACACCACATTAAGCGGAAAATTGTAGCTGGCTAAAAAGTAAGGCATGAACAAAAAATTCCAACTGTAATTTGCCCATCTTGAACACCTTTGTATGCTGTTTTTTATTTGGGCCTGAGCGTCTTAATAATCTGTGCATCCACCCAGAACATACCTGCATTTTCATTGCTTATAAATCGGTTAAAGAAAAGGTATTTTCCGTCAGGCGTTACGGTTGCTCCACCTTCATTATCACTGGTATTGATTGTATCCCCCAAATTAATTGACGTCCCCCATGAACCATCTTCCTGTCGAAAAGAAATGAACAAATCGCTTCCACCATATCCATTTTCTCCTTGCTCATCCCAGATCAAATAGGATTCATCTGGCGCGATGAAGGGGTGCGCGTTCCAGTCTCCAAAATCAATTTTCACGGCTTTTGGTTTTTCATGTTTACCGTTTATTAATCGTGAATAATGAATAGGACCTGATTCATTTGCCTCATCAAAATAATAAGTGCCATTAGATGAAGACATAAGCCGCATGATACGGAAGTCTTTAAACAGAGGACCTAGGCTTTTTAATTCTGACCACCCTGCTTCTGTACGCTGCTTATAGTGCTTACCCAAATGCATAATCTTACCGTCTGGAGTAATAATGGGCCTGCCGACTCTGGGGCCCACCACAGACTCGCGCCATTGGCTATTTTCGGATTTAAAGACCACTAAAGACCACTTTTTATCGTTGTTGTTTCTCCTAGTAAAATAGAACTCTTTCATATCTGGTGTAAAGAAACCGCTATGGTCACGACGCTCTGTAGAAAGGCCACTAGGTGCAAACGCTTTTGGCGTTAAACCCGGCGGCTTTTGTCCGACATAAGGGCCTTCAAGAACAGGTGACTTATCATGTGCATAGCTTTTACTGCTCATTGTTGTAAAAGAAAGCAGCAGGGCTATAGAAATAACCGTCTTAATTACAATATTAATGCTAACTGGTTTCATGACTCATCCTTTTCTTTTTGCAAGTTCGATAGCCATTTAATACTTTGAACCGCCATCATAGGAGATGAATCACTATGCCCAGCAGATTCAATAACTATGTGTTTTATTGAAGCTATTCCATTATATTTTTTATTTTTTAGTTGGCTAATAAAATTTTCGACATATGGGCTTAACTCTTTCTCTAATTCACCATAAGAAATGAAGACGTTAATAGCAGACTGTTTACTTTTTAAAGCGGCATGTTCTTGGGCAAAGAGTTCAGGAACATTACGCCGTATGCTTGGACTTCCAAGAATATAATTTTTAAATGTATACGGATGTACCATTAGCGCGTAGGTACCAAAAACACCACCAGCAGAAAATCCGAAATAGGTGCGATTTTCAGGCTCGGTTCGATAGTTTTTTTCTATAGTGTTAAAAACATCGTTGCGAATAAAAGACAGGTGATTATTCGCTTGTCCAAATTTTATTTTGGGATGTTTTGGGTTAGTGGTCTTCTTAAAGGAGTAATCACCAAAACGACTGACATGAGCCCCGTATTGCTGCTTTAAATCTTCTGCAATGTCTTTCTGCCAGGAGATCCCCACTAAAATGACATCTTCCATCATGAAAAATGAGGCAGATGATAATAATTCGATATGCCAGACGGCATCAGTAAAATAAATGACAGGGTATTTTTTGTCCTTATTTTCCGCGTAATTTTCGGGCAGTTTTATTAGAAGCTCATATTGCTTATTCGATTGTGAATCTTTGATTGGAATAACTTGTGTTCCGGGCATTTGGTATACTGGCATTTCAGATATACGTTGCTCGCTTGCACCAATATTGATGGAAGGCAGAAAAAACAAAAAAACTAAAATCTTATTCATATTCATTAGATTACTCACTCGTAAATTGTAAAATTGCTAGGGGTCGAATGTATCTGAATAAAGTACAAAATGCCTGACGTCCGCCTGACTTTTCAATGACGTCATTCTGACGTCAATAAACTTTTTAATTATCAATTAGTTACAAATCCCGTTTAGTAACATTCAAGCTTCATGCTAGTATGAGCGTTCTTGTTTTTGACTCATTTTTAAACATCAACATTCACCTTGGGTTTCATATACATGGCTACACAGTATTGGGTAGGTGATTTTTATGTCGATTTAACTCGAAATCAAATCACCCAGAAAACGCAATCTCAAACGATACCTCCTAAAGCTTTGGCGGTGTTAACTTACCTTGCCAAAAACGCCAACAGAGTTGTCAGCCATGATGAGTTGTTATCAGAAGTGTGGTCTAACACTGTGGTAACACCAAATACTCTTCAAAGAAGCATCGCTCAATTAAGAAAAGCGCTCGGTGAAGACAGTCAATACCAGTCCTACATTAAAACCCATGCTAAACAGGGATATAGTCTGGAGGTTGAAGTTAGATGGCACGGTAAAACCGACCCGGAATCGTTAATTGAACAAGTGCCAACATTAGATAGTCCTCAAGCGCATAAGGTCACTCCAGCCAATCTTTATAGTGATAACACCAACTTTGATAACACTAGTCTGGATAGTATTAATAGAACAAAGTCGATGACTTCCACTTTAAGGCTGACTTTTATTGTCGCTGGAATTGTTTTTCTGGGTTTTATCGGATTTAGCTACTTTACATCTGAACAATCATTAAAATTGTCTTTTGGAGAGTTACGCTCATTAACAAACACAGACAACAAAGAACATACGGGTATCTATTCGCCTGATGGTGAATACATTGTTTTCAACCGTTATTCAGAAGAGTTTTGCTCTAGTAATAATATCTGGGCAAAGAACATCAAAACTCAAAAAGAAACCCAGCTTACGAAAAACATGGGTCGCTACGGCAGTCATAGCTTTTCACAAGATGGGGAAAAACTGGTCTTTATTAAAACTGAAAATTGCAACAAACCAATCACTCAAAAAGATTGTTATAAACTAATGACCTTGGATTTTAAAAAAGCACTTGAAGCACCCCAATCTCCGAGTCTACTGATGGAATGTAAAAACTCAAGAATAACTAAATCTAAATGGTTAAATAATAATAACGTCGCATTATTTCAGGAGCTTTCTGACCGTTGGAAGTTAGTCAGCTATTCGGTAGCGGACAATAAAAGTACACTTATATATTCCCAGCCAGAGGGCAACTTAATTGATTATGACTATTCAGTTAAAGACGATCTTATCGCATTAATTAGTGTCCACAATGATGGCCAGAACTACATTGAAATACTCAAACCTGATGGGCAACTTTTATCCAGTCATCAGATTGAATACCCGCCAGAAATACCGAACTTAAGTTTTATCTACCCAAACTTTACACCAATGAGTGATCTACTTATTTTTAGCACGGGTCGACAACTTTTCACCCTATCTTATGAAGGCAAAATAACCAATATTAGTCTGCCCATTGATGAACCAATGGGGTCGCCGGTATTTCATCCAGGCGGTAAACGAGCGCTGGTGATTCAGGGTCACTACGATGGTGATATAGCCATGCTCTCCCTTTCACAGATAGCGCAGACTCAAGCGGATCAAAATCTAGCTAGAGAAAATAACAATGACTCAGATACTGGTTCCTTAAATTCTGCAGCTTCGGTACTTGTCCCAATAATACCAGTCCCTACAATCCTGGCTCGCTCAACACGTGATGAAGACGGTGCCATTTACCAACCAAATGGTGAATTAATTGCTTTTAAATCGGATCGCACTGGTGAAGATCAAATTTGGATAAACGATGGCAATGGCTTGCAACAACTTACCCATTTTCCAATAGATACTCGTATTTCTGGAATGGATTGGGCGGTGGATGGACAAAGTATTTTAGCCAATGTTAATAACACGCTCACCCAAGTGACACTGGACTCAAGCCATAAACTCTTCCCATTTGACTACCCTGTTAAGAAACTTTTTCAATGGAATAGCGAAGACAATACCGCTTTATTGTATGTGCGAATTAAAGGGATATTAAAGTTTGGAGAGTTCAATTTGAATAACTCAGAATTTAGAGTCATCACTGACAAGAAGGTAAGTTGGGCGCTCAAGAATGAAGATGGTCGATTGATTTACACCGATCCGTTGGATCGATTCTGGCAACCCGGACCTGCTGAAGATCAGTTGATTGAATCACTAGACAGCCAAGGAAGTGATAAACGATTTGTAATTAAACACAATGTCATTTATGGCATTAATGAGAAATATCAATTGTGGTCTTATGATCTTAGCGAAGATACATTTGAGATCCTCGGCAGACTACCTAATAATGTTGATTTATTAACCGACATTAATCAAACTGATATTCTGCTTACAATTCGTGTTACCGCTAAAAAAGAAGTGGCTGAACTTATTTTGACTGACTAGTTTTTTATAAAATTAAAATGGTGGTTGAGACGGCTATAAATAGAAATATATTTGCACCTTGAATAAAGATCTAAGTGAATGCTAATTGTAACAATACAGTAATGAATCAATAGAAAAACCTGTATAAATTATCAATCTTTTAAGGTCGATGGTAACCGAGGGGATGCTAATAATTTCGCAAATCGTTTCCATTTCCCTTTGTTCGATTGGTCAGTTCCTGCTTCAACCCAATTTTTAACTAAATCCTTACCCCAGTTATAATTAATAACATAGGCTCCATAAGTATCCCAAAATTTTAAACGTTGTTTCGCTTTTTGCTTGCTGGCTAAGGTGTATTTTTGAAATAGCTCAATGGCTTTTTCAGGTTCAATTTCGCCATTGAGATAAAGACGTGCTATTTCATTTCCTGCATAATTTAGTTTTTCAGTTAGTTTTGAAAAAATGACATAATCATCAGCTAGATTCGGGTTGATTCCCGCTATTGGAAAAAGTTTTGCTTTTTCAAACTCTATTTTTTCATCTCCTGGGAATGCTAGTTCGATACCATAATTAGCACTACCTTCAGCGATTAATGATTGTGGACTGAATAATGGGTATACGGTAAATTCCTTCCAACCCAGTTTTTTCACTAAGTTTGCTTCGAGTAATGCATTATATGTATGGTGTCCAGGGTAACCTTCATGACAACCTAAATCAATTGCTCTGGAGATGTAAATAGGTAATTCTTCGTTGATTTGAATTAATGAAAAAGCATTACCTTTGTACCAATTGTAGCCACTCCACGGTTTATCTTTCACGTATTCTAGCGTGAAGTTTTCATTTGGTAATAACTCAATAAAAACTTGAGTTCTATTTCTGCATTCCTTTATAGCGATATCAAAAACAAGCGAAAGTTTATCTTTTGGGATGATAAATTGGTCTTTAAATCGATTAGCTCTTACCGGTAAGGATTCGCTTCCGGGTAATAATTGGTTGAGTTTTTCTAAGGTTTTATCAAAATCACTGAATTTAAAGTGAGGTGCTTCAGTATTGTACAAAAGGCGACTTTGTTCATCAAAACTCAATTTTTTCGTGCCGCTAACCATTGATGCTCTAGCCATCAAACTAGATAGTTGAATTTGTAAGTATGAACGTCTTAGTTTGATTAACTCTTTGTGTGGGTTAAGCAACTTTAACGTTTGAATCAGGATGTTAGCTTGCTTGACTATTTGCTTTAATGTTAACGGGTTTTTCTTTATTTCAATTTGAAATTTTTCATCACCGTAATATGCATCAACATAGTATGTATCCTGCTCACCCAATGCGAGGACTAATTTAATATAACTCTCTGAAATAGTCTTGTAATTGTCGGCTAAAGACTTTGATGCATGCACAGGTTTGAAACTAATCGCTGAACAAAGTGTCAAGAAAAGAAGTAGAATGATTTTATTCATTAGTTAGCAATCCAATAGTAAAGATATAAAATAGTATGGAGTCAATACTTTCTATTAATGAGAGTAAACTAATCTGATGTTTGGAACAAATAGTTTTTTATTGATATTACTTAATTTCTGGGTGTTTGGGAGAGCAAAAATTATGAAACCACTTATATTGTTCACAATATTATTTTTTGCTTCAAATCTAGTTTCGGCTCCATTCAATAAAGCTCTTTCAGATGCAGCAATAGAAAGAACTAAACACGATGTTCAGTATGATGGTGCTTATGTTTCAATAAAATATCCAAATGGTGATGTACCTGCAGACACAGGTGTTTGTACCGATGTTGTGATTCGAGCCTACCGCTCATTAGGCTTTGACCTTCAGCAATTGGTGCATGAAGACATGATTAATAATTTTAAAGAATATCCGTCAAAAAGGATGTGGGGAATGAATCGACCGGATACAAATATTGATCATCGACGCGTACCTAACCTACAAACTTTCTTTAAACGCCATGGAGATAGTTTACCAATATCGCTCAATCCGGGCGCGTACAAAGAAGGCGATCTGGTTACATGGTTGCTTCCAGGGAATTTTCCTCATATTGGAATAGTTATTGATAAAATAGACAAAAATTCTGGAAATCCAATCATAGTGCATAATATTGGTCGAGGTCCAGAAGCATCAGATATGCTATTTAGTTATAAAATCACAGGTCACTACAGATTTGATCCAACTAATTGATCTTCGCTTCAAGTTTCCCAATGATATTCAATAATTAGTCAGCCCTTAAAAAAGGTTCCAGATAATCCAATAATATAGCGTAACCTAATAAAACATAGGTTTAGCGCATGAAACAAGGTTATTTGATCTGCAT
>NVVT01000021.1 GCA_002733465.1 Kangiella sp.
AAAGACTTCACTCAACTAATGACTATTGGTCACCCGTTGATTATGAAGCTATGCAAAAAGTTGTGTAATTGAGTGTCCCGAATAGTGTTGACAGATCAATATTTGGAATATATTGACCATGAATATTCCAATCATCCTTTTCTAATAGAAGTAAATTGCCATAAAACTTAGTAGATTTTATTGAAAGTCGTTTCCCATTTATTGATAAGTCGCAATCGTCCCACAATCCTAAACCGTAAGTCTCAAAATCTGGTTTTGGTAGATTAATGTACTCCTCTTTTGGATATTGCTTATATATTAATCTTAATACAGCTATTTCCGATAGTTTGCCTTGAAAAGCATTAATAAATATCTCACCATTTGCACGCATATGTTTACCACCGGTGCGGTGATCTCTATGCTGACCTTCAGCGCCAAAGGACATGTCATAAGCAAATTCAAAAACTTTAAGAATGGTTGATTTCTTAAAGCTCTCCACAGGATTGAATACGACTTTTTGAGTGATTGTAAAAACATTGTCAACTTGATTTAACTTGTTCATATTGAAGATGTTAACCAACTCTTATCAGTAAATTCAATAGATAAACCAAGGGAATCACAAACTTGCAAAATAAATACCAATGAAAATGAAGCTCTATAAACCTTTTCATTCCTTGTTTTCGTCAAGTTAAGGTAATTAATGCTTTTCTTAGCTAACTCTGATTTTATCATTTGCCTTACTTTAACTTTCATAAAAAATATCGACTAAAGAAATATTATTTTTGTTCTTATTATTGTACCATTTAAATAGAAAATCAAAATATTCGTAATCTAACGCCACTAATGTGATGCAATACGAATATATCCACAGCGTTTTAGGTAGGAATGAGTTAACTCATGAAAAAAAAGTCATATAAGGTTGGAAGTCTATTTGCTGGTATCGGAGGGATCTGTACAGCATTTGAGCAATCTGGTTGTGAGGTAGTGTGGGCAAACGAAAATGATAAACATGCTTGCACCACTTATAAGCATAATTATCCAAAGGTGAAATTATATGAAGAAAGCATAAATACTTTAGTTGAAAGAGATTTGATTGATGATAAAAAATCAAGCAAAAATAATATGGTATTTAAGCCACTAAAAGCCATTGGCATCCCAGAAATTGATATTTTAACATCGGGTTTCCCTTGCCAAGCTTTCTCAGTTGCAGGTTATAGGCAAGGCTTTAATGATGAAAAGGGAAGAGGCAATTTATTTTTTAGAACGGCTGAGTTTATTGAAGCATTTAAACCAAAAGCATTCTTACTTGAAAATGTAAAAAACATGAATGGTCATGATAAAGGCAAAACAATCAAAGTCATCGAAGAGACGATTAAAAATGAATTAGGATATTCTTTTATTAAATTCATTCTGAACTCAAAAGATTTTGGCAATGTCCCACAGAATAGAGAGAGAATTTACATTGTAGGATTTAGAAATGAATCATCATATTCTATAAACGATAGTACAAAAACTGGCAACATTCTCACTCATAATTTCAATATACCTAAACCAATTAAATTAACAAAAACAATTCATGATTTATTAGAGGTAGAAAGACAGGAAGATAAATTCTATTACAACTCTGAACATCAATATTATAAAGAACTTAACGATAAAATGTCTTCTAGGGATACAATTTACCAGTGGCGAAGGGTTTATGTGCGTGAAAATAAAAACAAATTATGCCCAACGCTTACCGCTAATATGGGAACTGGTGGACACAATGTCCCTTTGATAATTGATAATTTTGGTATTAGAAAGCTGATACCATCTGAATGTTTAAAGTTTCAAGGTTTCCCACGTAAATTTAAATTTCCAAGTGGTATGGCTGCCTCACACTGTTACAAACAAGCTGGCAATTCAGTTGTAGTTCCTGTTATCAAAAGAATTGCAGATGAAATAGTTCGAGTACTTAGTCTAAGTGAAGAATAGACAATATTAGAAAATCAATTTAAAGCATTGCTCGGTCCTAGTTCCGGACACGAGTTCCAGACACTAGTTCCAGACACTAGTTTTCCGTGTATTCGTTTTAGGGCATAGGATTATCATTAATAAACGCCTCAAAGGAATCTAATTCAGCAAAATCAATATTAATTATTGAATAATCCCCAATTTTTCGCCATAACCGAACAGAGTCAGTACCTTTTTTGTCCAACCAATCACGAGTTACTACTTCCCGATCTTTTAAGCCGAGAACATCCAATAACAGCCATTGACCTAACGCAGATTGTCCATATTTTTTTCCATTTTCATCACGTTCCGTCTTACTTCCTGATTGTAACGCTTTCATGTTGTCTTGTGTGACTAACGAAGGTATTTTCTTACCATTTGGCAGTTGTAATTGAAAACGAACTTCAGGTTTGGAGTCCTTACTACCACTATATTTAGCTCGAATTTCCTCTCGTTCAAATATGTTTTCAGTAAAAAAATCGGGATGTTTTTTATGAAAGTCTATTGGGATTGGAATATAGATTTCATTTAATGGTCTTAGGGTATTACTTCCTTTATTTTTAGGAGCCGCGTTCCAAGCATTTAAGCCTGACTTATCTTCCACTTTTTGTGTGCTATAAGAGTACAAAGGCAAATACACTTCAACTATATCTTGCTCAATTTCTTTTGAAGTATCTATAAGGTCAGAATATGCTTTTAATATGAAAGAAAAGGGATCTTCAATTATTTTCACATCAAATTTATCAACTATTATTGAATCGTATTTGTCAGATTCAAACTTTTGCCATATTTGAGAGTCACTGAAAGTGTATTTGTAAAGCTTATTTCCATCTGACCATGTGAAGGATTTTTCATTTAATTCAAAACCGATTAAATTTTTTATATCAATTAAAGGATAAGAACATTCATGTATTACAAAGGAGCTTTCGTCACGAGTGACATAATGGTAAATATTATTTTTCTCTGATAACCCTAAACGTTCATAATCACGCTTCATTTTTTCATTTTTTAATTCGGATATTTTATAGGCTAGTTTTTTTTCATCGAATCTTAATTCGTTAATCTCCGTTTGAAATCGTTTGAGCTGCATTACCTTTTGAAATGAGGGTTTACTATCCATCCAAGTTTTTAAGCCTATCCCAATTCTCTTACCCCCAATAACGGATAATATATCGTGAGGCGTATTTCCAACATCTACGATTTTACTTTTAAAGACTTTAGCAAAAATTGTTTCTTGAAATTTTGAATCAAGGTGTGGAATTAAACGGCCCTTTTTTTGTCGAAAGAGCTCTGATAATGCACCAAAAACTTGTAAATAATGTACATACTCATTTCTTTGTTCTTCAGTATAATTTTCCCAAACACTCATATCACAATTTTTTCCTGTTACGCCAATCGTCTTATCATTTACAAAAATGCGCCCATCTAAAGTGGTCTAATAAAGCTGTCTAATAAAGCGGTCTAATAAAGTGGGACTTCATTTAAATGATATTATATTAATCTAAAGAAGTTGAATATGAAAAAAAACATTTAGTCAGGAATTTAAGTTAGGTGCTGCCAACGTTATTTTGAGTTTTATATTCTATCAGAATTGTTCTCTTGCTTGTGAGGTCTCAGACAATGCCATTAAAGACCATTTTGTTGATATCAACAAAATGGTCGAACTAGGCTCAGGCAGTCAGCGAGAAATTAGCGATATAATGCTTACCCGATACGCCTGTTACCTAGTTGCTCAAAATGGTGACTCTGCCAAGCAACCTATCGCTTTTGCACAAACTTACTTTGCCATGCAAACCCGCCAAGCCGAGTTAATAGAACAACGCTTACTAGAAGCTGGCGAGTATTGGCGTGAAAAAAACTCATTGGCACAGAAAAAGAATTGTCAGATGTGATTTATGAGCAAACAGGCGGTAATAAAAATTTTGGTTTAATTCGCAGTAAAGGCGACCAAGCGCTATTTGATAATAATACTCAAGCTATGAAAGCGCGCTGGCAAGTACCAAGTAGTCGACCACTTGCAGGTTTTTATTTGCGGTTGTAAGTTTAAATCCTTTGAAGATGTAGGAGATTGGCTATATAGTGACTGTCTGCAATTACGTTTGCAATTACGTTTAAGGACGAAGAGCAACTTCGCGAGTCAATTGGAATTTACCACCTTGATTTAAATCTTGCATTTAATTACACAGTCAATGCAAAATCAAACGGTTCTATTTCTTCAAAATTATTAGCGTTATTTTCTTCGCGCCATATATTAAGTGAGTTTTGCATATTCATCCATGATGCAACTGACGTGTTGGTGGCTTTTGCTAAGCGATGAGCCATCTCTGGCGAACAATCTGTATCTTCATTAACAAATTTCGACAAATGCTTACGGGATATACCGAGCATACTGGCTGCACGCGTAATACTAATTTTTAACTCATCCAAAACGTCGTCACGAAAGATTCGACCTGGATGAACTGGTTGCCTAGTTCGTTTAAAGCTCGCCATTTTTATCTCTACTCTATTTTACTATTAGTGGTACTGCTCATAATCTACAACTATGGCATCACTACCTTCAAATTCAAAAGTCACTCGCCAAGCGCCGCTAATATCAACCGCCCAACGACCTACATTTCTTGGTTCTAGTTGATGTAGACGATAACCAGGTAGATTCATATCCTCTGGAGTAATAGCTGCATCAAGTCTATCCAATCTATTTTCTAGCTTTCTTGCATGCCGTGGGTTAATTCCACGAGTAGTTCCTGACACAAAAAACCTTTCCAATCCTTTGTGTCTAAAAGATTTTATAGCCATTTATAATCTTCTGACCTTATTTTGTGTTCACAAGTGTAACCAGTTTGGTTGCAATTGTCAAAGAGAAGCCTTAAGCATTATTTTTAGCAAACACAATATCCCTTACAAGACGAAAATACAGTCTTAAGATGCGCTGTATTTGTTGGTTTTGTTGGTTTTGCTGGGGTTGGTGGGCTTTGTTGGTCTTTTCTGGACATAAAAAAACCCCGACTAAAAAGGCGAGGTTTTTCTCATTTGGTGGAGGCGGGGGGGATCGAACCCCCGTCCGCGAATCCGCTGCTCTTGGTACTACATGCTTAGTTAGTCTATATCTTAATCTCTAACAGATCCGACTAACAGGATGCTAGAAACGAGTTTGTTTAGTTTTAACGGTTGGGGAACAAACATCCTTACCCGCGAGTCTCCGTGAATGACTGTTAACTACCTACCGGTGACGCTCGGCAGCAACAGTTAGCCTAAGCGGCTAAAGCGTAGTTGTTATCGTTTGCAACTAAGTTTTTTCAGCTAGTGTTTACGAGGTTCGCTGACACCTCGGCATGCACCTTGAGTTTTGTAATCCTCGTCGAAACCATGTCGCCCCCATTTAATACTGGTTTAATGATAAACATTTACCATAAATACCAGAATGTGACTAAATTAACGATTTTAGTGAAGTCTAAAGCAAAAAGCCTTAAATCACGCTAAAATATTGATTTAGTAAGGATAAATACTCGAAAGTACAAACGAATTATGACACACTTGATAAAGCTATGAAATTTCTAATTGTGTTAAATATGCAAAATTATGAGATTTCAACGAATAGTTTGCAGAAAATCAATCGCAACAAAAGGTGATTATGGAGCAAGATACAATAAATCGTTGTCGATCAGCACAGATGAGCGATGTAGGATGCGTACGCGAATTGAATGAAGATGCGATATCTTCAGCTCCTGGCCTTTGGATTGTTGCTGATGGCATGGGCGGTCATGCTTGTGGTGAAGTCGCGTCTGATTTAGCGGTAAAAGATATCGCTAGTGTTTATGCAAAAACTCAGTCTCTTTCTCAGGCTATTCAATCCGCACACCATCGAATTATATCTGCAGTACATGAAGGTCTTGGTCAGTCAGGTATGGGCACAACGGTTGTGGCCGTAGCAAGTGATAACCATAAATATAAAGTGGCTTGGGTGGGAGATAGTCGCGTCTACCTTTGGGATAGTTCAAGCTCACAATTAACTCAAGTTTCTGAAGATCATTCATTAATGGTGCGTTTGATTAACGCCGGTTTATTGACCGTTGATGACGCTAAAACTCATCCACAACGCCATATGATTACCCAATGCTTAGGCTCAACAGAAATCGAAGATGTTGAAGTCGGAGAGTATGAAAATGAATGGGATGCTAATCAACAATTAATTTTATGTAGCGATGGTTTAAGTGATGAGCTTGATGATAGTGATATTACTGAAATTATGAATTCTAAAAAATTAATTGAAGAAAAAACGCAACGACTTGTGAATACCGCGAAACAGGCTGGTGGCAGAGATAACGTTAGTGTCATTATTATTAGTTCACCGATAAAAAAACGATTGAGTTTTATTGAAAGAATTAGAGCGCTTTTTGGTGGCTGATTTTGCGATAAGCATTCATTTATATTTTAGATTAATTTAAAAAATTTAAGAAAAAGATTATAGAGGAAGTACCATGTCAATTAATGACGACGCATCAAAAATGGGACCTCAAGGCACGCAAGTGTTTGAGGTCGATGAAATCAATAAGATGGTCGCAAAAGAGATTGTAGATTCTCAATCAGAAAATGCAGACATGCCTGCGTTAATTGGTATCAGTAGTGATGTTGTTGGTACGCAATATATTTTACGTAAAGATAAAGTCGAAATAGGACGCCGTCCATCTAGTGATATTGTTTTAACCGAATCAAGTGTCTCTTCTATGCATGCGCAGGTTATTCAGTCTGAAGGCGAGTGGAAGGTTTTGAATTTATTATCTTCCAACGGAACCTTTGTTAATGGAGAAAAAGTAATCAACCAAGTTTTAAAACCTGGAGACATGATTGCGTTTGCTGGCAGTGAATTTGTTTTTGCTTTAGTAGAAGACGATGAAATTGAAGAAGAGTCTTCCGCTAGTAATAAGTTGATACCCATTGTTATTGGTGGAGTAGTCATTGTTGGCGCTTTTCTTTGGTTTTTGCTTAATTAGTCATTGCTGATTAATTATTACCTTGAGCTCACTAAACCGGTCTTATAACCTAAAGTCGTGTAACCAGAAATGCCTAACGAAGTTGATAATAGCAAATCTCAAAAACACAGTAGAATACAATCTATAAAAACTGCTCAACCCCCTGCGCCGTCACTGAATCAGAATAAGAATCAGAACCAGAGTCAGAATAGTAAACGCAATTCATTTACAAAAAAACAATCTGAACATTTACAAGCAAATGCCAATCGAAAACAAAGTCAGAAAAAAGAATTTGTAAAGCCGAGAATTCTTGGACGCTATCGGATTTTAGAGGAAGTCGGGCGTGGCTCAACCGCTTTTGTTTACCGCGCATTTGATCCTCAGTTAGATCGATTCCTAGCGATAAAAATGTTACGCCCTCATCTTGCGCAAAATAAATCTTTTCGTGAAGCATTTGTACGCGAATCTCGATTAGCAGCACAATTATCTCACCCTAATATCGTCACCATTTATGATGTAGGGATCACGGATGAAATCCCTTATATAGCAATGGAAATGTTAGAGGGTGTTACTCTTGAAAAAATATTGAAATCCAAACATAAACTTGATTTGAAAACCGCATTAAATATTTCTGGGCAAATGACGCTCGCTTTAGATTATGCGCACCAGCAAGGGTTAGTACATAAAGATATAAAACCAGCAAACATTTTAATTTTAAGAGATAAAAAAACAGCTAAGTTAACTGATTTTGGTATTGCTCAGGCAATAGATAATTTAAACCATGAACGAGATGAGGCGTTTAATAATCAGCGAAAACCAAAACGCAATAAAGTAATTGGTACGCCTGAATATATGTCTCCAGAACAGGTAATGGGTCACGCACTTGACCATCGAACTGATCTTTATTCAATGGGTGTATTGATCTATCGAATGTTATCTGGAATGCCACCTTTTGTGGCGGATGAGCTTAGTCATTTATTTAAGCAAATCCTAAAAAATAAGCCACCAGAATTGGTGGTTGAAGATGAACGTTTAAAAGATGAAATGAAAGATTTGATTAGAAAACTTTTACAAAAAAATCCAGAAAGACGTTATCAAAGCGCAACACTACTATTATCAGATATTCGTAAATTAACTTTTCAATTAGAAAGTAAGGTTGAAAAGAAATCTAACAATGTTCGTTCACTTACAATGACGTGGACCTTGATAATGTCTAGTCTTGTATTTGTTTCTATGTTAATAGGATCAATCGTTGTTTACTGGATGCAATATAAAGCACTTACCAGCTCAACTTATGATCACGCGAGTTCTATTGCCCGAATGATTGCCTTTCAAAGTGGAGATTCAATATTATTAAGTGATCAATTGGGTCTGCAAGTGATCATAAAAGATAATGCGACTAACCAACAACTTAAACAAATTATAATAATCAACAAATCAAATCAAATTATAGCGTCTAGTAGAGATGAGCTCTTAGGTCAACAATTTAACAAACCAAACAAACAATTTATTGTTAAGACTTACAGCGTATTAAATTCAGCGATTGGAACGGTGTTCGATATCCCTAATGATGATAAAATAGACAAGCCAGTTAACCTATTTTCGGTTCTCCAGCCAATTCATTTTAGCGGGAAAGAGTTAGGACAAATTTATGTGACTTATTCTGCTGAGCCAATGTACAAATCCTTAAGAACTACTCTTATCACAATGGCATTGGTGATGTTAGTGACTTTAATTGTTGTCGCAACGGCGACTTTATTACTCGCTCGTAAAACGTCTAGAGATTTCGATCGAATTAATAAGGGATTAAAAAGGTTGAGTAATGGTCAAATAGATGTACGTATCATGAGCGAAAGAAACGATGAAGTAAGTGAGGTTTTCGAGTCCTTTAATCAACTAGGTCATTATTTAGAAGAGTTTTTTGAAAGGGACTTAAAAAGAGAAAAATCAAGCACTCAGCAGTTTGAGATTATTAAAGTTAAAGCATCATCTGCATCTATTGATAACGATGAAACGGTTGAAGTGAGCATTGAGTCTAACTAAATTTTTTATBHTARTVATTRVGTADATWCTATATTTVRCTAATCATAWTTGAAATTAAGAAAATTTAACTATAAGAGGTCATTATGATAGACGGTAGCAATTTTAGCTCGAACACTAATATTCTCTTACTATCTATTTTAGCGATGTCGATCATTTTGGCTTTCTATTTTTTAGTTGGATTTATTTCACGAATAAAAAAATTAAAGTTGTTAGGGGCTTCAGGAAAATTGGCTAACTTGCTAATTTTTAGCCTACTAAGCACCTCGCTTTCATTTTTTCTAATAGGCGTTTCTGGATACAATGCTTTAACTTATGAAGAGGTTCTCGCGGAAGTTGAAATTGACCCTATTGAACAACAAAAATTTAAAGCGCTACTACGTTTTAAAGATGGAACAGAAATGGATTTCGAGTTGTTAGGCGATGAAATTGAAATACAAGCGAATATTCTCAAATGGAAATCCTGGTCCAATATTCTCGGTTTAAGAACATCCTATCGACTTGACCGAGTGGTTGGACGTTACTCTAAACTATCGGATGAAAAGAACAAGAAACGAAGTGTGTTTTCTTTGACGGATGAAACAGACCTTGATATAGCTAGGTGGCGAAAACAGTATGAATATTTAAATTTTCTATTGGATGTGGAGCATGGATCAGCTAGCTTTGTTTCAGCCAAAAAAAATCAGCACTATCAATTGGTTGTTACAAATGACGGATTAATTCTTCGTAATAGTAAGACAAATAAAAATTGATTCAAGTAAGTTTTTTTAACTACCGCCTTTTTCTTGAGAGCTATTTTTCTTAGCTCTTTGTTTGCGAGCTTCTTTTGGATCGATGATTAACGGTCTATATATTTCTATTCGATCATTATCGTGAAGCGGATCGCCCAATTTACAACTCGTACTAAAAATACCGATTTTATTAATCGCTAAATCTATTTCGGAATAGTGTTTAAGAATTCCAGATTGACGAATTGCCGATTCTACATTGGTATCGTTATTAACCCGTAAATAAAATAGTTTTTGCTCGTCTTTCTTTGCATAAATAACTTCTATATTTATGCTCTTCTGTTCTTGCGATTTAATTAAGTCATTCATCGATTATCGTAGACGATTTTTGCTCTTTCGGTGAAGGCGGAAACCATTGTTTGAACCAGTTGATTAAAAATTTTTGAGAATGCTATATCAGTCAACCTACTGGAAAATTCAAAATCTAAATTCAATTCAATTTTCGATGCTTCTTCTGACAATGGAATAAAATTCCAAGAGCCTGACAAATGTTTAAATGGTCCATCGACTAAAGTCATATCGATCTTACTAGTTGGATGTAATTGGTTACGTGTAGTGAATGACTTAGAAAAACCACCTTTCGATATTTCTAGTTTTGCGGTGATAAAATCGGACTCCTTTGAAACTAAAGTACAATTGGAACAGAAAGGAACAAATAGAGGGTAATTTTCAACATCATTGACTAAATCAAACATTTGCTGATCGCTGAAAGGAACAAGTGCACTACGACAGATCTTAGTCATAGGTTTTTTAACCGTTCGAGCAACTTAAGTGTTCGCTCGTGGTACTTAATTGCCAGAGTGTTATTTTCATTAATTAGTAGTATTAAACTCCAACTAGTAAGAGCATCATCTAACTGTTGTTTTTTACGAAAAATTATAGCTTCTTCATGAAGTTTGTTGATCAGTTTACTTTCAGTTTCAATTACTCGTTTGAGATTATCATCAAAGCCTTTGATTGTTTTCGCTTTGATTAATTTTTTTGCGGACTCTCTATAGCTATTATCTTCAAACAACAATAGAAATTCATCTATGAAAATATTTTGCTCGTGTTTGCGTATGAAGTATTGATAAGCAGGTAATAATAATTTTTGTTTAGTCTCATTTTTGATGCTAATGAGTCTTCTGATCGTTTGTTTTCTTTCCGGGATTGTAATGGCCTTATCCGAAATAGAAGATAAAGCTTGTAGTTGAGTACTGACTAATATTTGATGCTCGCTCTTTAGTATAAAGAGCTTATTCATTTGCTGTAATGCTCTAACGTATTGGTCTTTTTTCATGGTTGATTTTATCAGAGCAATATTGGCTTTCGAACGGCGTTTTTCTTTTTTAACTAAAGGACTAAAATTTAATACAGGAATTCTAATGATTTGTCCGGCTTTTATTAAACTGGGGTTTTCAATATGATTTGAACGAGCTAGAGTAATAAAGTAGATTGAATTACCTAGCCATGTTTGAGCTATGGAACCTAAACTATCAGAACTCTTGATTTTATAATCGTGGTAACGTTTGCTAGAAAATATTTGATCTATATTTTTAGTGAGTTGAACATGAATTAGTTTTGCTGTTTTATGTTTGGGATTAAATCGCAGAACACGATTAATATTTTCAAAAGCTTTCTTTTTGTTGCCTTTCTCCAAAAGTGTAATTGCTCTCTTAACACTTTTATCTTGATTGATTTTATTTTCTAAACCTAAGTCATCATAAGACGCTCGTTCTTTAGAATCTTGATTAGTAGTTTGACATGCAAATAAGCTACAAACCAACATTAACGCGAAGGCTATTTTTGTTCTAATTGACGCTTGTTTTGAAAATACTCTATTCATTACTAAAAGTCTCAATCGTTCCTACTTTCTTTCATTATCCTACTTTTATCTTTATCCCATTGCTTTGATTTTTCTGATGCTCGTTTATCGTGAAGTTTTTTTCCTTTGCCGGTAGCGATCTTTAGTTTAACTAAGTTTCTGATCCAATAAAGAGACAGGGGTATGATTGTGAAACCTCCTTTGTCCATCGCATCATGTAGCTTGTTAAGTTCTGCTTGATGCAAAAGTAGTTTTTTGTTGCGACTATTTTCAATCACGTTATGAGTGGACGTAGTATTTAAAGAGGCTATATGGCAAGAGTGCAACCATGCTTCACCTTGATGAAGTATGATATAGGCATCACTTAATGTGACCTTTGACTCGCGCATTGACTTAACTTCCCAGCCTTGAAGCGCGAGGCCAGCCTCAAAAGTCTCTCCAAGTAAATAATCATGGCTGGCTCGACGGTTTCGAGCAATGGTATTGTCTGGCGCTTTCTTTTTCTTTGCCATCGGTGGATTCTAAAGGTAAATCTGAATGGCTTGAATTATAGGGGCTAGGTGTGGGTTAGTCTAGGAAGAGAGTCATAAAATAGACTCCTTTGTTTAAAAAAGGAGTCATTCGGAAGGATACAAGATTGCTATCTTAATAACTGATTAACTTTAGCCAAATCTTTTGCAGTTAATAACCCCGTTGCTTGCTTTAATTTTAAAGTGTTTAAAACATAGTCATAACGAGATCTAGCATATTGACGCTTTGAATCAAAAAGCAACTGAGTTTGTTGTAAAACATCAACAATGGTTCGAGTTCCCACTTCAAAGCCTGCTTGAGTAGCCTCAAGAGATTTTTCTGCGCTGATGACTGCTTGTTTCAGTGCGTTTACTGAACTAACGTTTGCTACCACTCCCAAATAAGAACTTCTTGTTTGGCTTACCGCAATACGTCTATTAGCTTCCAAATTATGGGCTGCTTGTATGTATAGTGATTGTGATTCTTTAACTCGAGAATTCGTTCTTCCACCAGAATAAATTGGAATATTAAAATTTAATGAAATTGAAGAGCCTGTATTTTGAGAGCTGCTAGTAATGCCGGTAGCATTTGCAAACTGCACTCTATTTATATCGAAGAGGCGCTGGTTAGGCGTATCGCTATCGCTATCACTATTATTATAATTTGCAGATAGATTTACCGATGGCAAATGTCCTGCTTGAGAGATTGATATACTTTGTTTGGCTATATCAAGCCCAATTCTAGATGCTTTAACATTGATATTATTTTGCTCGGATTCTTTGATCCACTTTTTTATATTTTCTGGTTGAGGTTTGCGCAATGCAATATCTTGTTTCAATGATAATAAGTCATAGTGATATTGCCCAGTAATGAGCTGTAATAATTCGTGAGTATTGTCTAATCCATTTTGAGTTGATATTTGGTTAGCTAGCGCCCTATCATGGCGAGATTGAGCTTCTAAAACATCGGTAATTGCGATTAACCCAACTTCAAAACGCTGTTTGGTTTGTGCTAACTCTCGAGAAACTGCTTTGGTTTCAGCTTTGGAAAACTCAACGCTATCTTTAGCCGCTAAAACATTAAAGTAAGCTTCGGCTACACGGATAATTAAATCTTGTTTGCTGCCTTCATGGTTAATATTAGACTGTAACGCTTGTTTTTCTGATTGTCTCAAAGTAAGCCATGTCGCATGATTGTATATTTCCTGAGTTAAGGTTATCCCATAACTCGTAGTGGTAGAATCGCTTTCACTTTCGGATTCTTGATGATTTTGCATGGAGGGTACCGTTGAATCAAGAGGAACGACTAAAGTGTCTGAAACGCTAGAAGATTCATTCGACGATTTTGAATAGCTAGCTGATGCATTTATTTGAGGTAATAAAAATGCCATACTTTGATTAACTCGTTCAGAAGCTGCTTTAGTACCTGCTTCGCTAGCTAGGAGCGTAGGGTCATTATCTTTAGCCAAACGGTAGATGTCTAACAAGTTATCTGCCATCACATTGACAGATAAAATGGACGCAATAAGGGTAACGCCAATTATTTTAGTTTTGTTCATTCTTATTCCTTTCAATAACACGATGTTTTAATTCAAGGGAGCTTTATTCCAATACAGCTTATTTCAAGGCTATTCGTTGTACTCAGATTGTATTGCTCTTTACCTTGACTCTTAAGCTTGACTCTTTAGGTGTGTTAGTATTGTAACTCACCTAAGGTTAACATCTTATGACTAAAGTATGAGAAATCTCGTCATTTTGTAATAAGATATGTAGGGAAGAGGTTTATAGGGAGATATTAAAACTCAAATCGATTGGTTTTTTCAACATTTATCATTGGGTGAGATTCCACAGGGAAAAGGTGTTCATGTTGCCATTGGTTATTGTCGTCTAGTTGACTTAATGCGACAACTAATCGCGAGTTTTGAGCGTCGTTATTTTCAATAATACTCACCACTCGTCCACCTTCATTGATATTCTTTTTTAAACTTTCGGGTAGTTTAGGTAATGCTGAGGTGATTAAAATAGCATCGTAGGGGGCCTGCGCCATCCAACCATCACTTGCGTCGCCTTCTTCGATGACTACATTTTCTAGACCTAGCTTTTTATGAATTTGTTTTGCTTTGACAACAAATTCACTAATTATTTCTACACTGGTAATACGTTTTGCTAGTTTCGATAATATCGCGCTGGAATAGCCACTACCGGTTCCAATCTCCAATACTTTATCGTTAGGGATTAATGAGAGCGCTTGAATCATTCGAGCTATTTCTCTAGGTGCAAGCATTGACTGATGATGCCCTAATGACAACTGAGTATCAGCATAGGCTAAACCTTGTTGATCGTCGGCAACAAAATCTTCACGTGCAAGACCTGCCATTGCCCCTAATATTTTATCGTCAAACACTTTCCAAGGTCTAACTTGCTGTTCAATCATATTAAATCGAGCGTTTTCGATATTCATAGATGCGCCTATTACTCTTTCGTTAAATAGTCGATACTTTAGTTATTTGTAGTCTTTTGCGAAACAACTAATGTTTTAGGTATACTAGCAAGAATTATAATAAATACCAATGACTTAGGACAATCCTAATTTTATATCCATACACTTTGAGGTATAGAGAGTATATGTAGGATTAAACTTAAATTAAATAACATGTCTATCAAGTTTCATGCTATCGAATATTAGGAATGACCTTATGCAATATGAAGTTATAAAAAAAGAGAGCCTACATAATGGTTTCTTTAGATTGAACCGATACCATATCCGCAATGAGTTATTTGAGGGCGGTTGGAGTAGCACTTTTACCCGTGAGGTGTTCGAACGCGGTTATGCTTCGGCAATACTCTTATTTGACCCCAAATTAGAAAAATTAATCTTTGTTGAACAATTTCGGCCTGGTGCGATGGAGTCTGAATCATCACCTTGGTTAATGGAATTAGTGGCGGGCATGATTGAAGTTGATGAACAACCAGATTCAGTTGCCATAAGAGAATCACAGGAAGAGGCGGGTTGTGAAGTGACTAGAATAAGAAAAATATGTGAATATCTAGTCAGCCCCGGCGGAACAACCGAGCGAATTTGGCTCTATGTTGGCGAAATAGATGCTTCGTCACTTCCTGATTATGCGGGCCTAGATGATGAAAATGAGGATATTCGAATTCACTCGGTTAGCGTGGCTAGTGCGTTTGAATGGTTAGATTCAGGGCGGTTGAATAATGCAATGACTTTGATAGCCGTACAGTGGTTTAAACTGAATTGGCAAAAAAATGAAGATTTATTTGATGTTAGCTAACAGATAAGGTGACGTAAATGAGCTAACCCCCCTAAGCGGTTGAAAAAATACACTAATAGTTCACAATATAGGCTAATTTTAAGGAATTTAGTGAACCATCTAAGGCAGTATGGTCAAATATAAACTAAAATGGTATTTATTATAACCATTGGAATAGATGTTGTTGGGTACGTCGTTTTAACTCAAAACATTTTAGCTCAAAAATAACAAAGTCAAAAAAAGTGGCACAAGTTACATTAAAATCGTTATATAGACCCGACCTTGATGAGTTAATATCTCAATGCGAAATAAACTATTGTTTAATTGTGAAGCTGTTCCCATCTTTATTTAAGCAAAAGTGCGAAAAACTGAGTAAACTAGATGGCAGTTTCGACTTAAATGATCCGCCGTGCTTTCAATCAATAATGGCTTTGAGGATCATCGACGTTGCTAGATATACGACAACCTTAGAAATGAAGTTTAAGGCACCATCAAAAATTGTAAAACAGAATTTGAAGATGATTGTACGCTTGTATCATGATGCGAAATTGTTAGAGGTGATGGATGGCATTTCTGCTAGCAAATTAAGTGCAATTAGAGCGGTGCAGGATAAGAAGCATTATCCGAAAAGATTAGTTGATGAAAAACGTCAATTAAATGCATTTTTAGGTGAAAGTTTGAAATATTGTTTAAATCTGCATTTAAATGAAAAAAACATTCAGAGCGAAATGGATGCTAACAGGCAATGACGGCTAAAAATAATAAGCAACAAATTAACACTTCTAGAATTAATCCATCTAGTACCGATGTGGTTCGTGTTGTGCAAGTGACGGATTGTCACATTTTTGCCGAACCTGCCGGTTGTTTACTTGGACTAAATACTAGAGAAAGTTTTGAAGCCGTTTGTAAACGTGTTTCAAAAGAGGAATGGAAAGCCGATCTATTATTAGCGACCGGTGATTTAGCGCAAGATGCATCCACCGAAGCTTATCAATACCTTGCCGATTATTTAGAACGATTTGATTTTCCGACTTTTTGGTTAGCGGGGAACCATGATAATACCCAAACCATGCAAGAGATGTTCAATAATTCAAAAGTTTTACCACACAAGCAAATTATTACAGAGCATTGGCAAATTATTTTATTAGATTCTTCTGTTCCAGAAATGGTGCATGGCTCGCTGTCTAAAAAGGAATTGGCCTTTTTAGAGTTCTGTTTAAATGAACATCCAAATAAACATTCGTTAGTCGTATTGCATCATCATCCGGTTGATGTGCATTGTGCGTGGTTAAAAAATATAGGTCTTAAAAATAAAAAAGCTTTTCAAAAAGTGATTGAAAAATTTGATAATGTGAAAGGTGTACTTTGGGGTCATATCCACCAAGAGTACGAGCAACAGCACAATGGTATTCCGTATATTGCAACGCCGTCGAGTTGTGTTCAATTTGAGCCTGGGTCAAAAGAATTTTGTGCTGATACTAAAGCACCAGGTTACCGGTACTTAAATTTATTTTCTGATGGGCGAATAGAATCTGTCGTTCATCGGGTTGATAATGTTGAGTTTACTGTGGATTATTCTATTAAGGGATACTAGTCGTAAATATTTTTATTTAGTATTTTCGTTATTTCTGCTACTTCAAGAGGCTTTGAAAACAAAAAGCCTTGTGCAAAATCTATTTTTTCTTTTTTCAAAAAATCAAACTGCTCTTCTGTTTCTATTCCTTCAGCAACCACACTAAGATTTAGTGCCTTAGCAAGCGTAATGATTGCATGAATAATGACATCATTTTCAGGGCTTTCTCCAATTTTTTGAACAAAACTCATGTCTATTTTTAGCTTGTGAATTGGTAGACTAGTTAAATATTTTAAAGAAGAGTATCCTGTTCCAAAGTCATCTAACGCTAGCTCAATTTCAAGCGTTTCTAGTTGCTTAAAAACGTTAATAGCTTTATTGACATCTTTCATTAACGTGCTTTCTGTTAGTTCAAATTCAAGAAGACCTTTTGAGTCTGGGTAGTGACTAATTTGAGAATTAACAAAGTTAACAAAATTTTTGTCGTAAATATGGATAGTAGATAAATTGAAGGCGAGCATGATTTTCTGGTTAGAGTGGTTCCATAAAGCAATTTGTTTAAGTGCTAAAGGTAGTAAATATTCAGTGATCGGTATTATAAGCCCAAGTTCTTCAGCAATAGGTATGAACGTTGATGGTGGAATATTTATTCCAGATTTTGTTGTCCATCTAGCAAGAGCCTCTACACCACAAATTTGACCTGACTCCAAATCAAATTGAGGCTGGTAAACCAGGTAAAGCTCATTATTTTCAACAGCTAATCGTAACTTGGTTTCTAAAGATAGTCGTTTCTCAGCTTGCTTATTCATATGTTCTTTAAAATAACTAAAGTTATTTCTGCCAGTGTTTTTTGCGTGATACATTGCAATATCTGCACGTTTTAATAATTTTTTTGGTTCGTCAGCATCTTGAGGGTAAATAGAAATGCCGATGCTTGCTGAAATGGAAACTTGATTGTCATCAATTAGGAAAGGCCGCTTTATTTCCGAGAGTATATTTTGTAAAATTCGGTTAATTGCGGAAATGCTTTCTACATCTTCTAACATCACGACAAATTCGTCACCGCCTAGCCRGGCAACTGTGTCATCGGCTCTACAACATCGTTGTAATGTTTTTGCTACTCTAACTAACACTTTGTCGCCGACGTCGTGGCCCAAAGAATCATTGACTACTTTGAATCGATCGAGATCAATAAAAAAGATAGCAAGCTGTTTTTTGTATCGTTTGCTAATTGGGATTGCATGAGAAATTCGATCTAAAAGCAAAGCTCTGTTGGGTAGTTCTGTTAAGGGGTCAAAGTTAACTAGTTTTTTCAGATTGCTTTCTGCTTGTTTTTGTTTGCTAATATCGGAAATAGCAAACACATAATATTGAGTCGTATTACTTGAAGAGAAAATTGTCGCATTGACTAGAGTCGGTATTTTTATTCCATGTTTACCTATCAGGTTTGATTCTCCTTTCCAATGCTTGTAATTTTCAATGGATGAAAATATTTCAGGATAAATTTCATCATCATCATTAGAGCTCAACAATATTGATATATCAATACCAAGTACTTCATTTTGAGAGTATTGTGTAATATCTTTGAATGCATTATTGGTAGCGATAATTTTCTTTTTATTATCTAAGATAATAATTATATCTAATGTGTTTTCGAAAGCTTTCGAAAATAGCCTTATTTGCTCTGACGCTTTTTGTTTTTCATCGATGTTTGTATAGGTACCAGTTACTCTAACAGGCTTATTGTCTGAGTCAAATTCAGAAACCATTGCTATATCTCTAAACCATTCCCATTTCTTATTTTTGTTCTGCATTCTGTATACACAGTCAAACACATCAATTTTACCATGGCGAAAGTCATGCCATTTTCTTAAAACATTATTTTGGTCTTCTTTAAAAATAGCGGAAATACGACTTCTAAATGGAATGAAACCGTTGTTATTTTCTTTGTCGAGATCCGCTAATCTAGGCTCATAGACTTGGTTGTTTTTAGCATACCAATCCCATAAACCGCTATTTCCACCTTTTAATGCGAGGTTCAGTCTTTCTTCACTTTGTTTTATTTCTTGAAATGCGCGTTCTTTATCTAATTGTCTTTTTATGTATAACCTATAGGTAATTGTTCCAACTAGTATAATCACAAACAAATAAATGAGTTTTGCCATGGGTGATAGAAGAGGGGATGGTTTGGTAATTATAATGATTTTAATGGGAGCTGATTCCTCACCATTTCTATAATCACGAGCGCTAATTAGTAGTGTCCTTTTTCCAGCTGAGAATGATGGAAAAAATAGTTCACTTCTATTAACAAAGGTCTTAGATAAATTTGAAGCACCCTCCATTGAGTAGGTATATTTCACTTGTTCTGGTTTGTCCAACAATAACGCTGAGAAATTTATAGTTAGTCCAAAATCATCATGGTTCATCACAATCGAAGCGTTATTAAAGTCTGAGTATCTTGGTGTTATATTAGAAGATAGTTGTGAGATATTGGTGATTTTTGGTGATATTGGAATTATGCTTCTATTATTTAAGTTGTTTGGATCAAAAAGAAATGCGCCTTTTATACTGCCTACCAATATTTCACCAGATTGAAGCCGTTGAGTTGTGTCGCTATTAAATTCGCTAGTAATAAATCCATCATTACGATCGAATTTTTGAAATGAGTAATTAACTTTATTGATTTTGAATAATCCGTCATTGGAAGTAACCCAAACATTCCCATTATCATCGGGAAAAATATCCATTAAAGTGTTTGCGGACATTTCCTTTTCAGAAATAAAGTGCTCTTGTGCTCCCGTTTTTTCATCTAAAACAAAAAGGCCAACTCCAGAGTACGTGACCCAGATGTTATTACCATCCCTATAAATATTTGAAGGGAACGAGTTAACGTTATCTATACTCTCTATTGAGTGGAAAGTTGAAAGCATTCCTGTTGTTTTTGAAAAAATATTCAGTTTGTTACTGCCAGCCATATATAAAATGTCGCGGTCATCAACGGTAGAAGAAAAAAACATACCGGTCCATTCAGCTCCGTTATCTTTGTCCTTAGTTGATTCGATGACGCTAACTCTATTTTCTAATAGATTGTACCTGTAGACAGCATCAAAACTGACAATTAACAATTCGTTTGGTGAAGTGAAAAATAACTGAAGAACTTGTTGATCAAAAATGTTATTTTCATTTTCTGGGAATATTTTTTTGAGAATTTTCCCAGTTTTTTTATTGAGTACTTTAATACCATCGAAAGTATTTAACCATAATTGACTATTATTTTCTGCGATGGAAAAAATGGTACTCTTACTTATCACTGCTTTTTCGTCTTTATTTACAAACAGCCTGCTTATTACTTTTCCATTTTCCCCTATTTTATTTAATCCATTTTCTGTAGCAATCCAAATAAAGTTTTCTTTATCTTGATGAATATCCAAAATCATATCGTTACTTAATTTTTGTTCTATATTACTCTTGCTCCAAAAATGCTGTTTTACTGCTTGATTTGGATGCCATTTAAATATTCCGTCACBTCTAGAGCCAAACCATAGCACACCTTCTCTATCTTCAATCATGGTAACTATATCATCATCACTGGTATCGAAAGGCATGTCAGAATACTTAAAGACTTGAGATAGTTGATTTAGGAAGTCTAATTTAAATAAACCTTCGTTAGTCGCTAATAGATAGTGAGTTGGTTTTTCAATTATTTTCCATATATTAAGATCGGAAACAATTATTTTGGATATAATGTTTTTTGAAATACTATTTACATATTGACTATCAACCTCATAAAGACCTTCAACGGTACCTACTAAGATGTTTTGTTTTGCATTTAAAAAAAGTGATTTAACATTGTTATTGTCTACATTTTCATCATCATTGTTGAGGTGTTGGATCTTTTGTAGTTTTTTATTGTGAATATTGAAGGAATATAACCCACTTGATGTCGCAATCAACAAATTTGTTTTGACTAATAAAAGATCTCTAATAAAAATTTCACCTGTGGGATCATTAAATATTTCTTTCATCGAAAGCTTAAGACTAAAGTCGTTACTTTTTCGATTATAAAAGAAGATCTCTTCATAGGTGCTAATCCAAACATTATTATCTTGATCTTCAATGGCGTTATAAATAAACGGATTATTCAAAGTACTATTAAGTGCTTTTAGGTGGACGGGAGTTAACGTGTTTTCATTTTTATTTAAAATAAAACTTTTATTAGTATCCGTACTTATCCAAATCAATCCTTTAGAATCTTCCCATAAGAATTCGATCGAATTATTCTCTAGAATGCTATCTGGACTATGTATAGTTGATAGTCGGTAACCATCATAACGATTAAGGCCTTGCTGTGTCGCTATCCATAAAAATCCATCGTTATCTTGAATAATGTGATTGATGCTGTTTTGAGAAAGGCCATCGTCAGTATTGATTTGAGTTAACTTGACATAGTCTGCAGATTCTGCATTTGAAGTTATGTAGATGAGTGTTATAAAAAGAAAGGTTTTGAGTAGTTTATTTAGCATATTCTTGTTATTTTTTTAGCTCTTAACAAGTATAGCAGTCTAAATGCGAAAATAGATAAAAAAAGGCCAGCTAGATGCCGGCCTTCGTTTTGTTACTCAAGTGACTTTCTAATTATCAAACCAGTAAGCATCTAACTGAACATCAGTAGAAGCTGACGCGCCTCTAACAATAATAAACCATGTTCCTTCAGAAGGATTAGTAATCGTACAGTTGTGCGTATTACCAGCTCCCGTTTCAAGACAATCGTTATTGTTGCGAGTGGGCGTAGAACCAAAGTTAATTGCTAAATCAGCATTACCTGTTCCGCCAGAGATATCAACTTCTAAGCTAGTTGCACCGGCCGGTACGTCAAGCGTATAAGAAATAATTTCACCGCTAGCAGGGCTAACTGTTTCAGTAAATCCACCACTTGTACCTGTTCCAGCTTCCGTCACAGTGACTGATTGACTAGAGGTGCCAGTTGCGCCTTCATCGTCAGTTACAGTTAATGAAACAGTATAAGTACCGGCTGTTGCATAAATATTAACAGGATTTTGTGAGGTTGATGTATTTCCATCCCCAAAGTCCCAGCTATAACTTGCCACTGTGCCATCACTGTCAGAACTTGTATCAGTGAATGTTGCTTCTAAATCACTAGTCGAAACACTAAAGTTAGAAGTCGGTGCAACATTTCCTGCGTCAACTGCTGTCCAGTATGCGTCTAATTGAACACCGCTAGATGCAGCAACACCGCGAACGATGATGAACCAAGTTCCTTCAGAAGGATTAGTAAAGCTACAACTTTGTGTATTACCAGCAGTTTGCTCGATACAATCGTTATCGTTTCGAGATGGAGTAGAGCCAAAGTTAACCACTAAAGTAACATTACCTGTTCCGCCAGATGTGTCGATATCTAGAGCAGTTGCTCCAGCAGGCACGTCTATTGTGAACTCTAGGTTTTCTCTGTTGCCAGGGCTAACATTAGTTTCAGTAAATCCACCGGACGTTTCGCCACCAGCTTCAGAAACTGTGACTGTTTGACTGTCGGTGTTTGTTGCACCTTCATCATCAGTTACGGTTAGGGCAACGGTATAACTTCCTGCCGTTGCATAAGCATTGGTTGGGTTTTGACTGGTTGATGTATTTCCATCACCGAAATCCCAGCTCCAAGATGCGACTGTTCCGTCACTATCAGAACTTGTATCAGTAAAGTCTACTGATAAGTCAGTAATTGCTGTCGTAAATCCTGCCGTGGGCGCTACGTTTTGTGCAACAACTGTGACACTCTGCGAGCTAGTGTTAGTCGTGCCAGCATCATCTGTAACAGTTAAAGACGCCGTAAAAGTTCCACCGGTTGCATAATCATGTACAGGGTTTTGAGCTGTTGATGTATTACCATCACCAAAGTCCCAGCTGTAACTATCAACAGTACCATCACTATCAGAACTTCCGTCACTGAATGTTACTTGTAAATCAGCGATAGTAAATGTGAAGCTAGATATAGGCGCAACGTTTGCAGAATTGATGACAACATCTTGTGTGTCAGTATCTGTATCGCCGTCATCATCAGTTGCTGTTAAGACTACCGAATAAGTGCCGTCAGCAGCGTAGGTATGAACAGGGTTTTGATCGGTAGATGAATTTCCATCACCAAAGTCCCAGCTATAACTATCAACTGTTCCATCACTATCTGAACTTGTATCAGTGAAAGTAGCATCAAAATCAGTAACCGAAACCGTAAACCCTGCTGTTGGTGCAATATTGGTTGGTGTTCCACTGATTGAATCTAACGCTGCTCTCGCATCAATGATTCCTGCTCCACAACCTTCAGTACAGTCGCCTGGCATTGGTCGAGCTGTAGCGATTAAAGCTGCTTCAACTTCTGCAGGCGTTATCGAAGGATTAGCTTGATAAAGTAATGCTGCTGCGCCGGCTACATGCGGAGCCGCCATACTAGTTCCTTGATAATAAACATAAGTTTCAGCGCCAAGTACATCTGTTCCATCATTTAAAGTTGATGCAATACCTTCAGCGGCAATCGTTGTTTCACCACCCGGTGCCGTTACATCAATGGTTGAACCAAAGTTTGAATAAGAGGCTTTGTTACCGGCTAAATCATTTGCAGCAACATTAATCACGTTATTACAGTTAGCAGGTCTAAAGTTGACAGCATCTGCGCCTGAGTTACCGGCTGCAACAACAACGGTTGTTCCGTTGTTAAATGCAGTATCAATTGCATCTTGATAAGTGGTACCACATGCGCCACTTCCACCTAAACTCATATTGATTACTTGTGCGGGGTTTGCGTTAGCAGGTACGCCTGCCACTGTTCCACCGGAAGCCCAAACAATACCGTCTGCTATATCAGATAGGAAGCCACCACATTTACCTAAAACTCTCACAGGTACGACTTTAGCATTGTATGCAACACCTGCAACACCTTGGGTATTGTCTGTAATTGCGGCAATTGTTCCTGCTACGTGAGTACCATGCCAGCTAGAATTAGAAGCAAAATTAAATCCACACTCGTTTGCTGCAACAGCATCACCTGGATCGTGTGCATCGGCATCTCGTCCGTCGCCATCATTTGCTGTGGCTACATCAGCTATAAAATCGTAACCCGGTAAAATATTTGCATCTAGATCTGAGTGGTCGGTTATACCAGTATCAATGACTGCAATAACGACGCCGGTACCATCATGTGTATCCCAAGCGGCTTCTGCATTCATACCACCCGTTGCATCAAAATAGTGCCATTGAAGGTTATAAAATTCGTCATTTGGAACTAGTAAAGGATGCATCATTGCATCTTCTTCAATTGAAAGAACATTGGAATCTAATTCAAGACGTTTCATCATTTTTAAGAAAATCGCTCGATCTTTCTTATTTTTAAGGTGAACAACATGTCGGTTATCAAGAGCCATCTTTCTAACGTGCTCAAGTGACATACCACTCTTTTTAGCGAGTTTCTCCATCATTCGATCAATTTTTACTGAACTAGATGAGCGGGTTTGAGTCGCATCTTTGTATTTTACAATAAAGCGTTGACCATCGGCGGCCATGGCTTGTCCTGCTATAGCGCCACTAATCAGAGCTGCTGTAAGTTTTAATTGCCAACCAAGGCCTCGTTTTGAAGTCTTCTGTTTTAACTGTTTAGAATCCATGGATCCTCCTGTCTTGAGTGCGTCTATAGTACAAAATAGGTTTTCATTCTATGATGAATTACCTAATCTATTTATCCCGATCAATACTAGGGCAATACACGGCGTTATCAAAACTGAATTAGGGCTTAAAGTGCGTTAATATTCACACATAAGTACAGAATTATTCACAATTGCCTCTTGCCTTTTGAAGGTGGTTGCTAGTATTCTGAGCCGGCATTGCCTGCATAAAACATTTAAAATAGTAATAAAGAATAAGGAAAATAATGTCGAGTAGTTATAATTCAGATTCCATAGAAGTCCTAACGGGTCTCGATCCCGTTAAAAAACGACCGGGAATGTATACAGATACAACACGTCCCAACCATTTAGCCCAAGAAGTCATCGATAATAGTGTGGATGAAGCACTTGCGGGGCACTGTAAAAACATTACCGTGATACTACACAGTGATAACTCAATTGAAGTTCAGGATGACGGGCGCGGTATGCCTGTGGATATTCATCCGGAGGAAGGGGTTAGCGGTGTTGAGTTAATTTTAACCAAGCTTCATGCGGGTGGTAAATTCTCAAATAAAAACTATGAATTCTCCGGCGGTTTACACGGTGTGGGTATTTCCGTGGTTAATGCACTTTCAACTAAAGTAGAAGTGACSGTTAAACGGGAAGGTAAAAGACATCAAATCACTTTTGAAAATGGCGATATTTCCAAACAGTTAGAGGTGATTGGCGAAGTTGGWCAAAGAAATACBGGTACYAGTGTGGTTTTTTGGGCTGATCCYAAGTATTTTGATTCHGCCAAATATTCAGTGACAAAACTAAAGCATTTATTRCGAGCTAAAGCGGTTTTGTGTCCCGGGTTGCGAGTYACDTTAATTAACAATCAAGCCCCAAAATCGCAAACAGCCAACGCCGATCAAGAAAGCAAAATAGAATGGTATTACGAAGACGGYTTAACCGATTATTTAAAGTTAACCGCGATCGATACAGAAACGATMCCAGACGAGCCWTTYACAGGVAGTTTTGCAGGTGAAAAAGAAGCGGTTGATTGGGCATTAATGTGGTTTCCTGAATATGGTGAGGTAGTCAATGAAAGTTACGTTAATTTGATTCCTACCATTCAGGGCGGTACCCATGTTAATGGTTTGAGAACCGGCTTACTTGATGCAATGAAAGAGTTCTGCGAGTTTCGAAATATCTTACCAAGAGGCGTTAAACTGGCGGCAGATGATATCTGGAATGGTTTAACTTTTGTGCTTTCAGTCAAAATGCAAGAACCACAGTTTTCTGGGCAAACCAAAGAAAGACTTTCTTCTCGGCAATGTTCAGCGTTTGTGTCTGGTGTGGTAAAAGATGCTTTTTCTTTATGGCTTAATAAAAACCCAACCTATGGCGATAAACTGGCAGAACTAGCCATATCCAATGCTCATAAACGATTACGTTCACGCAAAAAAGTAGCCAGAAAAAAGATTACTAGTGGTCCAGCACTGCCGGGTAAGTTAGCCGACTGTCGTGGTCAAGATATTATGGCTGGAGAGTTGTTTTTAGTAGAAGGTGATTCTGCTGGCGGTTCCGCTAAACAGGCAAGAGACAAAGAATTTCAAGCAATCATGCCGCTGAGAGGTAAAATTTTAAATACTTGGGAAGTGGATTCATCTGAAATTTTAGCCTCACAAGAAGTTCACGATATCTCAGTGGCTCTAGGGCTTGATCCCGGCAGTGATGATTTAAGTGGATTACGTTATGGAAAAATTTGCGTATTAGCCGATGCGGATAGTGATGGGCTTCATATTGCTACATTGCTTTGCGCATTATTCATGCGACATTTTCAAGCGTTAGTAGAAGCAGGGCATGTTTATATCGCGATGCCTCCGCTTTATCGAATTGATATTGGTAAAGATGTTTATTACGCGCTCGATGAAGAAGAACGTCAAGGGGTTATGGATAGAATTGTTGCTGAAAAAAAGCGAGGTAAAGTGAATATTCAACGCTTTAAAGGTTTGGGTGAAATGAATCCAAAGCAGTTAAGAGAAACCACCATGGATCCCAATACAAGGCGTTTAGTTCAGTTAACGATTGATTCTCATGAAAAGACTATTGAGATGATGGATATGCTCTTAAATAAAAAACGTGCAGCTGATCGGAAGGCGTGGTTGGAAGATAAAGGTGGAATGGTGGAGGTGTAATTTGATGATTGTATCTATTTTCAAATAAAAACGCCGTGAACACGACGTACATGGATGTAGGAAGTGCAGTTTATGCAGGAGCAATTAACTGCCATCCGTGTAGGCTTGACTTGCTCTTCCCTGAGCAAGACATTTTACTTGAAAACAGACACAATCATTTTGTAGTGGTGAGTGGTGTTGGTGGAGTGGTTAGATATAAAATCATTAATATTTTATCTCTTCTCCGTGTTCTCTGTGCCTCCGTGGTGAATATGTTTTTAGTTTTTTTATTAAATAAGAAGAATTATGGAATTAAATTTTGAAGGTGTGGAGCAGCAAACACTTGCTGACTTTACAGAAAAATCATACTTAAATTATTCAATGTACGTGATTATGGATCGCGCGTTGCCTCATATTGGTGATGGGTTAAAACCTGTTCAGCGTCGGATCGTTTATGCGATGAGTGAACTCGGTTTAAAGTCGACAGCAAAGTATAAAAAATCTGCTAGAACGGTTGGCGATGTTTTGGGTAAATTTCACCCTCATGGTGATAGTGCTTGTTATGAAGCGATGGTGTTGATGGCTCAGCCTTTTTCTTATCGTTATCCATTGGTTGATGGACAAGGTAATTGGGGAGCACCGGATGATCCTAAATCATTTGCAGCTATGCGTTATACCGAATCTCGTCTTTCAAAATATGCGGGGATTTTATTATCTGAACTTGGATTAGGAACCGTTGATTGGGCGCCTAATTTTGATGGTACTTTAAAAGAGCCTAAAGTTTTACCCGCAAGACTTCCTAATTTATTACTTAATGGTACTACGGGAATTGCGGTGGGGATGGCGACAGATATTGCACCCCATAATGCGAAAGAAATTGCGGATGCTTGTATTCATCTTTTAGATAATCCCAAAGCGAATCTTGACGATATTATGAAGATTGTTCCAGGACCTGACTATCCTACTCATGCAGAAATTATTAGCTCTAAGGAAGATATTAGAAAAGCTTATGAGACAGGTCGCGGTAGTATCAGAATGCGCACATCTTATGAAATTGAGGATGGAGAAATTGTCATTCATCATTTACCGCATCAGGTTTCTGGTTCAAAAATTCTAGAACAAATTGCTGCGCAAATGAATGCCAAAAAATTGCCAATGGTCAGTGATTTAAGGGATGAATCAGATCATGAAAACCCGACACGTTTAGTGATTATTCCTCGCTCTAATCGAGTGGACTCTGATGTGCTAATGAAACATTTATTTGCTACGACTGATTTGGAAAGAAGTTACCGAATCAATATGAATGTGATAGGCATTGATGGTAATCCTAGAGTGAAAGGTTTAGTTGCTTTTTTGAATGAATGGTTAATATTTAGAACGGCAACCACTCGAAGAAGACTAGAGTCACGATTAGAAAAAGTTAATTCTCGTTTGCATATTTTAGATGGTTTATTGATAGCTTTTTTGAATATCGATGAGGTCATTAAAATTATTCGAGAAGAAGAAAAACCAAAACCGGTATTAATGTCGCATTTTAAAATTTCAGATATTCAAGCTGAAGCGATTTTAGAACTAAAATTACGACACTTAGCTAAACTTGAAGAAATGAAAATAAGAGGAGAGCAAGACGAACTTTCAATCGAGAGAAAAGGAATTGAATTAATTCTTGGCTCCAATAAGAGACTTAAAACTTTAGTGAAAAAAGAAATTAAACAAGCCGCAGACGAGTTTGGAGATGACAGAATGTCTCCGATTGTAGCTAGAGAAGAAGCAAAAGCGCTCACTGAATCTGATTTAATGCCCAGCGAAATGGTAACGGTGGTTGTCTCTAAAATGGGTTGGGTAAGATGTGCAAAAGGGCATGAAGTTGATGTTACTGAACTCAACTACAAATCCGGCGATGAGTTTGGCTCATTTGCAAGAGGTAAAAGTAATCAAAACGTCGTATTCCTCGATTCCAGTGGTCGAAGTTTCTCGCAACTCGCTCATAACCTTCCATCGGCAAGGGGGCAAGGCGAGCCATTGACAGGGCGTTTTAATCCAATCGCTGGTTCGCATTTTGTTGATACATTAATGGCTAATGATGAGCAAGAATATTTGTTTGCAAGTGATGCGGGATATGGTTTTGTAGGTAACTTTGCAGACACCGTGACTAAAGCAAAAAATGGAAAGGCGCTGATCAGTTTACCTTCTGGTGCGAAAGTACTATCGGCTATTGCTGTGACAGACTACGAGAATCAATTATGCGTCGCTATTTCAAATGAGGGGCGTTTATTAGTTTTTCCTATTAAAGATCTCCCACAATTATCTAAAGGAAAAGGCAATAAAATAATTGGAATTCCAACGGCTAGGCTAAAAATGAGAGAAGAGTTTGTGGTTGCATTAAGTGTGGTATCACTGGAAGAGTCTATATTAGTCTATTCGGGTAAACGATATTTAAAACTTAAACCAAGTGACTTGGCTCATTATCGAGGTGAACGTGGGCGAAGAGGCAATAAACTGCCAAGAGGATTTCAAAAAGTCGATAGGTTAGTGATTGAAGAGTAATTTATTGAGTTTAAAATTATGGCGTCTAAAATTGTTTATAATGAAAATTTACAAAAGTTAAACACTTTCAAAGTAGAGGCTTCCGCTGAAGCATTTTTAGCAATAAATTCAATCGATGAACTAGAGATTCTTTTTAGCGAAATTTCTAAGTACAATGAAAAATTAGTGATTGGTGGCGGTAGTAATTTATTATTTGCGGGCGATTATTCTGGTTTGGTCATTTATCCACAGCTATTTGGAATCGAAAAGACTAACGAAACACAAGACAACATTTATTTACGTGTTGCGGCCTCGGAAAACTGGCATGATTTTGTTACCGCTTGTTTAAAAAATAATTATTTTGGAATTGAAAATCTAGCGCTAATTCCAGGTACTGTTGGCGCAGCGCCGGTACAAAATATTGGTGCCTATGGCGTAGAAATTGAACGATTTATTGAAAGTGTGGAGTGTTTTGATTTACAAGAGAATGAACACATCATCTTTAATCATAGTGAATGTGAATTCGCTTATAGAGAAAGCCGATTGAAAAATGCGGGGCAAGGAAGATATTTAGTTTGTTATGTTAATTTCATTCTCAATAAAATTGCAACTCCTGTTTTATCCTATGCACCGCTTAAAAAATTATCTGAAGACCTCGCTAGAAATCAAAAAGAAGCAACACCAAAAAACGTTTATGACTGGGTGTGTAAACTACGTAAAGAAAAATTACCTGATCCATTTGTTCTAGCAAATGCAGGTAGTTTTTTTAAAAATCCAACGGTCAGTTCGGACAAGTTTGTAAAACTGAAAAATCAATTTCCAAATATTGTGGGTTACCCTGATAAAAGTGACGAAAAAATCAAAGTTGCAGCCGGCTGGTTAATTGATAATGCTGGACTCAAAGGGAAACGAGTCGGAAATGTCGCTATCCATGAACAACAAGCTCTGGTCTTAGTTAATTTTGGAGAAATGCAAGGTTCGAAAATTTTGGATCTAGCGTGTGATGTTATGCAGAAAATAAAGTCACTATATGGCATTGTTTTAGAACCTGAAGTGCGTGTTCTAGGAATCGACTTGGCTGAAAGGTCAAAGTTGATTAAATGAAAATGGATGCCAATCAAAGAATTAATTTATTGCTGAAAGTTCTAGCTGATGGAGAATTTCATTCAGGACAACATTTAGCTGAACAGATTGGCGTTTCTCGTACTGCTGTTTGGAAGCTAGTGGCAAAATTACAATCTTGGGACATAGAAATATATTCGGTAAAAGGAAAAGGATACAAAATACCAGATGGTTTAAATTTAATAGACAAAAACAAACTTGATTCCTTAGTAGAAAACAAACTGAAACACTTTCCGACAATTGATCTATTAACGACAATTGATTCAACTTCAACTTATATTTCTAACAAGTGGGATGAAAGTAAAAAGAATAGAAATGGTCAGAATGAAAATGTTATCTCTCCAGGCAGAGTTTGTATCGCTGAACATCAATCAAAAGGGCGAGGTCGAAAAGGAAATCAATGGATTTCACCTTTTGGAGCCAACTTATATTTTTCTATAGGAATTGAATTGCCTGTTGGTTTAAGTGTACTTGGCGGATTAAGCTTGGCTATTGGAATTGGATTGACGGAAGCGATTAATAACCTAGAGCCTCAAAAAGTAAAGACGGCTCAAAAAGTAAAGCTTAAATGGCCCAATGATTTACTTTGTGAGAATAGAAAACTAGCGGGAATTTTAGTTGAAGCAAGTGGAGACTCAAATGATACTAGTTTTATTAATATTGGGATTGGAATCAATTGGGATATGCCAGAGAAATTCTCAAAGGAAATCAATCAACCTTGGATTAACTTGTTAGAGATATTGTCAAAAAAAATTGATAAAACTAGGTTGATGGCTAACTTACTGATCGAATTAGATCAAACTATAGACAGATTTATTCATCAAGGTTTTGATGTCTTTAATAAAAAATGGGAGAAAAATAGTGCGTTTATTGATCAAGCTGTGACGATTAAAACACACAATGCTAATATCGATGGAGTTGAAAAAGGTATAGATAAAAACGGTGCAATAATAGTACAAACGAATCAAGGAGAAAAAACGTTTTATTCTGGTGAGGTGAGTTTAAGGGGAAAGCAATGAACTTACTTATTGACTGGGGTAATACTTTTCTAAAATACATAATTATTGATACTTCCTTTGATATTGAATCACAATTAAGTATTGAGAAAGTGAAAAAATCGGACTCACTAGATCGCTTAGTCTCAGAACTTTCAAATTACTGTGCTAAACACACTATTTCGATGGCCTACATATCATCAGTTAGAAAATCATTAGATAATGAACAGCTCTCTTTAATATTAAATAAATTAGAAATTAATTGTACCTTTGTTAAAACGGAAAAAAGATTCGGTCATGTTTCATGTGCATACGAGGAGTTTGAAACACTTGGAGTTGACCGGTGGTTAACCATAGTTGCCACTCAGCCCTCAAAAAACATCATCGGAATTATAGATGTAGGATCTGCGATTACTATCGATGTTGTCGGTAAAAACGGACAACATTTGGGTGGTCAGATCGTACCAGGAAATAAATTATTATTAGATAGCTTAAAAGCAACTGATCGAGTTATTGTATCAGAGCAACTGATAGATAGGGACGAAAGCCTACTGGGAGTATCAACCGATGAATGTGTTAAATTTGGTGTTGACCAAATGATTCAAGGGTATCTAGAAAACAGCATAAGTGAAGTCACAAAACATCATCAAGTTGAGCAATGGATATTTACCGGAGGTGGCGGTGAATATTGGTGCGAAAAATTATCAGTATCACAAAATAATCATTATACCCATGATGGACTTCTAGTGTTTAGAGGCCTCATTAAATATATTAATTATTGAATCAATACAACGAAATGAAGCGAGGCTCACTATGTTAAGACTAAAGTCACTGGCAAAAATATTATTATCTTTTTCAATATTTCTCATTTTTATAAGTCCGGCTAGTTCTTTTGAATCATCTATTTACGAAAAGGCGATTTCGCACCCTTTGCGCCCCAAAGCAGATCTAAAGCAGGATGATTCGAGAAAGCCATTACTAATTCTCCCATTTTCAATGATTAAGGCTGGTTCAAAGGTTTTAGAAATTGGTGCAGGTGGCGGTTATACGACCGAGTTAGTTTCTAGAGTCATTGGCGAGAGTGGGCATATTTATGCAGAGACACTTTCTCAAAGGAGAATTGAAGGTGAACGATTAAAGAACGTTACAGCGTTAAGACGTCATAAATTGTATCAACTACCCGATGTGCTTGAGGAAAACTTAGTTAATGAAGGCGAGTTAGACGTTGTAATAATCTTTTTTGCACTGCATGATGTAATGATGAATCCTAGAATTGATCAAAACGACTTTCTTTCTAATATCTATAAGCTTTTAAAAACAGGTGGTCATTTTATTGTACTGGACAATTCGGCTGAGCCAAATTCTGGATTATCCAATACTAGGAAACTTCATCGTATTGGTGAAAACTTTGTGAAAGAAAAAATAGAGTCAGTTGGTTTTAAGTTTGATGCTTCGTCGGATGTACTAAGAAATCCAAATGATAAATTAAATCAATCATGGCGTTCGATCAAAGGTAAACAAGATAGATTTGCTTTTCGATTTGTTAAGCCGTAAGTGTAACATTCAATCTATTTGATTATGAACTATGACCATCTTCTAGTTTTAGTTCCTGGCCTAGACGGTACGGGAGAATTATTTAAACCTATTTTAAAAATTATTCCTAAAGAACTAAATACTTTAATAATTAGATATCCGAAAAATAAAATTTTAACGTTTAAAGAAATAGTCGAAGTTGCCAAAAAACAAATACCTGAAAATAAATCTATTATTATCTTAGCCGAATCATTCGCTGGACCTGTCGTATTAAATTTGTTAAAGAATTACAAGTTCGATGTGAAAAAGGTTATTTTTTGTTCCACATTTTCTGTCAGCCCAAGAAAAAAGCTATTGACGTTACTTAAAGCTATACCATTAAATTCTTTACTTCATCTATCTATTCCCAATTACTTACTAAAAACCTTTTGTGTTGGTAAAGATGCATCGACAGAGCTTTTAGATCTAGTTAGAGAAGCAATTAAGATTGTTAAGCCAGCAGTTTTAGCATCTCGTTTACGAATGTTAGTCGATATAGATGAACGAAATTCATTTAATAGCCTATCAAATATAGATTGTTGTTATATACAGGCATTAGACGATAAATTAATTCCTAATCAAAGTATTGATGACTTTATCAAAAACATACCTAACCTTAATATAAAAAGAATAGAAGGGCCACATTTTATACTTCAGGCGAAACCAAATGAATGCTGGTGATTTATTAAAACTATATTTTCTTAACAGTTGGTTTAAATAGTACAGCCAGAAATAATAGCGAAAACAGGAAGTAAACTGAGCTAAAAATCAGTATCCATTGTGCGAAAGAATCTCGCAAAATGAAAACCAATAAAATCGAAATGGATAATCTTAGTAACTCCCAATATTTGACGTGTTCCTTAGATTCTAATAGCCAGCCATTTAGTAACAGCGGTAATGTTATTAATATCCAAATAGAAAACTGAATATAAAATGATAATTCTAATGTTCCTTGAATAAAAATGACTCCAAATAAAGTGCAAAAAATATACTGAATCAGTGTATAGGTTTTAGTGACACTATTCGGTTCGGAATTATATTTAATTTGCGCGCCTGCGGGCTGTTTAATTAGGGGATAGGTAAGTTCTACATCAGCAGGTCGCCAACCAGTCGGCATAAACCATATTCTGATTTTATCTAACCAGTTTTTAGTTCTGACGGCATCCGTTAATAACGAAAACCAAGTATGAATATTGGCCCACAATGGATTAAAACTCTTAAGTGGTCGCCTAACGCCATAAATAACTTCTTCAGTATCAAGTTCTTCCTGAAATGTTCCAAACCATTTATCCCAAAGAATAAAAACACCTCCATGGTTTCTATCAATATAGATTTCATTCTGTCCGTGGTGTACACGATGATGTGATGGGGTAACAAAAATAGACTCATACCATCCTAATTTACCTATTAACCGAGTATGAACCCAATACTGGTAAATTAAATTTAGAGCGCCACTAACAAAAAACACTTCAGCGGGAATTCCAATAACAAAACTTGGAATGTAGAATATCCAAATCATAACGGAGCTACTTGTTTGCCTAAGTGCGGTGGTTAAATTATATTCTTCACTTTGATGATGAACGACATGAGATGCCCAAAGAAAATTGATATTGTGAGATAGTCTATGAAACCAATAATATAAAAAATCGTAAAGAATAAAGCTAAAAATCCATGTGGCGATATATTCTTCTGATAAATGAAAAAGCGCTATTGAATTTGGTGCCCAAGCGTAAACGATTGAAGCAAAGCTAAAAATGACTAATTTTTTGGTTTGGCTGATGACTCCTAAAGAGAGACTGGTTAGAGCATCATTTAATCGGTAGACGCCAGCATTTCTTCTTTTATTGACATATAGCTCTATGAAAATAAGTAAGAAAAAAAAGGGTGTTGCGAATAGGATAATTGTAGTTGCCATAATTGTTATGCCTTATTAAATATTCTACCGCTCTAGTTTATTGTTAGCCTTATAACTAATACTTTCAATTTCTTCTATTGAATTATATCGAACTTGAGTGTCTAAGTTACCATCGCCATTTGTATCGATCTCAGCAGATGTTAGTTTAGACATCGTATAGTGTTGTACTTTGATAGTTTGATTGTTTTTAGCATTAATAAATGAAACACTATCCAATAGTCCAAATTTAAATTTAGCTCTAAAGTCCTTAAAACCATCCCCCGTTGTGTCTGATTTTGACCAAGTTGTGTTGCCGTTTTTAAAGTATTTTTCGGTTTCAAAAACACCGTTAAAGTCTTCATCTGATTCGGATGTCAATATAACTCCATGTCTGTCGTAAGACAAAATAATATCCATATTTCCATCGAGGTTACTGTCTATTTCTGTTTTACTTAGCCGATAATTTACAAATGTCCATTTTTCATCTAAAGTGCCATTGCCATCATAATCAATCCCATCGGTTTGAACTGGGGTGTTGTAATATAGGAACGTACAAAGAATCCCAGCTAGAAAACTGACTAGTATTACGCCAAAGTTTCCTTTTTCACCAGAAACGATTGGAGGCTTGCTAACGATTTGCTTTGCATCCCATTCTTCTACAACTCTTCGAGCTTTGTCATAATCTTCAGCGTCAACCATAACACGAACAAAACCCATAGGCTGTAACTCACCTACGCCTCCGGTTAATGACTCTCCTTCAATGCGACCAGAAATTCCGATTTGGTTTAATAAGTTTAAAACCATATGAGCTTCTAAACTATTTGATGCTTCGAATACTAATTCCATTATTATCTATCCATGAGGTTTTGTTAAATATGTGCTTACGGTTTCTTTAGCAACCCATCATTAACCGAAAACCAAGAAACATGAGTATCATAATAACTATGTGATTGAGGTTCTCTGTCTAAGGCACTGGTAAAGTTAGCCCTTACAATATGAAGCTCATTCGCCCAGCTTTCAGAACGGAAAAATAAACTGCTTCCACACAAATTACAGAATCCTCGTTCAGCGCCTTTAGTTGAATCAAACCAAGTTAAACTGTCTGTACTATCATCGATACGAACTTGTTCTTTATTAACCCCGACCCAAGTAACAAACGCAGAACCGTGTGTTTTTTGGCATAGGGTGCAATGACAATGAGCCATCCAATTGGTGGGCATTTCTACTTTAAATGAAACCGAACCACATAAACATTGACCAGATGAAACCATGTTACTAGAGTTTCGAAGTCTGTTTAGTGACGACGGAAACTCTACTTCTAACTTTGAAAATACCAACAGCATTCGCTCGGCTTAAATTATTTTCATCTATAACCAAAATAATATTATCGATTTTTAATGTATTACGATTGACTCGCTTAATTGGTTTATTACTTTTTTTGAATTTACCATCAGTAAATTCTTTCCATTGATATTTCGCTAACGAATCTGAATTTAAGCTTTCAATAGTTAGGCAAAATTCGAACATTTGATCCCACTGACCGCACCACTTCCCAATGAATGATTGTTCTGTTATTTCCTCACTTTTTGCATTGTTTGCAAACAAAGTGAAAAATAATATGCCTAACACTAGAATATTCTTCATTTGGAAACCTGATAATCGACAAACTGATAATCATAGGGATTCTTATCATCTTTATAATGTTTTACTCGATTTGTTTCGGATAAATTTAAGTGTTCGAATTCTGGAAACTGAGTATCACCATCAATTTCCAAGTCAATAAAGGTTAAGTAAAGTTTATCTGCTTGATTTATAATTTGTGAATAAAGAAAACCACCACCAATGATCATTATTTCTTCGTAATCTGCTAACAACGTCAATGCATCCTCAATAGAGTGAACAACAATACATCCATCTACCGCATAATCTTTATTTCGACTAATGATGACATTTTCTCTACCGGGCAACGGTCGTCCAATTGATTCGAAAGTTTTTCGACCCATGACAATCGGCTTAGACATGGTGACACTTTTAAAATGTTTAAGGTCGGCGGGTAAGTGCCAAGGCATTTGGTTATCTTTGCCGATAACTCTGTTTTTCGCCATAGCGGCAACCAGTGAAATAATAGGTTTTTTCATACGGCGATAGGAGCCTTAATACTTGGGTGAGCTTCATAATTAACGATCTCGAAGTCTTCATATTGATAGCTAAATAAATCTTTGGGTTTTCTTTTAATGACTAGTTGCGGAAGTACTAAAGTGTCTCGAGATAATTGTTCTTGCGCTTGTTCAAAGTGGTTTGAATACAAATGGACATCACCACCACTCCAAATAAATTCACCAACCTCTAAGTCACATTGTTGAGCAATCATATGAGTGAGTAATGCGTAAGATGCAATGTTGAAAGGGACACCTAAAAATATATCACCGCTACGTTGATAAAGCTGGCAAGAAAGTTTTCCATTAGCGACATAAAATTGGAATAGAGAGTGACAAGGAGGTAGCGCCATTTCATCTGCAACACCAGGATTATAAGCGACGACTAATATTCGTCGACTATCAGGATTCTTCTTAATAGTTTCAACAACATTGCTAATCTGATCTACGGTGGAGCCATCTGGTTTTTTCCAAGCGCGCCATTGTTCACCATAAACAGGTCCTAAATCACCATTTTCATCTGCCCAGTCATCCCATATTTTCACATTATTATCTTTTAAATATTGAATGTTAGTATCACCATTTAAAAACCAAAGTAGCTCAATCATGATCGATCGTAAATGAAGTTTTTTGGTGGTGGTGAGCGGAAAACCTTTTTGTAAATCAAAACGCATTTGATAACCAAAAACACTACGCGTACCTGTTCCTGTTCTATCGCCTTTATCGGCACCGTTATCCATAACGTGTTGCATCATATCTAAATATTGTTTCATTCTTTTTACCTCAAAAACTAATTGTTCATTTTTATTCAAAAATTAGTTTTTCAAACCTTTCTTGTATCCCCAAATCATTAGAGCAATGCCACCCAATATCATCGGTAACGAGAGTAATTGTCCCATCGAAATAATTTCAGCCATTGCTCTTAGGTGATCATCCGGCTCTCTAAAATATTCAACAATAAAACGAAAACTACCATAGCCTAATAAAAACAAACCACTTACCGTCATTGGCGGACGTTTCTTCTTACTGAAAAAGTAGAGTATTAAAAATAATACAACGCCTTCTAATGCGAATTCATATAATTGAGAGGGATGGCGATATACTTGTTCTGGATCGTTGGGAAATATCATCGCCCAAGGAACGTTAGCAACATCGACACTTTTTCCCCATAATTCTCCGTTGATGAAGTTTCCGATCCTGCCAGTTGCTAATCCTATGGGTCCCATTGGAGTAAAGTAATCAGAAATGACTGCAAATGATTGTCCAGTTTTTCGAGAAAAATACCAGCCTGAAACAATTACTCCGATCAACCCACCATGAAATGACATTCCACCTTCATGAATTTTAAATAAATAGGTTGGGTCGGCTAGAAAGAAATCAAAATGATAGAAAAGTACATAACCAATTCTACCGCCCAAAATGACACCTAAAAACGCATAAAATAGAAAGTCGCTAACTTGCTCTTCCGTGAACGGGCTGTTAGCAAGCTTTGCTCGACTAGTTCCTAAATACCAGGCCCCAGCAAAGCCAGCAAGGTACATTAAACCATACCAGTTAAGCCCTATAGGGCCATAGATCTGAAAGATGACAGGGTCAATATTTGGGAATTCCATAGAGGGTTCTTTATGTACTTAACTAAACCATTGAGTATAAATAATTTGACCGCCAGTGAACACCAAAAACACAGCAAAAACCTTTTTAAGCGTTGTTTCTTCAAAAGCATGGGCAACTTTTGCCCCAACGGGCGCTCCTAATACGGAAAAAACAACAATTCCGATAAAAGCAGGCCAATAGATATAGCCGGATGAGTAAGAAATATTTTGGGTAATACTCAAGCCACTAATTAGATAACCTATCGCGCCAAATAATGCGACGGGAAAACCGCAGGCAGCGGCCGTTCCAATGGCTTTGTGAGCGCTTTGACCTTTGAAGACATAAAAAGGCACCAAGATACTGCCGCCTCCAATGCCAATAAGGCTAGAAATAAAGCCAGTGAAATTGCCGAATAAAAAGTAGATTAGGTTGTCTTTCTTTTGAATAGGTATGTTGTCTAACTCAACGTTATCGACTTTAGAGAAAAACAAATAGATTGCTGTTATTAATGCACCGAACACGAAAACGGTCATTAATACCTCACCATCCACTAAAGATGCGACTTTAGAAGCTACGATTGAACCAATGATTAAGCCCGGAGYGACKATCTTTATCARTTGCCAATTAACGGATTTTTTCAAATGATGTGAGCGGGTTGAGGAGATTGAAGTAAAYACTATGCARGCTAARGAGGTRCCWATTGCAAAATGCRTRRYTARTTCAGWWYCAATRCCTATTTSTGGYAGYACWAAKAGTAAAARCGGAACAATGATAAARCCKCCGCCAATTCCAAATAARCCWGCCATAAAKCCAGCMAGCAAACCRGTTAACGGAAAAATGAYCCAYAARGGCAAAATAYCTAAAAGMGMWCTAWMYAMTWAARYWAATTGCCCGCACGATTAAGCGCGCCAAGTCCTTTATTTTCCATCGCAATTAATAGTTCTGATTTTATCTTGGCGGCGGTTTCATGTTTATTTAATTGTTTGCTAATGGCAGTCATTTCATCCACCGTAAATTGAGAGATAGTTTTCTTAACACGTGCGATATTTGATGCACTCATACTAAATTCTCTATATCCCATTCCAATAAGCATAATTGCGGCTAATGGATCTGATGCCATTTCGCCACAGACTTGTAGACTTAAATCATGACCTTTACATTCGTTAATTATGAATTTTAAAATCTTTAAAACCGCGGGCTGAAAGTGATTATATAATCCTTTAACTCGTTGATTATTTCGATCAACCGCCAGTAAATATTGAATCAAATCATTGGTGCCAATCGATAAAAAATCAACTCTAGGAATAATACTATCCAGTTGTAAAACCGCTGAAGGGACTTCCAGTATAATGCCAATTTGGGGTTTATAAAGTGTTCTATTTTGTTTATAAGCTTCTTCTTCAATTTCTGCAGTGGCTTGATGAATTAACCTTAAGCTGTCATCTAGTTCTTCAATGGTTGCTATCATAGGTAACGCGATCTTTAAATTTTTTCTATCGAGGCTGGCTCTTAATATTGCTCGCACTTGAACTAAAAATATTTCCGGATGATCCAGRGTCACTCTTATYCCTCGCCAGCCGAGAAAKGGATTYTCTTCTTTTATTTTAAAGTAAGGAAGTGGTTTATCTCCACCAATATCGAGTGTTCGAATAGTGACAGGCTGTTCCGTATATTGTTGYAATACTTCYTCGTATATTGCGACTTGCTCATCTTCACTGGGAAATTGTRARTGTTGCATAAAMGGAATTTCAGTTCGATAAAGTCCGATCCCGTTTGCACCGCTAATGGCCAATTTTTCCACYAAGCTCAGYGATTTTTTGTTTTTAGAGTTTAGHGYTAATTTATCCKCTTTRGWCTCYKTAGAAAATTGGCTACTCGAATTAATTAARAGAGMAATAGGTGTTCCATCTTTAGTARCRTTTGGAGAGGGTGATTCRYTTTCAAGATCCYTTGAAAGWGTTTTGTCYTCCTCAATTAATTTATTATACCKTTGTATTAAACTYTCGTTAGGTGATACGAAGAGTTGTCCWTTGTAGCCATCWACAATAATTTGTTTGTYATCCARTCKATTTATTTGGCATGGGTCTAAACCCATTATCGCTGGAATATTGAGCGCTTTGGTTAAAATTGCTGCRTGAGAKGTCGCTGAGCCATTTAGYGAAACGACGGCTAAAATATTYGAAGARTCTACCTCCGCYAGCATWGMYGCGGTRACCGTTTCAGCYACTAAAATAAYCGGTTGYTCAAATTGWTCGACGTCCTCYTTTTGYTTRCCGCGYCGTAACATATTKGCCAAYACCCGATTGGCTAARTCTTCAACATCTTTTCCRCGCTCGCTTAAATAAGGATCTTCCATSGATGCAAAAGCTTTTAAATGRCGCATAATCACAACTTTTAGCGCAGAAGGCGCCCAAAGGTTCGATTTAATTTCAGTTTCTACTTCTTGTTCAATCCCCGCAGATCCAAGTATTTGCTGATAAGCATCAAAGAGTGAACGCTCTTGCTCCGAGATCAAACCTCTCATGCGCTCTGACATTTTTTTCAGTTCTACATGAGTTCGTCTAACCGCTTGTTGAAGTCTTCGGAGTTCACCYTGTATATCTTGTGTTTTTCTAATTGGYACACTACGAATATCRTGACTGGGAAAAATGACTTTGGCTACGCCGATWGCCACRCCACTGGATGCAGGRCTACCATTAATGCATCTTACKAGTTGCTCTGAGTTATCGTCATTTARCAAAGCATCTGTTTTATTACCAGATAAYGTCGATGATATTTKCGCMGCCAGCGTRATTAAAAATGTTTCTTCATCAATTTCAAACTGGCGTTCATCYCTTTGCTGAATACAAAGTACRCCTAAGACTTTTCTTTGATGAATAATMGGAACGCCTAAATARGCMGAAAARGCRTCTTCGTTGAGTTCTTTAATGTATTGAAATGATGGRTGATCTTCSGCMRCTTGAAGATGGATAGGTTCTTCTCTTTTACCCACTAAACCGACGAGGCCTTCGTTAAAATCGATTCTTACTTTACCGATGCTTTGAGGATTAAGCCCTTGGCTAGCCATTAATACAAATTGATTGGTTAAGTGATCCGCTAAAAAAATGGAGCAAACCTCGACGGATAACTCATCGCAGGTATTTTTGACAATTAGCTCAAGGACTTGCTGTTGGTTATCAGCCAGTTCAACTGCTTTTGTTATCCGAGCTAACTTGCGGATCAATAGTTACTCCTTTTTTAAATAGTTGAGTCGTTTATTCCTTTAGACTCTGAATATAGATCTAGTTTTGAGACCTGGTTTTGAGATCTAGTTTTGAGATCTGGCCAATACAATATTTAACGTTTATGTTTGTGATGACGCTTACGGCTTTTTCTTTGCTGAGCTTGTTGATTTATGACGCTTGGTAATAATTCAACTAATGCCTGTCGATATACATCGCGTTTAAACGAAATCACCTGTCGTAAAGGATACCAATAACTGACCCACATAAAGTGGTCAAACTCTGGATGCCCGGTTGCGTCAAACCTTATGTTAGAGTCATGCGTCGTTAATTTTAACATGAACCATTTTTGCTTCTGGCCAATACACAAAGGTTTGCTATCATGACGGATATAACGGTTAGGTAAACGGTATTTCAACCATTCTTTAGTAACACCTAATATTTTAACGTCTTTTTCTTCTAGCCCAATCTCTTCGGTGAGTTCTCTAAACATTGCTTGTTCAGCTGACTCTCCGGGATCTACGCCACCCTGAGCAAATTGCCAAGAGTTTTGTCCTATGCGTCTGGTCCAAAGCAGTTTTCCAAAGTCATTGCATACAACGATGCCGACATTGGAGCGAAACCCCTCTGAATCAATCACTTATCGTTACCAATTAATCTAATCTATCACTTATTCAAACACACAATTGGCGTTTCAGCAAATTTGTTTAGTAACTTCTATCTTACACCAGTTAAAATGGTTTAATGATATTACCTCCAACCACAATTAAAGAGCTAAAAGAGCGTGCACAGCAAATAGCTGGTGTAACCATCGGAGAGCTTGCAAATCGACATCAGGCAAATATTCCGGATGATTTGAAGCGCCAAAAGGGATGGCAAGGACAATTTATTGAAAGTTGTTTAGGAGCCGATGCGGGTAATTTATCAGAGCCTGATTTTTCTAAAATAGGTGTAGAGCTAAAAACCCTTCCTATTGATTTTAGTGGCAGAGTAGTTGAATCGACCTATATTTCAGTGGTTAATATCAGTAATCATCAAGGCGTCACCTGGGATAACTGCGCCACTAAGCATAAATTAGAACACATTTTGTGGGTCCCAATCGCTAGAAATAAGAATGAGGCATTAGAAAATTCAAGAATAGCGACCCCTTTTTTATGGCAACCTAGCGAAATGGAGGCCAATCAGCTTAAACAAGACTGGGAAGAAGTGATGGATTTAGTCGTATTAGGTCATTTGGGTCAGTTAAATGCGAGAATGGGAGAGATATTACAAGTAAGACCGAAGGCTGCTAATTCAAGAGTTTTGACCGATGCAACTGATTCTGAAGGTAATCACTCACAAACCTTGCCGAGAGGTTTTTATATGAGACCTCAGTTTACTCAAGGGTTGATTGATAGGTATCTGAAGCGGTGAGTTTAGTTTTATACTTTAACGCTATTTCTATCGTCATATATGATTAATAAATAAAATGAAGACCATAGTATGGCTCAGTAACTTTGTTACGTTTTACCGATTATTTTGAATTCAGTGTCCGATAGAAATATTAAAGAAGAAATATGAATATAAAAAAAATAGTTTTATACGCTCTTGGTTATTTAATCAGCTATAGAAAGGAATTAGCTAAATCGCTGGTAATTCCTTTTGTCGCCATTTTTGTTAAGGACCTTCCGGAAATAAATGGAACGGGTTTCTATTTTAACATATTGCTATCAAGTATTATGTCTGTATTGCTTTATACTTTTGTTGCAATAACGACTCATCGAGTCATTCTTTTAGGGCCAAACCATATTGCAAAATGGGGGATTTACATTCCAACCTGGCGTGAAGCGTATTTTGTCTTATATTCAATCGGTTTAGCATTGTTAATCGCTCTAATGAGTTTGATTTCTTTTTTGCCTATTATTGGTGGGGTATTAACAATAGTGTTCATTATTTATATTATGGCTCGTTTATCATTAGTTTTTCCTGCTATTGCAACCGATCATAAATGGTCCTTTTCTGACTCATGGAATGCGACTCAAGATCATCAATTACTAATGGTTTTAGTTGTCGGTATTTTTCCTTTCTTTCTTACAATTCCAGGAATAGTTCTAAGTTATATACCATATGCAAATTGGTTGAATACTCTTGTCTCTTTATTCACTACTGTTTTTGTTGTAGCTGTTCTTTCTGTAGCGTTTAAGGAAATTACTCAAGAAGAATAATAATGTGATTATAAAAGATTGAGAGCCGAATACTATTTTGATACGAAAATTGGCTAATCTATTTTTATCAAACAATTTTTAAAACGCATCTTTAGAAACATCTTTAGGTAATGGCACTAAAGATGAAAGTAAAAATCCAGCCACCAGAGAAATACCAATTACACCCACATCAAAAGCAGTTGATAAACCCGCTACAATATCTTTTTCTACTAGTGCGATAATCGACCGGTAGCCGACAGCACCGGGGACTAAAATAATAAATCCCGGCATCATAATCATTGCGCCAGGAATATTAAAAAAGTGACTTGAGAACTTTGCGATTAAACCCACCGCTATTGCACCAGCAAAAGCGCCGAGTGATGCACCTAAAAATTTTGTAGCAAAATAAACTGTTGTAAATGCTGAGAGTGAAGATAATAAAAACCAGCCAGCATCTTGTTTTCTAGCGGAAAAAAGAGGAACCAGTGCCAATGCGGCAACGCCCACCGCAAGCCAAATACTCCACAGCGCAACAGGTTGAACTGTTATGTTCACGGCTTCAAATCCGAGGCGGTTGGCTACTTCTACTCCTAGCGCACTACCAAAAGCTAACTGTATAAAAATGGTCATTGTTCCTGAAAGACGAGCGGTGCCAGAAACTAAATTTTGAGTCGCTAATTCTGCTAAAGCAATAGTTAGAGATAGCCCAGGCAATAAAATAATTAATCCAGAAATAATCACAACCGAAGTGACCACTTGTAAATCAAATAAATGGTTAAATACCAACACAGAAAAGGTGGCAATAAACGCGCAAATTGCGGGTAGTAGATGATCAAGAAATGCTTTTCGTTTTGATGCAATGGCGACTAAGCCTACGATTAAACCGATAAAAAAGGACAGCCCCATATCATTTAAACTGCCGGAAAAAATTCTAGCGATACAAGCAGAAACTACGGCAAACGCCAAAACAATTACCCATGAGGAATGTTCTGGCTTTGAAGTGGCGATATCCTTTAGATAATCAGCCCCTTGCTGACAATTTATATCTGCATTGATAACCTGTTGTGCCACTTCGGTTGTTTTTCGCAAGCGTTCAACATTTACTTCACCGGGAGCGACTCGAATTAGAAAAGTTTTAGGCTCACCATCGGGTGGCAAAATAGTCATACTAATAGACGTTGGTAAAGACATGCATTGGATGCCATATCCTAACGCTTCGGCACAGCCATTCATGGTTTGCTCTAACTCATAAGCTGGCAAACCATAAGTATGTAACGCCTTTGCTAAACGTAAAATAAACCCAAGCGGTTTTGCGCGATCAGGAGCGTTAGGTACGTCATCAAGAGAACGCTGTTGAGTTAAGTGTGTATCTGATAGTTGTGACATCGGTTAAGTGTTCCACAATGTAGGCGATATTCTATCTTTATTCAAGTCAGTTTTACGAGAGTGTAAATAAACGACATAGATAGCTTTGTCTTTTGGGTTTTCACAATAGTAAATAACGTTACCTTTGTAAATCAATTTAGAAAATAAGGGACTAGATTCCAATAATTGTCCACAAAGCGGATTGTCCGATAGCATCTGCTCAATAGCGATGACTAGTTCATCGACTGTTTTTATAGCAAGGTCAACATTAAAGTTTTCAGCAATGTATTCTCTCAATCTATCCAAGTCATTTTCTGATTGAGCCGTCCATTTGATAATTGGTTTACCCATTAGGCAAATTTTTGCCTTAACTCTTTTTCCTTTTCTTGTAGTCGATGTTTTAACTCATCCGTTGTTATGCCTTCACCTCTTAACGCTTGAGCGTAACCAATAGCTAATTTTTTATGTAGGTCAATTTCATCCGTTAATTGCTCCATTTTTTCAATGGGTATCATGGCAATTGAACGTCCATTTTTATGGGTAATATGATGAATTTGACCTTCAGCAACGGCATCAAAGGTTTCAAAAAGAGAATTGCGTAATTCTGTAATGGTTTTTGTAGAATGCACTTTAATCAACCGAAAAGGAAATAATATTTAGTGTACGCTTAAATGTACGTTGGTACAAACTTGAAACTATAGATTAGTCTTAAATAACTATGCAAATATTACATTCAATGTGATATTTACTGAATCGCCATGGATTTACTAGACACCTTATTAATTACCACAACATCTTACTATCCAAACTTATGTGGTTGGTTAGAGCGAAGATCAGACTTATCAAGTATTCATACGCTACGGAAAAGACTTACGTTTATTAGATTAAATATTTCATTCATTAATTCCAAGTAACTCAATCTCAAAAATTAGTAACGAGCCACTCTCAATTTTACCCGTTGAACGATTGCCGTAGGCTAAATTTGCTGGAATAAAAAATCGTGTTTTATCACCAACCGACATCAATTGAACGCCTTCGGTCCAACCTGGGATCACTTGATTTAAGCCAAAACTAATCGGTTCACCGCGATCGACAGAACTATCAAATACCGTTCCGTCTAATAAAGTCCCGTGATAATGAACTTTAACTCGGTCTTTTGTGCTTGGATGGAGCTCACCCTCGCCTCTATTTAATATTTGATACTGAAGCCCTGATTTGGTTTCGAAAATGCCTTCTTTGTTTTTGTTGAGGGTTAAAAATTCCAATCCAATTTTTATATTTTCTTTAGCAGCATCACTGGATAGATTAGAACGAAAATAGAAAAACGCAATAACAATTATTAATAAGACGATAGGTGTGATAAATTTTTCCAATTGAAATTCCTTAATAAAGTTTTGTTTAAAGTATGCAAAGGCTTTTTCCGGATGAATAACCGGATAAATAAAGTGCGCTCGCCGACATTTCGCTTTTTAACGATATTCCTCTGGCGAAGGACAACTACACATTAAATTACGATCACCATAAACATCATCAATACGATTTACGCTTGGCCAAAATTTTGAATTTTCTTGTCCTTTAACTGGGTAAATAGCTTCTTTAATTGAGTAAGGTTTATCCCAATCTAACAAATCAGTTTGCGTGTGCGGTGCATTACAAAGAGGATTATTTCCTTCTTGCCATTCGCCTGATTTCACTTTTTCTGTTTCAGCTTTAATTGAAATCATAGCGTTGATGAATCGATTAACCTCGCATAATGGTTCACTTTCTGTTGGCTCGATCATAAATGTTCCTGCAACTGGAAAGGACATGGTTGGAGCATGGAATCCGTAATCCATTAATCGTTTGGCAAAGTCGACTTCGGTAATGCCTGTTTCTGCTTTGATTGGACGTAAATCGACGATACATTCGTGAGCAACTTTGTCGTTTCTTCCTCGATATAAAATAGGRTAATGTTCGCTTAATTTTTTAGTTAAATAATTAGCATTTAACAGCGCCATTTTTGTAGATTCTGTTACGCCTTCTTTGCCTAACATCGCTAAGTACATCCAAGTAATAGGCAAGACACCTGCGCTACCGTATGGAGCGGCAGAAACAGCRCCATTATTTTCRTTAGTGYYWARTATTTTTGAAACGCTATGGTTAGGTAAAAATTCCTTTAAGTGCTGTTTAACACCAATCGGACCTACTCCAGGGCCACCACCACCGTGGGGAATAGCAAAAGTTTTATGTAAATTTAAATGTGAAACATCCGATCCCATTAAGCCTGGAGAGGTAATACCCACTTGTGCATTCATGTTAGCACCATCCATATAAACTTGTCCGCCATGTTCATGGATCAGTGCACAAATATCCATGATCGATTCTTCAAATACACCGTGAGTCGATGGGTAAGTGATCATTAAACAAGCGAGATTCTCTGAAACTTCTTCGACTTTATTTTTCAAGTCAGTAACGTCTACATTTCCTTCATCATCGCAATTAATAATCACTACTTTCATGTTTGCCATTTGTGCACTAGCAGGGTTAGTTCCATGCGCTGAGCTTGGTATCAAACAAATATTTCGGTGTCCTTCATTTCGCGACTCATGGTATTTGTGAATGGCTAATAAACCAGCGTATTCACCTTGGGCGCCTGAATTTGGTTGCAATGATATTGCGTCGTAGCCAGTGATTTCTGCAAGCCAATTTTCTAAATCAGTGGTCAGTTGCATGTAACCTTTTGTTTGAAAACTTGGCGCAAATGGATGAATGTTTGCAAAAGTTGGCCAAGTGATCGGTAGCATTTCTGAGGTTGCATTTAATTTCATGGTGCAACTTCCTAACGCAATCATGCCGTGAACTAATGAAAAATCTTTATTTTCTAAAGATTTTAAATACCGGAGCATTTCAGTTTCTGAGTGATGCGTATTAAAAACAGGATGAGTTAAGAAGTTATCTTTTCTAATCAAGTCTGAAGAAATATTTAACTCTTTGTTGAGTGCACTTTCTATTTCAAAGAAATTAATATCAACTTTTTTTCCGCTGATCACATTAAATAAAGTTTGTAACTCTTGTAAGCCAACGGTTTCATCAAGGCTAATACCAATTTGTGTATTAGCATCAATTCTCAAATTAATATTGGCTGTAGCGGCCCTAGCAATTATGTTGTCGCGATCATCTGCGCAATCAAACGTTAGTGTATCAAAATAATTTTCATTTAAAATAGTCACACCATGGTTTGATAATGCTGATGCTAGCATTTGAGTGAATCGATGAATGCGGTTAGCGATTCTTTTTAAGCCTTCGGGTCCATGATAAACAGCATAAAAAGCAGAAATATTTGCCAGTAAAACTTGAGCGGTACAAATGTTGGAAGTCGCTTTTTCTCGCCTTATATGTTGCTCGCGAGTTTGCATTGCCATTCTTAATGCAGGGCGGTTATTAGTATCGATTGAAACACCAATGATACGCCCTGGCATTGAACGCTTGTATTGATCTTTAGTGGCGAAAAATGCCGCATGTGGTCCGCCAAATCCCATGGGTACACCAAAACGTTGCGACGATCCTAATACAATATCTGCACCACAACTTCCTGGTGATTTGAGTAATACTAAACTCATGATGTCTGCAGCAATAGCAACAATCGCTTTGTGAGCATGTAAAGCTTCGATAATTGGTTCAAGGTCAACGACTTTACCGGTGCAGTCCGTATATTGAATAAATGCACCAAAAACGTCTTCTTCAGCTGCATTTTCGGCATCACCAAAAACCAAATCAAAGCCATAATGTTCAGCACGGGTTTTGATCACATCAATGGTTTGAGGAAAGGCATTTTGATCGACAAAGTAACGATGACATTTTTTATTTTTAGAAACGCGCTTCGCCATCGCCATCGCTTCTGCAGCGGCGGTTGCTTCATCTAATAAAGATGCACTCGCTAATTCCATTCCCGTTAAATCCATTGTCATTTGCTGATAAGTAATAATGGCTTCTAACCGACCCTGCGCAATTTCAGGTTGGTAGGGAGTATAAGCGGTGTACCAGCCTGGATTTTCCAAAACGTTTCTTAAGATAACCGTTGGAGTAATGGTTGGGTAATAGCCCATRCCWATATAAGTTGGTAGCACTTCATTTTGATCGGCAATYGMTTTTATATCTGCYAAAGCTTGYTGTTCGCTTCTKGCTGTTGGAATGTTTAAYTCTTTTGGYAAACGAATTTTATTGGGGACGGTTTCTTGCAATAAGTCATCTAATGAATTCAAACCTAACTCATTTAACATTAACTGAGTTTCTTGACTGTCTGGGCCAATATGACGTTGGCTAAACTCTTCAGGGTTTTGTAAATGATTTAAAGTATTTTTCATGTTTTTCTCATTGCTAACGGTGTCACTTGAATTGCAACCGACTATTTAAAACAGATCTTTCAAATATGTTTCAAAATATAAAAAGCCTCAATAACATAACGAAGTCTATTGAGGCTTTAATAAAGATTATGAATACTTAATTAATCTTCAATCTCATTTTGGTATGTTTCTGCATCAATTAAATTATCGATTTCACTTGGTTCAGATGGTTGCATTTTAAACATCCAACCATCATCGTAGGGAGATGAGTTAATGGTTTCTGGCGCGTCTTCTAATAGCTCATTTATTTCCGTGATGGTTCCAGAAATTGGTGCATAAATATCTGAAGCCGCTTTGACAGATTCAACTACTGCCATTTCATCTTCAACCGCGACTTCACTATCGACGTCTGGTAATTCAACATAAACAATATCGCCAAGAAGCTCTTGAGCATGATCGGTAATGCCTATTGTGACACTGCCATCATCTTCTAATCTTATCCATTCATGTGAACTGATATATTTTAAATCGCTTGGTACATTACTCATTTTTATCCCCTTACAAACTTTAACGACGTATTAAATTTCTTCAAATTTATTTGTTTATCTATTTTTCTTTCTATATTAAAGCTTTACCATTTCTTACAAAAGAAGGTTTAACGACTTTKGCWGGAAYAAGTTTACCACGAATTTCTAGCATCACTGACTCGCCAATKGTCTTTGGAACTCTAGCAACTCCRATACTYTGTTTTAAAGTTGGAGACATMGTKCCACTGGTRGTTTCACCAATRCTTTCACCATCAACCACKACTTTCATATGYGAWCGAATCACACCTTTACCTTCAAGRACYAAGCCGACTAACTTRTTTTTTACRCCKGAYTCTTTTTGMGMTAAWAGYGCWGATTTGCCAATAAARTYTCTRGMTTCATTTTTCCAGTCAATCGTCCAAGCCATATTAGCTTCTAATGGCGAAACCGACTCATCCATTTCATTGCCGTAAAGATTCATTCCCGCCTCTAAACGCAAAGTATCACGAGCTGCTAATCCGCAAGGTTTTACTCCTGCTTTCATGAGTTTATTCCAAAAATCGCTGGCTTGATTTGATGGCACCATAATTTCATAACCATCTTCACCAGTATAACCAGTTCTAGCTATGAAATAACCTTCACAATCAACCGCAAAAAATACGCCCATATCTTTCACAGCTTCTTGCTGAGCAGAGGATAAAGCCTGATTTGTTTTTGCAATCGCATTGGGGCCTTGAACGGCGATCATCGCAAAATTATTATTTTCTTCAACCATCACCTTGAAGTTTTTAGCTTGCTCAGACATCCATGCTAAATCTTTTTCGCGGGTCGATGCATTAACTACGACTCTATAATGCTCGGTATTAATAAAGTAAACGATCAGATCATCAATGACTCCACCAGGTTCATTTAGCATACCGCTGTATAAAGCTTTACCGGTTGATTGTAATTTATCTACATCGTTAGCTAGTAAAGTTTGTAAATAGGGTTTGGCTTCTTCACCGGTTACTTCTACGGTCGTCATATGAGAAACATCAAACATCCCAGCATCTGTCCTAACCGCATGATGTTCTTCAATCTGAGAACCATAGTTTAATGGCATATCCCAACCACCAAAATCAACAATCTTGGCATCAGCTTCAACATGATTTTGGTAAAAATCGGTTTTCTTTCCAGTGCTTGATCCCATTAGGCGATCCTCAGTAATATGATCAATTAGACCGAGCTATTGAACAGTCTATTTTTGCGGGCATTATACCGTCAAGTGGTTAAAAATAGAACAATTTGAAGTGTTTTTTAATGTTAAATAAACATTATTATAGGCTGATCAAGGTTCAAATCTAATATAAATCAACAAACCCGATTATATAGTGGAATTACTTGCAAACTCCGGATAATCATCAAGCGGAAAAATGTTGAGTGTTACCAAAACTATCTACCAACTACCAGTATTTCCCATCGTATCCCAAGGTGCTTTTGGAGCAAGTCTTTCGCCTGTTTGCAATAACTCAATTGAAATCCCATTGGGATCTTTAACAAACGCCATATGACCATCCCTCGGAGGTCGATTGATCGTTACTCCCATATCACTCAAGTGCTGACAAACTTGATAAATATTTTCTACCGCATAGGCTAAGTGGCCAAATTGGTTTCCATTGCTATAGGTTTGCTCATCCCAGTTATGAGTCAATTCAACCATGGGTGAATCCTCACTTTCACCTAAAAAGTAAAGGGTAAAGCGTCCGGCTTCAATATCTCTACGACTAATCAGTTTTAGACCCAGCCCTTCAGTATAAAATTTAACAGATTCTTCTGGGCAATTAGTTCTGATCATACTGTGTAGAAATTTCATTGATCGTTATCCTGTTCTTTATTTTGTTCAGCTGATGATGATTGAGTATCAGAATTGATAGAACCAGCTTCCTCTACCAACTCACCTTCGATTATTCTACCCTTAACCCCTGAATTCGAATTAGATGAATTAGATTGAGGTTGGTAAAAAGTGCTAGATTGGAAGTTAGCTGAATTCATTCCAGCATTTGATAGATTGATTCGACTAATTAAGAATTTAGCAAGCAACATTCTGATGGCCGGCACCATTAATAAAAAGCCAATAATATCGGTTACAAAGCCAGGCGTTAGCAATAATCCACCGGCAAACAATAATTGTGCGCCAGATGCTATTTCTAATGCCGGTACTTTCCCTTGGTTGAGGCTATTTTGAATATCTCGCATCACTGCAAATCCCTGCTGTTTGAGTAAGTTGACACCAATGATTGCGGTAATGATGACAATTACTAATGTGGCGCCAAGCCCAATTTGATCGCCGACTTGAATAAACACGCCAATTTCAATAATAGGGACTAAAATAAARAGDAACAATAAAAAACGGAACATAGGCGATKGRTGTCATWGTTDGGTMTTTGGATTGATTTCTATTGTATCGCCTCCAGTTATCTAAATTCAACTGTGAGACGGCTTCTATTCTAAGACAAGCTCCTAGATGACCAATTATCAAGTAACAAGGGAGTTTCATCACAATCTTAATCAGATAAGTTTGATTTAGTTGTTATTTAGCCGATAATTAACAGGTATTCATCCATTCTATAAAGTAGATGTAAGAGACCCTTTTTTTAAACTGAAAAAAATAGAAAAACAAGAGAACTGAAGACCTAGTATGTTGGAAAACCAAGTCACAGATGATGTTCAAAAACAATTTTTACGGCGCACACCGATAAAATTAAAACAATTCGCCCGATTTTTAGGCGATATTACTAATAATGAAGTGGATACCCTACGAATCAAAGCGCTATTGTCTCAGGTAACAAAAACCCGAGAAACCTGCATTGAACAAGAGTTTAAACCTACCGCAAAGATTCTAAATCAACTGATTAAACAGCTTTCTATGAGTAGTGAGTCTTTACAAACGCAAAAACCTTTGCTTATCAGGTTAGCTAAACGGCTTTCTGATCATGCATCCAAATTATCTCAGGGTATAAAACCACAAAAAAGGGTGCTTAAATCGGTTACGTCTATAAATAACAAACAAAAAATAAGTGCTAAAAAACCGCTATCAGGTGTTAATACCAATATTGACACTCTAGATTCAAAAGAAACAAAAGAAGTAAAGAATACAGTAGAAATAATTGAGTTTTCAGCAATTGATGCCGAATTTCTAGAAGAAGCAGTTATAGATTTAGACAGTATTAATGATGATTTAAAAGCATTGACGGACGTTAAAAGTGATCAGATTGATAGTGAAATCAGTGAACTAGATTTTTTAGCTCAATACCACGACAGAAGCTATTTTATATTTTTAACTAGCCTTGAATATCAGACTCCTTCGGAATTGGAACATTATAATGATTTAATCGACCAGTTAAATTCGTTAGGCATCGAATGTTTCAATGAAAATAGGTTGGTGGATTGTTTTGAGAAATCTCAAGTTTTAGACAATAGCATCATCATTGCACCACTGAGTTCTGCGAATGATTTAAAAGTTTTAGCGGATGAAGCGATTGAGACTAAAAGTGCCCCGTTGATTTTTACAGCTAATGAGGACAGTCAAGAAAATAGATTAAAAGCGATTCGAAACCGAGGAACTGGTTTTGTCATTGAACCTTTGGCGCTATCTAGTTTATTTGATCAAGTTGAGCTTTCATTCGATCTAAATTTTGAAACCCCTAGTCGAATTCTGGTGATGGAAGATTCTAAAGCTCAAGCAAGGTATTACGAGAAAGTTTTACAAAAAGGTCATTTTGATATTCGAGTAGTTAATAATCCGGCCATTTTACTTGAGGCGATTAGAGGTTTTGATCCAGAAACCATTTTGATGGATATGCAAATGCCAGAGTCATCAGGAGTTGAGCTGACTCAAATGATTAGACAAATGCCTCGTTATGCCCATTTACCGATTATATTTTTATCTGCGGAAGAAAATTTAAGAAAACAAAATCAAGCATTAATGTCCGGCGGAACGGCATTTATTGTAAAGCCAGTTCAAAAAGAGCAGTTAATGTTTATGGCTAGGCTTTATACCCAGAATTTTAGAGCGCTTAGTCCACGGATTGATATTAATCCTGATACAAATGTTTCCTACCCTAATAAGTTTAAACAGATAATCGCTTCAGAATCTGCTAGAGCAACTCGATCAAATGCTCGGCTAGCATTAGTTTTAATTCAGCTGGATGATATAGAAGATTTAATTCAGAACTCTCATTTCTCTTTTATAAACAATGCCGTGAATCAATTAACTCAAATACTTAAAAAGCGGTTAAGACAAACCGATGTTATTGGTCATATTGACGTGAACCGTTTGGGTGTTATTCTGACTTCTGGAAATAAAAAAAATTGGACCCAAGTCATGCAAATTATTCAAGAGCAATTTGCTGATCTAAGCTTTAATCTAGACCAACAACCAAGACTTTTGAGTGTTAGTATGGGAATTTCTGAGGTTGAGCGTAACTTTAGTGCTCATCAGTGGTTAGAAAGAAGTAACCAAGCATTAGAAGAAGCGATTCAAAATGGCTCTTCACAAATCAATTGGCTTAGCTAATTGAAGCAACTAGTTGACTCGAATTATTGAACAGATTAATTGAACAATTTCACAGGTACCTGTAAAACAATGAAAAATATCTTATCTATTTTCATAAAGACACTTCTTATCGCAAGTTTTTTAAGTCAACCAACCTTAAAAGCCGAAGAAGAAATCGATTTAGAAGCGTTATTCGGTGGTTCCTCCGAGTTTTTAGACGTCGATGAGGCGTTTAAAGTCTCATCGGAAGTGTTAGATGATGAAGTGATTGTACGCTTTGAAATAGCGGATGATTATTATCTCTATCGAAGCCGTTTTCTGTTTAACGCCGAGAATGCCGTTCTATCGGACGCTTATATTCCCGATGGTAAAAAGAAGGTGGACGAATACCTTGGTAAAGTGGAAGTTTATTACCATAATCTTGAAATCAGTGTGCCGTTTAAGTCGCCTCAAAAAGACTTCTCTTTTACGGTGGAGTATCAAGGCTGTGCCGAAGCAGGGCTATGTTATCCGCCAGAAGAAAAAACCTATCAATTAAAAGCGAATTCGATTGTTCAAAGTGCGTTAGTGAGTCAAACCACTCAACCGGCGGTTCAGTCCAATGACCGCTCAACCGACTTTGTGCCTGAGCAAGAAAAAGTCTCTAATTTCTTAAGTGATAAAAACCTTCTCGAAATTGTATTTTATATGGTGTTGCTCGGAATAGGGCTAGCTTTTACACCTTGTGTATTACCGATGGTACCGATTTTATCCAGTATTATTGTAGGGCAAGGTCAAAGCATTACTATGAAACGCTCTTTTTTATTGTCGCTGACTTACACCCAATCGATGGCAATCCCCTTTGCCATTATCGGATTTGTTGTCGGAAGTGCGACTAGTTTATTCGGGGTTGATATCAATAGTAACTCCTTACAATCTGCTTGGTTTGTAGTACCCGCGGCCTTCGTTTTTGTGCTTTTATCACTCTCCATGTTTGGTTTTTATGAGCTTCAATTGCCATCGGGCATACGTAATAAATTAACCAATGTTTCCAATAATCAAGAAAGCGGAACGTTAGCGGGTGCCGCGGGAATGGGCGTGTTATCTGCCTTAGTGGTATCGCCTTGTGTGACCGTTCCGGTGGCCGGTGTTTTACTTTATATTGCGCAAACAGGTGATGCGGTGATTGGCGGCGTCGCACTTTATTCTTTAGCGGTTGGCATGGGGATACCGTTATTATTAGTGGGTGTGGGTGGCGGAAAGCTATTACCTAAAGCGGGTGGTTGGATGAACAGCGTGAAGGCCGCTTTTGGCGTGGGCATGATTGGAATGGCACTTTTTATTACTAAGCATTTAATCCCTGAAATATTGAATATGGTTTTATGGTCGGTATTAATGATTGTCACTGCGACTTATATGGGGGCGTTGTCTCAGGTCGAATCCAGCATTGCTAAACTTTGGAAAGGTATTGGGTTATTTATCTTTGTTTATGGCTTGTTATTGATGGTGGGTGCATCGATGGGAAATGGTGATTTATTGAAGCCATTAAAAGGGTTATCGGCGGGAAACTCTCTTAGTCAAAGCTCTCAATCACAATCGGATACAAAAACTCATTTTAAGCGAGTAAAAACGATTCAAGATGTTGAAAGACAGGTGGCCGAAGCGAATGCCAACGGGCAGTCAGTCATGTTTGATTTCTTTGCCACTAGTTGTACTGCCTGTTATGAGTTTGAGGAAATAGTATTTCCTCATCCTGATGTGGTTAATGCGCTTTCTAACACGGTTCTTATTCAGGCGGATGTGACGGCTAATGATGCTGAAGATAAAGCGTTGATGAAGCATTATAAAGTTCGAGGATTACCGAGTATTTTATTTTTTGATAAGAGGGGAAATGAAAGTCAGAGATTAAGAGCTGTTGGTTTTGAGGAGGCTGATATATTTACTCAGAGAATTAAGGCTGCTTTTTCTTTGGGTATTTAGACGACAAATAACTTTATTGTTTACGGTCAAAAACGTTTTGCTTCGTAGTACCTACTTTTGGCGTAGCGCTTCGCTTGTCTACGAGTTACTTTTGTTAAGGGATACAAAATAACCAAAAAATCCCTTGGCGTTACCACTGGGGAGTGGATCTGGTCTAGGTTAACCTCTGTCATCTACTAATTGAACATTCTTATACTGAATTGAGAAATGCTACATCTGGGCCAATATTAGTCTATGGTTAATTAACCATCTCAATATGTTGAATGATCATATCTACAAGTCTAGGAACCAATTCTTTAGGTAAATCATGGCCCATTCCTTCAATCAGTTTAAGATCTGAGTTTTCAATATACTTAGCGGTATCAATCCCACATTCAATCGGTACTAAAGCATCCGCTTTTCCGTGAATAACTAACGTCGGCGCAGTTATCTGTCTTAAAAATTCACGGCGATCGCCATTTTCAATAATCGCTACCAATTGGTTAATGAGGCCCTGAGGATAATGAGATCGTCTAAAACTTTCTAATATCTTTGTTTTTAATAATTCATCACTCGTTGGGTAGTCTGGACTTTCTATTATTCGCCATACTTTAATGCCATGATTTACGATGTCATTTTCACTTTGTGTTTTAGGGCGCTTCATTATGACTTTGGTTACTTCAGAACTAGCTCTTGGTAATTTTGGGTTACCAGAACTTGACATAATGGATGTTAAAGAAAGGCTCCGACAAGGGTACTTAGCGGTAATTAACTGGGCAATCATACCGCCCATTGAAGCACCAACAAAATGAGCCTTTTCAATTTTTAAAGCATCTAGTATTCCAATCGCATCATCCGCCATATCATGTAGAGTGTAAGGAATATTTAGTTTTAGTCCAAGCCAACGTCTAAGCATGAGTTTTGGTAAAGATGCTGGTTTACGGTTTGTTATTTTTTCTGAAAGTCCTATATCTCGGTTATCAAAACGAATGACCCGGTATCCTCCATCCGCTAAACTTTGGCAAAATTCATCGCTCCAAGCGATCATCTGGGTGGCTAAACCCATGATTAAAAGAATCGCGGGATTGTTTTTTTCACCGTATTCGCTATAACAAATTCGTAGATTGTTTGCGCTTAAATACTGATCTGAGCTAGATGTATCAGAAAGCGTTTCTTCTTTATTGACCGAGTTCATTTAAAGCTTTTCCTAAATTTGAGAAAATACACGCCCGCAGAAACTAACATAATTAAAGCGCCGGTTTGAGATCCACTCATTCCTAGAACAATTTTTTCATTAGTGCTAATAAACTCTATTACAAATCGACACAATCCCCACATTCCAAGTAATAAAAAGAATGATTCGTATGGTTGGTTATTGGCTTTATTTCGACCGGTTAAAACTAAAAATATAACTGCTGAGTAAATAATCTCATAAAGTGGTAATGGATGCACATGATTGTCTGTGGGCGCAATGCCTTGCGGAAAACTCATTGCCCAGGGCAGATCTGTGATAACGCCATAGCAGTCATCTCCCGATAGAAAACAGCCAACTCTCGCAATCGCATAAGCTAAAATCGCAGCGGGTGCAGCATTATCAAGAATTCGGTGCAGAGGGATTTTGTTTAAATAGGTAAATAGTAAGCTCGCTAAAATGGCTCCGAGTAAAGCACCTTGGCTTGAAAAACCGGTACCACTAAATAGTAAATGTGATTTTTCGGGGTTTTTTAATAAAAACATTAACTTAGCGCCAATGACAGCAAAGCTCAATAGCATGATGATTAAGACTTCGCTATTAAATTTAAGATCCTTTTGAGCTTCTATTTGTCGTAGGAAATACCAACGACCTAATAAGTAAGCGATTGCTAACATTAAACCGTAGCTACCAATAGTGACTGAATCTGACTGATATATTGTTGGGAACATATTTTTTCTACTCGTTTATGTTTATACATTACCTGCACTATGTATTAAATTCGTAAAAATTGATATTTTCAATACTTAGTGCTTGAGCAGTATAACCAAAAAATTTCTTATAGGATGCTGATTTTATAGGTTATTTGAGATGATTTTAACCCTCACTTATATAAAATCGAGTTAATTTACCATTTTGTGCAATCAATTTCTCATTTATCAAATTTTCATTTGAAGTTTGGGCGGTTATCTACTACTGTATATTCTCTAGTAGTATATAAAACGTTGTTGAATATAATAATAATGATTAAGAAGCCGTGTTTTTCTTTACCTAAAAAATCAAATAAATTAACAACCAGTGTTCGCTCTTTAAGGGGTTATGTTAATAATCTTTTTTCAGTTACCATAAGAGCACAAAACCCGCTATTTAAGTTTTGTACTTTGAGTAGTTCCTTTTGTCTAGATCGTAAAAGTAGAAGTACGCAGGGAGATTTTTAGTTGAAAGTTGTTGCAGTCAATCGAATTCTTGAAGCGCAGGAACGATACCCAAATGCCCATCAGCATTTGCAAGGTTGGTATCAAATCATGCGAGAGTCAAAATTTCGCTCACCTGAAGAATTACGTAAAACCTTTGGCGATATTCGCGGTTTTAATAGTTCTTTTAAATTTCCCATTCCAGAAACGACTCTTTTGGCTAGAACCTTTATTAATTTTGAAGCACAGGTTGTTCTTGTCGATGATGTGGTTGCCGGAAAACTTTAATTTAAAGAATAAGTGAAAACAAAAAGAAAGGGTATGAAATGAATCCAAGCTTAGAAAACGCGATGCAACATTGGAATATGGTTGCTCCAGCGATTGATTGTCCGCAAAATCAAGCCGACTATGAAACTCTCATCTCTAATATACAAGACGCAATTGAACTAGTAGAAAATAGATCGAATAGTCATCTAACTGGCTTAATAGAAGCAATGGCAACGGCTGCAGAAAAATACGAAGAGAAATTTGTAGAAGATTTAGAAGGTGGCGCTTTAGCCTCGTTAAAATACTTGATTAAACTGCATGGCGTTCGCCAATCAGAACTTAAAGAAATTGGTAGTCAGGGAGTAGTCTCTGAAATTCTAAATGCAAAACGTTCTTTAACTCTACGACATGTTAAAGAGTTAGCATTGCGATTTAATGTTTCGCCTAGCGTTTTTATTAGTTAGTCTGTTAAAGCAGGGGTCGGAGTCAAATAAATTAATCGGTAAACGGTTAAAATATTTCAATAATGATCAGCATAGTTATCGGAAAAACCACTTTAATTGACTCCGACCCCGAATAGCCCGAACGCAATAGCTAGATCCAGCGTCTAACACTTTTCTTATACTCCAAATAACTTTCGCCAAAGTTATTTTCTAATACTTTTTCTTCAGGCTCTATTTGTAGGTAATTCATAGTTAATATAAAAAATGGCAGCGCTAAAAAAGAACCAATATTTCCGAATAGAAAAGCGCTACCGGTTAAAATAAAGATCATTCCTAAATACATAGGGTTTCTGGTAAAACGATAAAAGCCGGTTACTACAAGCTTAGATGCTTTTTCAGGCGTAATTGGATTGACCGTTGTTTTATGTTTTAAAAAGTTAATAAATGACATCACATCTAAACATAGTCCGAATCCGATACAGATGATAGCAATCCAAAATAGACTCGGGTGATCAATTAAACCTAACGGAAAGTTAATACTCACAGCCCACATAGTTAAACCAAAGCTCAGTGTTATGACTGGTGGTGGAATCTTTGTTTTTATTTTATTCATATTTTAAATTCCAGATTTCGTCTCTTGAGTCTGTTGATAGCTATATTCTGAAACTATAATGATCATAAAGATCTATTTTTTTGTAATTAAGCGACTCATACAAATTTTTTGCTTGTAAATTATCAATGGCAGTTGCTAGTTTTATTGAAAAAATATTATTTTCTTTGGCATCAATTTCAACTTGTTTCATCAAAGCTCTCGCACATCCTTTTTTTCTATAATCTTGACTGACGAATAGATCATTTAAAGTCCAAATAGATTTCATAGCGACAGATGAAAAAGTTGGGTAGATTTGGATGAAACCGCATGCTTGACTAGTTCTGCTGTTGGAGTGTTTGGCTAAATAAATGATTGAATCTTTCTGATTTAATCGCTCACTAATAAATTTTGTTGCAGATTTTAGATTACTCTTCATCTGATAGAAAACACGATATTGATCGAACAATTCGGCAATGTCCGCTTTATCTTTTTTGCCAGCGCGAAAGACTGTTAGCATTTACATTCCAGCTTCTTCAAGAATGTTATCAACCAAGGCAATTAAGGAAAATATAAATATGATCACCACAATAATACCCACAAAAATGTAGTTGCCAATCTGACCAGAGGTGAAATCTCGCTCTCTATTATTTTCCGTTTGAATGCCAATCATTGCGGCTAAAACGCTTCCTATTATTTGTAACGGGCCCAGTCGTTTCGGCGTCGGTTTTTTATTCTCTTCAGGCGGTTTATCGTTTGTGTTATGCTTTTCTATATTCTCGTTAGTCATATAGTTCTCTTCTAGCTATGGTCGATTTAGCTTATATTAGCATTGTTTAATATGCAAACTAAACAACAAATACTTCTAGGTTCTTTGAAGCTATGTCCGCATGGTATCAAAGAATATGAATTAATGACTGATTTAGAGAATAACTTCAATTTTTTTAGTGAGTTAGGCGAAAAGAAGAGTTTATTTAAAAAACACTTCTTTTTGTTTCATCACCTCTATTTATTAGCGGAAGCGTTAAAGGAACAGAGTTTTGAGTTAGAAATATCGGCTCTTTCAATCAAGTTGTGTAAAAAGCCTTTAGCATCAGAATCGGGAATCGAAGGTCATGTATCCGAATATCATGTATCAGAATATAAGGGCGAAATAGTTGAGTTAGAAAATTTCTATTTAAACAGTGACAACTTGAATCTTTCAGACGAAGAAGTTCAGGATATGTTGGCATTATTTTGGAAAAAGTATTTAGCCTTAGATAAAAAATCAGATGCAATAAAATGTTTTGGTTTAGAAGAACATAATAATCTGAGTCGCTCTTTAATCAAAAAAAGATATAATCAATTAGCCAGTCAGCACCACCCTGATAAAGGCGGTGATAAGATTAAGTTTATGCAAATTAAAGAAGCCTACGAGCAGTTAAAAGAGTTGTATTAATAAAGTATAAAGAGAGAGTTAATGGCAAAAACGAAAATTCAATATGTTTGTAATCAATGTGGCGCGGTGTCTCCTAAATGGGGAGGGCAATGCGGTGATTGTGGTGAGTGGAACTGTTTAGTTGAACAAATTAATACGGATAAGGACGCAAAAAGTGGCCGATTTGCGGGTTATTCCGGCACCGCTAGTCGGCTACAAAAACTCAGTGAAGTAAAACACGAAAACACCAAACGAATAGCAACCAGTTTAACGGAATTGGACAGGGTGCTAGGTGGCGGTTTAGTTCCAGGCTCCGTAGTATTGTTAGGAGGCGATCCCGGGATCGGAAAATCAACTATATTGTTGCAGGTGATGTGTCGTTTAAGCGAAACCTTAAATGCGGTTTATGTCACCGGGGAAGAATCTGCGCAACAAATTTCCATGAGAGCCAAACGATTAGGGCTTAATGGGGATAAATTAGGTCTATTTACTGAAACCAAAGTAGAAACCATCATTGGGATGGCTCAGATGGAAGAAAAAAATGGTGCTCAACCTCAGGTCATGGTGATTGATTCCATTCAAACAATTTATACAGAACAATTACAATCTGCGCCAGGTGGCGTCGCTCAAGTCCGAGAAAGTACCGCACAACTTGTGAGATTTGCAAAGCAAAAAGGTATTGCTCTTTTCGTCGTAGGGCATGTGACCAAAGATGGTTCACTAGCAGGCCCACGAGTTTTAGAGCATATGGTGGATGCGGTGCTTTATTTTGAAGGCGAGCGAGACGGTCGATATAGGATCTTGCGAGCGGTCAAAAATCGATTTGGTGCGGTTAATGAATTAGGCGTTTTTGCAATGACTGAAGAAGGTTTAAAAGAAGTGCAAAATCCCTCAGCAATATTCCTATCACGTTACCAACAAGCATCCCCTGGAAGCGCCGTTATGGTTACCTGGGAAGGATCGCGTCCATTGCTGGTTGAAGTGCAAGCATTAGTGGATGAGTGTCATGGTAGTCAAGCAAGGCGAGTGGCGGTAGGTTTGGATCAAAACCGATTAGCCATGCTTTTGGCTGTGTTATCTCGTCATGGAGGCATTTTTTGCCATGATCAAGATATTTTCCTTAATGTGGTTGGTGGCGTGAAAGTAATGGAAACCAGCGCCGATTTGGCACAGTTATTGGCGATTGTTTCTAGTTTGAGAAGCCAAGTTTTACCCCAAGACTTAATTATCTTTGGTGAAATTGGCTTAGCTGGGGAAATACGCCCTGTACCTAACGGACAAGAGCGCATAAAAGAAGCCGTTAAACATGGTTTTACCCGAGCAATAGTCCCTAAAGCTAATCAGCCTAAAGGTGAGATTAAAGGGATGGTAATAAAAGGCGTCAGTAATTTACAAGAGGCATTAATTGAAATGGGGGAGTTGTAGGTTAAAGGCAATTCGTTCACGAAGATATTTTTGGATATCGCTTTGAGCTTGTTTACCAAGCTTACGAAGCTCCTTGGCGGCAAGGTCATCAAACTCAATTAGCTATGTCAAGGTTTTGCTCCATCTCGTCTAATGTCCATCGTTTGCTAGGATTCTCTAGGCGATCAATAGCGAGATACTTATCTTCCATCTCATCCAAATACTCAAGGATAGCTTTCTTAGCATAAAAAGTTTTTGTGCGGCCGGTCTTTTCAGCCAAAGAAGAAAGTCGGTTTTCAATTTCTTTTGGTAATCGAATAGCTAACATTAATATCAATCATTCTCCGCGCAAAGTGTCTGTAAATCCCGTTCAAGTACACGGGGATCACCGGAATTTAACTCAACTACTTTACGCAGGTGAGTAATGCTATCCAAATCAAGATTTTCACATTCAAAAGCGAGGCTTTCTGGCTTTTGTCGGATCAGTTTTAAAGACATTTGAATACTGACTTTTGAGCTATCTTCAGAAGCTTCTACATCTAATGGTACAGTTTCTAAAGGAATGTTGAGCTTATATTCCACATCTTCTTTGGCGTAAATAACGCCATGGGGCCTTAATAATACGCCATGTATGGAAAGGTCGATGATTTGGCAATCAAATGATTGTTGGTTGCCAGATAAAGTGGCAACAGAATCAAAGCTGACTCGGTGATATTGGCGTCTTTCATTATCCCCTGAATTTACGATCATATTTAAAATCCCATTTATCGTCTTATTTTTTAAGCTAGATGTTATAAGGCTGACGTTATAAAGTGTAATAATACCTTAGCACAGAAAATTAGCGCTATTTGAAAATCTTTTCTATCTAATGGTGTGCCCTTTAAGAGATAATATTACTCTAAATTCCATTACCGATTTATATTATGACCATTCAATGGTATCCAGGGCATATGCACAAAGCCCAAAAGGAAATAAAAGAGGCGCTTCCCAAAGTCGATTTGGTGATTGAGGTCGTTGATGCCCGTATTCCATACAGCAGTACCAATCCGGCGGTGGCTGAAATATTAGAAAATAGCGATAAAAAACGGCCTATTATTAGAATACTCAATAAAATTGATTTGGCTGATCCAGCGATAACCAAGCTTTGGTGTGAAGAGTTTGATAGCCATCAAGACACGCGCTCACTTCCTATTACTGCAAAAAAGCCAGAAGAAGTTCGAAAGTTGATAAAATTGTGCCACCAGTTGTTACCTGAATTTAAACAAAAGGAAAAACCAATCAACGCGATGATTATGGGAATTCCCAATGTCGGTAAGTCGACCATTATTAATATTTTAAGTAATCGAACAATCGCAAAAGTCGGTAATGAACCGGCGGTAACTAAGAGACAACAACGAATTGATTTAGACGAAGGGATTATTCTTTGGGATACGCCAGGGTTTTTATGGCCAAGAATTGACAATACTAATAGTAGCTATCGATTAGCGATTACTGGTGCGATAAAAGATACAGTGCTTGAGTATGATGACATTGCTTATTACGCGGTGGAGTATTTTAGAGAAGCTTATCCTGAGTTATTAAAACAAAACTTTAAACTGGATGAGTTAGCAGAAGATACGACGCAATTATTAGAAGCTATTGGTGTTATTCGTGGGTGTTTACGACGTGGTGGACGAATTGATATGGATCGCATTTGTAAAATATTAGTTCACGAATTTAGGTCTTCAACACTCGGCAATATTAGTTTAGAAACGCCGGATATGATTAAAAAAGAAATGGTTGAAGTGGAAGAGCAAATACGTCTTAAAGCTGAAAAAGATGAAAATAAAAAAGGCAAAAAGAAAAAGCGTAGAAGGCGTTAGGAGCTAAAAAATGTTTGAACCTGAAAATATAGAAAAACTAGCAACCACTAAAATGCCTTTTGGAAAGTATAAAGGACGGTTTTTAATTGATTTGCCGGAGCCTTACCTAGTTTGGTTTGGTCGGCAAGGATTTCCCCAAGGGAAGTTAGGTGAATTAATGCTTTTATTGTTAGAAATAAAAACCAATGGGCTGGAAGACTTAGTTTTCCCGCTAAAGGAAAAGCAATAAAAAAGCACTTTCTTGAGAGTCTTGATATGATTAAAGTTTCTGAAATAAATATTTATCCAATTAAATCATTAGGTCGAATATCTAAGAAAAAAATATCTGTCGAGCCTAACGGATTATCCAATGATCGAAACTTTATGCTGATTGATAATAATAACCAGTTTATTACCCAAAGAAAGCATCCAAGTTTGGCACTGGTTTCTGTTACTGAAAAAGAACAGAGTTTTATCATTCAAGCTCCCAATAAAAAGGACTTAATTTTTTCCAAAAATACTCTCACAGCCAACAAAGAAAAAGTCACTATTTGGAAAGATACTTGCTCAGCAATTTTTGCAAATGAAACTATTAACCTATGGTTTAGTGAGTATCTTGGTTTTGCGGTTTCTTTAGTCGCATATGATCATTTAAACCCGAGGGCAACTGATCCGTTATTTTCTAATGAAAAAGATATTGTTAGTTTTGCAGACGGATTTCCAATCCTTGTGATCTCTCAGGCGTCTTTAGATGATTTAAATAGTCGATTAATCAATCCTGTAACCATGCAACGGTTTCGTCCTAATATTGTGGTTGAAGGTTGTGATGCTTTTTCTGAAGACCAATGGCGAAATATTAAAATAGGTAATGTTGAATTTGAAGCCGTTAAAATTTGTAGCCGATGTATATTAACGACAATAGATCCTACTACAGGGATTAAAGATGAAAATGGCGAACCTTTGAAAACACTTAGCCAATTTAGAAAAAACGTATCAGGAGTTAAGAACGAAAAAGGCGTATTTTTTGGTATGAATTTGATCCCTAGAAGTGTGGGTGAGATTAATATTAGCGACGAAGTTGTTGTAGAGACCTCATGAATTACTATTTAATCTTTGCAGGAATATTTAGTACTTCAGCTGCTTTGATACATGTTGGATGTATTTATTTTGGCGCGTCTTGGTATCGATTTTTTGGTGCAGGTGAACAAATGGCAATTTGGGCTGAACAGGGAAATATTAAGTCAACAATAATCACTTCTGGTATTACTTTGGTGTTGTCGATATGGTCAGCTTATGCTTTTTCAGCCGCTGGATTAATAATAAAGTTACCTTTAGTGAAATTGGCAATGATCGCTATAACAACTATATATTTAGTTAGAGGTGTCGGTGGATTATTTTTAATGAGTAATCCAATGGGTCGAAGCCCAGAGTTTTGGTTATGGAGTTCTCTTATTTGTTTAGTAATAGGATTGTGCCATTTTCTTGGTTTAAAACAGGTATGGACGAGTATTTAGAAAGTTGTATTTTTATACTATAAAAACCAATAAAGACTATAAAGGAATGACATGTTTAACATTAAACGACTGTTTAGAAAAAATAATAGTGATTTTATTGAAGAATTTGAAAAGTCACTAGGTGAAAATCTAATTTCTCTAATTCAATACGGAAGTTCCATAAAAGGAGGCGCGAATTCTAAGTCGGACATTAACCTCCTAATCGTTTTAAAACTTTCTACTCCAGAAGCTCACTCGGCTATACACCAGATAATTCAAAAACATCCAAGTTTAGAACCTTTTGTGTTAGGCGCTCGTGGTTTAGAGGCAACCATTCAAATTTTCGCGGTAAAATTTCTTAGCATTAAAAGGCATCATAAGCTCTTGAGTGGAGAGGATATCCTAACGGAATTAAATATACCGATAAAAATAGAACGTTTTTTAGCTGAACAAGCTCTACGAAATCTGAGGCTGAAAATCGTTCATGCTTACGTAAAAAATGGTGATTCTGTAGACTATTTACGATTCATACTTTCAATTAGGAAATCTCTATTTATTGATATATCAGAAGTTTCGCGGTGTGAACAATTAAACCTTCCCGATCTCTATGATAAAAGAATTTCAGTTTTTCAACAGCAATTTAATTTTAGTGTTGATATTCTAGATATTTTATTTAATTTGAAAAATAGCTATCGTAAAATTGATAAAAATAATATTAAAACATTTCATTTTGAATTATTTACTTTGATGGACAATATCATTCAGTATATTGAAGGGAATTGGAATGAGTAGTAAACATAACATTCGCTGTCCTTATTGTTTGTCTCGCCAAGTTTCTACCGATAGTAAAGTGAAATGTAAGAGGTGCAAGAAGAAATTCAATTTAGAAAGAGCGATAGTTGATACTAATCAATCTTTAACGGTTGCTAAATTACCATTTAGTGAAATAAAAGAAAAAAATATTTTTATTGGTTTTTTTCTTTTTGCTGCTATTTTGGCAACTAACTACAGTCTCTATGATGGTATTCACGAATACAATGGAAAAGACTTTATTTGGATATATATTGGCTTACTACTTTTTAGTTTGTTTTTACGAAGAACAATTCTATCCAATAGAGTCCTTTTAGTTCTATTTTTTTCTTGTCTATTGGCGCAATCAGGTTAATTAGAGGTTATTCTGTTGGACTCGAAACATTTTCAGGTCTTGTATTTCTTATGATTTTAGGTGTTGTAATTATTGCGCCAGAATCGTTTGATGATTTTTCTAGTTCAAATGAAGGATGTAGCAGTGGTTGTGGCGGAGGCTGTGGAGGCGGTTGTGGAGGGTGTGGCTGATGAAATATTTTGACTTATCTAAACTTATATTCTCGACCAAAAAGAAAAAAGTAATCGCACCGCATTTACAATGGCATTTAACTGACAAATGTAATTTGAGGTGTAGTCATTGTTATCAAGACGATTACATTGAGGCTGGAACTGATTTAGACAAAATGTTGGATATACTTGAACAGTTTAAATGCTTAGTTTTGTTTTTTAGAGATCAGGGTAAACCTAATATAAAGGGTCATATCACTCTAACGGGAGGTGAACCTTTGGTGAAAAAAGGATTTTATGAATTGCTAGTTGAAATAAATCGGCTAAAAGAGTATTTCACTTTTTCGATATTAACTAACGCGACGTTAATTGATATTGTATGGGTACAAAAGCTAAAAAGTCTTAATCCTAAATATATTCAAGTTAGTCTTGATGGTGATAAAAACAAACATGATGAAATAAGAGGTCAGGGAAGTTTTGAAAAATCAACTAAAGCTATAAAGTTGTTGAGAAGTGCGAATATCAGGGTGCTTGTATCGTTTACAGCAACGAAAATGAATTATTTATTATTTAGCAGTGTTTCCGCTATTTGTCGGAGGTTGGATGTTAATTTTCTATGGTCCGATAGATTAATTCCTGAGGGCAACGCTAAATCAAAAAATATTTCCGAAAATGAAATGCTCTTGAATAAAGAGGAAACCAACCAGTTTTTCAAATTAATGCGCTACGAAGCTGATATTTGTAAGAAAGATAAAAACTCTGTCACCCGAATTAGAATGCATAGGGCGTTACAGTTTCAATATTCGGACGATAATATTTATCGTTGTGTGGCCGGTGAAACTTTGATTACCATTATGCCTAATGGCGATCTTTATCCATGTAGAAGAATGCCGGTCAAAGTGGGTAATGTGTTCGAAAATTCCTTAGCAAGTATCTACTTTGAATCACCTTTCTTACGTAAATTACGAGACAAAAATACTACTAGTCTTGGCTGTGAGAAATGTGAACATAATAAAAGTTGTAGAGGAGGGCTTAAATGTCTTTCTTATGCGACTTATGGTAATGCATATAAGAAAGATCCTGGATGCCTTCTAGGTAAAGAGGTAGTTTAAACGATAAATTATTTGCACCATTATGTCAGTCAACTAAATTGTCAGCTAAGCGATTATAAATCTGTTAGAATGATTTATAACCAAAAGGTAGTACCTTTTACTACCATTTGAGCGAAAGAGGTCATTTGCATGTCAACATCCATTAAATTAGATGATGAAATTAAGTCAAGAATTCAAAATATCGCCAATATAAAAGAAAGAACTCCGCACTGGCTCATGAGAAAGGCAATTACTGACTTTGTTGAAAGAGAAGAGGCAAAAGAAGTTTTTAAGCAGGAAGCGATCAGTTCTTGGATTGATTATAAAGAAACTGGAAAACATGTTACCGGAGATGAGTTAAACCATTGGCTAGATTCCTGGGGAACAAATGAAGCTAATAATTTACCCAAATGCCACAAATAATTATATCGGAAAATGCTTTAGAGGGAATTGAAAGATGTCGTTCCTTTTTGTTTAATAAAAATCCGTTGGCACAAATGAGGGCATCAAAAGCCATTCAACATCATATAAGTGCATTAAAAACGGAACCCAATATTGGCAGACCATTTGAAACTGAATATAAACTCAGAGAGCTCATTATTCCATTTGGGGATTCTGGATATATTCTGTTGTATCGATTTGATGATTTAACCGATCAAGTTGTTATCCTAGCATTTCGTCATCAAAAAGAAGTGGGTTATTAGAGAAAATTTATTATGAAAATACACCAAATATACACAAAAAACGAATTAAGAAATTTCACTTATATTCTAGAGCTAGAAGATCAAACAGCGATTGTGATCGACCCTTGGAGTGCTGACGAAATAGTCGAATTTCTAACCAATAAAAATCTATCTTTAACTAGCATTATCAATACCCATGAACATTGGGATCATACTCAAGGTAATGAAGCATTAGTTGCACAGTACAATTGTGAGGTTTGGGCACATACAAATGGTGCGGGAAAAATCCCTTGTTTGACTCGTGAATTAAATGGCGGTGAATTAATTAATCTGGATGATAGCAATCAATTAAAGGTTTTAAATACGCCTGGGCATACTTTTGCGCACCTCTGTTTTATTGTCATAGAGAAAGGTAACCAAGTGGCAGTATTTACTGGCGATACTCTTTTTAATGCTGGCGTTGGAAACTGCCACGGTGGTGATGCAGAAGTGATGTATCAAACTATTGTCGATCAATTTCAAACTCTGGCTGATGATGTTTTGGTTTATCCTGGGCATGATTATCTAGAAAATAATTTACGTTTCACTTTGAATTTTGAGCCAAGTAATGAAGTCGCCAAAGAGTGGCTAAATAAAGTAACTAAGTCTGAATATAATCCTGGTGATATTGTTACAAGTATAGGCAATGAAAAATCATTTAATACTTTTATGCGGTTAGATAATTCTGAAACGATTAAAAACCTGTCACTTAATAGTCCGCGTGATAAAGAAGTGTTTTTAGCTTTAAGAGCCAAGAGAAATAGCTGGTAAATTAAACGAATTATTTAACAACAAGATCTACATAACAAGGATATGTTCTATCTCTTCTGATTTAAGAAAACATTCAGCATTACTTCCTTGTAACATTGCTAAACTAGAATAGGTGCCAGCTAGTACACAGTTTTCTGCAAAGCAAGTAACCGATTTTGGCGGGTTTTCGATTGGCCATCCTGTTTTAGGATTCAGTAAATGACTGTAAATTTTTCCATTTTGAAAGAAAGATCGCTGGCTAGTACCGCTGGTTGCGACTGCACCATTTAACAGACTAATATAACCGTTTTTAGAATCGTCTAACCCGACTTTCCATGGGCTATTGTCTGTTTCGCTTTTATAATCCTTAGCAAAAAGATCTCCACCTAAATTGATCAAGAAATTTATTTTTTTATGGATACAGTGAATGTCTAATATTTTGGCTACTTGATCAACTGCGTATTCTTTTCCGATACCGCCGAAATCTATTTGCATTCCTTTTGGTAAAGAGACTGAGCTTTCGGTATATTTGATTTTATTAAAACCAATGAAAGATAAGGCATCGGCTATTTTATCTTCATTAGGAACAGTCGATTGATTTTTGAAATTCCAAAGCTTGCCTAAAATGCCGGATGTGATATCGAACAGGCCATCACTTAAATTATAAACTTCGTTTGAATAATTGAGTAGTTGAAATGTCTCTAAATCGATATCTGTTGAAATACTTTTAGAATGATTTATTTTTGACAATAAACTAGCGGGCTGAAAACGACTATATTTATTTTCGATCCTTCGAACTTCGTCAGTAATTGATTTTGCTAATTTTTTACACAAGTTTTCATCTTGTATTTTTATAAGGACTTCACAAGGGCTAGCCATCGCATAAAAGCGTATCTGATAATATGGATGGCTAGTTTTTTGACCATTCTTTAGCTCTAAGGTGTAATCGGGCATCTAATTTATAAGAACATTGAATCTAAAAATAATAATTCACTTGTAAATAAATCGCGTCAAGTTCTGGATATAAATCAAGATTCTCTAATCCCGCCACTCTCTCATTGCCAATTGATTTTGGCGTTTGACGGTAATATTCTAATCTGACTTCTGCGCGTTGATCTTCATTCAATTCAAATCCATATTTTAATCCTAAAGTAATACTCGTCATTTCACCAATGCGGTAATCTGCACTGATAAATTGAGGTAGTGCTTCGCCTTGCACTAAATAAGTCGAATAGAAATCGGCAGCAGATTGTTGATAGAGACGAATATGGGGTTCCCAAAAACTTCCTCCGTCAGCAAATATATGCCAATGTAAATCAAAAGTATGAGAGTCTATCTCCCAATCATCCGTTGTATATCGATAAGAGAAATCAATTACTGATTCATCTAAATGTTTTTTAACCAAACCAAAGACAGAATGTTGCGCTCTTGTTTCTGGACGGGACTCATAAATATAATCTTGCGCAATGCCTTGAGAGTTGATAATACTAACAATTTTGAAAGGGTCCGTTAAATAGCCGCTTTTATCCGCATACCCGTAATTAAATTGCATTAACGTCGTGCGATTAACTATCTGAGTCCATCCTAACAAGAATTCTCCAGAACTTATCGTTTTAGATGAACTTGATCTAGTAGCTTCAAAGGCTGTATTAAATTCGTCTTCTGTAGCGAAGTTACCTCTTATAGCCATACTGGTTAAGCTAATCGGTATGGCTCCTTTGGGATTATATTCTTCCGCAGCTACGGAAAAACCGCCAGATATAGTTGTGTTTTTTTGATTAAAATCTCTCGCCAATTCAGCACTCAAACCGATAGAACGAAAATCAAATTCTCTGGATAAATTAGTTCCCAGAGTATAAGTGTAATCCGATTCAGGATTAATTAAATCGCTCCAACTTATATTTAGCTGGGCGCGAGTGTCTTTAAATGTGTCATCAAGAGGTGTGTTTCCGACCGCTATATCGTACTGCCCATTACCTGAAGGACGAGAAAATGTCTGCACAGATTCTTGTGCAATTGCACCATTTGCGGATGCGCCCGTTAAGCTATCCAATACAAATTTAATATTTAGCTTTCCGGTATCGTCAATCGTTATTTCCGCATTAGCAATTACTTCAACCGCACTGACTCGATCAGTTTCTGAATAGGCTAAAACGGATGCTGAAAAGTTCCAATCATCATCAGATGTTTCATTAGCGATGGTTTGTGTAGCCGTGCTGCCGAGTAAGCTGGTAGCTGCTATGGCTAATTTACTTTTAAGTGATAGCGACTTGTTCCCCGAGAAACAATTTTTACTAATTAATTGCATCCACAACCTCCACCGGCAAAGCTTCTACCGCCACTTGCTGCTTCTTTACTAAAATAAATATGATCATCGATTGATTGATCGAGAGGAGACGAATTAATTGCCATAGATGATTTTGCAAGCAGATCGCGATCCCAAGGGTCGACTCCCATACTTGCACAGCCACTAACAGTTAGAATAACCGTGAGTAATATTATTAATCTAGATTTTTTAATGTAGTGTTTCATTGCACTCTCTCTTATGCCTGTTTGTTTCGTAACCATTTATCTTTTAACTATTCAATTCCATAAGTTTTTTTACTTAGGTTGTTCAACTATTAGCTGATCAATTTCTTTTTCATAATCTATAATTTTTGAAGAAAAAAATCCTTTATGGGCATATTTAGGTTTGCCATCTTTCCCGAATAATACGCTGCTAGGCATTCCCTTAATTTTATACTTTTTAGCTAACAAGCCTTTAGGATCATAAATAATTTTGAAGTTCGCTGGATATCTATTTAAAAATTCTGTTGCAAGCGACTTTTTCTTATCTAAATTAACCGCTATTATTACAAGCTCGTCTGACGAGTGTTTTTTGCCTAAATCATTTAACCAAGGAAATGATTTACGACAAGGGATGCACCAAGATGCCCAAAAGTCGAGATAAACAACTTTTCCTTGATATTGCTTTAGGTCTAATTTTTCTGACTCGGAAGCATTGCTATTCGCGGTAAGGCATAGGATCACTGTTAGAAATATAAAGTTAAATTTTTTCATTTAATGCTACCTATCGAATTTAGTTGATCTGTCAACACTATTCGGGACACTCAATTACACAACTTTTTGCATAGCTTCATAATCAACGGGTGACCAATAGTCATTAGTTGAGTGAAGTCTTTG
>NVVT01000031.1 GCA_002733465.1 Kangiella sp.
GGTATATTTAGTTTTAACTTTCTTGCTCATTTATGACTCCTTAATTTCATTTATATTTTATATGAAATTAAGTGTCCTGTTTAGTGTAGCCAGATCAATGCTCCCCAACTCCAACCTCTGATTTCTTCAGGTACAACCGAGTCTTTTCCCATTCCTGATACGTGTTTTTTTTCCATAATTCCTCCATAGTTTATTATTTGTGTTTCAGTTTCTGATTACGCAATTTCAATACCTCTAAGTGAAAGTTGATTGAGAAACTGTTCAGGTTTATCCAAGGAAATTGCTGCTTTTTTTCTACTCTTACTAAAGCAAAGTGGTCCAAAAAATTTAATTGATGTGTCAAACTCGATAATAATATTCTTTTCTGAACCTAAAGGGGAAAGAAAATAGGCGAATCCATCAACTTTATCCTTATAAGTTATTTTTCGCGCTTTAATTATTTTCTTTAAAGGAATGTCAGATTTCCAGGATAGGCCTGAGCGATATTTTAGAAGTTTATTATCCAATTCAATTGGTCGGAATCGAATAGCCTGCACCTGAGCCAAATAGCATATTACAGACCATAAGGTTAGCAAGGTTACGACCCAAGCAAGCATAGGCTCGTTTTTATTTTCAATAATGGCATGAATAAACGGTAAGGTCGGTAATTGCGCAATTGCAACAATCCAAAACATATCTTTTGCATTGCTTAATTTTGAATAACTAAAAGTGGTTGTTTCATTAGTCGTTTCTTTCTTTTCAAACTTCGCAAAAAAAGCATAATACAAAGTAAGTAATTCAACTTTAAGTATTTTAAACAGTAAAGGCCATTTTAGAATTTTTCTTAATGCCGAATTAATAGAGCAATCGATCGAACTAAATTGCGTTTTTTCCAGCTCAAACAACTTAAATAATTTAGTTAACACAAGATAATCGAATATAAATCCCGATGTTGTTACAAAAATCACTAAGGCTATTTGGTAGTTTAATAATTGATGCTCTTTTAACATCGAAATATTAAAAAAGGAAACGACAATCGCTAAACCAATTATGAACTTAACCTTCGCTCCTTTAACAGATTTTTGATAAATTATTTCCATTAAAAAACCTCTAATTCTGTATAACGCCAAGTATAAACGTCGCAGTGTTTTTTGCGGAGGTCGTCTTGCTGGTTTTTGTTATACTCATTTGTTTAATTTTAATACCAAATTTGAGACCCTAATTCCCAGATACTTGGCTGTTTCTAAATCGGCTTTGTCAACTTCTTCACCGTTACTTTGGGCAACCACACCCAATTGGCAACCTAGCCTGTTAATCGTGTTTTTACCACTACCATACGCCGAATCTATACCAACCCAATACATTCCATGTTGACTAGCTAACGTAAAAAAATACTGCAATGTAGTCGATTGATCGCCGTTCAAGCCGGTACCAGAAGTAATGCCAGCAGCTATTTTACCTGCCCATTCTTGAGGCTCCCATAGTTCGCTTGTGGCATCGGCGAAAGCTTTAAACTGAGCAGCGACACCTCCCATATAAGTGGGTGATGCAAATATTATTGCGTCACAGCTTTTTAAAGCATCTAATACACTCGCGTTTAAAAAACGACCCTCAACAATTTCTACACCCTCAATTTTATGAGAAAACACTTCTAGACCTATACTTTCAATTCCTGATATTGTAGCGTTAACTAATTCACCGGTAATATCTGTCTTTGTAAAATATACTATTCCTACTTTAGCCAAAGCTTGCTCCTGTTTAGTTCCTACCAAATATAACGTCGAGTTTTTTTCAGCTTTTAACAACAGTGAAGCAACTGTTAAAAATCTGAAACAACGTTTGATTAGATTTTGTTTTTGGCATTGTGATTGGCTATTAAATCTGACTTTGCTTTTTCCACTAGTTCAACTCGCCAATTTTCATGAGACTTATTTGTGGCATGAATTTTTAAACTCTTAATAGATTGTTCATAGCTATCCAGTGCCTTTTCAAACAAGTCGAATTTTTCAATATTTTTTCCATGATTATATAAAACGATGCCTTTTGTCCGATCATACAACTTATGCTCTTTGGAGTTTTCTATCAAGTCCAAGGCCTGAACACTTAGTTCAATTGATTCTTTTAATTTCCCCAACTCTGTATAAACTAATGCTAAATTATCTAAATCAATGGCTTTGAAAATACTATCAGAATTCATATCTTGACTTAAAGCTACCGCACTTTTTAATAATGGTAACGCTTTTTCAAAACTCTTTCGTGATATATAAAAGTTTCCAAGTGTATTTTTGATGTTCCTTAGATGTAGCGCTTTATTTGCCTTGAGAGTTTCAGCAGAAGATAGTGCTTTCAAATAAAATTGTTCAGATTTATCATAAATTTTATCCGCCTGCGCCATTGTACCCAATGCTAAATAAGCTTGGGTGACCCTTGAATCATAAGGATCTGTTTTTTCAAGTTCTGGTGTGGCACTCAATAAACTTGGGATAGCGTGATTATACAGTCCCATTTTATAGTGAGACAAACCATAATTCATATCTTCTTCAGTAGACTTACAACATACCAATGTAAGCAACAAAATAATTTGTACTAAAACTTTCAATTTATCTCCCTATGAAATCTAACGCCAGTGTAATGCGAGAGGCATTCCTCCGCCGAATTGGCATTCACACTTTTATTATATCTTACATTAGGCAACTGCGAATTTTACAGTATGAACATTGGCTAAGTTTATTTTTTGTTTAGCATGCCATAAATCAAAATTATCTTGCATTGCTAGCCAGCTTTCAGGAGTTCTACCAATAGCTTTAGACAAACGGAGAGCCATTTCAGGAGAAATTGCACTTTGCCCTTTAAGGATTCTGTTTAAAGTTGATGATGCAACATCCAACTGTGTAGCTAAATAGCGACAGCTCAAACCTGCAGGTTCGAGATAGACCTCGTAAATAAATTCACCAGGGTGAGGGGGGTTATACATGTTCATTAGTGATAGTCCTCATAATTTAAAATATAAGCGTTACCATCAGAGTATTCAAATGTAACGCGCCAATTACCATTAACAGATATCGACCAAATTCCATCACGACTTCCTTTCAAGGAATGCAATTTAAAGCCAGGTAAATCAATATCTCCTATTTTTTGAGCCGTATCAATTGCGGTAAGTTGCATGCGTAATTTATTTTGATGATTTGTTTGAATGCCAGACGTACTTCCTGTTTCAAAATACTTTTTAAGGCCTTTATGCTTGAAAGATTTGATCATAAGAATAGTATAGCGTGATGCGCATCGCTACGCAAGAGAGATATAACGCCGGTGTCATTCTTCAGCTTGCTTGCAACAAGCGGGAGCGCGTGGCGAGTGAGTGGTCAAATGCACATGATTACTAAACATTATTGAGCTAAAACAACACTATTGAGTATTGTCTGAATATCTTTACGGCTACCTGTTTTTTCATCTTGCCTTGTCCCCGCTCCAATCATGAAAAAGAAATCACCTCTGGGTATAATCCACAGTTCAGATGTGGTTGGAAATTTTCTGCCATCTGGTATCTCTAACGAGTAATTAATACTCATATACGCGGCATTTAGCCCAGACACCCTTGTATCAATCGGAGGCTGAACAAGAGAGAAGTCTTGAAACATTTTCTGAAATTGGGGAAGCAAGAGATTTAATATTTTTTTCGGATCTACACCTTTAAGCTGTCCTAACGGTTTTATGTTAACTTTGAAACTTGGATTTAGATCATCAAATGGCTCGGGATATTTCATTATTGCAACCAAGGGAGCTGTTGAGTATTTGAGCATTCGCTGCTTAAATTTCTCATCGTTCAGTTTTATTTTCTTAATATTCTCTAAATTTTTTTCCGCAGTTATAAATTGCCACTCTGAGGGCTTTGTTAATTCAAACCCCACAGTTAAACTTTCAAATTTATTTGCCGAGCTTTCAGCAAGAGCAAAACTTGATAATAATGTGAGAACTAATAACTGGACTAACTTCATGCGATTTCCTTATTTGGTATTTAACGCCAAATTGAAATATTTATGCGTTTCTTTGTATGAATATTTTCCAATGCACTGTTTTGTAATATCATTGCGCCCGCCACTCCAATTGCAATCTATCGACTTCAAATGATTTTACCGGAGGAAGCTCCCAATATACTTGGAATTCCATTTTATCATTTTTAGCGAGTTCAATAAAAGGTTCGTCGACAAGGTGGGATGCTATAGAGTCTATGTATGTTCTACTTTCTCCCTTTTCGCCCACGATCAGGATTAAATCTCTATTACTAAATTCAATTGTATTATCTGATTTGTTAATAATTTTTAGAACACCGCTAACCTTATATTTGTACGGTTCTAGTTCTTGAGTATATTCTTTAGCTATTATTTCAAAAAGCACGCCATTCTTTTCAAGTACAATTTTCTTGCCTTGAAAACAGCCTAGAAGAATAAAAATAACTAGAAGTACAATTAACTTACGCACTATCTTTCCTTATACACAGAACTATTTCGCATTTTCAGAGAATGAGTCTTTTTTCCTGAATCTGCAACATGCGCTGGTTATATGGTGGTAAATGTTTAATTTTTAGTTTTCATACTGCCGGATATATTTACAAGCTTCCATGATCCTGACTCTTTAGACCAAACTTGAGTTCCGGCTCCTGAAGCAGATACCGTTTCACCTGATTTTAAAACAACTTCTGCAATATACTCGTTTACTAAAACAGCAGTAGAACGGTTAATAACAGTGATTTTTACATTTTCAAATAGAAGCGACTCATATTTTTCAAGAAAATGGATTTGTTGGCGAAACATATTTTCAAAGTCACTGAAATTGTGGAATACACTGCCATCTTCATTCAGTGAAGTAAATTTTTCTTTATCTAAAAAACTCAAATAAAGTTCAACATTCAATGACTTTACAGCTTCAATTAATCCCTTAAAAGCTTGATTAACTTCTGACTCAATTTCTATTTCTGTTTTATCAGCTAAATCCATATCTTTTTGAACACATCCTGTAGTTAAGAAAAGTAAAGCTACTAACCCTATTGTTTTTAACATATTATTAATTTTAAACTCCATACCTAATAAGCAATATAACGCTTTGCTCAGTGACGTTTTACATGCTGTTTGTTAGGAATTATTTTCGGATTCAAACCATTTATAAACCACCCCAGCTAAAATGGCTCCAACTATAGGTGCTAGCCAAAAGAGCCAAAGCTGTGAAATTGCCCAGTCTCCCTGAAATATCGCAACAGCAGTACTTCTTGCTGGATTGACTGATGTATTAGTAACAGGGATGCTAATAAGGTGTATTAGAGTAAGGCCTAGACCTATAGCAATAGGGGCAAACCCTTGAGGTGCTCTTTTATCTGTTGCACCCAGAATAATAATTAGGAACATAAACGTCATTACAATCTCTGTAACAAGTGCAGCTGTGAGGTTGTACCCGCCAGGTGAGTGCTCTCCATACCCATTTGATGCAAAGCCAGCGGTTACATCAAAACCTGCTTGACCACTAGCTATGACATATAGAATTGCCGCCCCAGCGATACCACCTGCAACTTGAGCAATAATATAAGGCCCTAGTTCTGCTGTTGAGAATCTACCGCAAGACCACAGCCCAAACGAAACCGCCGGGTTAAGGTGACAGCCCGATATATGACCAATAGCAAAAGCCATTGTTAATACAGTAAGACCGAAAGCTAAAGAAACTCCCAGTAAACCAATGCCAACATCTGGAAATGTGGCTGCAAGAACGGCACTACCACATCCTCCTAGAACAAGCCAAAAAGTACCTAGAAATTCTGCACCCATTTTTTTAGTTAATGTCATTTAATGCTCCTTTGATTGCTTTATTATTTTTCTAACACCTCAAACACTGGCGTGCTGAAGTTGATGGCTTTTGTGCGTGTTTTTGCGCAAAAGGTGACCGCTTTGCCGCGTCCGCGTGCTTTGACTTGTTATGAGCTTTATACCATAATTAGGTATATATTGGTATTTAGGAGATGAATTATGGCTAAAAACACAAGTATGACGTTGGGTAAACACTTTGACGGCTTTATTTCTCACCAAATTCAAAGTGGCCGCTATGCCTCGGCAAGCGAGGTTGTACGCGCAGGTTTGAGAGCACTTGAAGACAAGGAGAGCAAACTTGATGTACTGCGTCAAATGCTGACTGATGGCGAAGAAAGCGGTATAGCTGACTATAGCTATGACAGCCTTATGACGGAACTTGATGACGAAAGTAATATATGAGTACATTTACTTTAACACGACGCGCTAAAACTGATTTGAAATCTATCGCTAAGTTTACTGAAAAGCGCTGGGGTCGAGAACAGCGCTACATTTACATTAAACAATTTGATGACACATTTCATGTGCTTTCCGACACTCCCGAAATAGGTAACAACTGTGATTATATAAAAGCAAATTACCAAAAATTCCCTCAAGGTAGCCATATAATTTTTTACCAAAAAACTTCTCCTAATAACATTCAAATTATTCGTATTCTTCACAAAAACATGGACGTACTTTCAAAGTTTGGTAGCTCATAACGCCAAGTTTTGCAGATGCTGACAGGCGCGAAGCGACTGTTAGCAATCTGCAACAACGTCTGGTTATATGAGTTTATCATTAAAATAGAAAATAATTTAACATAGTGCCTGCGATTGGATATAACTTTTCCCACTCGCTTTCGGGAGCTTCAAAAGAAATGAAATACACGGCGTCTTTATCATCCATACCTATTGATATGTGATGTACAATTGTTTTAATTCCTGAATTATCTGAGAGCGTACGGACAATATTCATATCAGATGGTCCACCTTTAACAACGCCCGCTTTCAAAACTTCATTTTTATCAATGATTTTTTGTACAAATTGCTTAGCGTATTGTGAAGGTTTCATGGAAATATTTTTTGTGGAGAACGAAGGCAGATAATTAACCGAAAACCCTACTGAAAACCTACCTTTGCCATTAATATCCTCGCGCGAGATAAATAAAGCGTTTGTACCGTCCCTTATTTCTTCTTTTACGTACCAATTATCAGGCTTAAGAAATGTACCAGCTCCATTTTTTGCCTCGTACCAAGTAAACCCCTCGGGAGTATCAGGAAGCTCATCAGCTAAAATATTTTGGCTTATTAAAGATAGTGCGAACACCATAAATAATACACTGCGGAAATTCATTGCTCGCATTTCAAATCCTTTTCTTAATATAACGTCGCGTTAACCGGAGTAGTAATGATGGCGGCTTTTTTGCGTGTTTTTGCGTGTTTTTGCGAAAAAGGTGACAGCATTACGGAGTCCGTGTTGAACGCTTGGTTATGACTGATCATCAAACAAATGCTCGATGTTTTTTGCAGTATATATCCAGCATACAACGCTCCGCTCACCTCCATTCTTATATTGATCTCCCAAGTCAATTTTCAGATTTGGGAACGTATAACCATTCGTGTGTTTAAAATATCTGTGACCCTTAACCCTAAGCTTTAATGTTGCTAGTTTGATACTTCGTTCTATTTGTACATTTACACCTGAAATGAAAACAGCGCCTTCTAACACTTCAATTTCCGATAAAAGACCATCATCGAAATTAAGCCGAATATCTAAGCCCGACTCGAATATATTACTATAACAATATTCATTAATACTCCTACCTTGAGAAGTAATCGAGTTCGGCAACAATACCTTGTCAATTTCCTCTTTCTTGGTATCAAAATAAATTTCTATTTTAGAGTCAGATGATTTAATGCCTCGGTCTTTAATATATTCCCAGTTCAATATTCAGAAGTTCCTTAATTTTAGGGGGTCATAACGTTTTTGTTTGGCGAAAATTACTGACGAAACCGATAGGTGTAGACAGTAATTTTTCGCCAACACAATTTGGTTAAGATATAAGTTCGTTGTCAAACCATATATCCTCAAAGCCTTTGCGATCAATCATTATTCGGTAGCCAGGCTTTAAAGCTAAATACTTGAGAATGTGTGGGCAATATTTGTGTAAGTGTACTCCACACAAAGACTGAAAGAATTCCGAATCATCTTTAAACTCGCCACCCCAAATAAACCAGCCAGATGTTCCTTTTTCATCTACATGTCTAAGAGCATGTAGAGGCTCACTCTCTAATGTTTGTAATGCAATACCCACCTTTTGGTCAAAATCGATCCCATAATACTCCGTACTATATTTTTCACAGAGTAGTATTTGCTCCTTGGTCATTTCCTATCCTTCAATATCTTAACGTTTTTAAGTTGGCGAAAATGACAGACGCGACGCAGGAGTCGGCTGTTAGTTTTCGACAACCTTTACTTGTTAATTTATTATTCCAAAACCTGGAACGGCTCTCTTTTCTATGTGTTCTGGATGGTACAAATCCATATATATGGTGAAATTTTTTATTTCCAAATTATTCACGCACTCGGCTTCATAAAGATCCAAAATAAACCCATAAGGCCCAATACCTACACTACCGGCTCTTTTAAAAGTTGGCGAGGAGTTATCATTGCAACTAAGACGAATTAAATAACTTCTTTCCCCCATGACACCATCTACACGAATAGGATTATTAGCAGAGCCTAGAGGATGTTTCTCTAACTCTTTAGGATTTGGTGGGACGGGCTCACCACCTTGAAGTCCGATCATCATCTGTCGTGGACTGAAACTAGTATTCTTTTTTTCAGCATGTTTATTGCTAGCGCATGATGAAAGCAATATTGATACAAGAACTAATATTATAAATTTATTCATTGTATTCCTTACAAATTAACGCTGATTATGTTCAGTAAAGACACATATACTGCCACGTATTTCACCTAATTGTCTATTTTTCTTTTAAAATCAATATATTACATCAAAACCCTAAAATTTCAACCGCAAAAACGCAAGTAAACAAACATATACAAAATATCTCATAATAGATGTTTATTATAAATCAATAAGTTAGCGAATATTTGGCTAATGCTACGCAACCTATGTAATTTTTCACTTGCTATGTACTACTTGCACAGGTAGTGTAAATATCATTAAAAGGAGCACTTTTATGAAAAAGCCAAAACTACTTGTTCAACTAAGGATTGCATTGCGTTCTTTAAATTATGCGCTTTCTACTGAAAAAAGCTACGTTGCTTGGGTTAGGCAATATATTCTTTATCACAATAAGCGACACCCAATAGAAATGGGATGTGTTGAGGTTGGTGAGTTCTTAAGCTATTTTGCTGTTGTAAAAAGTGAAGGCGGCTTGCCACCTATGAATTTCTTAAATACAATTAAAGAACCACGCGTACATTACGCATAAAAAAGGAAAATAATATGAGCCTTACAGAATCAAAAGACTGCGATTTAATTCTTTACACTAACCCACAATCTCGAGGTCAAATAGCTCGTTGGATGATTGAGGAAACAGGCGCGGATTATCGGCAAGAAATTATTGAGTATGGCGATGCCATGAAATCTGATGATTTCTTAAAAATAAATCCAATGGGTAAAGTGCCTGCTATAAAACACAAAGGAAAAGTGATAACCGAATGCCCCGCTATTTGCGCTTATTTGGCTGATGCATTTCCCGATGCAAGTTTAGCTCCTCCTCAAATGGAACGCGCGGATTATTACCGTTGGTTATTCTTTGCCGCAGGTCCTCTTGAGTCCGCAATCACTAATCGCTCGTTAAAAATAGAAATTTCGGACGAGCAACAGCGGATGGTTGGATATGGAAGTTATGAAAAAGTGCTAGATGTTTTATCCAGCGCTATTCTTGCAAATGACTACATAGCTGGTGAACAATTCTCGGCGGCTGACGTTTATGTTGGCTCTCATGTGATGTGGGGAATGATGTTTGGAACCATTGATAAACGTCCAGAATTTGAAGCTTATGTTGCTAAACTCACTTCTCGTTCTGCGCAGAGAGCCGCATCAGCTATTGACATGGAGTTAATGAAATAACTTAAGTGAAATAGCCTTCGCACAATGATTTTTAATATATAACCCTAACTTCCGCTACTCAAAGTGTAATTAATTTAAGCTTTGAGTAAATTTTCTCCTAATCATTCTTACATTCAAATTAATCAAATGACGAAGTATGTATCGATATAATAAACCTCTAATACCTGAGAGGTTTGTACCATAAAATTTATAAAACTGATCAGGGTTATCGTAAACACCAAAGTCATTATTAATGCCTTCCTTTTGGATATAGGTACTCTTGCCTTGCCAATCTACATTTGGCTCAGCCAGACATTTTGTTGCAATCCCAAATCCAGAGAAGGTTCCTTTCGAGTTATTATGCTTTAATTGAACTGATTTTAGTAATTTCGGGTCGATTATAAAACCTTCAAGATTTATCCATTCACCTTGAAAGTAAACCTCTACCCAACTGTGAATAATATTAGCTGGTGTGAAAAAATATAAATAGCTTGGTATCGCTCCCTTTTGCAAAGGTTTATCAATCGTAAAACCATGTAATCTACAGGGTATATTTAGCTTTCTAAATAACGCCATAATTAAATTCCCTTTTGTATTACATTGACCATATCCATCTTTTAATACGCGACTAGCGGTCAAGTTATCTTCAGCATTGTAGCCAAATAGAATTTCATCTTTAACAAAATGATAGGCTTTTCCAATTTTTTCGTAGTCAGATAGGCGCTCCCATTTTCTTTCAGTTACTAGTTTTTCTATAGACGGTTCGTTGAAATCTATTATCTTTGTAGCTTCTAAATATTTAGCATCATTCATGTTGTTTAATCCTGTTTAGTTTCGTTGGCACTAGATTAAACCTAATGAATTAAATAAACTTGAATAAACTGGCTAACATATCTAACAGCCTGATTTATCTAACAGCCTGATTTATCTAGCAGCCTGATTTATCTAGCAGGCTGGTTTATCTGCTCTGATTGAATTTTAGAAATGATTGAACTGGGTGTCATACCAAACATTTCTTTAAATACTCGCGACAAATGAGCCGAGTCAGAAAACCCAGCATGCTGTGCGCTAACGGTTAACGACTGGCCACTAAGTGCATACTTAATGGATGCTAGTAAACGACGCCATAAGATGTATCGTCGCCACGTGATTTCAAATTCCTCAACAAATAGATGTAAAAAACGACTTTCAGATAAATGCACGATGTCTAAAGCTTTAGAAAGGCTAACCTCTTGCCAAATCCCTTTGAGATCAATTTCATCAAACCATTCTATTATTTTTTGTAGTCTCGGTTGTAACTGCCTTCCCATACAAGTGCTAACGTCTAGCAATTTTAAAAAAACTTCTACAAATTCCCAAGTGAAATCCATATTCAATTTGTTAGGAATTAACGGGGCGATGATTTCTTTAGATAGACAATGAAAATTATTGTTATCCAAATACCGTTTAGCTAACCTTTTAGCCAAGTGACTCTCTGCTTCAATTAAAAAAATCAAACAACTTACAGCTTCAACCCTATGCACTGTGTCGGGAGCAATAATTACACCTGCACAGTTTAGTTCATTACTATCGACAGAAAAATAAGCAGTATTTTTGTTGGATTGAGAAGATAGATTAAATACAACCTGTAAAACATGATGACAATGTTCATTAACCTGCTCTAAAGCTCCTCTCATCACAATAAGACCAGGTTTATGTAAAAGTTTTATTAAGCTCATACTATAAATTCAAATATTTTATTAATTCGCAATGGTTTATCACAGGGACTTATTATAATTTCGTTTTAAAAGTAAATGCTCCTCGTATTTGTCCTACACTATATCCTCTGGCTTTATCATCGGGATAAAGTTCATCCAATTTACTTATCAGGTTTGGCGCTATAGTTTTACCGTGGCAAGCTAAGCAAATACCCCCGGTAGGTATTGCTTTCATATGCCGAAAATATTCCTGCCCATCTTCATTAACGACTTCATAAAACTCCATCCCCTTCGGATTAACACCTTCTTTTTGAAGYYTATTAAATTTMTYTAAAACATCTGTYTCCCATTTATCRGKARMMKTMTKSCKAWWRMSAYAYTKCMWTKWAGWKMGTKSKWYMSRMMWYMMCWTTYSARSNCATCARAKMMGMTAWWTYWKSYGSTTGMWTKKKMMACACCTCAACCGCTAAAAGAGGCCCGCCTTTTTTCATTGCTTGAGAAAGTTTTTGTTTAAGTTGTGAGCCATACAGTTTGGCTGTCTCTCTATTCTGACTAATTAATTTTTCTAGCTGATGTTCTTCCGCATAACCATTTAACGTTACAAAGCAAAAAAACATTGCGAATAGTTTTTTCATTCAGACTCTCCCGAATATATTGACCTTTTATTTCAAAGTAAGCTTATTTTTTCTGTTGAATCAACAAAGCTAAGTTCAAGTAAGTATAGCGAGTTACTAACTAATAGACTTGATATAAATCACCACACAACCTTTGTTGTCTATACTACAACGATTTTATATTTTGTGTTCCTAAATGTAATAATTGATACCAACGCTATATTACCCTCAATTAGACTAACCGCTATAGTCGCTTGTGAATTACCGTGAGCACTTTACAGTTGTTTTTCTCAAATAAATTATTCAAGTAAAATCCTCTACTTTTATCAATATTGCGCTAGAATTAGACTAGCGCCTTTTAAACTCCAATAATCTTTTAGATTATTAGAAACATTACATTAACTAATACGTCATTAGTGGCTAAATACCCTATACGACTAATAATAAAGAACTTTTATGAAATTACCGAGATTGTTTTTATTTTACTTTTTCACATTTAGTGTGCTTTTCCCGCCGATAGTATCAGCGGAAGAATTTGATGAATCAGAGAATATTATCGATATTTTTGGGTTTGTAGCTGTTTCCCAATCAAATACAAATGCTCAATCTAGTTGGCTTAATGGTGGTTTTGGGCGTTTTGACGGTGGCGCCTCATCCTTAAATAAC